>JAHRWA010000006.1 GCA_019090455.1 Pseudomonadales bacterium | reverse complement strand
TTACGGTTGATTTGAGTGCCACGCCTGATCCGGTAGCAGCAGGAGATCGCTTGTTGTATGAGATTACAGTGAGCAACATCTCAGCGGTGCCAGTGGATGAGGTGGCTGTGTTATTTCGGGTGCCAGCAGAATTGAGTTTTATATTTTCTACTGATGCAGCACCGAATGCGGCATGCGGGACGACGGTTTGTAGTGCGAATCTAGAAGCAAACTGGGCACTGGGTACATTGGCAGTGGGAGATAGTGTCACTATCACGATTGATGCACTCGTATCCTCCGATACTTCAGCGGGTACGTTAATCACCGCACCGGTTCGTGTCACGTCATCGGATGTCATTGATCATGTGAATCGTATCTCGGTCATTGCGGTCGAAGCCGGGGAATAGTTCCGGTAATAAATAGTATGTAAATAAAGCCGCCTCAATCCATTGTGATTGAGGCGGCTTTTGTTTGGTAAATTAAACTCCCGCAGCAGCAGGCTTACCCCCTCTAAAAGCCCCTTTCCAAGGTAAAACCTTTCCAGTTTTCAATTTTACGTCTTGCTGAGCCGCATAGGAATATTCAGCGACATCAGTAATAAATTCTGCATGACCATACTCCGTCAATAGCGCATGAATTTTACTAATTAAGCTCCTGTCAGCAATTTCATTTAACACAGGGATTTTTTCAGCAACAAAGTGAAAACCCATTTGCGGTAGGATATAACAATTCGCGGCGAAAAGAGCGTAGTCTTTTAGATCCGCTTCCACTCCCATAATTTTAGCGTAGGGCTTACCCGTCATGCTGGTGAAGACTTGATGGAAGAAGACACGGGAGAAACTTTTTTCAATTTCATTGTAAATTTTACTCTTAAAGGATTTATCTCGTGGCCTATATCCCGCCATGGTTGCTCTAACCAATTCACCACCAACAGCATCATCAAACCCTTCTCTCAAAGTAGAGCTGTAGGTCAGCATGATGTTGAAAATTTCCCGAGGCGTATCGGGTAGTAACTCCTCGGGTAAACCTAAGAGATAACTTTGGTAACGGCAAAGCTCGACGAGTCCGCGTTCAGCGCGCGTAAAACGTTTTCGTCCCTGCTGTATGACCTTAAACGCCGTCAGAAATGCGGGAATGGTACCGGCAGGCATTTGATCAACTTGAGGGATGGGGATGCCGTAGGTTTCGCAATCCCATTTGCCGGGTTTGGTGAGAAAATCATATCGCACCATCGAGTGCATTAGCCTGACTTTCGCGGCTGCTTGAAAGGCTTTACCGTTACGCCTTAATGCACCGGGTAGGGTGGCGCTGGTAAAAAAGCTACCGGTTTCATTGACTCGTCGAGCGGCTGAGTTTCCGGATAATGCACCTGTCATGGCCATGGGTAGCCCCGAATACTTGTTCATAAAGGTGGCAATAAATGTGCCTCTTAAGGCGAAGGGGACCATCGTCGCCATGTGAATTCGGCTGTGACGCGCACCTTGGTCCACTAAATCCATGTCTAGCCAATCGGGTATTTTTTCCATACAGGCAATAAACCGACTGAGTTCTTCCGGTGCGTTCGCTACGCTTTCTACACCGTTTTCGCAGGCTTGGTCCAACATATCAACCAGCTGTCTGAAGCTGTACTGCTTTCCAATTAGAGCGGCGTAGGCATCTGCTACGGTGTCGCCTAGCATAGTATAAGCTCTGGCGCGTTCTACGCTTTCAGTCTTGCTCAATAGTTTGTTACGATACTTTTTACCTAATCTTCCCGACAACATACTTTCTGTATTGGGGTCATCGGTGAATCGTTCAGGGGTTATATTGAAATCGATATTGCCGTAGATGGCGGGTATCAATTCCTTTTGTGAGCGGACCTTTCCCTGTAACTCTTTTAAGGTCAATGTCATTATTCTATGCCTCTAAGTTCTATGCCTCTAACGTAATAATTTAAGTTCCACACATGGTGAAGGTAGTGTATTTAATTATAGTAAAAGAGGTTGTTGACTACGCGACATAAACCATTGGATATCGGACACGTTCTATCCACTCTGTTCTGAGTTGGACTGAGGGAGGGGGTCAGTTGCCTTTCGTATATTATCGATTTTTTAATTGGTCTTTTTTGAATTGGGTAGGTGTTTTGTTTGTCCATAGTTTGAAGGCAGCACTAAAATTAGCGGGACTGGAATAACCTAAGATCTCGGATACTTGAGAGACTCTTAAATCGATCAAGAGTCTCTCCGCTTTTTGTCTTTTTGCTTTCTCTAGGATTGCCTTGTAACTGGTGTTTTCTTGTTTTAGTTTTCTTGATACTGTTCTGGTGCTGGCGCAAAGTTCTGTCGCGATGGCTTCTAAAGTGGGTAAATCTTCGGGAAAGCTACTGATGTATTTTTCAATTCTCTGGGCATAGCTGAGTGCTTTTCTTTGATCATGATTTTCTTGTTTGAGTAACGCCAGCATCTTTTGATGAGTGATGGAATCTTTATAAGGATTCTCTTTTGACGATTCAGTTTTGTAGTAGAGAATTCCGTTTGTAGGTTGTTTTGTTCGTACCTCTATTCCTGTTTCTCGAGTGATCCACTCTGATGGATAGTCGGGTTGATAATCGAGTTTGAAACACTCCACCACAGACTGACCGCGGAACAGTGACTTCACAATGGTAGCGGTTGAAGCGATACCTGTTTCGATAGTGAATTTTTTCACAAGAGGACTAATGTCTTCTTTAAAGTGAACTTCTAAAAAAATGTGCTGACGAGTGTCCGATCGTTTCAGGGTGAACAGCGGACTATTCTGACTTAAATACTGAATAAGTATATCAATACTTTGGTCCAAGCTTTCACAAGTAAGAGAAGCTATCGCTGCTGTTCCATGGGAATAGATATTTAAACGTTTGCCAAATAAAATAGCGAGATGCGGACAATCTGATGCTCGATAAGCATTGGCAATGATGGTTTCTAAATCTGTAAGAGAGGCGGCGGAGGAGGGGTTGATTGTATCGAGCTGAGTTCCTTCGAGTAAAACATCCATGCTGATATCCAAGTCCCTCGCGAAAGCAACAAAGTTCTCTACTATGGGGTTGGCTGCGAGACTCCTTGTCATTATGTATCCATTATCTTTTTGTGCCATTATCTTTTTGTGAAAGGATTCGAGAATATAATCTTTCACTTATCCTGTACAGATTGATGGCTAAGAGATTCGACTGTTTTATGCGGTTGAGCTATTTCAGTGCTCAGATTGAATTCGTTAGGAAGGAGCAGCGTCATTTGGCATTTTGATCGATAGATGGAAGGTTTGTTTCTTGAACAGTTAGTGACTTTTTCTATACTCAAAAAATACGGATTTAATCTTGAGAGGAAGTCGCTGTGAAAAATATTTTAACGTTAACGTTAGTCATTTTATTGAGTGCCTGTGGTGGTGATTCGGATGAATCTGAAACGGACAATACGACAGGTACAGGAGATACGACAGATACGGGTGACACAGGAAATACAGATGATACGGGGTCAACAACCTCCGTTAGCTCTGAATCATTTCCGTCTACTTTGGCTGTCTCGTCTCCTTTTGAACAAAGTGGCTCCAGCGCCAGTTTCCAACATAGAGCCACCAGCGCAGTGTCAAGTGACGGTACTGCTGCCGATAAGCAGGCATTTTATGCAGAGATACTTGCCGCCGCTACCGATGCAGCTTGTGAGGTATTTTTACCGTCGGTAAGTCAAGTGAATGGCCCTTCCTGTTATGGGCCGGACCTTGATTATATTAATCACGTTAATGCATTCTCGGGTTCGACGGATTCCGATTCCGATGTCACTATGAGCTCTGGTCCTGGGCCGAGTTCAGATGATGATGGTCGGTTGCCAACGGGTGATTTGGGTATTTGGTCAGCCAGCGAGACAGACGGCGAAGCGTGTTCTGCGGCGAAGATTAATAGCCTTGTGGAAGACGTCGCAACCAAAGTTGACTATGCCATGACCGTGGCAGCAGCAATGAGTTGTGTTGTTGCCCGTAGTGATGATTTAGATTTGCCCGAAGCCGATGCCACTACAACTATCACCTCAGCACTGTCTACGGCATTGGCGGTGAATAACTCAGGATTAACGGTGACCTTGGCTACTATTAGTGCCGCGACCGATAGCGACAGCAATACGGTTTATACCTACGATATATCCACTGAATCGGATGATGCCACCAGTGTCTTTACGATAAAGCACGTTGATCAAAGTACTGATACGGACGAGGATGGTACTGTTGATAGTGATGAGCAAGTTTACGCCGGTAAAATTTGGGGGTCTATTGAGGGCATGGGTGCAGTTGGTGGTAGCGGCGGGTATGGCTTCAGCATGCTTTATAATGTGGACGGAGCAGCAACGTCTCCCATTAAATTCAAATTGGTGTCGGGTGCCTATTCGCCTGATGGAGATGACCCTAATTCTACTGACTATTTTGATTCAAACGGTGATTACATCACGATGGGCGAAGGCTTAGGGAATTTGATTTATGCAGTGGCCAACATCGACTTAGAAACGGGTTTAGGTAGTCTTGTCTATTCTTGGTCAGCAGGCGGTGGTAATGAAGAGTCTCGTACCTTTAATGCGATGGTGACATCTGTGGATTCAGTTACCACAGGTTATGGATTCTTTGGGTATGGTGATGTGTTTAATACCTCAGATGGTAGTCAGCCAGATGGCAGTATTAATGAATTTATCTGTAACTGGGCTGGACCGGGTAATTCCCATGAGGGTGTTGCCAACACGGCACAGAAACAGGTGATGACGTTGAATACGACTGATGGCGTATTTGAAAGTACTTCTGCGAGTATCACATATGCACCCACCGTTAGCTGTGATTTTGATGGCTCCAGTACCAATGAGAGTGGCGGTGTATTTGATTGGGGGCTGGCGGTATCGGACGGACCCAATGACTTTTCAGAATTCGGAGTTAACTTTGATGGCGGTACTACGGATGCACATACTGCAACGTCTAACGACCTCGTTGATTTAGAGTCTGATAGTGATTATCTGGATATATACGTGGCACCCACTGAGCCGACAGATCCATTTTTGTCTAGTGAGTAATGATAAAGTTAAGGGCTATGCTGTTTTATGGTAGCTACCCAAAAAAGACCTCCTAATTTTCGAGGTCTTTTTTTGTTTAAAGGGAGGAGTATTTTGAATGAAGTTTCTAGAAGTGGGTTTTACTAGTGCTTGTCTTTAAGGTGCTTGTTTAGTGTGTTTTTCAAATCTTGAATTTCACGTGTTAGTTTTTCAATCTCTTCAATGAGGTTTCTTTCCGTTGTCGCTTTTATTTCACTGATTTGTGAGTCTACCCAACGCTTGGAGGTTAAGATCATGACCGAAGAGGAGGAGTAGTTGGGACCCCAAGGGTGTACTTTGTCAGCGCATTCATTTACGATTTTTTTCCCGTTGCCTAGGGGCGGGGGCGCTTCGTGTGTTGATGTGTTGAATATAGGCATGTTGCAAATGGATTTGGTTTCACCCTGATTTCCGAATAAAAACGCGAAATCCTTATCTTCGCTAGCATAGCTAGAAGAGCCTATTGAGAGAAATAGAGCCGTTGCCACAAAGGCTGATCGAGAAGATAGTTTTTGTTTCATGTTGGGCTATTCCTTATTGTCGCGGGTTGGCAACTACTTTGCGCTAGAAGTGTTAGCAAGTTTTTAAAGCGTAGATTTTATGAATTTATAGATTCCTTTAACGTATAGCTCCATTTAAGGTAAAGATAATAGGTGTCAACATTGGATGCCGGCGGACTATCTTAAACACAGTTAAAATTAGTAAAAACACAGTTAGATTTAGTAAAAAGATAGTAAGAATTAATAAAAAGGTAGTTAGGAACAGTGAAATGGTCAAGTAAATCAATCACTAGGTGAGTGTGCCTTACTCTATTTCATTAAGGTGTCAATTTCTTGTCGGACTTTTTTTACAAGGTGGTTCATGTCTTCTATGTCAGTATTGGCGAAGCCTAGTACTAACCCTTGATGTCGCGCCTTTCCAACGTAATAGGCTGATAATGCACTGGCAAATAGTTGTTTGTTATTGAGAGCATGAACCAACTCAACGTCACTTAAGCCATCCTTACATAACTGTAGGTTAAAGGTTAAAACGATATGCATGCCTGCACCGGTGTATTGGGGGATTGCGAGATCGGATAGATGATGTTGGCAGGCAGCTAAAATAGCATTTAATTTGGCATTATAATTAATCCGCATTTTTCGTATGTGACGTACGAACTGTCCTGTTTCAATAAATTCAGCGACGGCGGCTTGTTCAATAGTGGGAGTCTGCCCCGACATGTGGTTTTTTGCCTGGACACAGGGATTCACTAAACGCTGCGGCACGACTAAATAACCCAATCGAAGCCCCGGATAAAGCACTTTACTGAATGATCCGACATAGAGAACGTGTTCTTCAAATCCGAGGCCTTGCATTGCCGCGATAGGTTTATGGTCGTAATGATACTCACTGTCATAGTCATCTTCCATTACCCAGATGTGATGCTGTGCGGCCCACTGTAAAATTCGCAGCCGATTGGCTAAGGGAACGATTCCGCCCATGGGGTATTGATGAGTGGGAGTGACACAAAGTAGTTTTCCTATGGGTTGATCGGGGAGCGCGTCGACGTCGATACCTTGAGAGCCAACATTGATTCCAACGGGTGTGACGTCCTGAGTTTCTAAGGCTTTTCTCATGCCGATATAACCTGGGTTTTCGACGTAAGCTTCATCTCCTTTTTCTAAAATTATTTGGATGGCGATAGTTGCTGCCTGTTGTGCTCCTGTGGTGATAATCACTTGATCTGCCTGGCAGACTAAACCGCGAGATGAACGAAGATATTCGGCAAGCACTTCCCGTAGTGGTAGATACCCTTGTAGTGAGTCGTATCCCAATAAAGACGGCCTTTGGCTGTGACGTAGATAAATGGAATTCCATTTTTTTAATGGAAAAGCTTTTAAGTCAGGTACGCCGGCTTCGAAGCTACTATTACCAAATACTCGATTCGGGCTATGAGCCGTCAGTTTTTGGCCTAAATATGAAAGGGATAGGTTGGGTATTTCCTTTTTAATTGTCGTTTGCATAGCGCTTGTTTGGGTATCGATATTGCCCTTATTTACGGTTAGAAAATTGTCCGGTATTTCTTGAGAGACGAAATGTCCCGCACCCGGTTTCGTGACCAGATAACCCTCCGCTTTTAATTGCTCCAAAGCGCCATTGACGGTATTGCGACTGACTGACAGCGAGACCGATAAATGCCTACTGGAGGGCAGTCGCGTTGTCGGCAGCAATCGCCCAGTGAGGATTCTCTTTTTAATGGCTTGATATATTTGGAGTTGGAGGGGGATTCCCGATTGATGATCACAAACGAAATCGCGTAAGGAATCGTGTTCAGCTGTTTTCAACTGGTACCACCCTTTATTATCTATTGGCTCTTATGATGAGGCCAGTATTCTTGGATACTGGCCTCAAGTCAAATGTAACTGAGTAACCTTTGCCTGGAAGAGTTAACAGAGTATCCAATAAGAATCGAAAAAAAGAGAGAGAAGGAAATACCGTGCTTCAGAAAACATCCCAATCCAAAGTGAAACGATCAGCCAATAGAGCCAGCTACAAAAAGGCGGATCTGTATCCCATCATCGATGATCTCAAAATGGCCCATATCTGTTTCAGTCAAGATGATAGTCCGATGTCTATTCCCATGCTGTGTTGGCGAGTGGATGATGCTATTTATATACATGGGAGTCGAGGTAGCCGTTTGGTAAAACAACTGACTAACGGTAGCAAGAGTTGCGTATCCTTCGCAGAGCTAAACAGTTGGGTAATGGCAAAATCGGCTTTTCACCATAGCGCCAATTATCGTTCAGCGGTCTTGTTTGGCGCGTTTGAAACTGTCGATGATGATGAGGCTCAGGTACGTGTATATCGGCACTTTGTAGAGCAGCTGGAGCCAGGGCGCTGGGATCATATTCGTCCTCCCAACGAGAAGGAGATCAAAGCCACCACTTTGCTAAAAATGGTGATTGACGAAGGCGCGGTTAAGGTACGTCGCGGTGGCCCCATCGACGATGAGGATGATTTTTCGATGGCGGTATGGGTGGGTGAATTACCCTGGGTGAAAACTCAAGGAGAAAAAATTATCCATCAGCCGAGTAGTGAAAGCCGCTGACTGTCTTATTAGGATCTAGATCCTATGATTTATAAGGATTTGTGGTTGAGAACGACTGGTGATTGATAACGACTTGTGATTAATGGGTAGCAACGTAAAATGGCCTCGCACAAATGACAATCGGTAAGCG
The DNA here is from genome assembly GCA_019090455.1 of Pseudomonadales bacterium. GTDB lineage: Bacteria > Pseudomonadota > Gammaproteobacteria > Pseudomonadales > DC-out160 > DC-out160. The sequence continues at coordinate 67,804 of JAHRWA010000006.1, read as the reverse complement.
TTGCTTGAAGACGCTGCCGACTCATCGTTGAATTCAATCACTGTGGTTAGAATTCAAAATTCGAGTACTTAGGATTAGATATGAAAAATTGCGAGGTCTTGGCGAAGGCTAAAAAGTGGCAGCACGAAGTGTCCCCCGAGTTGTATCTCAGAGGTATTGATATGAGGGAGCCAGACAAGGCGACTCTGCATTTTTTACACGGAGTTGCGTTTTCCAGTCAAACCTATTGGCCCTTGCTGAAACCGCTGGCAGAAAAATATGGATTGTTTACCCAAGATTTTGTGGGTCACGGTGAAAGTGATATAGGCGTGGATTTAGAGAAGGAGTTTATCGGATGGCGAGGAGTGGTTGAACAGGTACAAGCCGTGATGGACAGCCAGCAAATTTCGGATCAAGGCAAGCCTTTGCTCGGTCTAGGTCATAGTTATGGTGCGTCGCTGAGTCTGATTATGGCTGCCGATAATCCTGAATTATTTTCAGGACTGGTTCTGCTCGATCCCATGATCTTTCCACAGCAAATGTTGGAGATGTTAGGCAGTGTCTCTTTTGAGGATAATCCCATGTCCAGTCGAATTGTGGAGCGAATTAGTACCTGGTCAAGCCGAGAAGATGCGAGAGCATTTTTTGCGAGTAAGAAAGCATTTTGTGATTGGCGAGAAGATGCCTTTGAGCACTTTCTTGATTCTACTCTTCAGGAAAACTCTAACGATGGATCGGTCTCTTTACGATGCCCGCCTTTGTTGGAGGCGCAATTTGTAGCGCATCCTCTAGACGCGATATGGCACGCAGTAGAAACGGTAACAGTACCCACGGTTATTATTCACAGCGATTCTGTGGATTCCCCCTTGCGGCAAAGTTGTATTCAAGCGGCCAAACATAACGACAATATTAAGTCGATAGAGGTTAAGGGCGGGCATAATTTTATGCAGGAGTATCCGCAAGAAATTCTAGAGCTAGTGGAAGAGAGCTTAGCGGGATTCGAGTCCTAGTGGTTTTTGAATAGTTGAACACTGATGGCCCCCACCCGAGTGGGTGAGGGCTGAAAGGAAGGGTAGTGATTAAAGTGTGTATTAATTAAGGTGTGGAGGTCATTGAATAGTGGCTGACTTAATTAGTGATGAGTGTTCCTTTTTTATCTACACATTTCCAGCCCCAAGCTACCTGCTTTTTGGCAAACATCACCGCTTTATCTGCACAGAATGCTTTGTCATTTATTGCTGTCCATAGGGTTTTTCTACCCGTTGGTTTTTCATATTCAACAGTACAAGCAAAATCGGCGCTGCTGTTATGGACAACGCGGATAATGCGTTTGACATTGTTGTGCTCGCAGCTGTATTCGGTTTCTGCATCAGATGTGAAAACAACAACATCCGCCGCTACGTTATCCGTATTCTCGATTATTGGTGATGCGTTGTCCGCAATGGTGGATTTTTCAACTTCTGGCACTTCATTTGAATCGGTTTTATTCATGGGAGAGGGATTTACTGGAGGGGATGTACTGGTTAGTTCACCCCGAGGCGCGGGTGCAGAAAGTGGTTTTTTTTTAACATTAGTGGAAGAGCAACCTGAGATTACGAGAGCGATTACAATGGCGGCTAGAAAATTTGTCAGTTTCATATGAGTCCTTAAAATTTTTTAATACTGATGTGTGTGGTTTTTATAGGGTTGAAATTAATAGATGAGTTTACTGGGTGATACTGTTTTGCCATGCAGTTTGAGCCGAGGCTTGCCTGATTATAGTAGTTCATTACACAAATAGAGTATCAGAGGTTGTCGGATTCTTTTTTATACTGCTTCTCAAACTTGATAAAAGCGGATAAGCAACAAGAACCCGCGGGGTTACGAATATCACAAGCACAGAGTTTCGCTCGTGTTAGGTGAATCACTTTCTCTTTACTGATAGATGTCCCCTGATCTTTAAGTTCGGTTTCTATTTGGTTGGCCGTAATATCGAAGCAATAGCAAATAGTTCTATCGTGCGCTGATGATTTTTGACCGACTTCATCACGCATATTGTCGGTACGAAAGGTATGCCCAACTTGATCAAAATAAGTGACAATACATTTAGGTGAGCTACAAAAATAGAAGTCGCCCGTTTCTAATTGAAAGTTTAATGGGGATTGGAGATGGTGCAAGATGGTTTTGTATGGAACTGATGAGGATACTTCCTCGCACTCTAGACAGGGAATTGTTGCTTGCTTTGACAAGGGCGGTACCCTCCGAGTCGAGTGAGACCTTGAACGTATCATTGTAGTAGGGGATAGGCTACTATTGGAGTTTATTTTAATCAATAATGCTAATTTAATATTAACTAGGTTTTAAAAATGAACATGAAAAAAATATTTAAAAAAATAGAAAAGGAGAAAATACTGTCTTTTTTTCAGGTGCTTTTTGATTTTTCATTTTCAGAAATGCTAACAGTCAGAATGTTTCCTATTCTTTATTTTGTCATTTTGGCTGCCAGTTTGTTTGGCATATTTTATTTGTGTTTCGAGGCGTTTCTTATTTCTATACCGAGAGGTGTATTTTATCTGTTTGTCGCTGCCCCTGTTAGTTTTATTACCTTAGCGACAATAGTCAGAGGGATTATGGAGTTTTATATAGTGGTTTTCCGGATGGCTGAAAGTATTGAAGAAATGCGAATTGTCAGTGATAAGATTACCGGTATTACCGACACGGTAGAAGGAGTAAATCGATTAACCAAAAAGTTACCGTTCTGGAACATCGTTTCACAAAAAAATGGTGCGCGGGATGTTTATACGATGCGGGACACGGGGGCAGGTCAGAAAAAAGATAAATAGAGATATAGCCTTATCAAATTCTGATGCGGTTTTACCGCAAAGATAGAGTGTTAAAAAAAGCCCGATATTTTATCGGGCTTTTTTGTGTCGAAGTGTATTTGATATCAATATTCTGACAACTGATCTCCGGCTAATCATCGCGCATTTCTTCCGTAACTGTAAGGGGGTTGGGTTTTGATAACGAAGATATTAATGGTTTTTGATTTTTAGTCGGTTCTTAAGTTTGGTAGAGGTCCTCGTTTTCAGTAGATTGGGAGTGAGTTGCCAGAAAGGATAGGGCGTCATATTTGGAGGGAAATCGGATTTGTCTTGACCCAAATCATTTTACAGAGATGAGCGAGGGGTGATAGTGTTTATTCAAGGAGCGCGTGTATTTCTTGATTTCTGAACCCTCTCGTTTTATTCGATAGCCGTTTTAGAAGGTGTGGGTTCGAGAAGATAGTCGTCTTTATCAATGATAGACAAAAATATTCATAGGGAGAGAGCATGACAAATTCTACGGAAAATAAATATGATGCGATAATAATCGGAGCAGGTATTTCTGGTTTATACCAACTCTATAAGTTGAGAGAAATGGGACTCTCGGTAAAATTGTATGAAACAGGGGACGGGGTAGGCGGTACTTGGTATTGGAATAAATATCCAGGTTGTCGTTTTGACTCTGAGAGCGAAACTTACGGTTATTCGTGGTCAGAGGAGGTGTTACAAGAATGGAATTGGTCAGAACATTTTGCAGCGCAACCTGAAACAGAGCGCTACCTAAATTTTGTAGCTGATAAGTTTCACCTCTTTGAGAATATTCAATTTAACAGTCGTGTAGCGAAAGCGACATTTGATGACAAAAATAATCAATGGCAGGTTGAGTTGGAAGACGGGAGTACTAGCTGCGCTGAATTATTGATTTCAGCGACGGGCCCATTGAATGCTTATACTTTACCAAAAATTGCAGGTATCGAGAGTTTTGAGGGCGATTGGGCTCACACAGCGCGTTATCCCAAAGAAGGTTTTGGAGGGCGAGGAAATGACTTTAGTGGCAAGCGTGTCGGTGTTATTGGTACGGGAGCCACAGGCGTTCAGTTGATACAAGAGGTCGCTAAAACGGCTGGTGAATTGTCGGTGTTTCAGTTGTTACCTGAATGGGTTACGCCATTGCATAACGGCCCAATGACTGAAACAGAAATGACTGATATTAAGGAAAATTATACCCAAATATTTGAAGAGTGCAGTGAGACTTTAGGTGCTTTTCGTCATGCCTTAAATATGGGGTCAGCATTAGAGGTGTCGGATGAGGAAAGAGAGGCCTTTTTTGAAGCGCGATATGCAGAGCCGGGATTTGCGATCTGGCTCGGCAACTATGTTGATACGCTTTTTGATCCTCGCGCGAATGAGTTGCTAACAAAGTTTATCGAGAAAAAAATTAGAGCACGGTTAAATGATCCGAAAGTGGCAGACATGCTAATACCTAAAGATCACGGTTTTGGAACTCGCCGTGTTCCTCAAGATACCGGATACTACGAAGTGTATAACCAGGATAACGTTAAGCTGGTTAGCCTATTGGATACGCCAATTGAAGAAATTACGGCTAAAGGTATCAAGTGCAGTGACAAGGAGCATGAGCTGGATATCATTATTTACGCTACCGGGTTTGATGCGATAGTGGGGTCATTAAAACGAATTGATATCACGGGGAAGAACGGTCAAAAACTCACGGATAAATGGGAGCATGGGCCGCGCACTCTTTTTGGCATTCAGTCGGAGGGTTTCCCCAATTTCTTTACTTTAGTCGGACCGCACAATGGGGCGACATTTTGTAATATCCCTCGTTGCATTGAACAAAATGTTGAGTGGGTGACTGATTTAGTGGCACATATGAAACGTGAAAAATTACATAAGGTAGAGCCTTCCCTAGAAGCAGAAAATGATTGGACTGCACTGGTAGACGCGACTGCTGAGGCAACGCTTTTCTCTAAAGTCGATTCTTGGTTTACGGGAGTGAGTGTGAATAACCCACAAAAGCGTACCTTTATGCTTTATACGGGAGGACAGGTGGATTACAGAGAAAGATGTGATGCCTCTGCGGAAAAAGGCTATGAGGGTTTTGTTTTAAGTTAAACTAAAAAAGAGTCTTCTTGGTCTGATTGGCAGAGGGTATTAAAGGCTGCCAATTGGATTGAGATCTCCTCTACTTCGAAAAAAACTCATTTACCAAATACTTGCTCGACTAAAGACTCCAAAGCAATTTTGTCGGTTTTATCGAAAGCCCCGATACGAGGGTTGTCTATATCGAGCACAGCAATAAGCCTGCGCTCAGCATTATAAACGGGGACAACGATTTCACTCGCCGAGCGGCTGTCACAAGCAATATGTCCTGGAAATTCGTGAACATCTGAAACCACTTGTGTTACACCCGTATGAGCTGCGGTACCACAGACTCCTTTTCCCATTAAAATTCGAAGGCAGCCTATGGTTCCTTGATAGGGCCCTACTACCAGTTCATTTGGATTTTCTTTATCAACGATATAAAATCCGGTCCAAATGTTTCCTGGAAACTCCGTCGCTAAAATACAAGAAAAAGTTGCCATAACAGCGATAAGGTTTTGTTCGCCCTGTGTTATCGCTATTATTTGCTGTGTGGCTTCAGCGTAGGATTCTGTTTTTTCTTTCATTTGAATCTATATCTCTCTTAGTACAATCATAGGACTCTTATCCAATATTTGGCGACTGCTATAAGGGCCTAATATACCGATCAAGCTTGAAGACATGGCAGGAATGATCAACCATGCCCAAAATGTGGGTTGATAGTCTAACTTAAAAATAAAATGGTAGCTAAATCCGTTTATCAGTTCGGCTCCTGCTACGGCGATAATGCCGCTAATAAAGCCCATGATGATATATTCAATCCGTTGGCTATTCTTAATCATTTTTCGGTTTGCACCGAGGGTTCGAGTGATCGCGCCTTCTAATAGACGACTGTTCATTGAAATCTTTAGTGTTGATAAAGCAATGCAAAAACCGGCGATCAATACAAAGATCAAAACGAATTCCACCGCTATTGTGAGTTGCGAGAGAATGTTTTTGACTTGCGACATCAATGCATTTAATTCATAGATGGAAAGCGATGGGAATGTTCTAACTAAATTCGTTAGATGAGTTCGATTTTCTTCTGCCATGTAAAAACTAGTCATATAAGTCACCGGTAGTTCATCCAAAGAGCCAGGTTCAAAAATAAGATAAAAGTTGGGTTTAAAACTTTCCCATTGAACCTGCCGGATACTTTGTACTGTGGCACTCATCTCTTTATATCCGGTAGTGAAGAAAAGATTATCGCCTAGCTTGATCCCGAGTCTATTTGCCAGACGTACCTCTATGGAAACACCGGGTACTTTGATTTCTGATGTGTGAGACCACCAGGTACCGGATATTATCTTGTTGTCGTCGGCCAGTTCATGAGATGCCGTTAGATTTAATTCTCGATTCAGGCTTTCGTGATTTCGAGCCTCTTCACCGACAGCCTCTTGGATAGGCGTTTGGTTTATTTGTGTTAAGCGTCCACGTACCATGGGATATAGTTTGTTGGCATCGATTTCTCTTTCGGAGAGCCATTTTTCCAATTCAGGCTTATCTGTCGGTAGAATGTTGGTCACAAAATAATTGGGCACATCATCGGGTAGTGTATTCTGCCATTGGCTAATGAGCTGCGTTCGAACCGACAGCACCACCAACATTGCCATGAGTGTCAGACCAAAGGCCAGTGTTTGATTTAGGGTTTGTTGTCGCCGTCGCAAAAGGTTTCGTATTCCCGCTCGCACTGGCAGAGAAAAACGGCCAGATATCCTATGGAAAAACCAGAATATTAAATTAACGAGGATCGTTGCGAGAATTAATACGAAAGCGGTCGCCAGTATTACCGCCAAGGTTAGCTGTAAATTTCCAGTATAAAACCAAATCATTAATACCACTAAAGCCAGGCAGCTGCCGTAGACTAGCCAGGCTGAGAGTTTGATGGGTTGGGTATCCTTACGTAAGACTCGCACGGGTGACATGGCGCCTAAACGAATGAGAGAGGGTATGGATAAGCAGTGCAATACCAAAAAACTGATAGCGAATCCTGAAATTACCGGGGAAGCACCGGGTTGGGGGATTTCACTCGGTAATAGATCTTTCAGTACAAGCACTAAAACCTGCTGAGCAGACCAGCCCAATAGAGATCCCACTACACCTGCAAAAATGGCCAGAACGGTGAGCTGTATAAAATAGATGGTGAGAATATCTTTTTGTTGGCAGCCCATACAGCGTAATAATGCGCTGGTATCGTAGTGACGTTCGCTGTAATGTTTTGCACTCATTGCGATGGCTACCGCCGCTAGTAAAACGGCAACTAGGCTGGCGAGTCCCATGTATTGTTGTGCTCGATTGAGTACGTTAGAAATACTGGGCCGTTCCGATTCTAGATCGACTAATTTTTGTCTCGACGATAATTTATGGGCTAGCCAGTCTCGAAAAAGATCCGTTGCATCCTGTGAGCCTGCAAATAAAAACTGGTAATCTACACGGCTGCCAGGTTGTAGAATTTCCGTTTTAGGGAGATCAATGTCATTGATGATGACTCTGGGATTGAAGCTATAAAAATTCCCACCATCAGGCTCTTGTATTATGATTTTACTGATTACAAATTCGGTACTGCCCAGTGTGAGATTCTGATTTAATTCCAGTTGTAATGAACTCATGACCCGAGCTTGAACCCAAACCTTTCCGGGTTGTGGCCCATGCGTCACCAGTTGTTCTGTGCCGTATAATTCGTTACTGACTCTGATGGCCCCCTTTAGCGGATAATTTTCACTGACTGATTTGACCGAAACCAATAATAAATTTTCCTCATTGATGATGACGCTGGAAAACTCCTGAATATTCGCAATCTGTAAATTGTGATGTTCAGCGGTTTTCAGCCAATCATTGGGTATAGGCTCTGGGCTTTTAATTACGAGATCGCCGCCGAGTAAATCTCTGGACTTTAACTCCATTGCTTTTTCCACTCTGTCCGTGAAAAACCCAATGGAAGTGTGACTACCAACGGCAATAAGCAGAGCAAAGCTAAGAATGTAAAGCTGCCCCGCCTTCCATTCTCGAGCCAACTGTTTCAGGGAAAATAAAATGAGTGAGGTTTTCCTCATGATGGGGTTCCGCCGTTAATCACTCTTCCCGCTTCGAGTTCAATTCGCTTTTGACAACGGGAGGCCAATTGTTTTTCATGTGTGACTAATACCAGGGTGGTATGGTTTTCATTGTTAAGTTCAAATAACAGGTCCGCAATTTTAGCACCGGTTTTGCTGTCGAGGTTACCTGTGGGCTCGTCCGCGAATAAGACGGTTGGTTGCGTGACGAATGCTCTTGCAATAGCAACTCGTTGTTGTTCGCCACCTGATAATTGTTTGGGGTAATGATGTAAGCGGGAATCGAGACCCACTCGATTGAGGATTTGTTTTGCTTTTAGTTCCACATCAGCGACATCTTTAAGTTCCAGCGGTAGCATGACATTTTCCAGAGCGGTTAGGTTTGGCATCAGTTGAAAGGATTGAAAAACAAAACCCACATGCATGAGGCGAACGTAGGATCGTTGGTCTTCGGAAAACCCCGTTATCTTTTCCCCTGCTAGATGAATAGTGCCCGAGGTGGGTAAGTCCAATCCTGCCAATAGACCGAGGAGGGTGGATTTCCCAGAACCCGACGCGCCGATGATGGCAACCGAGTCGCCTTTGTTGATGCTAAAGCCAACGTTGTGCAGGATTTGTAATGAAGAACCACCCATGTCTACTGTTTTGTTGATAGCTGAAACATCAATAATGACTTCATTTTGCACGGTGTATTTACCTGTTTTTTGAAGATAACGGGAAGGTGTGAGGTTATCCTGACTTGCATGAACCGCATTATTAGATTACGGGAAGATATTGTATACTAGCCCAAATAGGAGCGTTTTTGTGGCAAGAATTAGCGAAATAAATCGATGGATTCAAATGCAGGTTGGGGATATTCGATTCTCGATTTTGCTGGTACCGATGTTAGTTTTTGTCGCTACAGTCTGTTTAAACTCACCTTTTTCATTTGCCGGTAATGACCCTGTTGACGTAGCCAAAGATGAATCCCGAGATGTAACCCAAGGCAAAACGATAACAACGATTTTGATTCTAGGGGATAGTCTCAGTGCGGGTTACGGTATACCTGAGGGGAAAGGCTGGGTTCATTTATTGCAGCAAAAAATGGAGGAGGATAATCCTCTTCTAAGAGTAGTGAATGATAGTATATCTGGTGATACCACGGCAGGTGGTTTAGCTCGATTACCGAGATCACTTGAGAAGCTTAATCCTGATTGGGTGGTGATTGCCTTAGGGGGGAATGATGGGCTTCGAGGCCAGTCACTAAAAGCGATGAGTCAAAATATAGCGGCTATGATTCGGCTGAGTCGTACGCAAGGATCAAGAGTGCTGTTGTTAGGGATGAAATTGCCGCCAAATTACGGGAAACAATACACTGAACGTTTTGAGCAAGTTTATGAAAAACTGTCAGCGAATACGAATACTCCCTTGTTACCATTTTATATTGAGGGTGTGGGAGGTAAGCCAGAGTATATGCAGGAAGACAGAATACACCCGAATACTCAGGCTCAGCGAATGATCCAGCAAAATGTTTGGCGATTCATGAAACCCTATGTAATAGAATCTTATGTAATAGAACCTGCACAGATTATTCCTTAAATATTAATTAGACTATGTGGCGGAAATAAACATGACCCTCAAGAATTTTCCTCGGCTTCTTTTGCTCATTACCTTTTTATCAGTGTCTGCTTGCGAACATGAATTGCAGAGTGACGTGGTTGAGGTCTTAGATCTTGGCTTTAGTTCTGCCTTTATTATTAAGGGGACTGAAGAGGGAAAAACGATTTTGATGCTGGTTGATGCCGGCCTTCCGACGAAGACCCTTTCTATTCTGGGTTCTGTCGTTGATATGGGTTACTCAATTGATGACTTAAAGTACATCTTTATTACACACGCTCATTTGGATCATTATGGCAGCGCCCAGGCCATAAGAAGAGCAACAGGTGCTAAGATTATCGTGCACGTTGACGATGCAGACGCCATGACAAATGGGCTCTCTCCGGTGGGTGACATAGCTGCGACTACTGGTGGTGGCAGTGAGTTACTTGATGATATTCTCACTCAGCTTGCTGGTATTCCCGTGCCGCGCACTCCGCCGGATATTCTGGTTAACGATGGCGATTCATTAGCACAATATGGGTTCGATGCAGAAGTGGTGCATTTGCCTGGACATACTTTTGGTAGCAGCGGAATCCTATTGAACAACGGTAATATACTCATTGCGTTGACTGGAGATTTGATCAATAACGATAGAGAAGATGGTAAGCCTTATTTTCAAGATTTATTTGCAGAGAGTTGGGATTTGGTTGCCCAGAGTGCTGAGAAATTAAAGGCCATTGCTCCCGATATCATTCATCCTGGCCATGGTCAGGTTTTTAGTAATGCCGAACTACAAACGACAGAATAGGACCTCAAAATTGTGAGTACAGAAATAAATTATCTTGTGAATGGCCCCAGTGATGCGGCTATAACATTAATCATGGCACATGGAGCAGGTGCTGCGATGGATTCTGATTGGATGAATGATGTGTCGAATCAGATAGCAGAAGCGGGTATTAAAACGGTTCGGTTTGAGTTTCCCTACATGGTAGAGCGGAGGTCAACAGGAAAGAAACGGCCACCGAATACGCAGAAGATTTTACTAGGAACATGGAAGAAAGTGGCTTCCGATTGGAAAGAGGAGAAAAGGTTGTTTCTATCCGGAAAATCCATGGGCGGTCGTATGGCAAGTCTCATCATTGACGATGTATCGGCAGCAGGAATGATTTGTTTTGGATTTCCATTTCACGCATTCGGCAAGCCTCCTAAGAATCGAATCGATCATCTGAAGAATCTGAGTAGTAAACTTCTCATTATTCAGGGTGAGCGAGATACTATGGGTACTCAGGAAGAGGTGAGCGAATATGATCTGTCTAAAGCCATTGAGATTCATTGGTTAAAAGACGGTGACCATTCTTTCAAGCCCAGAAAGAAATCAGGCTTTACTCATGAGGAACATATTACTTCGGCATGCCGGGCTGCTGTTGAATTTATGCAAAAGTAATTTTGTCTTTGTTTTAGGTAAAATGCTTTAAGTAAGATGTTGAAAGTAAAATGTCTAATGCCGTCGTTCGTTTAACGTCGAAAGACGGCTAGCCACCTACCCAAATTTAACAAGCTGCTAAGAGATTGGGCTAAGTACGTTAATGTACAAGCCAATAGTATCTTTTCGGTAATCTTATATTGCTCAGAGGATATATACCCTTCTTTTAAAATCGGCAATGCTCTACCAAAGCTAGCGTTAAACTCTACCGGCAAAGTAACGAAGTGCACTATGGATAAAATGAGCATGCTCAGAATTGCCACGCCAAAGAGTAAGCCTCCGATAAAAGGCGATTTTGTGACGATAACCATAACAGGTGAAAGCATCATGGAAAAAGATCCCACCTTTTCCATGATGAGTGCAACCTTCACTAGCCGTGATCGCCATAGTAGAGGCCGATAGCCCTGTTGATGTTGTAAAGCATGGCCTATTTCATGTACGGCCGTGGCGACAGCAGTCAGAGACTGGCCGTCCATATTAGCTTCACTGAGTCGAACCATTTTTTCTGCCGGATCGTAATGGTCGCCTAGATTCGTTAATTCAATTTTTGTTTCAGTTAGTGCGAAGCGCTCAATCAAATGCTGTGCTAATTCCCCCCCGGTACCTTGAAGGCTGTCATCGGTCAATTGATATTTCGCAAGAATATGAGTGGCCCAAATGCCAGGGAGGATAATGGTAGCGAGGACAAAAATAATTAGGAGAATGATTAACATTGCTAAGATACATTTTCAATTTTAGGGTGAGATATATAATAGCAAAATTTATTACTCAAGGGGGCGGGGGGGTTGGTCTAGTTAACATTCGGTACTCTGGTATTTGTTATTCTGGTCATCACTACAATTAAGATATTTCACCAAATTGGTTAATTTACCCTTGTCTGTTTATCTTAACATTTTGTAGGGAAATACCCGTGAAATTGATGCTCGAAATAGTTAGCCCAGAAAAATATCCGCTTGGTGATAATGCTCGGAAGTATTTTAATGAGGTGGGCGGTACGATTGGCCGGGCGCCTGACTGTTTTTGGGCTATTGTTGACGGTTCGCGTATCTTGTCTGGGCACCACGCGCATATCAGCTTTGCTAGGGGGCAGTATGTATTAACGGATACTAGTACGAATGGAGTGTTTGTAAATGACTCTGCAGTACCGCTTGGTTATGATAAAAGCTGCGTCATTCAAGAAGGGGATACCCTAACTATGGGAGCCTTTGAGATGCGGGCATGGATTAGTCAAACGTCTATCTCGGGTGAACATACCGAAATCTTCCCATCCCCTTCCTCCCATTCTGTGGCTAGTCCATTTGATCTGAATTCTCTATGCGAAGACCCTTTCTCAGCGAACTTCCCTGAGCAAAAGAATTCTCAGGACATTAGCTGTCGTAAAAATTTTTGTCCTGAAGATAAGTGTCTTGAAGATAGCTGTCCTGAAGATAATTGGCATAATAAAAATATTGACGTCACGAGTACCCGCTCTGAGGAACAAATCAGATCGTTACATTCTGTTTTGTCCGCTGCGGGTTTATCGCTTGAAGATTATGAAGTGTATGGTGAGAGTCTATTGCATGCAATTGGAACGGTATTTAAGGAAAGTGTGACGGGCCTACAAAAATTATTACGTTCTCGAACAGCACTTAAGAATGAATTTCGGTTGTCGATGACAATGATCAATGTTGACGAAAATAATCCGCTGAAGCTAACATCAAGCTATCAACAAGCGCTACGTGTTGCCCTAGAAGAAAAGCAAGGGTATTTGTCCTTGGATCATGCAATCGTTGAAGGGTTTCAAGATATCCAAGATCATCAACTCGCTGTGATGGCCGGTATGAAAGCGGGGTTCGATTATATGATGAAACGCCTAGATCCTGAAGCATTGGACAATAGGAATTTAAAGAGTCGTAAAAAACTGTTTTTTTCCATAGGAAGAAAAAGTCGATGCTGGGATTCATATCAACGCCTTTATTCTGATTTGGTTGATGATGAAGACGTATTTCGTTCTCTATTTAGTGATTCATTTGAGCGAGCCTACAATCAGCATATGGAGAAGGTAAAGTTGAGTGAAGCCAAATAAATGAATCCAAAAAGCATGATTTTAAATGAAGTTTAATTTTCTAACTACCTTCCTATTTCCCCTATTCCTTTATCCATTTTTATAATTATGACTCTTAAAAATCGAGATACCAGTTCTCAAAGTGCCCTCGTATTACCATCATCAAATAATGAAACGCGAGTCATTAAAACCCGAATTATTGAAACTCAGGTTAGTAAAGCCCGTTCCAGTATCAGTTTACCTAAGTCGTTGAGTGATGTTGAGGTGGTGCGCACCGGTGTATCCGAATCAAAGCGAGGCTTCAATTTAGAGGTTGGAAGTATTGTAAAAGGACGATTCGAACTTGTTGCACTGATTGGTTCTGGGGGGATGGGGGTCGTCTATAAAGCTAAAGATAGACGACAAGAAGAAGCGGGGGATGATAGTCCTTATATTGCATTGAAAGTGCTTAATCCACAATTGAGAGATGATACAAAGTTTCTTCGAGCTTTACAGCAGGAAACAAAGAAGACCCAATTATTGTCGCATCCTAATATTGTTAATGTTTACGATTTTGATCGAGATGATGACGTTGTGTTTATGACGATGGAATTGCTGGAAGGGAGCTCTCTCGATCAACTGCATCGTGATCACGCTCTTCCTAATACTCAGAAGGAGCAGTTTCATATAATCCAGGGGATGATACATGCTCTTGAATATGCTCATGCTAATGGAATTGTACATGCTGATCTAAAACCTAGTAACGTTTTCATTGATCAGGCGGGGAGCGCAAAGATTGTTGATTTCGGTATTGCACGCACAATTGGGGATAGCGCGGTCACTAACGATAATGATGAGGTATCTGCTGTTGACGATATAGTCGCTCTCACACCGCTATATGCCAGTGTCAATATGCTGGCAGGAGGTTCTCCCAAAGTGGAGGATGATTATTATGCTTTAGGTTGCGTTATATATTCTGTCTTAGAACAACGTCATCCCTATTCTCGATATAGTGCGAGTGAAGTATTCGATAAGGGGCTGTCGCCCAAACGAATTGAAATACTCTCACGCCGACAGTGGCAGGGGCTTTTAGGTTTGATCGATGTGAATCGTGATCCTAGTGGTGCACTGAAAAAGATGAAAAGTGCGTTTTCGGTATCTTCGATTAGTAGAAGAAAATTCTACTGTATGGCGCTGGTGCTGGTAATGCCCCTTTTACTCTTCGTCTTGTACCAAAGCAGTGTTTGGTTACATAACCGGTCTGCGCTAGTTGTGCTTGATACATTCGTTACTGATGCCAATGCTTCCTCTGCGGAATTGTTGGATGTGATAAATGCATTTTCGTCTGAACGTAAAAAATTCGTAATTAATAAAATGAGAAAGCCACTAATGACCTATTTTGAGGCTGAAATAAGGAATTTATCAGATTCAAGGTCTCCAGAGTACGATTTAATTTTAGCATTTCAGCTGTCTAGTAAATTAGAATCAATATTTATTGATTCTGCCTATCTGAATAGGATGAAGAAGGACTTGTTCGTTATTCAAGATTCAGTTCTGCAGCAGCTAGAAAATCAGTACAAAGAAGTGACATCGAACCAACTCTATTGGAACCCAAAAGGGGAATGGGATATCGCCCAAGTCGTATCATTGGCGAGAAGAACGAAACTGGAAGTACACTTTATTAATGAGTCGCAGGTTCGACAAGGCTATATTCGATATGTAAGGACGAAGCTCTTCTATCAGGACTTGCGGGAAGCAAGGGCGGCTTTGGCGAAAGCTCTTGTACTCTATCCCGAGGATATTCAGTTAAAACAATTACAGGTGAAGGCTACTATAAAAAATGAATTGGTTGAGCGCGAAGGAATCAGCGTAATCGGCATTCCTGTCTTGGATTCGTTAGATGATATTGATAAAAAAATTCAATTAAGTTTCGCTCAGCACTTTAACGGGAACTCAAAAATAAATGAGAGTATCGTTAATTTTATGTCAGATGTTAAGGATATCGATATCCATGAATATGCCGCCCGTAAAAATGGGATGGAATATCTGCTGTCTGAAACCTTAAGTCGTAGTTCTGTCCAGTTGCAGAATCGGCGTGTCTCCACGCTCGAATTAGCGAGACAGCTAATGCCCCATCGATATGAGACTTTCGATCCGAAACCCGTGAGAAAGGAGAATTGTCCACGTACTTTAGCCGGGAAGGGGAGGGATGCTCTTTTTCGTTGCCAAGATAGAATTAGTCGGAATCATTTGGCACCCTTAATGGTGGTGATTCCTGCCAAAAAAACCTTCGAGAGTTTTGCGATCACTCAAGCTGAAATATCGGAAAAGCAATTCGCTATATACTGTCGTAGTCGTAGTCGTAGCGATAGATTCGATGATACTCATAGTGTCTGTGTAGCACCGAATACGGCGACTAATTTACCCATGACTAACGTCTCGATGAATCAAATACAAGCGTATATAGCCTGGTTGTCTAAAGTCACTGCTGAGAGCTATCGGTTACCGACAAGTGATGAATGGACTCGCGCGGCTGCTATGAGTGACTTGACTGGCCTCAAAGATTACAATTGCCATGTGCGCAAAGAGGGCAAGGTAATTCGAGGAGTCACTGTTCGTTCGTCCAAAGAGGGGCTTCAAGATGCTCATGGACTCATTAACATGATTGGGAATGTTGCCGAGGTTGTTAGGGGGGAAGGGGGTTTGTGGGTACGAGGAGGTTCTTACCTGACACCATTTAATTTTTGTGGGAGTCATATTAAGCAATACTTTGATGGTTCTGCTACAAAGAACGTTGGGTTTAGGTTGTTGAGGTTAATCGAAAACTAATGATGCTTTAGTATTGTTGACCTATGTTATTTCCAACCTAAACTTAGGTGAGGGGAATCCGTATTTGTTTTTATTAAATTTAGAGCGACTGAGTTAGGGTAATTAATGAGCAAGATTCAAGAGGGTAGTAAAATACAGCTTTTTTTTCAGCTAAGTTTTGATGATGGAACTGTGGTTGACAGTAATCGTGATAATGGCCCCGCGGAATGTGAGATTGGCAAAGGCATATTGCTACCTTCAATCGAAGAGGCTTTGATCGGTATGTTGGAAAATGAAAAGAAAAAGCTTGTCCTAAAACCGGAGGAGGCATATGGGCCAGCAGACCCTAATGCCTATATGCTAGTTCCGTTGGAACAGTTGCCTAAGGAAGCTCGAGAAATAGGTAAAACGCTCAATGCAGAAGACGAATCGGGTGAGCAGCGCACGGCTATTGTTGTAGAAATAAATGAAAAAACGATTAAATTAGATATGAATCATCCCTATGCAGGGCGGACTTTAATCTTTGATCTCGAAGTGGTGTCTGTTTCGAATTAGCTTAAAAGAATAATGCATCGTATCGATACACTTTATTGGTCAAGTAGGTCTCTTTTCGCAAGTTTGATCGCTTTGAAATTGTTATAAACCGCTATATTGGGCTGAGTCTTGTAGTTTTGTGAAAACTGCTGTGGTTCCAGCTCTCCTATATCACCACTCATTATAATATTAAATTGGAATTTAAAAGAGACATCTACTGGAATATCGTGAATTCGATATCCTATATTGGGTCCTGTATTGTCATTGGGTCCTAAATTATTATTGGATCCTAAATTGTCATTGGGTCCTAAGTTGGCGTTACTTTCATTTGGTTTTTCATCTCTATAATATAAGGATATTGGTGCAGTAAAGTTTTTAGAAATGAACATCGTTGCAAAAACATCTAGGTTTTTTCTCGTGCTGACCCAAATCCAGGTATGGTCATTATCAATCCCCTTTTGGATTAAACTTTGTTCCAGCGGTGAAATGTGACCATCTATGATGGCAGGTTGAACTGGCCCCAGGGAGGTTCGAAATATTCCTCCTTTAATATTTCTGCACTCTAAAGACAGTGATGTGTTGGGTGAATGGATCACATGTTTAAATATAGAAGGGACTCTGACTCTGACTTCTAGCTCGAGTTCGCTAGGCAGTACCGCGACATGAAAATTAACGTAAAGGACGGTGAACCCTGCCACTTTCACTTTGCCACTCAAAAGTATGATTGAGCGTACAGGGCCGTCTTTTACGTCAAGAACGTTCATGAAAAAATTCTTATTCGTTAATGTTAGTCGTGGATATTTGGCCAAGATTCCTGCGGACATACGAATTTTTAGAGAATCTAAGATATTGTTATCTTCATCTGTTTGCATATCGTGGTAACGGAGCTGGCTCCATAAAAGAAAATTCTCAGGGTCCGTTTGTAGAGAATATTGAGATGTTTCAATTAGTCCTGTGTCTTTATTGAAATGGACGTATTTGCTGGGGGATAGGTTTGTGGCATTTTTTACGGTACTCATATCGTCGGTTGCAAACGCAGGATTCATCGACATACCTGTGGCGACGTAAACATATCGACTCGTATTCTCTAGCGTTATTTTTACTTCAGATAAAACGTGAGTATTGTTGCGAGGAAAAGGTGTGAGCTGATCTCCAGTATCGGCTAAGAGAAAAAACAGAGCATCGTGATTGTCGAAAATATCCTTCTGCCCTCGTAGAGGCGCCTCTCCTTTTACAAAATAGGTGTTGCCATCGATATCCATATCTTCGAATTGAAAAGGAATGGGTGTGAGGGTTCCGTTACGAAAAGCAAAAACGGATAGGTTATTGAAGTCCAGCCCGTTTAAGCTTGGCATGTCGATGCCATTAATTTCCACAACTTGATATTGTTTAGAAAAAGGAATATTCGCAGCGAAAGAAGGTGCGGAGGAAAGTATAGAAAATAGTATTAAGCAGACCGGCATAAGTGCTTTTGCCATTAACAACAGCATGGAACACATCCTTTTTAATCGTATGATATGCGTACAAGGATGGTATTGTATAATCAAACAGAAGCATTGTCTGGTTATATATTAAATAGAAATTTCTTGTTTTGAATTGTGATTGTACAAGCACAATTTATTTTATGAATATATAAGTAAGTATGGGTGTTGTGGAATTCGATTCATATATTCAGGATTGAGTTATTCCAGAGCGCTGCATCTACAGTATGACTATAGATAACCGACTGTAGAATGAAACACCCTAGAGCCAGTTAACCATTGATCAGCATTATTGTGTTTTAAGTCGTTAAATGTGTTACAGAATTATAGATCTCCAATTTCATATCGGGTGCCATTCTTAATACTGACACCGAAGTGTTTTCAAATTGAAATTGGTTCCATTCGTAATAATCTTGATGCAGGAGTGTTGCTAATGCGATAGCCAATGCGGCACCGTGGCTAACAATGGCAACACATTCTCCCTTGTGGTTGTCCGCAATTTCGTGAAATGCGGTAGTGACTCGGTGGCTAACGTTATGGATAGACTCTCCACCTGTGGGGGCGAAATGTGGATTGCCTTTTAGTTTGTCGAAGAAATAATGTTTATTTTTTAATGAGTTAAAATGTTCCCCTTCCCATTCTCCAATACCATATTCCTGTAAGTCATTATGTGGTTCCGGTATTTGGTCAAGGCGTTTGGCAAGCGCGTTTGCTGTATGGCGAGTTCGTTCTAAAGGGCTGCAATAAACCTTATTGCAATGAGGGAAGTTGTCGTACACATATTGGCCCATTCGGTCCGCTTGCCTGTGTCCTTCATCAGTGAGGGGAGTGTCAGTGGATCCATGCCATAAGTTTGCAAGATTAGCGGGTGTCTGGCCGTGTCGAATGAGAATTAATTGAGTTGAATCCTGAGGTTGTGCTGTCATTTTTGAGTCACATTATTCCATTATTTGTCGAACTGTTATTTTTAATTGAATACCATTTATATGAAAACGAGTTGCAGCTGCTAGGAATAACAGCCTATCTATATCATAGCCCTTGGTTACGTGCAGCGCCTCCATTCGGGAAATATCATGCATATAGTACTGTCGCTTATCGGATAATAAGTTATATTTTATTAAAATTGTGCGGCCGCGACAAGTCAACGATTGACTTTCGCGGATAAAAAGCAGTTGTCTTTGGAGTTTAATTTGTTAGATCTGTAAATGATTATTGATTATAGTTTCTCGGTAAACTTCGATGAATTTCTTGCCGAGCTTCATTCCCTGAGAGTAATCAAGCTTCAGTGCCTTGGTGTCGGTCGTTGTACGTCCGCTGGCGAGGCAGCTTTCACTCGCAATCTGATAAATGTTAATCCCGTGCGGCGGATGTTCCAAAAAGGAAAGGCTTTCGTTGTAGATTTGAGGTTGATTCATTATGGTGTTTTTGATTGCCGGTAAACCACGATAAAGCAGGGCTCCTAGTCGTGCTTCTAGATTATTCTTTTGCTTTCGATAGTTTTTTTCACGTGATCTTATGATTATGATATCAGTAGCTCCAAGTTTATAAGCTTCTTTGACGGGGATCGGGTCGCCAACACTACCATCTACAACATGGGCTCGATCAATGTAAACTGGCGTTCGATACAAGATGGGGATAGAGCAGGACCCTCTGAGAATACCGTGTATGTTGTGGCGATTGGGTCTATGGTATTGGGGTTTACCCGTTTCTACACTGGTGGAGACAACCACAAATGCCTTACCCGTACTCTCCAAAAATTGAAATGCTTTGTGCTCATCGAGTGGGTGCTCAGCTAACGATTCGTTTCCGAGCCAATCGAGATTAAGGTAGTGTCCCCCGCGAAGAAAATTCCACTTGTTAATAAACTGGCCGGAAGTGGCGCATCCCATAAGAACTCGATAGTTTCGGCGATATTGGCCAGCTAAGTGGGAGATGAGATTTAGACTGCCAGCGGATACACCGATGTATAAATGGAATGGGTCAAAACCGAGTTCATAAAAACTATCCAGTACACCGGCTGAAAAAATACCACGCATACCGCCGCCCTCTACAATCAGAGCGATCTTTTTTGTTTTCTGTGGTTGAACCTGACTGTCAGAGACGTGATTCGAAGAAGCCGTTGTCGTCATGTTGGATAGCCTCTCTCTTTTATTTGACGCGGTTGTTTCGTTAGATATTTCCAGTTTAACACCATCGTGTGGGGAGAACACTGGATTGAGTGAGTTCTGTAATATCTATTTGCGTTATTTTCTTCTTAGTTTGTTTGTGGCGTCTAGGCGGTTGAACCTGAATGGTATGCATTACTTTCTGTAATTGTTGTAATGGGTTTCGGCAAGACTGAAGTGTCGTCAATGATTGTCGTTGGTTCTCTTGCAATACCTGGAAATCTGTTAGCAGGCCGTTAATCGTGTGTGCTGGAATGTCGCAGTTATCGCAGTAGCGGGCGATATCGTTTAAGAGTAGGAATATTTTTTCCAGTTCAAATTCAGCGGTCATCAAGGGATCTTTCAAATCTGAAAAGAAGAAGTCGGATGCGAGAGGATCTTCGTTGGGCGGATGAATTGAGGTGAATTTGCTATCAGGTGTCGCTTTATCCAATGTTATTAGCGCAAATCTCAGCCGAGTACGAATGGAAACTAAAAGTGTTTTTACTTCTGGTAGGTTGGTGGAGAGGAGGTGACGACTGTCTTGATTTGAACGGATCGTGTCTAGTTTTTTTCTTATGTCGTTGGCTGTTGTAATTTGTGCTAAATATTTTGGATTGAGGCTAAGGAAACATTCTACCAATTGTTTGGTGACTAGCACTATATTCGAGTTGATGTTCTGGTGGATTAAGGATAACTCAGTACGAGCAATATTGTAGGCGTTGGCAATATCCTTCGTAGTTTCATTAAGTTCACTAGCTTCTGAATAGAGTATTCCTTCTCCGAGCGGTCGAATCTGATTTATAAGTAGCGTGGATTCTGCCCTGTGTCTTTTTGATTCTGATAATTTTGATTGGGTAACAAGATTAGTGCTGGTTATGGTGTCTTTTTCTTGTAGTTGGGTAAACGTCTTGATCCCAATGGCGAGCCCGTAAAACATAATAAGCGGAAGTACGAGCATCCAGATTTTAGCCCAATAGTTGTTTTCAGGTTTTTGATAGAGGAGGAGGAGATCACTCATTTGATGTTGCATGGCGCTGTTATTGTTGATGATGTCGTTTACTGAATTGACTAAGTCATTTTTGTTCTTGGTTAACTTTGATAAAGGCTCCAATCCGAATAAAAAATCTCGAAGTAGATCCATATTATCTGCGAGTACGCGTCGAACGCGAGTATTTTTAATCGGAGATGTTTTAGAACGAATATTACCATCGAGAAGATGATTCTGATTTTTCTCATAGAGTATTATTGTGTCTTCAATTTTCTCCTTCAATTGTAGTAAGCTGTACTGTTGATTGTCGGGTTCGCTGCTGAATCTTTGATTTTGTGTAATAAAAAAATAATTTTCGATTGATCTTAATAGATTCGTTTGTTTAGCGCTATCGTATACTTTCTGAAGATCATCAGAGGATTTATACAATAAGTCTGTGGCTAAAATTGAGGAGTCAATAGCCTCGATTAATAGTCTGTGTAGATTACGTTGGTTGTCAGCATAGTTTTGAAGAATGACCCTGTTTTGTAGGATCAGTCCGATGGTGTGAGATAAGGATTTCCACTGGGTTGAGATGTCGTGTAAGTCTGATTTTAACTTCGGTGGTGAGGGATGAATGCCTTGTTTTATACTACCATGATTAAGAACGTTAAGACTGGATATAACATTTCTATTGGCAACCTGTAGTTGAATTAGCGAATGTGTATTACCCTTATTAGCAGAGGGTAGGTGTTCAAATATGGAATGTAAAGCAAAGTTTAATCGCAATGCGTGTGAAAATAAATCAAGCTGTTGTTGATGAAAGAATAGAACTCCCCAGATCAATAGAGAGCTCGTTGAGAGTGTGCCCAAAAAAGCAAAATGTAATGAGTTTCTGTGAGAAAAATATTGACCAATTCTTGAGACATTCATTGTGGTATCGGCCTTATGCGCAGGGTGCTGATAACTTAGGAGTAGTGGGCTTAGGAAAAGTAGTCGGTTTGTTTGGCTGCCTTCTATAGAGGCAGCTTTCAATGTCAGAGTGTAGATGTGCTGGTACGAGTTTGAACATGGCTTTGCGTGCATTGAGTAGCATGATTCTTACATTGGTAACGCTATGCCCTGTTTTAAGTGCGATTTCATGGGGGTCTAGTCCGTCGCAAATCGTATAACGAAGGTGTGTGTATTGGACTGATGTGAGGTGCGCTCTTAGATTCTCTAACATTAACGATTTTTTAACATCTCTTGGGTCCGGCGGATAGTGTTCCGTTTCGTGGCCTAAACTGCCCGCGGCAAAGTGGGCCCTACTGTCTTTTGGCGTTGAGCTATCGAATGAAGGTGTGTATCCGAATTGAGATTCGTTTTCTTCCTTTTCTTCGACTTCGATTTCATCGTCTCCATATTTTCTATCGTTGTCTAATGATATGTGAGTAGGGAATTCCTTTATGAGAGCATGCAGTACTCGAGTAGTCGCTATTTTTTTTAGGCTACCCAGCATAACCTGATTGCGACGTCCTCCTTCCAAATAAAGATATCGTTGATGGAGTGATTTTAAAGGCCGATATGAGACGTCGCTGAATATGCCTAGCAGCATTTCGGTTGCGTCATTCGGTAAGTATTGCATGCCTATTTTTTTAAGTAAGATAGAGCAATAACGATTAAAGTTTGCGGCAATGAATAGATGAATGTTGAGGTTTTCCCAGTCTTCCTTGCTCCAGTTTTCTAAGTCGCGATAATGCTCTAGGTGAGATATGTTCACATCGATATCCTTGTTAAAATTTATTGGAAGTTGTTGTGCTCTTCGATCGAAGCGAACATTAACAATCTTAATATCTGTGATCAATGCTCCGAAAATTGAATCTGGCTTTGGCAAGGGTGAAATGAGAAATAAAAAAAATACGATTGAGTTGATGGCATTGTTTTTAAAAGATAAAAAGTCGGAGAGCTAGTAGGAGAGGACAGGTATCATTTTATTCGATAGTTAATATGGAGTATTTCGATAGTCGAGACTAATGTTTTATTTTGAGAAAAATAATTGATGGAGCGTACAGGTAATTCTTCTTTAGTGAGGTTGTGGGATTGTTTTTGCGATCAATATTAATGAAATAAGCTGTTCGTCATATGTCGAAAGTTGATGGCTAGTTTTATAAGCTTTGATTAAGTGATTGTACCCAATAATTCGCGTTAATTTGTGATGGCTTAGTACTCTGCCAATATCCAAATGTGTGTAGAACCGTAACTTTTCGCTTGATAGAAAATGAATTTGTTGTAGTAATTTTCGGTATTCATTGTCATGCATTATTTCAAATTGATTTTGGATTAACTCAGTGATGGTTCGTGTTGTTAGCCGGTCGCTAAAATTCTGAAAGGAGAGAAGAGTTTGTAGAATAAGGGTGTTTTGTTTTTTTCGTTGTGGTTGCGCTATAGATAACCCGTTAGTAATATTTAATCGTGAAAGGTTTCCGCTGCCTTTCTTGAAGTCACCGCTCAGTATCTGTGTGTTGGCGATATCCATAATTTTGTAGGCTTGTTGTTCGGGGGTGGATAAGGCTATTGTTATTAGGTAGTGTTCCCACATTCGCGTTCTTTTGGTCATGACGTCTCTAGTGAGAAGGTGGAGGTAATGTAAACTGGTTTCCCAGTTGACTGACGTTTCCCAATGTCGCTGATTGTCTTGTAATAATTTTAAGATTAATTGATGTTTGTCGGACTGAATGAGGTGTTCGACGGTCTGGAGAAGAAGATGCTGTTGAATTTCCGAATAAGAATAATGAACTATTTGTGAGATTATCTCATCTATGTTTGATGCGGTTTTTATACTCGCGAGTGAATGTCGTATATTCTTTATCAATATGCGGCCGACTAGCGGATTACCAATGCTTAGGAATTTATCGTCAAGGTTTCTATTGTTTTGTTCTGACACAGCAATGGCTAGTAATGGATAGAGATGCTTAGATGTCGTTGATCTCGTATTTTGATCATGGCTAGAATTGGGAAAGTGAAATTTATCGATGACCTCGTTGAGTAAACAGTTTGTGGTAAAGTTATCAAGACAAGCTGTTGTGGAAAATGCCGGTTGAATGAATAGATTTAGGAAACAAAAAACTAGACCTATATATATCAATGTATTCTTGTTCGGCATTTGAAAGGCTAGTTTCTTGTTGATGTTATGATTTATCCAATTTGTTTTGTCTGGGGAGTACGGTCAGGATCCGTTAGGCGAATGGTGGGGAAACCCTCTCGTTCTAACCAGTTTAGTGCTTTTTCGCGGTTTGGCGCATTGTATTCTAGTTTCATAAAAGCGGGCGAGTGAGCTTGTTTATCATGTGTGCTGTCTTCGATAAATTGGTGGCAGCACTCATGATAAATGAGATATCGAATAACAAATTGAGGAGCATTTTTTTCCAATAAAAATGGATGAATTACAATGAGATGTTTTTTAGGGTAATAGCAGGCGGCAGGTATAGCATTGTCATGGGTTAGAGTCATGTTGTATTGTCTGCTTAGGCGCTCTCTACATAGTGAATCGGGTGATAACATATGGATTAAATAGAGTTGTGATTGACTGTGCCCTAAATCAGCTAGTTTTTTAAGGTAGGGCTTCGCTAGGGTGAATTGACCTTCTTCGATTAGCCTGCATGCACTTTCGAATTCTAGTGCCTCCCCATTTGTTGGGTTTAAATGATAAGGCTTTTTCCCTTTGTAGATATTAACTGTACCTTCAGGAGCGGCCCATTGAATTTCAGTCTTAATTCTTCCTTCAAAGTATTTTCCGTTTAAAGTGTCCAATAACTTTATTAGTAAAGTTGTATCTCTATCGAAGTCTAGGTTAAGACCATTGTTGAGTAGTCCTGCTGTTTGTTTCAAAGGGAGCCTCGTTTGTTTTTCGTTAATGTGTGAGTGTATATTCTATAATAAATGCTAGTAAGAGATATAAGGAGCCAGTGGGTGCCTTATAACTAAATAGCAAAAAGTTTAGTTGATGTGATTGTTTGGATTGTAGAAGGGGCATAGTAACGATACTTATACTCGTCTACAACCGCTGAGATGGAAGAATCACTGATTTAGGCGTGGCCCATTTATTTATAAGGAAGTGAAATCGCTTTGTAAGCTGGAGGTCTTCCCCCTATTTGAGAAAGGGGGAGGTTCTAGTAAAATGGGTGAGGAGCGTGCTGAGTATTAAAAACGATACTTCCCTTCGTCAATTTTCTTTAATAGTTCAGCATTGATAGGGATGAATTCGTCGCCACCAGGGAGAATCACATAAATCGGTTCGTCAGTTTTGGCGATGTCATAGGCTTCATTCTTTAGGTCGGCTTTCTTATATTTGAATGTACCTGTTGTATCCATGGCCGTTTTTATTCGTAAAAATACTGGAATAGCATATAGGGGCATTGTGCTCTTAATGTAGGAATATAAGTCTTTAAAATCGAAATCATCCAGACTGATGTTGGGTGTGATTGATGCCATACCCGCTCGGCCATTTGTATTTGGAATTTCAACGCCATAGGCAACAACTTCATCGATTTTAGGATAATTTGCAATAAGGTTTTCCACTTCGGTGGTAGATACGTTTTCACCCTTCCAGCGATAAGTATCCCCTAGTCTGTCAACAAATTGGGCATGTTTAAATCCTATATCTTTTATCAAATCCCCTGTGTTAAACCAGCGGTCTCCTTTTTCAAAAACATCGGTCATAATTACTTTCTTGGTTTTTGCTTTATCGGAATATCCGTCTAGTGGTGTTTTCTCTGAAATTTCAGCTAATAATAATCCGCTCTGACCTTTGCCTAGCTTTTTCAAAAAACCGTCAGCTCCTTTGACCGGCTCATCTGCTTCTTTATCGTATTCAACGATGGCATAAGGGGATGCGGTAAATCCGATGGTGTTGTCAAAGTTGAGCATGTTGACGAAACCGATATTGCCATCTGAGGCACCATAAAATTCATAGACCGTTTCAATATCAAAACGCTTTTTAAATTCTTTCCATACGGTAGGGCGCAGGCCATTGCCGACCATTATATTGATAGGGTTTAATTGATCATCGGGTCGCTCAGGTTGTGCTATTAGATAACGGCATAATTCACCTATGTAGCCGAATGCATTCGCATTGAATTTGCGTACATCATTCCAAAAATTAGAGGCACTAAATTTACGTTTGATGGCTAATCCTGCCTGCCCTGCGAGGGCTGAACTCCAACAGACGATTAAACCTGATGCATGATATAGCGGTAGAGAACAATACAAAATATCCCCTGGTTTCAGTTTGACTGTTCCCACTCCAAACCCGCCAAATGCTTTCATCCAGCGTCCATGCTTAAGTATGCCGGCTTTTGGCATTCCGGTCGTTCCGGATGTGTATATGTAAAAACATGGGTCATCAATGTAAATGTTGTGTGTCGTGTCTGGATTGTATGTGGCGCAGGATTTAATCTCAGTAACTAGGTTTTCATAACCAGCAGGAACATTACCTGGGTCTCTACTCGTATCTTGATCTGCTACACAATAATAATCATCGGCCCCGAATTCGAGTTCACTCTTAACTGAATCTACAACGTCAGTCAGCTCACTCCCTACAATAAGATGTTTCGGTTTTACTAGGTTGAGGCTATGAACTAACACATCTGTTGTTTGTTGGGTGTTGATCATTGCGCTAGCAGCACCGATTTTCGCAAGGCCTATTACGCAAAGCATAAGTTCAGGGCGGTTTTCGATCATAAGTGCAACTACATCACCTTTTTGAATGCCTTTACCAATAAAATAGTGACTGACTTGGTTTGCCCACATATTAAATTCGTGGTAGGTGAATCGACTATCTTCATAGAGAAATGCTAAGCCATTTGGATTTGAGTCAACCGCATTTTCCCAGCATAACCCTAGTCCAACAGGTTGTACTGGATCTGTGATATTTCCCATTTTTAGTCCTTTAACCATTACGGGAAAATTTTTTATAATTTCGGGCGACTTACGAAGTAACATTTGCCAAGTGATTAAGTCCGAATTATTACTATCCATGCTGTCCTCAATATTTTTCTTGTATCTGTATTAGTATACTCGCTGTATTCTTGAATACTGGAGATTTACGCTAGCGCGTAACATACCGTGATACCAAAGAGGATTCTAGGAATATCGCGCTGAAAGCGCGCATCTAAGAGAGTGCTTTATGATATCGAATTCGTCATTTATAGAGATGAATGTCGCGCCTATCTTTGACCTCCACTATTGGCATTCTGTTTGGGTGACCGATTGAAACTATTTTTAACTAAAACAACAAATACAGCTATGATGTATTGATGAAAAATAATGAGATTAATTCAGAATCAATCAGTTTCTTCTCGGACACCCAGTTAAAATTAAAGGTAGAAAAGGGTGATGATGACTCTTCTCTAGTGGATAGCATATTGGCGAACGGTTTCCCACAGTTGTATTTTGGAGGCCGATTAGAAACACGATTTCGTAACCAAGAGTCTGCGGTTTCTACAAGTCGTCATCGTTATTATTTGGGTGTCGGATTGCTGATTACTATGGGTTTTAGTGTCGTTGATCCTTTGCTAGCTTCTGATGTTTATCCGATAGCCTGGGCAGTTCGATTCGGAGTGCTACTGCCAATTTTGATTGTGCAGCTACTGTTATCGTTTCAGTCGTTTTATCCAAAAGTAGAGGCTATGTTTTCCACGGTATCTGTATGCTGTGGAGCTGGTACATTGGTTTTACTTATGAAAATTAGCCACTCCCCTTTGGTTATTCATTATCACGGAATGCTTTTGGTTCTCATCGTTTATGGCAACGTTATGACGCGGGTAAGATTCTGGCATTCATTTGCTTGGACAGCTGTCGTGTTGTTAGCCTATTTCTTCAATATCGGAGGGACAGTGGTTCCTGATTCAGTAGGGGACTATTATTTGGGGCTTATTACGATAGCTTGTTTGGTTGGTTTGTTGGCCAACTACCAGATTGAATATCAATCTCGCCTCGATTTTTTACATACCTTGTTATTGAATAGTGAAAAAGAGCGGTTAGAAAAAATGGGTAACGAGCTATATAAAGTCGCAGTTATTGATAGTTTAACTGGCTTGTATAACCGAAGGCATTTTGATGAATCTCTAGCGACAGCGTGGCGAGATGCCTATGCGACTCGGAATCCCATATCATTATTGTTTGTAGACGTAGATTGTTTCAAACGATTCAATGATACCTATGGTCATCAAAGAGGTGACCAATGTTTGAAAGTAGTTGCGGATACCTTAGGTCGAATTGAGAGGCGACCTAGTGATGTCGTTGCACGTTATGGCGGTGAAGAATTTGTTATTATTCTTCCTGGTATGGCTGAATTAAAAGCGACTGATTTTGCAGAGTCAGTCCGAAATGATATTGAGCGCTTACGTATTCCCCATAGGGCATCCACGGTGATGGACTGTGTAACGGTTAGTATTGGCGTGGCGACGATTACCCCAGGCCCAAATTGCAAACCAAATATGATAGTGCGGGAGGCTGATACGGCTCTATATCAAGCAAAGGAGGAGGGGCGAAATAGAGTTTGTTTGGCAAATAAATCACAGCATGAGAAAAATTCTAAAATCGAAGTAGAGGCTCAGTTGTAGAGCAATAAAAACACCTTAATCTTCAACGTATTGGTTATCTCTTTGCCAAATATTAGCGACTTTGTTGAATTAATAAGCCCGTCAATTTTGTATTGATGGGATAACTTTTTGTGCTGCTCGGTGTTAAGCGACGTTGTCGAAGGGTAGTCACGGTGTATTATATCTGGTAATTTAATTGACTTATTAGACCTCGACTTGATATGTGGGCTCTTTAGCCAGTCTCTCATCGCTGAATCATATCTATTCAAATAATGGGATAAATTGTATAAATTCAAGGGCTAGTTACGAAAAGATATTCCGATTCATATGTTAAAAAAATAAGCAGCTAAGGAAGTGGCGGTTTTCAACCGAGAAGATCGCATATGTAATATAAAAATAAGTAGATAAAATAAAAGGGGATAATCGTGTCGATATCAAATCCAATCTTGGCTGGCGTTTCGTCGCCCGTAGCCGATGCAATGAAATCAGTTCATCCAATAGAGTCAGAAGTTTTTCAATCAAAAGGCGTTCATCGAAAAAAAGAAGATGCCCGCACCCGCATATTAAATACTGCTCTTACCGAGTTTGCACGACGTGGTTATGATGGTGTATCCACCACTGAAATCGCAAAAGAAGCAGGTGTAACTCAGCCTCTGATTCATTATCATTTTAAAAGCAAAGAAGCACTATGGCAGGCGACGGTGGAGCAAGTTTTTACGTGGTTGAAAGATGAATTTATTACACCTTTGACAGAAATGTCGACAGGCAGTGCATCTTCAGCCTTAGATAATAAGGCGGCGATGACTGAAGCAATCCGTTTGTATGTTGAATTCAGTGCAGCTCATCCAGAATTTGGGCAATTCATTTTGCGAGAGGGTACTCAAAAAACAAATCGTCTTGAATGGATGGTTGATCAGTGGATGAGACCTTCTTTAGGGGTGTTTATAGAGGCACATAATAAAGGGGTTAGCCAGGGCTGGATTAAGAACATTCCATTTGCCCAAACGGTTACGATTGTGACGGCAAGCGTTTGTAATTTCTTTGCTTTGGCACCAATGATTGAGAGTCTATATGGAGTCAATGCGCTTGATGCGGAGCAAGTGAAAATTCAATCGGAAGCCGTTATTGAAATAATCACTAATGCGATTTATGTGGAAAAGGCAGAATCAATAGTGAGAGATGAAGAAGAGTTAGTGTAATTTAATACCTGTAGTATTATTCCATCTTGTAAGGGCGCGTATGCGCCCTTTCTATTTTCTTTGCACCTTATTATGTTTGTTAGCTCTTAGCTTAGAGATATTACTCTCATGTATATACGGGTTTTTTTGATACTACTCCTTATTGAGGTTTATATTGTTTCTTAAGTTCAATCTGTCGGGCTTGCCAGTGCGAGTTTGGATGTGGTCAGTGGTAACTTTATAGTAAAAGTTGTGCCTTCATCTCGGGTCGAGTCTACTTCAATGGTACCGCCATGGTGATCGGTAACAATGAAGTAACAAACCGATAATCCTAAGCCAGTACCTTGGCCAATACCTTTAGTGGTAAAAAAGGGTTCAAATATTCGTTTTGCGATGGAAGAGTCCATGCCTGGCCCATTGTCGATGACATCAATCTGCGCAAAGTTGCCGAACTTTCGTGTGCGCAGCGTAATTCTTGGCTCGATATTGGGGCGGGAGTCATTTGCCAGTGCTTGAGCTGCATTTTTTAGGAGATTAAGGATGATCTGTTGAATTTCGGCGCTGGTGCAGGGGACAGGAGGTAAAGTTGAATCAAAATCTTTTTCAATATCTATTAGTCTAAAGTGAAATGTAGATTTAAGGTCAAAGGTATTTGCTGCCAAATCTAGGCTGTGATTGAGTAAGTCTCTAAGGTCTACGGGGATATGTTGTCGAGTGTTGCTGCGGGAGAATTCAAGCATGTTAGTGACAATCGCCGCAGCCCGTTCACCGGCCTCTTGAACTCCAAACAAGAAACGATAAATATCCCTTTTGGTCAAATAATCATGGATGTGACTAAGTTCTGTGCCACATTCTTGAGCGATGACGAGGTTACGTTTAATAGCCGGAGAAGTTCGACGTAATATATTCTGTATACCTTGAAGTACAACGCTCAACGGGTTGTTAATTTCGTGAGCCATTCCAGCAGCAAGTTCTCCTAGGGACATCATCTTTTCATTTTGTACCATCATATTTTCAAGCTTGACTCGTACTGTGACGTCATCTACACGAATTACTGCACCGGTGATTTCACTGGAAATGAGTGGGAATACTGTAACATCCATAAAACGTGCTTCATTCCCATCACCTTGCTGAATATTCTCATTTGTTTGGGGTATTCCACGCTGTATGGATTCAATAATCATTGCCGTCGATACGGAGATGTCAGGATATATTTCATCGATTAGTGATCCTAGTGCACGGCTAGGCTGTATATCAGTGGCTTGTACCGCGCTTGCGTTCCAATGGGTTACATAGCCTGTGGGCGTTACACCTATTAATATAGATGGCATTGAATTAATAATACTGTTCAAATATTCCTTGGTTTCCTGGAGCAAGGCTTCGGTTAATTCATGCCGGGAAACCTCGTGTTGCAACCTCTCATTTGTAGTGCTTAGTCTTTCTGTACGCTCATCAACCCGTTTCTCCAGCTCTTTATGCGAGAGACTTAGGTGCTGTTTTGCTTTTTTATTTTTTAATCGACTTCTTTGCAGTCCAAAAATTATTATTGTCTGAATAGTAATGATGGTGGCGAGAAGAGATATCAAAATGGGGCTCAAACTCATGAACTCAAAAGAATCATTAGTAATATCGACCGCGAATGCAGAAGGACTAAAAAATGCTGCCACGCCAATAAGCAATTGCCAAAGAATTCGACGAATTCTGCTAAGAAGGATTTCCTTTTCAGTTTCGCAGCTAGATGCTTTTATATGAGTCATGTTTTAGCTTCCATCTAAAATTATAAGCCGGTTATCATAAATGTGGATCAGGCATTAACAGACTTCCACAGATACAAGAAAGGAACATGGGAATGGGGAAATAGTTGGTGCCATAATACTTTTCAAGTCAGTAATAGAAATATATTAAAGCAATTGTTGGCGAACATCTTGTAATGAATGGTTGTCCGGTTTGGTAGAAAATCACAATTCGTAACTATTAAGTCGTGAGAAGTGACAAATTTGCACTGATGATTAATATGTCTACGTCTGCTAATGGCTCTGTCCATTAGGCTTCGAACTGGATGTGTAATCGCTGGTGCAGTTCTAAGGGAAGTGATTTGGTTGATCTGTGGTAGCGTCCTGACTATGAATTCCTAAGTACTGGATATTCCACGCGCGTAATAAGTAGCGCTTCGTGACTAGTCAGCTCAACTTATTATTCTCAGAGCCTGGGTTAGATCTCATTGGGAAATCTGCCAAATCTGTTAGTTTGTAAAAACAAGCGCTTGAGGCAAAATTTTTTTCAAAAAAATGTTATATAGTGTTTGACTCTGTCATCAGATTCCTTAAAATGCGCGTCTGCTTTGGGTGGTTAGCTCAGCTGGGAGAGCATCGCCCTTACAAGGCGAGGGTCACAGGTTCGATCCCTGTACCACCCACCAATTTCTATGAAGATAGGAGTTGAAATGAAGCAAGTTTGGAAAAGGCTGATTATTGAGCTGTAGATATTATACTACAGTTAAATAGTAGCCAAACCGCTGCGGAGCGGTAGTTCAGTTGGTTAGAATACCGGCCTGTCACGCCGGTGGTCGCGGGTTCGAGTCCCGTCCGCTCCGCCATTTCTATATATTGAAAACCTCCTCAACTCATTATTTCTTAAATATCCTCAGCTAGCTTGGTGATATCATTCACTACTCTGCACCTTCTTATCTAAGATGGAATGTTGCATTTGAGGCCTCATCTGTCTTTACATGTCGACTCAAGAAAAACCCTAATCACGTAAATAAAAGCTGTTGTTGTCCAGGGAAAGTTTGTCTATGTAGACTTTTAAATTGTTGAGTGTGAGATAGTAGCTGCACGCATTTCAGATTGGGGTAAGTTGCCACTTTTAGTCAATAAAATTGGTTATTTTGAAATGTAGGGAGTTTCAATGGATGACAGGGAACCTGATATTGATAAGCTGCTTAAATCGTAGGATAGCTTAATATTAGGAATGAATAATAATCTGTATTATCGAATATCCTAAAAAGGATTGCTGGGTCACGAACTCTTAAAAGCTAATGTTTCAGGTTTGCTTCGTGCCCAACCATATCGTTAATTACGCATCTATAAATTCCGCTTTTTCAGACGAAAATGCTTTGAAAGGAGAATTGTGTTTTTTCGATGCCTTTGCCGGTTTTTGGTTTTGTATCCACCCACAGAATACTTGATACGCTTCCGCAGGGTCACCTGACTTTTCATAGGCCGATTTCCAAACATTAATTACTTCGCGATTGTCATCGTCCCAAGGATGAAAGCTGGGTCTATAAAATGGCAAATACAGCTTTCCAATATTTCTCATAATTCCGGGTTCACCAAATAAGGTTTCGAACATTCGGCGAGCTGATGGAATGTTTGTTAATTGCTTATCGTGCCACAATAAATAAGCAACAGAGATGCTAATCACGGGTGCTCCTAAGGCCGTCATCGACGCCATGCCGAATACACGCCTAAGGTAGGCCGCGAAGTGGTTTCCGCTGGCATCTGTGAACACATCAAAGCTAACCGCTTTATGTTCTGTTTCTTCAACGAAATGCCAGTACAGCATGTTGACTATTTCAGGGTCGGTATCTTTGAATGCTTCGGGATGCTCTAAGAAAACAGAGGCGATAATAGCGGTAAAGTGTTCGGCAGAAGCGGCGAGAGCTCCCTGCATCTCCGTACTGACATGTTTTTTAATAAACTCAAATCCAGCAGCAAAAGGCTTTTCAATTTTATCAAGGGGAAGGCCGTCTTCGATTATTAAATCATTCATGACATCGTGTTCACGAGCATGGATCCTTTCTTGTTTGCAGAAAGCGACGCCCGTCTCTCGAATACCCGGGTCCTTCACTTTGTTGAGTAGCTTTGCTACTGCTCGTAATCCCCACCTTTCGCCTTCTGGAACAGCTGCTAATATCGCTGTCAGCCAGATAGTGTTCCAGGGGTCATCATTAAACCAGTGCTTATGGACATTAGCTTTAGTTAAATTGAAAGAGATATCTCTCGCGATGACTTCGTCGTAACGGAATTTGGTTTTGGATTGAGCCATGATTATTTATTCCTCTCGTTGCAATTTGGAGAAACTAACCTTAGCTTTCAAGAAAAACGCAGTTTTGAAAAGCAAATAATAGCTAAAGAAAATTAAAGTTAGAAAGTGTGGATACTATTAAGAAACTACATCGAGATAAGTAATGGTGAAAACAGTTGGAAAGTCAAGTTGTTGAAGGTCAATTTACCCAGCGATCAAAAAACATCAACATTGGAGCAAATGTGTTCACTCACTCTATAATGTTGGACCATAGTTAGTAGACGAGTGGAGACTGCTAGCAACAGATTCATATCCTCTTCCATGTTATGAGCCAAATGATTGCTACCCATTGACAATACATGCATTTCAGTTCCACTCGTCGCAATACTCTCCCCATTTTGTTTTTGTTGTTTTGTCGCCGTGGCAATCTCTCGCGCCATGGTACTAATGTGGTCAACGCTATCGGCGATATTTGCAATGGATTCCTTAGTTTGCCCCATTGATGCTTCTAAGCCATTTGTGGTTTCCTCCGCTGCTTTCATGCAATTAACTAAATCCGCATTGAGTTGAAAATTTTCCTCTAATATTTGACTGATCTCTGCAGCGGACCCCTGTGTCTTAGATGCGAGATTTCTGACTTCATCAGCGACAACAGCAAACCCACGTCCACTTTCTCCTGCTCTGGCGGCTTCAATTGCGGCATTTAATGCTAATAGATTAGTTTGATCAGCAATGGTCTTTATGACATCTATCATAGATAGCATTGCTGATCCCTTTGAAGATATGTTTTCAATTTTATTCGTTAATACATTAATATCTGAACCCAGGCCTTCAGTTCGCTGAGTTAATTCAGAAATATTTTTGACGCCAACTAACACCACTTTAGTCGTCTCATCCACCTCTTGAACTGTTTTTTCTGTTTGCAATGAAATCTCAGTACTACAAGCCGCAATATCCTCCGTATCTTCATTTACCTTGGTAATGAGCTGTGAACTCTTGTCTATATTGGTTACGACTAAGCGAATGACTTCGTTGGTTTGTTTTGACTGCTGATTTAGCGAATCGCATTCTATTCTGATATTCACAATCATTTGTTCAAGATCGGTTAATAGATGATTAAAAAGCGCAGCAATTTGTCCAATTTCATCGTTAGTTTGTATTTCTATTCTTTGATCAAGATGACCTTGACCTTCACATATGTCGGCTAATACGTCTTTAAGTCGCGACAAGGGTTTGATAATTATTTTATCAGCATGATACAAACTAATAACGGTTATGCTTAAACAGAGTAGGCTTATCACTATGATGCCGGTTTTAATAGCTGTACTCTTTTCTATCAGCTCGAGATTAACCTTCTCTATATCGGTATAGATGGGTTTAACCAGCATTTCTATTTCTAGGTTTAATTGATCCACCAAGGGTGATATTTTATGACGGATTAGATAGCTATCTCTTTGCCAATCATCTTTTTGATGTGTTTTTAGCATTGAGGCGTGGATAACAAAATACTCATCCTGCAATGCTAAAATATCTGAGAAGGAATCTAAAGCATCTTCAAGTTCAATGTTTCCATTTAGCTCTCTGTTAATGTTTTGACTCATTTGACGAATACCATTTTCAAACAGTTTGATCTGTTCTAGCGAATTTGGGCTGCGTTGGGCGATATAAGAATTGTCATATTTGAGTAATAAGGCCCAGTTCAATCTAAGTGTGACAAGAAAGTCGTGTACCGTATCACTGTCTTCCATCATGTCGATCGCAAGGTCGGTAAGCTGTTGTCCAATATCATTGGCGAGGGGGTCAAGATCATTCACCATTAAAGCTAAAGCAGGAAAGTTATTAAGGCGATTATCGCCTAAGCTAAAGATCGTGGCGTTCTCATCGCTTATTGCTGAAAGAATTGACTCAATTGCTTGGGCTCTATGTAATATATCGCTAGATTTTGCGGCCGCCTTGAGCCTGTTTAGCTTGCTCCCAATTTCGGTAAAAATTTCAAGGTACTTTTTCTTGTGTGCTGCATCTCCATTTAAAATATAATAGGCCAATGCGCTAACACCCTGATTGGATAGCGCTGAGATCTCTAATGCTTCAAAGGCTTTTGGCTGTGCAACTTCCACAACATGCGACATCTTGCCGGCAAGTACCGATACGCCTTGGGAGCTGAGTACAGATAAGACTAGAAGCATCAGCAGGACACTAATGTACCCTAGCCATAATTTGCTGCGAAGTTTAGTGTTTAGCTCTGCTAACAACGACATCATAATGCTTTGGCGCAATACTCAGAGGTGAGATGTTCAGGTAAGGAAGCAAAAATGATTGCCTTACTTTAGGTATAGATGAGAACCAAAATCGATTCAATCTATTTGAATTCAGCAAGAAAACATTCTCCAGTGACAATTTAACGACACATAGCCTCCTCATTATGCACTCTTCTTTGACCTATTTTAACGTCGCAGGTTCTGAATAGTAGGTAGAAAATATATAGTCTCGATCACTCACATTGCTGTGACAATTACTGCATTCTTTCTGTATTGTTGTGTCTGCACTTGAACCTCGCATCATAAAATCACCGTCACTATTTGACATGAAATACTCCCAATCTTCTCCTTGGGGATCATAGCCTTTTTCTCGTTTAATCATGCCCGTTAGGTATAAAGCCCTACCGGGTTTACCCTCACTAGAGGAAAAGCTCTCTTTTAGAACGATGGTACCTCTCTTGTAAGTTTGAAAAATAGGCTCCAAATCTTCTTCGTCGTCGTCATTTTCCAAATAAACTCGGACATATTCAAAGTAGTTGTTCCGATAAATGAGGCCGCCTCTATTGAGGTATATCACTACAAAGGTATTCCAATGAAGACCTGAAAACTCGAACCCGGAGACTCTTAAATACTGAGCTCTGTAATTTTCCATTATTGAAGCATAATCATTTGGGACACTAAATGTTTCCACCTGAAATGGATTGTTAACGTTTAGAATCGACTCCATTAGGTGAGCTTTTCCATCTCCGATAGTATTGTTAGGCATTACTGTCTCAGCCAATGCAGGGGCCGTATAGGATGCTATGGATAGGCTAAAGAAACATAGACCACCGAAACATAGACCACGGAAACAAAGGCCAAGATTACGGATGCTCTTTATTATCGTATTCAAAAAAATATTATTGTAAATTACCTTCCGCATCTGAATAGACATATCCTGATTAATCTCGCCTTATAGTAATGGAGCCCTTCTCTTTTCCCTTTTTTAAGATAGGTACACTCTTTGATTCTCCAGGGTTTAAAGTCAGCTTTACGGGTTCGTATTTAGGAATCATTAAAGTGAACGCTGATTGATCGTTGGGAATGTCCGTAAGAGAAAAAGAATAGGGGCCATCTGAACGTCGGAATTCAAACGTTGTGTAGAGACTATTATCTGTAGTGACAATATACGATTTCATTTTCGGATGTATTTTACAGCCAATCCGTATCATACTTTTTTCGGGCCAATTAAATGTTTTCTTTACCTGAATGCCGGTCACCATCAACCCAACATCAAAGCGGGAACGGGTTTTCGCATCATTGGCATAGATGTTGTGATCCACGTCGTCAGAATTACTGAAAACGATTTCCCCATCTGAAGACAGAACTAAAATATCTTTAGTGAATTTTCTATTTTTCTGATCTAGTTCCGCATTTCTTTTATTTCCCGTAATACCATCGACATAAAATAATCCTGCCAAAGGCGGTTTTCTAAGAAATTTGATGGTTCCGTTAATGGTATCTGCAGCGGCAGTACTAGTGATGAGAGTGACAAGAATAATAAAAACTAAGTCACGTTTTAACATGAATAGGTCCTTGTGATAGCTCGAAGTAGCAGAGCAGCGTAATGTCCTTTGTGTAAATCATATTTTCTCGATTTTTAGTTTAGCCGTTTATATATCTCGTTCAATCAAGTTCGCTCGCTAAGGTAACTTTGGTCTGACGACAAAAACAGGATCGAGTAGTGCGCCCATAAATGCGACTAAATCGTTAATTTCCTGCTCAGATAATTCTAAGGGCTTAATGAGTGCGTCTATTCCATTTTTATCATCACCGCCTCGATTATAAAATCGCACCACTGACTCTAAATTTTTTTCTGATCCGTCATGCATATACGGAGCAGACAATGTGATGTTGCGTAGTCCTGGTGTTTTAAATGTTTTATTCAACGTACTGTCGTTAACTATGGGGCCTCTTCCTAAATCACCGCCCTTGACTCCGATGTTGTGAAAACTGTTGTCAGTGAAATTGGCACCATCGTGACATTCCACGCACCCCGCTTTATCCTCGAATAAATTCATACCTCGAATGGCTGAAGGACTCATGGCCGATTTATTCCCTGCGAGATATTGATCAAAAGGAGCGTTGTCGGAGATCAGTGTTCTTTCGAAGGCTGCGATGGCCCGCCCAAGATTTTCTTTTGATACGCCCGAACGACCATAGACTTTGGTAAAGGTCTCTTTATAGTAAGAAACTGAGTCCAGCCTAGGAATCAATTCCGACAGCGGCATATTCATTTCTCCCGCAGCCTCTATCGGTCCCAAGGCTTGCTCTTCCAGAGAAGACGCTCGACCATCCCAGAATTGTAATATATTCCATGCTAGATTATATAGATGAGGTGCATTGCGTCCTACTCTATTCCCCATAGCACCGATACTGGTTTCCATACCGTCACTAAATCCTAGGTCTGGATTATGGCAAGTAGCACAAGATTGAGTTTTATTTAAGCTTAGTCTTGTATCGAAAAATAGGGTTCTTCCCAAATTAACTTCAGCTTGACTGTGAGCTTCATCATCTGGGAATTCAATATCATCAGGATCGGGAGTGCTCAGAGGCTCGAAAGAAAATACGTTAGAAGACAGCAGCGGCATGACGGCTACGATTAAATGATAAATTAAATGCTTCAACCCTTTTTTCACAAGTATCTAACCTCTGGCCGAGCGTTCGTTTAGTCCATTATTAATGGGGTATATGTTTTCTCAATAGTCACATTCAGCCATTTTTTCATAGTAGGTGGATTGAATTTGAACGCAAAAAAAATGATCTTTCACTGAAAAAATTACTGAAATAAGAGCTATACAAATAGGTATAGCGAATGGAACCGTGAAGCACAAATGTCATAATAGTGGTTTGTACCTTATGTCTAAAACGATTATCTGGTGTAACTAATTTAGACCAAAAAGCGGCTTAAATTGATGAGATAACAACATTCGGTTTGGAAAGTTTTCCTCAATTCATAGGAGGAAGTTCTTTCGGGTGGTGTGTTAGGTAGCGTGACTATTGATTACATTTTATAGTCATCAGTATGGTTGAATTGACGATAATGGATTTAACCTGACTCATAATGTGCCGTCTAAAAACGAGGTTTATCAAATCATGGATGAGGCGCTATCTGCAGGGGCCATTTTAGTCAAACTAGCACAAAAAGCCTCATGGGCTGTCGCATTCTATTTTTCGATATTCTTCTAAAGGATAACGAAACGATTTTTCCGTTTGAGGTAGCGCACAGTAGTCGATATTGAATACAAAGATATCAAATACCTGAGACTGCATTGTTTATACTCCATGGGGGCATATCCAATTAACAGGAACGATGAGTTGTGGAGTTATCAACGTGATATTCGACTTAGTATTTAAATACAATTTCAAATGGCTAAAGCAGTTATTGTCGGTGATTATTTTTGTGGCATTGACCGCTTGTGGGGGAGAGGGCACGCCTGATCTGGCTTTTTCAGATGATGAGAATCAGTCAGATACTTCGGGAGAAGATAATTCAGGAGGCGACACCTCAGAACCTGACACCTCAGAACCTGACACCTCAGGAACAGAGCCAACGACAGATTCATCTTCGGACAACATGGCACCTGTTCTTGAAAATCAAAACCTAAGTGTGTCGGAGGATGCGGTTTTGACGATAACCCTAGGTGCTCTGATTGATGAGGATGGCGATACCATTGTGTACTCCGTATCTGAGTCAGTTCATACGCAGCCTTCATCTGAAGAGAATCAAATTATTTTTCAATCTAGTACTGTCGGTAATGAGCTGCTCATCGTTACCGCCGATGATGGTGTTAACGATCCAGTAGAAGCGGCTATCTCAATTGTGGTGGCGCCTGCCGACGGGAATATCTACTATCTATCCACGATGGGTGATGATGATAATGACGGTGAAGCAAACGGCTTGTCTTGGGCCAGCTTCGAACACGCTTGGACTGTGATGCAACCCGGTGATACCTTAATTGTGGCCGATGGTATTTATGCCGAAACACTGAGCCCTACTGTCTCAGGTGCAGAAGGATACCCGATTACTATTATTGCTGAAAATCGTGGTGAGGCCATCATTGAAAAAAGTGAAGACGGTTCTGCTATCTCCATATTGTCCTCGGTCAGCAAAACTCTTTCTTATATTACTATTGATGGTTTTATTGCTCGCAGTAAAGGGGAAAATTCTGCCATTGTGGTGGGGAGCACTGACAATATTGCAGAAGAGTTTATGTCTAACCATATTACTATTCGTAATACAGGCGCATTCGGTTCGGCAGATCAGACCAATACGGTGGTGGTTGCCATAGCGAGAACGCGAGATTCCTTGTTTGAAGATATGTGGGCCTATGGTTACGGCAGAAAAGCAGTGCAGTTGTATGGGTCAACGCGCATCACCGTACGGCGCATGATTGCTCGATACGATTATTGGGATGGTGCAGGGTACAAGCCAAATGATCCAAGAATCGGATTCGCGATCTATAACACTGAAGACGGAATCTACGAAAATATTCTCGTACTGGATAATGCGCCAGATCCCGTAGGCCGAAGTTCAGCGAGTAAAGCGGGATTTGCGATTGAGGGCAACCTCTCTAGCACTGCCACGATACTGGGTTCCAAAGGCAACAGTTGGTATGGAAGCATTGCTTTAGGTAACGCGGGGAGCGGGCTCTATAGCTCTGGCGTCTCTACCGGTACGAATGATGATAATAGAATTGAAAATTTTGTGAGTTGGGATAATGAAAATGGAATGATAATACATGCCAATATGGATAATAACGAAATCGTATCCGCGACGCTGGGTAGCAACCGTATTATGGGTCTTAGGATTAATAACGATAATGTCTATAACACCTTGTTCGAGAAAATGTTTGTTACTGATAATGATTCGTTCCCATTTTTTATTGCTGGGCAAGGAGGTTATTACGGCGTGGATACTATTTTTCAAAATAACACGGCGACAGAAAATGGGATGGGCAGTGATATAGAACCCAGTCTTGCACCAGGTTTGGAATATTTGGTTAAGCCATCCATGATCGAAGGTAGTGAGAGAGGTGCCGTAATCCTGAATCGATATCAAGGCGGCGTATTGACTGATGAGGCCCTATGGCCGTGGCCGAATGAAGATCTGATTCAGCAACACATGTGTAATGAGGATGATCTCATCAATGCTCATCGAGTGGCAGCCAATGGGGATGGTTGGGAGCCTCAGTGGTGCGCATCGGAAAAAACGCTGACCGAATACATTTGGGAATTTCTTGGTAATACGATTCCGGCGGACATATACCCTTAAATACGCAAACCGGTTTGACTTGTTTTCAGCGTTAACTTTATGATGACTCGAAATGTAGGGAATCACTTATCGAGGTCCTAAGGATGAGCACGAGAGAAGAAGATCAAGGCATTCGTTTATATCAAAAGAAAGCAATAGCGCATGGCTGCATGGTTATTATGGTTGGCTTATTAGCGGGTATCATGTTCACTTTTAGTGTGCTCGGTGAGATTTCCTTTTGGCCTTTGTTCTCAATGACCGTGGAAATTCCCGGGGAGACTGCACTTTGGCGTGGTGCGCATATAGGGCCGATTATGAATGGCCTTCTGTGCATCATCCTGGTGATGTCATTAAGCTTTGTTAACGCAGATTTGCACAGCGCTAAGAAAGTCTGTCTTTGTCTGATCCTCACTGCTTGGGGGAATACTATCTTTTTCATTGCTCGTTTGTGGGGAACAAATCGCGGTCTAGCGATGCATACTGAAAAATACGGAGACGGTAATGTTTTTGACTTGATTGCGCTAACGCCTGCATTTCTTGTCGTGGGCTTGGGTATTTATGCCGTAGTCGTTATTATAAAGCTGGCTCTAAAAGCAGACGAACAACATTAGGTAATGCTCACGTTGTTCGTCTTTTAGTTTATTGAGTTTACAATTTACCGGGATCTAAAATTGATCCGCCAAATTTATTGAGGGGCGTCATCTGGATTCCACATATCGCTCCATGGGCCTAGAAACTGGCCGCCATCGGCAATCAACGAAGCGCCATTGATATATTTAGCCGCCGGTGAGCAGAGGAATATATTCATAGCAGCGACTTCTTGTGGTGTGCCAAATCGATGTGCAGGGATATCCCTTTTTTGTAGTGCTTCAAAATTTTTGACTTCGGCTTTCGCTAACTCTTCTTCCTGTAAGCCCTGTGTTTCAATCGTGCCAGGTGCCAACGCGTTTATGTTGACGCCGTGTCGTGCGTAATAATAGGCCAGTGATTTGGTCATACTCACGACCCCGGCTCTCGCAGCACCCGAGTGTGCAAAAAAACTAGCACCGCGGTCGAAGGAGTAAACGTGAACAATATTAACGATGGAACCCTTACCGCGTTTCATCATTTGAGTGCCCACACGGTTACACATGGTCCAGGTACCATTTAAGTTTAAATCGACTACCGAGCGCCAACCGCTGTCAGAAATATCCCACGGGCGAGAAGGGAACTGGCCACCGGCATTATTGATTAAGTGGTCGATCGCGCCAAATTTCTCATTAACCTCGGCTAACATAGCATCCACTTCTTCGATCTTGCGAATGCTCATAGGGATAGCCAAACACTTGACGCCCAACGCCTCAATTTCCACTTTGGTTTTTTCCAGGTTCTCAATATTACGGCTAGCGATCACCACATTGGCACCTAGGCGCGCAAAGGCCAAAGCTGTTTCCTTGCCTATACCTCGGCCTCCTCCGGTTACTAGTGCAGTTTGGCCCTTAAATAAATCGTTTGCGTAAGTGCTCAAGGGATCGAGTGTGTCGGACGTATTATTTGTCATTTGTTATTGGTCCTTTGTGGGTTGGTTGACGGTGTCTGGGTCAATATCAGTACGCTTACGGAGGGGAATGGTATCAGTTTTTTGTGGCAGTCTCGTGATGTTCGGCAGACGAAATGTCGAAATATGTCGAAGATTGAGGCACATAACGTTTAAATTCTTGACAGTAGAATCAGTCCTCCTTAGAATTCGCACCCTCAGTTCCTTGAGTACGTGGGGCCTTAGCTCAGCTGGGAGAGCGCAACACTGGCAGTGTTGAGGTCAGGGGTTCGATCCCCCTAGGCTCCACCAAATAGTAATCCAGATTAGTCCTGAAGCCCGCATTCTGCGGGCTTTTTGG
Source organism: Pseudomonadales bacterium (assembly GCA_019090455.1). Taxonomy (GTDB): domain Bacteria; phylum Pseudomonadota; class Gammaproteobacteria; order Pseudomonadales; family DC-out160; genus DC-out160. The sequence goes on along the minus strand of JAHRWA010000006.1, from coordinate 24,599 downwards.
TTTATACATCCTCCATTGATGTCCGAGATGATACCCCCCAGCCAGATCAAAGTGGGGGTACATTTGGGGGTACAAATAAAAATAATTTTAATACCCCGTAATGAAGTGAAAGTCCTTTGTTGGAATATCAACACTGAATACCGTGTTGTAGGTAAACGATGACTTAAAGTGAAAGGCAAGAAGTAAAGTGAAGGCTCTTCCGAATAGATGGATTGAACCATTTATTATTGAAGAGCCCGGCTCGCAACAGAACCCATTTTATCAACTGAGGATAGCAATTTTCTCCGCTAGAAATTCCTTTATTGTATTGATATCCACATCCTGAGAATCAGTGTCAGTGCGTCCTTTGTATTCTAGCGCACCGGCATCAATGCCTTTTTCTCCGACGACTATGCGATGAGGAATGCCGATCAATTCAGCATCGGCAAATTTGACGCCGGGGCGTTCTTTGCGATCATCATAGAAAACTTCATAGCCTGCGTCGCTCAGCTCTTTGTAGAGTGTCTCTGAGCAGGTAGCGACTCTCGGTGATTTGTGTAGATTCATGGGGATGATTGCTATTTGAAAAGGTGCGATAGCACTCGGCCAAAGTATCCCTTTGTCATCATAGTTTTGCTCAATCGCAGAGGCGACAATTCGTGATACGCCAATTCCGTAACAGCCCATGGGCATGACGACGGCTTTGCCATTTTCATTGAGTACTTTGGCTTTCAGCGCTTCGCTGTATTTTGTGCCCAGCTGGAAGATATGGCCGACTTCTATTCCTTTTTTAATGCTGAGTTTACCTTTTCCGTCGGGGGAGGCATCTCCTTCAACGACGTTTCGTATGTCTTCGATTCTCATGGTGAATTGAGTATCAGTGCTGAGGCAATCTCGCTCCCAGTTGGTACCGGTGTAGTGTTTCCCATCGACATTGGCTCCGCAGATGAAATCGGCAAGCATATTGGCGCTGCGATCGACGATAATTGGGATAGGTAAACCCTTCGGTCCTATGGAGCCGACTCCACAATCTAAGACTTGCTTTATTTCCGCGTCGCTGGCGAAAGTCAGAGGGGAAGCGACACCTTCCAGTTTTTCGGCTTTCAGCTCATTGAGTTCATGGTCACCTCGTAGGGCTAAGGCAATTAAAGGTGCATTGCTAGGGGACTGCTCACTTTTCTGTTTGCTACCCTTTTGCTTTTTATCCTTAGGTTGTGGATCTGTTTGACCGTGAACAATGAGCGTTTTCACAACTTGTTCTGCCGAAACGTCTAAGGATTGGCATATCTCTTCGATAGTGTGTTGATTGGGGGTGTCTACGGTGGTCAGGGTTTGTTGGCCCTGTGGTCTTTCTGTTGTGTTGCAAATGGCTTCTGCCAATTCGACGTTGGCAGCGTATTGGCTGCCATCACTGAATGCGATGGCATCTTCTCCTGAGTCGGCTAGTACGTGAAATTCATGTGACGCACTGCCGCCAATGCTGCCTGTGTCTGCCAATACGGGTCGAAATTCCAGGCCGATACGCTCGAAAATACGAGTGTAAGTGTCAAACATGACTTGATACGTTTCGCTTAATGACTCTTGGGTAGTGTGGAATGAGTATGCATCTTTCATTAAAAACTCACGTGCGCGCATGACACCGTATCGCGGGCGAATCTCATCACGAAATTTAGTTTGAATTTGATAGAAATTAGCGGGTAACTGCTTATAGCTGTGGATTTGATTGCGAACCAAGTCAGTGATGACCTCTTCGTGGGTAGGACCGAGGCAAAAGGAGTTGTTGTGTCGATCTTTGAACCGGAGTAGTTCTGGCCCGTATAGTTCGGCTCGCTCGGATTCTTCCCATAATTCTATTGGCTGCACCACGGGCATTAATAATTCTAGAGCGCCAGATCGATTCATTTCCTCGCGAACAATGTGCTCTACTTTGCGCAATACTCGTAAGCCGGTGGGCAGCCAAGTATACAGCCCCGATGCGAGTTTACGGATCATTCCTGCGCGTAACATCAGCTTATGGCTAATGACGGCAGCATCGGTGGGGGTTTCACGTTGGGTCGCTAAGAGGTATTGAGTTGCGCGCATGTAAGACCTTTCTAATCCCGTGACGGGAGGGTGATTTAGGGGGTGATCGCCTACTAGATTGCTAATTGTAACGCTAGGGGTAAGGTCTGTTCAACCTGAGGGTTTATCGTATTTCACGTTAGGGATGTAGAGATGAAGGAAAAGGAGGGATGGAAAAACGGTGACCTTAAATGCGTGACCGTTTTTCCATGTTGGGCGTTGGTGACAACTAATCGGTTATTTCGACTCTTGTTTTTTTGGGCAAGAGTCTTTTAGACAAGGCTATTTTTATGCAAACCTACCTTTAGACAACCATATCTTTCAGTTTCTTCAAAGGGCGAATCTTAACCACGTTGCGTGCAGGTTTCGCTTTGAAAACGGTTTCTTCTCCAGTGAAAGGGTTAATACCTTTGCGAGCCTTAGTGGCTGGTTTTCTCACAACTGTCACCTTAAGAAGGCCGGGAAGAGTGAACATACCTGCACCACGCTTAGCGACATGCCGCTCTATAATAATACCTAGCTCATCAAAAACAGCTTGTACCTGCTTTTTACTCAGCTCTGTATTTTCAGCAATTTCAGTTAACATTGCCGTTTTACTCATAGGATCTTTTATCGCAACAATTTTACGGACCGGCGCGACTGCTTTCTTAACTGCTTTCTTAATTGCCTTTTTTACTGCTTTTTTCTTAGCGGCCATGTTTCGTTTCCTTTGGGTCTCTAGTGCTATTGGTATTCAAAATCAATCAGTCAATATTCAATATGAATATTGACTGATTGAATCAATATTTGAAAAGGGAGGGTGTTATCTAATGTTCCGAGGAGCCATTTTTGGGCATGAGTCGAATGCCGATTGAATTGTTATCCTCAGCAAGAGATATTAGCCTGTATTTATAGTGTGAAAAGAGATTTCTTAAAAAAAAGCGAAAAAAACCGCTTTTTTTTAAGATCAATAGAAAAACGGAGCAAATTTACCTTAATTTAAGCATTATTTTTGATATTAAGATTAGCGGTGATTAAAGAGTATTCGTATCAGTGATAGTTCAACTCTCTAACGGCAGTGTTAAAAATGCCAACCCATTTTTCACTAAACTGAGTGCCTGCGCATTTATTTATTTCTAAAACAGCGCGAACGAAAGGCCTTTTTAGTTGAGTGACGTGGGCGCGCTCATGAGTTCGAGCATCGAAGGTATCAACAATTGAGATGATTTTAGCGCCGTCGCAAATTTCAAGAGAGGTGAGTCCTTTTGGATAACCTTTACCATCTACGCGTTCATGATGATGGAGCACCATTTCTGCAGCATCATCCCATTTTTGCATTCGGCGTAAGAGGTCGTATCCTGTGCGAGGGTGAGAATGTATGATGCGCAGTTCTGCGACAGTGAGTTTAGTCTCTTTATGTAAGACGGTTAAGGGTAAGAAGGCCATCCCGATGTCATGCATCAGAATAGCAGCAGCAAGTTGCATGGGATCTACTGACGAGCGTCCTTCCGCAATCATGAATAAAGCGATGTCTAGCATGCGAGCTGTACGACCTGACCAATATTGCGACCGCGATTCTAAGGGCTCGACAAAACTTTGGAATAGTTCAAAATCTTTGTCATGAGCCAATTTGTGCCGCTTTAGCACTTTCAGTAATTGAGATTCAGCAGGGGCAACTTTTTTGGCAGTAGTGCGGTTTTCAATGGTGGGTAATTTCGTTTTTGGGTCTAACAATAGTATGGCGTCACGAATTCGTTGATTCGTTTGACTTGGCTTTGCCGAAACAATTTTCCCCAGTGCTTTACAAATGATATCAATCCGTTTGCTATTGAGGGGCTGGGGGCTGTCGTCGATGTGGGCTAGCACGGACATTTTTGTGACGTCCATGGCTAATAAAATGACATCGCTAAGATTGGAGTCATATTGAAGTTGGTGGGCTCTTATGGCGTCCAGTACATCTTCGACGCCTTGCAGAACGGGGGAAATATCCTTCATTCGAACGTAAATTAAATTACCTTTAATGGTGTGGACTGATCGGAATAAATTGTTGAGTAAGGCTTGATCCTGAGGGGACTGTTCGAGTTGTATTAATACGTGTTCGCAGTGTTGATGAGCCTCGCGGAAATCGATAAAAAAGTCTTGCATGATTTCCATGTCGATACCTTCCGGCAAATTATTGTCACCACTAATTAAAGGTGGGGGAAGTGATGGATCCGAATGCGAGCTGGAGACGAGGGTCATGAGATTTTTCCTTGTAAATAGGGGCTTTTTTTAAGTATAGGTACAGAATTGGGTGTCGTGAGGCGTTGGTGCTTGGCCGGAGTGGATATAAATCGTTATAATGGCGCGCTTTGTGGACCATGTTGGTCAAATACCGATTTAAGTTTATGGTCCATCAGTCTCATGTTGACTGTAGGGTCTTCCCATTAATGCCTAATTATCAATTACTTATAGTATAAGTGGTGTCATTGGCCATAATCCGCCTACCCATACCACCTACACCGTAGTTGGAGTATTTCGAATGCCAATTTATGAATATCTATGCGAAGAGTGTGACCACGAGATGGAAGCACTGCAAAAGATGAGTGACGATTCCTTAACGGACTGCCCTAATTGTGAAAAACCAGGGTTGCGTAAGTTGGTATCTGCTAGCGCTTTTCGGCTAAAGGGGAGTGGTTGGTATGAGACAGATTTTAAAAGCGATAAGCAGAAAAATTTAGCTAAAGGCGATGCATCCTCCTCTGGTGATGCGTCATCAAGCGACTCTTCAGGTTCCAGTTCATCCAGTGGTTCTGATGGCGCAAAGTCTGATACAAAAAGCGCATCAAAAAAGAAAGAATCTACCACTAAGAGTGGTTCGGAAAGTAAGAAAACGGCCAGTAAGAGCGTTACTAAAAGCAGTTAGCGACTGTTCTATTAAGTATAGAAAGAATTTAAAGATAGAAATAAATAGACAAGCAGCTTTCGGAAAATTTTTCACTCCTAAAGCTAGACTGAAAGTTCATTACGTTAGAGTTATATAGGTAGAATGCGATGCGAAGCCATTATTGTGGCCAAATAAACGAAACCTTAATCGATCAAACTGTTGAAGTTTGTGGTTGGGTCCACAATCGCCGAGATCATGGAGGCGTTATATTTTTCGATCTGCGAGATCGTGATGGTGTGGTACAGGTGGTATTTGATCCTGATACGGTTGAAGCGTTTTCCTTAGCGGAACGTGTACGCGGTGAGTTTGTTTTGAAGATTAAAGGTCGCGTCCGTTTCCGACCCGAAGGCACCATGAATCTGGATATGCCAACAGGTAAAATCGAGATATTAGGTAAAGAACTTGAAGTGTTAAATGCCTGTGCAACACCGCCGTTTCAAGTTGATGAGCATCAACAAGTGGGTGAAGATATCCGTTTGCGCTATCGGTATTTGGATTTAAGACGGCCAGAGATGTTGGAACGATTTCGTTTCCGTTCAAAATTGACCTCTGCTGTGCGTCGGTTTTTAGATGAAAATGGATTCTTGGACGTTGAAACACCTATCTTAACGAAAGCGACTCCAGAGGGTGCTCGCGATTATTTGGTCCCCAGCCGGACTCAGCCTGGCAGTTTTTTTGCTTTGCCGCAGTCACCGCAATTATTTAAACAACTTTTAATGGTGTCTGGTTTCGATCGTTATTATCAGATAGCTAAGTGCTTTCGTGATGAAGATCTACGTGCCGATCGACAGCCGGAATTCACTCAAATTGATATCGAAGCGTCTTTTGTCAATGAAGAGGAGATCATGGGGTTAACAGAAACCATGATCAAATCATTGTTTAACGAGATGTTGGATGTGGAGTTACCTGAATTTCCCCGTATGACTTTTGCAGATGCCATGTCGCGATACGGTAGTGATAAGCCTGATTTACGAATTCCTTTGGAATTGACGGATGTGGGTGATTTATTACTAGATGCGAAGTTTAAAATTTTCTCAGCATCAGCCAATGATCCGAAAGGTCGGGTCGCCGCTTTGAAAATACCCGGTGGTAATAAATTAACCCGTAAAGAGATAGATGGTTATACCAAATACGTGAGTATCTATGGGGCTAAGGGTTTAGCTTATATTAAGGTGAATGATCACAGCGCCGGTCGTGAGGGGTTGCAGTCTCCGATTGTGAAGAATATTTCTGATGAAGCATTACAGGGTATTCTTGATCGTACAGCCGCCGAGTCGGGAGATTTGATATTCTTTGGCGCGGATAAAGCGAAGATTGTTAATGAAGCGCTAGGCGCTTTGCGAGTAAAGGTAGGTCAAGACATGGGAATGGTCGCTGAAGGTTGGGCGCCACTATGGGTTGTTGACTTTCCTATGTTTGAAGAATTGGAAGGTGGTAATTGGCATGCTTTGCATCACCCCTTCACAATGCCTTCTACTGATATTGAAACGTTGGAGAAGGATCCGGGTGCTGCACTGTCAAGAGCTTACGATATGGTGTTAAATGGCACAGAGTTGGGCGGTGGTTCTATTCGTATCCATGATGCGGAGATGCAACGCAGTGTCCTCAAGGCGCTGAATATCGGCGAGGAAGAGGCCCAAGATAAGTTTGGTTTCTTGCTTGATGCACTTAATTACGGCTGCCCTCCTCATGGAGGTTTAGCTTTTGGGTTGGATCGATTGATCATGTTAATGACCAACGCACAATCAATCCGTGACGTTATTGCATTTCCAAAAACTCAAACAGCGTCATGTGTTATGACGGCGGCACCATCAACAGTCGACCCTAAACAGCTACGAGAAGTAGGCATTAAACTACGCCAACAACCTACCGAAGAGAAAGCGGGTAGCTCGGATGCTGACAAAAAAGCGGAATAGAAGCTGAATCGATAACGAGAAAAATGATATGGCTGGACATAGTAAATGGGCGAATATAAAGCACCGTAAAGCCGCCCAAGATGCCAAACGTGGCAAAATCTTTACTAAAATGATTCGGGAAATTACTGTTGCTGCGAAAGCCAGTGGACCTAACCCCGAAGATAACCCACGCTTACGTGCCGTAATGGACAAAGCGCTGGGTGCCAATATGACCCGGGATACTATCGATCGTGCCATTAGGCGCGGTGCAGGTGGTGACGATGATGCCAATATGGATGAGTTGGTATATGAGGGTTATGGTGCTGGAGGTGTCGCAATCTTAGTTGAATCCCTGACGGACAATAAAAACCGGACGGTGGCTGAAGTTCGACATGCCTTTAGTAAGGCAGGTGGAAACCTCGGTACTGCGGGTTCCGTGGCTTACCTCTTTAATAAGCAGGGTGAAATCAGTTACGAGCCAGGTAGTGACGAAGATAAAGTGATGGACGTGGCATTGGAAGTGGGCGCTGAAGATGTCGTGACCAACGATGATAGCTCTATTGACGTTATTACCACGCCTGAAGATTTCATGTCTGTAAAAGATGCCTTAGTGGCTGCTGGACTCGAGCCGGCAAACTCAGAAATCACCATGGCCGCTGCAACAACAGTAGATATGGATGTGGATACGGGTGCGAAGGTGATGCGCTTGATTGATGCGCTTGAAGATCTCGATGATGTTCAAAACGTATACTCAAATGCAGATTTCTCAGCTGAAGTGATGGAGCAAATTTCAAGTCAGGAATAGAGCTATACTCTATTTATTGAATCGTTAGACAATCGTATCATTAGAAAATAGAAACAATAGATAAAGGCTCCAGGTATCAGGATGCTCATCCGTTAATTAACAAAAAGGAAGTACTGCGTTAACGATGGCGATTGTACTTGGAATTGACCCAGGATCTAGAATTACTGGATATGGCTTAATTAATGTCGTCGGGAATAAAACCGAATATATTGATAGTGGCTGTATCCGTCTCTCCAAAACCCCTTCTCTTCCCGACCGTCTGCACCAGATATTTTTGGGTATCAATGAAATTATTCGGCTCCACAGTCCAGAGGAGGTGGCGATTGAGCAAGTTTTTATGGCCCGCAATCCTGATTCTGCTCTGAAACTAGGGCAAGCAAGGGGTGCGGCTATTGTTGCCGCCGTAAGCAATAATCTCCCCGTGTCTGAATACTCCGCCAGACAAGTGAAGCAATCCGTTGTTGGGAAAGGCTCCGCTGACAAAAAACAAGTCGCTCATATGGTGTGCTATATGCTGGAGCTTAATCGCAAGCCCCAAGCTGACGCCTCCGACGCACTGGGCATTGCTTTGTGTCACGCACATACTCAACAAAGTCTCGTGAAATTGGCGGGTGCTCGTTCCTATCGTCGTGGCCGCGTGCGTTGAACTGGTGTTTTTGTGCTAGACGGTATCATTTGAGTCAAACTGTTTTCTTTTGAATGACAGTTTTCTTGTACCAGACTTTTTTCTTGTAAAAGAAAAGCGACCGGAAATTTTTCGTAGAATAGATTAGACTACTGTATAGAAATACACTGATCCCAAAAGATCAGTTTCGACTTTATTCTTCAATCTCTATTTTTATGGCAGGGGCGATTTCAACTAATGATTGGACGTTTGCACGGTACACTTCTTGAAAAACAAGCACCGCACTTATTAATAGACGTCAATGGCGTGGGCTATGAAGTGGCTGCTCCCATGACCACATTTTATAAATTACCGGAAGTGGGCGAAAAAACTATCTTGCATACCCATTTTGTTGTGCGAGAAGACGCTCAGCTATTATATGGGTTCTCGGATTTAGCAGACCGTTCCATGTTTCGGGAGTTAATCAAGGTCAATGGTGTTGGGCCTAAGTTAGCTTTGACTCTGTTGTCGGGAATGGATACACATACATTTGTGAATTGCGTCAATGAGAGCGATGTGAGTAGTTTGGTCAAGTTACCCGGTGTTGGGAAAAAAACGGCAGAAAGGTTAATTGTTGAGATGCGAGATCGATTGAAAGATTGGTCATTGGTTGAGGGTGCGAGTACATCTGATCTTAGCGGTGAGGGTGCAGAAGTACCCACTAAATCCGATCAAGTTTCTCGTTCTAGCGCAATTAAAGAAGCAGAAAGTGCACTAATCGCTTTAGGGTTTAAGGGACATGAAGCCAATAAGGCGGTACGTGCTGCCAATGCACCGGGCCTCACCAGTGAAGAAATTATCAAACAGGCATTAAAAGGAATGATTCGATAGATGATTGAATCTGATCAAATCGGAAGTACTTCTGACAGGATCGTTACGCCAGGCGGAAGTGAAAAAGAAGATGCGTTGGACCGAGCAATTCGGCCTACTCGTCTTGCGGATTATACTGGGCAGTCGGTGGTTCGAGAGCAAATGGATATTTTTATCACCGCCGCAAGACAACGAGAAGAGGCACTAGATCATACCTTAGTTTTTGGGCCTCCTGGTTTAGGTAAGACGACCTTAGCAAATATAATAGCGAATGAAATGAATAGCAGTCTCAAATCGACATCAGGGCCTGTGTTGGAGCGGGCGGGTGACCTGGCCGCTTTATTGACGAATTTAGAAGAGGGTGATGTTCTTTTCATTGATGAGATACACCGGTTAAGTGCGGTGGTGGAAGAAATTTTGTATCCCGCAATGGAGGACTATCAACTTGATATCATGATAGGGGAAGGACCTGCCGCTCGTTCCATTAAAATCGATTTGCCTCCCTTTACATTGATTGGTGCGACGACCCGTGCCGGCTTATTGACATCTCCTTTGCGCGATCGTTTTGGTATTGTGCAGCGATTAGAATTTTATTCTGTGGGAGAACTATCGTCCATTGTCCAGCGTTCTGCCGGTATATTAGGTGTCAGTATCGATTCGGAAGGAGCCAATGAAATTGCAAAAAGGGCTCGTGGTACACCTCGCATTGCTAACCGGTTGTTGCGCAGGGTTAGGGATTTCGCCGAGGTGAAAGCGGATGGCAAGATTACCTCGTTGGTAGCAGACCAGGCATTAAGTATGTTGGATGTGGATGCCCTTGGTTTGGACCAAATGGATAGACGTCTTTTGTTGGCGATGATTGAGAAGTTTGATGGCGGGCCTGTGGGCATCGACAATATCGCGGCGGCGGTGGGCGAAGAGAGTGGTACGCTTGAAGACGTGATTGAACCGTATTTGATTCAGCAGGGTTATGTGATGCGCACACCCAGGGGCCGAGTTGTGACAAAACATGCTTATTTGCATTTTGGCCTGAATCCTCCGCAGCAAAATTCGCATCTTAATCAGGATGACAACACGAATCTATAGTTATAACTGTGTTGCGCATTATTCTTGAGTTTCTGTTCATCGGCCGATGACAGGTTTAATTAAGTGAGAACTACAATTGATGATGAGCAATGGGGAATTTTCGATTCCGATTCGAGTCTACATTGAGGATACTGATGCCGGAGGCATCGTTTATTACGTAAACTATCTTAAATTTATGGAAAGAGTGCGTACTGAATTATTACGGCATTTGGGGTTTCAGCATGTCACCCTGGCAGAAGAGAGTTATCAATTCGTGGTGCATTCCGCAAATGTAAAATATAGTAGCCCAGCGCGCGTAGATGATGCGTTAATATCTACCGTTAAAGTGGCTAAACTTGGGAAAACATATATCCTTTTCAGTCAGCAAGTTAAAAAGTCAGAAAATGACAGAGTCCTGTGCGAAGCCGATATCAAAGTGGCTTGTGTCGATTCGATTAAGTTAAAACCTCGGGCAATGAGCGAAGAGTTGCGCAGTGCATTTTTGCGTATTCTGGATAGTGAATAGGAGAATAAAATTGACCAATGATTTATCCATATGGGGACTGATTTTAGATGCCAGTTGGCTGGTGAAGTTTGTTCTTATTAGTTTGCTATTTGTTTCAATAGTTTCTTGGGTGATTGCCTTTAAACGAATAAAGTACTTGAGATTGGCGACTCGTTCGGCGGTAGAATTCGAAGATAGATTCTGGTCCGGCACTGATTTAGGTCGTTTGTACGTCCAAACCAATACTGCTCCTAACACCAATAGCGGGCAAGAAAATATTTTTCGAGCGGGATTTAAAGAGTTTGCTCGCTTGCGACAAAATAAGGAGTCCGATGCGGAGTCCGTGATGGAGGGTGCGCAACGTGTCATGAGAGTGGCGTTGTTGCGGGAGCAGGAAAAACTAGAAGCGCATTTGTCTTTTCTGGCTACAGTGGGTTCAACCAGCCCCTACCTCGGTTTGTTTGGAACGGTATGGGGAATAATGACCTCATTTCTCGCATTGGCGAATGAGAAGCAGGCGACAATTTCGGTTGTGGCTCCGCATATTGCAGAGGCGTTGATTGCCACGGCGATGGGATTGTTTGCCGCGATTCCCGCCGTTATCTTTTATAACCGATTCTCTTCTCAAGTCGATGCTTTGCTTATCACTTACGATACTTTCTCCGATGAGTTTTCTAGTATCTTGCACCGAAAAGCCCATCAGGCAAATGTAGCTTAAGAGACGATAAAGTTAATGGAAAAATTGCGTCCAAGGCGAAAGCCTATGTCTGAAATTAATGTCGTACCGTATATTGATGTGATGCTAGTGCTATTGATTGTGTTTATGGTGACAGCGCCTTTATTAACCAAGGGGATCAAAGTTGAATTGCCCAAGGTGGATGCGCCAGCCATTGATAACAACGAAGAACCGGTGATTATCGCGGTAGATAAAAAGGGGCAGTACTTTCTCAATTTGGGTAAGTCTCCGGAAAAACCTATTGTTCTGGAAAAACTACAAGACAGTGTGCTTAAGATATTACGTAATAAGCCCAATATTCCAATACTCATAGAAGGTGATGAAGAAGTCCCCTACGGAAAAGTAGTTTTCCTCATGGCATCACTGCAGGCAGCAGGGACTACAAACGTAGGGTTAATTACCGATTCGATCCCTGATACTAAACGGTGAAACGAGAGTGCAGACGACGTTAAATCATCGATGAAAATATCTCGGAATCTGACATCAGGCGGTTTCGCTTTACCCATAGTTCAAAGCGTGGCGCTGCATGTTCTTGTTTTGGCGTTATTGTATTTTGGCTATTCTCACAGCCAGTCCAGTCCGATAAAAAGAATAACACCACAGTTTGTTAAAGCGGTTGTTGTTCAAAAAGCGGCTGTTGTTCCGAAGACTAAAGAAAAGCCCGCAGTCCAAAAGAAACCTAAAGTTAAACCCAAAGTTAAGAAAAAGCCGAAGCCAAAACCGAAAATAAAACGAAAGCCTAAAGTTAAGAAAAAACCAAAAATCAAGTCGAAACCTAAACCTAAAGTTAAGGAAAAGCCCAAACCGACACTCGACACGAATTTGGATTCCAATGCTTTTGATGCTTTATTGGTAGAGGAAGAGGCAGAATTACTGAGAATGGAACAGGCTGCCAAGGACGCTCAGGCAAAGGCGGTGGAAACTCAGAGGATTACAGATCAATACGCAGCGTTGATGCAGGAAAAAATTGAAAGATCTTGGTCTAGGCCGCCTAGTGCGAGAAACGGAATGCAGGTGATGCTCAGCATTAAATTATTTCCTGGGGGCGATGTTCAGGAGGTGAGTTTAGTTGAGGGGAGTGGGGATGCTGTTTTTGATCGGTCGGCTATCTTGGCAGTTCAAAAAGCGGGTTTTTTTGATCTGCCTGTTGATAGTGACATATTCCAGCAGTATTTTAGAAAAATAACCCTCGTATTTAGACCAGAAGATTTACGTTTGTAATCAAATCTACCATTATTAGCCTGCGCATTTTGAGCAAGCTAATAAAATGAAGGAGAGAGAATTTTACCGTGGTTAGATCAATAGAATTTATTACAGTATTGCTAGTTGCGGTGTTGTTCCCCGTCTGTGTTTCGGCTGCCCAAGAGTTGACTATTGAAATTACACAAGGCGTAGACAATGCGACGTCTATTGCCGTTGTCCCCTTTGAATGGCAAGGCAGTGAAATTATGCCTGAAGATGTAGCGCAAATAGTCGCGGCTGATTTGGAGCGTAGTGGGCAGTTTGTGCCATTACCCGTTGGCGATATGTTAAGTCGGCCGTCTTCGAAAACAGATGTTTTCTTTCGAGACTGGAGAGCGTTAGGCGTAGAGTATCTTTTAATAGGCCAAATAAAACCCGGTAAACAAAGGAAATACGATGTTGAATATCAGTTATTTGATGTTTACGGCGGGAACAGTGTTTTTCATACCGATGCTTCAATGGAGCATCTTAGGGATGGAGCCCATCATGTGAGCGATAGAGTATATGAGGCGATTACGGGAATTAAGGGCGCTTTTTCCACAGAGATATTGTATATCACGGTAGAGCGTACTTCTGCGGGCAAACAATTTTTCAGATTAAGAAAAGCGGATGCGGATGGGCATCGTTCCAGAACTATTTTTGAGGATAGTGAACCGATATTGTCACCCACTTGGTCACCCAATGGGCGTCATGTTGCCTTTGTCTCTTTTAAATCATCTCGGCCTGCGATTTATGTACAAGATACGTGGACTGGGAAACAGCAGAAGATAACAAGCTTTAAAGGGATCAATGGTGCGCCAGACTGGTCACCTGACGGTAAAAAATTGGCGATGACATTGTCTAAAGACGGCAACCCTGAAATTTATATGATGGACTTGAGTACAAAAAAAATGACGCGGTTAACCAAACACTACGCAATAGACACTGAGCCTCGTTGGGCTCCTGATGGCAAAACACTTGTGTTTACTTCCAATCGGGGTGGAAGCCCGCAAGTTTATCAATTGAATGTGAGTGACAAAACCGTACGCAGGCTCACTTTTGAGGGGAGCTATAATGCGCGGGGTGACATTACACCTGATGGGCAATATCTGGTCATGGTGCATAGAGCTGGTGGATTATTCCACATTGCAGTGCAACATTTGATGAGAGGTAGTTTTTCTATCATTACCGAAACGGCATTAGATGAATCTCCTAGTGTCGCTCCGAACGGGAGTATGTTAATTTATGCGACGCAGCGCGGTGGCCAAGGTGTATTGGCTGCGGTGTCAATCGATGGACGAGTAAAAATTCGGTTACCCTCAAGTCGAGGTGCGGTTCGAGAGCCGGCATGGTCGCCATTTTTGAACCGGTAGTGATAAATTTTGAAAATTAGCTGTTACTATTGGCAGTTGGTATGTTTAATAATCATGGAGTTTTAATACTATGCGCTTAGCGAATCCTAAAAATTTGAACCGCAAGACCTTTATGACAGTCGTTGCTGCGATTGCGTTAGCCGGATGTCAATCTACACCAGAAAACCCAAATGCGGGAGCGCCAGACTCAGAGGCATCAACGGATACGGGAACTTATGCTGCTGGTGAGCCCACTGCCGTTGAAAGTAATGACAGAGCTCTTGGTGCAATGGCGACTAATGGAGATGCTCAGCTACTGAATCAAACGATATTCTATTTTGATTTTGATAAAGCGTTAATTAAGCCAGAGGTCTATGCTTCCCTTAAGGCTCATGCACGAAAGCTTGCTTCTAATGCAAGTCTTTCAGCGCGAATAGAAGGGCACGCGGATGAGCGTGGAACCCGAGAGTATAATGTGGCACTTGGCGAACGCCGTGGAAATGCAATATCAAAGTTCCTTCGGGTAAATGGTGTTTCCAATACGCAAATTGAAGTGATTAGTTATGGGGAAGAGACGCCCGTCTCAGATGGTCACAATGATAATGCATGGTCAGAGAACAGACGAGTAGAAATAAAGTATTAAGATGCTTGGATCTGATCCAAGATGAAAGTCGCTGTAGAATAATTTACAGTCATTTAGAAAATGGGTTAAGTCGAAGGCTTAACCCATTTCTGTTTTTGCCCCTCGAGTGAGTAATAAGGATAATTCAATGTATCAATCAAAACTGAGCTTGCGGTGGGATACAAAATATCTGATCTTTGTTTTTCTTTGTCTTTCTTTAGTGGTTTTGTTATTTGGTCAGTCTGCTTTTGCCGATCCGCTAAATCGCCCCTCACGAGGTTATGAAAATGGTCCGGTTGTTGAGAGTTTAAGTATTCAGTCTGGGCAGCAAAGAGTTGTGAGTGTGAATGTAGATAGTGCGTCGTCTACTGCGGCTGATTCATCTTTATGGGAAATGTACAGCCAGCTGGAAATGTTGCAGGAGGAAGTGCAGCAGCTAAGAGGAGTGATAGAGAGTCAACGGCATCAAATCGAAAGCCTTACTCGTAAACAAAAAGAACACTATATTGATTTAGATCACCGGATTGGCTTGTTGAATAATGGAAAGGGGAGGATCGTATCGAAGAATGGTTCAGCTTCTGATGCGTCATCTGTTGATCTGGAGCGAGATGGAGTTGTTGCGGTCTCCAGCCGTTCTGCTGAAGATAACCGTAAGACGCTAGCGGTACCTACCGATGTTGAAAAAAATCATTACAACAGTGCAATTTCTATGGTGCGAGCGAAAAAATTAATTGAATCGCAGAATGCGTTCAATGCTTTTCTAAATGACTACCCCAATAGTATTTATGTGCCAAATGTGCATTATTGGTTAGGGGAGATATATCTTGCTTTGCCAATCGCAGATTATGTCACTGCCCGAATTCACTTTGAAACGGTAACTACACAATATCCCCAGCATTCTAAAGCATCAGCCTGTCTGTATAAGTTGGGTGTTTTACATTATCGTCAAGGGGAAACTGAAAAAGCGAGAACCCTTTTTCAACAAGTCATTAATACCTATCCTGATAGTTCCGTCGCTGATCTGGCACAAAAGAGTTTAGATAAGATCAGTGCTCAGTAAGGGCTGCCTAATTCAAACGAAATGCCGTGCTATATGATCTAACATAAAAACAATCTTTGCTTTTTAGTCAGAGATTGTATATTTTGTGCGCGTTAAATGGCGATCCACAATCTTAGATTGAGTTAAGCCTAAAATAGGCTTTAGTACTCTGCTCTAATGCTCTAATGCTCTAAAAGGTCTAATACTAAAAAGGTCTAATATCGGAATGAAATCCCTGCGCATTACGGAAATCTTTTATTCCCTTCAGGGCGAAGCGCGTACTGTGGGGGTTCCAACTGTATTTGTACGTCTCACGGGCTGCCCTTTACGTTGTGTCTATTGCGATACTGAATATGCCTTTAGTGGTGGGGAGATTAGGTCGTTAACAGACATTGTTGAAGAGGTTCGTCAATATAAGACGGAGTATATTTGTGTTACTGGTGGCGAGCCTTTAGCGCAAAAAGAGTGTCTGTCGCTATTAGAGTCTCTGTGTGATGAATTTACGCAGGTGTCCCTTGAAACCAGTGGGGCCATGGACCTATCTGGTGTGGATTCCCGAGTCTCGAAAGTTATGGATTTAAAAACACCGGATTCCGGTGAATTAAGTCGGAATCTTTACAGCAATATCCAATTCCTACAGCCTCATGATCAAGTGAAGTTCGTACTGTGTAGTCGCCAAGATTATGATTGGGCCAAATTACAGGTTGATCAATACGATCTTACCGATCGCGTAAGTGATGTTTTATTTTCACCAAGCCATGAGAAGCTTGATCCGCAGAAGTTGGCGGAGTGGATGTTGGAAGACAAGTTACAGGTACGGTTTCAATTGCAGTTACACAAGATTCTTTGGGGTGACAAAGAAGGCGTCTGAACCCAAGCAAGGTACGAAGAGCAAGATAAAAATGGTAAAAAAAGCAGTTATTCTAGTGTCTGGTGGGCTTGATTCAGCAACCTGTCTGGCAATTGCCGCAGAGCAGGGCTTTGAAATGTATGCCCTAAGCTTCGAATACGGGCAGCGGCATCAGGCAGAGCTTGTTGCAGCCAAAAACATGGCAAAATTATTCAATGTTAAGGAGCACAAAACAGTTCATATTGGACTAGACGGAATTGGTGGATCAGCACTTACCGATCCAGGTATCGCTGTTCCCGAGGGGGGCACGGAAGGTGTTCCTGTAACCTATGTGCCCGCGAGAAATACGGTATTTCTTTCGTTAGCGCTGGGTTGGGCGGAAGTCCTGCATGCCAGTTCGATTGTAATAGGCGTCAACGCAGTAGATTACTCAGGTTATCCAGATTGTCGACCCGAATTTATTAGTGCATTCCAATCCCTGGCGCAACTAGCAACACAGGTGGCAATACAGGGCGAGCCCATCAATATCGATACACCGCTTATTGATTTAACTAAAGCGCAGATAGTGGAACGAGGAGTCGCTCTAGGGGTGGACTATTCGCAAACTGTCTCCTGCTATCAAGCGGATGATAAAGGGCGCGCCTGTGGATGTTGCGACAGCTGTCTGCTTCGGAAAAAGGGCTTTGACGATGCTGGAATCCCTGATCCAACTCGGTATGTCCCTGGCTTCACAAAAAACAGATAAATGCGAGGGAATTGTTGTAGCAATAATGGATTAAACTGCTAGATTAAGTATTGATTTAAATAAAATTTTAACGGTAATTAATAAACTTGAAAAAATGAAAAAATCACTTGTCATTTATGCTGAAAACCGTATTATATGCCGCTCTTTCGGGGTCGTTAGCTCAGCTGGTAGAGCAGTTGGCTTTTAACCAATTGGTCGCTGGTTCGAATCCAGCACGACCCACCATATCGTACTAATTTAAATTAGTAGCTAAAATGCCTCGTTTATTCGGGGCATTTTTGTTTTTGTCCTTTGAGAATTGTTGCCCTCTAAAGTAATGCCAGTTTCTCATCCCCCCTATCGTCCTACCTAAAAGCTAACTTTGATATTAATTCCAATTCGACGTTGGAATCGCAATACCCTCAGTACCTCCCAGAAAAATAATAAGTACGTTTTAATGTTGAGTCTCGAGATGTTACTTTTAAAGGAGAACTCATAAACACGAAGCTCTAATAAAACGACAACGACAACGACAACGACAACGACAAAGGGATGTTCCAATGAAAAACGTGAAAGGGAAAACGGCTTTTATCACTGGCGCCGCAAGTGGTATGGGCTTGGGTATGGCGAGAGCCTTTGCCAATGCCGGTATGAAGTTAATGCTCGCTGATATAGACCAAGAACAATTGGCTGAAGTGGAAAAGGAGTTTAAGGCTAATAAAATCGATGTGGGCACGATTGTCTGTGATGTTACCCAAAGAGATCAAGTTGTTGCGGCGGCGGATGCGACAATAGAGCGATTCGGTAAAGTGCATGTGTTGTGTAATAACGCGGGTATCAATGTTGGGGGAACTTATGAAGAGCTTTCTCAACAAGATTGGGATTGGGTTATCGGGGTTAATCAATTGGGCGTGCAATATGGAATTTCTGCCTTCTTACCTAAAATCAAATTGCATGGTGAAGAGGGGCATATCATGTCTACCTTTTCAATGGCGGGGATGGTGAATGCGGGGCCAGGGTGGGCACCTTACAATGCCAGTAAATTCGCCGTCGTTATTATGAGTGAAGTACTTAAAAGCGAATTAAAAGGCACAGATATCGGCGTGTCGGTCTTGTGCCCTGGTGCGGTGTCTACCAATATCATTGATGCGGCTAAACACCGCCCTGAGGAATTCGGTAGTTCTGGGGACAAACCGGCGATACCAGGTGATGATATGGCTCAATTTCTTGAGTTAGGTCTAGACCCCGATGTTGTAGGTAGGTTGGTGCTTGAGGGAATACTGCAAAATCAATTTTATCTGTTTACCGATCCTCGAATGCTCAAAGCGGTTGAACGCCGGTTTGATAAAATTCGTCAGGGTTTTGAGTGGTCTGCTCATTCACAATCTTTGGTTGATTCCAAAGCGCCTGGTGCCGATGTTGCAGTAGAGTATTTATAAACTAGAACTAGAACTAGAGAGGTTCTTGTTGGGTTTTCGTGAGCTCCATTGAGACTGAATATTTTTTTTCTTGAGTAGGTCCAGTATGGCACCTAGCGCTGCTGGGATGCCGCCGGATTCTTTAAGAATATTTCCAGCAGTGAGTGCTTTTTGTTTGTATTCAGGATTTTCGATAACGAGATCAGCTGCATGTCGTAATTTTTTCAGAGATAACTTCTTTGTGTTGAGCATTGTCGCTACCCCTAATTTTGCCATACGACGTGCGTTATAATTTTGTTCAAATTGTTGCGGTACGATAACCATTGGGACGCCGTAGTAAAGCGACTCGTTGATGCTGTTCATACCCCCGTGACTAATAAAAAGGTCGGCCTGTTTCAATATCTCTAACTGTGGAACTGAATTACGTACGGTGAAGTTGTTAGGTATTGCACCCAGCGATGCAATGTCGGTAGTTGTTCCTACCGATAAAATCACATCCAGATCTAGATTGCCGAAGGCTTCAAAACAAAGTCGATAGAAGCTTTCCGTGCCGAAATTAATGGTACCCATGGAAATGTATACGAGCTTGCTTCTTTTATAAGTGGAAAGATCAAAATCACTGGTGTCTCGATTTTCACGAAAACTCGTACCAATGTATTTGAATTCCCCTACCAAACTATTGGCGTAGGGCTGAAATTTACGGGCGTTGTAGATAATATTTAAGTCACCAATGGAGGCAAAAAAATCAAACATATAATAAAAAGCGCCGGGAAATTCCAATCCTAGTGATTCAACGGTCTCTTTTAATACGCGCCTTGCCCAGGGTGTATGAGGCATTCCCGTAATCACTGCTTTCATCACCTTTAAACTAATACGCCAGTCGGTGATCAAAATTAAGGGGTGGCTCACAATCATTGTGATACATGAAATACTGGGAACTCCGAGAGATTGGGATATAAACTTGCCCCAGATACAAACTGAGTCATACATAATGTAATCGGGTGCATCTTCTTTGGTGAGTTCTAACAAGGGGTTAATGATGTCTATCATCATATGGAATTGAGCAAGAACAATGGGTAGAAGGTCATGGGTAATTTCGTCAGTGATCTCATGTTCTGTCCACTTTCGATAGGAACGAAACTCGGCACCCATTTCCGTAAAGCGTTCGCGAAATTCTTCCCCGGCGTAAAAGATGACTTCTTCCCCATTTTCGATGAGAGCCTCAACGATACCTATCGCTGGGTTTACATGACCACTCGCTCCCGGCAGATTAAAAAAAACGACTTTGGCCATAGTGTTTCACCCGATTAGTAGTTGTATAGGATTAGTTAGTAGTTGGATAGGATTAGAGGTGTGGGTAACATGCTCAAATTGAAGCATAATAGATTTCATATTGTAAGAGTTGTTTTCGCGAAGATTCGAAATGTGATGAGACCAGGGGGGTAGTTGCGTTATGGCAGAAGAGTTTGCTATTAAGTCTCGTAGAAAATTGGCCATTGCCAGTATTGTGGCACCCTCTGATTTCAAACTCAGGGCATTGAGAGCCGTTGGCTTGACTGAGTATATAGATCAGCATGTGGGTAGATTAACGCCTTATTGTATTGATCTTCCTCGTAGAGAAGTGCTGTTGGTAGAAACGAGTCGAGAAGTTGATCTTCTTACCTGTAAGCCCTTTTTGTATGAAGGGCAGCGTTTACATGGCAATAAAATTATTCGCGCCTCGTTCGATGAGCTGCATCAAGCCGTTAGCCAGGGTCGTGCTCTATTCCTAAATCAAGGACAGCTCAGTCAACAACAGGTTGATGATAAGCAACAAATTGATGGGCAATTTGATGCACTACTATTTTTGTTTAGCACCGGCCGTTGCGGTTCGACGCTATTGGGTCAATTGCTAGGAGATTGTGCTGGAGTCGTGACGGTCTCAGAACCTGACTACTTTACTCAATTGCCTTTCTTAGTTCAGCGACAAAGCACAGAGGTCATTGAGGCGTTGCAAAGCGTCACTTATGATTTGAGTGTGTTGTTATTAGCTTATGTTCGGGTACGTTATCCCACTGGAAAAGTGGTATTGAAACTACGCAGCCAATGCAATGAGTCAGCGGAAATGATACAAGCGATCTTCCCGAATGCGCGAAAACTATTTCTTTATCGAAATGGAATGGAGACCGTCAATTCATTTTGTTCCGTGTTGCGAAGTCATCCGCTCATACAGTTATCTCAAATTCTCAATTCAAAGTATTTTCCTTTGTTAAATCATATCCCCATTGGTTTGCTGAATCTGATTCCGTTTTTACGCTCTGTGATAAAAGTCATGGCACCGCTCAGTACACAGCTCAGGTTTATGAAGGTCGGTATTGGTACGGGGACGGGGGTCTTTACGTTGGCATGGCTTTCAGGGTTAGACAAAGTGTTTAAAATTACCGCGCACTCCCCATCATTTTTCGATGCCATTTTACGATATGAAGAACTCCAAAAAAATCCGATTGAAGTTGTGTCGATACTTTTGATGCGGTTAAATTTGCCCTCGATAAATCAGAATTCAAAAGAGAAAATGGCAATGACACTGCTGAAAGACTCGCAACAAGGTTCTGATTTGGCGAGCTTAGATGAGTATGTGTTGACTGGATTGGATGAAAGGTTGATAACTCGAGCGGTTCATCTTCATGAGGTCGTGGAGGATGTGGACTATCGGTTGCCGGGGCTCATTACGGGCAGTGTTAATGCTAAGACCACACCTTCTTTAGAGGAGAGTAATTATGAGTAGCGACTTGGAGAATAATATAGGCGCTAATGTCAGCGGTAATGTCATTAGTAAGACTAGCCATGAAGTGGGTTCTATTGATCGACGTTGGATTACAACTTTTAAATTTATGTTTTTGGCGATGCTCATTGCCACCACCTATTTTCTTTACCAGGTTTTTGAATTGGGTGAGATATCAAGTTTGGCCGGAGTAGGGGATCTCGTAGTACGGGTTAGGGGGCTGTCCAGCGAATACGGTCCACTGGGGGTGGCTCTATTTTTGATGGGAGGTATTGGTGCGATTATACTAAATGTCCCCACCTTAATTATTTTGGTAGCGGCGTCAGCGATATATGGCGTTATGGGCTCTATGGTGTTGGGGCTGTTGTTGTTAAATGTTTCGATGACATGCATTTTTTTTATCGGTAAAAAGTTAGGTCGTGATTTCGTTTACCAATTCTTTGGTCGTTCGATCGATCGGCTTGAGCAGCGATTCGAAGAGAGGGGCCTGATTACCGTCATATATTTGAGATTATTTCTCTATGCCTTTCCGCCTATGAATTGGTTTTTAAGCGTTATGAAGTTGAACTATCGAGATTATTTTTTAGGAACTTTAATCGGTGGACTGCCCCAGACAATCATGACCGCGTGGCTAGGCGGTACGATTTTTAATGCGCTGGCGAAAGGGGGGCAGAAGATAAGTGATTATTATTGGGAGCTGGCCGTTCCTGCCTTGGTGAGTCTAGGTTTAATGCTACTTTTGAAATTGATGGATCATTATCATTTTAGTAAAAAAAACGCTGATTAATTGGGCTTAGGTGGAATAGTCTAGTTCCGATCTTTCCATGATTTGTGTTCGTACCTCACCCTGTGGTGTTACCAACACTTCTGATACTTGCAATTGCTCTTTTTCAAACTGAAGAGATATGTGATGATGCCATTTTTTTTCATTGTGATTAAAAATGCGCGGTACGTGAGCTGCGTTTATATAAGAAATACCATTTTTGAAAATAAACCACTGTCGTCGCTGTTTTGTCTTTTTCAGCCTCTGGTGCATATGACCTGCGATGACCGCTAATACTCGTTTTCCTTGTCCCTTGGCATATTCAACTGCCACTCTTAAATCTTCATCGCCAAAATCGCCATAGGCTGTATTGAAGTCGCATCCCCAGATATCGGAAGCTTTGTCTCCTAGGCCTCGCGGTCCATTGTGTGCCAGAAAAATAATGTTCTGTGCAGATTCATCAACTATTTTTTTGAGCCGCATGATGGACTCCTCAATGGTTGAAACTTGGAATTGGCGTTTGAGATAGGATTGAAAATAAAGTCTGTCGCCTCCCATTGAGTGAGGTCTTGCTGCAATGAGGCTGACATCGGGCCCGAATTCAGGCAGGGGATGTGTGCTGTAACCTGATAGAGTTGCCATGCCCAGGGCATCGTCGTAGGACTTCATCATCTTGTCTTGGCCACGGCCGAACAAGTGGCTCAGCATCGGTTTGTTTTTTAATTCGGCCATAAACTGTTTGAGGTTGCTGCCGTCATGATTTCCCGGAATGACAAATACGGGTTTTGAAAGGCGTGCTAATTTTTTTGCGTCTGAAATGCCACCAAAAAACCGGGGTAGATCACCTGTAAATAAGAGATACTCATAATCAGAGTTGTTGAAATACTGGATATCAAAATCAGTCCAAAAGGAATGGACATCACCAATAACGGCAATCTTCGGCATTCATATTCTCCTCTAAGCAATGTATTCAACATGATCCGTGAGCGATTGAGTATCAGGTGATTATAGTCTGTTAAACCTCAGTATACTGTAACACATCGGTATTCCGGCCAGCACTTTCCTTCACGGTCTTATGTGGTAGAGTTGAGGTTTGGGTATGCCTGTGTAACGACATAGATTAGGGAGGAATTTATTATCAAGACTCTTACGGTAAAGCCATCAAATTATGATTTTAGTGAAGTTCACGATGCCATGCAGCAATACGTGGATAAAAACTTATTAAGCGGTCTATCGGCTGTCATTTTAGAAGGGACCGATATTGTCGATTTTAAAACCTGGGGTTATATGGACATCGAATCGAAAAGACCCATGATCGATGATGCGATATTCCGCGCTTATTCCAATACAAAAATAGTCACCTCCGCCGCTGCCATGATTCTTTACGACGATGGCGTATTTCAGTTGGATGACCTAGTAGAGAAGTATATTCCGCAGTTTAAAGATCTAAAGGTGCTACGCAAAGGCGCTAAAGAGTTGGATGATACCGAGGCACTGAAAACGCCCGCGACCATTCGTCAATTGTTTACACATTCTGCGGGATTCGCCTATGGCTTATTTATGAATAACCCGGTAGATCAAGTGTATGTAGATCAACGGGTCATGGGGTCGGAATCGAACTTGGCAGAAATGGTCGATAAATTAGCAAAGCTGCCTTTGATCTATCAACCTGGCACTGAGTGGCAGTATAGCGTCGCGATTGATGTGCTCGCCAGGTTAGTCGAGATTTGGTCTGGCAAGAGTTTTGTGGAATTTTTAAAGGAACGGATTTTCGAGCCGCTGCAAATGGTGGATACCGACTTTTACGTACAAAAAGAAAATCATGATCGGGTCACCACTCATTATGCTCCGGTTAATATGGCAGACCCTATGGCTCCGGGTTTAGCACAATGTCCTGATCTCATGATAGGCAATATTCTTGAACCCAAGACCCTCTATTGTGGCGGCGGCGGCTTGGTGACCACCATCGGTGACTACACGACTTTTATTCAAATGATCATCCAAGACGGTGAATGGAACGGTAAACGAATACTCAAGAAAGAGTCCGTGGAGCTGATGCGCACAAATCAATTACCGCCCGGAATGGAAATTAAACTTCCTATGTGGAAAATGAAGAACAGTGTTTTTGGATTGGGATTTGCCATAAAAAATGCGCCCGCCGAGGGTGAGCCTGATGCCGCTATTGGTGAATACCATTGGGGCGGTATGTCAGGCACACACTCTTGGATTGCCCCTAAAAGAAATATTGCCGCTTTGATTTTTACTCAGAGAGCTTATGGATTTTGGCATCCCTTTAGTCATGACTTTAAACGTTTGGTGTATAAGGCAATGACTTAAATTTGGTTTCTGCGTAGAGAGACTTATTGGGAGAAAAATAGTTTCTGAACATAAGATAAAGCGCTGATCAAACTACAGGTATCAAAC
>JAHRWA010000105.1 GCA_019090455.1 Pseudomonadales bacterium | reverse complement strand
TCGTTTACTTACAACATGGTGTTCAACGGTGATCTTCCCACGGAGGACTTTCACCTCATTAGTTAATACCCGTGCCGGGCGTACACAAGGCAAAGCAGCCTTAGTCGCTGCGCTCCTTGGACAGCCTTGCCGTTGCTCATTTTGTGCATGGCTGCGCCATTATTGCACAAAATAATCAACAGCAAGTCTGCCGCTGTTTGCGGCGTTATGCATAAAACCGAGTGCAATGCATGAATGAGAAATTTAGGCAACTTTCAGAGTTAGGTGCAGGTGATTTCGATCATATCGATGGTGTTTTGATTGATCACCTGCTCGGTACGCAGTCATTGTTGAAAGAATGGAAAGCCTCAGAGGTACTTCACAATGCAGGTTTATATCATGCCGCTTATGGCACGGTAGGTTTCAGAGAAAGTTTGGTGTCAACCAATCAACGTGACAAGATAGCAGGGATTATCGGCAAAGAGGCTGAGGAAATTGTTTACTTATACTGCTCCTGTGACCGAGATTATTTTTGGCCTCAGTTTGCTAACTCCAGTAACCCAGAGTTTAAAAACCGTTTTACTAACCAAGTATTTTACCTAAATCAGCATCAGTTAAATCAGTTCTGCGAACTAACAGCTGCGAATGAGTTAGAAATAGCTAATGACAACCAAGCCTTCATAAACCAATATGGCCAAGATCTATATGCTTTATTCAAAAATATGCATGACCATCTTTCCAGCCATGCGAACTTGTCAGTAGAGACAGTGCTTGGTAGTGTAAATGCATAACAAGCACATCAAAAATCGCTCCACTTCGTTGCGCTGGACCTCCCTGTCGGTCGGCCTTTTATGTGAGCGTTGAGGCTGTAGAAAAACCTCCGTACCTCGCGTTTTTTGGTTTAAAATAGCGATATATTCCACCTGAACTTAAAATTATGCCGAATTTCATAAATTATGATTACAACCAAAACGCGATGGTTGTGATTAATTACCTAGATCAATTGCAACCCGGTACATTCGAGTTTGCAGTGCAGCATCTCATCACAAATAAAATAGATACCTCTGTATTCCACCCACGATATAAAAATGAAAAGAATGGTCGCCCGGCTTACGATCCTGCAATCTTACTTAAGGTTATACTTTTCGCATACTCCAAGGGCATTACTTCTAGCCGTGAAATCCAATGGTGCTGTCAGTTCAATATATTATTTAAAGCCCTCTCGTGCGATACGGTGCCACATTTCGCTACAATCGCGAATTTTGTCAGTAGCTACAGTGAAGAAATTGGAGAGGTGTTTGATCAGGTTTTGCTAGTTTGTCATGAGGAAGGCTTGTTGGGGAATGAGCTTTTCGCTATTGATGGCTGCAAAATGCCGTCCGATGCCTCTAAAGAATGGTCAGGCACGTTGAAGGAGTTGAAAGAAAAGAGAGATAAAATTAAGAAGTTGATTCGGCACAATTTAAATGAACAAAAAAGACAGGATGAAGAAATGCAATCTGATGAACAAAGATCAGATCGAATTGAACAGGCGATAAAAACACTAAACTGCAGTTTGAAAAAAATTAATAATTTCTTAGATGATGCAGAGCCGCGAATGGGCCAAGGAAAAAAGCCAAAGGAAGTTAAAAGTAATATCACCGACAATGAATCTGCAAAAATGAAGACGAGCAAGGGCACTATACAAGGGTTTAACGGTGTCGCGACGGTCGATAAGAAACATCAGATTGTCGTTGATGCTCAAGCATTTGGTGAGGGACAAGAGCACCATACTTTGGCGCCCGTCCTGATAAAAATAGAAGAGCGATTTAAGAGACTTAAAATAAGTGAAAACATTTATGCGACGGGAACTATAGTCACTGCTGATACAGGGTTTGCTAACGAAGCGAACATGAAGTACCTGTTTGAAAATAATATCAATGGATATATTCCTGATAATAAATTTCGAAGTCGTGATCCAAAGTTTGCAGACCAAAAGAAAAAGTATGGTAAACGAAATCAAGATAATAAAAAGAGA
This sequence comes from Pseudomonadales bacterium, assembly GCA_019090455.1. GTDB lineage: Bacteria > Pseudomonadota > Gammaproteobacteria > Pseudomonadales > DC-out160 > DC-out160. Next base: position 65,836 of record JAHRWA010000105.1, on the reverse strand, counting down.
AGCAGTAAAAAGGTTATCCCAGCTAGCGAGTTTACGGTAGATGCGGAAAATAATAGATGTATTTGTCCTGCTGGAAACGTTATCAGTTTTCGAGAAGAAAGAGATGATGGCTACGGTAATATAAAACAATATTATACCGGTCGTTTAATGCAATGCCGGAATTGTCATTTGAAAAATGAATGCATGAAAAATCCAGATTCAGCTAACCATCGACATGGCAATGGGCGACAAGTTTCTTTTATCGTTGGGCGGGTAGAAAAAATAAATTATACCGATTGGATGAAAACGAAAGTTGATAGTCCAAAAGGAAAGCAAATATATAGTCATCGTATGTCGGTGGTTGAGCCCGTATTTGGTAACCTTGGAAGTAATAAAAAGCTCGACCGATTTAGCCTAAGAGGCAAGACTAAGGTTGATACTCAGTGGAAGTTATATTGTTTAGTACAGAATATAGAGAAGCTATCGAATTATGGACAGTTAGCAGCTTGAAGGTGGCTGATTGTACGTGGTGCGATCATTTCTGGCTTGTTACGTGCAAATAACCCTCCATAGGGTGTTTTATAGTCAACGCCATAGCATCATCAAATTTTGCGAATTAATTTATAGTTACTCAAATAAAAATATGGCGCTGGAGTCTACCCATTTTAAAATGAGTTTTTCTACAGCCTCGTTAGGCAAACTAAAAAATAGTATCGAGACGAAAATGAAAAAGATTCACATAATATTATTCAGTTTAATCATAGCGTGTAAAATACATCCATCGTTCGCGGAAGAGCTCTCTATTGATGTCTACAAATCTCCTTCTTGTAACTGCTGTGGAAAATGGGTTTCGCACCTCGAAGAGAATGGATTCAAAGTTATTTCCCATAACCAAGAGAATGTGAGTGAAATAAAATCTAAATTTAATATTTTAAGTGAGTTGCAGTCATGTCATACAGGTGTCATAAATGGCTACTTCATCGAGGGGCACGTCCCAGCCGATGACATAAAGAGATTACTTTCCGAAAAGCTTAATATAAAAGGACTCTCAGTACCAGGCATGCCTGCCGGTACGAATGTTCCAGGCATGGAAACCAAGCCTGGAAAAGCAAATTTCAATGTTCTCTCTGTTGGAGATAGCAGTACCAAAGTTTATCGTCACTATGAATAATAGAATGACTTTCAAGAAAAAAAGCCTAACAAGGCCAAGCAGTGGATCGTCGCACTGCGTGCGCCTCCTCACTGTTGGCGGCGTTAGCCACCCATAGGGATAATTCATGTTTAAATACCTAATATCGATACTTCTAATGATTTTTTCAATCATGGCTATTGCCAATGAATGGGTTTCGCCAATAGATAAAAAGTATTTATCTAAAGATCCTGAGTTATTCTCAAAATTTGATCAAGCTAGGGAGTTACTTAATTCATGGGGAGGACAAAGAGAAAAACTTAAAAAAGCAGATGGCTTGCTTCGTGAAATTCTAGAAAAGGATGCCGAATATGCCCCTGCTTATCGGGAATACGGCAGGCTTTATATTATGGCAGGATATGTGAACTACAATAGTTTTAAAGAGGGTAGTTTAAATCCATCTGAAGCATCAATTTTGAAATCGCTAGAAATTGATCCTGACTATGCCGACTCCTATGTCCTTCTAGGTCATCTTTATACAAAAATGAAGCGTTATGACGAGGCTCAAAAAGCTCTACAAAAAGCAGAGGAATTAGGAACAGAAATACCTTGGCTTCAATTGAACTGGGCTGACCTTCTTAAGAAGCGCAGGGACTACAAATCTGCGATGCAGAGATACCAATATATTACCCAAAAAGGAACCTCTAACAGAAAGGCATATGCAAATGCGCTCAGTGGCATCACAACAATGCATTGGTATTTGAAAGAGTATGATGAGGCTAAAAAAGGTTACCAAAAAGAGCTTGAGTACAGCCCTAACGATGCATGGACTTGGGGTAACTATTCAAGTTACTTACTCTTTACATATAAAGATGTAGATGGCTCGATTGAAAAAGGAAGAAAGGCAATTCAAATAATGGATTATGGAATGGGTCGATTTACTCTTGGTTGTGCCCTATATACAAAGTGGGCGATGCTAAAAGATAACCCAGCTACGACTCTTCAGGCACAACAATATTTTGATGAGGCATGGGCTACATACCCATATCCTGAAAAAGTAATAGAAAAAACACAGAAATACTCATACACAAAAGTCACATCAGCTGCTTTGAATAAATGGCTAACGAGTAAAGGCACAGGACGCAGCAAAGCTGCGCCTGTGCTTTAGGCGTTAGGAATTATCGGTTAAACACAAGTAGAAAACATGAACAACAATAAGAGAAAGGTCGTCGAATCATTCGACGTAGTTACGAAAACCATTCTGCTTTCATTTGCTAAACATGAATGTGACACTAAAAATCAAATACTACACAATTTTCTCGCCCGAACTAATATGATGCTACAGGCTATATTAAGTCTTTGGGAGTTAGGGGATACGCAAGATTGCTGGGTGATCCATCGATGCATGCTAGACCGATTGTTTCATCTCAATGATATATCTGAGTCAAACAGCTATATTGAATTTGAAAAATGGTCCTTTCTTCAACAATACAAAGCGAATAATAAAGTCGCTAGTGATCAAGATTTCAGAGACAAATCAGAAGTAGATTCGATTACGCCTACACAACTGCAAAAAGAGAGATATGCCGAACTATCAAAGCGTGGTAATAACTGGCGGCGACCAAAAGCCGAAAAGGTCGCGAAAAAAATGAATATGTCGTTCTTTTATAAATATGGTTATGACTTTGGCTCCACACACGTTCATCCTATGGCAGATGATGGACAAGAGGATTTTTACAATATTACTGGATTAGAACCCCGTCCAAAGTTTCCAGATCAATCGATGGTTTTCTCAAACTCAGTAGTGGTGGCCACGATGATCGCCCAAGACGTTCTTAATTACAGTAATCTTAATTGGGCGGCGGTAACCTACAACTACTTAGAGCGTGTAAGGGAAAGCATGAATGACGAAAATTATATGGAATACGAAGTTGATGTTGCAAGAATTGGTATCCTATTCATGAACTCAAGCTTATGCAAACCCAAGATATCCTAACAAAAACATGAAACCGACCTTGGCGCTTCGGCACTTATTTTGCGTGCGCAAAAACACGCCAAAGCACCAAGGCGGTTGATGTTGGCGTTGAGACTGTAGAAAAAGTCCGAATCAGGAAAAATCCCTGTTAATATAAGCACCTCAACTCAAGCGGAGCGTGCTTATGCCAAGATACATTCCCTACGATTATAATCAAAGCTCGATGGTAGTGATTAACTACCAAGATCAGCTTCAGCCAGGGACCTTCGAGCACGCACTTCATTATCTAATCGATCAAAAACTAGATCTCAGTGTCTTTGATCCACGGTTTAGCAACGATGACACAGGCCGCCCCGCATACGATCCCGCAATCTTATTAAAAATAATATTATTCGCTTACTCCAAGGGCATCACTTCCAGTCGAGAAATAGAATGGTGCTGCCATACCAACATAATATTCAAAGCACTGTCTTGTGACACGGTTCCGCATTTCACTACCATCGCCCACTTTATTAGTCATCGGCCTGAAGATATAGAATCGGTATTTGAACAGGTACTGTTAGTTTGTTATGAGTAAGGTCTATTAGGTAATGAGTTGTTTGCCATCGACGGCTGTAAAATATCTTCGAATGCTGCGAAGGAATGGTCTGGTACTTTTAAAGAGTTGGGAGAAAAGAGAGAAAAGATAAAGCGTCAAGTTCGTTATCACATGGCAGAGCATAAGCAAATGGACAAAAGTGAAAGTCATGACAGTGAAGGCGCCGACAGAATACAGCAATGCATTGATACGTTAAGTAAGGCACATGAAAAAATAAATCGTTTCTTAGAGACCTCAACTCCACGAATGGGGCAAGGGAAGAAAAAGAAAGAGGTGAAGAGCAATATCACTGATAACGAATCAGCGAAGATGACCACAAGTCGAGGAACGATTCAAGGTTACAATGGTGTGGCCACGGTTGATAAAAAGCATCAGGTGATAGTGGATGCCCAAGCCTTTGGTGAAGGGCAGGAACATCACACGTTGAAGCCCGTCACAGAAGATATACTAGAACGGTTTCAACGCCTGGGAATTAGTGAAGACATCTACGCAGAAGGAACAATCGTCACTGCGGATCCTGGTTTTGCCAATGAAGCGAACATGAAATACTTATATGAAAATGGAATCAATGCTTACATTCCTGATAATCAGTTTCGAAGTCGTGATCCCAAATTCAAGAACCAAAAAGAAAAATATGGAAAAAGACATCAAGATAAGAAAAAGAAAATTCCGTTAGTGATGCCTGCGAGTGAGTTTACGCTGGACCCCACCCAGAAAAGTTGTCGTTGCCCCGCAGGCGAAGAGATGTGGTTACGTAGCGAAAACGAAGATGAGTATGGAAATCACAAACTGTTCATTGAAGGACGACTGAGTAAATGCAGAGTATGTGAAATAAAAACGAAATGCATGAGAAATCCCGATTCGGCGAACACAAGAAAAGGGCACGGCAGACAAGTCTCTTTTATTCTAAACAATAAGAGAGCACCGACCTACACAGATTGGATGAAACATCGGGTTGATAGTAAGAAAGGAAAACAAATCTACGGCCATCGAATGTCAGTAGTGGAACCGGTGTTTGCCAATATAGGCACGAACAAACGGCTTGATCGATTTAGCTTAAGGGGCAAGTCGAAAGTAGATGGCCAGTACCCAAAGCACTCCCTAGGTCGCGGGGCAGGCTCTGGAATTTATTTTGTCTGATACATAATATCGAAAAGCTACAGAGGTACGTTGAGTTAACAAGATAATGGTAAATAGTGCTATATACAGGAATATACGGGGTGGTCCGGTCAATTTGCAGTCGACCTTGTGAGGGTGTGCTTTCTCTATTGATCGGTATAATACGACTTTAATATCTATAAAAAATTAGGGGAGTGTAGGATTGAGTCTTTTCGGACTTTTTCTACACCCTCGTTATGTGGCAACCACGAGGAGATAAATGGAGCTAATATCTGGATACGGTACTCCTTATGATCCATTTCCTGTCATCGAAAAGATTGATGAAGATCGTGCGGGTGCAATGAATAAATTATGGGAGAACCTGTACCATCAAGGAGATGTAGGGTCAGCTTCATATGCTGCCGTTCCTAAATTAGTGTCTCATGGCGAGCTTGCCCTCGTAGCGGCTATTGAAGTTGCTCGTCAGGAAGAGGACAACCCTGAAGTACCAGTGGAACTCATGCCCGAGTACAAGCAAGCGCTACAAACTGCAATGAGTTCGTTACCTAGTACTGAAGAACAGTATCAAGGTTATTATGTTATTCATGCCTCAGTTAGTGGTCAACATCGGTTGGCAAAAGCGTTAAATTTACTTTGCGTGGAAGAAATCATTAGTGAATATGGGTAAGGATATAACCAGCGGTTGCACGCAGAAACATTTAAAGTTGTCTCCGCTTCGCTACAACAAATTTAAATGGTCCGGTGAGCCGGGCGTTAAGTAAAAGTAATTAATCGTTGAAATTAGCAATAATCGGGTCGTGATAGGCCGAGTAGAAGGCAATACTCCTAGCTCATGGAATATTTGAGGAGTAACTTTCGTGCATAAGCCTATCGATCTACCTATTTTATATTTTGGCACACCGGTTGTTTTAATCAGCACCATCAATGATGACGGGTCAGTAAATATCGCTCCATCTTCTTCTATTTGGTGGTTGGGGAAAAGCTGTATGATCGGTCTTGACGGGAGTTCGAAGACCACAGAAAATCTAAAAAGAACCAAGGAATGTGTTTTGAATTTACCGTCAGCAGATATTGTTGATGCCATAAACAAAATTGCTAATACAACGGGAACGAAGAGCGTACCACTGCATAAAAAGGCCTGGGGCTATCGTTATCTTAAAAGCAAAGTCGAAGAAGCTGGGTTAACCGTTCAACAGGCCGTGAAGGTGAATCCTCCAAGAATAGAGGAATGTCAAGTTCAATTGGAGGCTACTGTAGCGAAAACACATAGGTTTTCTGATAATAGCTTGGTTCCAATGTTCGCATTTGAATTAAGTATTATTCAGTGTCATATTGAGGAGTCGATATTGATGGGAGATAAAAAACAGTACGTCGATCCTGATGAATGGCACCCTCTAATTATGAGCTTTAGAAAATTCTATACTACCAATGATTATATACATCCCTCTCGACTTAATAATATCTCGGTAGAAAAATATAGAGTGAGAGAAATGAAGGGGCTAGTAGGTGGGTTAGTGAAAAACATGTTCAGTTTTCTTTATCGGGAACATAGAAAATTATAAATATTTTTACATAGAGTATTGTGAAGCAAATGACATGACGGTTATCTCCAAAGTAAGTCGTCGAAGAAGACTTAACAAGGCAGAGCAAAGCGACCTCCGTAACTGGCACACCTTTCGCTAAAAAACGCAAAAGGCGCGCCAGTTACGGAGGCTTTTGTCTGCTGCGTTAAGCCTTTAGAAGGTGAATGTAATGAGTAAAGCGAATCAAATGGAAGTGATGAGTTCATTCATGAATGAAGTGTGGAATTCTGGTGACTTCACGAATTTATCGGATTATGTTTCTGATACCTATGAAGTGATTGATGACCCTGGCGATGCTTGGAATGGGATGAGTCTTAATCATGACGAGTTCATTACAAGAGTAATGCATTCAAGAAATGCCTTTTCTGATTTACGTTTTGATATACAAGAAATGATTGATGGTGATGAAAAGATTGCTATTCGTTGGTATATGTCTGGAGCACACTCTGGCGATTTGCCAATGATACCAGCAACAAATAAAAGCTTTTCAATTTCTGGCATGACATTTTACTATTTTAAAAATGGGAAAATATCAGGCCATCGTCAAGCATTCGATCAGCTTGGTTTTATACAACAAATAGATGCATTCGGTAAATTAGCCAATGCATAACAAGTGCCGGAAACCGACTGCTGCGGTCAGCGTTAAGCATCCCATGAAAATGAGTCACGACGAGTACATAGAGAAAAGTAGAATGAGAGTTGCTGAAATTGCATCAGAAATGCTTGATGGTTCAATCCACTATATTGAAGGTGCGATTGAGCTTGCTTCGTTACGATTTGAGGTTGGTCTGGCAGAGGATGATTGTGATTTTATTGCTTTTAGTGGCGTTGCTTCCGAAGTGGATCATCTTCCCATTGGGGCTCCTAGGCAGTATTGGTCTAAAATATCACTAGAACAACATGAGCCCGAGATTCAACAATCTATTAAATGGGCAAAGAACGTATCTTTGTCTGAATGCAAATCACTAGTGGCAAGGTTCAGTGCTTAACAAGGCAAAGCACGCGGATGTCAAAAGTTACGCTTCGCTCCACTTTTGCCAACGGTGTTCGCAGCGTTAAGGCCCTAATGCTGATCGTAGTGTCCTCCGATAGCAAAAATATAAATATAGTCATCGTCATACTTATAGACAACTCTATCTTTTTGACTAAGCCGCCTAGACCATAATCCAGCAAGGTTATGCTTTAATTGTTCAGGCTTTCCTGTTCCTTTAGATGGGTCGTCACGCATCATTTCTTTTAATTGTCTGCAAAGTACTTTGTGTAATTTTTTATCTTGCTCTCTAAGTTTTTCATAAGCTTCCCAAGTTTTTCCCTCAAAGACCAGTGATCTCACTTAACTCTTCCTTAGTTGGTTTATATCCTTTCTTCTTAGTATGTGTTCCCAATGAGCCTGCAATCTGAGCCATGAGGCTAGTATTTTGTAAAACATACAAAGTTTCTTGCTCTCGCTCCCAGTCTTCAGCGCTTATTACAACAAAGTCCTCCCCCATTCGTCTGGTAACTTTCAAAGGCATATGGTTTGCAACTATTTGTTCTACAAAGCTTTTTAGGTTGTCTCTAAACTTATTTACGCTTACACTGTCCATAAACTCACCAGTTTTAATCGTACGGTATTTCCGTACATTGTAGGTAGGTTGCCTTAACAAGTCAAGGCAGCGGACGGCTCCGCCGCCTGCTGCTTGAGGCGATAAAAGAGGATAGATGATGACTTACAAGATTCATTGCAAATGCGAAAGAGTTGAAATCTCATTATCGAATAAACCAATAGTACATGCCTTTTGTCATTGCGAAGATTGCAGAGAGCTCTTGGATATTCCTTTCCATTCTGTCACAGCATGGAAAGAGGAAAACGTTTCCATAGATAAAGGTATGGATAAAATTACAGTTTTTCAGCATCCAACGCTCAACATGCAAAAGCATTTCTGCAAGCATTGTGGTGAGGTGCTATTTAACACCAACGGCATGAATTGGCGTGTGGTATCTCAGTTATTAATATCTAAGTGTAATGACAATGAGTTGCCGCAAGAACTCATCTCAAATCGACACTTCTTTTATGAGCAAAGAGTTACCGATATTAAAGATGATTTGCCAAAATACTTAAGGGGTACAGATGGACCGCTTTATCAGGACTTTTGTGGTGGATGATACTAGGTTTAATCATCTAGTCGCATTTCCAGTATTTTGGGTATCGTTTCCAATGATGAATATTGAGTCAAAGTATGAAAAGGCGCTACACAGCTACGCCTTAAGAAGCTACGTCCTTCAGCGATACGCAATTTTCAGGAAATGCTCTTATTAGTTTTTTATCTACAGTAACTAACTGTTTATCTAAAGAGCGAGCTAAAGAAACAAATTCACAGTCATAGGCGGAGCAAGAGCTAGTATTTGTAAGAGTTAGTACTGAAGTCGAAGTAACTTCATACTCGCCATCTTTTAAAAGGTCTTCTGCTTGATTTTGAATATCAAAAGCAGTATCAATGTCGATAATTTCCTTGCGTAAATATAGAGTAAGAACATTGCGTAATTCGCTACGCCATAATATAGGTGCTGCCCAATGTGGGTCCTTTTTTAACAGTGCTTCTGCATATTTTGTATAGTCCGTAGGGAGGTATAAATAAACGATGACGTTTGTATCGACAATCAGCATTAAGGAGGTCCTTGGTTCTTGAAGTCTTGTATTTCTTTGATGCTCAATTTTTTGGCCTTGACTCTTTTTCTGATAGTTTGAGCGTTGGCTATATATTCTTCTGGAGACTTTCGGGTTGGCATTAAAGTTCTTTCCAAACAATAGATTAGCTCGCTATTTATGCTGCGATGGTGCAAATTAGCTGCTTCTTTAAGTCGATTGTAAAGATTGTCGGGGATGTTTTTGAGCGTTATGTTAGCCATGGCTGTATACTGCTTTTTTTAATTTGTGAAACCATTATGGTGTCTAAATGGTTTTTTTTGTCAATGGGCGTAACAAGATCAGGTTGAGCGACCCATTTAATATTACTCCTTCGTCACAATATTAAATGGGCGCCAACTGAAGGCGTTCTGCTACCAAATAGTTTCTAGCATGTCGCTGTCACGAAGATTTTCATCAGCTGTAACTAGCTGAGCATTTAGTATTATAGATGTGGCAGCAATGATTCGATCAGCAGGGTCTTTGTTAATCTCAGCACCAAAATTAACAGATAGCTCTGCTATTTCGGGAGAGATTGATTGTACGGAAATATTTCTTGATTGCAGAAATAGATTTAAAAAATTAGCCGGGGTTGTATCTACTTCTAAGCGACGTCTTTTTATTAGCATCGATATTTCCCAGAGTGAAATGTCTGAGATAATTAACGCATGGTGCTTGTCAGCGTTTTCAATTGACTTAGACGCTTTTTGAGTTAGTTTTGTTGGTTCAAGAGCATCCCAAATGATTGCGCAGGTGTCCATTAATATCATGATAGTGCATCCCAATCGCAATCGGTTGGGGTAGTTACGTCATGGATTTTGGCTGTTGAGGCGAGAGAGCGCAATTGCTGTTTGGCAGTTTTTCTCTGATTAACAGGAGGGGCGATAGTAGCCAATAGTTTGCCGTTCGAGGTGACAGATATTTGCTCGCCGGAATTTGCTTTCTCTAAGTATTTCAGAAGGTTAGCTCTAAAGTCGCTAATGTTAACAGTTTGCATGGTAAGCACCGAATAGGGTTGTACAATATGTTTGTACAATCATACAGGCGAAAGTAGAACAATGCCATTCTAGAGGCACACTTAGTGCGTTCAAGATGGAAGCGTTCTCCCTTACAAATTAGTTGATCAATTGGTATAACTTTGGTTATACTTGTCTTATGAAAACAGCAATCTCAATACCAGATACCGTGTTCCAGTCAGCAGAGGTTTTAGCTAAAAGACTCGGGGTGAGTCGAAGCGAATTTTATGCCAAGGCTGTGGAAGAATTCATAAAAAATAATATAAAACAGGGAGTTACGGATGCCCTTGATTCTGTTTATGACGGCGAAAGTAATAGCCTCGATGATGAATTCTACAACATCCAATCTCAGTCTATTGAGAAGGATGAGTGGTAGTGAAAAAAGGGGAAATTTGGTGGGCATCATTGGCGGAGCCCAGAGGGTCTGAGCCGGGATTTCGACGTCCAATCGTTATAGTGTCTTCAGATGTTTTTAACAAGAGTAGAATTAACACCGTTTTAGCTGTGGTAATAACGTCAAATTTAACACTCTTAGATGCGCCAGGTAACATCCAATTATCAAAACGTTCCTCTAAATTAAGCAAGGAATCTGTAATTAACGTCAGTCAAATTATCACGATTGATAAGCATTTCTTAACAGAACGTATTTCTAAATTAGGTCCTCAGCTGATGGCATCTTTAAGCGAAGGCTTATCATTAGTCCTGGACCTCTAACATAACAAGTTACTACTTTTGTCCGCATTCAGCGTCAAAAGAGTAAGGCGTTAACCTCCAATTTGACGCACGCCTAAAGTATCACTATAGTATCACTTTGACTGATATAAAACTTATGGTGATTTACTATGAAAGTAGAGTTGGTAACCTCTTTAAAGCGCCAAGCAACGAAAATCCTCGCTGAACTCCATCAATCGAAAGAACCGGTTTTAATTACTGAGCACGGTCAACCATCTGCATACCTAGTAGACGTCGAAGATTATGAGTTCATGCAGCAACGTATTGATATACTTGAAGGTATTGCTAAAGGCGAAAAGGCAATCATTGAAAATCGTGTTCTAACTAATAAACAGGCAAAGGATGCTATGTCTAAATGGCTCAAGTAACCTGGACTGAACCTGCTTTAAATGATCTAAATGAGCTCGCAGAATACATTGCGCTCAGCAATGTAATTGCTGCTAAGGAATTGGTTCAAGAGGTGTTAGATAAAGTGGATCGACTGGAACAACACCCTAAATCCGGTCGTGTCCCTCCTGAGTTAAAATCACTAAATTATCGTGAAGTAATAGTTAACCCTTGTCGTGTATTTTATAAAATTGAAAAACAAAAAATTTATATCTTGTTTATTATGAGGCAAGAGCGTGATTTGAAGAAATTTTTAATTAACAAGCAGCAAGGTTAACAAGTGAAGGCAATGGATGCTGCGCGCCAATGCTTGAGGGGTTATGAGTAGGGTTAGGATTTAAGTGTGTTTAAGGAAAAGAAATGAGCAGGGCAGTGTTTACATTAAGAGCCATATCAATCATTTCAGTTGTTGGCTTTTTATTTTACCCGATAAACTTTTTCTCACATGTTTTTTGGCTCAAAGACATTCAGCAAGCCTCTTTTTTACTCGCAGCAATTATATCTATTTTCGCCTATGCATGGTTTGTGATGGCTATAGCGTGGCTATTCGATAAAAGGTTGTCTCGGTATTGGCCAATATCCGGTAGTATTGTGGGGGCATTAAGCGTAATTTTTGTATCACCTCAAATAGTTCCAGTTTTTCTTTTATTACCATCAATAATGTTAGCAATTACATTTTGTAAGTTTCATCTAAAAGAGGAAACTTAAATATTTACAATGAAGAAAAAAACACATAATAAGGTTCGGCAATTGCTAATGGCGTTATGTGTAAAAACACCATCAAGGGATCGATCTGATGAATATAGATATTATTGATGATGAACCCTCATTAAGAGAGCTTTACAAAACAATGATTGAAGCTTCAGGCTTCAGTGTAAATTGCTATGCTAGTGCAGAAGATTATATTTTTTATACGAAATCAAAAAACTACACACCACCAAATATTGCTCTTGTTACTGATGTTCGCATGCCTGGAAAATCCGGTTACGAATTAATTGACGAAATTAAAAAAAGCAATCCAGAACAAAAGTTTGTTGTGATTACTGGCACACCTCGAGATTGCTACAGCAAAGATACAAGAGCATGCTTCTATCTTCAAAAACCTTTGAGCTCAAAAAAACTTCTAGCGGTAATTACATTGCTTTCTTCTTGTGCTATAGCCGGAAATACGAATCTTGCTTCTGAATGCAAACAATTAAATGATCTTGACAGTTTTGATATACATGATTGGGAATGTCCCCATAAAAAATAAAACACATAACAAAATGATTATAAAAATGACCACCAAACAGCGGTGGCCTTTTAACTCGACGTTATGTGAAAAATTGAAGTTCTAGATTGAGATAAATATCAATGGCTAAGAAAACTGAATTTCAAGATGTATTCCAAAGTTTGAGAAATATCTTACTTCCATATTCTAAGAAGTTAGTTTTAAAAAATGATGACGCTAATGAATTTTACGTTAATACGAAATTCATTATGAAAAACAAGAACCCCATGTATTTTGGCTCCGTTAAAATAAATACAAACTATGTCAGCTTTCACTTAATGCCGGTATATGTTTTTCCCAAGCTAATTGAAAATATGTCACCAGAATTAAAGCGCCGTATGCAAGGAAAGTCCTGTTTCAATTTTAAATCTATTGATCTAACCTTGTTTAAAGAGCTTACTGAGCTAGTAAAGAAAGGATACATTCAATACAAGGATTCAGGCTATTTGTAATCTTGGTGAATCACATAACAGGTTGCTCAAGCATCGTTCCGGCGCAAAAATCCGAGCCTCCACTGGAGAGCCAAAGCGCTGGCTTTTTTGTGCCGGATGGAGTTCAGTGTATTAAATGTTTCATATAGCATTACATTTTATAATTCCTGCATTAATAGTGGTTGCGTTTTACCGTAAACATTGGAAGGTCGCATATATAGTTTTGATTTCTACAATGCTCGTAGATTTAGATCACTTAGTGGCGAATCCTATCTATGATGTTACGCGGTGTAGCATAGGCTTCCATCCATTTCATAAAATAGGGTTTGTTTGTTTATATATAGTCCTTTGCTTTATACCTAAAACTAGGCTTGTTGGTATCGGGTTGTCGGTACATATGGCACTAGACTCCATAGATTGCCAGGTTACAAATGGGGTATGGATAAATTAATGGTGAATCGAACCAAGTAACAATATGGGGCATATATTGACACCCCGCTGAATCCAACTCTTATTGCAATCAATTGTCTAAGCAAAGCTATATTCAATAAAAATACGCATATAAAATCCTTTTAGTTTTTTTTCGATGACTAGTTCAATCGTTTCGAAGCAGAAGAGTAACGAATCATTTTTCGCTTATTCAGTAATTTTTGAATCTCTAGTTAAAGGCAGAAAAGACAGTAGGTCATCATTCGAGTATTGGCATATTATCTCGAACTCGTTGGAACCCTTTAGGGAGTGCGTGTTGTAATAGGAGCTAAAGAAAATCTTCTCCGCTTACGGTACGAGTTTTAAATGCATCAGTTTTGCTATCCTTATATCGAAAGGTGACTTCAGTACCCGTGTCGTTAATGGTGTTGTTTTCACTGAAGACGCCGCGATACAGATATCGTGATGAGTCTTTTAAAGCAGGTAGCCACCTGTCGACGTTCTTGTAGTAACCCATTCCTATCAACTGTGACGGTGCTCCAAGAATGGCTTTCAACGAGCGAGGTGAAATACTTCTCCATTTGTTTACGTGTTATTTGATCGGGCCAGCGATTGAGTTGTAAAGTGATACGGCGAACTGCTCGTGAGTATGAGTCGATAGGTCTCTCGCTTTTACCTTGTCGCTGTAGTGCGTTAAGATGTTATTTGTAAAGAAACTTATACCGTCTTTGGTCTTTTTTTCATGAGATAACTTCTCTTTAGTCGTACCCGAGGGTGGGTACGTGAGGAGTCTTATCTATTAAGCGATGGAGCAGGTTTCTGCCGCTTAGCGGCTTCGTTTAACAATTGAAAGAAACCAATACTATTTAATAGGGCGGTCCCCATGCTACTAATTATTATACCAACATGACTTTACTCATCGTATATGCGGCTACTGCCTTAATCATTTCGTTTTTGTGTTCTATTGCAGAAGCGGTGCTTCTGAGTGTCACTATGGCTTATATCAGCGTACTTGAACAGGAAGAAAAGAGTTCGGGCTCACTATTACGTGAGCTAAAAGGTGACATTAACAAACCGCTGGCCGCGATTCTTACACTTAACACCATAACGCACACTGTGGGTGCGGTTGGTGTTGGTGCACAGACGATTGTGGTGTTTGGCAGCAACTGGGTGGGTCTGGTATCTGCACTTTTGACGCTATTGATTCTGGTGTTTTCAGAAATTATCCCTAAGACATTGGGTGCAACATACTGGCGTGCGTTGGCAAACATGACAGCACACGGACTCAAGTTCCTGATACGGGCACTGTACCCATTTGTAATGCTGTCTGAGTTACTGACGCGCGAACTTTCACGAGATCAAAAAATTGAAGGTTTCAGCCGCAAGGAGTTTGCCGCCATGGCCGACCTCGGAGAGCAGGAAGGGCAGCTAGAGGAGCGAGAATCACGCATCCTAAAAAACATGTTCCTGCTGCACGAAACATTAGTCACCGACGTGATGACGCCGCGTCCGGTGGTGTTTTCATTACCCGAAGCGCTGACGGTTTATGAGTATTTCGATAAACACTATGACTCGCGTTTCTCGCGAATTCCGGTTTATGTTGAAAACGATGAAATATTCACCGGCTTTGTGCTCAAGGATGATCTGTTGCTGGCACAAGCACGCAATAATGCGGGCAACACCCTGGAAACCTATCGACGTGATCTGCATACATTGTCAGACGAAACTTCATTATCTGACGCATTTGACAAAATGCTGCACCAGCGTGCACACATCATGGTAATCATCGATGAATACGGTGGCATGGAGGGCATTATTACAATGGAAGATATCCTGGAAACCTTGCTCGGATTGGAAATCATGGATGAAAGTGACAAGACAGCCGACATGCAACAATACGCTCGGCGTATGTGGAAAACGCGGGCACAGGCAATGGGGGTCTCTCTGCCCAAAGATGACGAATAAAATTGATTAAATGCCTAATAATACGCTCGTTCGGACGCAAATTACGCTTCGCTGTGCTCCGCACAGCTTGGTCGTTATCTTTAATGATAGGATCGTTATGAACAACAAAGTAATTCCAATACTGGCCATCTCTTTTATTTCTCTGGTTGGTTGTAATCATCCATCAGACGGAAATAAATCCAATACGGGAAATGAACTTGTTAGATTATAGATTCCAGGTTGCGATTCAGGGCTTGCTAGCATTTCTACATTTACTGGGGATTCCTATTTTTACGAATCAACAATATTTTCAAATTCAGATTGCACTGGTGAAATAGAGGAAGAATATTCTTTTGATGCTGCTTATGTTCTTGGTAAGGAAATTATGACTGCTAGTGGAATTACAGCAACTGAAATAGACGTGACATGTCGGTATCACTATGAGAAATGATTTAACAGGTTGTCGCAAGTGTCCGCTACGCGTCGCCTGGGTAAAGCGTTACGTTTATGGGAGAATAAATGGATCTTAATCAAGTAACAGTACAATCAACAAATATTATTGAGTCTATTCAGTTTTATAAAGGGCTGGGATTAATATTGATCGTTGAGGATGAGCATTACGCACGATTTGAATTTCCAAAAGGAAATTCTACTTTATCTGTACATAACACCACTGAATCAAAACTATCGAATACAGTCATTTATTTCGAAGTCATCGATGTCGTTAAAACCGTTTCTGAGCTGAAAGAGCAAGGTGTCATATTTTCTCAAGATCCAAAAGAAGAGTCTTGGCTCTGGCATGAGTCCCGTCTTCGAGATCCTTCAGGGAATGAAGTCTGTATTTACACCGCTGGTAAAAATAGAAAAAATCCACCATGGCGTGTATCGTGAAAGTTCGCTCAGGCAGCCGCTTTTGGAAATCGGTGAATTTGAAAGTCAGAGACTAATTGTTATTGGGCGGGTGTCTATAGATTCGCCAGAAACCTGTAATCCCGTCGGTTACCCCACTTTTGGATATAGCTGGGTGAAGCATTTTAAGTCTTCTAAGCCGATTGGAGTTATGTTTGAAATCTAAACCAACGCTTACCCTTAATGAATAATTACCAATCGGAATATATATGAAACTATTAATACGTAACTTAGATCGATTAACGACAGAAGAAGAGCTGAAAGGTTTGTTTCAAGAGTACGGCACAGTCCAATCTTGTAATTTGGTAATGGATCGAGACAGCGGCGCGTCTAAAGGTTTTGGTTTTATTGAGATGCCAAAATCAGGTGAGGCAAAAGCCGCGATCAAACACCTAAACCACAAAACTATCGGCAGCAATAAAATACGTGTTAAGAAGGCTGAAGATAAAAACACCTAGCAAGGCCTTATTGCATCGTGCCAGCCTTTCTGCAGCGACACCCTTCCAAGTCAGCCATAACAAGAGAGTGAAAGTGAAAACTATATTGATAGTATTTGGAATTTTTATATTGTTAACGCTACAAAGCTGCGCGCTAGTCAATGTGGGGGCCGCATATTACAAGTCGACGGATCACTTTCTTGCTCACGGTAAAGACTCGAGAATTTTATATGAGGAAGGTGCAGAAGACTTTACTAATATCATTGCTGAGCTGATGGAGGGTTCGGTGGCTGCAGTAGAGTCTATACATGGTGAGAAATTTTCTCAGGAAATACAAGTTCATATTTGCGCTACCTTGGATAGCTACCAAAAACACACAACAATGATAGAATCCAGGGGAGCGACGATTGGCGATAAACTTTTCCTGTCGCCAAGTTTGTGATGCTTATCATTTTTGTCGATAACGCCATTGAATGGATGGTGACAAATGATAGCTTAATGATATACGTAAGGAGTGTTTCGATGTCGTCGTAGGGGATTTAGCGTGTCGTTACAGTGTAGGTTCCAGTAAATCCTAAATGATTGTACAATGGTGCAAGAAAAATAGAGAAAACTGATAGGGGATTTATTCTGATGCAAGAAAAAATCACATTGGTAGTAGATTACCTAAACAAAGTAAAAACACGCTGCACATTCAGTGCGGCGGCTGAAGCGATAGGCATTACTCCACAAGCGCTAAAAAAGCAGCTAGGGGATCCGCGCCCAGAAGTCTCCTGGTTTGTTAGTCCATCATCAGGTGATCCCATGCGATACAGCGATAGCGAGAAGCACCCTGAGCTTTATCGCACTACACGCATGATTACTTCATCAAAGGTATTAATACGTAATCTGGATTTGTAGCGTACCCTGTTTCCACAAAATTGGTGCTCGAGTCTTGACCTGGTGTCGCATTTATTCAGTACCCAGTTAATCTTTTTTTTCATTCCAACCCTTTTCGCTTCATATTAATTCCCGCTCATGTGCTGCAGATATGAATGTATTTTATTGTTCTCGTAATATAGGGATGTGTCATTCAATTCATCCTATTTTTCGTATCGCATCGGGTCATTGTGCCAATGGGCTCTTACTTACAAGTTGAAAGCGAATATTGTTAGTGATGCCTGGTTTTAATAAATGGTTAGATAGGTGTCCTAATAAAAAAGAGGGTATATGAAAGAAATTATCAAGGAACGTATGACCGCTGAAACGAACGAGGAATTTGTCGTGTTTCTCATTGGAATGCGAATCAACAGTTGGTGGAAAATTCATAAATGGTTACCCGTATTTCTAGTGATGCCCAAAATGATCATCGAGCTATACAAAAAGCCGGAATTAGGCTTTATTAGTCATGAGCAATGGTTTGGTAGAACAACGATGATGGTTCAGTATTGGCGTTCGTTCGAGCAGTTAGAATCCTACGCAAAAAATAAGGAATCAGTCCATTTGCCGGCTTGGTCAAAATTTAATAAAAATATCGGCAGTAACGGTGATGTTGGTATTTGGCATGAAACCTACCTGTCGAAGCCTGGAAAATATGAATCTGTTTATAATAATATGCCCAAATTTGGGTTGGCAAAAGCCATGATTGCCGTCCCTGCTAAAGGTCATTATAAATCTGCACGTGACAGGCTTAGCCGAACTGAAAAATGACAATGAGTGGCATGAGGCAACTAGGGGAATCTAAAAAGTCGACTTTTTGTTCATTCCGTTGAGCAAGGAGTTCGGACTCTGCATTTGGAATTAATATGCGACCTATTGTAAATGTCACTCTTGTTGGATTGGATTGGACTGGATTTGATTTGGTGAAATCGATACATATGCTGGCCGCATTTGTTTCGATCCTGGGTTTTGTCATTCGAGGGCTTCTCATGATATCCGAATCCTCAATGTTACAGCAGAGGTGGATTAAAGTTGTTCCTCATATTAATGACACGGTGCTTTTAACATCTGCAATCACTCTCGCGATTATGTCCAGTCAAAACCCTATGGATCACCGTTGGCTGACGGCAAAGGTTGCTGCCTTAATTGTTTATATTTTATTGGGTTTGATTGCGTTACGATTTGGTAAAACTAAACGGCATAGAATTGTCGCATGGTCGCTGGCGATTGCCACTTTTGGGTATATTGTGTCAGTGGCTTTAACCCATAATCCGCTGGGCTTTCTTGCTTAGGCTTTTGGAGTGATGCTTGATCTTAATGGTATGCCATCAGGAAGTAGGATGATTCAATGTTAAATGAGCAGACTGAATGTCGTGTGCAATGCCCCTATTGTGGTGAATCGATTGACGTACTTATCGATTGTTCCGTTGTGGAGCAAAACTATATTGAAGATTGCCAAGTTTGTTGTCGGCCTATCAATTTCGATGTCACAGTTGGGCAAGAGGGGGAGCCTGCTATTCGCGTGTCAAATGAAGATGAGTAAAAGCGTTATCGAGGCAACAATCTACCCGCTCCTGCGCATTGATGACTGTATTGATGACAGTCGATTGCAAAACCTAATCAAACAGTGGTTGAAGGGGCGAACGATGCTAATTAGGTATGTCGATGATTTTGTCGTTGCCTTCCAGTATCGTCATGAAGCGAGAATGTTCTACTAAGGAGCTACCCTCAAGGTTGAAAGAATTCAATTTAGACGTGGTGTGCGTATTTCAGCAGAAACTCGAACGTGACAATGCCTCTCAACACGCAACTACAGCGGATCAAATTTCGCTGTGCTCAATTTTCCTGCTCAGTTAGGTACCTCAAATGATCAGACTAGCATCTGTCCACGATTATCAATCTATTAAAACGTTCGATCCGTTTTCCGGGAGCCGAAAAGAGGACGTTAAAGACCAGAGGGTATTTGTCTGTTTGCAAGATGGCCAAGTTAGTGGCTATATTTCCATGGCAAGGGCAGAGTTGCTTGGGCGGCCTTACGTTCAATATCTAGCAGTAGCGCAAGCGTTCCAAAGGCGTGGCATTGCATTAAGACTTATCAGCCACATTGAAAGTAGATATACCAATAAGCGTCTTTTTATATCGACTGAAAGTAGCAATAATATTATGCAGGAGCTATTGCTTAAATTGGCATATGTTCCTGCTGGAGAAATATCAGGGGCTAATCTGAATGGCACAAAAGAGCTGTTTTATTACAAAGACGAAAATGCATAATAAGACAAGGCAGGCTGTTATATCGGGGGAAATCAGGGGGTCGTATGTTGGAAAGATTAGAGTCTTCCCTAAAACGTCTATGTATCAGACACTCGGTGAATCATGAATAGGAATATCGCGTTACTTATAGGAATATTGTTGAGTCTTGATGTAATAGCTCATCAAGATAAAATTATTCAATTGACAAAAGATGGAGAGCTGAAGGGACTTCCCGACAGTTATTCTCCTGCATTTTTTGATAGTGTGAAATGGTCTTTGAAAATCGCTGGTAACCATTTTGTTTTTCCTTCTTGTGTTTCTGATATTTTAAATACCCAAAGTCATGATGGTATCTCTATAACAAGTTCTTGGTATCATACTCGCGCGCCAAGAATGCCTAATTATTTGCATATAAAAGTCATCTCAAAAAGGTTTTCAGTCGTTGTAGGGCTTGATGATGCAACGCCTTTCGAATTAGATGCTGACACACTGAAATATCAGGATAGTAGTAAAGTTAAATATAGAAAGTTAACTGAGAGTGATATTTGTGGGCTGCTTAAATGATTAAAAATCACCTTGCAAGAAACAACGATTCAAAGCTGAGATTGATCGTAAGTTTGATCAAAAACGAATAAGCCTAATGGTTTGCGAGCGGCTTTGTGTTAGCGGTGGGGGATTACCAATAATTCAGACAAATTACATGGTTCAAATTTTTCTAGCAATCAGACTTTAGTCAATCTAATAGACGATATATCTAATCCTGTTCAAGGAGGATTAATCGCAGTCGTTCGTGCTGCAATAATAAAAGATTATGGGTATGACTACGTCACAGGAGAAATGGTTTAACCGCCACATGCAATCCACATTGAAGATTGCCAAATTTGTTGTCGGCCTATCAATTTCGATGTCACTGTGGGGCAAGACGGGGAGCCTGCTGTTCGCGTGTCAAATGAAGATGAGTAAGCCGTATCGGGAGGGGGAGGGAGTAATTTACTCGCTCTCTTTAATGCCGGATTGGGTAGCGCCTAGATTTTTCAAAATACCATCCTCGATATTGTAAATCCACCCATGAACACTCAGAGATGAGCCTCGGCTCCAGGCATTTTTGACAATGGTGGTGTTGCACACATTGGCGACTTGTTCTATTACGTTGAGTTCACAAAGTTTATCGAGTTTTTTGTCGCCGCTTACTTGCTCCAACTCGTCGGCGTTAAAACGTTTAACGTCTCTTATGTGTCGGAGCCAGTTGTCGATGAGACCGTGTTCGTGGTCTTCCTGAGAGGCTTTAATGCCGCCACAACCATAATGACCACAGACGATGATATGCTCCACCTGTAGGTTATCGACTGCATACTGTATGACGGAAAGACAATTTAAATCGGTATGTACCACTAAGTTAGCAATGTTGCGATGAACAAAGACTTCGCCAGGTGGTAAGTTAATAATTTGATTGGCAGGTACGCGACTATCAGAACAGCCTATCCAAAGGTATTTAGGCGCTTGTTGTTTTGCCAGTCGAGAGAAGTAGGCGGGATCATCTTTCTTGAGTGAGCTGGCCCAGTCTGAGTTTCGCTTAAAAAGATCTGACAAGGGATCCATATTTCTTTCTCCTGTTGATAACGGTACTGTTGTTGGTGGTTTTGTTGTAAAACCTATTCTTTATTTAATGAAGCACTTTGTCTAGATCAAGAATGTCTAAATAGGCCATGTCTAAATAGGGAATAGTTAAATAAAGAATATCTGAAGGCCGCCTACTGCTGCACCGAGTAGTCCACCCAAAACAACAATCATGGCGGCTTCTGATGATAATACCTCTTGGAGGAAAGTCATAAATTCGTCTACGGTAGCTTGTGGTTTAGCGCGCATAATCTCTAGTACATCAAAATTCTTATCTACGTATTCACTGACTTGGTCTTTTAATGGCGTCATATTATCCATGATTTCTTTCACTACCCAAGCACGCATTTCTTGCTTTTGTGTGTCGGATAATGCTTGAGACAGGATGGGACTTACCTCTGGGATGTTTTTAGGAATAGCAGAGTCTAATTGATAGTCGAAGTTCTGACTGATGATTTCTTCGTTAATTTGGTCAATCATCAAGGAAATGAGTTCCGGCAAAACGAGAAAATCCTTAGCGATAATTTCTTGAATATTGTCTAGTAATTCAAACTTTCTTCCCGGGATGGCACCTTGTAACGTGAAGCCGAGTATCCGTTTTGGTTCCGTAGGAAGCCACAACATGATTAAGGCTAAAAAGTTTGTTATTAAGCCAACAAATCCACCCACTATCGGCATGAGCCAGAAGGGGGCGCCTACCATATAAAGCCCAAATTGCATGAATCCCAGTATGCCACCAAAAATGGCGCCGTAAGCGACAATGTATCGAATCTCGCGACTTGCGATGCCGTAAACTATTTTCTCCATGATGTCAGGTTCAAAATCTAACAAACGATCGAGAATATAGTTGCGGATGCCCACTTTCTCTTGACCGTGTTCCATAAATAACTTAAGGCTTTTGGGTGCTTCAATCAGCATGTGATCGAAGACTTTTTCTTGAAACAGCTTGAGTGTTTCGTCGGTGATAAAGGCTTGGTACTTTTCGGGTATTCGGTTTTTGTTGTCCAAATAGACTTTGCCTATGAGTTCAATAATGGCCTCTCGATTATTTTTCAGGAGTGCAGCGACATCAACGGAGTCGGCGATGTCGTCCATTTGAATCAATTCGTTTTCCACAACGTTAGCAATCATTTTGGCAAATTTGGGCAAACTACTAGGGACGATACCTTGGTATTTGAATAGCCCAAAAACGCTTACTTCATGCACAGGGCGAAACATCATTCGTAGTGCTAGCCAATTAGTGGATAATCCAATGAGTCCACAAACTATGGGGAAAAAGATCATTAACCAACTCATTTAAAGCTCCTATTATTATTGGGTGCCTTCTATCTCCAGCGATACCTATGACTGTAACGAGACCTATGAAGATAAGAAAGTAGTCAGCGGGAACAGTCTAGCGCGTTAAAATATTAACGGCTATTTCAGAAATGCTTTTCTATATACTGCAGTGTTCCTGCATAATCTTTATCAACACCAGAATTTACTTTTTCACCCACCATCGTCGCTATTTTTTTCCCTAGTAGGGGGATGCTGCTGGAGGTTGTGAGATTGATTTGGTTTGATGCGTTTTCACCATCGGGAGTGATTGAGTTGGTTCCCTTCACGGTCACGGGGATACCGACTAAATCAAAACTGTACTGACCCA
Organism: Pseudomonadales bacterium; assembly: GCA_019090455.1. Lineage (GTDB taxonomy): Bacteria > Pseudomonadota > Gammaproteobacteria > Pseudomonadales > DC-out160 > DC-out160. Next base: position 42,803 of record JAHRWA010000105.1, on the reverse strand, counting down.
CTCTGGCGTTTTCACCTTCCAGCTCCCAGGCCACAGTGGTGATGATGCTGTTGTCTCTGTCGATGAATTTTTTTAACGCACGGGGAAGATTGGAAGGAGCGCGGATCGCTATGGGGCGTTTAACGGAGGTAATAAACTGATTGCCCTTTTTACCGAATTCAACGATTTCATAATCCGAAATGTTGGCCATTTTATAACGGTAGTGATAAAAATTTTCATCAAGGTAGATACTGATGAGATCGCTTGAAGAGATCGGGTATTGATGTTTTTTACTTATTTTCATTGCAAGCGTTTTTCCTGGTTTCAAATAGTTTGCAAGCTAGGATAGGGCCGAAATGCCTGCAGTAATGAAGGGAGCCTCGATTAAAGCAGGGGGGAACCTGTTGTTCGAAATCTAATGTTCGAAATTTATTGTCTGAAATCCACATTGTTTGAAATCAAAAGTGTTTAAAATCCAAAATGTTTGAAATCCAAAATGTCAGGACAAGTTGATCGCTGATTGCGACGAACAATGGAGCAAATCGGGGTGGCGAACTTATCATAGATAGATAAGTGTGACTAGCTGAGCCCCTTAGCGCTGTCCCCAGGTGACAGATGGTAGATGACAGGTGAAGTCGACCCCATTTACAGCGGGTAAGGTGGACTGTAGCATTGGTGGCCCATCTTTAGCGTGTCGTGTATCAATCACATTAATGTAGTCGAGTAAGGTATGAATATAATTAGATCTAGATTGTCTACCACCGATTCAGTGTTTAAAAAAAGACAACTCCATTACCAAAACCTAATGTCAGAATTGCGAGAACGACGTTCGCAATACGGTCAGTGGGGAGCGAAGCAAAAAACGCGGCATGAGTCTAAGGGGAAATTGTTGCCCCGAGATCGTATCGAGTTACTGCTAGACCCCGGCTCTCCTTTTTTAGAAGTGGGGGATCTTGCGGGCGATGGCCTTTATGAAGGTCTACCACCGGGAGCAGGTCTTATAACGGGCATTGGCCAGGTTTCCGGCGTCACTTGTATGATCATAGCGAATGACTCTCCAGTAAAGGGCGGCACCTATTATGGTATGACGGCCAAAAAACATGTCAGAGCACAGAAGATAGCTTGGGAGCATCGCTTACCGAATATTACCTTGGTGGATAGCGGTGGAGCGAACTTGCCGGAGCAGCCTGATATTTTTCCGGATGTGGGTCAGTACGGTAGTGTGTTTAATCAGATAGTGAGGCAATCGGCAGAGGGGATTCCTCAAATTTCAGTGGTGCATGGTGCGTGTACTGCGGGTGGCACTTATGTACCAGTGTTATGTGATGTGACGGTGATAGTGCGGGAGCAAGGTTATCTACACTTAGGCGGTCCAGAAATTACCTTTGCGGCGACCGGAGAGAAGGTGGATCGAGAGACGTTGGGGGGTGCAGAGATGCACGGTAGTACCAGTGGCGTGATTGATTATTTGGCGGAGAACGATTGGCATGCCTTGTCCATGGTTCGCGATATTGTGAAAGATACTTGCCGAAGAGAAAAATACCAAAGACCCGTCGAGAGTCCCGTATTGCCGCGTTACGATCCCGCAGAAATATACGGCATTGTTTCTGATGATCCTAAAATCCCGACGGATATGCGAGAGGTGCTGGCTCGGATGGTGGATGACAGTCGATTCGACGAGTTTAAATCAAACTACGGACCCACATTGCTTTGTGGTTTTGCGCACTTAAATGGATTCGAGGTAGGGATATTGGCAAACAATGGGGTTCTGTTTTCGGATAGCTCATTGAAGGCGGTGCACTTTATCGATCTTTGTTGCAAGCGCAACATTCCACTTTTATTCATGGCGGATAATTCGGGTTATATGGTGGGTCGAGAAGCGGAGCATCGGGGTATTTCAAAAGACGGTGCCAAAATGGTGACTGCGATGGCGTCAGCCAATGTGCCGAAATACAATATTATTGTAGGCAAATCTTATGGCGCCGGTCATTTAGGTATGTGCAGTCGCCCCTTTGAACCCCGATTTAGTTTTGGCTGGCCTAACGGTAAGTCGGCTTTGTTGGGGCCTGAGCAGGCGGCTATGACGCTGTCGATGGTGCAGAAACAAAAATACGAGCGTGATAATAAGATCTGGACTGAAGAGCAAGATGCGGCATTTAGAAAACCCATTTTCGACGAGTTTGAAAAATTTGCCAACATGAGTAACTACGCTGCGAATCTTTGGATTGACAGTATCTTAGACCCCGTGGAAACCAGTGACACCATGGGATTATTGCTGGATATGGCCGCACGAGAACCGAAGAAGGAAACCGCCTTTGGCGTGTTGAGAATGTAGTTATGATTAAAAAAATTCTAATTGCCAATCGTGGAGAAATCGCCTGCAGGATACATCGAACTTGTGAGCGCATGGGGATAGCGACAGCAACAGTTCATGATCCCGCGGATAGAGCGGCGTTGCACGTACGGACCATCGGTGAGTCGATTGTCTCAAAGCAGGGATACTTAGATATTGAGGCAATCGTGGAGGCGGCGAAAAAGACGCAAGCCGATGCGATTCATCCTGGTATCGGATTCCTGTCAGAAAACCCTGACTTTGTTAAAGCCGTCGAGCAGGCGGGGATGATTTTTATTGGCCCCAATGCGGAGACCATGTCTCGTTTTGCTGATAAGGCATCAGCAAAGGCGGAAGTGCGGAAATTAAATATCCCTATTATCAAAGGCAGTGAGCAAGGTTCCAGTGATGCCGCTGTTATTGAGGTCTGGGTTGCTGAGTTGGTAAAGGACCTGGCTGATAAAGACAACTTAACGGGCGTCATGCTGAAGGCTACTGCGGGCGGTGGCGGACGGGGTATCCGAGTGCTGGATCTTGCGGGGGATTTGCCATTACAAATTGAGTCGGCTATGCGAGAGGCAAAAAATGCTTTTGGTGTCCCCGATTTGTTAGTGGAGCAGTATGTACCTGCCGCAAGACATATTGAGGTTCAGTTACTGGGTGATGGGAAAGGCAATGCATTGCATTTTTTTGAAAGAGAATGTTCTTTGCAGCGACGTCATCAGAAGGTGATTGAGGAGAGTCCAGCGATCGCTTTGAATCCGGCGTTAAGAGATAAGCTCACTAGCGCTGCAATTGAGATAGCCAAGGCGTGTGAGTATCGCAGTCTGGGTACGGTGGAATTTTTAGTAAAGGATGATGCCTTCTTTTTTCTTGAGTTAAATCCTCGTTTGCAAGTAGAGCACCCTGTGACGGAGGCGGTGACGGGTTTTGATTTGGTGGAATTGCAGTTGCGAACGGCTGATGCAGAGGCGTTGTCCGTTGAACAGCAGAATATTAAAATTTCAGGTCATGCCCTTGAGGCTCGGGTTTACGCTGAGAATGTGAGTGATGGATTTACGCCTTCCTGTGGCATCGTGGATCAGATTGATATTGCCTCTGACCTTGCTCACGCTGGAGGGGTTCGTGTTGATTATGGCGTGTCGGCTGGCGATGAAATTTCTCCTTTCTTCGATCCGATGATAGCGAAAGTGATCTGTCATGAAAAAGACAGAGAGCAGGCGCTAATCGTTTTGGATACCGCCATCAGAAGCGCCGTTGTTCAGGGGGTGGATACGAATCTCGCCTTCTTGAGTAAGCTATTGAATGAACCCCGTGTCATTGATGGTGATATCGATAATAGTTTTATCGATAAGGAACTGGAACGATTGACGCTAGCGGAGGAGGTGGATACTCGGTTTTATGCCATTGCCGGCATCATTCGCCTTTTGTCTGATCGAGGTAATAACGATAGCCATCAGATAGACCCTTGGTCGAGAGAACGTTTCACCAATTGGCGTATGGGTGGGAACCGTTTAGATAACGCGTCTCTTGTTACCACCTTTACGACGAAAGGTCCTTACGTGATTTCCATTGGCGGTGTTGAAAAAACCTTACGTTTTTCTTCGATGGATAATGCAGGCGAATTTCAAGTTCTAGTGGACGAAGAATTGCATTCTTTAACGGTGACTTCCACTAATTCGACTGGGGCTAACTTAACGACAACAAGTGAAACATCTGCGATCAATAGGTCAATGCGGCAATTGGATGCGCAACGAAATGAAAGTGGTGAGAGGCCAACGCTGAGCGCAAGTTGTTTGGTGGGCTTTTCAGATGAGCTGACCTTACGGACAAACTACGGCGTTAGCGATAACAAAATTGAGTTGCAGACTTCGATTGGTAGCGTGACCGCGAATTTGATTTCCAGTCTTGAAAAGAAATTGCAGAACAGTTCGAACAAGGGAACTGTCACCGCTCCGGTTATGGGGCAAGTGGTTAAGGTGAATGTGAGTGTCGGGGATAAAGTCAAAAATGGCGATCTTATTGCGGTTCAAGAATCCATGAAAATGGAGTTGTCCATGTTAGCGCCTTGTGATGGTGTGATCGTTAGCCTCAATTGTCAAGAAGGCGACATGATAGAGCGCCATAGTTTTGTCGCGGAAGTGAAGGGTGAATAAGACGTCGTGGCAAATCTTTTGTACTGATGAAGTTTAAGTGTTGATTGCAGTTTAAATAATGATGGATTTTAAATGTAGGTGTTAACGATTTGTGAGAGCTAACAATATACGAGAGTTAAAAACAGGAGCTTGTTATGAGTGAATTACCTAAATTTGTAGAATTTCACGAAGAAGGGCCAAGAGAAGGTTTTCAAAGTGAGAAAAAATTATTTTCTTTAGAAGAGCGGGTTGGGCTTATCGATGCACTGAGCGACACAGGACTGAAGCAAATACAGGTTGCCTCCTTTGTCAGTCCCAAGGCGGTACCCGCAATGGCAGATGCCGCTGATTTATTTGGCGCGATCAAAAGAACCGAAGGTGTGCGTTATACCGGTCTTTGGTTAAATGAAAATGGATTTGAGCGCGCGGCGGCGGCACCGAAAGTGGACCTCGATGGTGTTTTCTGTCTTTACACCAGCGAACCGTTTTGTAAGAGCAATAATAATTGCAGCATCGAGGATATGCGCCAGAAGCAGATTGGCTGGCTAGATGCTTATGCTCGTCATGGCGTCAGTCTTGATGTGGTTTATATACTCACTGCATTTGGTTGTAATATGCAGGGAGAGATTCCGTTGGAAGTGGTGGTGGAGAATGTTGAATTTATCCATGCGTTATGTGCGGAACGAAATCTCAAAATACCCACGATCTATCTAGCGGATACGATGGGATGGGCGAATCCAGTAGAAGTGAAAAAACGCGTTGGCCTCGTTCAAAAGATGGCACCTGATTCCAGAATCGGCATGCATATTCACGATACCCGAGGTATGGGGGCTGCCAATTTCTTTGCAGCACTGGAAATGGGAGTGGATCTTTTCGATAGCTCCATTGCTGGCTTGGGCGGCTGTCCCTTTGGTTGTTTCGCTGATATGACTGCGGCGGGAAATATTTGCACCGAAGATATGGTGCTGATGTGCCATGAGCTTGGGATCGAAACCGGTATCGATTTAACGAAGCTGATTGAGGCGGCCAGAATGGCTGAGACTATTATCGGGCGATCCTTGATGGGAAGGGTCATGCATACGGGCACATTAGACGTCATTAGAGATAAGAGGAAAGCAGTATGAGTAGCCAGAGCGAAGAGCATCAGGATTTATTGTTCGAAGTGGTGGATGGCATTGCCACAGTCACTATCAATCGACCAAAGCAACGTAATGCCTTATCCATTGAAGTGTCGAATGGTTTGTTTAAAATTTGGGAGAAAATCGATTTAGATCCCAGTATCAGAGTCGTTATTCTGACCTCAGCAGATTGCGGTTCGTTTTGTGCGGGCATGGATTTGAAGCAAGCGGCACAGCTGAAGCAAGATACCGGTGAAGATGTGCTGACCTTTGTTAAAGATCCCTTTCAGCATCGGATGCGTAAGGTTCAGGTGCCGATCATTGGTGCGATGACGGGACATTTAATCGCGGGAGGCATGATGTTTGCCCTCAATTGCGATATTCGAGTTGGGCTGGTTAATTCTAAGGTGGGTATTACTGAGAGTAAGATTGGTCGAGGTTCGCCTTGGGGGATACCGCTAGTTTGGATGATACCGCAGCCTTTGTTGATGGAGATGGTGTTAACGGCTGATCTCTATCCTATAGAGCGGTTCCATGATTTGGGATTCATTAATTACCTGGAGTCTGACCCCGATGCTGTGCGCGCTCGTGCACAGGCCTTGGCTGAAACAATTCGTGATAATGCACCGCTTTCCGTGCTAGCGGGCAAGGAATCGATATTAACGGCTATGAGTGTGGGTTGTGATGCCGGTTTGGAAACCGCATGGCGTATTTACCGCCAGGCCTATGCGAGTGACGATGCTCAAGAAGGTGCGCGGGCTTTTGCCGAGAAGAGAAAGCCTGTTTGGCAAGGTAAATAGTCTAATTCGATCTCGATATAGCGAGTATCATCGTGGTACTCGCAGCCCTCGGAATACAGCTTGGATACCACCTGGGTATCTCGGGCTTTGATCATTTTCTTCATCACCAATTGATCTGATTATTTGTGATAGCTACCCCCTTCTGTTAAAATTAAACACCGTCTTATTCGATTTAATGACACTTCTTTTTTGTTCCCTTTCCAATCATCTTGAAGGTAGTTAATGCAACGATATATTTTTGTTACAGGCGGAGTCGTTTCTTCCCTGGGTAAGGGGATTGCGGCAGCTTCCTTGGCATCTCTTCTCGAGTCTCGTGGCTTAAAAGTCACTTTGATGAAGCTCGACCCCTATATTAATGTCGACCCCGGTACCATGAGTCCCTATCAACACGGCGAGGTCTTTGTCACCGAAGACGGCGCTGAAACCGATTTGGATCTGGGTTATTACGAACGCTTTGTTAGAGCGAAAATGACACAGCGGAATAACTTCACCACCGGTAGAGTTTACGAAGAAGTCATCCAAAAAGAGCGTCGAGGCGATTATTTGGGCGGGACTGTTCAGGTCATTCCGCATATTACCGATGCCATTAAGAGTCGAGTGATTAACTGTAGTGAAGACGCAGATGTGGTGATGGTGGAGATTGGTGGGACGGTGGGGGATATCGAGTCATTGCCTTTTTTGGAAGCCGTTCGTCAATTAAGAGTCGAATTGGGTACCGGCAGAACTGTATTTCTTCATCTTACTCTGGTGCCTTATATCGCGACTGCGGGCGAAACCAAAACTAAACCTACTCAGCACTCGGTGAAAGAGCTGCGCTCCATTGGTCTTCAGCCGGATGTGCTTATCTGTCGTTCTGACCATGAAATTCCCCAAGATTCCTTACGTAAAATAGCATTGTTCACCAATGTGGAAGAGCGAGCTGTCGTGCCTTGTATGGATGCAGATAGTATTTATGCCATCCCTGCTGTATTACATGAACGAGGCTTGGATGACATTGTGGTTGAGAAACTACGATTGCAATGTGGTGAAGCCGACCTTTCTGAATGGCGACGCGTGGTGGATGCGCAACGTAACCCAGAGCATGAAGTGACGGTAGCCATGGTGGGCAAGTACACCGAGTTGGAAGATGCCTATAAATCGCTTAATCAAGCGTTAATTCATGCCGGTATTGATACCAAAACCTCTGTCAATATCATCTATGTGGATGCAGAAGACATCGAAGAGAGTGGCACGAAAGTGTTAGACAGTGCGGATGCTGTCTTAGTGCCAGGTGGATTTGGTCTGCGGGGTACTGAAGGTAAATTGCTAGCAGTGCGTTATGCAAGACAAATGAAAGTGCCTTATCTTGGTATTTGTTTAGGGATGCAGATGGCGGTCATTGAATATGCCCGCAATGTGCTTGGCTTAGAAGGGGCTCACAGTACGGAGCTAGATGCTACAACGCCACACCCTGTGGTGGGTTTGATTACTGAATGGAAAGACCGATCCGGTAAAGTAGAGGCGCGCGATAAAGGCTCAGATTTAGGGGGCACCATGCGTCTTGGGGCTCAAGAGTGCCGATTAGCTGAGGAGAGCCTATCCCGAAAGCTGTATGGCCAAGAGGTTATTTATGAGCGCCATCGCCATCGTTATGAAGTGAATAATAATTACGTTGACCAGTTAGTGGATGCGGGGTTTATTGTTGCGGGTAAATCAATGGATGGGCATCTGGTTGAGATGATTGAAGTGGCGGATCATCCTTGGTTTATTGCTTGTCAGTTTCATCCTGAATTTACCTCGACCCCGAGAGATGGCCATCCATTATTTCGAGGTTATATTGAAGCGGCTCTTGCGTACTCTGTTAAACGAAAAGACGAGTCATCTAGTTTGAGCTTGGAAAAGTAATCTTAATGAATCAGAAAACCATTGTTATTGAAAGGCAGGCTAGCGGAAGAAAGGTTAGCGAAAAACAGCTTGTCGAAAAACAGGAAGCTGAAAGAACAGATGCCAATAGCAAAGTATCGGCCAATATAGAAATAGCGAATAACAAACCCTTTGTACTCTTTGGTGGGATGAACGTTCTCGAGTCTCGTGAGCTGGCAATGGAAGTGGCTGAGCAATACGTTGAAGTGACTGAGGCTCTGGGCATCCCTTATGTTTTCAAAGCCTCTTTTGATAAAGCCAATCGATCTTCTATCAATTCATTTCGTGGGCCAGGCCTTGAGGCGGGAATCGCAATCTTACAAGACATTAAGCAACGTTTTAATGTTCCCATTATCACCGACATTCATGAAGCGTCTCAAGCGGCACCCGTCGCTGAAGTGGCTGACATTATTCAGTTGCCCGCGTTTCTCTCGCGACAAACCGATTTAGTGGTGGCGATGGCGCAGACCGATGCGATTATTAATATTAAGAAAGCACAATTCTTAGCGCCGCACGAAATGCAGCATATTTTAAAAAAATGCAGGGATGCCGGTAACGACAAGTTGATTTTGTGCGAACGAGGCACCAGCTTTGGGTATAATAACTTGGTCGTCGATATGCTGGGTTTTGGGCAAATGAAGTCCTTCGGATATCCGGTATTCTTTGATGTGACTCATGCGCTACAGATGCCGGGAGGGCGCAGTGATTCGGCTGGTGGACGTCGAGAGCAAGTGACTGAGCTAGCGCGAGCGGGTTTATCTCAAGGGCTGGCGGGATTGTTTTTAGAAGCACATCCTGACCCGGATAATGCCAAGTGCGACGGGCCTTGCGCATTGAGGTTAGAGCAACTCAAACCATTTTTGCTTCAGCTCAAGGCATTGGATGATTTAGTGAAGGGATTCGAACCGATACAAACGTTTTAGATCGACTGTGTTAAAGAGACTTGAAGATAGAATTTCTTAAAGAGACAGTTTTTGAAAATTTTTAAAGAGACTGTTTTAGATAAATTACGGATAGACCCAATTGATAAGTGATAGAGAGAATCAGTTGCGTCTAGATTTTTGGAGAAAGACCTATGTCTGAAATTATTGATATCAAAGCACTAGAAGTACTCGATTCTCGCGGCAATCCCACGGTGGAAGCCGAGGTGCATTTAGATTGCGGGGCAGTGGGCATGGCTTGTGCACCCTCTGGTGCTTCTACTGGTTCAAGAGAGGCATTGGAGCTGCGAGATAAAGATCCGAAGCGATATCTAGGTAAGGGTGTTTTAACCGCTGTGTCGGGTATTAATACTCGAATCCGAGAAGCGTTGTTGGGCAAAGATGCCACGCAGCAAGCTGAAATCGACCAGATTATGATTGACTTGGATGGTACGGAAAATAAAGAGAACCTAGGTGCCAATGCGATACTTGCGGTTTCCTTGGCTACTGCAAAAGCGGCAGCCATTTCTCGAAAAGTGCCTCTGTATCAGCATATTTCTGAAATGATTAATAACGATATTGGACCTTATTCTATGCCTGTGCCAATGATGAATATCATTAATGGCGGAGAGCATGCGGATAACAATGTGGATATCCAAGAGTTTATGGTGCAGCCAGTAGGGGCTCCCAATTTTGCAGAGGCCTTGCGCTGGGGAGCTGAGATATTTCACTCGTTGAAAGCGGTATTAAAAGCCCGCGGATTGAATACTGCAGTGGGAGATGAAGGGGGCTTTGCGCCGAATCTTCCCTCGAATGAGGCTGCACTAGAAGTGATTATGGAGGCCATTGAAAAGGCAGGTTATAAAGCGGGAGAAGACGTTTATTTAGCGTTGGATTGCGCGGCATCTGAATTTTATAAGGACGGAAAATATCGTCTGACGGGCGAAGGAAAAGAATTGGACTCCGCAGGCATGGTGGATTTTCTGGCGGATCTTTGCGATCGATATCCCATTATTTCAGTGGAAGATGGGCTTGATGAAAGTGATTGGGACGGTTGGGCTCTACTCACCCAGAAAATAGGTGAAAATATTCAGTTGGTTGGTGATGATCTGTTTGTGACAAATACGCGTATTCTTAAACGTGGTATCGACGAAAAAATTGGAAATTCTATTCTCATTAAGTTTAATCAAATCGGCAGTTTGACGGAGACGCTGAGCGCGATTCAAATGGCTAAGGATGCCGGTTTTACATCGGTTATTTCACATCGATCCGGTGAGACTGAGGATTCTACTATTGCTGATTTAGCCGTGGCTACGGCAGCGGGTCAGATTAAAACGGGTTCATTGTGCCGTTCTGATCGCGTTGCAAAGTATAACCAGCTATTAAGAATTGAGAGCCAGCTTCGTGAATCAGCACCCTATCGAGGAGCTGAGGAATTTCGAGGGTTGAATAAGTAGTTTGTGGACTGATGGCTACTTAACGCAAAGACGGACTAAGGATGATTTAACGGAATGAATCTTTTTACTAAGTTTATTATCGTTGTTCAAATTATGTTGTTTAGCTCGCTGACTTTGCAGTTGTGGGTAGGCGAGGGTAGCGTGCCTCATATTTGGCAATTAGAGGGTTCCATTGATGCACAGCGTCAAAATAATCGGGTGCTTGAAGATCGTAACGAGCTGTTAATGGCTGAAGTCAGTGCTTTGCAAAATAGTGTTGATGCATTAGAGGAAAGGGCCAGGCTCGATTTAGGTATGATTAAACCCGATGAAACCTTTTTTCAAATCATAGATTAGTAGTCGGTTGCTCGTTAGCGAAATATTTTTATCGCTGCGATTGGTGTTGCGAAAACCTGTATTGCTTCGGTCCGTATTATTAAGGCTTAATTTATTAAGGCTTAGATTGTTAAGGAAAGCCCATGTCTGATTCATCTCGATACTGGTGTATCGTTCCCGCTGCGGGAGTGGGGAAGCGAATGGGAGGACCAACACCAAAGCAGTATCTGACTTTTCCCTCTTACCCCCCTCAGGTGAAGCAATCTGTTACTGTTCTAGAAACCACTTTGAACCGTTTGATCGATATGGATCGAATAGAAAAAGTGGTGGTTGCATTGGCCGAGGATGATCCTTTTTGGCCTACCTTAAATGTGGCCTCTCATCCGAAAATTGAAAAAGTATTAGGCGGTGCAGAGCGTTGCCATAGCGTTCTGAATGGATTGTTAGCACTAGAACAGTGGGCAGCGGATGACGATTGGGTATTGGTGCACGATGTGGCGCGGCCTTGTGTCCGTACAGACGATATCGAATTGTTAATTCGAAAAGTAAAGCAGAACGGTGATGGTGGTGTTTTAGGATATTCTGTCAGAGATACCATGAAGCGCACGGATAGCCATGGCTGCATTATTAAGACCGTGGAACGTAATCATCTTTGGCATGCTTTGACACCGCAAATGTTTCGCTTGAGACCTTTGTTATCTGCGATACAAGCGAGCTTGAAGGACGGTGTCTTGGTAACGGATGAGTCCGCTGCGATGGAGAGAGCGGGTGTTTTTCCTATCATGGTGGAGGGCGCGCCGGATAATATTAAAATAACGCGTCCGGAAGACCTAACCCTCGCAGGATTATTTTTACGTAACCAAAGAGATCACGATTAATGACGATTGCTTTTCGTATTGGCCATGGATATGACGTTCATAAATTTGGTGATGGCGATCATCTTGTTCTTGGTGGTGTCAAAATTCCCTATGAGCGAGGCTTAATAGCGCACTCTGATGGGGACGTGGTTTTACACGCGTTGTGCGATGCGTTGTTGGGTGCGGCGGGCTTAGGCGATATTGGGCGACATTTCCCTGATACTGATTCGAAGTATAGTGGCGTTGATTCTCGACAGTTGTTGCGTCACGTGATGAGCTTGATTCAAGAGGGTTCTTACGGTGTTGTTAATGTCGATATGACGATCATTGCACAAGCGCCTAAAATGCAGCCCCACTTAAATGCAATGGCGGATAATATTGCCGAAGACTTATTGATTGCCCGAACTGCGGTGAACCTAAAAGCAACGACAACGGAAGAGCTAGGTTATATCGGCAGAAAAGAGGGTATTGCTGTCCATGCGGTGGCGTTAATTAGTCAGTGAAATCGTATGCTAACCTTTCCCCCGCTGAGCCTGAATTTTATTTGAATGCGAACAACCTTTCTGGAATGAGCCATGCCATCTAGTCCCGCCGTATATTCCTTCGATTGGCCCTTTGTCTATGGTGGCCCAGGATCTTCATTTCAATTTAAAAGTCAGCTAGGGGATTTTGTGGTAACCGAACAGCTGGGGTTTGAGTTGACGGGGGAGGGCGAACACTTATGTTTATGGCTACAAAAAGAAGGTCTAAATACGCAAAATATCGCTGAACAGCTTTCCAAATTCCTAACGACTCGTTTGCTTAATATTGGATTTAGTGGGCTGAAAGATCGTCATGCTGTGACAACTCAGTGGTTTTCTATCCCCGTTAGAATAGGTGAAGAGTTTAATGCTGCGGGTTTTTGTCAATTAATGAATGATAAGAACCCAGATGAGCAGATTAAAATTATTCATACAAAACGGCATCAGAAAAAAATTAGGCGAGGTATTCATACTGCCAACGCGTTTCAGATTCGGCTGCGTAGTCTCACCTATATAGAGGGTGGTGACGGAGAGGGAAAGCAAAAGATAGAGCAGCAATTGGAACAAATTAAACAACACGGATTCCCCAATTTTTTTGGAGAGCAACGATTTGGTCGAAATAATCAAAATGTCAATCGTGCCGTGGAATGGTTGAGCTCTCCTACTGCGAAGAAAATAAAGCCACCCATGCGCAGTTTCTATTTGTCAGCGATTAGAAGTTATCTCTTTAATCAAGTCCTGGCTGAGAGAGTGAAAAGGGATAGCTGGAGTCAGCTGTTGCCGGGTGAACGTATTATGTTATCGGGCAGTCATTCTGTTTTTCAGGTAGAAGATAGTGAGCTGGATACGCTACAAACTCGATTACAGGAAAAGGATATACATCCTACGGGACCGCTTTTTGGTGTCTCCGATCTTGATGGCTCCGATCTTAAAGGATTGGATGATAATAGAGTAGAAGGGGCTGACCGAGATAAGCGGCTTGATGAAACGGAACTAATGCTGCTAGAGAAAAGTATTTTAGAACCTTTCTCGCAGTGCTTTAAGCATGAAAAAATGAAAAAAATGAACTCTATGCGACGTTCCCTACGCGCGGTTCCTAGTGATATGCAATGGTCCTGGCAAGCAGATGATCTTATCTTAGATTTCGCCTTACCTGCTGGCGCGTATGCTACGGCTCTTATTAGAGAGTTGGGTAAGCACTAAAGTGGGAGTATCGAAAATCGCGAGGACGGCTTGCGTCGGAAAACGTTTCTTTCTTATAGTTACAGACTTCGCTACCATTAGTTGCATAAATTCAGGGTTGCATCGATTCTGGGTTTCATAAAAATTGTGGTTTCATGATTATATTGAATGGATAGCGTAGCTCTGAAGGGTATTAGAAATGCAAAGGCAGTTTAAAGGCATTGGGATGACGTCTCAGCGAACTCGTGATCGATTGATTAAGCGTCTGACTGATCAAGGGATTTGCGATTTAAGAGTTTTGGATGTCATTCAAAATATGCCTAGGCATATTTTTATTGATGAGGCATTGTCCCATCGAGCCTATGAAGATACCGCTCTTCCTATTGGCTACAATCAAACGATTTCTCAGCCCTACATTGTGGCAAAAATGACGGAAACCCTGTTGGCAGGTACATCATTAGCAGGTGCGTCGTTAGCTAGCGCATCGGTGTCTGCTACATCGCTGGTCAGTGGTGCCACTGAGTCAGTGAGAATTGATGATAAAGCCTCGTCTAAAAACGTCTCGCCAAAAAAGGTGTTGGAAATTGGCAGTGGCTCCGGATACCAGTCTGCGATTTTAAGTCAGTTTTTTGATTCAGTTTACAGTGTAGAGAGAATCAAAGAATTGCATTTACGAGCGCGTGAGAAATTGCGCTCCCTCAACATACGTAATGTGTATCTTCGCCATGTGGGGCAAGAAGTTGGTTGGGCAGACCGAGGCCCCTTCGACGCTATTTTGGTGACCGCGGCCCCGAACCGGGTGCCGGAACAATTGTTGGATCAGCTAGCTGTCGGTGGCCGTATGGTAATCCCTGTTGGCGGTGAGCGCCAAGAGCTAAAACTGATTGTTAGAACTGAAGACGATTTTACTGAGACGGTATTAGAGACCGTTAAATTTGTGCCTTTTGTAAGCGGAGTTTCCTGATTAACATGATGAAGTCGATACTACCTACATTATTATTATTTCTTAAAGGGTTGGCTATGGGAGCCGCTGATGTTGTACCCGGAGTATCGGGTGGTACCGTTGCATTTATCACTGGAATTTACCAGGAACTGTTGGACTCGATAAGGTCTATTTCCCCGAAATTGCTGGTGGTGTGGCGACAAGAAGGGTTTGCTGCCGTGTGGCAGCAGGTGAATGGTACTTTTATGGTGACACTTCTGTCGGGTATTGTCGTGAGTGTCGCTAGTTTCGCTAGAGTGATTAGCCATTTATTAACGAATTACCCTGAGCATTTATGGTCGTTTTTCTTTGGTTTGATACTTATCTCCTCTTGGATTATTGCTAAACAGATTCAGAAAAAAGGGTTAGTGCAATGGTTGGGGTTGTTGCTTGGAGCGGGGATCGCTTATTGGATTACTGTGATTTCTCCAGCAGAGGCCGTTGTGAGTGAATGGTTTATTTTCGTGTCAGGATCCATTGCCATTTGTGCAATGATATTGCCGGGAATATCCGGGAGCTTCATACTTTTGTTGTTCGGTATGTATGGACATGTGATCGAAGCGATTAAATCAATGGATATTGTGTTCTTAGCGATTTTTGCTGCTGGGTGCGGGACTGGGCTATTGAGTTTCTCTCACTTGCTGTCGTGGATGTTCAAAAAGTTTCAAGACATCACTTTGGCAATATTGACGGGGTTTATGTTGGGGTCACTAAATAAGGTTTGGCCTTGGAAATATACCGTTTCAACTCGGACTAATAGCCATGGGGTAGAGGTCCCGTTAATTCAAAATAATATATTACCGTCTCAGTTTGAAAGTTTGAATGGGCAGGACTCCCATATTGCTGTTTGTGTCGTACTGATGGCGATTGGCTTTGTTGGTGTTTACCTATTAGAACGCAGTTTTAGAGCAAGCTCTGATCCTGTAAATTAAATTGATGAGGTACTCGATGGTCGCGCATTAATAATAATGAAAAGCACTAGAGTTTGTCTTCTTAAAATAATTCTCATTCGACAGGCTTCTGTTTTTTGGATTTCTGTTTTTCTCTCGGCGTGTGGCAATATGCCTTTGGCGCCGGTTTCCGATCTTTCTATACGCTCCCAGGAGTATCCTGTATCAAAGCCTTTACCCTTGAATGGGCGTCATATTATTCGTGGTGGCGAAACGCTTTTTTCCATTGCATGGCGATATGGGATTGATTATAAAAAAATAGCTAATCTTAATAATATACATTCTCCCTTCCGTATTTTTCCCGGCCAAGTCCTGCTCTTAGATAAAAAATCGATAGAACAATCGAAATCTATCTCTAAAGCTGCTAAAAACCCCAAAAACCCCAGCTACATAGCTGATAGTTATAAGAAACCTCAAGACAAGAATAAAGAAATCCATCAAAAAGATAGTCACGAATCACAAAAGGGCGTAAAAATATATTGGTCCTGGCCAGTAGGTGGTGAGGTGATCGAAAAATTTTCGGTGAAAGGCATTGGTAATAAAGGATTGGATTTTTCTGGCATCAAAGGTAGCCGGGTAAAAGCAGCAGCATCCGGTAAAGTTGTCTATAGCGGCAACGGTCTTAGAGGCTACGGAAATCTGATTATTATTAAACATAGCGATGTATTCTTAAGTGCTTATGCTCACAACAGTCGAATATTGGTAAAAGAAGGCGACGTGGTTAAAGCAGGAGAGAAGATTGCCGAAATAGGTTCTAGTGGTACGAATAGAGAAAAATTGCATTTCGAAATACGTCGTCGGGGTAAGCCAGTGGATCCTTTGCGTTACCTTCCAAAACGGTAGGTAACCTAACATGAGAAGCTGAATTGCCGAAGCTAGTAGTTTTGAAGATGTAGTTGGCTGTTCTAGATAGGTATCGTGTATCTAAGATTGGTCGTAGAAAGAGTGATGGTACAAACACTACTGTAGTCGAGACGCGTTATTGGTTAAGCCGCAGAATGATGAAGTTACGCTTAATGGACTTTCAGTAACGTATAAAAATTAATTAAATTATGGGAGCGGGGCTATCACTATGTTGAAAGCTGAAATAGAAGAGAACATAGATTTGAAAGAGCCGGTTGCGATTGACGACTCAACGGTAGAAGAAAAAGAAAAACCTAAAACTAAAAAGAAAGCGGTTGTAAAAAAAACCAGAGCTAAGGCAAAAACAAAAGCGAAGCCTAGTACGGAACCAAAAATCAAGCCAAAAGCAAAGGCCAAAGCAAAACCGAAAAAAGCAGCAGGATCTACTACGACCGCTAAAAGTGATAAAAAAGAGGCTGTAGAGAAAAAACGTAGTCCCGTTAATAAAAGAGGTGAAGCAACATTTCAGAAAACGCTTGATGCTACTCAGCTTTATCTAAATGAAATTGGCTTTTCCCCTTTACTGAGTCCTCAGGAAGAAGTTTATTTTGCCCGCCGAGCATTGCGGGGACATGAAGATGCACGCAAGCGTATGATCGAAAGTAATCTACGTTTGGTTGTGAAAATAGCACGTAGATATGTTAACCGTGGGTTGTCTTTATTGGATTTAATCGAAGAAGGAAACCTAGGGCTGATTCGGGCGGTGGAAAAATTTGATCCTGAAAGGGGGTTTCGTTTTTCGACTTACGCAACTTGGTGGATTCGTCAAACCATTGAGCGCGCCATCATGAATCAAACGCGAACTATTCGATTACCAATCCATGTCGTAAAGGAGCTAAATGTTTATTTGCGAGCAGCCCGTGAATTAACTCAAAAGTTGGATCATGAGCCCTCGGCAGAAGAGATTGCGGAACTTTTGGATAGGCCTGTTGAAGATGTGAAAAAGATGTTGGGGTTAAATGATCGAGTTACGTCGGTTGATACGCCGCTCGGATATGATTCCGACAAGTCAGTGTTGGATACCATTGCAGATAAAGAGGTGTCGGATCCTGCGACATTATTGCAGGATTCAGATCTTAAAAATAATATTGATCACTGGTTAGATCAACTGCCGGAGAAACAAAGAGAGGTGGTGGCTAGACGTTTTGGGCTGAGAGGCTACGAAATGAGTACTCTAGAGGAAGTGGGAAGAGAGATAGGCTTAACTAGAGAAAGAGTTCGTCAGATACAGGTGGAGGCTCTCAAGCGATTGCGAGATATTCTAGAAAAACAAGGTTTGTCGGGAGAGTCCCTGTTTTCCATGTGACAATTCGATTTAGTTGATCTCAGGTGCTGGTTGGTCTTAGAAACTAGTTTTGGTTGGTCTTAGAAACTAATAGTTGAATCCAGCCAATAAATTGGGTCTATCAGCGAGTCAAAAAGGCTTAGATAAAATCTAGGCCTTTTTTTATGTGCCATTAATATTTTTTCTTTCTAATCAACGGTGTTAATTTTAAAGGGTAGGTAAATGCCGAATCATAACGTGAGATATATCCTACATATTTGTAGGAAGATGTAGTTCTTTAGTTGTAAAAACCCTTTAATAATACGTAGTAAAAATGTAACTTATTGTATTTTAAAATAAAAATATTTCTGTATTGAAAATAAGTCCAGCCGAATTAAAGTGCCGACGGTTGTCAAAACCCAGGGTTTTGTTAAAGTTCTTGGGTCGGGCAAGGATGTCCAAAGGGAAATCTCGTCAGGATGATGAGAGACATGGATGTAGGCAGGGAGCATTTTTAGGGGAAAGGAAAACCCCTCTATGAGAAGGGGCGGTCATACCGCCCTTCTTTTTTTCTGTCGCCAAAATTACCGTTTACTGACGACTTGAGTCAGGTGGCGGAAGAAAAACTGTTTGTATCACGCTAGGCTACGCATGAACTTTATTGGTGGCTTAAAAACCGACAATATTTTTGCATGCTAACCATATCCAGCTATATTTATAGGTAAGCGTTCAGGAAGAGCGATGAAGGATAAGGGGTTAGGGATACCCTGTTAAGGAAGACATGAGGGAGTTTCATAGCCAGGAAGGCATAGGGTTTAGGTGAAAGCTCTAAAGGCGGTTGCTGTATAGCAACCGCCTTATTTCGTTTTGGGCTATTTTTCCAGTAGATCAATTTTACCTTCAACACCGTCAAATTCATCGGCATCCGATGGCGCATCTTTCATTTCGGTAATGTTAGGCCACTTTTCGGCTAATTCTGCGTTCAGAGCGATAAACTCGTGTTGATCTTCGGGTAGCTCGTCTTCAGCGAATATGGCATTAATAGGGCACTCTGGCTCACATAATGCGCAGTCAATACATTCGTCTGGGTGAATGACTAAAAAATTAGGCCCTTCGTAAAAACAATCTACAGGACACACTTCCACACAGTCGGTGTATTTACATTTAATGCAATTTTCAGCAACTACAAAAGTCATTGCAAACCCTCTTCAGTCGTCATAATTTGGCGAGCAAGTCTAAACTACCCCGGTTTTTTGAGCAACTCATGTACGAGTTATTTAAGAAATAGTCTTTTGGTGGTCATTGTTTGGTTTTCATGCTTTTTTGTCTGTTAGCGCTCTGAGCGCATAGAGGGTGTCTAGGGCTTGTCGAGGGCTTAGGTTGTCAGGGTCCGTTTCCATCAGTTTGACGATAGCCGGGTGCGGAGCAGCGGCCTCTACGAATAAGTCAGTTTGTTGGGGAGCCTGTTGTTGTTCGTTGAGCAATTCAGCATTTTCCAGTTGAATTAGTTTTATACGAGCCGCTTTGATTACCTTATCCGGTACGCCAGCAAGTTTGGCGACTTGTAGTCCATAGCTTTGGTTGGCAGGACCCTCTTTTACAGAGTGTAAGAACAGGATCTCGTCATCGTGTTCGTGAGCATCAAGGTGAACATTAGTGACGACAGGGAGCAGCTCCGGAAGTTGTGTTAATTCGAAATAATGTGTCGCGAACAAAGTGTATGCTTTAACGTGTTCTGCTAGGTGTGTTGCGCAGGACCAAGCGAGTGATAAGCCGTCAAAAGTACTTGTTCCTCTTCCAATTTCATCCATTATCACGAGGCTCATTTCAGTGGCATTGTGAAGAATGTTGGCTGTTTCTGTCATCTCTACCATGAATGTAGAGCGCCCTCCGGCAAGATCGTCGGATGAACCTATTCGTGTGAAGATTCTGTCCACTGGTCCAATCGTTGCAGATTCGACAGGGACAAAACTGCCGATATGGGCAAGAATAACGATTAAAGCCGCTTGCCTCATATAAGTGGACTTTCCACCCATATTCGGGCCAGTGATAACTAGCATTTGACGGTGGCTGTCAAAAACTAAGTCATTGGCAACGAAAGGTGACTCTAAGACTTGTTCGACTACGGAGTGCCGGCCGCCTTCTATTTTTATTCCAGGCTCGTCACTTAGCTGCGGGCAAATCAAATTTAACGCATCGGCTCTTTCCGAGAGATTGCAGAGCACGTCTAATTCACCAATTCCATTGGCGGAGATTTGCAAGGGTTGCAAGCTTTCTAGCAGTGTTTCCAAAAGAATTTCGTAAAGCGCTTTTTCCCTGGTGAGTGAGCGAGATTTGGCGCTAAGTGCTTTATCCTCAAATTCTTTTAACTCTGGTGTAATGTAACGTTCGGCATTTTTCAGAGTTTGTCGGCGAATATATTCTACCGGTGCTGTTTCGGATTGAGCTTTACTTATTTCGATGAAATAGCCGTGCACTCTGTTGTAGCCCACTTTCAGGGTTGAAATTCCGGTACGTTCTTTTTCTCTGCTTTCGAGGTCCATGAGAAATTGCCCCGCGTTCTCACTTAGACCCCTTAGCTCATCAAGTTCCTCATCATAACCTGGTGCAATAACGCCCCCGTCTCTGATCAGCATAGGAGGATTTTCAATGACAGCAGAGTTCAATAAATCCTGTAAATCTGGAAATTCGGAAATTTCGTTCTTCAGTATCGTTATGCGAGCAGATTCAATGTCGTTCAGTTTTGACTGTAAAGGCGGAAGTGTATTAAGTGCGTCTCGCAACCGTGAAAGGTCTCTAGGGCGAGCTGACTTAAGAGCGACTCGGGCTAATATTCGTTCAATGTCACCAATCTGCTTGAGATCACCTTGAATCGTTTCGTAACCGTAGTCTCCTATTAGCGCGCTGATGGCGGACTGTCTGGTATTTAGGGTTGAGTGGCAGCGGAGCGGTTGATTAAGCCAGCGGCGTAACAGGCGGCTCCCCATGGAGGTTGTGGTGCGATCCATTACCCAAGCCAGTGTATGTTCCGTAGAACCGCTCAAATTCTCGGTGATTTCAAGGTTGCGCCTTGAAGCGGCATCCATAATTATGCTGTCTTGTTGGCTATCCACCCCCAAACTTCGTATGTGGGGCAAGGCGGTACGTTGGGTTTCCTTTGCGTAATTTAATAAGCAGCCAGCCGTTTCAATAGCAACGGTGAGATCTTGGCAGCCGAAGCCTGCGAGGTCTTTGGTTTTAAATTGCTGAATTAGGTTGCGAGTGGCGCTTTCCGTGTCAAATTCCCAAAGTGGCCGTCGTCTCAAGCCTTTACGCTGGACAATGAGTGATTCGTTTGCCCAATCTTCGGGGTAAAGTAGTTCTACCGGATTGATACGTTGTAATTCGCTACAAAAAGCATCTTCGCCTCTGACTTCACTGGTCTGGAAGCGGCCACTGCTAATATCCAAAAAGGAAAAGCCGAAAAGATCGTTGTAACTGTTGACTGCGCACAAAAGGTTTTCATGTTCTGATTCGAGTAGTGCTTCGTCGCTGACGGTGCCAGGTGTTACGACACGTACTACTTTTCTTTCTACGGGTCCTTTGCTTGTGCTGGGGTCACCTATTTGTTCGCATATTGCGACCGATTCACCCAGGTGTACCAGTTTTGCGAGATAGTTGTCTGCCGCATGGACGGGGATACCTGCCATGGGTATCGGGTTCCCCCCAGCTTTTCCTCTAGCCGTTAAAGTGATATCTAATAACCGAGCCGCTTTTTTTGCATCGTCAAAGAACATTTCATAAAAATCCCCCATACGATAAAAAATTAATTCGTCTGGATGATCTGATTTGATGCGTAGATATTGCTGCATCATGGGTGTGTGAGCTGCGGCTTTTTCCTCTTTGACGGTCATGTTTCCCTGTGAATCATTGGTTGGATTAACAAATTGGTTGCAGTCTTCTCTGGCGAGTTACCGTCGAGAAACTGATCATATCGATGTGTGGCGAGCGGCGCTAGAGTATGGAGCCAATTATAAGTGGTGAGGCAAAAATATATTTTGAAATACCCAAAGAAATGATTCATAATCTACTGGTCATATTTACAGTATTGAGCTAATTTAATATTGAATTTAGGTTATATCCGGTTTGGGTAAACTACGAAAGTGAGGAGTCAGTAAGATGGATGACAATAAGAGTAAGGCACTTAAAGCAGCATTATCCCAAATCGAACGACAGTTTGGCAAAGGGTCAGCCATGCGGATGGGGGATAAACCACTGGAAAGAATTCCTTCTATTCCCACTGGCTCATTAGGGTTAGATATTGCTTTAGGCATTGGTGGATTACCAAAGGGTAGAATCGTTGAAATTTATGGCCCAGAAGCTAGTGGTAAAACAACACTGACCTTGCAAGCGATAGCGGAATGTCAAAAGCAAGGTGGTACTGCGGCTTTTATTGATGCTGAGCATGCGCTAGATCCTATTTACGCCAAAAACCTGGGTGTGGATATCGATGATTTAATCGTGTCTCAACCCGATACGGGAGAGCAGGCGTTGGAAATAGCCGATATGTTGGTGCGATCTGGGGCGGTAGATATGCTTGTTGTTGACTCGGTGGCAGCCTTAACACCTAAGGCTGAGATTGAAGGGGATATGGGGGATCATCACGTGGGTTTGCAGGCACGATTAATGTCTCAGGCTTTGAGAAAGATTACAGGAAATATTAAGCGTTCAAATGCTGTGGTTATTTTTATTAACCAAATTCGAATGAAGATTGGCGTTATGTTTGGTAGTCCTGAAACCACCACGGGTGGCAATGCATTAAAGTTTTATTCTTCAGTGCGTCTTGATATTCGTCGAATCGGGGCTATAAAACAAGGAGATGAAGTGATTGGGAATGAAACTCGAGTGAAAGTTGTGAAAAATAAAGTGGCGTCCCCATTTAAACAGGCTGAATTTCAAATCATCTATGGTAAGGGTATTTATCGAATGGGAGAGGTACTGGATCTTGGGGTGAAACAAGGTCTAGTCGATAAAGCCGGAGCTTGGTATGCCTATAAAGGCGACAAGATTGGGCAAGGTAAATCGAATGCTGCTCAGTTTTTAACTGAACACCCAGAGATTTCACAAGAAATTGAAGCTCAAGTTCGAGCGCAACAATTATCCTTTGATGAGTCGCCAGACACAAAGGATAAGAAGGAAGAGGTGGAAGCCTGAGTCAGTTCAGCTCCAATACAGACGATAGCTTAATGACGGTGATTGAGATAAGGCGAGCAGCAATGAACTTGCTGGCTCGTCGCGAGCATTCTCGACGTGAAATCATTCGTAAATTGGCAGCTCGCACCGATAGCCAAGATTTATTAGAGGTCGCCCTGGATCAGTTAGAGCTCGAGAATTATCTGTCTGATGATAGGTTTGCTGCGAGCTACACTCGAAGTCGTCGGAATAAAGGATTTGGTCCGGTGCGAATAGCCGGTGAATTACGAGAGAAAGGGGTCAGCGAAGAGTTGATTGCCGGTTATGTCTACTGCCCTGAAATTAATTGGTATTCCGAAGCATTGGTCGTTAAGAGAAAGAAGTTTGGGGTTGCGGTGGAGGACGATGTGGCAGAAAAAGCCAAACAAGCTCGGTTCTTGATGCAGCGTGGATTCAAATCAGAGTATTGCCAATACGCTCTATCTACGGGCGAGGGGACTGTTCAGGCGGAGCCAATTTAATGTATTACTATTTGGTTGTGGGCTGTCGAAGTACCGGGATGCGGGTGTAACCAGATACAGGAATCCAATTACACCCTATTTTCTTTATCTTATTGCGGTATCTTTATTCCTTCGCCCTATTGCAGAAATGTGCCCTCAAAACATTTTCCTTTTAATTGTGAGGGGCTCATTAAGCGATTTCAATCTCCTTCTTATTTGAAGCTGTTTGCCGGGAGTCCTGATTTAGTACATTTAAAACAGCATTGATGCTAGAAGAAATAATATCTTCGCTGATAGCAATGCCACAGTAGCGTTGGCCCTTAAATTTAGCGTAGATGTAGGATGCTGCCATTGCTTCTGCTCCGTCAGATAGAGCATGCTCGCTATAGTCCAATATTTCTAAATCATCTGTGCCTAAATATTTTTGGATCGATTGAACGAGAGCTTGGATGACGCCGTTGCCATGCCCCGTGAGTTTTTCGGAACCGTTGGGAGTAGAAAGTTGAAGGCGGATAGTGTCTTCATCTTCACGTTCAATCTGATAGCTTTCTAGCTGATAAGGCAATGTCGCACTGATATATTGATCGTTAAAGAGCTGCCATATTTTCTTGGAAGTGACTTCGCCCTTATTTATTTCCGTCCACTCTTGTACAACGCAGCTGAACTCAATTTGAGCCCATCTAGGAAGTTGCATTCCATGCTCTTGTTCTAAGACGTAAGCGATGCCACCTTTCCCCGATTGGCTATTGATACGTATAACCTCCTGGTAGGAGCGGCCCAAATCTGTTGGATCAATGGGGAGGTAAGCGACATCCCAGGTGTCATTTTCTTTTCGTTTAGATAAACATTTTTTTATCGCATCTTGATGACTACCTGAGAAGGCCGTGTAAACGAGTTCCCCTGCGTAGGGGTGTCTTGGGTGGACCGGCATGTTGGTGCATTGTTTAACGCAATTGACGATTTCATCCATATTGGCAAGCGCTAAATTTGAATCAATGCCTTGGCTATAAAGATTCATCGCTAAAGTGACAACATCCATATTACCCGTACGCTCTCCATTACCAAGTAGTGTCCCTTCGACTCGATCAGCTCCCGCTAATAAAGCCAATTCCGCAGCGGCAACAGCCCCTCCTCGATCATTGTGAGTATGTACGCTTAGAATAATGGATTCTCTATGGCTAACATTATTCAAGAACCATTCGATACGATCGGCGAATATGTTGGGCGTTGTCATTTCTACCGTGGCAGGTAAGTTGATTATAATGGGCGACTTTGCACTCGGCTCTATAGTGGCAATGACGGCGTCGCATATTTCTACAGCGAAATCCATTTCAGTACCCGTAAAGCTTTCGGGTGAATATTCGATAGACCACTGAGTTTCAGGTCTCTGTTCCGCCATCTCTTTAATTAACGCAGCGCCTTCAGTAGCTATATTAATAATGCCTTGGCGATCCATTTGGAAAACATCTTCACGCTGAACGGTGGAGGTCGAATTATAAAAATGAACTATGGCTTTCTTTACGCCTTTTAACGATTCGAATGTACGTTTAATTAGCTCGGGGCGAGCCTGTGTTAATACTTGAATTGTCACGTCATCGGGTATCTGGTTTTGTTCAATTAAATAACGAACGAAATCGAAATCTAACTGAGATGCAGCGGGAAACCCTACTTCAATTTCTTTAAAGCCCACCTTAAGTAACATCTGAAAAAGCTGTTCTTTTTGTGTAACGGTCATAGGTTCAATCAGCGCCTGATTGCCATCGCGAAGGTCGACACTACACCATAGAGGAGCTTGTTCTAGCGCATTGTCGGGCCACCTTCTATTGGTCATTGTTATGTTTTTGGCGATGGGGTATTTCTTGTGGCTATATTGACTCATAACGGTGTTTTCCTTTGAAACGGTCTGTATATGGCTGGCATTAATTGTTGAAGGTTATTTTCATGACTGACACAAAACGCTTGGTAAAATGAATTGCATTTTTCCCCTATCGGGGCATTTTACCAAGCAGACCGATACCGTTTGTGGGGTCGATGATCCAGGTTTGGTGTTAACAGTCATGAGTTGAAGTATAGAAGAAAGTGAGAGGAGAAAGATTGCTAGTATTCTTTAAAGTGTAATTAATAAGCAATTATAAGTCGTATAATAGAATAAATAGGGCTAAAGATGCTATTATAACTAATTATATTGGTAATAAGTGAGTTGTGTTGATACTGGTATTTGTTTGAGGTTTTGGAGTGGGGGATATATGAAGCTGGATAAAATGGATCGACGTATTCTAGAGGAAATGCAATTCAATGGCCGGATTAGTAATCTTGAGTTGGCTGAGAAGATTGGTTTGTCGCCATCACCTTGCTCCAGGCGTGTGCGTCAGTTGGAGGAGGGGGGGGTAATTGATCGGCATGTTACTCTGTTAAATCAGTCGGTTCTTGGGTTGAAGATGACGGTTCTTATCCTTATCAGCATGGATCGTCATACGCCTGAACGATTTGAAAATTTTGAGGCGGTCGTTAAAACCTACCCCCAGGTTGTGGAATGCAGTTTGATAACAGGTCAGGACGCGGATTACATTTTGAAAGTCGTGCTACCGGACATGGAGTACTACCAAGAATTTTTGCTAGGAAAATTGACTCGAATAGAGGGAGTGACAGGAGTGCATTCAAGCTTCGTGATGAGAAAAGTCGTTGATAAGACTGAAGTATCGCTTGATCATTTGGTTTAGTGCATGAATCATCCCGATTTTGTTAGCCCTCCCGTTTGTAGCGTTGTCTGCCTAATTAATTGAGTTTGAGATGGATCGAGTGACACCTGTATAATGCACAGCTTTTCCATGCAAGTGGTATCAAAAATGGTATTTGGTACTGCTTGTATGCAACCCGATTTGTACACAAGCCCTTCGAACATAACCCGTTTGTACATAAAAACATTGAGTAATCCTTCCCTATGAAAAGTGCAGAAATTCGACAAGCCTTCCTCGACTTCTTTGCTGAGCATGAGCACGAGATAGTTTCTAGTAGCTCATTAGTGCCGGAAAATGATCCTACTTTGTTGTTCACTAATGCGGGTATGGTGCAGTTTAAAGATGCATTCTTAGGTAAGGAGAAACGTAGTTATACTCGAGCCACCAGTGCCCAAAGAGTGGTTCGAGCGGGTGGCAAGCATAATGATTTGGAAAATGTAGGCTATACCGCCCGCCATCATACTTTCTTTGAAATGCTAGGTAATTTTAGTTTTGGCGATTATTTCAAGCGCGAAGCGATTCAATATGCGTGGGATTTTTTGACTAAACGGCTCGGGTTATCCGAAGATAAGTTATGGGTGACTGTCTATAAAGACGATAGTGAAGCAGAGAATATTTGGCTCAATGAAATGAAAATAAGCCCTGATCGATTTTCTCGTTTAGGAGAAGCTGACAATTTTTGGTCTATGGGTGATACGGGACCGTGTGGGCCGTGCACCGAAATCTTTTATGATCATGGTCCTGCCGTGGCAGGTGGCCCTCCGGGAAGTCCGGAAGAAGATGGTGACCGTTATATTGAGATTTGGAATTTGGTTTTTATGCAATTTAATCGTCAAGCTGGCGGTGAAATGATGCCGCTGCCTAAACCTTCAGTGGACACGGGGATGGGTTTAGAGCGAATTGCCGCGGTTATGCAGGGTGTGCATAACAATTATGAGATTGATCTGTTCGTCAATTTGCTGCGTGGGATTGCTGAGGTAACAGGGGTTGAGGATATTACGCAAACGTCCTTGCGAGTTATTGCCGACCATATTCGTTCTTGTGCATTCTTAATCGTCGATGGTGTTCTTCCTTCAAACGAAGGGCGTGGTTATGTTTTACGGCGGATTATCCGACGTGCCATTCGGCATGGTAATAAGCTGGGTATTGAGGGCGAGTTTTTCGCACGTTGCATGCCTGCGTTAGTGTTAGAAATGAGTGGTGCTTATCCCGAGCTTGTTAGTGCACAAAGTCACGTAGAAAAAGTGTTACGAATAGAAGAGGAACAATTTGCCAAAACACTTGAGCAAGGTTTGAAAATTCTCGAAAAAGATCTTTCAACATTGAAAGGTGATGTGATCCCAGGGGAAACGGCTTTTGTCTTATACGATACTTATGGGTTTCCGGTGGATCTCACCGCGGATATCGCAAGAGAGAAAAACCTAACTGTTGATATGGCTGGCTTTGAGGCTGCGATGCAAGCTCAGCGTAAACGATCACAGGAGAAGGGCGGATTTGCCAATGATTACTTGAATGGTTTAGGGGTCGATTCCACTACCGATTTTCTGGGTTATGACGAGACAAAAACTCCGGGGAAAATCGTGCAAATGTTTGTGGAGGGAGAATCGGTAGAAAAGATAAGTTCAACGGATCTGCAAGGCAAGCAAGTTGTTTTAGTTTTGAATCAAACTCCATTTTATGCTGAATCAGGTGGCCAAGTTGGTGATCGTGGTGATATCAAAACAACGACCGGTTTGTTTTTAGTAAAAGATACTCAAAAGGAAGGCGATGCTGTTCTACACTTTGGTGAATTAGCGTCGGGCGAATTACAGATAAACGATGAAGTTGATAGTCAGTTGGAAGAAGCAAATCGAGAGGCAATTCGGCTGAATCATTCGGCGACGCATTTAATGCATGCTGCATTACGCCAAGTATTGGGAGAGCACGTAGCGCAAAAAGGCTCCTTAGTCGATGCCAACCGTTTACGGTTTGATTTCTCGAATCTTGAAGGGACTAGCGAGTCTCAATTACAAGAGATTGAGGATAGGGTGAATCACCATATTAGAAGTAATACCCTTATCCGTACCGAAATATTAGATATTGAAAGTGCTAAGAAAAAGGGCGCGATGGCGTTGTTCGGTGAAAAGTATTCCGAGGAAGTGCGAGTGCTAACCATGGGTGAAGCCGAATTTTCAATTGAACTTTGCGGCGGGACTCATGCGAATCGAACAGGCGATATCGGTCTATTTAAGATAATTTCGGAAACCGGAATTGCTGCTGGTATTCGGCGGATAGAAGCAGTGACGGGAGCCAATGCACTGGCTTGGGTGAATCAAGGTGAAAACAACCTGCGAGCGATAAACCTTTTATTCAAAAGTTCTCGGGATGAGGGGGTTGGCAAAGTACAGCTCCTGATGAGTCGAAGTCGAGAACTTGAAAAAGAAATAGATGCACTTAAAGGCAAGCTGGCGAGCAGTGCCGGGGATGATTTGAGCGATCTCGCCGTCGAGGTAAAAGGTACAAAGATATTAGCTGCCGTATTGGAGGGTGTGGATCCCAAATCATTAAGAGATACAGTGGATCAACTGAAGAATAAACTCGGTTCTGCGATAGTGGTATTGGCCATAGTAAAGGACGGTAAGGTGCAGCTGGTTGCTGGTGTCACCAAAGAGAATACGAAAAAAGTCAAAGCGGGTGCGCTAGTTAATTTTGTTGCCCAGCAAATTGGCGGCAAAGGTGGGGGGCGTCCGGATATGGCGATGGCGGGTGCCACCAATGCAGATGGGCTGGTCGCGGCACTAGACTCTGTGGTCAGTTGGTGCGAAAGCCAATTATAAGGTAAATCGGCAGCCGGATATTTATCGCTATTTTCTTTTCGGTACAATTGTTGTTTAATTGCGCTCCTTTAACCATGGGCCTGCTCTAGTTTGGCAAATACCCATGGAAAAATTTTGTTAGTTATAGATGTGGGTTGGTAAATAATGGCATTGATAGTCCAAAAATTCGGTGGTACCTCAGTCGGTTCTGTCGAACGTATTCAAGCCGTGGCAGAGAAGGTAAAAGCATTCTGCAATAAAGGCAATCAGGTCGTTGTAGTCGTTTCAGCCATGAGTGGAGAGACCAATCGATTAGTCTCCTTAGCCACTGAAATCGATGATCAAGCAAGCGCCCGAGAGATGGATGTACTGTTAACTACCGGGGAGCAAGTGACAATTGCGCTTCTCAGTATGGCGTTAGAAAAAACCGGTATACCAGCGCGTAGCTACACCGGTGGTCAAGTTCGAGTACTGACGGATGATGTACATGGGAAAGCCCGTATTCGAGAAATTGATCACGAGAAAATTAAGGCAGATTTGGATTCGGGCCGAGTCGTTGTTGTAGCCGGTTTTCAAGGTGTAAATGAAAAGGGCGACATTACTACGCTAGGTCGAGGTGGTTCTGATACATCGGCCGTTGCATTAGCGGCAGTATTGAAGGCAGATGAGTGCCAAATATTTACCGATGTAGATGGTGTGTACACAACGGACCCTCGTGTTGAAGAAAAAGCTCGCCGTATGTCTCGAATTACATTCGAAGAGATGCTTGAGATGGCGAGCCTTGGATCGAAAGTGTTGCAGATTCGTTCTGTTGAATTTGCAGGAAAATACAATGTACCACTCAGAGTGCTGTCTAGTTTTAAAGACGGCCCTGGCACGCTGATTTCTGTAGAAGAAGGTGATGAAATGGAACGACCCGTTATCTCAGGTGTTGCGTTCACTCGCGACGAAGCCAAAGTCATTGTGAGAGGTGTGCCCGATATTCCCGGTGCAGCTTACAAAATCCTTGGGCCGATTGGTGAAGCCAATATCGAGGTGGACATGATTGTTCAAAACATCGGGGAAGATAAAACAACGGATTTCACTTTTACAGTGCACCGGAATGAATTCTCAAAAGCGCAGAATATTTTACGCGATATAGCGAAAGAGTTAGGGGCGAAAGAAGTGATTGGCGATACGGATATTGCGAAAGTATCACTGGTGGGGGTAGGTATGCGCTCCCATGCGGGAATAGCCAGTCAGATGTTCGGTGCTTTGGCAGCGGATGGTATTAATATCCAAATGATTGGAACCTCCGAAATCAAAATATCCGTTGTTATAGATGAAAAGTACTTAGAGCTAGCAGTCCGTTCTCTGCATGCCGCATTTGAATTGGATAAGCCGCCAACCAAATAGCTATTTTAGTTAATAAGTTTTTCTCAAGGGTTTTCATCAGCACGCAAGACCTATATACTTTGTCCCGATTTGACGCAACCAAAATCTTTCATTGATTTTAGGCGGACCAGCTGTAAGCAGAAGAAATCTGTCAATAAACTGCTACTTAGATCATAGCTGGTGAATGTTTCACCAACCCATAACCAAATAATCGAAGATTAGTTAAAAAGTAACCTTCCTTTTTGGTTTGGGTAGTCAATACTGATAATAACGGCCCATGAATTTGGCTGTAAGCGGTTTCCAAGGTTGTCAAAGCATCAGTCTGGAAACGTAGTAGCTTAAGGATATTAAGGAGATAAAACATGCTGATTTTGACCCGCAGAGTCGGCGAGACCTTGATGATTGGAGATGATGTGACTGTTACCGTATTAGGTGTTAAAGGCAATCAGATCAGAATCGGCGTCAATGCACCCAAAGAAGTGGCAGTGCATCGTGAAGAGATATACCTTCGAATTCAAAAAGAGAAAGAGCAGCAGCAAAGAGAGGCGAGCGAGTAGTTAATCGTTTTTATAAAGCGAATATAACGGGTAGGTGAATATAGCTAGTTGTTGAATTTAACTAGTAGTTAGAATCCGCTTCATGGCTCGATCTTCGTAATCTAGAACCTTGGCATATAAAATATTATTTAAGCCGTCAGGGCACTGTTTCAACCTAATCTGCAAAAGATGAATGATAGCGGCTTTAGCCGCTATCGCTTTTTCTAGAGTGGATTTTTTATCTAGTTTAGGGGGGAATTTGTCGCGCTAGTGACTGCCGTCAAAAGGAAGAAATACTCTTTTTAATCAAGCATGTTATAAGAGTGGATCCCCTTAGCAATGGGCTTATAATATTCCTTTGATTTATTTTAAAACATGGTATTATTCGCCGCGTGTGCGAGTACGGAGAGGTGGCCGAGTGGCCGAAGGCGCTCCCCTGCTAAGGGAGTATACCCTGACCGGTATCGAGGGTTCGAATCCCTCCCTCTCCGCCATTACACGCACGGTTTATTGTTTGTTCTTGCCTGCGCTTGGTTTTGACCATTGACAATGGTTAGGCAGATCGCGATAATCCGCATCCTTTCACACTGGCAGTTTGCACTATCAGTATGAATTCAGGCTGGAAAGAGAAAAACAGTTTAAAAAAGTTTACGCGCCCGTAGCTCAGCTGGATAGAGTACCTGGCTACGAACCAGGCGGTCGGACGTTCGAATCGTTCCGGGCGCGCCATATAAAACAAGGGCTTAGCAGATAAATTCTAGGCCCTTTTTTATTGCCTATCTGAAACTATCCTTCCTGCACCCACACTGCACCCACAAATACAATTTATACCCAATCCTCTCTGTAGTTCTTGTACGATCGTATTAATGGTTTCATTTAGGTCGGCGCACTCATCGATGCTATGCCTTGCTGCATATATTTCGTTTAGCGGATACTGTCATTATTAATGTTCATGCTTCTATAAAAAGAGTTAAGTTCTTTGGCGTATAGATTAAGAGCGAGGTCGCGGTATTGATCGTGTTTTAAGTACAATTTGGAAAACGTTTTCCAATGCATTCCATTCGGCTTTTGCCATCCTATTTGACCAGAGACCCCCAGCTGTTGTTTGATTTTATTTGTTCGCCGAACAGCTCTTTCGTATTCACTTTCTTGTTGGATAGCATAGGAAAGTCTATTGCACTGGCGGCAACTGAAGGTTTTGCTGCCATATAGAATAGCGACTCGTTGGTTGCAACCTTCGATTGGGCAGAGGAACCAGGGGCGCTCACCGCCGTAGCGGCATGGCGTCCAATCGAGGGGTACTGCATAGTTTAACGCTTCGCATTCACTGTCCTTATTCGTATGTCGGTAAGATAGGATGAGGCAATCCTGTTTAGTCGAAATGAGAATGCTTGATACTTCTTTCTCTTGTTGAATCCAGCTCCGTTTAAAGATATTCCCTGGTGTCAGCAGTTTTTTTCTATGCCAGAGCCTGATATCAATTGAACGATATTGTTCAGTCGTATTTTTTTGTTGAGGTGACCGTTTCGACCACTTCCCATTCCACCCATATAGGCACCCATTTTATTATCGAAATCATTAGGCAAGTGATAGTTTTAGTGAGTGTTAGGTTATCAAGTTCGCTCCTGAATCTAAAGTTCTGCATCCTTATTTCTTAATACTACTTTCGGCCAGAGGTCTCGTCCGGTTCGACGGTCGGGATCGTCGAGCTTGGGTGCGTATCCTTCACATCGTCTAAGAATGTCATTCACAGGGTGATAATTGTGACCTGCAATGATCTCGCGTCGTCGAGAGGCAAGACATAAACCGCTAGGTGCGAGATGTGCGCATTGAGTGCATGTGCGTCGATCATCAGCGATGAGATCAGAAATTTGGCGTTCACAGGCTGGCAATAAGTTTTCCGGCACCTTGGTATCCTGCCCTTCTACAGGTGTTATTTGCGAGGTTGTGGTCATCTCGTAGGTAGTGAGTATTGGTTTTTCCGCCATCTTCGCAATTGAAGATAGCCCGCCTTTTTTGATTAAATGGGTAAGGCTCATATCATTACCCCACACTCTGAATGATGGGCATTGCTAATGCTAAAGCTGCTAATATTGCTAAGATTCATGATTGTCCCTGCCAGTTTTAGCAGAATTAGCAGCTTTAGCGTTAGCTGCATGCACAAGAGAAGAGTTGATTTCCAAAATCGTTTTTCTCCCTTGTTTACGAACACGCAACCTATCGAGTTCGACTAGTTGATTGATCGCTGGGTCTAGGTTTGCCTTGTTGCGAAGAGGGCCACGTTGGAGTGCATCGCTTTTTGGTATTTCAGATACTTGGATCTGCAAACAATATTCTATCAGCCAGCGATCAAGCTGAATGGCGTCGGATAACTCCTTCGGCGTTGAAAGTTCCCCTAAGAAGCGTCGAGCCTCAGTCAGGTTCCATGCCACAATTCGACTCGCTCTTTCAAAGCAGTCTGGATTGATAGAGCCAGCTTTAAATTCGAATAGTTGGAACAGGGCAGAGAGTCTTACGGCATTGTCTGCGGCTTTGCTTGCGACATCGCGAACATCATAGAGCCCACCTCCGCTGGCTAACTGGTCTTCGATGGCATCGTGAAAAGCAATCCAAAGCATTTTAGTTTCAGGCTCCATTGATAGCAGGAGTGGTGTGAGCGATCCATTTTCATCAATAGGAGGGTGTTGATTCAGGATCTCATTAATGCGGTTGTTAAATTTTTCCAGAGCAGGCCAGCTTTTAGGTGCCTCCGTAAATCGGCGCTTTCCTTGTGTTGACTCCGGCCATGATATGAGGAAGCGTGCAAGAAATCCTGTTCCTCGGGCAAGTGCACCGACACGGTCTAAGAAATCTCGTATGGTTGCTTCCTGCACCTGTAGTGCCATTGTGAGTCTTGCACCACACACGGTGTAGGATTCTGTCGAACGTCTATCGATGTGCAGTGCGCCTCCGTCCCAAAGTACATTCAGCTGGGCTAAATTGCGCATAGCCGAATCCTTGTTCATACCGTGTGCGCCAAATACGACACCTGCTTCGGCCGATACAATCCCGGCGGACGGCCAGCGTCTGGCAAGGTTGTAAGCTAAAGCCTCAGGTGTCGCATCGCCATATAATAAGCGTGGTATTTTAGGGGGTTCAGGTTTCTCTTGCTCCAATTGGCGTAAAGCTGATTCAGTGCTTGCCGTTGGCTTTTCTGATTTAGCTAGCTGACGAATTTTTTCTTTTATTCCATTACGCTTTGCTTCCCAGGCCGTATGTTTTGCATTGTAGTCTTGCAGTTCTGGTTTTGCGGATTCCGCTTGAGCTGCTTCATAATCACGAATGGCTTGGGTAAAGAAACTGTCGCACGTAGACTTCCTCTCTCCTGAATCGGCAATCGTCAGTAAGAATAAGCCGACAGGCCCCTGTAATTTTTCAGCACGTTTCACATCGATATGGGCTTGGCTGGCTAGAGATATCGCCGCTAAAGCGGAAGAGGCTACAAGTGGCAAGGGTGCTTTAACGAAGTTTTCAACTTCCTCTACTGCTAACCGAATCATATTGGGCAGGGCATCTAATGGATAGGGTGCTGGTTCTATCTTTGTGACTAGGGGTTGTGGTTCTGGCCATTCATTGAGGACGTTATATTGATTGTCTGCGTAAAAAGTCTGTGGCGAATTTTGTATTAGTTCACCACTTTTTGTTATCGCTTGTGCGACGGCGGCCATTCCATGTGTGACTGCCATATCGTTGAAGTCTGTCATACCGGGCGTTCGATTATCTCCGAAAACTGGGATTGCTAACTTGCTGTTAGTCGTTCGAGCTGCGGTGATTGCGTTTGGGTCCGGTTCGTCCGTTGCTTTTACAAGATCAGCGAGAATTATCAATTTCGCTTTGGGGTACAGTTGCTGCATTGTTTTTGTTACGGAGCAAAGGTTGCCTGATGACAAGGCGGCGATGCCCGGCCATTCAGTTGCCTCTGATGCTGATAACACTGTCGCGACACCTTCACCTATCAGTAGGGTTGCTAGGTTTTCGTTTAGTGGTTCTGTTGCCCAGTATCCTCCTGCTTTGCTACCTCGACCGGCGAGTGCAGTTTTGCGACCTTCACCATCGATGAGCTCCAATGTTGAAATAATATTCCCTCGTTTTATCGGAACGACTAATAACGGCCCACTTAATGGCTTCCCGCTAGATCTTGGAGAGTAACCTAAAATGTGCGCTGCTTTTGTCGCTTCAATCTCTCTAAGCGTGGTCTTAGGGGAAACTTTTTTTCGAACAAGATAGGGGTTATCTCGAGTTGCCTCTGATGCCTCCGTATAAATTGCTTTCGCTATTGCAGCAGTTTCAGCGCACTCACGTTCAATATCGGCTTGCGCTTTTTCGGTTTGCTCTGCGGCAAGAAGCTTGCGTTGAGCAAGCTCCTTAGGTGTTGGCTTGTGGTAAGTGTCATCACCATTCCATCCGTGCTCTTTGGCTGTATGGAATAGTGAAGCGATTGTGACGTCGCCTTCCGGCCTTATACTTTTCCATGCGGTTTTTGCATCGCGAGTATTGTACGTAGACGATGTTCGGCTCCATTCGTCCCAGGGATCGTACCCAGATTCTCCAAATTCGGATTTGATAGCCATGGCTGAGCGTATCCATGTGTCACGGTCATCGGCGGGTATATAGCTTAAAACAGAGCGAATATGGTCAATATCGTTATGACTATGCATGCTTCAATCCTCCGTGTTGAACCAACCATGCAGCGAGGCCAGAGGGGATCAATCCTCGGGAAGCCAAACGAACAATGACGGTTTTGATAAAGGATCGAATTGCGTTAAAATCTTGATTGAGTGAACTATTGAGGGGCTCGCTGCGGGCGCAGTCGGGGCCCTTTCTTTTTTTAATCATGGCTCGCTTCCCCTATGCTCTACGGCTTTTTTCGATTTGTACGTCTATCCATGATTCCACGTCTGCTTTCAACCAGCCTACGGCCCTCGTCCCTCCTAGAGTTATCTGTTTCGGAAATTCGCCCTCTGATATGCGGGCGTAAATAGTGCTCCTTGATAGGCCAGTGAGTTTTTTGACTTCTGGTAATCTGAGTATTTGATGTTGCATGGACTCTCCTGTTTTTTATGAGATGTGCTTGGAAAGTCTTAGATTTAACGACATAGAGTAGTCCTGCCGTCAATCCTGCCAGTTGAGTTTTATAACTCATTAATTTTAAAGGTTATTTTTGTTAGAGAAAAAAGTGGCAGGGGCAATGGCAGGGGTAACGGCAGGGGTAAAATTCAGCGTTTTAATATTTCACTAAGTGTTTGGCGTGTAATTCCTTCTTTTTCCGCTGTCCTACGAAGGGCCCCATTGGGTTTTTTTTGTGTTTCTTCAGCAAACCATCTCTTGAGACGCTGCTCCCTCTCTTCTGGAGTCTCAGTAGAGCCTTCTTTTTCTGGAGCGATTATTAATTGAATTTGCTTTTCTATTTTTGAGACAGCATCTTGTTTTGCCGCATCTTCTGTCATATTTTCCGGTTGAATCTGCTTCAGTTCAGCCAGTCTGTTTTCAAGTTGTGGTAGTTCGACTGCATATTGTTGAAACTTTGTTGCATCCACAGTTGTTTTATTTTTGGTGTTGTCTGCGTATGTTGGAAAATAAGCGACGGGTAGGGGCAAGTTGTTTTCTCTGAGGAAGTCTTTCAGATCGTCCAGCTGAATTTCGAACTCCTGAGTCCAGTTTTCAAGGTAGTCCATCGGTTGGCATCTCATTAGTTCATTGTTTTG
Source organism: Pseudomonadales bacterium (assembly GCA_019090455.1). GTDB lineage: Bacteria > Pseudomonadota > Gammaproteobacteria > Pseudomonadales > DC-out160 > DC-out160. The sequence continues at coordinate 6,327 of JAHRWA010000105.1, read as the reverse complement.
GTGGGAGGGTAACCCCATAGGCCCGCACCAAAGCAACAGCAGATGTAATTGATGATTAGCCTTGCAGGGCTTTACCGAAAATTGTCGTTGGAATCCTGCAAAAATCACATTCGACTCGTGGTCTCGATAAAGCGATTCAATAATGGGAATGGATTTATTCGGGGTGGGGGCGTCCTTGTCATCGGTATGGCTTGGAATGATCGGTCCGAATTCACTGTAGTTGATCTTGCGTAGGAGAGCTGGCTCGAATCCATAGTATGGGTCATGGCACAGGGCGAGGTGGAGCTCATCAAGGGATACCCTAAATTGAGAATGTGAAGTCGCCATATTGTTCATCCTAGGTTGCATTATTCGTCGTCATAGTTAAATCCAGATGGATTGAGTCGGATGCTAATGGATTATAGGGAAGGCAGCCACTCTGATGAGACCGCCGATCTGATCCTGAGAGATTAGGGAGCTCGACCCTCCTCCAATTGCCCTTATCGGCGTGCTAGACTCCATTGCTCAGTTGATTGCAGTGCATGATTAACCCAAGAGACCACTATGAGTTCAGCAGACCAGCAACCCACTCCAAATAATTTAGCATCCTATTGTTGGTCGATTGCCGATCTTCTGCGAGGTGATTTCAAACAGTCGCAATACGGACGCATCATTCTTCCCTTTACGCTGCTACGTCGTCTCGAAGGGGTGCTGGAAGAAACCAAACAGGCTGTGCTTGAAGCCAATATAAAAGTCCAAAAGATGGACGTGCCGGAAGAGGCGCAAGAAAAACTCTTACTACGAGCCACCAAAGGTCTCTCGTTTTTCAACACCTCCAAAATGGATCTATCCAGGCTCGGTGAAGCAGGAATCAAAGCTAACCTAGAAGCCTACATCCAAGGTTTCTCAACAGATGCCCGTGAGATATTCGAATACTTTAAATTTGATGAGTTCATAGGCCAGCTGAGTGACGCCAACCTGCTATACAAAATAGTGCAAAAGGTGAGACAGACTGATCTCAGCCCCAAGGCAATCTCTAATCACGATATGGGTTTGGTCTTTGAAGAGTTGATACGACGCTTTGCTGAAAGCTCCAATGAGACCGCAGGGGAACATTTCACCCCGCGTGATATCGTGCGCCTTACCACCTCTCTGGTTTTTATGGAGGACGATGACGCACTTTCCAAAGAGGGCATCATCCGCACTATCTACGATCCCACAGCCGGTACAGGTGGATTTTTGTCATCCGGCATGGAGTATCTTTTTGAGCATAACCCCGACGGCGTCATGAAGGCTTTCGGGCAAGAACTCAACCCAGAAAGTTACGCCATCTGTAAAGCCGATATGCTCATCAAGGGGCAGGATGTATCAAACATCAAGTTGGGTAACACCTTATCCAATGACCAACTGTATGCCGATAAGTATGATTACATGCTGTCTAATCCTCCCTTCGGTGTCGACTGGAAAAAAATTGAAAAAGGCATCAAAGATGAAAATAGCGTTAAAGGGTATGACGGTCGCTTCGGTCCCGGTTTGCCAAGAGTCTCTGATGGCTCGTTACTCTTTCTCTTGCATCTGATCAGCAAGCTGCGTGACACCTCTTCATCAGCCGCAGGCGCAGACGGTGGTGGCAGAATCGGTATTATCCTCAATGGCTCACCTTTATTTACCGGTGGTGCGGGTTCGGGCGAATCAGAAATACGACGTTACGTCTTAGAGGCTGATTTACTGGAAACCATCGTCGCCTTGCCCACCGATATGTTCTACAACACCGGTATTGCAACTTATGTGTGGATTCTTTCCAACAAAAAAACCGATGAGCGCAAAGGCAAAGTCCAGCTGATCAACGGCGTCAATCTTTGCGGTAAAATGCGCAAGTCATTAGGCTCAAAACGTAATGTGATGAGCGAAGACGATATACGCACCATCACCCGCACCTTTGGTGCCTTCGAAGTGGTTGATGCCCGTGAATTGGATAAACCGGCGGAGCAAAAGAGTAATCGAGGTCGTCAGTCGGCAAACCCCAAGACAGAAGCACCAAAGACTTTTGCCAGTAAAATATTTGCCAACCATGAATTTGGCTATCGTCGAATCACCATCGAACGCCCTTTACGTGAATCCTATCAGTTCAGTGACGAGCGCATCGTAGAGCTCAGGTTTGCCAATAAGCCACTAAAAGCGGTGATGAAGTGGGTTTACGCCGAGCAACAGCGCTCGAGTAATGGAACCTGGTCAGATGATGAAGATTGTGAACACTACGGTGACTTAGCAGAGCAAGAAGACGTTATCCGCAAACACATCAAAACTCATTTTAGCGAACTCAAAGAGAAGCAGGTAAAAGATCTGCTAGACCGTAAAATCTGGCTCACTCAAAAACAAATATTGCTCAAAGCAAAAAAACTACAACAAGCGATTGGCAGCGATCAGTTTGATGATATGAACGCTTATGAAGAAGTGCTTAAAGCGGCCAGTAAAACACAAGACATCAAACTTGAAACCAAAGAGAAAAAACAAATCACCGATGCCGTTAGCTGGAAGAACCCTGAAGCTGAAAAAGTCATTAAGAAAACTCACAAGGGCAAGGCCAATCCCATCTATGGTTTGTTTGCGGTGGGCGCAGGTGCCAACAGCGGAAAAAGGGTGCTGGAATACAAAGCCGATGGTGATCTGCGTGATAATGAAAATGTTGCGCTAGACCCATCACAGACAGTTGATGCACTGAACGAAGTCTATTTCAAAAAAGAAGTACAACCTCACGTACCCGATGCCTGGATAGATGCCAACAAGAAAGATGAGCAGGATAATGAGATTGGTATCGTCGGTTATGAGATTCCGTTTAATCGTCATTTTTATCAGTACCAACCGCCGAGGCCGTTAGAAGAGATAGATGCGGATTTGGATAAAGTGAGTGCCGAGATAATGGAGTTGTTGCAGGAGGTGCATTCGTGATGCATGAGATAGAGCAGTCACTTGCAAAGCCAGAAGGCAAACAGCTGGAGTTCAAACGAGATCTTAGTTCACCCAAGCCGATACTCAGAACCTTAATTGCATTTGCCAACACAGCGGGTGGTCAGCTGTTTATTGGTGTTGCCGATAACGGGGATATCATGGGTGTGGAAGATCCGCTGGCTGAGGAAGAGCGCCTTACTAGCTTGATTGCAGACAGCATCGCACCGCGTTTATTGCCTAGCATCGAATTATTGACCGTTAAGGAGAAGACGCTGCTTCGGGTAGAGGTCCATCTCAGCAGTTCACGCCCACACTATCTTAAAGCAAAAGGGCCAGAGCAAGGCGTTCTTGTACGCATCGGTTCTAGCAATCGGCAGGCCGATACGCAACTCATCTCAGAACTACAGCGCCAAGCGACAGGGGAAACCTTTGATACCATGCCTATGCCCCACTTGAGCATAGAGGATCTCGACCTGGATGCTATGCAGCAGCAGTTTGGTGAACACAGACAACTGGATGAACAGAGATTGATAACGCTCAAACTGCTGGTTCGGGATCAAGGGCGATTGGTTCCCAGCAAAGGTGCGATTTTGCTGTTTGGAAAGCAGCGTACTCTCCATTTCGATGATGCTTGGATTCAGTGTGGGCGCTTTCGTGGTATCGATAAAGTGGATATCTTTGATCAGACTGACTTGCACGATCACTTACCCAGTGCAGTGGACAGCATCGCGTTATTTCTGAAGAAACATGCTTTCAAGAGTGCTGAGTTCGCCGGAATGAAGCGCACTGATCATTGGAGTATCCCATTAACCATCCTACGTGAAGCGATTATCAATGCTTTGGTGCATAGTGACTATTCACAGCGTGGTTCGCCGATTCGCATTGCGTTTTATGATGATCGCATTGAAATTGAAAGCCCTGGCATGCTCATGCCAGGCATGACTATCGAAGATATGAAACGCGGCATTTCTATGATCCGTAATCCGGTGATTGCGAGGGTGTTTCGAGAGCTTAAATTGATTGAGCAATGGGGTAGTGGTGTGCAGCGTATATTTGCGGAAGCTGCTATGCAAGGGCTCCCAGAACCCCAAATCAAAGAAATTGCTAACCGGCTACGCTTTATCATATTCCTCGCTCAGACCCAGTCAGTGACCCAGTCAGTGACCCAGTCAAGTGATCTGCCAGAGTCCCTCTTAGGCTTACTTCGGGCATTGGGACAAGGCCCTTTATCTTCTGGAGAATTGCGTGAACGCCTAGGGCTGAAACACCGCACAAATTTTCGTAATCATTATCTTGTGCCTGCACTTGAGGCTGGGTTGATTGAGCTTACCTTGCCTGATAAACCCAACAGTCGTTTTCAACAATATCGATTAACGGCTAAAGGGCAAAGCAATGGGTAAGGTTAACTGAATGCAGATAAGAATCGTGTCAGCAATGAATAGAGTAGCGTGCTTGGTTGATGTAGGTTTGGATAAAGTGAGTGCCGAGATAATGGTGTTGTTGCAGGAGGTACATTCGTGATGAGAAAAGACATGACTCAACCTGAAATGGCCGATGACTTGTTTAAGCGAGTCGCCGACATCGTGGAGCAAGCCAGAGCCAGCACCGTTCGTGCGGTGAATATAAATATGGTTGCCGCCTATTGGTTGATTGGTCGTGAAATTGTTCAGGTGTTGCAAACGGGTGAAAACCGGGCTGCCTATGGAAAATCGTTGATTGCCCACCTGTCGGAGCGGATGACCCGCCGCTATGGGCGCGGTTTCTCCGCTTCTAACTTACGAAAGTTCAGACAGTTTTATCAGGCTTTTTCTGATCGACAACCCAGCATTTTGTACCTGCCGGGTACTGAATCTGAGAATGAAAAAGCCGAGCAAAATCAAGATGGTGGAATTTGGTACCCGGCGGGTACAAAATTGAGCCTTTGCTTTCGACCTGAGCTATCCTGGTCCCATTACCGTGCTCTGATGCATGTTAAAAATCAGCTCGCGAGAGAATTCTATGAATCGGAAGCGGTGGAGTGTGGTTGGAATAAAACACAACTAGAACGTCAAATTCATACGGCCTACTACGAGCGAATCATTCAAAACCGTGGCGATCAAGGTCTATTAGATCAGCAGCGTGAACGTTTACCCGGACAGCCGATCTCCCCGGATGCCATGCTTAAATCGCCCTACGTATTAGAGTTTCTCAATCTCCCTGACTCCCCCGTCCTCCATGAAAACCAACTGGAACAAGCGATCATCGATAATTTGCAGTCGTTTTTGCTGGAATTAGGGCGGGGTTTTTCCTTTGTCGCACGGCAAAAGCATCTTCGGTTTGATGACGATGATTTTTATGTGGATCTTGTATTCTACAACTTTATCCTCAAGTGTTTTTTGTTGATCGATTTAAAAATTGGCAAACTGACCCATCGTGATGTTGGGCAGATGGATGGGTATGTGCGCTTGTATGAAGACCGGTTCAAAGTGCAAGGGGATAATCCCACGATTGGTTTGATACTGTGTTCGGATAAAAGTGAATCCGTTGCTAAGTACTCGGTGTTGAATGAGGGTAAGCAGATATTTGCTTCTAAGTATTTGCAGTACTTGCCTTCTGAGAGTGAGTTGCAGGAAGAGATAGCGAAGGAAAGGACTGAAATAGAAAATGCGATAAAGGAAAGGCAGATTGAGTATAAGTTGGGAGGTGAGGGATGAAGTATCGGGCTTATTCTGAGTATGAGGATTCTGGCATTGATTGGTTGGGCCAAATCCCGAAGCACTGGAAAGTTAGACGTTTTAAAAATTTATTTCGAATTAAAAAGCGTATCGCAGGTGAGGTCGGTTATGACGTACTTTCTATCACTCAGAAAGGCATTAAAGTCAAAGATATTGTAAGTGGCGAAGGCCAGTTATCTATGGATTATTCGAAATACCAGCTCGTCTATAAAAATGACTATGCGATGAATCATATGGATTTGCTAACAGGGTTTGTTGATGTCTCTAATTATGATGGAGTAACTAGCCCAGATTATAGGGTTTTCAGTTTAGAGGATAAACAATCGGCTAGAGAATATTATCTGCGTTTCTTGCAGATGGGGTATCACGATCGTTTGTTTTTCCCGTTCGGTCAAGGTGCAGCACATCTTGGCAGGTGGCGACTGCAAACCGAAGAGTTTAACGGTTTTCTGGCTCCGAATCCTCCAAAAGACGAACAACAAAAAATAGCCAACTTCCTAGACCACGAAACCGCCAAAATCGACACCCTAATCGAAAAACAACAACAGCTAATCAAACTACTCAAAGAAAAACGCCAGGCCGTCATAAGCCACGCCGTCACCAAAGGGCTAAACCCTGATGCGCCTATGCGTGATTCTGGGGTTGAGTGGCTGTCTCTTATACACATCTGACGCTGCCGACGAAC
>JAHRWA010000104.1 GCA_019090455.1 Pseudomonadales bacterium | reverse complement strand
TGGTGCGTAATAAAACTAACTGAGCCTATTGTACGCTGAGTGTAGACCCCATTAATATGTCGCATGATACGACTTAAATTCGCGTCAGGAGCTTCCATCAGAATAGGATAATGATTTCCCATTAGACAATAAGCGTGATTGATGCAATTGAGACGCTGGTGCACCTCACTCAGAGTCTCTAGAAACGCTGCATAGTTGTTCATCATGTATTCGACGAACATCACCTTCCCGTACTGTCTATCCTACTTTTACCAAAGGATATCGACACAGTCACTATATCGTTGAATGTGCTGATCAGCACTCACTAGAGTTAGGTTTTCTTTTATTGATTGTGCCATCAAGATTCTATCAAACGGATCTCGATGATGATTAGCCAAAGACGTCAACTCATACACATGAGCAGACTCCATAGAGAGCAAAATAATACCATTAATTTTTTGCTGTTTTTCTACCGTACTTTCTAAGCCTGCACTTAATGATAACTTGCCCAACTGCATTTTAATTTGCATCTCCCAAACGCTAGCAACACTGAGATAGAGTTTGTTTTCTTCGTCAATTAAGGCTTCGTAAGCAACGTTACTTAATCTTTCCGGGAACAAATCAAGCCAAATAAACGCATGCGTATCAAGAAGTAAATTCATTTCTTCTTGGATTCTCCCATCCAAAAATCATCATCTAATGGCTCATCAAACTCATCGCTTACCCAACCTTGCCCTGCATGTAAGCCTGCAACTCTTCCTTTTCTTTCAAGCCCCTCGACTATCAACTTAAACACCTTGCCATCGCTTCGAGTGATTCTGATTTCCTCACCATTCATCGCTAGTTCGGCCAATTCGGCTAGATGACCTTCCGCTTCGGCAATCGTTATATTTCGCACATTTTTTCTCCCACTGACATTTCTCTAAATCGGCGCGCTTTGTTGTTATTTTAACTTACATGATTAGGTTTATGCCAACGCCAAATTCATATTTTTCAATTATCACCGGCGACTCTATCCTTTTGTTTTAAAATTCATTTACTCAACGGAGTTAGGGTGTACCGTCACACCTAATAATCAACATCATTCTTAGAAGCAATAAGAACCACTTCCGATATTCCCTCAGACCGAGCCAACTTCTGAGAAAGCTGCTCCGCCTCCTGGCCTTCCTTTAAAGTGATGTCGTAAGTCAGCTTTAACAAATTCCCATCGGGAGAAGGTTCGATATGAAGCATGTTGGAGCGTTTGCTGTAGTCTTGTATGCATTGCAAATAGTGTCGGCTATCGAACGCTTGGTCGAAACGAAATCTTAAAATAAATTCACTCTTATACAATGCCGCGAAATTAAATTTAAATAATGCGATGGCCAAGACACTGACTACAAAGGTGGCTAGTACGGCAAGAAAATAGTTGGAGGTGCCGCTGGCCATACCGATGGCTAAACCCGCGAAGACAAATGAGGTATCCCGCGTGTCTTTAACCACGGTTCGAAATCGTATAATCGACAAGGCTCCCACTAAGGCGAAGGCGCGAGATAAACTGCCACCGATCACCATCATCACGATGGCCACGATCACCGTCACCAGTAAGACGGTATGCGTAAAGGATTGAGAATAGGAGAGTCCCTTGTGGGTGTTTTTATAAACCAACGCTAAGATGAACCCGAGCACGATGGCTAGCAGTACATTCGTCGCTGTTTCGTAGTAGCCTATTGCGAGTAAATCACTGGTCGCCGCCAGAATATCGTTTTCCATTACCTATCGATCCTTTGTCTAATCAATTAACCATCTATGGGTTCATAAAATGCGGATTTCGTCGTGGCATGCTCGGACACCAAATCTAGCGTTTCTAAACCGCAACAGATCTTGGATATCGATCGCCGCTCCATTTCATAGCTTTGTAAAATCCGGTGAAACCAGGAGGGTATCTGATGCCGAAACTTGACCTCTAGTATGGTATATCCTGGCAAAAAACAACGCGTTCTATCGAATTCTTTTGGAGTCAGCGTCTCAGACTGCCATGCTCTTAACTCACTATCGAAAGTGAGTCGAAACTCAGAGTCATAGATACTGATATAGGGCCGTCTCTGGTAATCAATGAGTGCACAGGGTCTGAGGCGCTTGCGCATCAAATCGAACTCGAACTGGGCAAGGATGGGATTATTCTTTTCGCTTGCCATAGTGGCTTTAATTAAATCAGTCTTATCCGACCAGTCGCTATCGGATTGAAACCCCAGTTCCACACGGTGCTTGTAAACCAAATTGTTATGCCGACCCTTAATCTCTAAAAAACAAGGAGCGGCTTTATCACTCTCGTCCGCGTAGGTTCTAATTCTAAATTTAGAGCGAGAATGTAGTCCCTCCATTTTGTCAAAATAGGCGCTATACGTAGGGTCATCAAAATATAAGCTGCGAACAAAATACTGATTGTCACTACGACCTTCGACAAAGGGATCTAAGGTCATAAAATACTGTAATTCGGATTCAATTTCTTTGCGTAGTTTGTCAGATAGCAAATACTTGAATTCAAATCGTGCAAAATGCAATATTGAATTACTTTGTGTCACCGGTGCTGTGGACTCATCAGAATGCTTCATGAAACACACCTCGTGTTTTTATTGATATGTGCTTCTCATCACTTAACCGCTGAAAGGCGCTTTCGATAAAAGGCGGAGCGGTACTCATTCCAAGACTATTTTCTTGATTTTCGGCATCACGTGGAGAAGCAATGCCCTTTGAAGAGGATAAGTCATCAATCTGTATTCTCGGATGTTTGTACTGGTTTTCTACTACCTTTCCCTCACCGAGGAAAGTGTCCACCACTTGTATCGATGATTTTTTATCGGATTTAAGTGCGACATTATTACCTTGGAAGACACTCTTAAAAATAAAGGCATGACCTCCATCACCGTACTGCCAATTCTTTTTGTAACAATCAACCCCAGTACGATTATTCACAAACTCGGTATTAAAAACGTAGGCGATCGATTTGTCTTTTGTTTGGATTGCAATTTGATTTCCATCCAATACGGTATTTGCCAATACCAGTTGGCTATTCTCCCCTACCGATAAGCCTTTATCGCCACTCTGACTAAAGGTGGCTCCGCTAATCACCGCTTGTGAATTCATCAAATCCACTGCATCGTTACCACTCCGAATAAATTGACTGTCGGTAATGGACACCTGACTAATATCAATATCTAGCGCATCGGAATAGGAATCTGTAAATACACTCTTCGAAATATTCACTTCGGAAAAAACAATATGCACCATATCATCGACTAAAGAACTGTTGGAAAAAGTACAGCTCTCGATGCGAATACCTTGGGTATTATGTATCGAAAACATACCTGAATATTCCGTTAAGGGAGTTTTATATCCACTACCGCCAGTCACTTCACAATGTTTGAATATTGAATCGCGACTCCCCTTACCTCGAAGAACCACACTCCCCCAAGGTTGAGAATTTGGGCTTTCTCTGCGTATCCTGATTTTGTTATCACTGGTGCCCACCACCGTTACCTTATTATTAAAAATAAGTACCGCTTTCTCTTTCATTATTATTTCGGTACCCGGCAGTATCGTGACAGGAAAGTTCACGTATCTCAAACCGTCAATTACAACCTTACCACTCCACTCTTCCGGCAGCTTAACTTTTGGTTCTCTATCTTCTAGACCTCGCTGGCTCTCATCAAACAAATTGGAATCGAAGTGTTTAAACTCTGTCATTGAAAGCGCTGCCTGTTGCTCTACAACTTTTCGTTCACGTCCCTGTATGCCAAACACTTTCACCTCGACCAATTTAGCCTTGGCGGGTAAGCCGCTTAATGAATATTGATAGGTCATGGAACTAACGTCTATGGTCTTTTGCGCTGGCCACAGGGAAGGGTCATGTTTGATCGTGTAATTGGCGATTAAATTGGTGGCTAGCTTGATGGTCATCTTGTCAGAAGAGATAGGATCTATAGCCGTACTGTCAACTACCCCTTCTCCCCCCCTCTGTCCATAGGACATCACCACTTCCGGTGTTTGGCGAATGGGGAGATCATAGCGTAACTGAATGGCGGTAATAACATCTCTATCCTGAATCGATAGAGATAAACGACTCAATGACGCATCGTAAAAAGAGTGAATTGCGTCATTGTTCTTTCGACCTTGATTGGCAGGAAAATACTGTGACTCAATATACTGAAATGTTTCACTGATAGAATTCGACAGGTTCTTTGTCGCATCTGAAAACGCCGTCATATAAAGCAGATTCGGCGACACATCTATTGATTTTATTGCATCAGGTATAATCTCAGCCACTTCCACCAAGAACGCTTCATCCTTTTTGGAACGGAAAAATGCATCAATCGCGCGATTACGGTATCGAATAAAGTCGGCATTTTGATACAGTACCGTGTGTAGATCACTGGTCAGAATATCCAAGTCAGCCACTCGCTCGAAGTATGGAAAATACCTTAAATACCAACCCATCGGGTCCCAAACGAGAGGTATGAATTTTCCTTTACTGGGGTCGTAGTAAAGCCTCCAATTGTGACTATTGTTGTAATGCTGTCCTTGGGATAACACCTCAAACGCAGAAAACAGTCCCCAATATTCCAAATCCAATAATTGTGCTAACGCTACGTGTTTCGCTTGCGACTCGGGTGTCGCTAACAAGTCCGTCAAACGTTTTAGGGGAGCAAAGGAGTCTTCTTTATAGTGATTATTCACCGCGCTTTTCTGCCATAGACCCGGGTTATCAAATAGATTCCCATTAGCACCCACATGAATATCCCGCCCGATAAGCTCCCCTGAATATAAATCCCCTGGCAATAAGTTCTGACGCCGTAAACTCAACTCGTCTAACTGCTCCACCAGCATTCGAGTACCGTCGTATTTGCCGTTGATAAAGACATTTACCATTTCGACTTTTGGTGCCACCAGGTCCATGGAATTGGCTAAGCGGTAGGATAAATATTCACTGACTTGGTCCCGCGTTTTGGGAATAATGAGATTGAATTTTCTCATGCCATCGAAGAGGCGTTTCTTACTGGTCTTGATCCGAATCGACTTTTGGTGCCCCGCCCAATGCCAAGCGTTATCACCTCGATAACGAATCTTTATTTTTGTGAGCTTTTCACCATTGAGTATTTTGCCTTTGACGTACTTAAATCCAGAGGTGGGTAGATTCCCATTCAATTGACGCAGATTCGACTCAGGCACATAAAGGTGGATGTTACGCCACTTGGGATAGGCTGAATGACGTTGCGGCTTTGCGCGTGCACCGATGGATTTCACCCAATACTTAAATTCAGCTGTCCCTAAGTTGTGCAGCGTAGTGACCACGGGTGCGGTATCGTATTTTATGGCAAATGAGTAATATTGGTTTCCTGTATTGATAACCCATACGAGGAAGAACACACTAACTGGCAATGTCAGCATCCAACTTGATCGCCACAACATTCGCATCCTTAATTTATTGGCCGTCATCCTTTCCATTATTCTTTCATCTAAGAAATTTTCATTCATCTACGATTCGGATACTTTACGTTGTAACGCTGCTAACTGAGAAATCAGATGCCTGCTATTTTTTATTTTTAATTTCGCCAATAGAGAGTGGTATTCAGATGATTCGAAAAACTGAATTATTTCCCCTGAGTAGGTTCTCTCCACCTCCATCTGCAAAGACACTTGAGCCCCTTCATTTTTCAGATCAGAAGGGGTAGTGAAAAAGAAATACGGATCGCTACCCTTCAATATTCGCAGACTATCCTTCTTCCTTTCTAGATCATTTAATTGCAAAGTAATTTCACTTAAGGGGGTATTGGCAACGAGTAAATCATTCTCCAGAGTATGATGAGTGAATACGTATTCCATTCTTATAGTCTTCAGCGTCCAAGCTTTATTGGGTGGTGGATCGATTCGAATGCGTTGCGTACCCTTGGGCAACGATAGTGAAGAACTCAGCGTATTGTGATCTCCTTTGTAGGGGATTATTTTTTTGCTATTGTTCGGCTGAAACCCTTGATCCGTATCCCAGAAAACTTCCCAATTCACATTGGAATCGCTACCGATATTTCGATTCAATAAGGCGTCGATGATGTCTAAGGCAGTCGTCTCTAAAGCCATCGGGTCTGAATCTACAGGGCCTGAATCTACAGGGTCTGAATCAATGGGGCCAATCGCCACGTGACGCAGAGCAACCATAAAGAGAGGCCACTGTATCATTTCAATATTAGGGGCACGAGAATAGAGCTTGATTAGTGGCGTTAGCCCGCTTTGCTTCTCCCCTTTGGACGCGTAGAAAGCCAGTGCATAGGCAAGCTGTGCTTCTAAATCTTGCGGGTCGAATTCAGTCCATTTTTTTGCCCACTTCATTTCCAGACGAGATTCTCCTACGCCCCGATAATGTTGAACTATCACTTTAAAGCTTTCTCTTTTAACGGGATCTAAGCGATCTAACTTTACTGATTTAGATATATCATCGGCGAGAGACTGGACTAACGCAATCCCCTCTTGTGGAGAGCGTTTAAGCTGATCTTTCGCCGCATTAAGCTTCGTGAGGTAATGGGCGGTATAGCGAGTAATAATATAGGTATCGAATTGATTCACGGCATTAGGCGAATAACTCCACGTCACCCACGTAGCAGCTGCTGCTAGCGATACCAACAGTAGAGTCGCGTTAATTAACGTAATGAGTTTACTCTGCCACATTCGGTTTATCTTTTACCCTCGCTAATCTGTCGCTTATCCATCTTCATCAGATAATGACTATTATCAATCGACAATTTTTCTGCACCTCCATAAGTTTGATTTCCGCTTTCACTAGACAGAGCGAGTCCTAGCTTATAGCTACCTGAGGCAATTGGCAGAGTTGAGAAATTGATTGTTAATTCAGAATCGAGAGATGCCAATGCGCCAGCGTTGAGTGTCATTCGATATTGATGACTACCAGAGCAGAGTAGGAGGAATGCGCTATTGAAGGTGTTTTCTGCCAAGAAAGTATCAGCCAGTGAAATACCGATAGATTGGGCATAACTCGTCGATTTGGATATCGGTGCAATACCGAGTTCCAGTGGTGATGGCAACCAGTCGAGGCAACGCTCTGCAGAAACCTCTTTCATACTGACATTTTCAAATAGCAGATGATCGGGTCGATATATATCGTGCTTAATGGCTCTTGTCATCATATCCGTCGAATAAAACGCAGCCCAAAAGGGTAAGAGGCTGGATATCGCGCCCTCCTCGATCATCCAGTGTTTTAGGTCACTTACGATGGTGTGTTGCAAACGTTTTACTTTCGGATAGTTCAGATAGTAACTATGAACAAACCCGACAATGACAACAATCAAAATGCCGAAACAGATTAACCGGTTTCTCTGACTCTGCTGTTGAAGATAGGTATCAACATAGAAAAGAAGACTGATGGCCCAAATATTAACAGATAAAATACGATAGCGATTGGCCGCTAACGCCTGATGATCCCCCCAGATGGTGCGTGACAGCGTAATGATAAAAATGGACATGAGGATAAAAATTAAAAAATAAAACAATCCTGCGTGACGAATATGAAATCGTTTAAAGAGCATTAATCCGAATGAGAAGAGCAAGAACACGCCTGAGAATAATGCCGCAGTCGGATTACTTTGCGCAAAACCCGAGCCCATCACTTTTAGATAGTAACTCACCAACATCAACGGATCAGAGCTAATACGCGTAAGTATGGATGAGGTTGCTTTGGTGTGGTGAAAATTATAAAGGTAGGCAAACGCCGCTAGTGCCGAGAGTAATAACCAAAAAACGAGTCGTTGCTGAGACTCCTTATTACTGTCTCTAGATACCTTATTATTCCCGATTTGTGTTTTCTTTCTTTCCAATAAAAGATTTTGAAATAAATACACAGCACCCGCCCCGAATACCAACATGCCATTAGCTTGCGTAAATGTCGCCAATAGGCCCACAGCTCCCGCTAGTACCAAATGTTGATACGTCTTCTTATGGGTCAGTATCGCCAGGCTTAGCATGGCAAAAAACAGGACATAGTAATTGGATACCGCCGCCATCGCCCAGAACATGCTTTGTATGGTTTGCGCTTGAAAAAGCGTAAAGGCCAGCATCACTGCAATGGGCTGGATAAAACGGTTATTTCCCAGTTGTTTCAGAAAGCCGACATACAGTCCCAATATCGCGAGATTACCCACAACAATAAGCGTGGCGAAATTTACGTGATGAAACAATAAATAGTGGGATAAATAGATAAGCCGAGGTATTAGGGTTTTATGCTCATTATGCTGGCGCAGTAAAGTACTTAACTTATCGAAAGTGTTATCGCTCTCCACATAGGAGATAAGCGTCCAGAGTATGTCATTAAAGTCATCGGAATAGGGAACGTTGCTACTAAGCGAAAGTACAAAACCGTAATAAACCAGAACCGCCAGCAAGATAAGCAATACGTGAATAAATCGATAGAGACGGCTTTCCTCTATAGGCTGAGAAACCGGGGATGTCTGATGCTGTATCTCCAAAACTGAATCCTAATGCGAAATCTAACCGTAGCAATCTAGCCATATCAATCTAACCGAATAAGTGAAGTCCCATGGAAATCTAGAAAAAGGGGACTTCAGATTGATTCTTTATAACAATTATCAATATAGCTAGTTCTGAAATATTTTCTAGAATATTAAAGTGCCGGTAGAAATGTCATGAGATACGGAATCCCAAATTTTAAATATTGATATTTAAAAACACAACGAAGGGTCTACTTATTGATCACCACTAAAGCAAAGCGCATCACCCACACGGGAAGAACGCAATGAATATGCAAGCTCCTGCACTATCACCTCAGCCTTATTTCGGCTTGCAAAACCTTTGGCATCATCGGTTTCTCATTTATAAACTGGTGCAAAGGGAAATTAGCAGTCGATACCGAGCCTCTTTGCTAGGGCTCCTGTGGTCACTGGTCACGCCAGTACTATTGCTGTTGGTATATACCTTTATTTTCTCCACGGTTTTTAAATTACGTTGGGGTGGAGCGGAAGAGGACTCTATCAATTTCGCCTTAGTCCTATTTGTGGGGATGATTGTTCACGGTTTTTTTGCTGACGTCATCAATCGCTCTCCGACTTTGGTGCTCGCTAACGTCAACTACGTCAAAAAAGTCGTCTTTCCTCTAGAGGTCTTATCCACTGTGGCTGTGGGAAGCGCGCTATTTCAAACCCTGGTACAAAGTACCGTTTTAATGGTCGCGCTCTTGATTACCGGCACCGAGCTACACCTATCCGTATTGCTACTCCCTATCGTGATGCTGCCGTTAGTTTTACTTACCTTAGGCATATGCCTGTTTTTTTCTTCTGTCGGCGTTTACCTTAGAGACCTGTCACAACTGGTGGGTATCATCACCATGGTAATGCTGTTTATGTCTCCTGTCTTTTATCCTATTTCAGCCGTACCCGAGCATTTTCAAACCGTGATTCTGATGAATCCACTCACGTTTATTATTGAGCAAGCCCGCGCCGTGGTCCTCTATGGTGAGTCGATTCACTGGTTTGGCTTAGCGGTGTACTTTGCCATTAGCCTTGTCGTCTACGGCATTGGTCATTGGTGGTTTGAAAAAACAAGAAGGGGATTCGCTGATGTCCTCTGACTACACCATCGAAATTGAGAACGTATCGAAGTGCTATCAAATCTATGATCGGCCACAGGATCGTTTGAAACAAATGTTATGGCGTGGACACCGTCAGTTTTACAAAGAGTTTGTCGCCGTCAGTGATATCTCGCTACACATCAAAAAAGGCGAGACCATTGGCATTATTGGCAGCAATGGTTCGGGCAAGAGTACCTTGCTACAAATGCTAGTGGGGACATTGGCTCCCACTGGGGGCAGTATTACGAAACACGGCAGGGTCGGTGCATTATTAGAATTGGGTTCGGGATTCAACGGAGAATTTACCGGCCGAGAGAATGTTTATATGAACGCCTCGGTGTTGGGGCTAGCACGCGAAGAAATCGAAGCTAAAATGCAATCTATACAAGAATTTGCCGATATCGGCGATTTCTTCGATCGTCCCGTCAAACACTATTCCAGCGGCATGTTTGTCCGGCTGGCGTTTGCAGTGGTAGTGCATGTGGATGCTGAGATTTTAGTGATAGACGAAGCCTTGGCCGTGGGCGATGCGGCATTTGTGCAAAAGTGTATGCGCTTTTTACGTCAGTTCAAAAAAGACAACACGCTGTTGTTTGTCAGTCACGATGCCGGTGCGGTCACCAACCTTTGTGATCGCGTGCTGTGGCTGGATCAGGGCAAGAACAAAATGCTCGGCGATGCGAAGACAGTCTGCGAAGCGTATTTGGCTTCCGTTTTTGAAAAACAACAAGGCCAGCATAAAATTCAAAAGCAAACGTCGGCAAATGACGCTGCTCCCGTTGATTCTGATATCAACGCTTCTAGTATCAATGATGAGGAAGGCCCTGCGGTAACGAAGGATCAACGGATGGCATTCCTGAATGCTAGCTCGCTCAGAAACGATATTAAATTATCCGAGTTTAATGAAGAATCAGCAAGTTTCGGCCTCGCTGGTGCGACGGTTCAATCTGTCGCGCTGTTAGACAAGAGTGAGGCTCCACTTTCCTGGGCCGTGGGTGGCGAGGTGGTGGCCTTGCGAGTTTCTGTCATCGCTCATCAGCCGGTGCAAGGTCTCATCATTGGTTTTTTTATCAAAGATAAACTGGGGCAATCTCTATTTGGCGACACCACTGACATATCGACGATGGATTCCCCCGTGTATCTAGACGAGGGCCAGGATATGTATGTGGATTTCGAGTTTGTTATGCCGCTGTTGCAAAACGGGGATTACTCCATTTGCGTCGCCGTTGCTGAAGGGACACTGGAGCATCACGTACAACATCACTGGGTTCACGATGCATTATTATTCTCGGTGAAAACCACTAGTGTGCGATTTGGTATTGTAGGCATTCCAATGAATGCGATTCGCGTAAACGTGAGTGAATACTCATGACGGAAAAAAACGAAACTCCCACATTAAAGATTTCACCCCTCCTATCCGATGATGACAGAGTCGAAGTGGGCTGCAACACTTACGGCAATCCGAAACTATTGCTCTGGTCGGAATCGGAAAAAATAAAAATAGGAAAGTACTGCTCCATCGCCGATGAGGTCTGCATTTTTGGCGGTGGTGAACACAGAGTCGATTGGGTCACCACCTACCCTCTGCGTATTGCCTTTGGGCTAGAGGGTGCCTCTCAAGATGGACACCCCGCTTCAAAAGGCCCGACTCTTATAGGTAATGATGTCTGGATTGGGTACGGAGCCAAAATTCTGTCAGGTGTCACCGTGGGTCATGGTGCTGTCATAGCTGCAGGGGCCGTGGTCGCCAAAGACGTTACCGCCTATAGCATTGTCACCGGCAATCCCGCCACCCTCAATCGCTATCGGTTTGAGAAAGAGGAAATTGAAGCCCTACTCGCAATACAGTGGTGGGATTGGCCACAACATGAAATCGTAGAAGCCGCGCCGTTTTTGTCTTCTCATCAAATTGGCACCTTTATTCAATACGCCACAGAGAAAGCCAAAGGTGGGACTCCTCATCTCAACATTAAAGATCTAACAGAAGTGAAGAACAGAATACATAATTTCGCAGCATCTCTGAAAAAAAGACTACCAAAGAAAACTGGCTAACGCTGTCGCCCAGATAGATTAGGCATGATCAGTCTCAACAGAAGGAAGCTTCATTATTAGTACCGAACTGGAAAAGAAAAATAGCGTTTATCACCGTAGCCTCGACACGAATACGGACGACTCTCTCGGAAAAATAACTCGGATCATTAATCCAAAAAGCCGAGTGTTAGATTTGGGCTGTGGATCGGGCGCTCTTGGACATTACCTAAAAACCCAGAAAAACTGCTACGTGGTCGGCGTTGATATTCAGGATCTATTTTCAGAAAACAGGAGAGCCAGTTATGATCAGGCCCACCAGCTTGATTTAGAAAAGGAACATCTGGTCGATGCCCTACCCGTTAATGCGCAATTCGATTACATCGTCTGTGCTGATATTATCGAGCATCTACGAGAGCCTCAATTTATTCTTGATCAGCTATCTGAGTTTCTAGCGCCTGATGGAAAGGTTCTATTTTCCATTCCGAACATTTCCTATAAAGGTGTGTTACTGGATCTCATCGATGGCCAGTTTAATTACACTGACACGGGAATTCTTGATGATACTCATATTCGATTTTATACCTACGATTCTATTTACAGCCTACTCGCCGAATCCGATTACGCTATAGAGCAGGTGGATCGTGTGTTCGTCGATTTGGCATTGTCAGAATTTAGTAACAACACCACTCAAAATATTCCGCCAGCGGTATTGGCGTATTTAGAAAAAGAGCCCGACAATAACACCTATCAATACATTGTGACGGCGGTACCGGCACAATCGACGAATGCGAATGGGGATAAAGGATATCGACATCTTGATCAACTCAAACATTCTTCTCACAAGGTACCAGCTCTAGGAGCCACTTACCTCAGCTCTGTTTTCTGGCGATCGGAAGAAGAACAATACACAGTCCCCCAAAGTAGCAACGCTCTGGCCCAAGTGGGCACATCAGATCAATGGGTTGAACTAACACTACCGAAACAAGAAACGAGTCTTGGCGCAGTCAGATTCGATCCCGCAGACCGACCGGGTACACTTATTATTTCTGAAATGGAAATCAAAGACAAAGAAGGTACGCTGCTATGGCAGTGGTCTGAAAATAAAATCGTTCCCGCATTAAAGTCTCAACATGATGCACTGCTGTCTATCGTCGATAATACGCTGGTCTGTTTTATCACGGGGCAGGACCCCCATTTTGATCTGCCCCTACCTACTGGTATTTTGGAGAAAGTATCACAAGGCTGCGTTTTGCGAGCAAGAATGTCCTGGCCTCAAACCAATGAATACAGCGCAATAATGGCGGCAACCAAAGATGCTAGGGAATACCAACACCAAATTTCCAGCCTGAATCAAGAAAAATGCAATACCGAACAGAAACAACGACAAGCTACTCAACAACTGACGGCAAGCCTAAGCCAGGCAGAAAAAACGATTAGCGAATTACAAACATCAAACGCGCATCTACATCAGCAACTAGAACTCATCCGCACTTCACGAATTTGGCCGCTGTTTCTGTTAATCAGAATAATTAAGACGCTGGCAGTTCGGCTTTCAACTCTTCTTTCTAACACTCTGTATCACCTGGAAACTATTTCAATCAATGGCATCATCGATAGCGCTGATTCTGACTACAAATTTCAGTCCATCGACAGCGATCCGCAGTTTATTGTTGCTGCACGGGATAATGTGCCATTAATGGGCTGGTATGAAGTGACCGTTGAAATGGGGACCGAAACGAAACACGCTAACTCGAAATTGTATATCGATAGGGGAACCGGGTTTTCTGAGAAAAACAGTTACCCTCTTGAAAAGAGCAAATCGAAGAAGACGGGCCAGAATACAACATTAACCGCATTTATATGGCTACCACCCAACTTCACCAGACTACGTATCGACCCTATCGATCACGTAGGGAAATTCAACTTTCATGGCGCTAACCTTAAGCCCGTCAGTTTAATCACGGTATTTTCCCAATATGGAAAAACACTCTTAAGTGCCATCACCAGTACGTACTCCGCTACTGAAATCATAAAAAAAAGCGTCGCCCTAATCCGACAAGAAGGACCTAGGGCTTATCTATCTCGTATTCGGCACGTCATAAAATCGCGACTAGAGAATGATATGGATCATCAGCAATGGTTTGATTTATATCAACGAGTCGATGAGACTGAACGCCAGCGTCTTGTGGCTCACTGCTGTGACTTTGAATACCAACCGAAAATATCAATACTCATGCCGGTGTACAACGTACCGGTACAATGGCTAGTGAAAGCCATAGAATCTATTGAAAATCAGATTTATTCTAATTGGGAACTCTGCATTGCCAATGATGCCTCCACCGATCCGGCGATAGCGCCACTACTCGACGAGTATCAACAAAAAGACAAACGCATTAAGGTGATTCATCGGCCGGATAACGGCCATATTTCTGCCGCTTCTAATTCCGCCTTAGCACTCGCCAGTGGTGAATATGTTTCTTTGTTAGATCATGATGATGAATTTACTGATGATGCACTTTATCGAATAGTGCAGGCACTCAATGAAAATCCAGAGCTGAATATTCTATATAGCGACGAAGATCTCATTGATACAGAAGACATGCTTTATCGCCCTCACTTCAAGTCCTCATGGAACCCTGATTTATTTCACTGCCAAAATTATCTCTGCCATCTCATGACTTATCGAACTCAATTAGTGCGATCCGTTGCGGGTTTTCGCACAGGGGTGGAAGGCGCTCAAGATTATGACTTGGCACTAAGATGTATTGCAAAGGTTGCTGAGAACTCGATACACCATATTCCTCGTATTCTTTATCACTGGCGTGCCATAGAGGGTTCTACCGCAAAAGATCTTGGTGAAAAGGATTATGCGACGGCTGCCGGTATTAAGGCCTTGGAAGATTACTTCCTTCAAATCGATCCCAACATTACGGTTGAACGAGGCCCTTGGCCAACAACCTATCGGCCGAGATATCCTATACCCGCCAAAGCACCTAGCGTCACCTTGGTCATTCCCAACAGAGATGCTTATGAGATATTAAAACGCTGCATTGACAGTATTTTAGAAAAAACTGACTACACCAATTTTTCTATTCTGATAATCGATAATGGGTCCACTGAAACTCAGGCGGTGCAATATCTAGAACAACTGAATAACACGAATAAAGTGCGCGTAGTTAAATATGATCAGCCCTTCAATTTTTCAGCGATTAACAATTTTGCCATCGGTCTATGTGATACGCCAATAGTGGGACTACTCAACAATGATCTCGAAGTCATTAGTACGGATTGGTTAACCAAAATGGTCTCCAACCTATTGCGCCCAGAGATTGGAGTGGTGGGTGCAAAGCTCTATTACCCCAATGACACAATACAACACGCGGGTGTAATTCTAGGACTCGGGCCCGATGGTGTGGCAGGTCATTCTCATAAAACCTTTGATAGAAACTCTCGTGGTTATATCGGTCGATTATGCCTGCCGCAAAACTTGTCGGCAGTCACCGCCGCTTGCTTGCTGGTTAAAAAGGAGGTCTATACCGAAGTTGGCGGACTCGATCAGGATAATTTAAAAGTGGCTTTTAATGACGTGGATTTTTGTTTGAAGATACGCGCAGCGGGGTATCGAGTTTACTGGGAACCGGATGCTGAACTTTACCACTACGAATCCGCCACCAGAGGATACGAAGACACACCGGAAAAGAAATCACGATTCAACCAAGAAAAACAGTTTATGCATCAAAAGTGGGGAGACACGCTCGGCAATGACCCCTACTACAATCCAAATTTAACCCAGCACCATGAAAATTTTTCAGTCGCTTGGCCACCCAGGGAATCCGATCGACTACCGACGCTACCGGCTCCTCAAAGTCATCAGCGAGAAATCGTGTAATGACGGCCCTACACTCCACTCGAATCAATAACGTTTGCGGGGTACTCGTTTCTTACAACCCAGACCCCATTGAGTTAAAGAATAACATTACCGTCATACTCAATCAGGTTGATCAATTAATTGTGGTCGATAATGGATCCAACTCTGACATACAAGAACAATTAGCCAATCTAGCTAATTCCAATATCACGCTGTTAGATCTAGGAGAGAACACCGGTGTCGCCAACGCTTACAACGTTGGCATTAATAAGGCTCTGGCCTTAGGTTTTGATTATGCGCTATTGCTAGATCAAGACAGCCTCCCAGAAAAAAACATGGTTAGCCATTTATTATCGGTTTTGACCAATGATGTCACAAAGAAATCGGTAGTGGCAGGCCCCGTCTACAAAAGAGAAAGCGATCCCACAGGTTCTTTTTTTGTAGACGTGCAGCCGAACAAGGTACGTCGAATTTACCCAGAAGACACGTCAGAACCAAAGATCGAATGCAGCATGCTCATTAGCTCTGGCAGTTTACTTCGTCTATCTCTATGGCAACAAGTCGGAGAGTATCGAGAAGATTTATTTATCGATCACGTGGATACAGAATGGTGTTTCCGGGCAGTCGCAAAAGGCTTTCATTTATACGGTGTGCCTAAGGCACTACTGCTCCATACTTTAGGCGAAAACAGCGTGCGCATGTGGCTTTTCAGATGGAGACAAATCCCCATCCATGATCCCATCAGGAATTACTATACGGTTAGAAATAGTCTTAGGTTATACAAAATGGAGCATGTGGCGTCTGTTTGGGTAAAACATGATGTCATTCGGCTCATTATGCTGATGCTGTTTTCAATCACCCTCTGCGACAAAAAAATAAAGCGCCTAAAAATGATAGTGATGGGTAGCTATGACGGGATCTTAGAGAAGACGGCTTTGCCCTGGGGTAAAAAGAACATGGCCAAAGAGTTATAACTTGATATTGAAAGAATTAAAGCTAGCGTTAAATAATAGGCATTCGTGTTTTTATCGAATCCAACATGGACGCAAAATTGTTTCATAGGGAAGTATTGTAACTTGCGAGCTTTACACCAAACGTCTTTAGACAATTCCACATTCTCTCAAATCCCTTGGGCTCGTACCGATAGGGTGGGCTTATTCGTACCGACCTTAAACCCAGGTATGCAATGGAATCAGTGGATCGCATCCCTAAAAATCCAATCGCTACAACCCGATCGTGTTCTTATTATTGATTCTAGCTCCACGGATAACACTGTTGAGTTATGTCACAGTGCTGGCCTAGAAGTACAGGTTATTCCCCAGCATCAATTTAGTCATGGCGGAACGCGACAGCTGGCAGCAGAGATATTGAGTGATATGGATATCATTATCTATATGACTCAGGATGCTATTTTTGCTGATAACGATACGATAAAAAAAATAGTTAACCCCTTTAACAATGCAGAGATTAGCGCTGTCTCAGGCAGACAGCTGCCCTATGCTCATGCTACAGCGTCCTCCGCCTTTGCAAGAAGCTTTAATTACCCCGCATCCTCTGAATTAAAATCCACTGAAGATATCCCCACAAAAGGAATTAAAACCGCATTTGTCTCGAATTCTTTTGCGGCTTATCGTCGCTCCGCTTTAATGGAGTGTGGCGGGTTTCCAGCACATCTCATCGTCAGTGAAGACATGTATCTTGCAGCAAAAATGTTAATGGAAGGACATAAAATAAAATACGAGGCCGATGCGCTCGCGTTTCATTCTCATAATTTTACTTGCCTAGAGGAATTCCAACGTTATTTTGATATCGGCGTATTCCATCATAGGGAAGCCTGGATAGGCGAAGAGTTTGGTGGGGCCGGTGGAGAAGGGTTTAAATTCGTGAAGCAAGAAATTTCATCGCTAGGCCTGCGTCATATTCACAGACTACCATTAGTCATCTTGAGTACTGCAATGAAATTCTTAGGATTTCGCTTGGGGATTTTAGAGTCCAAAATCCCCCCTGCTATCAGTCGATTTATCAGCATGCAAAAATATTATTGGAAATAATTTGCAATCATGGATTGATATCCCGCTGAATTTTATGCGACCGCACTTAATACAACCGTATTTTGTAAAATTGAATTTAGCTAAATATATTCAACTTTTTCAATTTCTAGCTCGATGTCGCCACCAGGCGCTTGCACAATAACGACATCACCGGTTTCTTTTCCAATAAGAGAGCGGGCGATAGGCGAGTTTACTGAGATCTTATTCGCTTTAATATCGGACTCATCATCACCCACAATTTTATAGATTTTATCTTCCTCACTTCCCACATCAAATACAGAAACAGTGCTGCCAAAAATAATACGTCCATTATTAGTGATCTTGGTGACGTCTATCACTTGTACGTTCGATAATTTGGCTTCGATTTCTTGGAGCCTACCTTCTGCAAACCCTTGTTGTTCACGAGCTGCATGGTATTCCGCATTCTCTTTTAAATCGCCATGGGCTCTCGCTTCCGCAATCGCCTCTGTAATTCGGGGTCGTTCAACCATCTTTAAGTGGTGTAATTCATCCCTTAAGGCCTGTTCCCCATGAACGGTCATTGGCACTCGATTCATAACTCTAGCCTCTTATGTAAATCCTGTAATTTTCTCACTGTTTCGCCTTTCCCTGCACCGTTTGATTCGTCTCTATCCGCGATTGATTTCATTGCTAAGCAGAGCGCTTCTCCCCCTGCAATGGTCGTGGTATAGCAGACTTTATTTTGTAACGCGCTGCGTCTAATTTCATATGAATCCGCAATCGCTTTGGATCCTTCCGTAGTGTTAACAATAAAACTCAGCTCACCATTTTTGATTTTATCGACAATATGAGGTCGCCCCTCAAGTACCTTATTCACGCTTTCCACTTGGAACCCTGCATCTCGCAGTTCACCTGCCGTTCCGCCTGTGGCACATAATTCGAAGCCAAGCTCGACTAAATGCTCAGCGACTTTCACGCATGCTACTTTATCAGCATCTTTAACGCTTATAAACGCCTTACCACCCACGGGCAAAACTTCACCGGCTCCCAACTGTGCTTTTCTAAACGCTTCGGAAAATGTATCGCCAACCCCCATCACTTCACCCGTTGACTTCATCTCCGGCCCCAAGATCGGGTCCACACCTGGGAATTTAGCGAAGGGGAATACCGCTTCTTTAACGCTGTAATAATTAGGGACAATTTCCTCAGTAAATCCTTGGCTTGCTAAACTTGTCCCCGCCATGCAGCGTGCGGCAATTTTTGCGAGGGATTGGCCGATACATTTACTGATAAAGGGGACCGTACGAGATGCTCTTGGATTCACTTCGAGCACATATATTTCTGTGCCTTTTACTGCAAACTGCACATTCATCAAACCCACAACGCCCAGCTCTATTGCCATGCGTGCCGTTTGCTCTCTCATTTTATCTTGCACTTCACTATCAAGGCTATAGGGCGGCAGTGAACAGGCTGAATCACCGGAATGCACGCCCGCTTGCTCTATGTGTTGCATAATGCCACCGATCACGACTTGCTCTCCATCGCACACAGCGTCCACATCCACTTCAATGGCATCATCCAAAAAACGATCCAACAAAACTGGACTTTCATTGGATACTTTTACTGCGGTCGTCATATATCGGCGCAATTCATCTTCATTGTGCACAATTTCCATGGCTCGCCCGCCGAGTACGTAACTAGGACGAACAACCAAGGGGTAGCCAATTTCTTCAGCCAATCTCACGCCATCTTCAACATTTCTGGCGGTTCGATTAGGTGGCTGCTTAAGGCCCAGTCTGACGATCATTTTCTGGAAACGTTCACGGTCTTCGGCTCTATCGATGGCTTCAGGAGAGGTCCCGATAATGGAGACACCCGCTGCTTCTAGATCTCGCGCTAACTTCAAAGGAGTTTGCCCACCATACTGCACAATAACGCCTTTGGGATTTTCTAATGCCACGATTTCTAGTACATCTTCAAGCGTAACCGGCTCGAAATACAAGCGATCCGAGGTATCATAATCGGTTGATACTGTTTCAGGATTACAATTCACCATAATGGTTTCGTAACCATCTTCGCGCATCGCCAATGCGGCATGTACACAACAGTAGTCAAACTCGATGCCCTGACCAATACGGTTAGGACCACCGCCCAGTACCATTATTTTTTCACGATCATTTGGCTCAGCCTCACACTCTTGCTCATAAGTGGAGTACATATACGCGGTAGTCGTCGCAAACTCGGCCGCACAGGTATCAACTCGCTTGTAGACTGGCCTGACATTTAAATCATGACGGTAATCACGTACTTGCTTTTCACTCACTCCTAGCAGCGTGGATAGACGTCGATCGGAAAAGCCTTTGCGCTTAATCTGCCACATGGACTGGCGGTTAATACCAGATAGGCCCGTTTTCAACAAATCCGCTTCGTACTCAACTAACTCTCTTATCTGCACGAGAAACCAAGGATCTATACCGGTTGCATCTGCCACTTGCTGTACTGACCATTCAGCGCGAAAAGCATCGGCCACTACCAACATCCGAGATGCGCCTGGCGTCATTAACTTTTTTCGCAACTCTTCTTTTAGTTCTGCACCCTCAATGCCTTCTAATTGTGGGTCGAAGCCATCATATCCATCCTCCAAACCTCTTAGGGCTTTTTGCATGGACTCCTGAAAGCTCCGTCCAATTGCCATAACCTCACCCACCGACTTCATTTGAGTTGTCAGTACCGCATCGGCTGTAGGAAATTTCTCGAAGTTGAATCGAGGGATTTTAGTCACAACATAATCAATAGAAGGCTCAAAACTAACGGGGGTTTTACCGCCGGTAATTTCGTTCTGTAATTCATCTAGGGTATATCCCACGGCTAGTTTTGCCGCGACTCTCGCAATCGGAAATCCTGTGGCCTTAGAAGCCAAAGCCGAGGAGCGACTGACTCTTGGATTCATTTCGATAATGACTAATCGCCCTGTCTTCGGATCCATTCCGAACTGAACATTAGATCCACCCGTCTCCACACCGATTTCTCGCAGAACTGCGATCGATGCATTTCGCATGATTTGGTATTCTTTGTCCGTCAATGTCTGGGCTGGCGCAACAGTAATAGAATCGCCAGTATGCACCCCCATGGCGTCAAAGTTTTCAATGGTACAAATGATAATGCAGTTATCATTCTTATCCCGCACCACCTCCATCTCAAACTCTTTCCACCCAATTAAGGACTCATCAATCAACAGTTCATTGGTAGGGGATAGATCTAGGCCACGGCGACATATCTCATCGAACTCTTCTTTGTTATAGGCAATTCCACCGCCACTGCCACCCATGGTAAAAGAGGGGCGAATGATACAGGGGAAACCTAGACTACTTTGAACTTGATGTGCCTCTTCAATGCTGTGTGCAATATGAGCTCTCGGTGTATCAAGACCAATGGACTTCATCGCTAGGTCGAACCGCTCTCGATCCTCAGCCTTATCAATCGCATCTTGAGAGGCACCAATCATTTCTACATTGTGTTTATCTAAGATACCTTCTCGCGCCAAATCTAAAGCGCAATTGAGCGCAGTCTGGCCTCCCATCGTCGGTAACAATGCGTCGGGCTTTTCTTTCGCAATAATCTCCGCCACGGTCTGCCATTCCACCGGCTCAATATAAGTGGCATCAGCCATGGAGGGGTCGGTCATGATGGTGGCAGGGTTTGAGTTCACCAAAATGACTCGGTAGCCTTCTTCCTGCAGCGCTTTGCAAGCTTGAGCCCCCGAATAATCAAACTCACATGCCTGACCGATAACAATCGGTCCAGCCCCTAAAATCAAAACACTCTTTAAGTCGGTACGTTTAGGCATGGTTTAATTCACTTAGCGGCTTTCATTAAATCGATAAAATGGTCAAACAAAGGACTGGCCTCGTGCGGACCAGGGCTCGCTTCCGGGTGTCCTTGGAAACTAAACGCCGGCTTATCAGTAAGATGAATTCCCTGTAAGGATCCATCAAATAAAGACCGGTGAGTGGCACGAATATTCTCTGGCAAACTGTCTTCATCGACGGCAAAACCATGATTCTGGCTGGTGATTAACACGGTTTTATCATCAAGATTCTGTACTGGATGATTTGCACCGTGATGGCCAAACTTCATCTTGATTGTTTTGGCACCGCGAGCAAGAGCCAGTAACTGATGGCCGAGACAAATCCCAAAAACGGGAATATCAGTTTGGAGTATTTCCTGAATCGCTTTAATGGCGTAACCACACGGTTCTGGATCACCTGGCCCATTAGACAAGAAGATTCCGTCTGGATTTTTTGATATGACCTCGGCAGCATTTGTTTGCGCTGGCACCACCGTTACTCGGCAGCCTCTCGCTACCAACATTCTTAATATGTTACGTTTCACACCAAAGTCGTAAGCAACAACATGGAAGCGGTCATCTTCATCTTCTGGCGCTACGGTGTAACCGTTCTCCAAATCCCATTCGCCTTCAGCCCACTCGTAAGGTTCGGACACAGTCACTTCTTTCGCTAAGTCCATCCCCTTTAAGCCCGGAAATGATTTAGAACCCGCCAAGGCAAATGTCTCATTCACCACGTCACCCGCAATAATGCAGCCGCTTAACGCACCTTTAGTCCGTAATATTCGGGTCAATCGCCGAGTATCAATATCCGAAATGCCGACAATACCTTTTCGGTTTAAATAGGCATCCAGAGATTCCTCACTACGCCAACTGCTAGTCAGTAATGGTAAGTCACGAATAATTAGGCCTTTGGCCCAAATGCGAGAGGATTCTTCGTCTTCAGAATTGATACCCGTGTTACCGATATGAGGATAGGTGAGGGTAACTATTTGCTCAGCATAGGATGGATCAGTGAGAATCTCTTGGTAGCCTGTCATAGAGGTATTAAAAACCACCTCTCCGGACGATTTGCCTTCAGCACCTATGGAGATCCCGTGAAATACACTCCCATCTTCTAACGCCAATATCGCCGGTTTGCTCAAGGATGCCTCCAATTCTTAACTGATGACCGAGAAATGTAGGTCAAATAAAACGAACAATAAAAATAACTCAATTAAATCATTGTTTTAATCGTAAAAAAGCGAGATGAAATAACATTATTTCATCTCGCTTTTTATTGCAATTATTAGTCCGCGTATTGGAGCGGTATTCTACGCGATGGTTCGCTTATAGTCTATGCAGCTACAATGAATTGACGCTGAATATGACACCAACCTATCGCGGTTTGCCGAAGCTACTTCAATCCTAATATATCCTGCATATCGTAGAGTCCATTGTCTTGGGTCATGACCCACTTAACTGCACGAACTGCCCCATTGGCAAAATTCATTCGGCTACTGGCTTTATGAGTGATTTCCAGCCTCTCTCCCTCCGCAGCAAACATAACCGTGTGCTCGCCGACAATATCGCCTGCTCTAATGGTTTCAAAACCTATTGTTTTACGATCTCGCTCACCTGTCTGCCCTTCTCGGCCATACACGGCACATTCTTTTAAATCACGATCCAACACATCAGCGACAATTTCACCCATCCTCAATGCAGTACCAGAAGGTGCATCAACCTTATGGCGGTGATGAGATTCTATGATTTCAATATCAACATCATCACCTAATATTTTCGCTGCCATTTCAATAAGCTTGAAACTGAGGTTTACGCCAACGCTCATATTAGGGGCAAAAACCACAGCTCCATTTTCTGCAGTTTTGGCTAATGCGCTTTTTTGCTCATCGTCCAAACCTGTGGTTCCAATAACAATTCGACGTCCCGCTGCCACACATTGTGCTGCATTCTCAACTGATGACGCAGGCACAGTGAAATCAACCAAAACATCCAAATCATTGATGACTTTGGATAAATCATCCACCACAGTGACGCCCAGCTTTCCAACACCAGCCATATCGCCCGCATCAGAACCCACTAGCGAATTTCCAGGCCGGTCGATAGCAGCTGATAGCTCTACCCCTTCAGCTTGACCTATTGCCTGTATTAAATTGCGACCCATTCGGCCCACTGCACCGATAACACCAACCTTTACCATACTGAAACCTTTCGGAATGAGGGAATAATCTGCAAAGCCTTTAGGGCTTCATATCTTCAAAAAAGCTCTTCACGCCGTCAAACCAGCCATGTTTTTTCGGCGAATGCCGTTTATGCTCTTTATCCAATGTGGCCTGAAAATCTTTTAATAAATCCTTTTGCTTCTTACTTAGGTTCACCGGCGTCTCAACAGAAATTCGGCAAAGCAAGTCGCCTGGACCTCCTCCGCGGACCGGTGCCACACCTTTGCCTCTTAACCGGAACAACTTACCCGTTTGGGTTTCACCAGGGACTTTCAGCTTGACTCGCCCATCCAGTGTCGGCACTTCTAGATCGCCACCAATTGCTGCATCACAAAAGCTAATCGGCACTTCACAATACAAGTCCCGGCCATCACGGACAAAAATATTATGCTCGCGCACCGCCACCTGGACATACAAATCACCGGCATGCCCCCCTAAATCTCCTGCCTCACCCTCACCGGACAAGCGAATACGATCACCGGTATCCACGCCTGGTGGTATTTTGACAGAAAGTTTTTTACTCTTTTCAACGCGCCCTTGC
Source organism: Pseudomonadales bacterium (assembly GCA_019090455.1). Lineage (GTDB taxonomy): Bacteria > Pseudomonadota > Gammaproteobacteria > Pseudomonadales > DC-out160 > DC-out160. Next base: position 222,007 of record JAHRWA010000104.1, on the reverse strand, counting down.
CCACGACATTTTCCGCAAGGGTCTTTAATCATTTTACCCTTGCCACGACAGGTTGGACACGTTTGCTGGACCGAGAAAAAGCCCTGCTGCATTCGAATCTGCCCAGCACCGCCACAAGTGGTACACGAAATAGGAGTGGTGCCTTTTTTCGCGCCACTTCCAACACATTCACCACAAGTCACTAGCGTCGGCACTTCAATCTCTACATTCGTACCTTTAACGGCTTCCTCTAGATCAAGCTCCAGGGTATAGCGCAAATCTGCGCCTTGGTTCGAAGCGGAACGCCCTCTACCTCCACCGCCTCCTCCACCAAAAATATCACCAAAAACATCACCAAAAATGTCACTAAAGTTACCGGCTCCAGCCCCTCCGCCGCCAGCACTTTGGTCCACCCCTGCATGACCATAACGATCATAGGCAGCACGCTTATTTTCGTCTGTCAGCACTTCATAGGCTTCTTTAACTTCTTTGAACTTGGCCTCAGCTTCTTTATCGTCAGGGTTTCGATCAGGATGGTATTTCATCGCCAATCGCCGATAAGCCTTTTTCATTTCAGCAGGCGTGGCATCTTTGGCCGCACCCAACACTTCATAAAAATCTCTTTTAGACATAATACGCAGCCAAATTCTCTAACTTAAGGTAACGAATCAGGCTGAAGCCTGATAGCACAAACGCGGGACTATGCCCGCGTTTGTTTTTACTAACGAATGTTTTTATATTCCAGTGTGATTGTTGCCGACAGCTTTTACTATCGAGATAGCCCAGACATGAGCTATCAACACACTGTATTACTTATTACTTATCGTCTTCTTTTACTTCTTCAAACTCTGCATCTACAACACCGTCATCAGCTGGCGCGGCGCCTGCTGGAGCCTCACCCTCTGCTCCAGCCCCAGCTTCAGCTTGCTGTTCTGCATACATTTTTTGAGCAAGACCTGAAGAGGCTTCGGTCAGCGCTTGAGTTTTGGCTTCAATAGCTTCTTTATCCTCACCTTTAAGCGCTTCTTCAAGCTCAGTTATGGCGCTATTAATGGCCGTTTTCTCTTCTTCAGTCGCCTTGTCGCCTGCTTCTTCAAGGGTTTTCTTCGTCGCATGCATCATGCCATCCGCTGTATTGCGAACTGTAATCATTTCTTCAAAGATACGATCATTTTCGGCGTTAGCCTCAGCATCCTTAATCATATTCTCGACCTCATCATCCGAGAGACCGCTAGACGCTTTAATGATGATGGACTGCTCTTTACCCGTCGCTTTATCCTTTGCTGACACATTCAGAATACCATTGGCATCAATATCAAAAGACACTTCGATTTGAGGCATACCCCGTGGAGCAGGCGGGATATCAGCCAAGTCAAATCGACCTAATGATTTATTCTGTGCTGCTTGCTTACGCTCACCCTGTATAACGTGAACAGTGACCGCAGTCTGGTTATCATCAGCTGTTGAAAATACTTGTGAAGCTTTGGTTGGAATCGTTGTGTTTTTCTCTATCAATGGCGTCAATACACCACCCATAGTTTCAATGCCCAAAGTCAAAGGCGTCACATCAAGTAACAATACATCTTTTACATCGCCAGATAACACCGCTGCTTGAATCGCAGCACCCATGGCAACAGCTTCATCAGGGTTAACATCCCGGCGCGCTTCTTTCCCGAAGAAGTCTTTCGCCTTCTCTTGAACCAAAGGCATACGAGTCTGACCGCCAACAAGAATCACATCATCAATTTCAGAAGCGTCTAAACCCGCATCTTTCAATGCAATTCGGCACGGCTCTATACTGCGTACCACTAGATCTTCAACTAAAGACTCTAATTTAGACCGCGTTAATTTGATATTTAAATGCTTAGGACCAGAAGAATCGGCAGTGATATAAGGCAAGTTCACATCGGTCTGCTGACTGGAGGACAATTCAATTTTAGCTTTTTCTGCCGACTCTTTCAGTCGCTGCAATGCAAGTGGATCATTGTGCAGATCAATGCCCGAGTCCTTTTTAAATTCATCGCAAAGGAAGTTAATCAAACATAAATCAAAGTCTTCACCACCGAGGAACGTATCACCGTTGGTCGATAACACTTCGAACTGGTGCTCTCCATCCACTTCTGCAATTTCAATGATAGAGATATCAAAAGTACCACCACCTAAGTCATAAACAGCGACAGTGGCATCTCCACGTTTTTTGTCCATGCCATACGCCAAAGCAGCAGCGGTTGGCTCGTTGATAATACGCTTAACTTCTAATCCTGCTATTTTTCCCGCGTCCTTAGTGGCTTGACGCTGAGAATCATTAAAATAAGCTGGAACAGTAATAACGGCTTCTGAAACCGTCTCACCTAAATAATCTTCCGCCGTCTTCTTCATCTTCATTAGAATCTGGGCAGAAACCTGCGGTGGTGCCAGCTGCTCTTCACGGGCTTGAACCCAAGCGTCACCATTATCAGCACCCACAATTTTGTAAGGCACCATTTTTATATCTTTCTGAACAACATCATCGGTAAATTTGCGCCCAATTAGTCGTTTCACTGCAAAAATTGTATTGTCCGGATTCGTTACAGCCTGCCGCTTGGCTGACTGCCCAACTAAGGTTTCATCATCGTCGGTATAAGCGATTACCGATGGGGTGGTGCGATCACCCTCAGAGTTTTCAATAACTTTAGGCTTGTCGCCTTCCATGACTGAGACACAAGAGTTTGTGGTTCCCAAGTCTATTCCGATGATTTTACCCATTTTTTTCGTCTCCGTTATGCAGTGAGATGGCGTAGATTAGATAACCAAACTCTCTCTTTATATATTTCCTACCCCATTTCCTTACATTAGATACGGGATAATCATTAGTTCTTACGCTCTATATTGATGCTATCCGCCAGTTTTCAAGGCTTGCGAGTATGTTTATCTACTCGATTAAACACCATGAGTAGTTTCATCCATATTAAAAACCTTGCCTTTCAGCCCTTAGCCACGACAACCATAGCGGGGCGAATCAAACGTCCGCTTAACGTATACCCTTTTTGAAATACCGTTATCACACTATTGGGCTCAACATCTGGATTCGGCTGCATTGAAACCGCTTCATGCAAATTAGGGTCAAAGGGCTCGCCCTCAGGAAAAAGGGCTTCCACATTAAACTTCTTCAACGCATCTAACAGTAATTTATGCGTTAACATCATGCCCTCACGAGCTGTTTTAAGCGCTTCATCTTCTTCTGAAACAGCCTCCAACCCTCTCTCTAAGCCATCAATAACCGGTAGAAGCTCCTGAACAAACTTATCAACACCAAACTTATGTGCATTTTCGATGTCTTTTTCCGCTCGGCGTCGCGCGTTTTGTAGATCTGCCGCCACTCTAAGAGCCTTTTCTTCTGCTGCATCGGCCTTACTCAATGCATCTGCCAGCTTTACCTGCAACACCTCAACACTGACTTCTTCTGTCGATGACACATCATCCTCAACAACTTCGCCTTCGACACAATCTAACTCGTCCTTTTCAGCACCTTCAGAGGTCATCTCTTCCGGGCCTCCTGCGGCACTTTCGATCACCTCTTCTGGTTCGGATACCGAGTTTGGCGTTTCCTCTTTTGACATTCCTACTTACTCCTAGCATTTCTTACTGACAGCTATTATCAGCTTCACAGATCAACAAAATCGACAGATCAATAAAAGCCCACCTTCTCACACAGAAAAGGCGGGCTTCCAAAAAATCAGAATAGTACGGATATGGGGTTTAAGGCAGCTGATTCAAGGCCGAGCCTAAAATTTTTGCCGTTATATCCACGATAGGGATAACTTGTTGATACGGCATACGCGTGGGACCTATCACCGCTAAGACGCCAAGCACATTATTCTCACCGGTATATGGGGAGGTAATAACGCTACAGTCATCTAGTACGTCATAGCCTGATTCTTCGCCAATGAAAATCCTCATTCCTTCTGTGCGCATACAGCCATCTAATAGATAAAGAATATCCCGCTTTTGATTAAACGCATCGAAAATTTCCTGCAGCCGCTCCACCCCAGATTCGGCTGCAATGTTCAACAAATTAGCTTCCCCTTTGACGATATAGTCAGCGCTTTTCTCCTCCGGCTCCAATGCCTTACTCGCCAAATCAATCGCCGCTTGCATCCCCGCATCCAATCGCTTTTTTGTATCCTCTAGCGTTTTCAATAACTCGGTATGGGCGTCAGATAAATCAAAGCCGGAAAAATTTTCATTAATATAATCAGAGGCTTGCTTCAACTCAACTGGGGAATACTCTCTATCAACCGGAATAATGCGGTTTTCCACCTCTTGGGTATTCAGCACCAGGACGGTTAACACTCGATTATTGGATAAAGGTAAAAACTCAACTTGGCGCAAGAACTCCTGATTTCGGCGCGGCACCAACACCAATCCTGCCATTTGCGTCACTTCTGCCAACAGATTCGATGCCGATTCCACCAGTTCTTGGGGACCTTTTCTGACATCCAACGCCCCTTTGATCTGTTCAATTTGCTCTTTCTCCAAAGGAGAATATGTCACCAAACTATCAACAAATGCGCGATACCCTAGCGCCGTTGGCACACGTCCCGACGAAGTATGCGGAGAACACACATAGCCCCGCTCTTCTAGCTCTGACATCACATTACGAATAGTGGCTGGACTTACAGTGAGCGAAGAATCCTGAGACAGCGTTTTTGATCCCACGGGCTGACCATCGCGAATATAGCGCTCCACCAACACCTTGAGCAGTATTTCAGCTCGCTCTGAAAACTCTGGTTTTGCCATTATTATTTTAGGACCAACTGCCTTAGGATCACTTGTTTTATCACTAACAGTTTTAATACCATCTAAAAGAAAATCAAAAATGCGGACATTTGAAATATTGATTTTCTTTTAGACTAGCAATTGCATACTATTCTGTTTGTGCTTGCGCGATAAAAATCCCATTAATTTTACTTAACAGTCGATCCAGTATGCTTACACATATTCAGATTCGCAACTTCGCTATCATCGGCGAGCTAGATTTAGAAATTTCACCTAACCTTTCCGTCATCACTGGCGAAACTGGTGCTGGCAAATCCATCGTACTGGATGCTTTGAGCTTAGCAATGGGACAACGCGCCGATGCGGGCGCAGTACGTCACGGTTCTGACAAAGCAGAAATACTAGCCAGCTTCGAGTTAGACCTTGCCCCACTCGCACAACAATGGCTTAACGATAGGGAGCTAGACTCAGAGAACCACTGCATCCTTAGACGAGTCGTCAGCAAAGATGGCCGATCACGAGGCTATATCAACGGACGATCCTCAACGCTACAGGACCTCAAAGATTTAGGCTCCTTACTCATTAATATTCATGGCCAACACGAGCATCAAGCATTACTCAAAAAAGACACGCACAGACGACTACTCGATAATTTTGCCAAAACAGACTCTCTAGCAAAAACAACTGCAACCACTTATCGCCAGTGGCAACTAAAACGTGACTATTTAGATAAATTAAAAACACGCGTAGCAGAAAATGGCGACCGCGCAGAATTACTCCACTATCAAGTACAAGAGCTAGCATCTCTCAATTTGATGGAAGGTGAATTAAAAAAGCTAGAGGAGGAACATAAACTCCTGGCAAACGCTGAACAAAATCAAGCGAACTGCCACCATTCCCTTGCGATACTGAATGACCTCGCTTGCGAGAAAGACACTCACTCTCAGCAGAAAGGGGAAGCCGTTGCAATAACGGATCTACTGGGACAAGCCATTCGGCATCTTGAGCAATGCATACCTCAGAATGAAACACTAAAGCAGTCTATCGAACTCATTAATAATGCTCTCATCCAAACGGAAGAAGCCGCCGACTCTCTCCGGCATTATCTAGACAGCTTCAACTCAGATCCGGCACGCTACCAAGCGTTAGACGAACGCTTAAGCAGCATCTATCAACTTGCACGAAAACACAAAATACCCGCCGAACAAATGGTCACGCTACACCAACAGCTGGCAGAAGAACTCGAATCCCTAAGCGGAGGCGATGAGAAACTAGAAGCATTAGAAAATGAGTGTACGGCACTGCAACAAGAGTACGTAAAGATAGCCAGCAAGCTCAGCACCAAAAGAGCCAGTGCCGCGAAAAAACTCAGCAAGGCCATCGGCGAGCAAATCAGCTGTCTAGGCATGCCTCAAGGAAAATGTCAGGTGACGCTAGTACCGCTGGATGCGGGCAACTATTCATCTCAAGGCATGGAATCTATCGAATTTCTTGTCACCACCAACGCGGGCCAACCCTTAAAACCATTAACCAAAGTGGCCTCCGGTGGTGAACTCTCCCGAATAAGCCTCGCCATTCAAGTCATCTGCGCAGAACAATCTGAATTAGGGACCATCGTATTTGACGAGGTAGACGTGGGAATTGGAGGTGGAACAGCTGAAGTCGTGGGGAAACTTTTGCGCCATCTCGGTAAAGAAGCACAAGTCCTATGCGTCACACATCTTCCACAAGTCGCAGCACAAGGGCACCATCATCTACACGTAAACAAGCAAACTAAGAAGAAGCTCACCCACACCAGCATCACGCCTTTGAGTAATGACGAAAAAGTGTTAGAAATTGCAAGAATGCTGGGGGGACTCGAAATAACCGACCAAACTATCGCTCACGCCAAAGAGATGGTCACTAGCGCTTGAGGTAAATTGGTCAGAGTTATTATTTATTTTAGACAAACGATATTATTTATTTCTGACGAGAACAATTCGCGTCCAAACACTCTCCATAGAGCTGAAGACAATGATCCCGTAGTTTAAAACCGTGTTTTTTAGCTACTTTTTCTTGCTGGCTTTCAATCGCCTTATCGTTAAATTCAGTCACTTTTCCACAACTGACACAAACGATATGATCATGATGACCCTCTCGAGCGATTTCAAACACAGAATGACCGCCATCAAAATTATGCCGATCAACCAACCCCGCATCTTCAAATTGCGTTAACACTCGGTATATTGTGGCTAAACCCACATCTTCACCGATTTCTAAGAGAGACTTATAAACATCCTCAGCACTCATATGATGAGGCTGGGAACTTTCCAGAACATGTAAAATCTTAACGCGAGGAAGTGTAATCTTAAGGCCAGCTTTACGGAGCTCTTGATTTTCACGAGTCATTAGAAAAATCCTTTAGGTTCCACAGGCTGTATCGTCTAGAATGAGACTTGCGAACATAATGTTAATGAGAATGGTTATAGTCTAACAAATTTTATACCCCATAAAAAAGGGCTGCACAGGAAGGAATAACATTTAATGAGAGACCCTCGCTCTAAAAGTCTAAGAATAAGATCTTTAAACTCATTACCCCTAAAAACCATACCCTTATGGTTTATATGCGTAATGGTAATAACGGGACTATCGGGCTGCAGTACCCTTAAGTTCCCTGGTGTTTTCAAAATAGATATAGGCCAAGGTAACATCGTCACCAAAGAAATGGTGGATAAGCTCAAACCAGGAATGACCAAGCGACAAGTACAATATGTGATGGGATCACCTTTGCTTGTGGACACCTTCCATCAAAACCGGTGGGACTACCATTACAGCATTTTAATCGGTGACCAACGTCTCGCCAAACGACACATCACACTGTTATTTGAAAACGATCAATACGTAAAGACGGTAGGTGATGTTGATGCATTGGTATCGGGAACGGCTCATTTTGATGCTATCGGAAAAACAGACGCCATTAAAAAGCCAGACAAAACACAAAAATCAGAAACTACACAAGAATCTAAACTAAAAGTTGAAGATAAATCGGAAGCTGAAGATAAACCGAAAGAAGCTAGCACCTAACCAGCCAAATTGAACGCCTTCATTTATTAATCGTCAACTATTAGCCCTCAATTACTGCCTTTCAATTTTTCCGCCCTAGCCTTACGCATTTCCTTCGGATCTGCGACCAAAGGGCGGTAAATCTCAATTCGGTCACCAGGCTCCAATATCCTAGCTTCCGGTTTCTTCTCAGCCTTGCCAAAGATACCCAACGACAGGTTTTCCAGATCTATATCAGGGAACTTCTCTGCAATTTTAGACTGTATGACAGCATCCAACATATTCGTACCCGGTGGAACCTGCAACGGCACTATCAGCTGCTTCTCCAGTAAGGCGTAGGCCACCTCAACAGAAATCATCTCACTTTCACCGGGCTCATCATTTACCATACCGTTCCACCGCACTCACTTACAAAAAAATACATGCTATTCATCAGACACAGGAATTTTACTTATCCTGCTTCTTAATTTGACCTGACTGCAACCGAGGCCAATAACTTTCAAGTTCTCTTTTCACTACCGGTGCCATGATATAAAGCCCTAATATATTAGCGAGACTCATAGAGAAGATCATTGAATCGGAAAAATCAATCACATTGCCCAGACTCATCACAGAACCTACCACGATGAAAAAGCAGAATAGGATTCGAAAGCTCAGTTCTACCATTTTATTATGGCCAAACAGATAGGCCCAACATTTTGTCCCGTAATAGGACCAAGACAGCAACGTGGAATAGGCAAACAACACCACCGCAACCATCAGAATATAATCGAACCACGGGAAAACTGAAGTAAATGCCAAGGAAGTGAGATTCACCCCACTCAAACCCAGCTCATTGGTATAGGCCCCCGTGATAATAATAACCAATGCCGTCATAGTGCAAATCACCACGGTATCAATAAAGGGTTCTAGCAATGCCACAAAACCTTCAGTCACAGGTTCTTTGGTTTTTACCGCCGAGTGCGCAATCGATGCTGAACCCACTCCCGCCTCGTTAGAAAATGCCGCACGCTGCAAACCTTGAATCAATGCGCCAATCGCTCCGCCCAGCACGCCTTCTGGACTAAATGCCCCTGTCACTATTAGCCCAAGTGCGTTGGGTACTTCACTGATGTTACTCAAAATAATATATAACGCAGCCGCCAAGTACACCCCAGCCATTAGCGGGACCAACGTTGCGGTGACCCGCGCGATAGACTTAATCCCGCCAATAATGACAATCGCCACACAAAATGCCAGCACAACCCCAAACAACGATGGCGTTGACCCGATTAATGAATCTGCCCCAAATACTTTAGCTACCATGGCATACGCTTGATTCGCTTGAAACATATTGCCGCCGCCAATCGCCCCACCGATACAGCAGATAGCAAAAACAATCGCCAACACTTTACCTAGAGGCCCCAAACCTTTTTCCGCCAACCCCTTACTCAAATAAAACATCGGTCCGCCTGACACTTTCCCGTCAGGGTACTCCTCTCGATACATGACCCCTAAAGTACACTCAGCAAACTTCAATGACATCCCCATCAAACCAGCGCAAATCATCCAAAATGTCGCACCCGGTCCACCAATGGAAATCGCTACCGCAACACCTGCAATATTTCCTAACCCAACAGTTCCCGATAGCGCCGTGGTCAACGCTTGGAAATGAGAGACTTCTCCTGGATTATTCGGATCAGAATAACGCCCTCGCACCAAATCAATAGCATGTCGAAATCCTCGGAAGTTAATAAAGCGCAGATAGAAGGTAAAAAATATCGCCCCCATCGCTAGCCAAACCACTATCCATCGAATACCAAAACAGTCCTCACCCACCTCGCACTTATCATCGACACCCATATCACCAAACCATATGGTCTTAAAAATGAAACCCGCCACATGCGCCGTCACCGGAGCCATCACATCATTGATTGACTGATCCAAGCAATGACTGAAACCACTCACATCAACACATTCACCAAAAGAGAGATTCTTACTTTCCACAGATACCTCATCGGCCATTACGGATTCAGCCGAACCTAACAGACCACCAAGAAGAAGTGCCACTGCTAACGTAAAACTACATAACCAGCTGCCGTACCGCTTACCACTCAATCCTTGAAGATCCCTGATCATAAAAACTCCCCGATAAATAGAAATATAACTGCGCGACATTGTCTTGGATTTCACCATTACACTCAAGCCTCACTATAAGAGAAACTCGAGTTATATCAGGCCCCTTCTACCCACTTTTGTCCTTATCACTAAACGATTTCCTCACAGTTAAGTACTAATGGATTAAAAAGCTACCTTTTTTAATCTTTCACTTTATAATCCGCCGCTATGGCAAAGAAAAACAAACCCGACAACAGTAATTCCATTGCTGTTAACAAAAAAGCGCGATTCGAATACTTCATCGAAGAAAAATTCGAAGCCGGCCTAGTGCTGGAAGGCTGGGAAGTCAAAAGTCTGCGAGACAAAAAAATCAATCTCGAAGAAAGCTACATCCAACTGAAAAACGGAGAAGCTTGGCTCGTTGGCGCTCAAATCCAAGCACTACCCACCGCATCAACCCACATCAGTCCTGAACCACTACGATCGCGAAAACTACTTTTGCATCAAAATGAACTCGGGCGAATATTCGATGGCGTCAACAAAGACGGTCACACCTGCATCCCTCTCGGCATGCATTGGCACAAAGGCCGCGCCAAATGCAACATCGCCTTAGCCAGAGGCAAACACAAGTACGACAAGCGAGCCACGGAAAAAGATCGCGACTGGGGCCGACAAAAACAACGAATTATGCGTCACGATTAAGAAATATCAGCTAAAACCTTGAAAACTAACTACTGTACCCCTATCTATAGTGATAGAATAATCAGTTCCATTTACGTTTTTAACCAGAATAAGGGGGCGACCTGGCTTCGACGCCGGTAATGAAACCTTGAGTGCATGTCGAGTACCGTTGCAATTCTCGTAAATCCGTTGCAGCAAATAAAGATAGTCGCAAACGACGAATCTTACGCTCTAGCAGCTTAATCGCCAGCTAGCCATTGACCAATCATTGCTTGTGGTGGTCGGATTTCAATGGTCAAATTACACAAGATCGCAACAAAGCGTGTCTGTAGCGGCGTTGTTAAAACCTAACAGACTCAGCCCACAACGCCCTGCCTTTCGGGCCGTTACGGGTTAACTTAATAGATATGGCTAAACATGTAGATCGCAAGGCAGAGTGCTGACGGACGCGGGTTCGATTCCCGCCGCCTCCACCAAACAAGGGTTCAGCAAGAACCTAGAACAACCTCAAAAGCCTGTAATTTTAACGAGTTACGGGCTTTTTTGTGCCTAGGAGGTTCTAAGGCATCGCATGAGATCCCGCTTTTTTAGTAGTACGGTTAGTAGTACCATGGCGATACTCCTAAAACGGTACTACTAAAATGGCGAGAACAAGCAAACCTTTAACCAATACTGAAGTTAAACAAGCAAAGCCCAAAGAGAAGATCTATTCCCTTTCGGATGGCAATGGCTTACAACTTCGCGTCAAACCCAATGGCTCCAAACTATGGCTATTTGATTATTACCGGCCATTCACCAAAGTACGTACCAGCCTAAGTTTTGGTCGCTACCCTGAAGTATCGCTTGCCGATGCGCGCGGTAAACGCAAAACCGCTAGAGAATTACTAGCCAAAGACATAGATCCAAAAGAACACCGTGACGAAAACGACCTCAAAACAGAACGAAAACACGCAAATACACTTCAACACATCGCAGCACAATGGCTAGAAGTTAAAAAATCTCACGTATCAACCGACCACGCCAATGACACTTGGCGTTCACTCGAGCTACACATATTCCCCAGTCTCGGCAAACTTGGTGCGAATCACCAGAACATAATCGTGTTCGGCTAAGCCACCGGATGGAAAATAGTTGGCTTCTTTAGGCTTATCTTTACGTTCATCCAAATATTTTTCCCTGTCAGCTTTAAATTCAGCCTTGAGTTTTTTAGCCTCATCTTCGCCAACCTCATTAGTGACGATATAGCGCTCCAAATCCTTTTGTTGGGCCTTCGAGCCTTTCTGGTACTCATTATCGTCGAAATCTGTTTGAAGCCGGCAAACTACATCGCCGTTCTGGACGAACACGCCATCGAGGGCAGTAAGGGTAACTTCTAAGCCAGAGGTTAATTGTTGATATTCGTGCTCGATATCCAGCTGTTCAGCGCCAAACATGGATAAATCCCATATTCCGTTAATGGATACCACAGCCTTATCCAAAGCGATCCAGTCATCCTTTGAAACTCTGATTTCAGAATTTATGGAAAATTTATAAGGTATGTCTAGTTTTTCTCCTGTTAAAAAATTTTCCTTCATCAAGCCAAATTCAATCTGCTCCGTCTTGAGCATCTTTCCCTTCCTGGCCCGAGCGTGGTTTACAAAATCGACAGATAACGTTAAATGACCATCTAGTGCGAAGCGGTACACGTCAGCCACAGTGGCAGGTTCACCCAGTACAGAGGATATATGGGAGGCTGCTTCGCCGAGTGTGAGCCATTCCTTAAGCTTGAATAATTCACTCATAAATAAGCACTTTAATTGTGGGGGGCTTTTTCTGGCAAGGTATCAAAACCCACCGCCAACTCAAGGATTTTAGCGGCAAAAACCTGGAGCATGAGGATGGATCACACTTCAACATCCCGATAAAGATATTTCTGAAACCCAATAAACGTCTCTCTAATAACCGCTGGTGAGCCTAAGACTGTAGTGGCATCACTGATGGTGTTGTATTTTAATTCAATAAGACTACGCATTTTATTGGCTGCAAGCTCATGCACGCCATCCTCAACATATGTCTCAAGAATGAAGTCAATAAATTCAAGCTGCTTATCATCACTAAACGTCTTTGCAATGCCAGGCTTCGCTTTTTGCACCCTCTCTATGCGTGTGCGCGTTTCGATGGCATAGGCAACGAATGCCAATACATCGTAAACATCGCTATCCTTGGCATCAATTAAGTCTTTCATGCTGTCGAGTTTTTCGTCGTCATAACCCGCCTCGGATAAATCACTGAGTAGTTTCTCGCGCGTGGTTGGATCACTCCAGATTTAGCGCAGTTGCTCTTCGTTGCTAAAAAACTGCGGCAAGTCGTCAAACATCCGCTCGATAAACTCTTTGGCCGTAATGGGTTTACCTTCTGAACTCCAGTACATAACGGCTGAAATATGTTTGATCTGGCGAGCGCGACCATCGGATAATTTTATTTCTATTTTCTTTTCACAGGCACAAGGTGATTCACCACAATCGGAGCATGGCTCCGGTTCGGGTTTTTCGCAAATGCAGGGGCTCTGTTCACAAACGTTGCAGCTTCCGCCTTCCTCCGTGTCACCACCTTCACAATCACACGGAGATTTTCCGCACTCTTTGCACACTTCATTGGGTAGCGGTTCACCATCCCACTCAGGGTCAGCAAAGTTATGGTGGGCTTTGACAAAATCGTACACGGTGAAATAATCTTTCCCGTCATACAGGCGTGTGCCACGGCCAATGATCTGTTTAAACTCGATCATGTTTTTACATTCACGCATCAATACAATGTTGCGCACGTTACGGGCATCGACCCCAGTAGACAGCTTGCGTGATGTGGTCAAAACAGTGGGAATGGTTTTTTCATTATCACAAAAAACATCCAGATCCTTTTCACCGGCCTTGCCATCGTTAGCGGTGACACGCACACAATAGCTGCCATTCGTCGTCCAGCCTTTTTTAACCGCATACTGGTTAATGTAATCTCGCACCATACCGGCATGGGCTTGGGTGGCGCAGAAAACAATGGTTTTTTCGTTGGGATTAAACCGATCCATCCAATACTGCACGCGCCTTTCTTCGCGTTTGGGGATAATGATAATGCGATTAAAGTCGCCCTCTTTATAGAGCCTACCGGGTTCTGGCTCGCCTTTTATCACCACGCCATCGCCTGGCGTATACAGGTATTCGTCCATGGTGCCGACTATGGGCAGTACTTTAAAGGACGTTAAAAAACCGTCATTGATGCCTTCTTTTAAGGTGTAGCTGTAAACCGGCTCACCAAAATAGCCGTAGGTATCGGCATTATCTGTACGCTTTGGTGTCGCGGTTAAGCCCAACTGCACTGCTGGGGCGAAATAATTAAGAATCTCCCGCCAGGAGCCTTCATCATTGGCACCACCACGGTGACACTCATCAATGATAATAAAGTCAAAAAAGTCTTCAGGGTAGTCGCCGAAATACGGCGTATCATTACCGTCTTCATCTTCGCCACCGCTCATAAAAGTTTGGAAGATGGTAAAAAAAACACTGGCGTTTTTCGGTACGGCACCTTTACTTTTTAATTTCGCTCGGCTCAATGCGCACAATGGCATCTTCACCAAAGGGGCCGAAATCGTTAAAGGCTTGATTGGCTAATACATTACGATCTGCCAAAAACAATATACGTGGGCGCTTTTTTGCAGCAGCAGGGTCCTTCTGTGCGCTTAGGCTCCAGCGACTGTGAAATAACTTCCAGGCGATTTGAAAAGCGATACAGGTTTTACCCGTGCCCGTTGCTAGAGTAAGTAGAATACGTTGCTCACCTGCGGCAATAGCTTCCAGGGCATTATGAATGGCGTTTTCTTGATAATAACACGGAGCCCAATCACCTTTGGCTTCAAACGGAATCTTAGAAAAAGCATCACGCCAAACAGAGGTGAACGACTCTTCTGGCTTTTCAAAGGTCAGTGCCCATAGTGCTTCTGGCGATAGGTAATCATCTACCAGTTGCTCAGTGCCGGTGAGCATATCAATCTGGTAAATCTCATGACCATTGGTGGCGTAAGCCATGCGGCACTGTAGGCGTTGGGCATAATCTTTAGCTTGGCGCACGCCTTCGCTATAGGGCAGGCTTTCTTTTTTCGCTTCTACTGCCGCCAGCTTGCGGCCCTTATAAATTAAAACGTAGTCACAAGGCACGGGATTGGTACGCTTGCCACCCGTGATGATCTGGCCAGGGCAGATGAGTTCGCGGCGAATGTAGCTGTTTTCGACTTTGCTCCAACCAGAAGCTAGCAACTTAGGGTCGATTAAGTTCGCGCGGGTATCGGCTTCGTTCATCATCAGCAGTTACTTCCTTTTACTGGCTGCAATCAAGAGCGGCCAAGATAACAATACAACCATATGATTTATAATGGATTTACAGCATTAACTATCAAAATTGAGCAATATTCGCCCTTAAAATCAAGAACCGTCTGTGGAGTCTACATACGCTACAAACCACCTTATGGAGCGTAAAATACAATATATACTCCTCTAAGTAGTTTGTGGAGTCTATATACTCTACAAACTACCTTATGGAGCACAGACAAAGAAATATGCTCCTCAAAGAGTTTTAAGGAGCCTTCAGACTCCTCTAAACAGCTTAAGGAACGCCATTGCCCATTCAGACCATTCAAACTTTCGTGAATACCTCTCGCCCTTCGGCCAAGTTCAGCAATTCAGGAAAGCATAAAACAGCCGCTCTGCGGCCACTGCCCGCTTGTAATTCCATCAGTACACCCGCTTCTTTCAGCTGCCTAAGCAAGCCAGGGGTTGTTTTTTCATGAATCCCATACTCATCTCTAAAACGACTAGCCAAGTCGGTTGTTTTAAAAATGGGCCGACTAAACAAGGCATCCAACAAATACACAGAGTATTGGGAGTGAGTAATATCATGAATGCGCAACTTCATATCATCGTATAACGCCATAATGGCTTTTACACGCTCACTATTCTGTTTGGCTTGCACCGTAATCGCCTTAAGGAAAAAAGCAATCCAGCCATTCCAATCACCTTCTTGAGAAATGGCCCCTAAACGCTGATAATATTCATCACGATTCGCTTCAAGGTATTCACTTAAATAAAACATGGGCTGTGACAGGGCTTTTTTCTGGAACAAAAATAATGGAATTAACAGCCGCCCAATACGGCCATTGCCATCTTTAAATGGATGCAGCAATTCAAACTGCGCATGAACCACGGCCACCTGTAATAAAAAGTCACTCTCGTCAAAATCTAAATATTTTTGCCACGTTTGAAGGTGATCTTGCAGCTGTAATGGCGAGGGCGGCACAAAGCTGGCTTCTGCCATTGTGCAGCCCGCACGGCCAATCCAGTTTTGCTCTTTTCTAAACTCCCCCGGCGTTTTACCTTGGCCGCGTACACTGTCTAATAAAATTCGATGCAAATCCAAAATGAACGACAAGCGAATAGGATAGGATTTTAAGTGCTCACTGGCTTTAAATAGAGCCGAACGGTAATTGGATATTTCTTGAATATCCTTATATTTTTCCCCTTCTTTTTCTATGCCCGCCTCCTGTTCCAGCACCTCGTCTACTGTGGCTTGGGTGCCTTCTATTTTTGAAGACAAAACAGCCTCTCGGGTAGTCAGTGGCGATAACATCACGGCCGGATCAGGAATGCCTTGCAGCAAACCATCGTAACGAGCCAGCTCCGCATTCGCCTCACCCACCAAGGCAAACAGCAGGCGGTAATTTAGATTCTCAATGGGCAGTTGATCTGGCTCATAAGGTTTCATAGGGTTGATCCTTTGCTCATATCTGCATTAGGGGTTTTGGTCAGCTCGCCGGAGAAGGCTTTTTGTAGGATGGATTTTTTTAGTTCATCGATCATGCAAAGTTTGTTCAGATAAAGTGCCTCTAAGACTTCGATCTCTTTCTCCAATTTTTCGAGAACTTCAACACCCTCTTTCTGTTTCCTCAAGGATGGCAAGGGTATTAAAAGACTTCTCACATTGTCTTTAGTAATCGTTTGTGTAGCTGCGCCCTTAAGTCTCGGAGCTATTTGAGCCTTACCACTACTAGAATTTAGATAACGGTACACATATTCATTATTGGCTTTAGATGAGTCCAAACGAATTAAGAATAGGTTCATAGCTAGAGAACAAGCGATATCAGTTTCAGGCATAAAATATACCTTCCCTGCATTCCCTATTTTGCTCATTACAATCTCACCGCCAAACAACTTACTTTTCGTTAAATAGTTATACGCGTACTCGGAAATATACCGTTTGTCATTTTTAAATTTCTTTTCAAAATCAGTACTTCTAACCATCCAAGCAAAATCTTCTTGCTCCTTTAGCTCTACATGCTGCTTTAGCACTTTATAACTACCATTCGCATGATAGTCAGTTAGTACCTCGACAACCTTTCCCAACTCAACACCTTGTGTACTATCGTCCAGACTAAACACCTGCTGCAAATAGCTTTCAAACAGTTCGCGGGCGTTAAGGAGGTTTGGTTCGGTTTTGGCGCGGGCTAGCTCGATATCGGCAAAGGCTTGATCGAGGATGGCGACTATGCGTTTTTGTTCTTCCAATACAACATACGTGAAACTTAAAGCTTCAATTTGAGATTTATTTATGGAAGCAAAAACAGCCCCCTCATTACCCGTTATTTCATTTTGCTTTGATAATAAGTAATAAAACAAGAAGTCTTTATCAAGCTCCTCTGCCGGTCTTATTGCGGCAAGACCACGACCAATGAAAATATCTTGCGTTGAATAATTTATGGGGCCTACGAGTGCCCTTACAGACATTAAGATGTCGCCAGCCTTAGCTTCTTTAGTTATCTTGCTCGTCCACTTCTTCGGTGCTCCAATATATCGATCACCAAATTCTTTTTTACCTTGATAGAATGGCAGCCCATCACCCATATCATTGTAATACTTTCCCTCAGGGGATTGACCAGCTATAACTTTGCAATAATCTCCTAACTTCTGTTTTGACCACCCCATCACAACAACTCCTGAATATTACCAAGAATTATCTCGCTCTCTTTGTCCAGCGCAATGATCTCTTCAATAATTATTTGAGGTTCGCGCAATGGCGCTTCCTCTTCGGTATTGGGATTCTTAACCGACAAATCCCAAGTGGCCTCATCTAATTTCTCAACATCCAGTGACCAAGACTTTTCAGACTCTGCGAATGCGCTTTGCAACTCAACAAATTCTTTTAAATCCTTATCGTTCAGCGGATTGGTTTTACCCAAGCTGCGCCCTGGGTCCAACTGATAGAACCAGGTTTTTTGCGTTGGTTCGCCCTTGGTAAAAAACAACACCACGGTTTTAACCCCCGCCCCTAAAAAGGTTTTGGCTGGGCAATCCAGTACTGTGTGTAAATTACAGTTTTCTAGCAGCTCTTTACGCAGGGCAATGGCGGCGTTATCGGTATTGGATAAAAAAGTGTTTTTAATAACGATGGCAGCACGACCACCGGGTTTGAGCATTTTGATAAAGTGCTGCAAAAACAGGAAGGCGGTTTCACCGGTTTTAATGGGGAAGTTTTGCTGCACTTCTTTGCGCTCTTTGCCACCAAAGGGTGGGTTAGCCAGTACCATATCGTGCTGTTGCTTTGGGGTAATATCACGCAGGTTTTCACCCAGTGTATTGGTGTGGATCACATTAGGGGCTTCAATGCCATGCAGAATCATGTTCATGATGGCGATGACGTAGGCCAGTGACTTTTTCTCTTTGGCGTAAAAGGTGTTTGTTTGTAAGGTGTCTAAATCGTTAGTTGATAAACCTTCACGCTGCCTTAAATAATCAAAGGCTTCACATAAAAACCCTGCCGAACCTGCGGCCCCATCGTAAATAGTTTCGCCGATTTGCGGTTGAAGCACGTCGATCATGGCGCGAATCAAGGGTCGTGGCGTGTAGTATTCACCACCGTTACGCCCGGCATTGCCCATGTTCTTTATTTTGGCTTCGTACAGGTGCGACAGCTCGTGCTTTTCTTCCTGGGAGCGAAAGCGCAACTCATCGACTTTTTCCAGGGCATCACGCAGTGAGTAACCGCTTTGGATTTTGTTTTTAATCTCGCCGAAGATTTCACCAATCTTGTATTCGATGGTGTTGGGGCTTTCGGCACGCTGCTTGAATCCTTTAAGGTAGGAGAATAGCTCACCATCCACATAGTCCATCAGGTCACTGCCCGTGAGGGCGTTATCGTGATCAAACTTACCGTCTGCGTTGTGGGGTGCCGCCCATGTACCCCAGCGGTGTTGGTCATCGATGATGTATTGGTATTGTTCCCCTAGTAGCTCGGCTTCCTGCGATTTTGTGTACTCCAGGTCATCAAGGTATTTAAGGAATAACATCCATGACGATTGCTCGGTGTAATCCAGCTCACTGGAGCAGCCTGCATCTTTGTGGAAGATGTCATCGATGTTTTTAAAGGTTTGCTCGAACATAAGGTTGGTTTTTGCCTTTTTGATTTGGTTTTCGGCTTTGCTTTTTCAGTATTCGCTGCCAAGTTTGGTTTACGAACAGCCTGCTTTGGTGTGGTGGCTTTCTTTTTTGCCTTTCCTGCTTCATCACGGGTAAGGGCGAGCCTTTTAAGCAAGTCCTGTTTTTTACCCGTTATGGGTAAGCCTTTTACATCACAGGCTGCTTTAAGCTCACTAAACCCCATTTCTGGTAAGATTTCTTCAATCTTTATTGAGCGCTTTGATGCTATCGCTTCGATTAGGGTAGCTTGACCGGCATTTGCTCTGACTGGCAGTTCGTATGCGCCAGCTAGTTTTTTTAGGGTTTTCTTTTCTAGTACGTCGAGTAATTCCCGCTTGGTAATACCTTTCATTTCTTAGTCTCGGAAAGACCCAAAAAAATCATCTACTCCTCGCTTTTGTTCAAGGCAAAAACAAGTCAAACAAGGGTTTGTTAATATAGTAACTGTTACGCCCCATTTTATGTTTTTCAATCAAACCCTCCTGTGTCAGCTGCTCCAAATATTTAGTAGCTGTCACACGCGATACACCTATATCCTGCTGAACAAACTCTATTCGGGTATAAGGATGACAAAACAAATTATTGAGCAAATCCTGACTGTAGATCTTGGGTAATTGCGTACGAATACGGTGTTTGTATTCCTGCATCAGCTGTTTAATCTCAGAAATCAGATCAATGGTTTCACGGGCCGTTTCCTCCACCCCCTTGAGCATGTAGCACACCCAGGCTTCCCAGTTGTTCTCTTCACGTACTCCCTGCAATAGCCGATAGTAATCGCTTTTAGTGCGAATAATGTAAGAACTCAAATAGAGGATCGGAATATCCAGCAAGCCCTGCGCCACCAGGTAAAGGATATTAAGAATACGCCCCGCGCGGCCATTACCATCATAAAAAGGATAAATACTCTCAAACTGATAGTGAATTACCGCCATTTTCACTAAGGGGTCAACATTCAGCAAACTATTGTCGTTGATAAATTGTTCCAGATTACTCATCAAATCCACAATGGTTTGGGGATTCTGCGGCGGGGTATAGACCACCTGACCAGTGCGTTCGTTTTTCAGTTCGGTGCCGGGCAGCTTACGCAAGCCCGCATCGTTTTCCTCCAGCACCTGATGAACCTTCAATAGACGATTTACCGTGATGAGCCTATCGGACCGCATTTTCTCAAAACCAACCCGCAATGCCCTTGCGTAGTTATTAACTTCTTTTGCTGCAGGGTTGTGATTGTGCTTATGAAATAGCACCTCCCTGTAGAGCTCATCGTGGGTAGTAATGATGTTTTCAATTTCGGAGCTATTTTTTGCTTCTTGTAGTGTCAAGGTACTGATCAGAATTGACTCGTTGGGGATAGTAGCCGCCTTACCTTTAAGTTCAGCCAAATAGCGATGTGCCGAAGCTAACTGGCGCAAAACAGTGCGGGATTCCAGCTCTACAGTGGGCGGTAACGGAGAGAGTTTAAAACCGTCCATGTCTTTCCTGCCTATTCATAGGTATAAGGTTAGCTGTATTCTATACATATCAAGAAAAACACGCATAGATTATTCTATTTTCTATACATATTCAGGGCATACATATAGAAAACCGACAATTTCAATTTTCTTATTTCTCAAAATATAGAACATAAGGTGCAGCCCTTCAGGAAAGCAAAAATACCCCCGTTTAATATTATATCGTGGTTTTCCCAGTTCAGAATTTTCAGCTAACCAATCAAACCGCTGAATCAGTGTCTCTACGTAAACATCCGCTTGTGAAACACTTCATTGCTCACGAGTATGAAGCCAGATTGATTCAAGATCGGCTTTTGCAAGGGCTCTGATTCTATATTTTGCTGTCATTTCTGAGAGATCATTTAAGGTGCTTCTTGTGTAGCTCTTCTATAAATTTCTCACCATTAAACCCTCCAACTAATGGGCTATCTTCGCCTGCTTGCAATTTATCTTTAAGCGCTTGCAGCCTAATCTCATCTTTTTCTAACTTTCGTAAACCCGCACGCACAACCTCACTTACAGACTGAAAACGCCCCGCATTTATTTTTTCAAGCACGAATTCATCAAAATGCTCACCCAATGTCACCGATGTATTTCTCGCCATTGTTTTGCTCCCGATTAACCTAAAGAATCAAACTCAACATACACAACTCTATGAGGAATATTCTGCTGATGAAAATACCGCATCCAACGCAGCTGATTGGCCTGTAGTGTATCCCCCGGACCTTTGACTTCAATTAATTCATAACCCGTATCCGTCAATAAAATCAAATCGGGAAAGCCCGAACAATTGGCTCGAATATCTTGCCAGATGCGTTGAAAGATCGCTTTAAGATGCGGCAAGGGGATACGCGCTAAGGCGGTGTGAATTAACGCTTCGTCAATCCAGGACCAATTTACAAAATAATTGGCAATACCGAATTTTTCAGTCCATCGGCTTGTTATGGCATCGTTCAAAAGCTCTTGGCTAAGCAAGGCGTGGTTGGCTTGGGAAAATACCGCTTGCCGTTGAGTCAGAAAATCGGGTTCATGCAAATCATGGGGGCGGATCTGAAAAGGATTGGTGAAGGCACCTTTGACGGGGGCGAATATCACCTCCCAATATAACAGGCCAAACAAACTGGAAAACAAATCATTCTCCACGAAATGACATTCTCCATTTTGTGAGAAATAACAAGCAACATCAACCTCTACTCCAGCCCCAGTGGGAGTTAGAGTAAGTGTTCGCCGAGGCGGCTTATAGTTCGATGGTGCCTGCCAATCTAATTTGTGTTTTCGAGCAGTGCGATAACCGAAGCCTTCGCCAAATTGTTGCTCTGCTTCAGAGCGAGGCTGGGCTATTATTTCTCGGCATAGATTCAACCCTTCATCGATTCGTTGCTGTTTCACAAAAATACGCGCACTTCGTTCGCGAGCGGGAGGAATATTGCATTGCTGATAGATCAGTAGTGCCTGCTGCGGTGCGTCTAGTCGCTCTAGCTGTCGAGCAAGGCGGAGTTTAACGCTTTGGATACGTCGATCTAATAGTCGATCGGATTGAGGCGTTGCGGGTAGTTGCTCCACCAATGCGATGATTTCTGCTTTGGATTGCAACAAAACTTCTTCCAGAGGTTCGATGATTGCGTAGTAGTGTTGGTGGGCTTGCAGTTGCGATTTATCCTGGAAGCTTCGTGTATCGCGATTGATGAGGTAGTCTTCATAGCGATAGTGACCGAGATCGCGCAGCACGAATTCAGTGAGATCCTGGTGCTGATTACCGAAATACAATAATTTAAAAGTATCAAATACTGCACTGCCTTTTAGGCAGAATAAAATCTCATTTTCAAAGTAAGACAAAGCACTGTGATGTTCAGCAAGCTCAAAAATACGCTCCTCTAATGCCGCTCGCTTTAACGTTTTTAAAGAGGCCGTATCGATACCGCAGAACTTAAGCTGTAGCAGCCACTCGGCTTTGGTAAACAGACCGATAACGGCGGCTAGCGGCAACATAGATTTAGCGGGATAAACCTGCACCAAATCACTTTTCTCTAAAGAGGTAACCGCACCGAAAAGATCAGGTATTTCCTGATAGTTGAGCTTCCGGGCACGAAACCATTCTCCTTTACGAGTCAACATGCGGATATACAGCATCTGTGACTCTCGGGGTAACTGGGAGAAAATGAGTAAAAAGCCCCGCTCCTCAGAGCTGAGTAAATCGGTATAGGTGGACCCTATATACTCGATCAATTCTTTAAAGTTTGTTAGATAATAATCACTGGCTAACTCAACATTCATCTGACCCTCTAAGATACTACCAGTCATCAGGGGGATCGAACCTCAAGCTTCCAATATTGCCCGCGATGGTTTGTAGCCCCCGTATAGCGCCTTGCTTCGCCTCTTCTTGCAAACTCGATGAACGCCAACCATCTGCTGCGAGTTCGAAGCGATGAATTTTTATCGAAGGGGGCACAGCATTGAAACTCTTCAGCACCGGGCCATAGATCATACGTTGCGCCAACTCATCTTTCGAGACAAACTCAAGAATGGTGCCTTTTCCAGCACTCAGTTTGAGGCTGTAATTGATTTCAACAATCCAGGAGCCTGAGGGTTCTTGGTAAGAGCGTAGCAACTCAAGTTGGTTTATCGCGAGATGATAGGCACCCATATAGGCTGCGGTGGTTGGATTAGCTCGGCTTCCGTTCGCAACACCCAAACCCACCATCTCCATACTGTACTCCCTGGCAAATGCAAAACGAATGGAGTCCGTGGTTGGCGCAGTACTCCCCTTCAAAGGTGGCTCGACTCGCCTGGTGCCTCGACTTAACCATCCCTGCTCTTGCTTAGAAAAATCCCTCGCAAAGTTCGCCCACTTCAAATCACTCACCCGTCGTCGCGCCGTTTCCTTTGTCGCGACAAGCTCTGGGATATGACTGTCTCCTGGAACAGACATCCAAGTTGTAACCAAAGCAGTCACCTTCGCCGGCTCCCAGGTCCGACTAATCCGCTGCTCCATCGCGCTAAGAGCAACTCGCGCATCGATTTTACGCTGCGCTTGCAAGGGCTTGAGAAAAGATCTAAATGCGGGAGAATTCAGTTCTCTCGAAAACTCCACCTCTAATTGTTTATACCAGGCTGAACCTGCCTTCAGCGCCGCAACACCAGAACCTAACGTGTCGATATGATTGGCACGCCCTGCAAGCACCTCCGCAAGCAGACGTTCACGCGATTTCAGTACGCTAGCGATTGCGCGCTCCTTTTCCTCAGGAGACAACTCTGCCAAAAGCTCTGCTTCACGCTCAGGGAACAATGTCGCGCGACGGACATTAACGACACTTGCGGGTAGCTTATCGATGTCCATCACTGCCGCTACAACCGATGGGACTGCGAGGCGCTTAATGGCATCCCGGCGCAGCACACTCAAATCATTTTCAGTAATCGGCGCGAGCTTATCCGTCAGATCTTTGGGCCAATGTGAAAATGCATTAGCTCGCGCTAGCAAATCAGGCGCAGCTTGCAGGGCACGCAATTGCGCTGTTGACTTCACACGCCACTCACGAAAAACGCGATCGACCAGTACGCCATGTAACAGGATCAATCCGCCGCCAACTGTCTGGCCACTGATCATGCCACTGAAGTTACTAAACGATTGAAACTCTGCTCGCGAATCGGCCGCTGACAACCCTTTCAGCATATTAGCCTGCATCTTGCTACGCTCCTTCATCGATAGCGCATCGAATCGTTTACCAAACACAGGCTCAAAGTTTACGTCAGTCATCATTTCGCGAGTTGTATAAGGCTTACCACTGAAGAGCGGAGCCATCCAGGATATAACATCTTTAGTCGATGCTGCAGAAGCCGTAAACACGCCGTGTTTATCTTGGCCCGCAAATTCACGACGCGCCGTTAAAAACAGCTCTTTCCCAACTTCAGCTCGAACTAATAACAGCTCTGATCTCGCAGCGTCGGGCCTACCATCGGAGAGCCTTGTATAACCCGCCACTGTGCTAGAACCAAAATCAATGACGGCATTTAACGCGTGCTTCCCGAATGGCGAATTCCGTACTGCCTTACCATGGTAATGGGGATCAATGCGAAGCGTCTCTGACATCGGTCGATAGACTCCGCTGAGCAGAACCCGAGATCCCGCTCTTTGCCGGCGAAGAAAATGCGCCTTGGCTCCAAAGGTCTCAATCACATCACGTGGCTTGAGTTCGACTTCGATAGCCACCAGAGGCTCACCAGTCTGCGGATCAAACTTCTCGGTAAGAACAATTGACGTCTCACTGATCTCAACATCAAGAGGCAGCATTTTCCCTCCCATAAGTAACCCTGACCAGGAGCCAAATAGTTTGCCTGTACGGTTAGCCGACACTGCAAGCTTGGGATTTTTCCCCAAGGTTTGAGCTGAACTTTGGTTGGCGCTTTTACTGGAACTTTCGCTAGAACCCGAAAGCGAGGGAATGACACAACCAACCAAAATCACACAACCCAACAGCACTGACAGAGCTTTGCAAATTCGTACTAATTGCACCTCAAGAAAGTGTGCTAAACACTCAAACAAAAAAACAAACGAAGAAAGGCTAAAAAATACTTTTGATTTCATGGTTTCAGTGCGCTCCTTGCATAGATCGAAACTCCTGTGAGTATGCCTGCTTAATACGAACAAGAGCTAGAAACTTCTAAAAAGTTTAATGATATTTTTTAATTCAACCCCCAATATACCCACCTACCTCATAACGAGTAGCAATAGCGGCTACCTCGTCTATAGTACGTAACCGGAAACATGAGATTGCATCTAAGACACAAACTAAAAATCATCGTTAGAACCATCACTCAAAAACAACATTAAAGGATTAATGCTATGCCGCGACTGCTCCCAGTTTTCCTCTTTCTCTTTTTACTCACTTCCTGTTCAAGCGAACAAAGCGCCCTCATCGTCCGAACCGAAAACGGTATCCCTCATATTACATCCGATACCTGGCTTGGACTTGGCTATGGGTATGGATATGCTTTCGCGCGCGATAACTTTTGTATCCTAATGAAAGATATCGTGGAAGCCAACGGAGAGTCTGTTCGTTATTTGGGGGCAGAAGGCGCTATCGAAAACGATTTCTTATACGCGCTCTACAACGAAGACTCTATCATTGAAGAGGAGTTTCTCACCTTAATATCGCAGCAAACCCAAGACCTCATCGAAGGCTACACCGACGGGATGAATCGCTACTTGGAAGAAACCGGTATCGACAATCTGGCACAAGGTGAACAGGGCTGTCGCGGCGAGGCGTGGGTACGTCCTTTGAATAGATTGGACTTAGCAAAAGCACTTCGTAAAACTCTTTTAGTCTCGAGTAGCGGACCTTTAGCGGGATTAATTGCATTAGCGGATGGACCGACCAATCAATCCTTAGCCAAACAAGAAACACCAAAAAAAGGAAGTCTTGATTTAGCACTGAATACGAAAGCGATGAATCTGCCCAGTCATGAAGAAATGGGCAGTAATGCCTACGCCATAGGGGGTGACTTAACGGATAATGGCAGAGGACTATTGTTGGGTAATCCGCATTTTCCCTGGCAGGGTAGTCTGCGTTTTTACATGGCGCATTTGGAGGTTAAGGGAGAATACAATGTCATGGGCGCTTCCTTATATGGCTTTCCCTTGATACACGTCGGTTACAATAAAGATATTGCATGGAGTCATACGGTTTCCACCGGTAAGCGTTTTACCTTTTATGAAGTGACACTGGACCCAACCAATCCAATGAAATACGTCTATGGAAATGAAACTCGCGACATTACAACAGAAACTGTTTCAGTTCAGGTTCCCAAAGGTGATGGCACCTTTTTAACGGTTGAGCACACTTACTACTTTACCCATTACGGCCCTATCCTAGACTTGTCTCCCGTGAATCCCAATTTAGCCGGCTGGCCCAACGTCTTTGGCACGGTGTTAGCGGTCCGAGATGTGAATTTATCCAATACCCGCAGCTTGGATACTTGGAGAATGATGGGCGCAGCGAAAAACATGGAAGAACTGGAAGCGGCTAGTGCGAGTATGGGGAACCCCTGGACCAACACCGTTGCCGTAGATCGCGAGGGAACGGCATTTTATGGCGACTACAGTACAACACCCAATGTAACGGCCGCGCAGATAAACAGTTGTGTACGAGGCCTCATTGCACCGGCTTTAACGCAAGCGGGATATGTCACCTTGGATGGTTCCGACCCCGATTGCGAATGGGGTAACGATGAAGACTCCCAACAGGAAGGCACACTGGGCGCATCCCAGCTACCCAGCATGACAACCAGTGATTATGCGCTGAATTCCAATGACAGTTATTGGTTGAGTAACGAGGACAGTCCCTTAACCGGTTATTCACCGATTGTGGGTGAAGAGCAAGGGGAACAAACCTTGCGCTCTCGCTTAGCGCATATTCAAATTCGTGACCGCCTTAGTGGGGAGGATGGCTTAGGCGAAGGCGGATTTAACAATCAAAATATGCGTGACATTATGTACGGTAACAGAAATTATGCCGCTGAGTTAATTACCGATTCAGTCATTGAGGTTTGCAGTGGCGATGTGGACTGGTCAGATTATTCAACCACACCACATCGCGTCATTGAAGCTTGTGGAATATTGGCAGGATGGGATAGAAAATCAAATGTCGACAGTATTGGCCCCCACCTCTTTCTTGAAATGTGGAAAACGCTGACAAGTGGCGACTCTTTTTGGGCAGTGCCTTTTGATCCAAACCAACCCGTGGTCACGCCGAACACGCTAGACATTGAGAACCCAAATGTTGTTGAACACGTTAAGAATTCACTGGCCAGCGCTGTTGAGCGAATTTTAGAGGCGGGGCTTGAGATTAATCAGCCTTGGGGCGAGCTGCAATATGTCACTCGAGGAGACCAGGATATCCCAATTCACGGCAGCACTGGATTTGGGTTTAGCGTTATTCAATCAAACCTCATTCCAGAAGAAGGCTACAGCGACATATTCACCGGCAACAGTTATATCCAAGTGGTCAGTTTTGATGACACTCATTGCCCCGATGCACAAGTGGCTTTAACTTATTCGCAGTCATCGAATCCCGCTTCCCCGCATTATGCCGACTCCACGGAACTCTACAGTGAGAAACAATGGATAGACGTACCTTATTGCTCTCGTGACATCCTCAGCTCAAAAGTAGGCAGTGTTATCCGTATCCGAAAAGGGGAGTGAATGCCGCTGCACTTGCGTAGCAGTCACAACATATCGCAACGGACCGCCGGATCTTATCTCATTGAAGGGGTAACAGGTGACAAGATAAAGTGTGTTTTCCATTGCGTTCAGTGGCAGGTGATGAATCCGGCTATCCATCACTTGCAGACTTTGAATCGCATAGGCGGCATCATTAGGGAAACCCTCCGCTCCTGTTTCATCCGACCCAATCGACAATCGAATCACGTCCTTCAATAATAATTTTTCTAAAAACCGAAAGTGGGTATCTCGATGTCCCGCCACAACCCACACAGGATTATTCGACAGTGAAGTGTTCGATAATGAAGTGTTCGGCCATGTAGTGTTCGACCATGAAGTTTCTCCTCGAACCATCCCAGGACCAAACGCCAAAGCCTCTCCCGCATGAGAATCCAACATAATTTGCTCCACCTGCAAACGATCAACGATTAACTTACCGATGGGTTTTATGTCAGCCCAAGGCCAAGGCTTTTGGGGTTCGCCCGTATCGAGATAACGCTGCCAAGCTAAAACCATCAAACCTTGCGCTAAGACTGCTTTACTCTGAATGTAGGCACCTTTACCCGTGAAGGCGAGACCAATGATCATCACCATCAGAATTACGAACAACCTACAAAAGCGGATTTTGGCTTTGTATTTCCCGCTGTGTTTATCCTTCATCTTGGTTCAGATCGCCACATCAAAAAACTAAACATCAAAGAGCCCAGTATCAAAAAAATGGAACCCACTATCAGATTGAATACGGATGACGTCGCTGTTTGAGGCATCGCCATGGTATTGCCTTTAGGCATCGCATTTGGAATTTTTATACTCTGAGATTTCTGATCACGAGGTCTCGTCACAGTTTCTTCTATCGCAATGAAGCTGGTATATCGACTTAACAATTGATGCTTCAAGGCCAGCGTTAATACGTTTTGTTTTTTATCCTCAGCAGCGGTCTTATTCTGCGGTGACATGATTTCATGTATTTTATGCCGTGCCCATTGCTTCGCAACGCCATCTTGGTTTTTAGCAATATCCAGTAATAACGTTTTCTGCCAACGCTCACCGACTCTGTTGCCTTCTACCCGTAGCGAACCCTTTAACGCGCCCGAATCCGAACGAAGATAAAGCACCAGCGGTTCCCCTGCATAAATATCCGGTGCGCGTTTCGGAAAAACGTCGACATCTGCCCCGCCCCAATCAAGCTTCAAGCCCGCTAACACGGGGCTTTCCAATTTACGAAATAGATCCGACATTTGCTTCTCAACCTCGCCCACATCGCCAATATGCGTAAAACTGCCACGACCAATCTCCGCCGCTACACGCATAAAATAACGATTCGGAGCTGACCCGATACCCACAGTGAAGAGACGATTCTCACGAAGGTTTTGGTGAATCCGAATAAACAAATCCTCTTCATTACCCACGCTACCATCGGTAATAAATACAATCTGACGAACATAACCTTCTGATGCATCATGCATCAGCGCAAGGTCTAATGCCCCTGCGATATTCGTCCCACCATTCGCATTGAGGTTTTTTATATAGTGCTTCGCCTTCTCAATATAGTGGAGATCAAAATCAACAGCCGAGGGATAAAGCTGACTCGCTTGATCATTAAATTCAATCACATTAAATCGATCTCCCGGCTTGAGGTGCTCCAACCCTTGGATCAATGCCGCTCGCGCTTGGCGAATCGACTCTCCACTCATAGAGCCAGAAGTATCCAAGACAAAAATCAACTCTCGCGGCAACACCTCTTGAGCCGTTTGAGACAAAGTCTCGATATTGGGCAGCAGCATTAACAAATGATAATCGTGCCCCGCCATTTCTTGTTTAAATAAAGCCGCACCGATTCCACCAAATACTCTCGGCTTCCAGCGAAAAACGACGTCACGATTCATTGGTATCTCGCGGTCAACAAACTGCAATTGATAAAGCGTATCGGT
This sequence comes from Pseudomonadales bacterium, assembly GCA_019090455.1. Taxonomy (GTDB): domain Bacteria; phylum Pseudomonadota; class Gammaproteobacteria; order Pseudomonadales; family DC-out160; genus DC-out160. The sequence goes on along the minus strand of JAHRWA010000104.1, from coordinate 192,321 downwards.
ATTGCTCACCTGAACGGGATGATAAAGGCTGTGCACGTACTCCAGCGGAAAGCCGGCATCAATCCTCATCTGCAAGCGCATTGTTTGTGAATTGCCGGTATTCGTCATAGGGGGAAAAATAGAGAGATGATCTTCTTCTTGAACAGTGCTACTTAACCAGCCCGTATTTTTATCAATAGTACCGGCGACACTCACATCACTCGCAACAGTATTAAGTTCCGATTCATCTTCTTCATTCAATTCAGATCCCTGAATAACCTCTCTTGAACGAGCCGGAATATACCTCGGCGTAATCGTCGTCGGAAGACGAAGACTAAACTCACCGTTTTGGTAATCTAGTGTTTCCAAGTAATGAATTTCAACACTGATGGTTTCCCCTGGACCAATGTTCGCAATATTGTTGGTGAACAAATTCGGACGTTGTTGGCTCACTAAACTAGCGCGCTTCCCTGCGCGTCGAGCTTGTTCAAACATTTTTTTTGCTACTTGCTTCTCTTTTATCTCACCGACAATTCGACGCTCACCCACCGTCATGACAAGACGATCAACAGCGGCTCTTTCAGGCAAGGGGAATTGGTATTCGCCGTTCATCCAAATATCAGTGGTATTTTTAAAATATTGGGTAACAACAACTCGCGCTAACAACCCCCCAACATCGATATCGACTTCAGACCTTAGCAACGGCGCGGCAACCGCCTTGCCTCCCTGAGATCGCAGCATCAACTCCCCGTTCGCCCCGCCAAAAGTCTCTGCACAAATACCCTGAGCCCAAATTAAGAGCACCAAAAAAAACACGGCCCCCAACATATCTTTACTGTTCGCCAACATAAGAGAACCCTTGATAAGTAGTTCTCTCTATTACATAGGATTGACGTGACCTTTTAATGGCGATGATCGGGCATTTTGGTGAACAAAAAGGGCGAATTGTGGCGAAGGGAATATATGTGGAAAGAACTAATTTTTTCTTAACAGAACTAATACTGTCTCAACAGAGGTAACGTTGCATTACCTCTGCTAAATTCAATTGTGAACAACAACCTCAAGCCCAAGCCGATTTATTTGACCAACCCATATAAAGTAGCGACTTATTGCGAACCGGACCTATCATCAAAGAATGCCCCATCTCCGTAGGTGATGACATCCCCAATTTATATTTCAACAACTGCGGTAACGCTCCCAGTAACTTTTGCGGTCCGAAGCCACATTCAGACTGTGGCACTAATCCAACATTACGCATAATGGAACTAAGACGTGTGGGCTCTATAAACATATTCCAAACATGAGTATCTTTCGGCACCATTCTCACCAGAGGAAGATCTTGCGCAAGCTTGATCAGCAGCAACCAACTAAGAGCCGTTTTATTAATCGTGTCGTAAAAGAAAATACCATCTGGCTTTAAAACTCTAGAAATTTCTGAAATCACTTTCGGTAAATCGGAAACATGCTCCAGCACATCACAACAACTCACCATATCAAATTGTCGATCTTCAAACGGCAGGTCTTCTCCTCTACCCACTTTATACTCCACATCGAAACCCACCTCTTCTGCATGCCGTTTTGCAGATGCGACTGAGCCCGGTGAAGGATCAACACCGGAAACAACAAACCCTTTCTTCGCCAACTCCTCCGTCATATAACCACCGCCACAACCGATATCCAGAATACGAGTCTCCGCTGCTTTTAAGGACTGCCCCGCCATAATCTCATCGAGATAAGTCAGACGACCCGGATTCAATGATTGCAAAATGGACATCAATGAACCCTCCTCCCACCATTGTTCTGCGTTTTCCTCATACCACTCATTATTTATCGTCGGCATAACAACATTCCCTCCCTAGAATAATATTGAAATCATTGAGTCTACCTGATCACGAAGTTTCATACACCTTCGTCCAATAAGACCAGATTTTAGAGTCGAAAGTCTGCATGCAATCTTGCCCAGTGGTTTTTGAGCTTCAGTTTATGCTCATCATTCATAGGGAGATCCTTTAATACTTTTGGCCACACACTTTTAGCCTTATCTAAAACATCATCAAGATGAGGTTTAATCACCCTCCAGGGTATGCCTGACTTATCAGCCCAAGATTCAAAATGGCGATAGGACACTTCATACCAGCTTTTCGTTTTCCCTAAATTCAACGCAAAATATTTTTCTTCATCGATGTAAACATTTGTCGTAACAATATCGTAGGCAGGCGAAAGCCTTGGTGTGATTTGATCGGTGTAGAGCAAACTCCAATTTTTTAAATGCGCGTCACCGTTAGCGAGAAGTATATTCACCAGTAGACGCCTCGCAAACTGCTGAACATCCGCTAATCCATCGCCAGCGTATTCATAAAGAACTCTGCCAATTTGTTCGTAGTTAGCTGAGTTATATTTTTCGTGAGGATACTTCACTAAAACTTGCGCAAAGTCTTCCATGTGAATGCGTTCATCTGCATTACGATCAAAACGCCTGATCGCAAATGCTTGCTTCTCATCTGGCAAATTAATCTGTGGTAAATTGTCCAGTCGATCCAGATCAACCAATTTAATTTCCGGTATCTCAACACCGGCTAACGAAGCCAGTGTCATTGCCGTGTATTCATTCTGCGGTACATCTTTATGCTGAGTTGAAGGCGTTTTAATAATCCAATCACCCAGAACATCGCCTCTGGATAAGTTGTAACGACCCTCTATTTCCTTCATGGAAAATTTCATCTGCACACCCGCCAAGGAAAATTTATTTTCCTGCGCTATCGCCTCAAACTTTACAGCCCTGGCTTTTTCATGAGTCGATAAAACACGGTCAGGAACATCATCCGGCTCCACCGATTTCGCAACGATTGCCCCTGGCAGATCCTCACCCAAATAAGACAGAATATGAAATTCATTATCGATATGTGCTTTAAGCCCCTGAGCAATTAAGTTTCTCAGTGAACCTTCAGGTAGCAAGTTAGACAAAATAGGATGTAAACGCTGATGCCTTACCCAAGACGCTGACATCAAATCACCTGCATGGGGAAATGCAGGGTGTGTCGTTAAACTAAATGTCGGACGATCCCCATCCATTTTAAACTCATCCGCAAAACTCAACACGTTCCGCCCATTTTGATAACCCACCAGGTAACCCACAAGCCTTCCATATAGCGTTAACTTAAGGACACTGGCTTCGAGGTCACTGGCTTTAAGATCACTGGCTTCACCCCTCACGAGTCATCTCCTAAAAAATCCTGCCAAGGGTCATCAGAAAGACTTCTCCGCTCTTTAGTTTTAGACATGCGCGAGGTTTTTTCAGAAAGATCACCATTCCCAGCATCAGGAATTCTGTCCTCCAATACTGCAAGAACCGCATTTAACTTTTCTTTCGGTATCAGCATAATCTCGCTGTTAAAGCCTTTTGCAATCAACTCGAGGGTATCGAGCCTGGGATTTCCTTTTGACTCTAAGCGTTGATATTGCTGACGGGAAACACCTACCCGTAGCATCATATCGTTTTGCTTAAAACCTAGAGCAAGGCGCCTAGCTTTAAGTTGTTGAAGTAATGATTTCATATTTGTAAACATATACGTTGCTTTATTAGCTTAATACAATATATTAGCTTCTTTTATTGATTTAGCAATCTATATATTGCTTTGATGTATTCTGCATTAGCTGCACGACTGTATGGTAAAGAGGAGCTCACTTACCTAACATCAAAAACCTAACATCAAAAACCTAATAACAAAGAATCAAATATGAATAAGGAAATACAAAAACTTCGCAAGGAAGTGTCGGTACTGGAAGACACCTTTGACAAAAAGGTCCGCATTCTTTCCCGTCGCATCGACGCGCTTGAAATGAAAACTATCTGGCAAGCAGATGATCAGGCTGACGGCGCGCCAGCTATCGACGAACAGCAGGAGAATAATAAACAAACCGAACCCCTTGTCACTAGTTCTTATCAACCGGTAACGAAGAGTGAAAAGCCTGCTGTAAAAACCATGTCCTATCAACGCACGCAAAAGCCAGCTGCAAAAACCATGTCCTATCAACGGACGAAAAAGCCTTCCGCCCTCACAAGGATGATTAAAGAAGGACTGTTGGCACTCGTTGCGCCACTACTGAGCCCTTTTTTCAGATCAATTGAACAGTTTTTCAATTTGTATCGCCACTATCGAGATCAAGGCAAAACACCCGTATTTTTTATGACATCGACGGGCATCATTGCCTTGGTATTAGGTTTTGGCTACCTGCTACAGTATTCTTTCAACGAATTTTTGGGCCCACCCGGTAAAGTCGCGCTGGGTTTTATTGTTGCATTGATTACCACGGTAGGCGGTGTTCTTTTTACTCGGCAACGCAAAGATATGGCGGAGTATGGTTCAGGTCTGATTGCGCTAGGCGTGATTCTACTTTATCTCTGTGCCTATTTCGCTGGACCGTATTACCAGTTAGTCCCCGACCTAATGGGATTTATTATTTTGGCCACGGTCACGGCAACGGCTTATGTCCTGTCGCTGCTTTTTGTAACGCGCATTGTGGCCATCGTTACTTTAGTGGGAGGTGCGACACTTCCTTTGGTGATGAATCATGTTGATCAGTCTCCACAGCTTTATTTGAGCTACCTATTAATATTAGCCATAGCCACGCTACGTTTATCCCAACGTATCCATTGGCAGCCCCTAGCGCTTCTTTGCATGGGACTGTGTTTTGCGATGATTGAAATTTCAATTGGCCATGCGACCTTGGATTATCAAAGTGTATCGCTGACTCAAAGCTTAATTTCAATTGCCATTATTCATGGATTTTTCTATGCCTTTGCTCATTATGCATTGCAGGGTCTAAGCCCTACCGAGGGAATAAACCGAACTCGATTAATCATCGTAACATCCAACATCATCTTTATTTTGTTTGTGACGCAAAACATGATCCTGGATAGCCGTACATTAGGCGTCCTTTATTTACTGAATACCCTTCCCTGGATTGCTGTATTTTTATTGCCTAAAACCTTATTCAATTATTCACCCCTCAGCGACGAATCCCGAGCGTTACAGGCCATTGCCTTACTACACGCGGGTTTGTTTATGGGTGTGGGCATATTGGTCCTCAGTAGCCCAGAAATGAGAGGCATTATCTGGTGTCTTGAGGGCTTGATGTTGATTTATTTGGGAAGCAAGTTTCAACTCACTAGCGTGAGAATAGAAGGATATATTGCACTGCTGTTCTCGCTTCTAGCAGTAGGACTACAAGTAACCCAGTGGGTTATCAATTCAATCGTGCCCACTGCGGAATTATTGGCGTTAAATCTCGGCACTGGCTGGGGTAATTTAATCGCGATAACTTGCCTGACATATTTCGCCGTTTTACTGATGGAGCGAAATAGAGAAACATTAACTGCCACTGAGATGAGACTCACTGTCTTTCTTGAGAATTTATTATCAGTGTTACTTTCCGCTAGCTTTTTGCTAAGCGTCGGTATTTTATGGCCTCTCGGTATGTGGCTGTTAGCAATTGTACCGCTGTTCTTTCTTATCTGGCGGGCCCGAGAAAAAGAACTGTTTTGGACCGAAGTATTGGGACTGGGGCATTACGGCTTACTCGCAATTCCCCTAATAGTGAGCGCAGTAAAAACGGGTAACTTTCATTTCTCAGAGCAGAGTATTTATGGGCAGGTTGCCAGAGTGGAAGCTTTTCTTAGCTTGTGGTTAATAGCCGAATTTTATCAACGGTTTTATCGTCATAGCACTCGCTCAGGTTTGACGGAAAACATGCGTCTCTTATTTTATTGCTTAATACCCGTGTTTTTCTTACCCAGTGTGTTACGCCAACACAGTGACTATTTGCCGGTAGTGTTATGGGGCTCCAGTACGATCGCATTGTTCTTATACCACCGATTTCAAGAACCTGTATTAAAGCTAGAGATGCGACTTTTGATCGTAGCGGCTAGTGCCACGGCAATCTATTCTTGCTGGTTAGCAGAATTTGACGATTGGCAAGGTAATGCGCTCAGCGCTTTACTTGCGGGAATGGTTTTTTTCCTTATCGTCGGATGGTTGGGACAAGGCCTTCGGAGAGTACCCATAGGTAAATATGCTTTGGCATCATGTCATAAGGCGCTACAACCTATCTATTCTTGGGGCATCTACTACTATGCTGCCGCTGTCTTTATTATTACCTACGGAGCGACCAGCAACGAATCAGCTGCCCTTTTGGCAACCTTAATCTATTTTACTGGGCTCTTTTATTATCGACCCGTTCTGGCACCGCTGCGCACGAATCTGATATTAGTATATGGCTCTATCTTCACATTATTTTTCTTGATGACGATGAATTCCGTTTGGATGGTATTCCAGAATTCAGATCAAATTAGTCGAGCCCTACTGACTATACTTCTCAATGGATCAGCCATCTTTTGTGCCGCATTAACAGTCCATCGTAATAGCACCCAGGCCAGAGCAGTATGGATGCGCACACGAGGAAATCTTGTCAGCTTATGGGCTTTCAATCTCATTAGCATTCCGGCTTACATCGCCATATTAACTCAACTTTTTTCTACTATGCTTGGGCCGATTATTTCTTTTTCTCTAGTCGTACACGCCACTATCATTCTTTTTCAAACCACCAAGCCAAAAATGAAAAAATTAATCTGGCTCTCCGTGTCCACGTATATAGTCTCCGCGTTGAAAATATTATTTTGGGATATGAATGATTTCTCATTGCTTCAAAAAATCATCGTCTTTATGTTAATTGGCGCGTGCTTATTGGCCGCTGCCTATCAATATCAAAAATTGATGCAGCGGTCTGGACAGACGGAGGAAGGCAATCGTTCAATGAGTCTGTAAAAAACACTAAGATCTAAAGGCTTCATGTAGCTTGCCCCTATCGCTCATTGCGTTTATGTCTATACGAAATGCCTTTATTACTTTTGGCCATAAACTATTAGCTTTTGAAAATACCATTAAAATAAAGCTAATAGTTTTGTTCCCATTTAGTCTTCACGTAAATCGCCAAAACAGATATTTCCAATTATTAGCACCTCTATTTTTTCAACCTACAAGAGAAGAGGTAAAATGAAAAATTCCAGTCTTACTATAGGCTTAGATAATCATTAATTTTTAGAGTGCATGAATTTTTTAAAATATAAATGAAACCCATAATTCACAGAAAACAGGCCTGCATTAATCCGATTTCTTACCCATTCAAATCCGAGTAAAACTCAAATTACACGGCCGAAACCTGAACATTTCCAGCTACACTTAATTAGGAAGCCTTACCTTCAGCAGTTGGTGTAGCTGAAATAGGAGAAGTCTCTGGAATCGGTGAAGTCTCTGGAATAATTCGGCGCGGTATCAATTGTGAGGTAGCAACATGTACGGCTTAGTCAATAAAGCAGTTAATCAATTAGTTGTTTCTAATTTTGGGGACGAAGCTTGGGAACAAATTCTAGAGAAGTCAGGCATCGAAGAAGATATGTTTGTGAGTATGGATGCCTATGATGACTCGATCACTTATAACTTAGTGGGAGCCGCCTCAGAAGTACTGGAGCTACCTGCCGTCACCATTCTTGAAACTTTTGGAGAATACTGGATTAGCTACACTGCGGAGCAAGGTTATGGCGCGATGCTAGATATGGGGGGTAACACCATAGGCGAGTTCTTAAGTAATCTAAGCAACCTACATGGCAGAGTTGCAATCAATTTTCCTGCTCTGACTCCTCCCAGGTTCAAGGTAGAAATAAAAGCGGATAACCAATGGCTGGTTCACTATTATAGCGAGCGCGAAGGCCTAGCCCCTATGATGCAAGGCTTACTCAAAGGTTTAGGTAAACGCTTTAATCAGGAATTGAAAATTGAGCCGGTCGAACAACGCATCCATAGTGCGGAACACGATAGCTTTTTAGTCACTCTTTAAAAATGCCTGTAGCCAAGCGGACACTTTCAGAGACACAGTTTGAACAGGCCTTTCCTTTTCACATCGCTGTAGATCATCATTTTAAAATACAGCAATTAGGAGATGCTATTGCGAAGCTGTGCCCAGATCTTGAATCAGGCCACTGTTTTTATGACTATTTTAACTGGATACTACCAGCGGAGGATTCTCCAACACTAGAAGAATTAGGCACTGTATCCGGCGGTCTACTGGTGGCCGAACTGTGCTTAACAGCTCAACAATTTAGAGGGCAACTGCTGATAGATGAGCAAGGTGGCCTGCTTTTGTGGTCTCCCGTGGTGAGAAGCATCGAATCCATGCAAGAGATGGGACTGACTTTTTCGGACTTCCCTGCTCATGATGGAATTTCAGATTTTCTTATTACCAAACAAGCACAAGAAGCGTCCTTGCAAGATGCAAAAAAAATGTACCAAAAGCTGAAACTTCAGAAAAATGCATTACAAAAAGCCAAACTAGAAGCTGAATCAGCGAATAGAGCCAAAACAGAATTCCTAGCCAATATGTCTCATGAACTGCGCACACCAATGAATGGGATAATAGGTTTTACTGAAATAGTATTGAGGTCAAAACTAGACAAGCGACAAGTCGAAGCACTTAATATCGTTAAGCAGTGTTCCGCCTCCCTGCTGACACTGATCAACGATATTCTAGACCTCTCAAAAATTGAAGCCAAGCGCATTGAATTAGAAAACATTGATTTCTCCCTAGAAGAGCTTGCCAAAGATGTTATCGATACATTTAGGCCAAAAGTGATCGACACGTCGATACAGCTCTCGTTTGATATCCCCGATAATGACGTTCAGATATATTCTGACCCAGTCCGCTTACGACAAATATTAATGAACCTTGTAGGCAACGCATTTAAGTTTACCCAAAAGGGTCAAGTTAGCATTCGGATATCAACTTCGAATGAAAGCGATGAAGATATCAGTATTCATTTTGAAATTCACGATACGGGTATCGGTATCTCTGAGGAACAAATCAACTTTATATTTGATCCCTTTAGGCAAGCCGACAACAGTACAACCCGTAAATATGGCGGTACAGGACTAGGCTTGTCGATAGTCAAAAAACTCGTTGAAGCTCTAGAAAGCCAAATAATGGTGACAAGCACAATCGGCGAGGGCTCTTGCTTTTCATTTACATTGAATTTGAAAAAGTCGAAAACCGCCTTAATCAAATCAAATGAAAAACTCAGTGCACCCGCCACAACTGAACCCGCCATAACTGAACCTGCCATATCTGTGCCCGCTCTAAAAAACAATGACGGTTGTTCTGATATAGAAACATGCTCCAACGAAGGTCAAGATGTCAACGAACTCTGTTTGAACATTTTAGTGGCAGAAGACAATATCCTAAATCAAAAATTACAAGCATACATGCTCGAAGAAATGGGCCACAAAGTGACTTTAGTCGAAAACGGAAAAGCGGCAGTAGACGCCATGAAAGAATCCCGTTTTGATCTTATCTGTATGGATATGCAAATGCCCATTATGCATGGCTTAGAGGCTACCAAGAACATCCGTGAACTTGGCATTAAAACCCCCATTTTAGCGATGACAGCCTGTGCCTACAAAACAGATGAATGGGCCTGCCTAAATGCAGGTATGAACGACTTTATCTCCAAGCCCATTGATGTATGCTTACTAAGAACAAAGATAGGTTCACTCTTCCCTAGCCTGTAGGCTCATTGCATAGGAAAACGCAAAGTAAAGGTCGTGCCCATCCCTAGCGTACTGTTCAATCTAACATCCCCGCCCAGCTCCTTCATAATATCGGAAACCGCATCCATTCCCACACCGCGACCACTGAGCTCGCTGACTTCGCTCGTACCGGTTACACCAGCGGCAAAAATGAGATTTATTTTCTCATCATTGCTGAGCGCATTGCACTCTTCCATGTGAATAATATTCTTTTTAATCGCTATTGCAGCTATCTTGTCTGGATCTACGCCCGCACCATCGTCACTAATAGTGATAGTCATATCTCCATTTTCCGAAAAAAGAGACAGCCCTATTTTACCTGGCCCCTTTTTCTTATCCTCGCGTGTTTCTTCATCTTCAATACCATGATCGATCGCGTTGCGAATAATATGCACCACCGCATCATCAATTTTTTTCATCTGCGATCGGTGTATCATTTTATCGGGGGTTTCAACCACCAGATCATCTATGGGTTTATCCAGACTGTTTGAAAAGCGTTTGACTAACTTTCGGTATTTTTCACAATAGCTGTCAAAGGGCTGCATACTTAATTCGCCGAGCATCGTGGCCATCTCTAAATTGGAATATGCCCGGCCTCCTTGCACTCGTTTAAGCATTTCGTCATAAAGATTCTTATCAATTGATATTCGATCATCCCTTTGACGACGGAATATTTTATCTCTCATAACAAGAATATGATCCAGCTCTTCTCTCACCAACAGCAAACTCTCTATCCACTCGCTAAATTCGCAGGCTTCATTCTTTCTTATTTTATCCAAGAAATGTTCAGCCCTTGCGATATTTTCTGCGAAGTCGTCAAAACCCAAGGTGCCTGAATGCCCCTTGAGCGTATGTAGCGCTCGAAATAGCGCTTCCACGTCTACCACTAGCGCTTGCATATCATTGTATTTCTCATAAGCATCCACCTGTGTCGCAGCATACGCTAGAAAGTCCTTAATCTCTTGGCTATCACTATTGAGCAAAACCAGAACTCTACGCATCATCGATTCTTGCTCATGCTGACTCTTAGCTAGCGCCACTTCGGTGGCCCTTTCTTGAGTAATGTCTCGTGCTAAAACCATTATCTTTGTTAATTTGTCTCCAACGGTAATGGGTCTATAGTTTATCTCCACGATACTCTCGCCTTCCAACTTGCAAATCTCCGTCACTGGACTCAACCTCGAAAACATATCCCATTTCCTTGGCAGATTTTTCATATCCATGCAAAGACTTAACCAAAGATCAAATTCTTGCAGTTGATTCGCATTCATCTCCAACAGGTTTTTCAGCGAGCTTTCCTCAAAAATGGCCGTATCAAATAAACTTTTGGCTTTTACAGAATGCTCGGCGTTCACACTCTTATCCATATTAAAGGTAAAGATCCCTTCTTCAACGGCACCCATAATGTCATCCATTTCCTGCTTGGCGACCAAAAGCTGATGCGTTCTTTCAACCACCTTGGTATCCAAGTTATCTATGTAATCTTTCAAATGAAGGCGCATTTTCTCAAATGCAATCTGCAACGACCCAAGCTCTCCTTTAGATGAATGGGAAATAGGTTTAACTAAATCACCGTCTGATAATAAATTGGCGCTATTGACCAAAGATTGAATGTTGCGAACAATACCAATCATAACAAGAGAGGTAATGGCAACAACCAAGATTAAAACACCTGACAAACCGATGGAGAGTTTCTCAAACCCCAAAGAGCGTTCTCGAATGTGGTCAAGAGATTGTTGAAATATGTTGTATCGATTAATGCGATACTGCTCCATATCGATCATCAGTGTATTGGATTCTTCCAGAATCGCTCCGCGTAGTTCTCTGGTCTGTTCGACGCTAAGCGTCTCTTCCAATGGTAAAGGTTGGTAGACAAAAGTCTTAAGTCGTTGACTAAATTCGACCAGTGTGGCGTCAGACATATCACTATTAATGGTTTCCATGATGGCATCAAACGCCCAAACGTATTCTTCCATGTCTTCTACATATTCATCGTCCTTCTCTCGCAGAGCGTTCATTTTGGTCTTTTGAACCAATCTTACATATTCAATAAGATCTTTAATGGCATTCAGTTTGGGGTAGATCCTCTCTTTGACATTGGTCACGTCCATAATAATTTCTTTACTGCCCGAGCTAGTGTGAAACACTCCCACGCCACAGATAATCAAAATAGTGAATAACGAAATAATAAATTTTAGCTTTATACTCATTTCTTTTTTATCTCATCCCAGACAAATCATACTCGTTAGTTAATGCGTCATCGCGGCATTAAATTTATTCGGGGACAACAAACCTTCTTTGAGAAAAAGGACAAGATCCTTCATCTCCTGCTGAGTTAGGCTTAGCGGTTTAATATCTAACGAGATGCCGTAGCTTTCTGGATCTTGGCCACCCTTATTATAAATTTCTATCACCTCTTCTAAGGTGTTAAAAGCCCCATTGTGCATATAGGGCGCCGTCAATGAAACATTGCGTAGACTCGGTGTCTTGAATGCTTTTTGAGTATGGAAGAAGGGGTAAGGTCGCATCTGAAATTGACCGTGACGGTCCACGGTCGCTCGACCCAAGTCTTCCCCAAAAAGACCGGTGTTGTGAAAATCACTGTCGGTAAAGTTATCGCCTGAATGGCATTTAGAGCAGTTGGTTTTTTTATCAAAAAACAAATCCATCCCTCGTTTTGCACTGGCAGACAGCGCTTTGGTATCACCGCTCTGAAAACGATCAAAGGGTGTATTATCAGCCACTATAGTCCTCTCAAAAGCCGCGATAGCAATACCGACATTTTTAGCCGTGACCCCGGAGCGCGGAAAGACAGCGCCGAATTCAGTGACATAGCGAGGCTCCTGCTTTAGACGCTTAACCATCTCTTTGACAGGCAGCCCCATTTCATCCTCATTCGGTATCGGCTGCAACGCCTGATGCTCCAATGACGGAGAACGGCCGTCCCAAAAAAAGGAGCTGTTTGAAAATATATTAAAAAGATGAGGCGTATGCCGAGCTAACGGCTTCTTACTGACACCTGTGGAAAAAGCCACGGGATCTGCAAACCCATACTCTGGCTGATGACAGGTGGCACAAGACACGGTCTTGTCATGGGATAGAATTTTATCAAAGAATAAAGTTTTACCGAGATCAATCCGCCTCTGGCTAACAGGCTCCTTATTGAATGTCGGGAGTATTTTTCTTTCTGGCCCCATCGTGCAACCAACAAGAAAGAACAAGACACAGCTCAATATGACAGTTTTTACAAATGGGAAAGGATGGATTCTACTACTCATACGACTACTCCATTACTACAACGGAACATTACCTTTCCATAAGTATAGGGGTAGAAGTGAAATCTAGGACAGTAATAATATCAGTACTACAGTAACGCCTAATAACGCACAATTAATAGGACTTTCACCTTCGCATTACCTGCCGCTGAGGCTGCGTCTACAAAGCCCACCGCCCCCTTGAACTTGCTAACAAACTTTATCATTGCCTCATCATCATCTAGCTGCACAGGTGGCTTCAAGGCTTTGCCGTACTGCAGTTCGATCCAATGCCTTTCCACTTCCGTCGGTGTCATCGACAGGACCTGCTTATAGAATTGCGTAGCCAAATCAGCTTCATAATTAAATGCCGACGGACGTACTTTCTTCCCGTTTCCCCAGTGGGTATTATTCTTGAGGTATAGCTGCTTCACCTCTAATGCTGATAGACCTACTGCGGGGTTTTTGGTATTGATTATGACGGCTAGTTCACCCGCATTAGCGGCACTGGTCATCAGAAACAAAGAAGACATACAAATAACTTTTAACATATTTCGTAATTTCATTTTTATCCTCCTTTGCTTAAAAGCCAAATGCGGCTTGAAACATCAACACATTCTCGGCCCTATGCCCTTCCATGTTATGGACAAATTCCGTTTTTAGGCGAAAATGAGAACTCACATCGTAGGCCGCACCAAACATGACAGCCTGCGTCTCGGGAATGTAGACCCGGGTAAAGCCCTCATCGGTATCTCCCCGCACAGAAAGATAGGGCGAACCTCCCTCCTCTTCAAAGGAGGTGGAATCGTACCGAATATAAGGGTGTAGCTTCCCCTCCTTCAGGCGCATGGAAATTTCAAATGTAAATCCCGACATCGTGTATTCGTCTTGCGGTAAGTTTCCCTCACGATCCTCTCGTGTGGACCAAACATACTCTGCCAAGATATGAAATAAGTGCGTATTAATAACAACATAGGGATTAAATCCGATTTCATCCATGGATAATCCTGCCGACGTTGTAGGATCTTCATCGCCGTACTCCGGCAAGTAGCGAGAATCTACCTGATCCATCCAACCACTCAACCCGAAACGACTTTGATTGAACTGTGGAATGGTCCATTCCAGTAACCAAGTAAATTCCATTCCTCCATCGGGGTCTCTGGCATAAATCGCCGCATTGGGTGCAGGCCCTCGGCCATTCGCAATATTGACAATGTATCTTAGCGAATTTCCACTGCGTAGAGGAAAGGTGCCATGTACCATAAAACCAACGGAGTGCGTTGGTACTAGATTTAATTCCTCTTCGAACAAATCGGGAATTTGAATTGAGTCCATCAACCAAGCGCGAGAATACAAAAATCGATTGTGGTATCCAATGGGCGTAAAATAAAGCCCCGTTTGGAAATTGACCTTCTGACTATACGAATAGTTCAAGAATATTCGTTCGATATCAATTTCAATTTCTGAACTACCCCCCCGAACCGTTTGCAAGTTAGCTTCTGTCAGAAAGGTCAACTCCTCGCTCAAATCCACGATCGTAACGAAATCAACACCGGTCACCGTAAACCCATCATGCTCATTGAGAGGCCAACCATCAGATCCATTGGCTTCATACCGAGCCAGTTCAACATCATCTGCTGGTCCATCTGAACGTAACCCTAGGATAACGTCACCAAATCCCGAAAATCGAGCATCCACCGCAAATGACGGTGTACCACCTCCCAGCAATAAAATGGCGGACATTAATATCCCGCCCATCCTTTTTAGAAACATAACGTACTCCCTGTAGCGTTTCGAAATTAGAAAAAGTAGTACCCGCAAATAGTTTATAGAATGAGATTCGAGATAAGGCAACATCGGTATCGTTCATTTTATGAATCCATTTTCAGAAACGAGATAACCTCTCTATTTCCCGTTATTTGTCGTCACATTATTTTTTTAAAATATTAATTTTCCTCGTTTTTTAACTAAGGAATAACAGGAAGATGCTTTTATTCCTTACCGAAATAAAGCTTTAAAACAATGCCAGCATTTTCATCAACATAAAAAATCGAAACCGACACATACATTAAAATGGAGCTGAAAAATCCCCTGAATTTTTAGCGCTACACCGAATTAGTCTACTCTTATAAAAGGGTGTTACTAATAGACTAATTTTGTTTTCGCTATGCTTCGATTTAAGAATCTGTCAGCAAAAATAATGGGCCTGCTTGGCTCAGTCATTTCTATTACACTCGCACTTCAATTAGTTTTACAAAAGTACCAAATAGATCATTCAGTCGAAAAAGTCGTCACTACGGAACTCGCCGCGACTACTCAGGAAATTTATCAGTCCATAGTCAGCACCAGAACTCAACTAAGCGCCGATATTGGTATGATATTGGCGCACAGCGCTATTGAAGATAATGCCAATTACGACATGATGGATGATGAAAAAAATAAGAAACGATCAGCTACGGTGTTACGCCAATTTTTAACTAAAGTAACCAACTTTAAAAATTCCTACACACATTTACAACTCATATCCTACTCGGGATCCGTCGTTAACATTCTGCACGGGCAACCTACAGCCCCCCTTAGCGAAGTTGACTTGGATGATTTAGCCGAACTTTTAGAGCCTGAAGTACAACGTTCTTCTACCAACCTACCGGTAAAAATCGATTTTGCTGCCGCGAACGATGCAGTGACACTTGATTTCTTAGCTGGTCACTACTTAGAGGAAGAGTTCAGTAGTGTATTGCTCGGTAGGTTAGAGATTAACGCCCTACTGGTTGATGTCTTAACGAGAGCCAGTTTAAACCAAACATTTGTTGCTATCACTCTACAGGATGGAACCCCTCTTATTGATTCGACGGTGTTAGGTGAACCTGTTTTTAGCAATTACCCCACACAAAATCCAGAACAATGGGAAACGATGCAACAGTCCTTCAATGATATTGGCCTCACAATCACAATTTCGATCCCCTTAGATACCGCGTACGCTATGAGCAATTCTTTGGTCCGTACGACAATAGTGCTTTCCGCTTTATCATTTATCATCATACTCTCTGCGCTATACGCTTGTTGTCGACAAATGATCAATAGACCTCTTGCCGATGTGGTAAGCGTAATCGACAAGGTTGTCGGTCAACATGAACTAACCACTCGCGCTTCAACCAACCGACGCGATGGTGATGGTGATGGTGATGGAGATGAGATTCAGTACTTCACGACACAATTTAATGATTTAATGAATTCAATTCACGGATTGACGGCATTGATCATCGGTGTCTCTGCCAACATTAACAATCTATCCACTAGTTTATTGGCACGCATTGACGATACGAACTCTAATTTTAGTGACCAACTTAAACGTAGCGATACCATCGTATCCCAAGTCCATGAGATGGCATCTATGATGGGGCAGATTCACGAAGAAGTGAGTACCAGTATCACAACGGCAAATGATGCCGGGAGCGAACTCGCAGAAGGCAGAGACAGTGTTACGGCTGTGAATACCTCGTTCCAAGCCATCGCGACACAAGTCTCAACGACTCAAGATGCCTTCATGAATGTCGATGCGGAAATGAAAAAAGTGATGGGCGTCATTGACGTCATCACTAAGATTGCTGATCAAACTAATTTGTTAGCGCTCAATGCGGCTATAGAAGCCGCACGCGCTGGTGAAAATGGCCGAGGATTTGCTGTCGTCGCCGACGAAGTCAGGAGTCTGGCGCAAAGCACTCAAAGCTCAACCGAACAGATAGGCGGCATGATCAACAATCTACACAAAGGCATTACAGATGCCTCCTCAAGTTTTGTCACAATGGTCAACAAAACACATGAGGGGGAAGAACAAGCTAATCATTCCGAGTTGGTATTCAAGACAATCGAGGGGCGCTTCGGGGACATTATTAACCGAAATCAATCTATTTCAGACGTAGTGGAAACTGGGGTGAACCAAGCCGATTCCGTTAAATCTGAAGTCAACTCCATCGTTGATTCCATTCATGATAATTCCGATCAGGTTTCTCAGCTACGACAGTCCATTGTTGAGCTAAAAAGTATCTCCGACCAGCTCAATGGAATGGTTCAAGCATTTAAGATAACGTAAGGCAAGCAA
Source organism: Pseudomonadales bacterium (assembly GCA_019090455.1). Lineage (GTDB taxonomy): Bacteria > Pseudomonadota > Gammaproteobacteria > Pseudomonadales > DC-out160 > DC-out160. The sequence continues at coordinate 175,351 of JAHRWA010000104.1, read as the reverse complement.
CCATGTCAGAGGATGAAAGACGGAGAGTACAAAAAACTAAGTTAAAGAAAAACCCCAATGCCATGTGAAGCACACACTCTTTCTGATATAAAGTAACGGTAACGGTGCTATTATACGTCAAGCTTATTGAATCAGAGGACCAACAAACCTTCTCGCAAATTCTAAAGCGTCAATTATTAATTCCTGAATTAAGCTCAAGACGAATTCAAAACTACCGAAATTAATGCTGATCACACAAATATAAAACGTCAAAAAAAGTAGCTGCACAAAACATACAAAAACCATTCCGTAGAGATACCCGACAACATGAAAATCGGTCTGGTGCGGTCTTGCTTGTTTCAAGGCCGTTCTCAAATGATACATATAAGTCAATCCGATAAGAAACAGCAATCCGTGTAACGTAGGTGTCGGGGCAAACATGGCAGAGAGAAAACTCTGCTTATCGGGAATTACCATCCAATAAATAAGAACCAGTAGCAGTGTAATCGGTGAAAAAAAGTAGGGCGCTAACCCTACAATATGACCTCTGAAATATCGCGAAAGAAAGGACTCATTGGATAACTGATAACGGGCATAACCATTAACTCCATTCTCTGGTTCGTCCGGACTCACAACAAGCTTTAACGGTTTTGCAAAAGTGAGTATGGCAAACAACATGTGGGAAATCTCGTGAAAGAAAGTATCCCAGAATTTATATTTTATGGGCTTAATGATAAACATTGAAATCAAATAGGTTCCCAGCCCGATAAAAAGAAACAAAAAGTCATCGACATTCACTACATAGAATTCCATCGCTGTTCTGTAAACAACAATCGCGAAAATACCACTCAGCAATATCCACAACGGCATTAGAATAATGGGCCCAGCCATCTTGAGCATAAACAAACCTCATGCAACAGAAAATAGATATAAAATTTGTGAAGGACTAAACCGACATACCATAGCCGACTTTAGAGAGTAATTATTGGGGGGGATATAACGGAAAAAAAAGGCTTCAAATTGAAGATTAAAGAAATAGGTACCGGATCTTACGCTTTATATGAGACAAAATTCCCTTTTGCTTTTTTGAGTTTTAACGTTAAAAATTTAACGCCACTAAAGTGCTCATTCTCTCCACTCGGTATTTCACATCGCATAACACTAGCCACGGCAGTCAGTTCGTCACTTTCAATGCGGATAATACTCCCCATTTTCAAGGGTTCGTATGATTTAAATCGCAGCCCAGTGGGTGAAAGGTTATCTACCGTGCCCAAGAATGAAGTTTCAGTTGACCGGTTAATGGAAACATTGATATTCATGATTCGGTCAATACGATTATTAGCTCGGCGTGACAACCAGGAAGGATCGAAATTAACAAATTGAAGGGGACTCTGGCAACGATGACAAATCATCGCGTTCTGATCGCTTGCTGATTGATTAATGTAGTTCGACTCCTTGCAATAAGGACACATCTTCCGCTCGACATTTTCTTGATTGGTATTTTTTGTTATCGCGCAATATGTGTGATTCCCGGAGCCTGCAAATCGTCTAGCTTTTGTTTGTCGTGCTTCTTGAAAACGATTTTGATTTTTTTCCTGATTGCGTGGTGTTTCGTTTGCACTGGGTTCTCTGGGTTTGGGTTCTGGATTGGGCTTAGGCTTAGGCTTAGGTTTTGATTTTGGTTCTGGTTCTGGTTTCGGTTTGGGTTCTGGCTTGGGCTTGGGTTTGGGTTCTGGTTTACGCGTCGGTTTGGCTGCTGGCTTGGTTTTAGGTCTCGATTGCGCCTTAGGCTTAGATCGCTGACTTGGGTTTGTTGATTTTTGTTTCTTTTTTTGACTTTGCTTCTTAGCTAACTGTTGATCGTACCGAACTCGCATATTCGGATTTGAAAGCACTTTATAGGCTTCATTTATTTGCGCCGCCACTTTTGAACAGCCTCCCAAATCCGGGTGGAATTTCAGTTTCTGCATGATAACCCGATAGCTCGCCTTTATGACCGCGGCATCAGCATCTTGATGAACGTGCAGAACGTGATAAAAATCTTCTTTTTCTTTCATGGTATATACGTAATTCCCGTTACTACTACCGTAAAACCAGATCCAATTACATCTCTGGAGTATAGACCAGTCGAGCCAAAGTGATTAAAAATCAGGAAGTTCAGACATAAGCTAGCGCAGAAATGCGAGACTAATCACTTAACGTCACCGATGCAAAAGCTAACTTAGCTTCTCTAGCTGTTTTAGCTCTAGGCAATGCCTAACATGTTGATCGATACTTCACAAAATGTTTGATTCCTCATAGAATTCTAGTCAAACGGCCTGATGACGGGTGGACTATCAACCTTAAATTAAAATTTACGACAGAGATGAAGATGCCTTCAAAGAAAACAGAAACGACTCAAGCAGAAGATTTTTCTATCGAATTACGCAACGGTTTAACCATACAAGGAAAACATTGGGCTGCTAACAATGAGGAGACTCAACAGCTCCCGATATTGGCGCTGCATGGTTGGATGGATAACTGCGCAACCTACAATTTGTTAGGCCCCGCAATTGAGCGGGATGTTTATGCCGTGGATCTTGCCGGACATGGCATGTCCTCGCATCGACCTAAAGGTGTACGCTACCATTTTATCGACAATATCGATGATGTTCTTGCGATTGCAGATGCGCTTGGGTTCGATCAATTTGATTTAATGGGACACTCCATGGGAGCAGGTATCAGCACCTATGTTACTGCCATCGCCCCCGATCGCGTAAACAAACTCGTGTTGTTGGATGGGTTGGGATCTCATACCTCTCCCGAAGACCAGGCCGTGGCCATATTGACGGTTGCCGTGAAAGACATGCGCCGAGCCCACCAGATTACCATGCCCATTTATACTGAGTTCTCAGCTGCGGTTGCCGCAAGGCGCGGTGTTGTCGGCAAGGTCAGCGTGGACGCTGCCCGCCACTTATGTGAAAGAGGATTAATGGATATGGCGGATGGACTGACATGGAGCAGTGATCCCCGGTTAAAAATGGGATCGGCTATGCGCTTAACTGAAGGAATGGTGATGTCCTATTTAAATAAAATCATCGCTCCCACATTACTTATTCGAGCTGAGCAAAGTTTTCTTGCTGCGGCTGGACTGCTAGAGAATCGGATCAACGCGATAGACAACATTTCCGTTGTCACACTACCGGGCAATCATCACTTACATTTAGAGACTGAAACAATGCCATCCGTTGCGGAGGAAATTAATACCTTTTTAGCTGCCCGCATTTCAAAGTGATCGTTTCAAAATGACAGATTCAAGAAGGTAGCCTTAGAATGACAGTTTCAATATCACTTCGCAGTCTTCACGACTAACAACCATCGTGCCAACGCCGGCATAATGATGATTGCCCCAAGCATATTAACCAAGAACATAAAGGTGAGCAGAATACCCATATCGGCTTGGAATTGAAGTGAAGCAAAAATCCAAGTGCACACGCCAGCACCGAGAGTCAATCCAGTAAAAATCACCGGCTTACCCGTCAATCGTAACGCCTTATAAACGGCAGTTTCTAGCGTATCGCCAGCCTTAATAAACTCATTCATCCGACTGTAAATATAAATCGCATAATCCACACCTACCCCAACACCGAGAGCCACCACCGGTAGCGTATTCACCTTGAGACCGATTCCCATTATCGCCATCAGTGCGTAGCAGAGCAATGACACAAAAGCTAAAGGCAGTATTACGCAGAGCGTCCCCCCTATTGACCGAAATGTTATTAAGGTCAATGCGATAACCGCAAAATAAACAAATCCCATAATGGGCATCTGCGCCTCTTCTACCGCATCGTTAGTCGCTGCAATAATACCAACGTTGCCACTCGCCAAGCGAATACGAAACCGGCTATCGGGTAGGGAGGAATCAAAAGAGTTGATACCCTCAATTATTTTATTAATGGTCGTCGCTTTATGATCTAAGGTGTAAATATTTATTGGCATATTGGCGCACGGCGCATCCATATACTCGTCACCACCTGCTCCCATATGATATAGGCTGGATGACATCGAACTGGGGTTTCGCGACAAATGGTACCACCTCGGACTGCCTTCACTATTGGCAGCCAGAATGATCTTTAATTTATCCACAAGAGAATCCACGGACTGCACCCCTGGCAAGTTTCTCACATGCCAAGAAAATCGATCCATCGCATCCATCACATCATAATCAACACAGGCGTTATCCTCAGACTCGATAATCACCGTTAGCTTATCAACACCGACGGAGAATTTTTCTGTAATCACTCGACTATCCACATTGTACCGAGCGTCTTCTTTTAACTCCGGCACGCCCGCTTGTGAATCGCCAATTCGTAACAGCGATTGTTGCGACATCCCCCACACGGTCAACGCAGCAACAATAGTAAGGACCACCAACGATGGACCAGTACGCGTCAACTTAGCGATAGCTCTCCAAATAAAATCTCTCGCATTATCTTTATCTTGATGTTTTGTACGATATTGATCGAGGTTTTTAATCTTTACGTAAGACAATAAAATGGGTAGTAAAAGGAGGTTGGTGATAATAATGGCCGCGACACCTAAGCTAGCGGCAATCGCCATCTCCTGAATAATGCCAATACCAATCAGTAGCACAGTTAAAAACCCAATGACATCACTGGCAAGTGCGACGCTACCGGGGACTATCAATCGGCGGAACGTGCGACGTGCCGCTTCCAAATTATCGACGCCACTCGCCGCATTTGACGCCGGAACAGGAGGTAAATCGTCTGAGCCCTGCTGCGTTATTTCTCCACCGTAAAGAATTTCTCCCATCCAACCACTGATCATCTGAACACCGTGACTAACGCCAATAGCGAACACGAGAAAAGGCACCAAAATACTCATAGGATCCAGGCCAAACCCCATCAAGGGCAGCAGCCCCATTTGCCAAACAACCGCAATTGAAGCACTCAATAACGGTAATGCCATCAAAATAAATGAATGGGAATAAAACCAAAGTAATATGGCGGCAATTGCAAAAGTGATCCCAAAGAAATAAATGACATCCCGCGCTCCCTCAGCAACGTCGCCAGTGGACTTGGCAAATCCGATAATGCGCACACGAATATTATCGGTTTCAACAACACCTCGAATTTTAGTTTCCAAATCACTCGCCACCTTTTGGTAATCAAGTGGTTCACGAGTGGTGGGATCTATGTCAACTAAATCGGCTCGAATCAACGCCCCTGAAAAGTCATTAGCGACGAGGCTACCAAGCCTTCCCGATTTAATGATATTGCCACGAATTAACGGGAACCACTTTTCATTCGCTCGAAACTCGGCAGGCACTACATTGCCGCCTTTAAAACCATCTTCAATAAGTTCAATGAAACGTACGTTGGGTGTCAAAATAGAAGTGACCGAATTTCTTGCGACGCCGGGCAGAAAAAACATCTCTTCATTCGCTTTTTCTAATGCTGCAAAAAACTCGGCATTAAAGATATTACCGGTATTTTGGGTAATCGCGACAACAATCTGATTGCCACTACCAAACTCATCACTGTAGTGTTGCAAGGTTTCAATATATTCATGATCAAGCGGCAATAGTTTTTCGAATCCGGCATCCATTCTGAGCTTCAGTCCGTGATACCCCATGAAGACAGTGAGAGCGAAAATCACAAACAATATGGGTAAACGGTTGGAAAACAGTTTGTTGTCGAACCAATTCAAAATAACTTGCCTATCCATAAGTGAACTTCCCTATATGAAACCTTTATTCGAATGCTAATGCCTATAGCGATTCGAGTAAAAACGATACAGTAATAGCGAAGCCCTTTGAGATCAGGTTTCGACCCTTGAATTTAAGACGCTTAATTTGTAAATTATTGAACTTTAGATGACTGAACCTTAGACGACTGAACTTTGGATGACTGAAGATTAAACTTCTTAACACCTCGACTACCAAATAATATAAGAGAGTTATCTTGATTTATTTGACCCGACATCAACGTGTCAAAACCCGAGTAAGGATGGCGGTGACTAGAGGTACTACCCGCATCTAGGGATAGAATGGTTCCGCCTGCCCCTAGAAATACAACTTTACCATCAGGCGTTTCAAAGCAATCATATATACTCGCAGGCAGAGGAGTTTTAATTTTCTCCCAGCTTTGCAAATTGTCTGCGGACCGATAGATGTTGCCTCGTAAACCATAGATATAGATGTCTCCCGAACGCATTTGCTTGACTCCGAAAAAAGTACCCGCATAAGGAGAGTCTTTAATTTCCCAACGATCGTCTTCTATTTCGGTTGCAGGATCAAATATCAAAATGGTCCCTAGCTCACCCACTATCAAAATTTTATCCGCAAAAGGAATTGCGGCATTAAAATTAGGCTCAGGCTCCATCTCGAGAGCATCCAATCGATCATACAAGGCACTTACGTCAAGCTGAGACCAAAGCTTTCCCCCATTGGAAGTTTGCAATACGAGGCCATAAGCACCAATCGCATAACCTGTTGTCTCATCGGTAAATAGAATATCGAGAATGGGCTTGGGAATATCACCACCGGTGATCGGATCTTCATACTGAATCTCCCAGCTCTTTCCGGCATCATTGGTATGCAATATTAGAGTATCGTGTCCACCAATCCAGCCGGAGTTTTTGTCTACGAACGCAACCGTCGTCAGTAATGTTTGCGTGGGTGAAACGGCCTGCCGCCAGGTTTTAGCATCATTGCTATGAACAATACTGCCGTAAACCCCTACGCCCCAATACCCATTACCCTCACCCAAATTAACGGAATCTGTCAGTAAAACATAACTCGTTAAAGGGGACATTAAAGCCGGGCGTTGCAGAGATTCTGCAGCGCCCTTCAGCGGCATTAATAGCAAACTAAAAAGAAGGCACAATTGGACTAACGGATATCCCGACTTTCGGTAACGCCCATTACGTTCTAATAGTTTGCTGCACAATAATAAATTTGCTTTATTATTCTTATTTTTAATATAGTTCGATTTTTTAATAATCTTCAAATCAACGTATGCCATTTCTTCTCACTGACGCAGGTGTAAAATAACTGTCTTCAGCATACCAAGTGGTGTCAGGTGGGTTTTTCTTGTCTGACATGGAAACAAACAAACGACCCGCATGCATATCATATTGAAAATCGGCGGTAGGATTTAAAAAACCCGCATCATAATACATCACACTATGCGTTTCCCAGAGGCGCCAAATCTCATTTCGTCGATCATATCCATCCGCTAACATAATCCACCAAGAATCTTCATCTAGATAAAAAGTTCGCCGCCCATAATCATGATTAGTCCCTTCTTTTAAGGTTGCATCAACAATCCAAACTCGGTGCAACTCGTATCGAGCGAAATCTTGATTCACTCGACCCTTCTCGTTAATTACATTTTCCGGCGTTGCCTCCACGGTATGAAGTTTGTAGGCATTGTACGGAACGTATATCTCGCGCTTACCTAGCAACTTATAACTAAAGCGATCATTCGGGCCGTTAAACCCAAACTTCTGATCAGTAGTCGCTAGTCCATCACTTGCAGTTAATGGATTGTCATACACTATTTGCGGCGCTCTCTTGACCCGTCGCTGACCAGGACTATAAGCCCAAGCTCTACGAAAGTTCTTATTAAATGTAGACGGGTCCTTCGCCAAAACAACTTGACCTGCTAATTTGGCAGGAGCGATTAAGGTCTGATAATAGAGAAGCCCCATGGTGTATTCGTCAAAGTCTTCATCTGATATGGCTGGATCACTCCACGGCAAATGCATTTGTATGGCGAGTTTATTCACAACATACTTTCCTCGCGATGTTACCGCGAGTGTATTCTCCCAGGTTTCAATATACGGAATGAGTGGCCGTGTCGCTTGATTTAGCCAAGCCTCATTCCCATCATGCGGAATAGGAAAAGCCCACGATTTTCTGGCCCCTTTAAATCCGACAACGCCCATACCCACATCAGGCGCAAGATCAATCTCAGCACGATCTAGATTTTTTAATGCTGCATCGTAAATATAGGGTTTATAAACAGCGGAGCGCCTACTCTTATACACATTCATAGTGTAATCAGGATAGGTTTTAAACAGAGCCTTCTGGCCTACCGTGAGATTGTCGGCATATTTCTCATAATTTTGAGCCGTAATCACAAACAGTACAGGGTCATCCGCAAAAGGGTTGGTATGGAAGGTGCCAGGTTTAAAGTTTGCAGGAGGCACAATAGGCTCATTCTTCCACTCGGGAATCGTACCCTCAGCGTTGCCCGCTCGTATCGCGCCAGAGAGTGTTAATACCGTATTTTCAAGACCGATACTCGCACGCTCTTCTGCGGATATGGCAGCCAACGTCATAGTAGAACAAGTGAAACTCATCACTCCAGTCAATACAGCTACTCTTCTTAGTACTCTAAAATAACCCATCATTAATACTCCCTAAAAACTGTATTTAAAAATAGCAGAAACATTGTCTCTATCAGACCAAGTACCTTCCAATCCCGGCCACCAGGTAGCCGCTAACTCGAGTGACATTTGACTCTGATAGTCAAAGGTCACCGCCACTTTAGCAGTACGCTGGTTTTCAACTAGCGCTGAACTATTAAATGGTGTGTAACCCTCCACATGATGTACCCACACAAATGCAGGCTTAACATTGAGATTCCAAAACAGGTTGTTATATTCCAGCGCCATGACAAAAGTATAACCCCAGGCAAAGTCTGATAAAATGCGATCTAATTGGTCCACACCCGGGCTGCTATAATTAAGCCGTGCATCTGTTTTATCCGTAGCATCTCCTCGTGATTGGCCTTCAATTTTGACCAGCACCGCATCCAATATATAAGACTGCTTGTCAGCTCCAAATGGGCCTCCTCCGATAGAATAGGTTAAGCTTCCCAGCCAAGTATAGACATCTGAGTTACCAATTTCGCAACCCGTAGTACCACGTAAACCGAAAGAATTCGCACACTCTCTCGTATCGTAAAAATCTTCTTTGAGGTTAAATTCTGTTTGGAAAGAAATTCCGGTACTGCCCACTTCACCGTTCAAAGAAATACCATAAGTATCTTGATCCTCTGCCCATATTTCACGATAACCCAGTATAGGAGTAAAATGAGCCTGTATATAAGGATTAAAGGCATGACTTCGTACCCAATATAACCCCAGATCAATATAATCATATTTTTCAAAAATATGGTGTAGCGCAACACCCCACTGACCCCCGCTATCAGGTTCTACAGTGCCTTGATGCGAAAAACCCGGTGACAAATCAGGATTGAAGCCTGCACCTATAATATCGAAAGGGCTAAACAAGGTACCAACAGGAAAGAACTCACTCCGCTCCCACTTCCAAACATAATACGTTTCTAGGCTGGTGTTTTCATCAATTTCAAAATTGATATAATGCATTGCCTGAGGCAACATTCGCTCTTTGACTTCCGAACCCGGCGTAGTGGTCTTAGCCAAATCTGCAGGATTAATCATCTGACTAATACCACCACTGATGAGATTACTTTCACCCCAGTTTATTATCTGCCGACCAATTCTGTATGTAGTCGCATGTCCACCTATGGTGAAATTAGTAAAACCAAACAGATCATACAAAGTCCATTTGTTATACTCATCCCGCGCTTGATCGGGCACACCATTCAATGTTCCTTGAGGCGTACTGCCACTACAGTTGCCACACCTATTCGAGCCATCTCTAATCTCAACATCGTAAAGATAACCAACACGGGAAAACAATCCGGCGTTCCCCCAGTCAGTTTTCATGTCAAACCCTATATCACTAATCGAAGATAACGGTGCGCTATAGAGAGATCCAGAAGTACTAAATATAGTACCTCGCCCGCTAGGGGCTGCATTTAATGGGTTCACATTTCTTGTTGTTACCGCCACACCTGCACTTAAAGTGGTATCTATAAAACCGGACATACTCCGGTCATTAAATTCCAACTCATAAGCATGAGTACTAAATGCCACCAGTGCTAACCCACACAACAATACAGATGGCACTACGCCACGCAGTCGTGTTATTGGCTTTTTGATATCATTATTTATTAATTTGGATTTGTTCTTTCCGTAATACAAAACATCACCCCACTCTTTTTATAGTAATTATTAAAATCGTTGGAAAACGAATTCCCAATCAGTCCCTTTTTTATAGTTGCAGAGTTACATCAATATTTATCGTGTATTCTTAATTTACTTCGATTTCGAAAAAATTTAGTTTTCTCCTATGGATGCCAAAAATCAATTTCAGTAAACCTTAACAACCCCCTGTATTACAAGTCAAAAGATCGTCTGAAAAGCGAAACATGTCAACCTGTTATGTAAATCAACCTAATGATAAGACAAAAAACACAAGAGATCGCCTCTCACTTCAACTCCTACACTGATTGGCCGCGGTCACATGAAGTAGGAAACAGTATTTCAACAAACACCGAAGACGGAAAATCAAACTATTTTATTGTCTAACAAATGTTGGATGAATGCATGATGTATATGACCAAGGCTGTTGTTACGTTTATACACAATATCCATATCAACTCGAACCGATTCAATATCTCCCGACAGCGGTAAAAGGATCAAGTCACCCGCGCTCAACTCAGCTTGAATCATATTTCTTGGTAGTAATCCAAAACCCAAACCCTCTAACACTAAATTCTTGAGGGCCTGATGGCTGGTAACACAAACTACTGCCATTTTTTTCTCGGCTACGGACAATAAATGGCGAGCATTTTTTTTAATCCAAACTCGATAAACCGAATAATCCCCATAGATGTCGATCAGCGGCATTTCCAACGTCTCCACGATATCAGTGGGTAACTTAGATAAAGTAGCATACCCCTTCGAAACTACGGGAATAAACTCACAAGTGAAAGTATTGGCCTGGAACAATAGTTTAGAATTATCAACAAATATTTGATGACTAAGGTCAATCTTATTTTCAATTAACATCGCCTCTAATTCATGATCAACAGCGGTTTGTATCTCAAACTTAACCAAGGGGTATAATTTTGAAAACGTTGCTAGCATTTCTGGAAAGTAGACAGAACTCAAATCAACCCACACTCCAATTCGAATCACACCGGAGGCGCTAGACCTATCAGACTTATACTGCTGAACACTGTTCTCCATCGCAATGAATTGAGCTTTAAATTCTTGATACAGATGTTCCCCACCTTCGGTCAAGACAATAGATCTACCCTCTCGTACGAGCAAACTAATTCCCAACTCTTTTTCGAGAGTTTGTATCTGAAGTGAAATCGCTTGTTGGGTTCGTTTCAGACGGCCCGCAGCAGCACTAATACTGCCACTATCCACGACCTCTACAAACGTTCTCGCCTTATTGTAATCCATCACACCAACAACTTATTAGCACAAGTAATTCTCCTAAAAAAAATAATATAACTCGTTAGTCCTGTACGGGCAAATATTCTAATCTGGATTGTAATCAATGATGAAACGACGATTCCTTTGCAAACCAAAACACTGGCTCCGCAAGTGCATACCCAATTGAAACTGACAACAGTAAACCTGACACACACTTTGATATAGGAACTGATTATGAATATAGATGGCATCACCGTGGAGAGAGCACTATCAGATAAAATATCTGAGTGGATCTATAACAATATCTCAACACTTTTCATTGCTGCTAGCGTTAGTGGGGTTCTTTCTCTTTCAGGTATATTATTCCTTAGTTTCGGCTCCGATTTCCGCTCATTCTTCCCAGCCAACAGTGAATTAATAACGAGTTTCGATGATACCCTTGAGCAGTATGAGCAAGGGGAAACAATGTTATTTTATTTGAAACTACCCAATAAAGGCGACATCACTAAAGCCAACATCAATACTATTCAATATACCAACACCTTGCTTAATACGTTGCCCAACGTTCGCTATGTTCGATCTCTAAGTTCCTATCAAAAACCCATCTCCTCTGAGGACTCAATCGACTCAAAGCCGCTTGGCGAATGGGCATTAGAAAGTAACAATTTAGATGAATTTCACAAATACTTAGCAGACACAACACAACTAAAAGGACGGCTGGTGTCAGATGATCATTCGGGGGCATTGGTGATTGCCCAATTGGATCTGGTTCGCGATGAAAACCGCTATCGACAAGTTTCAGATATTGCCACGAAGGCGGAGGAAATGGCTCTCGATATTCAGCAAAAGTTTCCCGATGTTGAAGTGTACATTTCTGGGACTGTCGCTTTCGATGATGGTTTAGTCTCTGAGTTTTTTAACTTTTCGTTTATCACCATGCCATTAACCATTTTTTTAGTCTCCTTTTTAGTCGCATGGGTATATGGTAGTTACTGGATTTTATCGGGAGGGTTAGTCGCATCCGGATTAACACTCGGGGCGACTGCAGGAATATTCGGATGGCTACCCGTGACATTTGACCCGACTTCCGCCACTGGATTAATTCTGGTGTTCACCTTAACTGTCGTTGACTGCATTCATCTAGCCGGAATATACCGAGTCTGCTTAAGGCAATCAATGACGAAGGAAGAGGCATTAAAAGAAGCAATAAGAGCTAATCTAAAACCTATATTTTTTACCACACTCACCACGGGAGTAGGCTTAATGACTTTGTTCATATCGGGATCGCCTCCGTTTATTTTATTTGCTCAAGTGGCGTTGATCGGCATTGTAGTTGGATTTGCCTATACTTTTATTTTAGGTCTCGGCGTGCTGTACTGGGCTCCTGTACCCGACCTAGACAAGAAACTTTTCAATGAGCACACCGTTGAGCTAACCAAGCAATTAGTACTCAAAAAACCAAAAGAGATAATAAGCATATTTTCGGTCATAGCACTCTCTGCACTCTTGGCCCTCCCTTATAACAAGATCGACGAGGATGTTAAAAACTATTTTACACCCGCAACTGACTTTGATGCCGCGACGGAAATTTTAAGTGAAGACTTTAGGTCCGAGTCTCAATTAACCATCGACTTGGCAGCAGAGGGGAATCAACTGATCATCACCCCGCAAGTATTTTTGGCGATCGATGACTTTGAAAAATGGCTGAACCTGAGATCGGATGTTGTCAGTACATTTACAAGCAATGACATTATCCGAGAGATAAAGAACTTATGGGATAATACACCTGGTGTATTTGAGCTGCCCAAGACGCAAGAAGAATACAGTCAGCTTTTACTCGTTTACGAAATGTCGCTAACGCTAGGCCAAAGTACTTCGGAATTTATATCCCCTAATCGAACCAGAACATTGATGAGCGTATTCACGGATGATCTATCCAATAGCGAATTTATTGCTTTGCAATCTGACATTTCGAATTGGTGGATGCAACGAGGGATCAAGGTGTCTATATCTGGTAGGGATTTAATCTTTGCCAAATTGGCTACCAACACTGTTCATAACGCGATGATTGGAGGCGGTATCGCTAGCCTGCTTATCACACTATTTATGATGTATGCGTTTCGCTCTGTAAAATGGGGATTGTTTTCACTCATCCCTAACACCCTGCCTTTCATATTGCTTTTTGGTCTATGGGGCGCGTTCTACGGTGAAATTAGCCAAGCAACCTGCTTAGCATTTACCATCGTGTTAGGTTTTGTCGTCGATGATAGCATCCATTTTATTATGAAATTTAAGGATGCTAAAAAGGATCTACCCATTGATGAGGCGATAATAAAAACATTTAATATCGTCGGGTTTGGAATCACTGCAACGACCCTAATTTTTATCGGTGCGGGTTTTGTAATGGCCGCTTCTAGCCAGTTTATTCCCAATGTCATTGTCGGCGTTTTTATTTTCTCAATCGTCATTTTTGCGTGGTTATTCGATCTATTGTTTATGCCCGCATTATTGCTACTCTATTTCCGAAGAAAAGAATCAATACAACCCTTTTCAGCGGTCACATTATATCAAACCGCAGACGAGCCCCACGCACTCGGAAGCTTAAACCTGAGAGATTCACATTGACGAAAGATTTAACCGCGATCACCCATTTTATATCCGAATTAGACGCACTGAAGCACGTCAATCGCCGCGCGTATCTTCTTGGCGGCAAACGCGTCGAAAACTCAGCCGAACATTCTTGGCATTTAGCGATGGTTTGTTGGTCGATTTCAAAGAGTTTCAATTTGGATATTTCAGAAGAGAAACTCATAAAATTAGCATTGGTTCATGATCTTGGTGAAATTGATGCCGGAGATACCTTTCTTTATTCCAGCAAGAGAGACTCCGCGCATACTGCTGAACGTAAATGTATCAAACGTCTCGAACAACATGAAGGTAACGGTATTGATGACCTCTCTGCATTATGGGAAGAGCAAGAAACTGGCAACAGTAAAGAAGCAAGGCTACTCAAAGCGGTTGATCGGCTACTGCCTTTTTTACATAATCTTTCAAGCGGGGGAAAAGCATGGCTAGAACACGGAATTAAACAATCACAAGTCGTCAAAGCACATGCATTTATTCTGAAAGATTTTCCTGAGATGCACACTTGGATGCGGGAAAAAATTGAAATGGCAACGCAAAAAGGATGGCTGATTAACGCTTAGCATTATTGACGACGTCACAGAGTGTCACGTCGCCGTTTTTCACCTCAAATAAATAAAGTGACTTTCTAAGTTAACGCTTCGGTAGTCTGCTCATTCGAGCCAGCGACTAACGGCGCTTCGTTATCGCAGACATGCTTGGTAAAAAAGGCTAACATTTTCTCCCAGCTCTCTTCCGCCTCATCGTGCTTGTAAGTGATACGCATAGGAGACATCTGCAATAATTTACTGCCGATTGAAGGCTCTTTTTGCTTCACCATATAAGAGTGTCCCGCGTTGGGGTACACGTTGACCTCATGCTCAATATTGGCATTTTCCAATGCACGCTTTAAGGGCTTAATTTGAGTCAACATCGAGAGATCTTTGCCACCATAACTGGCGATGACCGGGCAGCTGTCTTCTATTTTTTTCAAAAAGGTAGGACAAGTTCCGTAATACGGTGCGCTGGCTTTGATATCGGGTGATAACCCCATCACTAATGCAAACCCACCGCCAAAACAAAACCCCGCCACACCCAGCTTATTTTCATCTACATTGTCCTGCACTTTAAGATAGTCAATTGCTGCCTGCATATCATCAACAGAGCTGCCTTGAGCGCTCATCATGGAATACACAGTCTTGGCAACGCAGATGGCTTTGAAACCTGGCTTATCAAATAACTGTGGGCAGAGTGCCACGTAGCCGTTGTCTGCAAAGCGGCGAAGAATGGGTTTTAAATTATCGATTAGGCCTAAGATTTCATGTACCACCAGTACCGCAGGTGCTGGTTTTGAAGAGGCATCAGGTCGACATATCCAACCCGTCATTTCTAGCCCCCCAGGGATGGGGAATTTAATCTCTTCGACTTCTCTTTCGATTGTGGATGGTTGTGCGCTCATGGTTATTTCCCTCTAGCCGGTGTGAGTGTGCATTAATTTCGGCTAGTCTAGAGAGGAAGCGGGTCAAGTGCAAATACGGTGATACGACTAAGTCAGCTATCAATCAAGTGGTTTCACAACCCACTCGCATCGAGCTTCTCCACGTTAAATTCACTTCCACTGTTGGCGTGGTTTTCTAAGGAGATATCGTTGTACCGAATCGTTAACGTCACGTTATGGCCGGCACAACTTGTTTCAATGTATTTTTCACCTTGGGTGATTCGCTTAGCCGCATAGCGTTGGGAGGAAATTTTATTCTCTTGTTCTTGACCGTATTTCTTCTCTAACAATGTCATTAATATCTGCTGAGAGGCTCTACACTCTTCATCGTCTTCCATATCACCCTCAGCGATAATGGCATAAACACGATCACCTTGATCGCTTTTCGACGTCACTAAAACAGAATAGCGACTAAAGAACGCCATGGCTTTTGTCGGCTCAATTCGAAATGCTTGGCGACCATCGTGTAGAGTTTTTCGTCCAATAACGGTATCGGCATTAAATGTTTGACTCAAGGCAACCCCAAAGGCTCCCGTAATTTGTTCAGCTCCCTTCACAGGTAGAGCAATACCAGCTAGCCAAACACTAATCGGTAGGACAAGATTTAACGCAGGATTTCTCAACATTTTGTGCAACTCAAATTAGCCTAAAGCAGAGATTCTCAGTCTAACACGATCACAACAACTAGAGCCCCACAAAAAAAACCGCCTGAAAATCTCAGGCGGTTTTTAGATATCATACTACGATTTGTTGTGAGTGCTAGCTTTAAGCTTTCTTCTTTCTAGCAACAACCACTCCGGCTAAACCCAGAGTAAACAACATAAAAGTACTGGGCTCCGGCACACGTACCTCAAACTGCTGAGTGTAACCTGGGTTAGTCTGAATCAAGACATCAGGTGTTACCAGATTTTGACCTATATAAATTCCCTGGCCTGCTGTCTCATCTCGCCCTAGCTCATCGGCCGTAAAATCAAAAAAGGTACTACCTAAATTGAATCCTAATACCTGGAACTCATCAGAGTTATCAATTTCAAAATCGAAACCATCCCAATGGGGTCCAGCTTGGGCCACGTAGCGAATAGTGTCATCATTGCCATCCCAATCAATATCGAGTTGCCCCAATCTTTCTGTCGCACTAAATTCAAATAAATAAGGGCTAACATTGTCTAAATTATTCCCGACCTCCACGTTTCCCCACCAGTTATAGGAGCCCGTCACACCAAAGTCGTTACCAGTCCAACGAACAGACCATTCTGTTTGCGCTTCATTACTCCAGACGTAATATCCTGCAGCATTGCTGTTGGTATTACCGGGTACAGCATTAAAATCTGCAACGGTATCGCCTGAAAACACAGGGGTAGCTTGAGATAGGCTAGATGCTAGCGCTAGCGCCCCACCTAATAATAATTTTCTACTACTTAACATAGATAACTCCAGTCATTTAAATATTACAACACTAAACTCATTGTTCAATATTTGTTATATAAGCAACTAGTATGCCACCATGAAAAACCTCACCAAGACACTGATATTTAATATTCTTATTGATGATATTCTCATTTTACCTATCATTGTGTATAAAAATCCGACAGTTATATTGAATTTACTATCGACAACACCTGAAAGCATCGCGATTAAATGACTTAAATCCCATTTATGCCGGCTTAAGGACTATATCGAGCAACCAGGATACACCGATTGTAATTATGTATATATTATAAGTAGAACAGGACATCAGATCGTTTATTATTCTAATTCAGAAGCTTAATGAAAATAATCACTCTCTTCAGCGACGTTTCGCTACACTGTGCACCATGCGTCCAACTCGTGAGAACAGTAAAAAAAGCTGACACCGGGCTTCAATATCCTCCATCCTAAAGCCTCAAACTCAACAAAAAGAGTAGCGCGGAACAACCAGTGAATGGCAACGAGAAACACAACAACATTAAAGTCCAATACCTGTCGTTGAAACAAAAAGGGCTCATTAACGACGACTGCAATCAAGCGTTTGCACTCGACGCTTTGGATAGATTGAGATACGCCGTTACTTATCACCGTGACCGAAAACCAAGACTCCTCATCAAAGGCATCTATCTTTGGGGGGAAGTCGGTCGAGGCAAAACATTCTTACTCGACCTCTTCGCGGCTTCCCTGAACCCGAAGGACTGCTTGCGAATACACTTCCATCATTTTATGAAATCCGTCCACGAACAACTACACAACTATCGGGGCCACACTGACCCCCTAAAGATCATCGCTACCAAGCTTAGCAAGCATTATAAAGTGCTATGTTTCGACGAGTTTTATGTCTCTGATATTGGCGACGCTATGCTACTAGGGGCTTTGTTACAGCATCTGTTTCACCTTAAGGTCACTTTCGTCGCGACCAGCAATACTGCGCCAGAAAACCTATACCCGAATGGACTACAACGTTCACAGTTTCTACCCGCTATTGCAGCCATCCAGAAAAACACTGCCATCATTCACCTCTCCGGACCCAAAGATCACAGAGAGCGCCCTCTGGAGCAAACTGCGAACTATTTCCTAACGCCCACGCCAGTGGATATAAAACAGTTAGCAACAAGCGAAACCGGAAATGAAGGAATAGAAGAGGCAATAAGGACCCGACTGTTACATCTCGGTTTGACTCTTAATCGGAACCACGCAGACGGGTTACCACATTTGACGACCTTACCCATACTGGGACGGCAAATTCCCTACCTCTGTCGCAATCAGAGCAGTATATGTTTCGAGTTTTCACAACTATGCGAAGGCACCCGCAGTCATTTAGATTACATCGAAATCGCTAACAAGTTCTCCAACTTAATCTTGTTCAATGTACCCAGATTAAGCGGTCACGCCTACGAGCGCATTAAAGCCCGAGGTACGGAAGACGGCAGCATAGGCTCAGGGAATACGGGTGAAAGGCAAATTCTACTGGCTCCTATGGATGATGCGGCTCGGCGATTTATTACGTTAATAGACGAACTTTATGAGCGTAAAGTCTCAATTTACCTCACCAGCACCTTATCGATAGAGGCACTTTATACCCAAGGCAGCCTACTAACTGAGTTCCAGAGAACTCGCAGTCGCCTCATTGAAATGTCATCCTCGGCATACCAAAAGCTAACAACCTCCACGGAGCTTAGGCATAAAACCGATTCGGTGGTACAGTTGCCTGGACAAGACACTCCTTAAACCACGCTGCATTGGACCCCAACAGATGCCTCCCATCCCAACAAACATTAAACTCCATAAAAAATCCAAAGTTCTCGACCTAGAGTACGCCAACGCAGTCCATCAACTCAGCTGCGAGTACCTACGCGTTTATTCGCCCTCTGCTGAAGTGAGGGGGCATGGCAAGGGTCAAGAAGTCCTTCAAACAGGGAAGAAAGAGGTTGGCATTGAGAACATAGAGGCAAGCGGAAATTACGGGTTAAAGCTTTGCTTTGACGACGGCCACGATACGGGAATTTATACTTGGAACTACTTACACGAATTATGTATAAATCAAGAGTCCTACTGGGATGACTACTTACAACGTATGCATAGAGCAGGGGCTTCTCGCGTTAAACATGCCAATGTTGTGCAGTTGATGCCGGGCACAAAAAACACGCCCTAGTGTGGAGAATTAATAGTGTGGAGAATTAATGTGGACTACCTCGAACCATTAGACACCCTGCATGAGACATTCTATTCTCTGCTAAGTAAAATAAAGTCCTCTGCCCCTGATCAATATTCGATGGCTACCCAATGACAAATAATGATACTACCCATTTCGGTTTCCAGTCCGTTGACACCCAGGATAAAGAGCAACATGTCGCGGACGTTTTCGAATCTGTGGCCACCGAATATGACATGATGAATGATGTCATGACCGGCGGGCTCCATCGACTATGGAAGCGTTTTACCATTGAGCTGAGCGGGGCACGTCAAGGACAATGCGTGCTCGATCTGGCAGGCGGCACTGGCGATTTATCCCATCGATTTGCTCGTCTAGTTGGTCCGAAAGGCAACGTTGTCTTAGCGGACATTAACGGCCCTATGCTACAAGTTGGCCGCCGACGATCTCAATCTTCAGTAAAAGACAGTGAAATCTCATTTATCCAAGCCAATGCTGAAAACCTTCCTTTTGCCAGCAACAGTTTCGATTGCATCGTTATATCTTTTGGCCTGCGTGACGTGACTAACAAACAGAAAACGCTAGATTCCATGCTGCGAGTACTAAAACCCGGAGGGCGGCTCTTAGTCCTAGAGTTCTCAAAACCGGAGGGTAAATGGCTGAACAAAATAGTCGACGCTTATTCTTTCAAAGTACTGCCAAAATTAGGGCAATTTATGGTGGGGGAGGAAGATTACTTTCGCTACACGACCGAATCTATTCGAGTGCATCCAGATCAAAAAACAATAGCGCGAATGATGAAAAAAACGGGATTCACTATAGTACAATACCATAATCTTTCAGGAGGAATAGTCGCCGTTCATCGAGGATACAAGGCGTGAGATAACAGGGTAAGCTTACGCTTACCATTAACCCTTTTTAACAGGCTTCTTAGATGGCTGGCATAGCACACTCCCTTTTCCTCAACTCATTAGAAACCGTTATTAATCGCGCGTTGCTACTCGACCCCATCGCCGAACACAAGGTGAAAAATCTAGAGGGAAAAATTCTCGCGGTCCACGCACACACTCCCGAAATCATAGCTCATGTCATCTTCTCGGGAGACACGATTCAAATCTTTGGTGATCCCGATGAAGCCATCGATGCCGAATTTGACGTTACCGACATCAACACAGACAACATCGATGCCCACATGGAGGCCTCATCTTTAACATTCGCCTCTCAAGCTTTACGCAGCGAAGATCAGGGAATTGACTCCAACATCAAGATCTCGGGTGATCGTGCTCTGGTTGAAGCGATTCATGACATAGTCTCGAATTTGGATATCGATTGGGAAGAGCCCTTATCGGAGTTCATCGGCGATACCGCCGCCCATCAGCTGGGACAATTCGGAAGAAATCTATTCAACTGGACAAAACGCACTGCACGCACTTTTATTGCTGATGCTGACGTCTATTTACGAGAAGAAGCTCACGTTGCCCCCCTGGATGGTGATGTTGCTGCTCACGCTGCAGCTGTAGATCAAACCCGCTTGGACGTTGACGCATTGCAACTTAGAATTGATACATTGAAGAAAAACGCAGGACAAGGACACTCACATTGACTAATTTATTCCGCCTCTTACAAATCATGAGTGTCATCGCAAAATACCGCTTAGATGAACTCATACCTGACCTCCCCGGCAGTGGTGCAGCAAAAAAATTATTATGGCTAAACCCTTTTCGATGGTTCGCGAAGACCTCTAGCGAGAAACACACTCGTCTACGGTTAGCCATGGAAGAACTGGGGCCGGTCTTTATAAAACTCGGACAAATGCTCTCAACACGTAAGGATCTATTAACCGACGAAGTTGCTGACGATCTGGCCAAGCTGCAAGATCAAATTCCACCGTTTTCATCTGATGAAGCCGTCGCCATTATCGAAAAGGAACTCGGCAAACCTATTGCCCAATTATTTTCAAGCTTCAATTGTAATCCTCTAGCATCAGCCTCCGTCGCGCAAGTTCATGCGGGAACACTGAACGACGGCGCAGAAATTGTAGTCAAAGTCATTCGCCCTGACATAGAAAAAACTATTCGTCGCGACGTGAAATTAATGGCTTTTTTCGCCCGTCTAGTGGAGCGCCTGTGGCCAGAGATAAAACGTTTCCACCCACTGGAAGTCGTGAAACAATATGAGGAAGTGATCTTAGGTGAGCTAGACCTTTCTCGTGAAGCCAGCAATACCATCCGTCTGAAAAAGAATTTTGAAAACTCCGACCTGCTTTATGTGCCGCAAGTTTATTGGGATTTAACCGCGACCAACGTCATGGTTATGGAGCGTATCTACGGCGAGCGTGTGGATGACGTAGAGGCCATGCGCCAGCGCGGCGTGAACTTTGAGATACTCGCTGAAAGAGGGGTAGAGATATTTTTCACCCAAGTATTTCGCGATAACTTTTTTCATGCCGACATGCATCCCGGCAATATTTTCGTCGATACCACCAATCCTGAAGAACCCGTTTACATTGCTATCGACTGCGCCATAGTGGGCACATTGAGTCGTGAAGAGCGATCCCTTCTTGCTCGTCAATTAATGGCCGTTCTCAATCAAGATTATGAACAAGTCGCTCTGCTACTCATCGACGCGGGCTGGGTGCCGAAACACACACGAGCTAGCGAATTTGGCCAAGCGCTGCGCACAGTATGCGATCCCATTTTTGAAAAGCCACTCAATCAGATTGAGTTTGGTCCGATTTTGATTCGCCTATTTCGCACGGCACGTCGTTATGAGATGCAAGCTCTGCCTCAGTTTGTTCTATTAGAAAAAACGCTGTTACATATTGAAGGACTGGGACGACAGCTTTACCCTGAACTGGATATTTGGGCCATCGGTCGGCCACTATTAGAACAGTGGATTCGGGAACAAATGGGGCCGGAAGCTATCATGAACGAATTGAAACGCAGCGTGCCTGCTTGGCTGGAACATCTACCTAACCTCCCTCAACTCGCCTATGACACACTGAATCAAATTAAGCGCCAAGGAGACAATCAAGCTGCACAAGCGGAACAACTTCGAGATTTACAGCTCAAACTCCATCGGGCGAAACGTAAAGACTATGCCAGCATCGCGCTAGGCACCACGGCACTGGTAGGCGCTTTCCTTATGAGTTCAGGACACTTAGAATTACCCGTAATATCCGGCATGCCAATGCAAAGCTGGATACTTGGCGTAATCGGCCTGGGATTAGTAGTGCCCCGTTTATTTGGGCGCACCTCCTAAACTAGCTATTCCTCTTTTCGTCGCCCGACTCAAGCAAATGCTATGATCTAATGATAGGGAAAAAAAAGCATTACCATAGCGCAAACTCGGCCACGAGCCATAAGGCAGCAGACTACAAGATGAGCAACAATAGCGATATTTTAGACTCTCTAGGTGATATATTAGAAGAGAGGAAATCAGCCTCTGCTGACAGTTCATATGTCGCATCGCTCTATTCCAAGGGCCTTAATAAAATTCTGGAAAAAGTCGGCGAAGAGGCTACTGAGTTAGTCATTGCAGCAAAAGATGCTGCCATTAGTGGCGACAATACGGACCTGATTTACGAGACAGCTGACCTATGGTTTCACTCATTAGTTGTTTTAGCGCATCTAGGGGAAAAACCAGAAACCGTTATCAAGGAACTCGCAAACCGATTCCACCTATCCGGTCTAGAAGAAAAGGCATCTCGAAAAACGGCTCCCGGACAGGCTAAAAGCTGACAGCAATCCATCTGACAATCGAACAATTGGATAAACGAACAACCGATAGATAAACAACAGTACTTTAAGGAGAATACAATGGGTTTCGGTGGTATTAGTATTTGGCAACTCGTCATTATCTTAGCGATCGTACTTCTGTTATTTGGCACCAAACGTTTACGCAACTTAGGCGGCGACGTCGGCGGCGCTATCAAGGGATTCAAGAAAGCCATGAATGACGACGATGCCAAAGATACACAGGAAGAAAAGGATGAGGGTTTGGCTACCTCAGACGCACAAAAATCTGCCGAAAACGATAACGAAAAATCTTGATGAGCCTCTATTATGTTTGATATTGGACTCACTGAGCTTTTGCTACTGGGTGTAGTTGCGCTAATTGTTATTGGTCCTGAACGCCTACCCCATGCTGCACGCATGACAGGTGCATGGATTGGAAAAATTCGGCGTACCTTCGCCTCGCTACAGGTAGAGTTAGAGCGTGAAGTGGACGCCTCAGAAATCAACGCGCGACTAAAACAAGAAGCCGAAGGAATGGGATTGAATGATATCGCGGGTGAGCTTGCCGATGAGATAAAAGAAGCCACTTCTGATATGAGCCAACTTAAAGCAGAGCTAGAAAGCGACAATATAATCAGTAGCAACGACACTGGCCACGCAGATTTAGACGAAGAAGAATCCATACCGATGGATTCAGTAACACCGACAAGCCCGACTAAATAATCGAGAGTCGCAACATTACACCGCAACGTAGACCATTTCTTTAGGCCTTCTACTTAGTTCCTATCCTGGTTTATAACCCCTAGTTTTTTAGACACAAACCATGAGGCTCGAGGACACACGATTCATATGACTGCTGAACCACCTAAAGACTCCCAAGCCAATGATAGCCGTTCAGACGATCTACAAATTGAAAATGAACAGGTCGGCAATTCACCTGTAGACATGTCACCTATCAACAATAGCGGAGACATGAATTTTATCGATCATCTAGTCGAATTACGCGAGCGATTATTACGAGCCGTATTCGCCATAATGGCCGTATTTTTATGCTTATTTTATTTCGCTAATGACATATACGCTATCGTCTCAAAACCCATCAGAGATGTTTTACCAGAAGGCACATCGATGATTGCGACGGAAGTCACGTCGCCGTTTTTTGCCCCATTCAAACTGACTTTAGCCGTTTCCTTTTTTCTCGCCGTTCCCGTTGTATTGCATCAAGCCTGGAAGTTCATTTCGCCTGGGCTTTACTCTCACGAAAAACGTGTGGCAATTCCACTGCTCGTCTCCAGCATTTTTTTATTCTATGCGGGGGTTGCCTTTGCCTACTTCGTTATATTCCCTATCGTCATGGGGTTTTTTACTAGCGTCGGCCCCACCGACATACAAATCATGCCCGACATCAGCCAATACCTAACCATTGCCTTAAAGTTATTCTTCGCTTTTGGTTTAGCCTTTGAAATCCCCATCGCCACACTGCTATTGATTTGGTCTGGCGTCACCACAGCGGAATCACTTAGGGACAAACGAGCCTATGTTATTGTGGGCTGCTTTGTTTTTGGCATGCTACTCACACCCCCAGATTTCATCAGCCAAACGCTACTGGCATTACCCATGTGGATTCTATTTGAAGCGGGCATCTTGTTATCCGTTATCTTGCCGAAAAAACAAAGTCGAGCAGAAACGACTGAAGAGATTGGTGAGTAGAGTTAAGAAAGAAGGGAAGGGGAAATACAGCTGCATCAACATTAACGAGCAGCTGCATTCAATCTAAAAAATGACGGCTTCATCATTTACAATCGAACAATCTATGACTTATCCTTTTTACTAAAGGTTCTCTTTTTCTTTGGCCCCAATTCCTTACCTTTTCTATCGGATTGTCGCTTAGACGATGACTTAGAAGGAGGCCTGGAAGTGGAGGACTCAGAACTTTCCCCTGAAGGTGAAGACCCTGAAGAGGAAGACCGAGAAGATGACGATCTTGAGGATGATGACTTAGAATGAGATTGTCGCCCCTCTTTACGGTCTTCTTTTTGACTACTTGAAAATGAAACCATGTTCATAGGTCGGCCACAGACTCTCGCCTTTTTCAAAACTTGCATCGTTTCTTTCGGCATACCGGCAGGTAAATCAATGACACTAAAGTCATCCATTATTTCTATCTGACCGATATATTGGCTTTCAATATCCGCTTCATTCGCAACTGCACCCACGATATTTCCAGGTTTCACACCTTGATTGCGTCCGACGTCTACAATAAACCGCTCCATCTGTATTTCTGGATGGGTTTTTAACGCATCCGCTTTCGATGATAGACCTTCCATACTGATGTTTTTACGTGGCCCCCTATTGGAACCGCGATCGTCTCCACGATCAGATCGGTTAGACCTTGCACCGCGTCTCGGATTATCCTCGCGAGAAGAATCGCGTTCTTTCCTGGGCTTTCTCTCTTTTTGCTCTTTTAACAATAAAGGGTTATCGCCTTGAGCCATGTGCGCTAAGGCCGCTGCTAGCCGAACGGGGTCAATCCCATTCTCCCCTTGATACTCCACCATCATACGCTGGAAAAAATCCAAACTGACTGAGTCCAGTGTATCCGTAATTTTCTGTTTAAATTTCTCAACTCGCTGCTCATTAATGTCGGCAACAGTAGGCATTTTCATGTGCTCAATGATTTGCCCTGTGGCTTTCTCTATAGAACGCAGTAAACGTTTTTCTCGTGGCGCAACAAAAAGAATCGCATCGCCTTTATTACCTGCACGACCGGTACGTCCAATTCGATGAACATAAGCTTCCGTATCATAGGGAATATCATAATTAACAACATGGGTGATGCGCATCACATCCAATCCCCGTGCCGCAACATCAGTGGCAATAATTATATCGAGGCTGCCCTTCTTTAAACGTTCAACGGTTTTTTCACGCCGATTTTGAGCAATGTCACCATTAAGAGGCGCGCAAGAATGACCTCTCGCTGCCAACTTCTCTGCTAATTCAACGGTAACGGTTTTGGTGCGAACAAAAATAATCATCGCATCAAACACTTCCGCCTCTAGCACCCGCGTCAATGCATCCAATTTATGCAGCCCACTCACCTGCCAGTAACGTTGGCGTATCGTCGTCGCAGTGGTCGTCGTCGACGCAATTTTTATTTCCTTTGGGTTTTTGAGATAACGCGTCGCGACTCTGTGTATCTCTTTTGGCATGGTGGCGGAAAACAATGCCATTTGTCGATCATCTGGCGTTTGCTCCAATATCCATTCCACATCATCGATGAAACCCATACGTAACATTTCATCAGCTTCATCAAGCACCAATGCTTTGATGTCTTTCAAGATTAATGTGCCCTTGCGTATATGATCCATAACACGCCCTGGCGTGCCCACGACCACATGCACACCTCGTCGCAACTGGCGTAGCTGAATGGAATAATCTTGCCCGCCATAAATCGGCAGCACATGAAATCCCTTCAGAAATCGAGAATACGTTTGAAAGGCTTCTGCTACTTGAATCGCCAACTCTCGAGTAGGCGCTAGTACCAAAATTTGAGGGTTTTTTTGCTTCAGGTCTAAACGCGCCAACAACGGTAATGCAAAAGCAGCAGTCTTACCGGTACCCGTCTGAGCTTGGCCTAACAGATCATTGCCTTCCAACAAAAAGGGGATACTCTTTGCCTGAATAGAGGAAGGTGTTTCATAGCCCACTTCGGCTACCGCTTTCATTAAAGGAGCGGGCAAACCAAGTTGCTGGAAAGTGATCGTCGTCGAATCATCAGACATACATTAAGATCCTAATTTAGGTAAAATTTGGAAAGAATTGATAAGCCAAGCAGGGGCAGGCGCGAGGCAGCGCATTATACACACCTTACCCATAAATTGCTGATTTTTTATACTCATTTCAACATAAACGCTTGATAGCGTGTCACATAAAGATTAATAATTAAGCGCAACAACAAAGGGATACACTTTCTACAAAACAGTATACTAATGGATAAAACATTTTTCTTTCAATAAGTTAGATTAGATACAACTTAATCTAAATTTCAAGCCAAAACGTAACGGGGCCATCATTAACAAGATGCACCTGCATGTCTGCTCCAAATGAGCCGGTAGCAACGGGAGAATGCTGAGCGGATAACTGACTCACAAACAATTGATAAAGAGGTTTTCCCAACGCGGGATCTGCCGCAGCTATGAAGCTGGGTCGATTACCCTTGCCTGTATTCGCCGCCAAAGTAAATTGAGATACTGCCAACACGCCACCCTGTACTTGCGTGACATTTAAATTCATCTTATCGTCATCATCAGAAAATAATCTGTAATTCAATACTCGCTGGGCCATGCGTTTTATTCTTTCTTCGGTATCCCCTTTTTCTATGGCTAAAAAAACCAAAATTCCTTTTTCAATTTCTCCGATTGCTTTTCCCTCAACGACCACCTTTGCTGAGATCACTCTTTGCAATAACGTTTTCATAATGACAAGTTCACAACTACACGTTTATAAAAACAGAATTTACAGGCACAAGGACAGAATACTCACGATAGAGAACTAGCCCTCGTTCTCTGCGTCTTCAATAATTTTACCCATATCTTCAATGGCACGCACTAGCGCATCAACGATGCCCGGTTCGCTAGCGGCATGCCCTGCATCCCTAACAATATGTAGCTCGGCATCAGACCAGGCTCGACTTAAAGTGCTCGCATTCTCGAGTGGGCACACCATATCGTAGCGACCGTGAACAATGATGCCGGGAATACCCTCTAATTTATGGGCATTATCGAGTAATTGATTCGGCTCAAGAAACGCCTTATTCACAAAATAGTGCGCTTCAATTCGCGCTAAGCTGATCGCAGTACGGGGTTCAGAAAAATGATCAATCACATTGTGACTGGGTCTCAAGGTTGCGCAATGTCCTTCCCACAATGCCCAAGCTTTAGCAGCGGCCATACGTGCAATTTCGTCCGTTCCCGTTAAACGCTTATAAAACGCTCCGAGGATATCGCCACGTTCCGCTGCCGATAGCGGTTTGAGATATTCCTCCCAAGCATCGGGGAATATTCGGCTTGCCCCACCTTCTTGATAAAACCATTCTAAGTCCATATCGCGACAAAGAAAGACACCTCGCAACACCATTCCTGTAACCATCTCGGGGTGGGCTTCCGCATAAGCAAGCGCGAGCGTCGTTCCCCATGAACCGCCGAATAACATCCATTTATCGACGTCCAAATGCTCTCTTATTTTTTCCATGTCCTCTACTAAATGCTGAGTCGTATTATCACGTAGCTCAGCATGAGGATCCGAACGGCCACACCCGCGCTGATCAAATAGGATAATTCTGAATTTTTCTGGATCAAAAAAACGACGGTGAAAGGGCTCGCAGCCCGCCCCGGGTCCACCATGTAAGATTAAAACTGGAATGCCATCTCTATTGCCACACTCTTCGATGTGCAGAGTATGGAGATCACCGACGCTAAGTCGATGCTCAGAATAAGGCTTAATATCGGGATACAGTATGATCATACGACTTTAGCTCCTACAGTTTTCACGTACGGAATGAACCTGCTCCTAACTCTAGCTCAAGCACCACTAATTAGCAGTGTTTGGAATGCCCCATTATTGAGAGCAGACACCACCATAAAATATATCCAATCCACTAATTGCTGCCCTCAAATCGTCCAGCTCTTGGCAACTCAGCCCAATGCCCCGTAGATAAATACGATTTAAGGTGATGGCCCCATAAAGACCATCTAATTCCGTGATGGCAATATTGTCATCCAATATTAATTCAAGTGCTCCAGGCGCTGTCCCGATATTGAACAAGTCATCGTTATCAATATTATTCGACCCCAACCACAAAACAGATAGCTGATCCAAAGATCCCAAATTCGGCAAATCAGAGATGCTATTGTTACCCGCATTCAACTTTTCCAAAAGAAGCAACGCTTCCACACCCTCTAAAGAGGTTACTGCGTTATCCCGGATAGTGAGACCTTTGAGGCTATCGAGATCTTCGATGCCGTTGAGGTTTATCAATTCATTATTACTCAAGTTTAAATAACTGAGACTCTCTAATTGATTCAATCCAACCAGAGAGTTGAATTCATTCTCTTCCACGTTAACTGTCGTTAGATTTGGCATCGCACCGCCAACATCAAATTCAATCAGCGCATTCTCTGCAAGCGTTAACTCTTGCAGATAGGAATAAAACTCAAGCCCATATACACTGACAATCCCTTCATCGATACACTCTATAGATTCATAATCTTCCACCCTCGACCATCCAGAAACCAGCCCCGTTTCAAATACGCAATTCCTAAGTGCTGTGTCGGCAAGTTGATCTTCTGAGGCTTGCATCATCATAAAAAAAGGAAAGTCCGTTATCAGTGCAGCAGAAAAGTGATCTAAGATTTCAACATCTGCATAAGTCAGGTGAGCATTATTACTTAAATAAAGCGATTCTAAATCATCATAGGGCACTAGAACATTGAGTTCAGTCAAATCATTGTTCGAAAGATCAAGACTTTCCAACCCGGCGGGCAAGAGTAGATCATCTATTTCTTCCAACAGATTTCGACTGAGATTGAGTTCAGTCAGTGCTACAAAGGCAGAAAAATTAGGTAATGAAGCTGAGTTAGAAAACTCAATATCCATTAAGTGCAGCGCTCTCACCGCAGGTAAGCTTTCTAATCGATAGAGTTCAGAGTAGTCAGTGATATTGGAAATGGTTAACTCGGTTAGCTGCGTCATATTCGACAGCCCGTTGAAATCAATAATATCATTGCTCTGTAAAACCAACCGATTCAATGTATTGATATTTAACAAGGGAGTAATACTGAGATCACCACTCACCGCGAGTAAATTCAATATAGGAAAATCAACGGCCTGATCCAATGCCAGAATTTCATAACCGATACAATCCAATTCGGTGACTTGTCCCACGTCCTGCCAATCGTGTGCGATCCCAGCGTCTTCTACACATCGAGCAAATTCACTATCATCTAAATCGATGCCACTCAGCGGCAAATAGGCATACACATCAATGGCAGCATTAGCGTTGGCGATATTGCCATTGCTATCCATGGCCCTCACCGTATAGGTCACCACCTCATCATCCACGCCATCCCCCAAACTAGGGGCATTTAAAAACAGGGTCGTTCCCACCACATCATTTAGAGAAGCTTGCCCGCTAATCAAAATCCAGCTCACATCCGAAGAATTAAGCGCAGCGTTGGGAGCGCGCGCAGTCACTTGAACTTCAATCTCAATTTGCCCTCGTTCTACCACGCGATAGGGGCCAGTGGTGATAAATGCAATCAATGGCGTTATACGCACATCATCAACATCGACCACGGGGCTTAAATCATCGGGCTCAGTATCACCCAAATCTAACAGTTCGAGCCTTAATAACTCACTTAAAGGTGACAAGTCATTCACATTGTTATTGGCAATCTTAAGCACCTCAAGTGCATTAAATTCCTCAATGCCCGCCAGCGATCCAATAATACAGCTATCGCCGACGCTACAATATTCCTCTGTATTGTCTTGGCAATTCAATTCTGTAATCTGCCCCACGTCCGCCCACCCCTGTAGCTGCGCATTGTATTCAACACAAGCATTTAAGGTTTCATCAGCAATGGATGTTTCGCCAATATTTGGCAATGCCACAATGGTCAACGCTATTATATGCGGACTGGAAGAACGGCCTGCCGCGTCAATTGCGACGACCCGTAAGGTCACCACTTGCGTCTCTTCCACATTGACCAAGATAAAGGTCAGGGAGGATTGATTGCGTAGGCCGGTGAAATCTTCAAACACATTGGCTCCAGCATTTACCGACCACTCATAGTGATCAACATTGCTGGAATCATTCGCCGTCACACTTAGCGTAATCTCATCACCTTCAATTCCGTTAGCCACACTGGACCCTGACAACGTTATATCATTAAGCGCTCGATCAACATCGGGAACAGATGCATCGGAAGGACTAGGAAGCGGGTCTGAAGAATTATCCGCACTTTCGCAGGCGACAATGAACAAGGAAAGTAAAACGGGAATAAAATGGGAGAATGTAAAACGAACTAATTCAAGAAAATGACGCTTTGAAACAAGAAACGGAAAACACATTACAATAAAAACCCCGACGATAATGGCACACCATTCCGAACTTATCGAATGCAGTTCTAGATGAAGGTGTGCCTAAATTATGGTAACAAAGGGGCTCTGACAAATGAACCGATTACTTAGGAGCTCGTCCTGCCCTCTTTCTTTCGTGTTCTTTTAATAGTTTTTTTCTAATGCGGATATTTTTAGGTGTCACCTCCACCAGCTCATCATCCTCGATAAATTCTAGCGCCTGCTCCAAAGAGTATTTAATCGGTGGCGTAAGAACAATATTTTCATCGGTGCCTGAGGCCCGCACGTTCGTTAACTGCTTACCCTTAATGGGATTCACCACCAAATCATTGTCCCGGGAGTGTATCCCTATAACCATACCTTCGTAAACTTCAGTAGCCGGATCAATGAATAATCTACCTCGCTCCTGCAAGTTCCAAAGAGAAAAGCCCAAAGCCTTGCCCGTCACCATAGCGACTAACACCCCATTAGCACGCTGAGCACCGTCACCCGGCTTCAATACATCATAGTGAGAAAACGAGTGTGTCATAATTCCCGTACCCGATGTCATGGTGAGGAACATAGAACGGAATCCAATAAGATTACGCGAAGGCACAATCCACTCCATTCGAATTCGACCTTTACCATCAGGTACCATGTCATGTAGATCGGCACGGCGCTCGCCCAACTCTTCCATTACAGAACCTTGGTGTGCTTCTTCCACATCCACATTCAGCGCTTCATACGGCTCTTGAGTTACGCCGTCCACTTCTTTCATTATGACTTCGGGACGCGACACACCTAACTCAAAACCTTCGCGACGCATGGTTTCAATCAAAACAGAAAGATGTAGCTCGCCTCGACCGGACACTCGAAATTTATCAGGGTCCTCTCCTTGCTCTACTCGCAATGCAACGTTATGTATAAGCTCTCGATCCAAACGGTCCTTGATCTGGCGCGAAGTTAAGAACTTTCCATCCTTTGATGCGAACGGCGATTTATTGACTTGAAAAGTCATGCTTACCGTTGGCTCGTCTACCGTTAGAGGTGGCAATGCTTCAGGTGTAGCCGGATCACAAAGCGTATCCGAAATATTCAGTCCTTCAATACCCGTAATACAAACAATATCACCCGATTCCGCTTCCGGTATTTCGTCACGCTCTAATCCCATGTAGCCCATCACTTGCATGATACGGCCATTGCGTTTGTTTCCTTCCATATCAACGATAGCCACAGGCGTATTGGTCTTAACTCGGCCACGTGTAATGCGCCCCACCCCAATAACACCCACGTAACTATTATAATCCAGGGCACTTATCTGCATTTGAAAAGGTGCATCAGGTTCTACCTCAGGAGGGCTAACCTGATCGACAACAGTTCTAAATACCGCTTCCATGTCATCGCCCATACTCTCTGGCTCCATACCTGAAACACCATTAAGAGCAGAGGCATACACGATAGGGAAGTCTAACTGCTCATCCGTAGCACCTAAACGATCAAACAAATCGAAAACCTGGTCAACAACCCAGTTGGGGCGAGCACTGGGACGATCTATCTTATTGATAACAACAACAGGCTTTAAGCCCTGCGCAAATGCTTTTTGAGTCACGAATCGCGTTTGCGGCATTGGGCCATCAACCGCATCAACCAATAACAATACGCTGTCCACCATGGACAATACTCGCTCCACTTCACCACCGAAATCCGCATGTCCTGGGGTATCGACTATGTTAATTCGATATTCGATATCGGTTCGTGTATCGGTCCAGCGAATAGCGGTATTTTTGGCAAGAATGGTAATGCCTCGTTCTTTCTCCAAATCATTGGAGTCCATCACCCTTTCTATATTGTCTGCACGATCACCGAGCGTTCCAGATTGTTGTAATAACTGATCAACCAAGGTTGTCTTTCCATGGTCGACGTGAGCAATAATGGCGATGTTGCGGATATTCTCAATCACAATGATGACCTGCTTTAAAAGGGCTAATACGATAGGGTGCCGGAGTATACACTAGCTTTGTAGCATTTGGGCGTATTTCGTCCAATAATTAATCGTTTAATCACGAATATCTGGGTATAATTGCGGCCAAACTTAGCTAAACCCCTGATTTTACAATGAGAGGCTCCCCCCCCGCGATGACAGAACCAAAACAAACCCCCATGCAGCGTAAGGCCGTTGCCCTCATATCAGGAGGATTGGATTCACTATTAGCCGTAAAAGTCGTTCAAGAACAAGGCATTCATGTTGAAGGCATTAACTTCTACACCGGTTTTTGCGTCGAGGGCCACACTCACGCTATTCGTAAAAAAGACAAGAAAAAGCAGAAACGCAATAATGCACTCTGGTGCGCCGAACAACTTGGCATCAAACTGCACATCATAGACATTTCTGAAGAGTATAAGGATGTTGTCCTTAATCCCAAGCATGGTTACGGCGCCAATCTGAATCCCTGCTTAGACTGTAAGATCTTTATGGTTAGCCAAGCTCAGCTTATGCTCAACAAGGCGCGAGAATTTGGCGAAGACAAAGGCTTTGATTTCATCATTACGGGTGAAGTCATTGGCCAACGACCGAAATCGCAACGCAAAGAAACCATGCCTCTCATCGCGCGCGAATCTCAAGCAGAGGATCGACTACTTCGGCCCCTTTGCGCCCAACACTTGCCACCGACTTTACCAGAGAGAGAAGGCTGGATTGACCGAACTAAATTACTGGACTTCGAAGGCCGCAATCGAAAACCTCAGATGGCACTCGCAAAACATTATGGCTTCGACGATTACTCCCAGCCTGCAGGAGGATGCTGTTTTTTGACAGACGAAAGCTACTCCAAGAAATTGGCTGACCTTTGGCAAGCTCAAGGGCGGCGCGACTATGAATTAGACGATATTATGTTGCTTAAAATCGGGCGACATATTCGACCCGCGCCCAACTACAAGCTGATCATTAGTCGCGAAGAAGGCGAAAACAACTTTATGGAGGGCTATCGAAAGCAATTTCACACCATTCGCACACTAAGCCATCCTGGACCACTCACATTAGTAGACGGCGCTCCAACGACTGAGGATCTCCAATACGCCGCCACTATCGCCGCTCGCTTTAGCCAAGGCCGTGACGCCGAGACTGTTGAGGTACAAATTGATCGAAAGGGAGAGCCGTCCATTGTCACAAAAATCACACCCATGGCGCCCCAAGACATTCCAAAGAGTTGGTATATATGACGACAGAGAACGGGAAGATCGATAAGTCCCAGCAGCAACTAGACGTTCGAAAATTACTCTGCCCTATGCCGGTCATCAAAACCCAGAATGCAGTCAATGAAATGTCACCAGGCGATCAACTCATTATTATCGCCAGCGATCCAGGCACTTTGGAAGATATCCCTACCTGGAGTCGAATAAATGGACACAAGATTTTAAATATCGAAGAAATCGACCGTGAGATTACTTTTTTGTTAGAGGTGGGTGAAGAATAAACCTGGCTGACAGCGGTAAAACGCACCACGGGAAACCAAATCATTCAGCATGCCGCCCCTGCGTAGTGCCAGCACTCAATTATCGCGGCTTTCTCATTGATTTTTCGCCTGAAAAATAAAGGGCTTTCTCTTCGCGCTGTAATGGCATATATTTTGCGATCCTGGAACATGCGGGATGAGAGATTGCAGCGGTATAAACACTCAAGAAACCGAAATAACGCTTAATTAAACATCTCTATAAACACCTCTAAACAGGTATTTTGGACCCACACTGTTCAAATCTCACTAGAAAACGTTTACGCCATGACAGCTTGTTGGTCGCGACACTAGTACAATTTGTGCATTTCATTAACCACGATCAGCTTTAAAAAGCTGGAGGATATAACCCCATGTCTAACAAGACACTCTCTCTAATTAAAGACAATGAAGTTCGTTGGGTAGACTTACGTTTTACCGATACTCAAGGCAAGGAGCAGCATGTCACGATTCCTTCCAGTGAAGTTGATAGCGATTTCTTTGAAAACGGACAAATGTTTGATGGTTCATCCATTGCTGGATGGAAGAGCATTAACGAATCAGATATGACTTTGTTGCCTGATGACTCTACCGCCGTATTAGATCCTTTCACTGATGAGTCGACTCTTAATCTTCGCTGCGACGTCGTCGAGCCTCTCACTATGGAAGGCTATGAACGTGACCCACGCTCTGTTGCTAATCGCGCCGAAGCCTACTTGCAATCAACAGGCATAGGTGACAGCGCCTATTTCGGACCAGAGCCTGAATTTTTCATCTTTGATGATGTTAAATGGAAATTCGACATGGGTGGTGCTTCTTACCAAATTGAATCAGAAGAAGCAGCATGGGCTAGCAACGAGAAATTTGAAGGCGGCAACATCGGACACCGACCTAAAGTGAAAGGCGGCTACTTCCCTGTACCACCTGTAGATTCTGCTCATGATCTACGAACTGCCATGTGTTCAGCCATGGAGTCAATGGGTCTACCCATCGAAGTACACCACCATGAAGTGGGAACTGCATGCCAAAACGAGATCGGTGTTAAATTTAATACATTGGTTCAAAAAGCGGATGAAGTGCAAATCCTTAAATACTGCGTACATAACGTAGCGCACGCTTATGGTAAGACAGCCACCTTTATGCCTAAGCCTCTTGTGGGTGATAACGGCAGCGGCATGCACGTACACCAATCTATCACTAAGAACGGCGAAAACGTCTTTGCTGGTGACGGATATGCTGGATTATCTGACGAAGCCTTGTACTACATCGGTGGTGTCGTTAAACATGCCAGAGCGATCAATGCTTTCGCCAACGCATCGACAAACTCCTACAAGCGACTCGTTCCCGGATTCGAAGCGCCTGTAATGCTAGCTTATTCCGCTCGCAACCGTTCTGCGGCTATTCGTATTCCTTTTGTTAACTCTCCTAAAGGTCGACGAATTGAAGTACGTTTCCCTGATCCAACAGCTAACCCATACTTAGTATTCGCTGCATTACTAATGGCTGGCCTTGATGGAATCAAAAACAAAATTCACCCTGGCGATGCACTGGACAAAGATCTATATGACCTTCCTGCAGAAGAAGCCGCTGAAATCCCAACTGTATGCTCCTCCTTTGAGCAAGCTCTTGATGCATTAGAGGCAGACAATGATTTCTTATGCGCAGGCGATGTGTTTACCAAAGACATGATTGCTGGATACGTTGCACTTAAGCGTGATGAAGTAACAAGAGTGAATCAAACAACTCACCCTGTTGAGTTTGATATGTATTACTCTTGCTAGGATTGCAATTTAGCTTAAGTTCTGAAGGCTCGGTATTGAGGCTTCAGTAATTTACGCTTTTGCCTGACTACACTAGAATGCCCGATTTCGGTAACGGAAACGGGCATTCTTCTTTTCTTGCCTATCATTTTTCATTCTCTACTTTCATTTCTCCTGCAACCGCTCCCCCAAAAACTGCTACATTAAATCAACCAACACACATTTTTCTATTCTCACAGCCAGGTTGTAAGCTTGTTATGCTGTTACGCTCCTCAAAAATCCAATTACCACCCACACTCATTCTCAGCGCCATATTAAGCGTAAGCACAATCTGCCAAGCCGAAGTTTATCGTTCTGAAAGACCTGATGGTACGGTAGAATATTCTGATCAACCCGGCACCAACGGACAACAGATAGAAGTCAAGCCTCTACCAATAATCAACTTGCCCATACCCTCTAACGCTCCGGTGTCACAGCCAGAAGCCGTTGACTCTAGTTACACCTTAACCATTGTTTCCCCCGCCCACGACACCACTATTCGCAATAGCAATAAAGCTCTAATTATCACTGCTTCGATTAACCCGCCGCTCAAGCCTACACATCAAATTAGATTGACATTGGACGGCAGCCCAGTGACTCAACTGGGAAAATCCACACAATTTACGCTCAATACACTGCACCGCGGCAGTCATCAAATAGCAGCCCAAATTGTCAACACAACCGGGAAAACAATTCACACTAGCCCTTCAGTGACAGTTCACGTGTTTCGTCAGTCCGCGAACCATAAGTGACCCAGAAGCTGGTCACAAATTGACTGACGCACCACTTTAGCGCATAATTGATTGATAGGCTATTCACTTCAACCTATAAACTCCTAACACTTCTTGCAAAACAGTACTTCAAATGCCTTTGACTTACGGTCATTTAGCTGAATTTGATCAATTCAAGTCAATACAGCACGACTGGTTTACTTTTTGCATCATCACACTACTCCGTGCGTAGTAGATCTAAATCAATATGGCGACGTTAGAAACAAAAGCTAAACCTCTAATCTTGGACACACTACATAAAAGACTCCTGGAACATCTGACGACGTCCATTGTTTTGTTAGACGAAAACTTGACCGTACAGTACCTAAATGGCGCTGCCGAAAATTTGATGAGTATTAGTGAATCACAAATTATCAATTTACCGGCAGCGAAGTTATTTACCGGGGACCAAGCACTCCTTAAAGGCCTAAAGGAGTGCTTAACCAGCGGTAGACCCTATACCCAGCACGAGTTTCGACTCAATTTAGTCAGTGGTCACCACCCTACAGTCGATTACACCGCGACTCCGGTAGAAGGAGAGTCAGATACACCGATGCTGTTAATTGAGATCAGGCAACTGGATCGGCTATTAAAAATAAGCCGTGATGAGGCCACCATTACGACACATCAAGCAACTAAAGCATTAATAAGAGGCGTTGCCCACGAAGTCAAAAACCCCTTAGGCGGTATTCGCGGTGCGGCACAGCTGTTAGAGAAGGAGCTGCCCAGCACGGAGTTAAAGGATTTCACCTCCGTCATCATCGACGAAGCAGATCGATTACGAAACTTAGTTGATCGGATGTTAGGTTCACACAAATTGCCCACATTGGCAGAAATCAACATTCATGAGGTCATCGAAAGGGTAAAGAGCGTAATCGAAGCTGATGTTCACGGCGATATCAAAATCCAGCGAGACTACGACATTAGCATCCCTGAAATAGTGGCTGACGCGGATCAACTGATCCAAGCAGTAATGAATCTTGTTCGCAATGCAGTACAAGCATTGCTAGAAAACAAGCACCAGGTAGACCCGGAAATACTGATCACCACTCGAATTGTGCGCCAATTTACGGTGGGCTCCCAACAATATCGGCTGGCATTGAGAATGAACATTACCGACAACGGTCCAGGAATTCCCGACGCATTAATGGAGTCATTATTCTACCCCATGGTGAGTGGTCGAGCGGCAGGAACAGGCTTAGGTTTATCCATAGCTCAATCCATCATAGATCAGCATCATGGCATTATCGAATGCGAGAGCAGGCCAGGCGAAACCTGTTTCAGCGTGACTCTCCCATTCTTAGATAAAAAGATAGATAGATAAAAAATTACAGTGATCAAAGGCATGTGATTGTATGCAACAACTAACATCGGCAGGTATGAGCATGAGCACCCAAGATAAAGTTTGGATAATTGACGATGACCGCTCAATTCGGTGGGTTTTAGATAAGGCCCTGAGCAAAGAGGGCATTGAAATTTCATGCTTTGAAAACGGTGACACTGCAGTCAGTAAACTCGACAAAGCACAACCAGATGTCATCATTACCGATATTCGTATGCCTGGCATTGACGGTCTGGAACTCTTAAAAAGTATTAGAGAAGACCACCCTGATCTTCCCGTTATCATCATGACTGCACACTCGGATTTGGACAGCGCAGTTGCCTCCTATCAAGGCGGGGCGTTTGAGTATTTGCCTAAACCTTTCGATATCGACGAGGCAGTTTCACTGGTCAAGCGAGCCGTGGTTTTAAGCCGTGAAAGTCGCACACCCGTAGATACTAATAACAACAATCAGACGCCAGAAATTATCGGTGAAGCACCGGCAATGCAAGAGGTCTTTCGAGCCATTGGTCGACTATCAAACTCCAATATCACCGTACTCATTAACGGCCAATCCGGAACAGGCAAAGAGCTAGTCGCACAAGCTTTACACCGCCATAGCCCAAGAGCCCAGAACCCCTTCATTGCTTTAAATATGGCAGCGATCCCCAAAGATCTAATTGAATCTGAACTTTTCGGGCATGAAAAAGGCGCCTTTACCGGAGCAGGCGGACAACGCAGAGGCCGGTTTGAACAGTCCAATGGTGGGACATTATTTTTAGACGAGATTGGCGATATGCCATTAGATACGCAGACGCGTTTACTTCGGGTCCTAGCAGACGGTGAATTCTATCGCGTCGGTGGGCACACCGCAGTCCAAGTGGATGTTCGCATTATTGCGGCAACTCATCAGAATTTAGAGCAACTAGTCAATGAGGGAAAATTTCGCGAAGACCTGTTTCATAGAATTAACGTTATTAGGATTCATATCCCTAAATTATGCGAGCGACGAGAAGACATCAAGCAGTTAGCCAAACATTTTTTAGATCAAGCCGCCTCGGAACTCAGCGTAGAACCCAAAGTACTTCTACCCGAATCTGAAAATTATTTAACCAATTTACCCTGGCCTGGAAATGTAAGACAACTAGAAAACACCTGTCGCTGGCTAACAGTGATGGCTTCGGGTCGAGAAATTATGGTATCCGATCTACCGGGAGAACTTCTCGACGCAAAGAACATCACCAGCAGTGGCAGTAGCTGGGAACACGCATTACAAAGTTGGGCTGACACGGAACTAAAACAAGGCCGTAAAGATCTCTTAGGCGTAGCCGTTCCCGCTTTCGAGAAGTTGATGATAGAAGTCGCCCTTAAACACACTGCAGGCCGAAGACGAGATGCCGCTGAACTATTGGGGTGGGGGCGAAATACGCTCACCCGAAAAATCAAAGAACTCGAAATGAACTTTGAATCTAGCGACAAAAATGAAGAAAGCTAAATTAAGATAATCAATCACGCCACATTTTTTAATATTAGCTAATCCAGCCCGATCTGCGGCTACATTCGCTAGCACCACGAAAAGTACAGGGATACCCTACCGATGGGGTATCTCAACAATTCATTACAGATAGTCCAATCCCTCGCGTTTAAGCCACTGAATAACACAACTCCAGCCGAAAATTCCTATTCGTTGAATCTCGCAACACCTGAATAAAATTTGAACTAGACTATATTTGAGGCTGGCCGAAGGAATATTTATCGTAAATGCCCAATCTAGCTATATGCCGTTAGTGCACCCATACCAAAGGTAAAGGATCGGATGACTTCAGCAAGTACCGGGAAAAAACCATCAAATATTGTCGCTTATCTTTTTTCACTCTCCCTTTTATCACTATCCTTTCCCATACATAGCGCCAACGTTCAGTTAAACGATCAGACCCAACACTACATCGTTGGGCCAAATTTGGAATACCTAATCGATTCACAAAGCAACCTTTCCATTGAAGAGATTACCTCTTCAGCTAAAACATCCTTTATTAAAAATAAAATGAAGACCTTAAGCCTTGGCTACACTGACTCCACCATTTGGGTCAAATTATCGATAGATACCAACGCACTTTCCAATACTTTCTCTGTAAAAAAATGGATCGCCGAAGTTAATTTCCCTCCCATAGATGAAATCACTTTTTATCAAATGGACGCTAATCACGAATACATTCCTCTGATAACCGGTGATTTATATCCATCTAATAAACGCGATATAAAAACTACCTCATATGCCTTCGATCTCAATTTGTCACCAAACCAATTGAACACAGTCTATTTCCGCATTAAGAGTGAAAGCTCAATGCGCATCCCCATCCACATTTATACTCAATCTGCTTTCATTCAACAGTTAGACTTTAGAAAAACCCAATACGGTCTCTTTGGCGGCATCATGATTGCGATGCTGATTTATAACCTTTTACTTTTCCTAACTAGCCGTGACCAAAGTTACCTCTACTATGTTCTTTATGTCTCTTCATTTATCCTATACCAGATCAATCTCAATGGACTGGGTCATCAGTATTTTTGGCACGTTTCTCCTTGGTGGTCCCATCACAGCTTAGCTTTCAGCATTGCCTGCGTTGGAATATTCGGACCCTTGTTTACCCAAAGTTTTTTGCACACAAAAACTCACACGCCTCTCATACATAAATTGCTAGGGTTTAACGCCGCAATCGCCACTGGATTGGCAGGATGGAGCCTAGTCGCGGGCAGCTACAGTCAGATAGTAATTCCACTCCTATTTTTAACGCTGTCTACCTTCATCATGATTTTCATTTCAGGCGTCGCCAATCTGTTGAGAAATAATCGATTAGCACGCTATTTTCTCATAGCGTCCATTGCACTCATTATCGGTGGCATCACTGAAGCAATGGCGGCTATTGCGTGGCTCCCTTCAAACACCATTACCAGCTCTGCCAGTCTCTATGGCTTTATCGCATTCTCACTGCTGTTATCATTTGCATTAGCCGATAGGATAAACGTTTATCGCAATGGAAAAACGAAGGCCGAAAATGACGCAAAAGAAAACCTCATTCTTGCCAATAAAAATTTGGCCCATAATAATAAAATTAAAAACGATTTCCTGGCAACAGTAAGCCGCGAACTCAACCCTCCGATGGATGGCATTGTCCAGCACTTAAATGCCATCAGAAATATCGATACCTCAAAAGAGATTCAGAATCACATCCATTCCGCATCCGTTTATGCAGCAGATATGTCCCTAATGATTGAAGAGTTACTGGGCATTAGCGAAGTCCAATCCAGCAGTCGATTAGATGCCGTTCTCGATTGGGAGCAACTTGATATCGACCAGCTAAAATTGGATTCACTGGACTTGGATTCCTTAGAGCTAACCCCATTTAACACCGAAGACTATAAGTTAGAACCCTCCTACACAGACTTTGAAGAAGTGGGGGCCTTAATCACGAACCCGCTAACAGCAAAACCAATAGACAAAAACCAAGCCACTTCGAATCCACGAAACAACGCCCCTTTAGCGACAACTGACAATAGTGATCTGGCCTCTCATCGAACCTTGGATATTTTGATAGTGGAAGATAACCCCGTACATTTAATGCTGCTAAAGAGTATTCTTTTGAGTTTGAACTATCGCGTTCATACCGCTAGCAACGGGCAAGAAGCCTTAAACTACGTTTACGTAGAACATGCTGACTGCATACTAATGGATCTTCATATGCCGGACATGAGCGGCCTTGAAATTACCACGGCCATTAGGCACTTAAACCAGTATCAACACACCCCTATCATCGCGGTCACCGCTAAAAGCGCTTCTGAATATCAGCAGGATTGTTTTGATCTGGGTATGAATGATTTTATCTCTAAGCCGGTCAACATTAAGCTTATCCAAGAAACGCTAGATACATGGCTAATACACGGCGGTAAGAAAAAGGCCATCCCGCTAGATCCGCCACCAAACTATTCCCCCCCATCCTCGCAATAACGCACAAGCCCTTATTCACAAGCAACAAGCCATACGCCATAAGAATTTCAATTTCTATCATTTAAAGCTCAATGATTTGGGACAGTTTACGGTAAACGTAATCGGAGCTAGTACCAGAATTTTCTTCAGCACCAAAAACAGAATCCGATCGAGATTGCTCACCACTCCATGGATCACGCCCCAACTGCGCGATGGATTCAATTTGCAAAAGTTCAATAACGTCGTCTCCTTCAACAAATCGGGATAAAGAACAAGTAACCTCAACATCAAAACCGGTTAGGTCCGACTCCTTTAAAACAAAATGACTCGACTCCATACATCTGCCATTCTTACCTTGAAAGAGACCCCACTCCAATCCGCTTTGTGCCGCAAGCGTTGCCCGCGTACTCTGAAGCCTCATGCCATAGCTTGCCGTTTGCGACAAAGACAAATTTAACATAGCCATCACCATGGCGGCTAAGACCACCACCACAAACAAGGCGGTCATTAACATAAAACCACCGTGTTGAATCAACCCGATTTTTTGATTTTTCCCGTTCTGACTTTTTTCGTTAAGTCTCATTATTAATGGGTACCTGACGAACAACACTGATACGTTCTTTATCATCCGACAATGTGAGTAGCAAAGTGACTAACCCAGCAACCGATGCTGCCC
The DNA here is from genome assembly GCA_019090455.1 of Pseudomonadales bacterium. Taxonomy (GTDB): domain Bacteria; phylum Pseudomonadota; class Gammaproteobacteria; order Pseudomonadales; family DC-out160; genus DC-out160. The sequence continues at coordinate 132,414 of JAHRWA010000104.1, read as the reverse complement.
CCTTATTATAAGAGAAGTCACAATGACTAACGGAATTCACCACGATATTCGAATCCGCATTCTTGGGTACGGATAGACTGTGTAGGCTCGCTACGGGATAATTCACATACCGATGGATTTTCCCTGTGCTCAGATCACAACGATAAGTGATTGCGGTGTCACTCACATAGAACCATTTTCTTGGCGAACCCTGACCATCCCTATCAAATTGAAAGGCACGAGAAAGCTGCATGTTTTTTTCTGCTCCAATCTCTTTTGTAAAATTGAGGCTGAGGGAGGTGGATAAGGGCGTAATTATCCCACCGACCCCGGACTCCGCAGCAGCATACAATGCCTCTGTATTCTTGCTATTAATCACAATTCGGCTGCCGCTATCAATTGAGCCCACACTGGCCAGAATATTGAATGCACTGTCTAATCTACCAGGTGATAGAGTTCCCTTATTATTGAGGCCGTCATTATAGAGAGCACCTTTATTGAGATTATCCTTATTATAGTCATCCGCAGCGTAACGATAGCGGCCACTCGCTGTGGCCCTTAACAACTCCACGCTATAAATTCCCCCTTGCTGAGCAACTCGAACGCTATTGGGTACCGCCGATTTCAAATCTCTCGACATTTGTACCAATGCTGACTCAGCCAGTGAAACGAGTTCCGAACGACGTGACATATCATCGAAAGCATGGATAGGTAAAATCAACATTCGGAAAATAATGGACGACAAGATACTGGTGATCACAATCACCATCACAAATTCTACTAGAGTAAAACCCGACACTCTCCTTTTCACTGTTCGCTTTCCCTGACCAATTCAATCTCCCTTTTACAGCATCAATTCACTGCCGCACTCGATACACACTTAACTTAGCTAACGCTCCCTCTGCTAGGTTAGCCACATGATCCACTGTCACCGTAATAAGAAAACTGGTTTCATCCGACACTGTATTTCCCACAGGACCTAATTTATCCGATGGTGCAATTTTCACATCGACTGAATATTGAGAAAATTGCGGTAGTACAGAATCAAACTGATTTTTGACAACACTATCCGTCCACGGAAAATAATGACATAGGTGACTGTAGTGAGCGCGATCTCCTGATTCCGGTACTGGAGGACAATTCGCTAAGGAGGTCACTTCCTTTGATTGAAGCTCCGCTAGGGTGGACTGCGCAATTGATAAGGCTTGCGTTCTTAATATGGGATCGGCACTGCGCCGACTCATCTCACTGCTGGCGGTGTAAACCCCAAGCACAGCGATACTTAAGACCATCATCGCCACAACCAATTCGACTAAGGTAAATCCACACGCCCTAAGACCCATAAACAAACCCCGTTCCGCACTCTATATTTAGTGTCCGGTTCGACACACCCACAATAGAAATTGAAACCGTTGATGACTCTCTACCCCCTGCGTCGCACGCCCATCCTTCTGGATAAAATACAACGCTCGCCGACGAAATGGATAAATCGGCAGGAATATCGGAATGGGAAAAAGAGGTGTCGGGACGAATGACATTGCCAGTAAAAGACGCAGTACCCTCTTGCCGACAATTAACGTCATACTTCAACGAATAAACAGCCGAGCTTGCTACAGAATTTGAAACTGAACTTGAATTTGAAACTGAACGTGAAACAGACTCATCAGTTGAATCAGCAACAGATCCTACCGTAAAGAGCACAGCACAACCTCGAGTCTCCGCCAATATCTGAGCATGCCTCGCAGCCGAAATCATATCTTCATACAGCCATCGTTCATCGAAGACAGTAGTGGATAACAAATTCCCCGCTGAAACCGCTAATGCGCTCGCCATCAGCATCACACAAACCAGCTCTATTAGAGTAAAACCTGAAAATGATTTTTTTGATCTCATCATTTTACCCTAAAATATAAAACGGGCAGTTCAATTCACTGCCCGCTATCAATCTCTTAATTAACCTGCCAACCAATGCACCCATTAATGGTAAAATAACACTCCTAGCAAGCAACCTTACTAAACTTTGGCATGCCACCTTCTACGGCTTCTTGATAGGTAAAACTGCAGCCTCCATTGGCATGGGTAATTGTCATCGTCGCATGAGATGCATCATCATCGACAATGGTAAAACCATCCAAGTTAGCAGCATCACTCACAGTACCGGCATCCGCATTATCGCCGCTGGGATAGCCATTAATCATAGTAATGGTGGTAGGCCCCTCCAGAATAACAGTATCACTGGTTCCGCCATCCGCTAACCAAGAAGCATGGACGATACCCGCGGCAGACTTCACTGCTGCCAGCCCGCCCCGCGTTGCTGCCATTTCCGCTTCATTACTCATATCCGAAAACCGAGGTAAAGCAAATGCGGCTAACACACCGAGAATGACAATAACCATGATCAACTCAATTAAAGTAAATCCCGATTCCACTACGTTAGGGCGATGAACGCTACTCGCTGGCATACTACACATCCTCTTAAAATAAACTTTCTCTCTTCACTTTCTATCGCGCTACACATTATTTCAGTTCAGACGATCACACTGCAAACTGTCACTCTATAGAAAATCATCTTATAAAATAGTCGCCGTTACGATACCTTCATCGGCATCGTAACGAATCGTATTGGCGGCACTATCTTGCTGATAAGTAAAAAGGCAATCCAAACTTTTTCCATTAACATCCGCGACCGTAGTCACTCTATAATCTGAGCCATACTTCGTCGCAACTGAAGGAGCACCTTCTTGTAGTAGCCCATTCCACACTTCGATACACTCCGCTTCCACCATAGCAGGACTGTTATTCAAGCCTGAAGCACTGCGTGGCCAACCGAGAGGTGTCATATTCAAATTTTCATTTCCGTACTGGGACAAGTCATCAACATCATCACCATCTTCGTGTCCGTTGGCAATCCACTGTGCATGAGATAAGGCGACAGCCGCAGCGATGGCACCGCCTACACCACTCAATGCCGCTTCATGGGTATCGGTGTGTTGATGTATGTAATGGGGTAAAGCCGTGGCAGCAAGCACCCCCATAATGGCAATGACCAACACCATTTCAATAAGAGTAAAAGCCCCATGCCTTTTTAAAGCTCTCTGCTGACAATTGAATAACGAATTTAACAATAGGGGACGGGAAAACAGCACTCATACACTCCATCTTTTTTCTACATCTACTTCTAAAATTCTTTCTACTTCTAAAGCAATATCGAAAGCTATCTCTAACACTACAAGCCATTTCATTAATCACCAATCAGGCCAAAATGACTAATCATCTAGGGATCTCTACTCATTTTAGTGTAGCTCGTTAACCTCATCTGTCACCAGATAGCCGTATCAAATAGCCTCTCCGAGTGCCCCCTCCAAGTCACCCTAGCTAGAATGGATGTTATCCGTATTGATAGCCGGCAACAGAACCCAATTCCCACATAGGAAGGAAAATCCCTAACGCAAGAATCAACACGAGTAGGCCCATGAATATTATCAGTATTGGCTCAATCCAATCGTTCAATCGCTTCAGATCATAATCTACTTCTTGCTCATAAAACTCGGCCACTTCAACCAACATTTTATCCATCTGCCCTGTGGCTTCGCCCACCCCCATCATTTGGATCACTAGTGGAGAAAACATCTCCGTCGCCATAGCGGTACGCGTCAAGGTATCGCCCCTCTCAACACCCCCATGCATTTCTGCAATAGCGCCTCCTACGTATTGATTCCCTAGCGCTTGTGAGACGACTGACAATGATTGCAGAACAGGAACACCGGCTCCTGACAACATAGCGAAGACACGAGAAAAACGTGCCAGCATCACTCTTTTTATTATTCCTCCAATCCACGGAAGCTCTATCTTGAACTTATCCCAGCGGTAGCGCCCTCGATCTGTTGAAATGTAGCGAATCGCAAAAACAGTCACTAACACAACAAGGCTCAACAGTAGCCATCCATACTCCACCACAAAACCAGAAGTATGAATTAATATTTTGGTATAAATAGGCAGTTCTGCTTTCGATCTAGCAAAGATTTTAGCAAATTGCGGTATCACAGAAAGATTGATAATAACCAGCGCCATAATAATGGCGCTACAGACCATCAATGGATAACGCGCAGTTTGCTGAATTCTCTTTTTTGTTTCCCACTCCAACTCCATATGGAGAGCGACCTGCAAAAATGCATCATCCAATTTTCCGGTATTCTCGCCCACATGCACCATAGACACCACAATGGGCCTAAACACTTGCGGGTGTTGACCTAGAGATGTTGCCAAATTAACACCCGACTCGAGACTGGCGATCACCTCTCGTATCGCTGCAACCAAGGGTTCACAACGAATCGAATCCGCCAATCCTTGCAGCGCCTGTAATACCGGCACCCCCGCTTTAGTCAATGCATACATCTGGCGGCTGAAAAGTATCGAATCTTCTAGCTTTACTTTCTCGATATTGATTATCGACTTCAAATATTCCAATACATCGAAGCTAGCCGTATTTTCATCAATACTAATCGGTGCAATTCCCCTAGCCTCTAACTCAGTTGCCACTGATTGTTTAGACAAGCCTTCCAAATCGCCCTGAACGAATTGTCCCGATCTATTCCTACCGCTGTACTGATATTGGTGTAATGACATTACCTGATTTCCGTCGCCACATTATCGAGTGAAACAACCAACTTAAAGACTTCGTGAACACTGGTGACACCCAGTTTTGCATAACGCAAAGCACACATTGCAAGAGATTCAAATTCCCTTTTTTCACGAGCGAGACGTGTAAACTGAAGAATGTCATTGCCTCGCAAAGCATCGGACAGCTCCTCATTCATTTCCAATAATTCATAAACGCCAACGCGCCCGCTGTACCCCGTGTTATTACAATGATGGCAACCTCGGCCCAGCTTGTAGACTTCAGTAACAAATTCGCTAGCCTCCTCACCGGCAACGAGTTTGATCCAATGCTTATCTCTATCTGTCACCCTATAATCTTCACTGCAATAGCGACAGACTTTCCTTACCAATCGCTGCGCCACAATCGCCAACAATGAGGTAGCCACCAAGAATGGCAGCGCGCCCATATCAACTAGTCGAATCGCGGTTTTTACTGCGTCATTGGTGTGCAAGGTTGATAGGACTAAATGTCCCGTCATGGCTGCACGCAATCCTATTTCTGCCGTTTCCTGATCCCGCATTTCTCCAATCATCACAATATCGGGATCTTGACGTAACGCAGAACGCAATACCCGCGTAAAACTCAAACCCACTTTTTCATTTATCTGGACCTGAGATACTCGAGGCAAACGGTACTCCACCGGATCTTCCGCCGTTATAATTTTTTTACCCGGTCTATTGAGTTTTTTTAACGCCGAATAAAGCGTTGTGGTTTTGCCGCTGCCGGTGGGCCCTGTCACTAAGATCATTCCATGAGGCCGCTTAATCAACATTTCAAACCGCTGCTTGATAAAATCGGGCATGCCAAGTTGAGACATGTCCAAAGCGCCGTCAGTTTGATCCAACAATCTTAGGACTACAGATTCGCCATAAGCAACAGGCATGGTAGACACACGCACATCAATACTGCGTAGCCCCACACGAATATTAAATCGCCCATCTTGGGGTAATCTCTTTTCCGATATATCCAGGCCCGACATGATTTTAAGGCGTAAGACTAATGCGGCAGAAACACGCTTCTCCTTCATCACTTGTTCTTGCAGAACACCGTCAATACGCTGCCGAATACGTAGAACAGATTCATCCGGCTCAATATGAATATCAGATGCTTTAGTGCGGACGGCATTTTCGAAAATACTCTGCAACAGGCGAACTACCGGCGCATCGCTAATATCAGTATCGTGACCTAGCACACTCAGATCAAAACCCGCCGTCCCTTCTAGTTCATCCTCCAATTCACTCGCCAAGGAAGATATCGCTTCAGTATTTTGATAGGCGGCATCAAAAGCCAACAACAAATCACCCTCCCGAACAACGGCAGGATAAACCGGTTTTCCCAACACTTGATGTAACTCGTCGTAGGCAAAAATATCCATGGGATCAGCCATCCCAATAAGATAACCATCCTCCTCATGAGCCAGCAACATTGAACGAAACCGTCGCGCAGTGACTTCCGGTAATTCCTGAGCCAGCTCACTATCAAAATGAAAATGCTTTAAATCAATAAACGGAATTTTTAACTGCTCTGAAAGCAGTAATAGGAGTTTATCCTCATCGACGAAACCCAGTTCAATAATGGCTCGCCCTAACTTGCGACCACTTTTTTCCTGGTCCATTAAGGCTATTTTTAATTGGCTCTCAGTGAGCAAGCCTTGCTGAAGAAGAATATCGCCAATGCGTAACTTCTTGGCTGACCTCAAAACCCCTTTGATAAAAACAGCTCCCTTTATTCAATCGCATGTACCACGGTTCAACACACTACGACTCTTTAATAAACAAGCCACTAATGTCTAGTTAACACGTCACAAATTCTATTTAACAAGTCACTATAAAGCTAACCAACCCCTACCATCACTCAAGGTTTCAATTTGCAAATTCACTATCGCTTTGGGATCGTGCCTCACCTGGTAATCAAACCCATTCCAATAGATCGGCCATGGGGTTTTCTCTATTGATTTCAAATAAGCAACGACACTTCGATGGTCACCTTCGAATTGCAAATTTATCTTATGGCGATATAGACCAGTATTCACTTCTCCCCCTTCGATTCTCTCTGTAATCGCGATAGGATTGGAAGTTTTAAACCGTAAGAGAGTTAATTTATTTTGTTGCTCAAACAGACCCCTAATAACGGAACCCATTTTTTTCGGGCTAATGACTTCCGGTGACATCAAATCCAAATTGTCATCGACTTGTTTAATTTTATTGAGCACTTCCGCTAACTTTTCTTTAGAGACGGCACCTCTATTCGTTACACCTTCAGCCTTAAGTTGCTTGCGCTTTTCTAAATCCGTCTCCGCATTAACGACTAATTCATTTTGTCTTTTGATTTGTTTCAGCATCTCATCTCGCTGCACTTGCAGAGGATCTAGAATCTGAGAAATCCAAACGCTAAGCATCACGACGACACACGTAATTAAAACAATCCATTTTTCTCGTTTAGTGGGTTGATACGACACAGTAGTTTTATACGACACAGTAAGTTCTATACAGCATAGTAGCCCCCGATCATTCCGATTTCGTCGCTAAGGTAAAACCGATGGAACGATTGTTCTCATTATCACGATACAGCTCTAACATTTCAAAACTGATACCCGAGAATACTTCTTCCTGGCTTAACTGCGTTATATAGTCTGGCAATTGCTTCGGCTTATTCATTTCACCACTCAAAACGAATTTGCTCGCTCCCTGTGTAATGGTGATTTTTTTCAATCGAACTCCTTGAATCTCGGCCTGTTTTAAACTCTCAAGAATTCGGGAGTAGCCCAAGGTATACCCTGTGTCAGTGGCCACGCGAGTCCGCCGCGCCAAGGTCTGTTCTGCTGCTGCTATCTGATCAGCTAAATTTTGAATGGCTTTTGGCGTCATCTCATCCTGTAACGATTGAAGCTCTCTCAATTCTGATTCCATCAGCTGTAACCTCGAATGAGCAGTTTCTAAGTCCGCCTTGATCGAATTTACATTCCAAGAGAGAACCCCAGAGGCCAACATCAAAGTGACCAAAAGCAAAGTCAGATACGCAAACATTTTTAAGGGTGACAGCCAATCGTTTTGAGGTTTCAAACTGGCGGATAGAAGATTAACTTGTTGTTTCGCCTCACACCTCAAAGCACCTCCAATCGTGGTAAAACACTGTGCTAATAATGCCGGAGAGAAGTCGCCCATATCCAGCCGACTATTCAAATCGATTCGATCAACTTTTGCGTGCAACATCTCATCTAATAACGTCACAACACGACCAATATCCTTAGTCGTCGGAGCCACCATCATCTTTAAGATCACGCCTTTGCCTAACTGACTCTCGTAAAAATCCAACGAACGCTGCACCTCCAAAGCCAGCGGCTCCAAGAGAGAATCCTGTGATTGATCAGGTTTATTCTCTAATGTCAGACCTACAGAATCAGAAACCTCTGCCACAAGGCCGACATCCATTTCGATTTCTCTACTCAAATAGAGATGCGGACCCTCCGTTAAATTAATGAGTCCTCCGCTTTCTCTCAGCATCAACAGACCAACGCTCTCTTGCCCATTCGGTTCTACTAAAGCCGTTAGATTACGCAGGCAAAGTTCAGGAATATCGATACTCACCACATTCAAACCGCAGTCTTTAACAGTAAGCGCATGACGCTTAACCACCTCTTCCACGGCTGCAACCACATAGACCATCGCGGCTCTCCCATGAAAGGCATCACCGGGCAAAGGGAAAATATCGATAATCATGCTATCCAGCGGTTCCGTCACCAGATCCTTCACTCGCCACTTCATGGCTTGCTTAAGTTCCTGCGGTGCGACCTTTGGTGCCTCGACTAACAACAACTGATATTCAGAGGGATGTAACACCAGATTACAATCACAGCCCGTCAATCCGTATTTAACCACCGCATCACTCAATGCGTTTTTCTGTTTTAAAGCACTAGCGCCTTCGTGATACTCACAAATCGAAAGACGAGCGCTATGGCTATTATGTCCATCGACTTTCACCAGGGCAGCACCCCTGGGTCCCATCTCAACTGAAACCAAACCTCCACTCGCCCTGTTAGTCACAAACCTTCCCTACATCGAGTTTCTAAGATAGCCTCAATCCTTTTTGACTGTCGTATCTTCTCATTATGCAAAATGCTATTGTTCCGCCCTCTGCCACCCTACACTCTCAATAAAGCGTAGCCGAATTAAGAGACTGCGCTTAGATCGTGCGATAGGCCGCTCCCCTATTCACAAACCTATTTCACACACCTTAATTCACAAACCCTATTTCACATTAGTTATGATACATATCGTTCTTTTCCAACCTGAAATACCGCCTAATACAGGCAATATTATTCGCCTGTGTGCCAACACGGGATGCAAGCTGCATCTCATCCGACCATTAGGATTTGAGTTAGACGACAAAAGATTAAGACGAGCAGGCTTAGATTATGGTGAGTGGTCTTCGATGGAGATTCACGACAACTACGATGCATTTTTAGAGGAGCTAAAGCCCAAACGGCTATTTGCTTGCACGACAAAAGCCAGCAATGCTCATAGCTCAGTTTCGTTCGAAGAAGGTGATGCTCTAATTTTTGGTCCAGAGACTAGGGGATTACCCGCTGAGATCTTAAACCAACTTCCCAAAGAGCATTGGCTTAGACTACCCATGGTGGACAACAGTCGTAGTTTAAATTTATCGAATGCGGTGGCAGTCTTTGTTTACGAGGCTTGGCGCCAACAAGATTTTGCTGGCGGGAAATAACGAATAAGAAAAAAATTAATGCTTGGAAGCCGTTTCAGCTTCTTTATTCGCTTGCTCAGCTTTGCGTTTTACCGCTTCTGCGTAGAGCGCATCAAAATTAACAGGCGCTAACAATAGCTGAGGAAAGCTACCTTTACCGACGATATCCGATACGGCTTCACGAGCATAAGGAAAAAGGATATTGGGGCAATACGCGCCCAAAATTTGTTGCATCTGTTCAGCCGGCACACCCGCTATCAGGAATAAACCCGCTTGCTGAATTTCAACAATAAAGGCGACCTTCTCTTGATTCTTCGCGGTGACTGTCATAGACAATACAATCTCAAATATATCACCTTCAATTTTCGCGCTCTTGTTATTGATCTCAAGATTGATTTCTGGCTTCCACTCAGATTTAAATATTTCAGGTGCATTGGGCGCTTCAAATGAAATATCTTTTACGTAAATACGTTGTAATCCAAATTGCTGACTAGGCTTTTCCGCCGCTTTCTCGGTCATGAAGTTCTCCCTATAAAAAGTGATCTAACAGCCCTAGATGTATGGGCGATAGAGATAGTTGTACGATAGTCGCCAAGTCACTATAAACCTAGCAAGCCATCCAATTTATTTTGCCGCTCCAACAGATAAAGCTCATCGCAGCCACCCACATGCTCATCATCAATCCAGATCTGAGGAACGGTGGAACCACCGCCCTTTTCCTGCATTTCAATTCGCTTTTGGTGATCATTATCGACCGGGATATCAGTGAACTGTATGCCCTTGCTATCCAACAAACGTTTAGCTTGTACGCAATAAGGGCAAAAACGGGTTGTATATAACGTCACTGTCGCCATTACTTTTTCACCAGAGGAAGACCGTCGGCTTGCCACGCGCCTACCCCTCCAGTCAATCGACGGACATCAGTGAATCCACCCTCCCTCAACGTCTTGCCTACCGTACTGGAATGCTGTCCCATCTTGCAGACGATAACCACTGGCTTCTCTTTATGTGGATCCAACTCGCCCAATCGATTCTCTACGCTGGCAAATGGTATGTTCACAGCCCCCGTAATATGGCCAAGCCTAAACTCTTTCGCATCTCTGACATCCAACACCACCGCATCTTCTCGGTTAATTAACGTAGTCAATTGCGTAGAGGATACCCCGACACCACCACGGCGGCTTTCCGTCACAACCAAAGCCGTAATCAACCCCGCAAGCAACAAGGTCAGTTCCCAATGGTTAACGGCAAATTCCAGTATTTTATCCATAAGCTAAACACTTCATGTACGTTTCAATAGATATTTTCAAGGCCATGCATCCCGACACCGAGAATATAAACCCAATGATAAAAACCTCGATCCTGAACCTTAAAACCTGGAACCGGCCACTAGGACAGGTGCCAAAATTTAGGCGTCACGAAGTATACACGTCTACAGTGCGGGCTTGTACTCAATTAAGCCGCCGCTCACCGCAAATTGGAATAACCCTTTAGAGAACGGTACACTATGCCCCACAAAACAGACCTATTTGTTAACACGACCTCAATCGAGTAAACCTATGTCCATTGCCAAGAAGCCCCACATTCTCATTATTCTCGATGGATGGGGTCACAGCGAAACCTCCCAATCGAATGCGATTAAGGCGGCTAAAACACCGTTCTGGGACAAGCTATGGAGTGAGCGCCCACACACCCTAATCTCCACGTCAGGCAATGATGTCGGGCTTCCTGAAGGCCAAATGGGGAACTCAGAAGTCGGACATATGAATCTTGGCGCAGGCAGAGTGGTGTACCAAGAATTCACTCGTATCACTAAATCGATAGAGGACGGAGAATTCTTCGAAAAACCAACACTGACTGCGGCAAGTAAGACAGAGGGCGCAGTTCATATCATGGGACTGTTATCTCCCGGCGGCGTTCACAGCCACGTAGACCACATAAATGCCATGATTGAGATGGCGGCTAAGAACGGCGCCAAGAAAGTGTATGTCCATGCCTTTCTAGACGGTCGCGATACCGCGCCCAAAAGTGCGGAAGCCTCACTCGCGGTAACCGATAAACTGTTACGACAAAAAGGTATCGGGCGAGTTGCCAGCATCATAGGGCGATATTATGCGATGGACAGAGATCAGCGCTGGGAAAGAGTGGAAAAAGCCTATGCTCTGCTCACCCAAGCCACCGCGGACCACAGTGCCACCGATTGTATCGCTGGCTTGCATGCGGCCTATGATCGTGATGAAACCGACGAGTTTGTTAGCCCAACCGCCATTCCCGATGCTGATGGGCAGTTCGCGACTATTGAATCCGGTGACTCGGTCATCTTCATGAATTTTCGCGCTGACAGGGCTCGTGAAATAACCCGTGCTTTTGTCGAACCTAACTTCTCCGGTTTTGAGCGCAAAACGCTGCCTGCACTCACAGATTTTGTCATGTTGACCCAGTATGCAGAAGACATCAAAACCAGCTGCGCCTACCTTCCCAACAAACTCAGCAATGTGTTTGGGGAATACATGGCGAGCCTGGGGAAAACGCAGCTGCGTATTGCCGAAACAGAGAAATACGCACATGTCACTTTCTTTTTCAGTGGCGGCCGAGAATCAGAGTTCGAAGGCGAAGATAGAATTCTCATCCAATCCCCAGATGTGGCAACTTATGACCTTAAGCCAGAAATGTCAGCCCCAGAACTCACCCAAAAATTAACTGCAGCCATTAGAAGCGGACAGTACGATACGATTATTTGCAATTACGCCAATGGCGATATGGTAGGTCACACCGGCGTATTCGATGCCGCAGTGAAAGCAGCGGAAGCCATCGATCAGTGTTTATCTGAAGTCGTGCTCGCCGTAGAAGAAGTGAATGGCGAGTGCCTTATCACAGCAGATCACGGCAATGCCGAGCAAATGGAAGACCCCACTTCCGGCCAGCCTCATACTGCACACACTTGTGAACCCGTGCCGCTGGTGTATGTGGGCGCAAACCGCAATCGCTCTTTACAGACTTCGGGCGGCGCCTTATCTGACATCATTCCTACCTTGCTCGATCTCATGGATATAGAACAGCCTTCAGAAATGACGGGGCACTCATTAATACGAGACATTCTTTGAGTCGATATAAGCCGACACTCCAACTCATCTATGCACTATCAATCAGTGCATTGGCGCAAGTAAGGTTATCCCTAATGGCCTCTAAGTCAGCATTAACGGTCGTTTTGCTAGCATGCCTTTGTGCATCAACACTCTATTCCACCGTGAGTTACGGGGAACTGCCGTCTAAGCAGGAAGCTCAGAAAGAATTACAGCAAGTTAAAAAGCGCATCAATACCGTCAAAAAAGCGATGCGCAAACAACAGGCAAAACTATCAAAGGCTCAAAAAGCACTTAAGAAAACAGAAGTGTCTATTGGTAAAATCAATACAAAGCTTCACAAGGTGAAGGTCAGTCGAAAACAAAGCGAAACTAAAATTCGTGAACTAGAAGCTCAAAACAAAGTGCTACAGCTTGCCAAAGCGAATCAACAAACGGTGCTAGCCAAGGACATTAAAGCCTCCTTTACTCAGAAGCGGCAAGAGTACATCAAACTACTGTTAAACCAACAAAACCCTGAAAAATTCGCCAGAATGCTGCGTTACTATGATTATTTTCACAATGCACGAGCAGACCGCATTATCGGATACAAAAACACACTAAAAGAAATAGAAGACATTGCGGTTAAGATGGAAGCCGAATCATTAGAGCTAGAACGTTTAAATGCCTCCCTAAAAAAACAAAAACTACAGCTGGCAGGTAAACTAAAAAAGCGCAAGAAAGCACTCAAAGCCGTCAAGCTCAGCCTCAAAAGTAAAGATGCCAAACTCAAGCAATTAAAAGGAAACCAATCTCAGGTTGAAGATCTCTTAATAAAAATTCAAAAAGCATTAGACGATATTCCCACCCAGCTCAACAAGAGCGCCTTTCACACGAGAAAAGGGAAACTCAATTGGCCTACCAAAGGTCGACTCACTCACCGATTTGGCAGCCGACGCGCCCAAGGTAAGCTAAAGTGGCAAGGTGTCATCATAAGAGCGGCTGCAGGTAATTCAGTCCAGGCGGTGCACGGTGGAAGAGTGGTATTTTCAGATTGGTTAATCGGCTTTGGTCTCCTCATTATCGTAGACCATGGCGGCGGATACTTGAGTCTATATGGCCACAATGCATCACTGCTCAAAGAGCCTGGCGAATGGGTTGAGGGAGGGGAGACATTAGCCACGGTAGGTAACAGCGGTGGCCGGGAAGAATACGGTTTATATTTTGAAATAAGACGTAAGGGCAAGCCCACCAATCCGATACGCTGGATGAGCAAGAAATAAGACCAACACTGGCTTGTTCGCGCTATCCAAATTATTTAGACAATTCAACTTAATTACATATTGGCCTGACTTCGCTAGCATCCGTTTCGGTGCTAGAGTGTAACTTATAGATTCTATATCCTATCTTGATACAAATGGTGCTAACAACAGACTCGCACCCGGAGACATTGATGATACGCACTTCCTCTACCTTCACTGCTAGCCAATGGCTAGCCATTATATTACTCATCGGCATGTCCTCCTTCAGCAGTGCCGACAGTAGTGTCAATAGTGCTGCCAAAACAGAAGAACCGAAATCCGAACTGCCATTGAATGAGATTCGTGTGTTTGTCGATATTTTTGATCGAATTAAAAAGGCTTACGTTGAAGAGGTCGATGACCGCACTCTTCTGGAAAATGCGATAAAAGGAATGTTGTCAGAATTAGACCCACACTCAGCTTACCTCGAACCCGAAGCGTTTAAAGACTTACAAATCAGCACTACCGGCGAATTCGGCGGCTTAGGTATTGAGGTGGGCATGGAAGATGGGTTCGTCAAAGTCATCACCCCCATCGACGATACACCGGCACAGAAGGCGGGAGTCATGGCAGGGGACTTGATCATCAAGCTAGACGATCAATTGGTCAAAGGCCTCACCTTGAGTGAAGCGGTCGCATTGATGCGTGGTAAAGCCGGTGCTCCCATATTACTGACCGTCATTCGAGATGGCCATTCCCAACCCATCGAAATCGAAGTCATTCGCGATATTATTCAAGTAAAAAGCGTTCGCAGCAACTCTATAGAAGATGGCTACGGCTATGTCCGCATTACTCAGTTTCAAGTCCACACGGGAAAGGATTTAAATAACGCGATCAAGAATCTCAACACAAAAGACAAACCCCTTAGCGGACTCGTATTGGATTTACGCAACAATCCCGGCGGCGTATTACAGGCAGCTGTTGACGTTTCCGATACCTTTATGGATGAAGGGCTAGTGGTGTATACCAACGGCCGTTTACCTAATTCTGAAATGCGATTTAATGCCGCACCAGGAGATAAATTAAATGGACTACCATTGGTGGTTCTCGTCAATGGCGGCTCTGCATCCGCATCCGAAATTGTTGCCGGAGCACTTCAGGATCATAAGCGCGCCATCATCATGGGAACGAATACCTTTGGCAAAGGCTCCGTCCAAACTGTTCTCCCTCTACATAATGAACGCGCACTGAAATTAACTACAGCTCGCTATTACACTCCCAAAGGTTCCTCTATTCAGGCCCAAGGTATCATTCCCGACATTATCGTTGATGCGGCCAAAATTACTCGGTTAGATAATCGTAACGACCATTTTCGCGAAGCCGATCTTCGTGGGCATTTAGTCAACAGTAATGGCAAATCGGAAAAACGAGGAGACAAGAAAAAGAAAAAAGGGAAAGAGACCAGTGAACCAAAATCACTAGCAGAACGAGATTACCAACTTTACGAAGCACTCAATTTATTAAAAGGCCTGAATATCGCGAAACACGCAACAGCCTCCATTACTATCAGCACTCCATCTATTAACGAAGGGATCACCGGCGGCATGAAAGCAGCAGAGCCAACCGTCATTAAAACTGAACCTACGAATGTAGATGACAGTAAATAACCTGAAAGCATAATCCAAAATATAATTAGCTCCATTTAAAATAGTTAGCTCTTTTAAAATAGTTAGCCCTTTAAAATTTAGATAGACCGCTTTAATTTAGTTAGACCGTTTTATATGATTCGAACGATACAGCTGGCAGGCTATTTTTTAATAACGTCGATAATTGTCAACATAACTTGCGGAACCTATGCAGCAGCGGGGGAATATTCCTCCCCCAACCCCAGAGTGACGATCATCATCGACGACATAGGCAATAATTTAGCATTGGGTACTCTCGCCGTTCAATTACCGGGGGACGTTACCTTCGCCATCATGCCACACACACCGAATGGCGTGCGTCTTGCTGAACAGGCTCACCGCAATGGCAAGAAAATCATTTTACACGTGCCGATGCAAAGTCATGATGCCCTCATCAAATTGGGTGAAGGTGCCCTGCTCCTTTCCATGGAAGAACAGCACTATCGACACACCTTAATGACAGCCCTGGAGTCCATCCCCCATATCTCAGGGCTCAACAATCACATGGGCAGCCTACTCACAGAGCATCGACGACCTATGACCTGGTTAATGAGCGAGTTAAAAAAACGCAATTTATATTTTATCGACAGTTTCACCAGCGCCCGTTCAGTGGCGAGACAAACTGCTTTGAGGTTAGGACTTCCTAGCTTGACCAGAGATGTATTCTTAGATAACGATCAATCCATCGAAGCCATCGATAAAGAATATAGCAAGTTTCTTCGAGTCGCTCGGCGTCAAGGTTATGCCATCGCCATTGGTCATCCCTACCCGAACACGTTAAGCTACTTGAAACAAGCTATTCCCAAACTTGAAAAACAAGGCATTAACTTAATCAACGCATCATCCATGATTGCAGGGCCCAACCCTAACAATTGGAAAAAATACGCCGCCAATCGACGTTAGCGTACTGAACTAAACTCCCACAAACGGCCACTTAATACATCATCATGAATAAATACTGGAGCAAACTCGTTTCTCAGCTGGAACCCTATGTCCCCGGCGAGCAACCACAAGATCAGCAATACATAAAACTCAACACAAACGAGAATCCCTATCCTCCATCACCGCGCGTACTGGCAGCACTCAAAGATTCAATAGATGGGTCTTTAAAGCTCTACCCCGACCCTAATAGTTTGCAGCTAAAACAAGCCATCGCCGACTATAATAATGTGAGTATCGATGAGGTATTCGTCGCTAATGGATCAGACGAAGTCTTGGCAGTCGCCTTCCAAGCCTTTTTCAAAAAAGACCAACCTTTATATTTCCCTGACATCTCTTATAGTTTTTACGAAGTGTATTGCAAGCTTTATGAAATTGAGCCCAAAAAAATCCCCCTGGATCAGAATCTGTCAATCAATCTGAGCGATTATACCGGTGAGAACGGTGGCGTTATTTTCCCTAATCCTAACGCCCCTACCGGTAAGGCTTTGCCTTTATCTTCCATACGAAATTATATCGAGAAGAATACCGAAACGGTTGTTATCGTTGATGAGGCCTATGTTGATTTCGGTGCTGAGAGCGTTATCCCTTTGACTAAGCACTATCCCAACTTGCTTTCCATCCAAACTTTTTCTAAATCTCGCTCACTCGCGGGATCTCGCATCGGCTTCGCAATTGGAAATAGAGAATTAATAGAAGCCTTGGAGAGAGTGAAGAACTCATACAATTCTTACACTCTCGATAAATTGGCGCTCATCGCAGGCTCTACTTCCATCAAAGATATCGACTATTTTCAGCATACCGTTAATACCATCATCGCAACGCGTGAAGAAACCAGCAGACAATTACAAGCGCTTAATTTTAGCGTTATCCCCTCTTCTACCAACTTCCTCTTTGTAAAACACCAAAGTGTTGCAGCAGAGACCTTATATCTCAAACTCAAATCACAAGGCGTATTGGTTCGATATTTCAAGCGGCCTCGAGTGGACAATTATTTAAGAATAACAATTGGCACTGAAGATGAAATGAAAACATTTCTGCAACGTCTCAAAGATATTATTAACTCGTAACGCATCACTCTTTAATACGGACAGCCAATACGTCACAGCCCGCACCGTGCAATACGGCATTTGCCGTAGAACCCAGAAGAAGACCCAACCCATGACGGCCGTGACTGCCTATGACCACCACATCGGCATTATGGCTATCCGCAAGTTTGTGAATCTCCTTAGCGGGATTACCGACTAACAGATATTGGTGTTCCTCCGCGCAGCCATATTCAACCGCTAACTCCTTTAATGTCTCCTTCGCTTGGATCATCATCTCATCTTGAATTTTTTGAAATTGCGCCGCCGTTGCGCCATAGGATTCACCCAAATAAATCGAATCTAAAGGCTGTAATACATGCACTAAACTAAGCCGACCACCGGACCTCACCAATCGAGCGGCTTTGTCTGCCACTTGTTTCGCTTCCGCGGATAAATCCACAGCTACCATCACATGATCATAAGCTGACATATCATAAACTCCTTTATTGACCCTACTGGTATCTACTTATCATTAACTTTAGCGCCAACCTCTGCAAGTGATCCAACGCAATTAAAAGCTAAATAGGTCACTACCTTTGCAAAATGCACGATAAAACAACCGGACATATAACCAAATCATAGGCGGTAACGCTGATCGCTGCTGTTACTGTTACTGTTACTGCTGTTGAAAATCTAGGGGACAACCTTTATGGTATTCGATCCTAAGAAACGAGCTAACGGACAGAATCAGTCATGGAAAAATTAGCCCTACCTATAAAAAATCGCGAGTATAATGATTTCGCCATGGAAAGCAGCCGCTGGGATGACTTCACCAGCCGAGACAACGATATCCTCATTTGCTCCCCGGCCAAGTGCGGCACCACATGGACCCAGATGATTTGCGCTCTACTTATTTTTCAAAAAACAGAATGGGACAAACCGCTAACCGAATACTCTCCTTGGCTCGATGTACTCTTAACCCCTACCCAAAAAGTGCTCGCACAATTGGAAGCACAAAGCCATCGACGCTTTATTAAAACCCACACTCCCTTAGACGGTTTACCCTACTTCGAAAAAGCAAAGTATATTTGCGTGGGACGGGACCCCCGCGATGCTTTTATATCCCTCAAACACCACATGGCCAATATGAATATGGAAGCTATGGCACAAAGCATGGCAAACGCAACTCATCAAGTAAAATTACCCGAACCTTCGCCTGAAGATCCACGCGAATGGTTTACCCAATGGGTGACCTCCAGCTGCACTGACAGTGAAGAAAACTCGGCTCATGCCGATGTGATGTATTACATCAGATCGTTTTGGCCCTATCGAGATCTACCCAATATACTGATGCTCCACTTCAACGACCTAAAGGCAGATCTTGAAGGAGAGATGAAACGTATTGCACAGTTTCTAGAAATTAACGTACCAACCGCTATCTGGCCTGAACTAGTTGAAGCGGCCTCTTTCAAAAACATGAAACTCAATGCTAAACAACTCGCTCCACAAGTCACGGACAACTTATGGAAAGATGCCGACAGTTTTTTCAACAAAGGTACGAACGGACAATGGCGGGACATTCTGGGTGAAAAAGAACTCGAACTTTATCAGCAAGCAAAGAATAAAAACCTCGAACCTGGGCTAGCACACTGGCTGGAAAACGGACGCTTACGTTTGAAATAGAACCATCCTTCGAGAGGCCTAACCAATAAACAAACACGATTAGGCTTTTCCCGATCAGAGAACCAATTCAATATAAGACTAATCCCGCAAATAAGTACCCACTAGTCGATTCATACCTATTAAATTCGGCTCAATACGTTTTAGTAATTCCATAATAGACAAACCTGCTTCCAGATTTAGCACCTCATCCAAAGCCAAAACCCAAAAATAGTATTGATGCTTACCATGACCATTGGGAGGCATGGGTCCACCATAAACTTCTTTGCCAAAATCACTTTTCCCACACGTAAAATCGCCACACCCTTCACTGAGACTACGAATGTCAGCAGGGATATTATAGACAGCCCAATGCCCAAAACCGTAAGTGCCTAAACTAGAGACTAAGGGCGCATCAGGGTCATGGCAGATAACAGCAAAAGATTGCGTACCTTCTGGTACATCCTTCCATGCAAGTGGTGGCGAGATATCTTCCCCTTCGCCCGTGTATTGAGTCGGTATCGATCCTCCTTGCTCGAAAGCTGAGCTAGTCAACTCCATTTTGGAAAGTGCAAACCCCATAAGAAACTCCTAATAATTATTATTAAAACCCCAACCAGAGTACACCCATCCAAGGCTCGACCTCAACTTGACAGATCGGCTCCCACTAAACTACCTTTTTAGCTTCACTTTACGTTCTTGTTGCCACATACCTTGTTACGTCATAGATTAACGCTGCACCCTGTGACTCGGATTGATTTGGCTATGCTACTGCAAATTCACTTGTCAAAAATTCCTTTTTTTCTTTCCCTCTGCATGGCGCTTTCTTGCCAGCTCACTTTAGCGAATCCTATTCAAATTGGCGGCTTTTTTTCGACTGGCGTGGCGCACGCTAGTCGACAAAACGCCTTACTAACCAACAATCTCATTGAAGATAAAACTAATTATCTATCCGATACAGTATTCGGTTTACAGCTCGATACGCGGCTATCGCAAAGATCACGGTTTTCGGCTCAGCTACAAGCGGAAGACAGAAATAATACCTTTGATTTAGAAGCAGAATGGCTGTTTATTTCACATGAACTTTCACCGAACATTGAGCTTAGAGCTGGCCGCCTGCGCTTGCCGTTATATTTCATATCAGAAACAATTAATGTCGATCAATCCTATGACTGGTTACGCCCTCCCATGGAAGTTTATGCGTTGACAGGGGGCCTAACAAATTACAATGGTGTAAGCGCACTATTTAAACACCACTTTAACGCATCCTCTATTGAGGCTGAACTATACAAAGGACAAGCTAAAGATATAACAATCATTTTAAATAGCCCACTGTTCATAGATACTCACCAGTTTTATGGTGGCCAACTCACCTATACTGCGGATCACATCGCAGCGAGAATATCCAGGGTTCATCTAGATATCACCGCCACATTCAGCGGCAACAGCGCTCCATTAGATTTAGGCGAGGTAGACATCAGCGTCGCCGGCTTACACTACACTCGAAATAACTGGGGGGGGCTAGTGGAATACGGAGATGTTAAAGTTCTCGATAAAGGCAAGATCAACGCCTACTACGTCACGCTGACTTATAACTTTGCTAAAGTCACTCCGAATATCACTTTTAGCAGAAGCCGAACCAATACGCTCTTTACCATAACGACGGTTCAAGGTGATTCCGTATCCGCCGGTTTCCGTTATAACTTAACAGATCGAAGCTCAATGAAATTGGAAATACTGAGAGGCAGGTTACTCGATGGCCCTGCCTACACATTTACAGATCCGCCACCAAACTTCGATGAAAAAGTAACACTGTACAGCATGACACTAAATCTTATTTTTTGAAGGTTTTTCAATGACGCAAATAATAAAATGGATTTTATTAGTCGCCTTATTGTTGCCTAGCATCGCGCAGGCTGACATCGCTATTATTGTGCACAACAGCAATACGACTAACTCAATCTCAAAGGCAGAGCTAAAAAACATATACCGAGTTCGCGTATCTCATTTTATCAATCGCACTCCTATCATCATCTCCTATCAACCCGCAGAAAAAGAAATATCACAACACTTTTTTAGTCATATTGTGAATAAATCGTTAACTCAACTTAACCGTTTTTGGGCAACCAAGATATTCTCTGGCAGAATGGAACGCCCTATACAATTCACAGAAGATGCGCTAGTTATCCAGTGGGTTTCTCAAAATATAAATGGCATTGGATATATAGACGAATCCAATTTAACTAACAGCGTTAAGAAAATAGCGACTATCCAATTTACAACGGAGAATCAATCGAAAACAGAACCCTCTATCCCACTATGATTCTGAACGACTCCTCTCTTACTTTCGAACCAACAGTTTCTTATTTTCTACCTTGATACTTATACCTACCTTGTACTTGTACCGAACTTGCTACTTGTTTCTGCATCATTACCTGATACCTCCTTGTGCCTACATCCTTATATATTTATATAACCGACACTCATCTCAAAGTTGAGATTTCTGAAAAATAACGAAATCGCATCACGTTTGACATGGGACAGGGTCTACCTGATGGTTTATAAATCTCTCTGTGATACAGTCTTAGCCCTTGAGTGAAGTTAAGTTTATTTGATAGGACCACCTAATTTAAATCACATTCCACTTTCAACAATATGAAATTCGAACCTGCAATACATCAATATAGAGGATAGGAAATGAGCTCTACATCAGCAGAAACCAGCAGCCCAAAACCAGACAGTGAAGTCATCATCATCGGAGCGGGCGTGTGCGGAATTTACATGCTACACCGCATACTAAAATTGGGCCTTGATGTCACTCTTCTTGAGGCAGGCGATGGACCTGGCGGTACATGGCACTGGAACCGATACCCCGGCGCCCGATTCGATTCAGAAAGTTATACCTACGGTTACAGCTTTTCCAAAGAGCTATTACAAGAATGGAGCTGGAGCGAACATTTTGCAGCCCAGCCTGAAACGCTAAGTTATCTTAAGCATGTTATTAATAAATTTGATTTGCAGGGCCACATGCAATTTGATTCTCAAGTCAAAGCAGCGACCTTCGACGAGGAAGTAGGCTTATGGCGATTAGAAACAGCTGATGGTCGCAATTTAACTTGTCGATATTTGTTAACAGCAATAGGCATGCTTTCCGCTGCTACCGAACCCAGACTAGAGGGACTGGATTCTTTTAAAGGCGAATCTTTTCATACTTATAATTGGCCTAGAACACCTGTGGACTTAAAAGGGAAAAAGGTTGCCATTATTGGGACCGGGGCTACAGGCGTGCAAGTCATACAATCCATTGCCGATAAGGTAGGAGAACTAACCGTCTTTCAAAGACGGCCTAATTGGTGCGCACCTCTGAACAACAGTCCAATAGATGACAACGAACAAGTTAAAATCAAAGCCTCTTATGATGAGATCTTTGCCCGCTGCCAAAAAACACCAGGGGGATTTATTCACGGTCCAGATCGGCGTGATTTCGCATCGGTTTCAGCTGAAGACCGGTTAGCTTTTTGGGAGGATCTGTATGCCTCTCCTGGGTTTGGCGTCTGGCTTGGAAACTTCCGCGACGTTTTGACTGACGTAGAAGCAAATGCTGAATTCTCCGAGTTCATCGCCAACAAAATTCGAGGGCGAGTTAACGATCCCGCTGTCGCTGAAATGTTAATTCCAACGGACCACGGGTTTGGATCGCGTAGAGTCCCCATGGAGACACACTACTATGAAGCCTACAATCGCCCTAACGTACATCTTGTGAATGTCAGTGATACGCCCATTGATAAAATCACCCCAAAAGGAATTAAGACCTCGGATGCGGAATACGAATTTGATCTCATCATTTATGCCACGGGATTTGATGCCATCACTGGGGCATTCGATCGCATCGATATCACTGGTAAAGACGGTCAGAAATTACGGAGTAAATGGGATAAGGGCCCTATTACATTGTACGGAATGCAAGTATCAGGCTTTCCAAACCTCATCACGTTAGCAGGACCTCAAGGTGCCTCAGTATCAACTAACTTCCCTCCCGGAATTGAAAGCGCCGTTGACTGGACCGCCGACCTTATTCAATACATGGGTAAGCATGACTACAAGCAAGTCGAAGCAACGCCTGAGGCAGAAGAGGCATGGGTGGATCATGTAAAAGAGATGTATGGCCATACATTAGTAAGTACGGCTAAATCCTGGTTCACCGGATACAATTCAAACGTTGAAGGTCACGACATACTTAGGCACATGGTTTACTTTGGCGGTGCCCCTAAGTACCGGGAACGCATTGCGCAAATAGCGGAAAATGACTACGAAGGATTTGATCTGTCTTAGTCAGCATTATTTGTATAGTTTGTGGCTAATTGAATGCCCCTCCACACATGGCATTCATTAAAGGTCTAGAAGACCCGAATTTTATGAGTAAAATTATTGATAGTTAATTAGGAATCTATACACTGTTTCCAGCGCCCACGGAGCTTGGGTCTTACCACTAGGCACTCATTTTTAGTCATTTTTACGAATGAGAATTATTCTCAGGAGAATATTGATGTCACTTAAAAACACCAAAACTGAAGACAATTTAAAAGCGGCTTTTGCCGGTGAATCGCAAGCAAATCGTCGTTACCTTTATTTCGCTGCCAAAGCCGATGTTGAAGGTTATAACGATGTTGCTGTTGTATTCCGCTCCACAGCTGAAGGCGAAACAGGACATGCACACGGCCATCTTGAATATTTAGAAGAAACCGGTGATCCGGCAACCGGCCTACCCATTGGCCCAACAGGTGACAACCTGAAAGCAGCCATTGCCGGTGAAACACATGAATACACTGACATGTATCCTGGTATGGCGAAAACAGCACGAGAAGAAGATTTAGATGAAATCGCTGATTGGTTTGAAACTTTGGCAAAAGCAGAACGCAGCCACGCCAACCGATTCCAAAAAGCACTAGACAATCTTGACGGATAGAACGACAAACACAGTCAAGATATAAGAAAGCCTCCTGTTGTATTCGGAGGCTTTCTTGTTCTCACCCATCGATGAAATCTAGGCAGAAGTATTTTCACTAGCATAATAATACGACCAATAACCTAGTTAGTAATCTAGCTAACAACTTAGGCAAAAACCTACGTCAACAACACCAACTCAACAAGGACTATTCTCCTATGGGCAAAGACACGACTAGGGAAGGCAGTTTAGAGGCTCCCACCCGACACCCCGTAGATTGGAAGTCTGAAGAATTCTATGACCAAGATGCCCTGAATCAAGAACTGGAACGCGTCTTTGATATTTGTCATGGTTGCCGCCGCTGTGTGAGCTTATGCCAATCGTTCCCTACACTCTTCGATCTAGTAGACGAATCAGAAACCCTGGAAGTGGACGGTATTGATAAAAACGATTATTCCAAAGTCGTTGATCAATGTTATTTGTGCGACATGTGCTACATGAGCAAATGCCCGTATGTACCACCCCATGAATGGAATATTGATTTTCCACACCTAATGCTACGCGCTAAAGCTAGCAAGTTTAAAAAAGAAGGCGCCTCATTAAGGGATAAGGTGTTATCTAGCACTACTGCAGTATCCAAGTTGGTCAGTATCCCCATGGTCGATGTAACGGTTAACACGTTAAATCAAAATAAAGCTTTTCGAGAATCTTTGGAAAAAGTAGCCGGAATTCATCATAAAGCCCCAGTACCCAAATACCACAATCAAACTCTCCGCAAACAAGTGGCCAAGTTTGTTAAAACACAAGACGCGACAACGAACCAACAAAATAAAAACACCACAGCGATCAATGGCACCACGGGCAAGCTAGCTCTCTATGCCACCTGTTACGGAAATTATAATAGCCCAGAGATTGGCGAAGATTTTTTTAAGGTGTTTGCGCATAACAATATTCAAATAGACCTCGTACCCAAAGAACAATGTTGCGGCATGCCGAAACTAGAGCTGGGTGATTTGGAAGCCGTAGAAAAACTCAAGAATGCTAACATTCCTGTGCTCGCCGCGTTGGTTGATCAAGGTTACGACCTAACCGCCCCCATCCCCTCTTGCGTACTTATGTACAAACAAGAGTTGCCACTTCTTTTTCCGGATGATGAGCAAGTACAAAAGGTAAAAAGAGCTTTCTTTGACCCGTTTGAATATTTATTTCTTCGCCATAAAAAAGAAGCGTTCAACACTACCTTTAAACAACCGCTAGGCGATGTCAGTTATCACGTGGCCTGTCATTTACGAGTCCAAAAAATCGGCTTAAAAACAAGAGATGTTCTTAGCCTCATACCTGACACGACCATTCATGCGCATGAGCGCTGCTCCGGACATGACGGGACCTATGCGGTAAAGAAAGAAACTTACGACTTGGCCGTTAAAATCGCCAAACCCGTCGTTAAGAAAATGAATAAGATAAGTTCAGATTACTTTGCCAGTGATTGCCCCATGGCTGCAAATCACTTGGCAAGCTTAGCCGACAATACGAACAAACCAGAGCATCCTATGACGCTATTGCGAATTGCTTACGGCCTATAAATTTAACACCCTATTACACAACACACTCGAATCCAGTACAGGTGCAACCATGCCACAATTAACTCGCCAAGATTTATGGTCCTTAGAAAGTTATTCCGATAAAAGAAATGATTTCCGCCGGAAAGTCATGGCACACAAGAAGAATAGGCGCGTTTCGATTGGTGAACATTGTCGCTTGTATTTCGAAGATCAGCTCACCATTCAATACCAAATTCAAGAAATGCTAAGAATTGAAAAAATATTTGAAGCAAAAGGAATCCAAGAGGAACTAGATGCCTACAATCCTTTAATTCCAACCGGCTCCAATCTAAAAGCCACTTTTATGATCGAATATGATGACCCGGAAGAACGCCAAAGAGCGCTAGAACAGCTCATCGGAATTGAAACAAAAATAGCGATTAACGTTGAGGATTTCGACCCCGTCTACCCCTTTGCAGACGAGGACCTAGAAAGAGAAAATGACCACAAAACCTCTGCGGTGCATTTCCTTAGGTTTGAATTTCCTGACGCTGTAAAATCCGCCATCTTAAACGGAAGTGATATTAAAATTGGACTCGATCATCCTCATTATCAAGTGACGCCCTATGCCCTAAACCAACAAGTGAGGGACACTTTGGCTAAGGATTTGAAGTCTTAATTCGCGCTTATATCCTTCAATTAGCTGCGGGTATATTTGTAAACGCTGGATTCACTCTGACGAACAGCACTTTCGGTATCGTCACATTTTGATTTCAGTCAATTAAATGATATTGTATGCGCACAAAATTACGCAACAACTTTACTATTTCGGCGACGACACCAATTAACCGTTTTACCATTTCAACCACTCAGGCACATAACAAGGGCAAAGCACTATGGAAATATCATCACTTATTGAATTCTTATTTCGTTGGGGGCACTTTCTATTCGGTATCACTTGGATAGGCATGCTTTATTACTTTAACTTTGTTCAAGGTGAATATTTCAAAGAAGCTGAGCCCAGCGCCAAGAGCGATGCTGTTAAGAAGCTAGCGCCACGTGCATTATGGTGGTTCCGTTGGGGTGCAGCAGGTACTTTCATTACGGGTATAGCACTATTTGGCCACATGCTAGACCGAGCCAACCCCTATATATATGGCGGCATGTTAATGGGAACATTCATGTTCCTTAACGTTTGGATTATTATTTGGCCTGCTCAGAAAATTGTATGTGGAATAGTAGAAGGCGATGCCGGCGTAGCAGGACCTAAGGCATTGCTAGCATCCAGAACTAACACACTATTATCTGGCCCGATGTTATTCTTCATGGGAGCGTCAACACACTTAGGTGGAACCTCCGCTGCACCATTAGCCGGTAATGTAGGCATGGGATTTATTGCGATTATCGCCTTAATTATTGCTGTGGAAGCCAATGGGCTTTTTGGAAAGCTTGGTCCTATCGCCACAGTCAAAGGTGTTATTCATGCTAGCTTGGGATTAACAGCCGTTATGTATGTCCTTTCGCTGATTTAATCTAAATCGTAGCGATAATATTGAGTCATAAAAAAAGCCAGATATAAAATCTGGCTTTTTTTATTCTCGCGTTCAATCTAAATCGTTATACCCTATAGCCGCATTTCAATACCTTGATCTGACATAAACTCCTTCGCTTCTTGTACTGAATACTCTCCAAAGTGAAAAATACTCGCCGCTAACACAGCATCTGCCTTTCCTTTGGTAACACCGTCAGCCAAATGCTGCAAATTACCGACACCGCCTGAGGCAATTATCGGGATGTTTACCGCATCACTAATCGCCCGAGTGACGCCTAAATCAAAACCATTTTTCATGCCGTCCTGATCCATACTCGTTAGTAGCAATTCGCCCGCACCGTAAGCGGCCATTTTTATTGCCCATTCGACGGCATCAATTCCTGTGGGTTTTCTGCCGCCATGAGTAAAAATTTCCCAACGATTCGCCTCTCCTGGCTGGCTCACTTTCTTTGCATCGATCGCCACAACAATACATTGAGACCCAAACCGTTCTGCGGCCTCTTTTACAAATTCAGGCTCAAATACGGCGGCTGTATTAATACCCACCTTATCGGCACCTGCATTCAACATAGCCCTAATGTCTTCAACCTTGCGAATACCCCCACCCACCGTCAAAGGGATAAACACTTGGCTCGCAATCCTTTCAACTGTCTTGACTGTGGTATCGCGCCCTTCATGACTGGCGGTAATATCAAGGAAGGTGATTTCATCAGCCCCTTGCTCATCATAACGCTTTGCCACTTCTACTGGATCACCCGCATCGCGAATATCGACAAACTGTACACCTTTTACAACTCGGCCTTTATCGACATCTAAACAAGGAATAATTCTTTTTGCTAAACCCATGACTCTTGAAACCTTTTTTCTACACCATTAGGGTCGTTACCTACCGATAACTATCAGATAACACTTGCGCTGCTTTAACTTCCAACGTTCCTTCATAAATAGCTCGACCCGTGATCGCACCGGAAATACTCTTGCAACCGCTTTCACACAATGCCTTCACATCGTCAATATTCGTAATGCCACCTGACGCAATAATAGGAATATTCACCGACTCAGCCAATGCAACAGTGGCTTCCACGTTGACGCCTTGCATCATACCGTCCCTACTAATATCGGTATAAACAATGGACTCTACTCCGGCTGCTTCAAACTGCTTTGCCATATCTATCACCTGCACATTTGACACTTCAGCCCAGCCATCCGTAGCGACCCAACCGTCTTTTGCATCCAAGCCCACAATAATATGCCCAGGAAAAGCATCACTCGCTTGCTTAACAAATCGCGGATCTTTCACGGCTTTGGTACCAATGATGACATACGACACACCCGCATCGATATAGGCAGCAATAGTGTCTAAATCACGAATGCCACCACCAATTTGAATAGGTAAATCCGGATGCGCCTCTGCAATAGATTTAACAATCGCGCCATTCATCGGCTTACCTTCAAAGGCACCATTCAAATCAACTAAGTGTAATCGTCTAGCCCCTTCTGCTACCCAGTGTGCCGCCATGGCAACCGGATCATCAGAAAACACAGTTGAATCTTCCATGCGACCTTGACGTAAACGAACGCACTTTCCATCCTTTAAATCGATAGCGGGAATGATTAGCATGTTAGAACCTTTTTATTTAATTAAAGAGAATACAGGGGATTATCAAATACGAAGCGTTAACGACATATTCACACACTAGGACTGTCCATCCCAATTGACAAAATTCTTTAGCAAAGCTAAACCTGATTTTTGACTCTTTTCTGGATGAAATTGAACGGAAAATTGATTGTCTTTTGCCAAAGCTGAGGCAAAAGGTAAAGGGTATTCACTTTCTCCCGCAACCAGTGAGGCATCCTTTGGCTCAACATAATAGCTGTGCACAAAATAAAAACGTGCGCCTTCTTCGATACCCTTCCATAAAGGGTGCGAGAGTGTTTGAGAAACTTGATTCCACCCCATATGAGGAACCTTCAATTTACTCCCATCACTACTTTTCAGGTCATCACCAAAATATTTCACTTCGCCCGGATACACATCAAGACAATCGACGCCATTATTCTCTTCACTATGAGTCATCAAGCATTGCATACCCACACAGATCGCCAAAAATGGTTTGGTTTGAGCCGCCTCCTTTACTACCTCACCCAAGCCCAAACGTCGAATCTCACCGACACAATCTCGTATCGCTCCAACACCGGGAAACACCACATGATCAGCAGCCAGGATCTCTTCTGCTTTAGCCGTTACATTCACTTTAATATTGTTGTCGGCAAAGGCCAACGCTTTCGAAGCAGAATGCAAATTCCCCATTCCGTAATCGATTACCGCTACTGATTTCATCACTTGATTTTATTCGCTAGAAAATTAATTTAAATACACCGAACTGCAAGTTAAGTCTTTACTGAAAATCCTTAACTACAAATCCTTAACTAGAATTTTTTACTACAAATTTTTAACTAAAAGCTACTCTCAACCCTATCTAAAAGTACCTATAAGCAACCTTTGGTGGAGGGCATTGCATCACCCATACGATCGTCCACTTCAACAGCCATACGCAACGCGCGACCGAAGGCTTTAAAAATAGTTTCTGCTTGATGGTGAGAATTCTTGCCGGATAGATTGTCGATATGAAGCGTCATCAAGCTGTGGTTTACCAAGCCTTGGAAAAATTCAAAAAATAATTGTGTATCAAACCCGCCGATAGAGCCACTGCAAAATTGGCAATTCATCGTCAAACCAGGGCGACCCGACAAATCCAAGACAACCCGCGACAAGGCCTCATCCAAAGGAACATACGAATGACCATAACGTCGCAGCCCCTTCTTATCTCCCCAGGCTTTCGCTAATGCCTGCCCGATAGTGATACCTATATCTTCAACAGTATGATGCGCATCGATGTGCAAATCGCCCTTGGCAACAATATCCAGATCCACTAAACCATGCCTAGCAATCTGATCAAGCATATGTTCTAAAAAAGGGACACCGGTATTCAATCTCACCTGGCCACTGCCATCCAAATTGACAGATACCGTAATTTGCGTCTCTAAGGTATTACGTTCCACTTTCGCCTGCCGATTGGCCATATCTCTCTCCTCTGGGGGCTTTAAACTCAAAAAGAATTATCAACCCGCTACAAAGCCGTGCATTATAAGCGCAGACCTCCCGACAAACCACCCGATTGAAAAATGAAATCGCTATTATCTTCACTGTTGTGTGTAAGATTAGGGCATGCTCACGTTACCACTAGAGCGTAGCCCATCACCCAATAAAACGCTGACTTCTCAGAAACTTATACCAAGAAACCATGAGCTGTGATAACGTCACAATCTTGCGAAATCAATAATAAAACAATCGGCAAGGAAGTCCCGAATATGCCTTTAATAGTGCATCGCTTTGATGCCTACCCAGCCGAGCTAGAAGACGATTTAACACGAATCTATGCCGACGCGCCTCTCTTTAAAGGTCTAGGCGACCAAGCCCTCACAACTATCCGTAATGATTTTGACCTACCCAATACGTTTTTGTACGCCGCCCAATTTAACGGTCGCTGGTTGGCTGCCAGCATCGTAACGGGAGAGAAGCAAAGAGAAATTCGTTTGATTTGCGTACGAAATATGAGTCGCCAGCAAGGCATAGGACGCAAGCTGCTAAATGAAATCAAGCGATTAGAACTTTCTCAAGGATGCGATGCCCTTTTTATTCGAATAGAAAACGGCAACCCTGCCGCCCAAGCGTTTCTTAAATCTCTCGACATCCAAATGAATCCAGACAAATCCGCTGAAAACGAACTGTACTATTCCCTACTCTCAGCCAGCTTTGCATCAAGCTGAACTTATTGACTGCATAGAACTTATCAACCCTAAACGCCTATAAACTTCGAGAACCTTGATCTAGATTCTAGTAAATCTAAATTCTATCAACCTAGATCCTGACCTTATTGACCCTGAACGTCCTCCAGGGTCTTCAATAGCCCCCTAAATAACAACCTTATAACAACCCCACTTTTCACCACTCACTCGTCTCAGTGAGTTAAAAATCTCCACATGAGGGAATCCTGGACCATGATCAATCTAGCCCTTGAAGGCATATCATGCGCTGGCTGCGTCAAAAGAATTGAAGCTGCGATGAACCAGGTTCCAGGGGTCAGCCATGCTACCGTCAATTTTGCTCAACGGACCGCGATAGTAGAAGGGTCTGCCAGCGCCGAAAACGTCATTCTTGCTATTAAGGCTGTGGGCTATAACGGACGCGTAATTATCGATCAAAAAAAGGCCATGGAAGAAAGTGAGATGGTAGACCTCACTCACTATAAGGACTCCATCAGGCGATCGATTATTGCTCTATCGGTGGGAGCTCCGCTAATGCTCTACGGTATGCTCGGCGGCAAGATGGAAATAACCACGAACGATGAACGTTTGGCTTGGTTAATTATCGGAATATTAACCGCGCTGGTAATGCGCTTAGCTGGACGCCATTTTTATATCAATGCCTGGCGATCCTTTTGCAATCGTAACGCAAACATGGACACCTTAATCGCTTTGGGAACGGGAAGCGCGTGGATCTATTCTATGATCGTTGTCTGTCTCCCGAGGCTCCTCCCAGAAGCTGCTCAGCACCTTTATTTTGAAGCCACGGCGATGATAATTGGACTCATTAATCTGGGACTAGCATTAGAGACTCGCGCCCGCAGTAAAACATCCTCCGCTATTAAGAGACTTATTGGTTTACAGCCGAAGACTGCACGCGTGGTTCTCAACGAAATTGAAACCGATATCCCCGTTGATCAAGTAAATCTCGATAATGTCATTCGAGTACGGCCCGGAGAAAAAATCCCCGTTGACGGCGTGGTAACTAATGGCCAAACAAATATAGACGAAGCCATGATTAGCGGTGAGCCCATGCCCGTAAAGAAAAGCATCGGCGATGAAGTGATAGCTGGCACCATCAATAAAACCGGCTCCATCCTCTTTAAAGCAACACGAATCGGTGACGGGACTCGATTAGCACAGATTATTGAATTGGTTCGGCATGCGCAAAACTCCAAACCCTCCATCGGTAGGTTAGCCGATACTATCGCCGGAATATTCGTACCCTGCGTCATCATTTTTGCAATCATTAGTGCGTTAGTTTGGCTCAACTTCGGACCTAGCCCCTCTATCGCTTTCGCTTTAGTCTCCGCTACCACAGTCCTTATCATCGCTTGCCCTTGCGCCTTAGGTTTAGCCACCCCCATGTCAATCATTGTCGGCATAGGCAAGGCAGCAGAAGCGGGCATCCTTATTCGCAACGGCGAAGCCATACAAACCGCAAGCCAAATAACGACTCTAATTTTGGATAAAACGGGGACGATTACCGAAGGCAAACCCAGAGTCACAGCTGTTGAAACACTCACGCATACCACAGACCCCTCGGCACTCAATTTCGAAGATGAAAGAAAATCTCTTTTGTTAATCGCCGCCGCGCTGGAGCAGGGATCTGAACACCCGCTAGCACAGGCGATAGTCGAATCGGCGTCTCGGGACTCAACTTCAAAACCAGAGCTGGAGTCAGGACTGAAGTCAGCATTAAAGTTAAAGCCAAGTCAGAATCCAATAAGTTTACCCAAAGTTGACCGCTTCCAATCAATAACCGGCTTGGGCATTTCAGGCATCGTAGAGGGCAAACACTGCTTTTTCGGCAATGAGAAATTAATGCGTGAGAATAACATTAAGATTGAACTACTCATTCCCAAAGCTCAATTGATGGCAGCAAAGGCGCAAACACCAATCTACTTAGCGGCCGATGGCATCGCATTGGGTATCATTGCAGTGGCAGACCCTATAAAAGCCGACTCCATTACTGCCATCAATAGACTCAAAGCAATTGGTATCCACCCTATCATGTTAACCGGCGACAATCGTGACACAGCTAAAGTCGTAGCCGAAAAAGTAGGGATTAGCGATTTTGTGGCTGAGGTGTTACCGGAAGACAAGGCAAAAAAAGTAGCCGCTCTTCAGTCCAAGGGGAAAATCGTAGGCATGACCGGCGACGGTATCAACGATGCGCCCGCTCTTGCTTTGGCTGATGTGGGTTTTGCTATGGGGACAGGCACTGACGTCGCAATAGAAAGCGCAGACATCACTTTAATTCGGGGGTCACTACATGGAATTGCCGATGCACTTGCCATATCAAAAGCCACATTGCACAACATCAAACAAAACCTGTTTGCCGCGTTCATTTACAACGTGCTAGGCATCCCCATCGCTGCCGGTATTTTTTACCCTCTCTCTGGACTACTACTTAACCCCGTTATAGCCGGAGCAGCCATGGCATTCTCTTCAGTCACCGTGGTGAGCAACGCCAATCGATTACGATTTTTTAAACCGGGAGCACACTAATGTTATTGATCAACTTAGCGGGAATCGTCCTTATTATCGCAGTTATCTGGTGGTTCAAACTCTATAAAAAAGGATAGAACTGCTAACGTAATCTTCGTTTATCCGCTCTTAAGGAATACAGTCGATTGTAGGCTTTCTCTTTCACTACAATGTAAGATTGTCTCAGCTCTTTGATTTTATCATTCAATATTTGTTTCTTATCGTAATATTGTTCTTTCTTATACGGATGCGCCTTCCAGCTTGCAGTATTTTTTTTATCATTGAGCACTCTTAACTCCGCTTTCAACTGCTTTGTTTTTGCCGTGTAGTTGTCAACAAGGTTGTCAATTTTTCGTTGTTGCTCTTTTATAGAACGACTCAACTCCTTGGTCTTTCGTTCTTTTCCCAACGATTGGCCTAAGGCATCCATTTCATCCGTTGAAAATCGAGCTCCTGTAGGCTGCACCAAATCGTGTAAATCTATGATCTCCTCCCCAGTTCCACAAGGGGAATCGGAATAAACTGTTTGCTCGTTATCCGTGCATTTATATATTTCTGCTTGAACCACTAATGGGAACAGAAGCAGCAGTAAAACCCGTTTTTTCATAAGTCATCTGAAATGGTAAGAGGAGTATTCAGTATAGGCTACAATTGCACTAAGCTGTTGGCAATGCACATTAGCACTCTGATAAATTATCACAATGTAATCTAACACCCTATAGACTACGGCCACACAAACAAACACTCTATAAACTATTAGTCCATAAACTATCGCATACAAACATCGTCCACAAATTTCGACCACAAACAATGACCAAGGATTAAAGCCGATGAGCCAGTTTGATTTATGGCAAAAAATACGTTCTGAAGTCGACACTGAAGCCAAGAATGAACCCATGTTGGCGAGCTTTTTTCATGCTACGATTTTAAATCATGAAAATTTCGCAGCAGCCTTGAGTTTTCATTTAGCCAATACACTCAACAGTTCCACCGTTCCCGCCATGGCCATTCGGGAAGTCATTGAACACGCACATCACAACGAACCTCAAATCATTCGCTCAGCAGAATTAGACAATATTGCTTTCTATGACCGAGATCCAGCTTGTGATTTTTATTCAACACCGTTTCTTTTCTTTAAGGGCTTTCACGCCATTCAAGCTTATCGAGTTGCACATTGGTTGTGGGATCAAAATAGGAAATCTCTTGCCCTGTTTTTTCAAAACCGTATTTCCGAAGTCTTTGCCGTGGACATACATCCCGGGGCTATTATCGGATCGGGCATCTTACTCGATCATGCTCATGGCATGGTCGTCGGTGAAACAGCTGTCATTGAAGATGACGTCTCTATGTTGCATTCCATTACGCTTGGCGGCACAGGCAAGGAAACAGGTGATCGACATCCGAAAATCCGGAAAGGTGTACTGATTAGCGCGGGAGCAAAAATATTAGGAAATGTAGAAGTGGGCACCGGTGCCAAGGTCGGTGCCGGTAGCGTAGTACTTGAAAATGTACCGGCTCACACCACCGCTGCGGGAGTACCAGCAAAGCTAGTGGGTAAGCCAAATGAAGAAAATCCGGCTTTAGGCATGGATCACAGCATCAAAGGAAGCAAGCCAATCTCCTGAGAGGGGTTTACATCTAAATCGCTAAAACTATCTTCACTACAACCATGTCGTTACAAAACCATATCGCTACAAAACTATGTCGTACACTAACAATCATCAAGCAGTTGCAACACCTGCTTCAGCGCTACACCATCACCCTCTCCTTCAGCTTCTTCAACCCCCTCCCCTTCAACCCAATGTATCACAGCGCCCTTACGTTCCATCCTACGAAACCAGGTATCTTGTTTTTTCGCAAACCGGTGAATTTCAGCGTTCAACTTCTGGAACAAATCATTGCGATTTATTTTGTCTTGCAAGTACTGTCCGACAAAACGGTACTCTAGCCCAAAAAAATCCAACACTTCCCAGCTAAGCCCAGAGTCATGCAACTGTTGCGTTTCTTCAATCAGTCCATTTTCCAATCGCTGTTTTAATCGCAGCGTAATCCGCTCACGTAAGCGCTTTCGCTCCCATTTAATACCGATGATAAGAGGGTTAATGGTAGGGTACGCTTCGCTATCCACAGCAGCCGCTTTTTGTGCAAGCGCTACCTCTATCGCTCGAACCAATCTTTCTCGATTTTCAGTATCAGTGGTATTGTGTTGCTGAGGTTGCAGCTCCAACAAACGGTCCACAAGATCTTCACTGGTTAAATTACCCAGTTCCACTCTCAGCTCCGCATTTTCGGGTGCCGCGACAAATTGATACCCTTTCAATACTGCATCGAGATATAGACCAGTACCGCCCGCCAAAATGGGTAATACATTGTTAGCCGTTAACGACGTAAACACATCAATGAATCGTCTCTGATAATCATACACACTAAATTCATATCCAGGATCAACAACATCGATCAGGTGATACGGCACGTCATCATATTCACCGAGATCTTTTCCGCTTCCAATATCCAAACCCCGATACACCTGTCGAGAATCGGCGGAAATAATCTCGCCGCTAAGGCGTTTAGCCAATTGAACAGCGAGTTTGGTTTTTCCCGAAGCAGTAGCCCCTAGGACAACAATTAAATTCGGTTTCAATTTTAGAGTTGAGTTCATATTAACACTCTGTATTTAGTCTTTTACCCGACACTATTCTATTCACCGACACCATTTTATTCACCGACACTATGTCAGCTTACTCATGGCAGACTGAAAGCGTTGCAACCAGGGCTCGACTAACTCTCGATTAACAGGGCCATTGCAGCACCAATCGGCTTCCATTCTTTTGCGTTGCTCTAATGCACTCATAGCATCGGCAGTTCCCATCCCTTCCTTCAATCGATTGACTTGCAGCTCCATACGAAATGCTGTGTCCTCCGATGGGGAATCTTCACCTGCTAAAATTTCCATCTGAATAGTCAATTGACGGCAGAGTGCATGCTGACTATCCAAAGTAGAAGCATAGCCATCTACATCACCCGTAGTGTGTGCATTCACTGCATTGTCAAATCTTGCATTCATAGAAACAACCAGTTCGTCAGGCAGATCCGCCACCTTATTCCACTGATCACGAAAATCTCTTAATATCTCGTCATTCAATTGTTGCTTTAAGACAATATCTTCCAAATCAGAGGATATTTTCGCTTTTTGCCACAACCCCTCATATCGCTGAGCAAGCAAATTAATTCGAGCATTTGCAACCTGTTTATCGAATTGTTTTGTCAAATCGACGAATCGATTCTTTAACTTATCAGCAGTCTCTTTTGGTAGAGGCTGACTCTTCTCAAATTCATTTTGTAAGTTGAGTGCCAAATTCTTTTGATCAATAATATCTTGGCTACCTAGCGTCAAAGCTTGCTCTATTTGCTGGCATAACTCTTCTACTGTTTTTTGATTGTGGTTGCGCTGCTCATTTAAGTTTTCCCACTTCTGCTGTCGACGTTCAAAAACAACATCACAAGCTAAACGAAACTCCTTCCATAAGCGTTGATCATCTTTGCGCTGTACCATGCCAATTTGACGCCACTTCGCTTGCAGCTGTTTTGCCTCAGACACCGCTTTTGCCATGTCATCTTCTTCGGATAAAGCAACGGCCTCAAGAATTGCCATTTCTCTCAGCTTTACGTTTCTAACCCGCTCTTCATCAAGCTTCGACTGAATCAGATTTAGAAGCTGATTAAAACGCTCTTGCAGATCTCGATTGGACTTTCTTTCTATCGGTACATAAGTACGCCATTCTGATTTTGCCACTTGTAATGTTTCCAGCACTGCTTTCCAGTTTGCCCCTTCCCAGTCATTATTTTCAATATAAAGGTCCAATTGATCACATAACTGAAACCGTTTTTTATAATTTTCTTCTCGTATGCTCGCTAGGTTTGCAAAATAATCACGACAGGGTTCATACGCCTTATCACCTGCCTCCTTAAAACGCAGCCAAAGTGCTTTTTCTTTTCCTATATCCGATGGTCCCAACGCTTTCCAGCTTTGCTGCATCTGCCTAATTCTATCTGCCTTGTCACCGGGATCGATATCCAAATCGATCAAGCCTTCCATTTGTTCGCACAACATTTCTTTTTTCGGTGTTGTGGCATAACCCTGCCAATCTCTAAGCTCATTGAGGCGACCAGTGAAGCTCTTCAATTGATTGTTATAATATTCTGCCTCCCTTGTCGGTATTTTCTTCAACAAGTTTTGCACATCTCGTATGCGTTTGTTCGCGGGCTTTAACGCTCCCTCTTGGAGGTTATCGTTCAATTTAGCAATGGTGACTTTGATATCTTCAACTATCTTCTGCTGATTATCTTTAGCTTTTTTATCTAGTAACTTAAGCTGGTCCAATGCATCGTTAAGAGAGCTCATAGCAGGCGGCGGCGTCACCCCTGAAGGCCAACTAAAATCTCGTAACATGCCATCTAACTGGCGTTTTATCTTTCGTATGGATGTAGCGTCTCCTGCTTTGATTGATGCCACCTCATTCACTAAAGTGACAATTGCCTCTTCACTCTCAAAAAACTTCCTCGATACCGATAAAAAATCAGTTAGTTTCTTAGCGCCGACCTCATAACGACCTTGCAACTCTGCTGTGGCCAACGAAATACTGACGGCTTCATCCCAACGGTTCCTTTGGGTACTTAGCAAGCCTTCAATTGAAGGTAAATCGGAAATTTGCATGTCGTGATTTTGCTTTACTAAATCAAGCGTATCCTCAAGTACTTTACAGGCTTCAAGCTGCTCTTCTTGCGCGTTATTATGGACCTCACCATCCAATTGTCGCTGCTTTTCTTCAGCGGTATAATTCGATATCGCCTCATCACAGACATTCCAAGCGGCAATAACACGCGCTTCAAAATTGGATTTATACTCACTGCTTAGTGATTGCCACTGTTTATAGAGCAAAGTTGCTTTGTGTTCGTACAGCGGTTCAAAACTGGCACGACTGTGTTTTTCAATCGCGAGGCATAAACGTTCACTCTCAGCGGCTTCTTCATTCCGTTGATCAACTTCATCTTGTATTAGATTCAATTTGTTTTTGGCAATTCGATAAACCGACTTATCTTTTCCTTTAGCGCTACTCGCTACCCGCTGCAAGGCACCAATATCTAAAAGGCGTTCTGTCGCTTTTTGTCGCACACGCACTACTCTTGCATTCAGCGCCAGCTCTTCAAGACTCTCTTGTACTTCGATCTTACCGATAGCCGCTAATTGAACTTCGACTTGCTTACTGTTTTTAACCACATAGTTAAAAATCATGGCATCGTCACCGAGACCTGCCAACACTTTTATTTTTTCTTGAACTTGATTCTTCGTCTCGACATCACTACTTGAGTCAACATCAACACTAATGACTTC
Source organism: Pseudomonadales bacterium (assembly GCA_019090455.1). Lineage (GTDB taxonomy): Bacteria > Pseudomonadota > Gammaproteobacteria > Pseudomonadales > DC-out160 > DC-out160. The sequence goes on along the minus strand of JAHRWA010000104.1, from coordinate 93,667 downwards.
ACCAATACGATGATAAATACTCTCCTTGATCGGAGCATTTTCTCTCCTGTCTAATAAAGACGTGAGAATTTCTAACTCATCCAATCGCGCAATCGCGACTTTTCGTACCTCTTGATCCAGGTCCTCATTTGCCAATGTTAGCAACGTAGTGCGATCATCATCGTTATCTAAATTCAGCTGCTCAATGGCGAGCTTTCTAACTTGAGGTTTTTGACTTTTCCATTTTGGTTTAAATAAATTCTTAAACATGTTGATAACCCCTATTTTTTAATTCCTTCATAAACAACAAAACTGTAGTCATACTCATTTTTGTCGTCAGCGCTATGTCGCTCCCGGCGTAATTCATGCCATTGAGCTTTATTGATCGAAGGAAACGAAACATCCCCCTCAATAAAATGGTGTACTTCGGTTACATATAAATGCGTCACTAAAGGAGGCTCCAAAATCAAGGCCTCTTCATAGAGCTGCGCCCCGCCGATAATCATCACTGTTTCGGTTTCGCCAGCGCAAGCAATGGCTTCTTCCAAGGAGTGCGCTATGGTGCAACCATTTTGTTGATAGTGTTGATTTCTGGTCACTATAATATTCGTCCGGCCCGGCAAAGGCTTACCAATAGATTCGTAAGTCTTACGACCCATTACGATGGGTTTGCCTAAGGTCGTTTTCTTGAAATATTGCAAATCACTGGACAGACGCCACGGTAAGCCATTCTCTCTACCGATAATACCGTTTTCAGCAATCGCGACAATAAGTCCCACTTTCATATCTATTCTCTCCTCTTATTTTTTCCTCTCCTCTATATCCAACGAGAGCAGGAATTAAATGGCGATTTTAAACGGCAATAGGGGCTTTGATATGTGAGTGGCACTGATAATCAATCAATTCAAAATCTTCAAATTTAAAATCAAATAGATTATCAATATCAGGATTAAGCTTCATAGATGGTAACGGCAAAGGGTCTCGCGTTAGCTGAAGATCCGTTTGGTCTAAATGATTTGAATAGAGGTGTGCATCGCCAAAACTGTGGATAAACTCCCCCACTTCCAAACCTGTGACCTGTGCCATCATGATACAAAGCAATGCATATGAAGCAATATTAAAGGGGACACCAAGAAAAATATCCGCACTACGTTGGTATAACTGAAGAGACAGTTTTCCCTCAGCCACATAAAACTGGAACAAAGTATGGCACGGCGGTAAAGCCATGTTATCAACATCTGCCACATTCCAAGCACTAATAATTAAACGGCGGGAATCCGGATTCGTCTTAATCTGCTCAATCAACTGTGCCAACTGATCCACTTTTTCGCCATTCGGCATTGGCCAGGACCTCCACTGGTAGCCGTAAACAGGGCCTAATTCTCCCTCCTCATCTGCCCAGTCATCCCAAATACTCACGCCGTTCTCTTTCAAGTATCGAATATTCGTATCACCTGAAATAAACCATAACAGCTCATGAATAATAGAGCGAAGATGGCATTTCTTTGTGGTAACTAAAGGGAAACCCTCTTGCAAGTTGTAACGCATTTGATGTCCAAACACGCTATAAGTCCCTGTGCCGGTGCGATCACCTTTATACACACCGTTTTCACGCACATGGCGCATCAAATCAAGATATTGTTTCATACTCTATATCTCATCTCGTATGACTCTACCTAGCGGTGCGAGCCTTATATTTTTTCTGAAAAACAGGTTGGAAAATAGTGCGGCTATTGCGCCGTAATAACATCATTATTACTTATTACGTTTCTTGTTTTTTTTCTTTTTTGTACTTTTTTTCGTACTCTTTTCCGCAATACCTGGTTTCAATTCACCTTCAGCGGTTACCGCAACGGGTACGGAGGTAGGAGCAAAGTCATTTTTTCGATAGCCATATAGCACGAAAGCCAAACCTCCCAGTATCATAGGAATGGATAACAGCTGCCCCATCGTCAACCAGTCCAACGCTACAAAACCGATATGTGCATCGGGCTGCCGAACAAACTCAACGACACAGCGAAAAATACCATACCAAATCAAAAACATGCCCATCACAGCGCGTCTCGGACGGGGTTTCATTGAGAACAACCAGAGAATCGTAAATAGCACGACACCCTCCAACGCAAACTGATATAACTGAGAGGGATGTCGAGGCAAGTCACCCCCACCAGGGAAAATCATACCCCAGGGTACATCCGTTGTTCTTCCCCACAACTCACCCCCAATAAAGTTTCCAATTCTGCCCAGACCTAGACCTATCGGTACAATGGGTGCGCCAAAATCCATGATATCGAAAAAATGTTTCTTAACTTTATAGGAATACAGCAGCATCGCTAAGGCAACGCCTAGCATGCCACCATGAAACGACATGCCTCCCTCCCACACCTTGAATAAAATAATCGGGTTATCCAAAAAAGCGGAGAAATTATAAAACAAAATATATCCAATTCGCGCCCCCAGAATCACGCCCATCGCACCATAAAAAATCATGTCACTGACCTGATTTTGAGTCCACCCACTATTGGGTTTAAGCGCTCTCTTCATCGACAGGTAGTAGCCACCGGTAAAGCCTCCTAAATACATCAGGCCATACCAATGAATGGCAATCGGACCAAGTTGTAATGCGACTGGATCTATATTGGGAAAAGTAAGCACAGCTGTTTCTTCCTTACGCTTATATGTGATTCATTAGAGTTCAAATTGTGTTGAGCATCATCCGCATTGGATGCCCTTTATTTCGCAGAGCCAAACAAGTAATTGTCACGTAGCGTCTTAAGTTTGTACAGCACTGAGAAGAAAATTGCTAAACCAACAATAGGTAGATGGTAAAATGAGAAATTAGTTTCGATTGCCAGGCCGTACAAACCCGCCCAGGCCTTGCTTGGCCATTGCGAAATCAAGATAACTTCGTATAACCTCTGCATTATCCATAGACATGACATCTTCAAGCAGGACTTTCGCTCGTGAGAAGGGCACCTTTCGAATTGCCCACTTCACTTTTAGCAACGAACTAGCGCTCATACTTAACGTATTATACCCCATCGCAATGAGCACCAATGCCAAACCGGGATCACCTGCCATTTCACCGCAAATGCTCACCGGCGTATTTTCTAATGCGGCTTGATCCACTACGATTTTTAATGCCTGCAATACAGCAGGGTGATAAGAATGGTATAGGCCCGCCACTCGTGGATTATTCCGATCAACGGCCAATAGATATTGAGTCAGGTCATTACTGCCCACCGAAAGGAAATCAACACGTTGCGCAAACTCTCTAGCCTGATACACCGCTGAAGGCACCTCAATCATCACACCAACCGGTGGCATCACCACATGAAAGCCTTCCTCCAGCACTTCAAGGTAAGCCCTGTGAATGAGATGCATCGCCTCTTCAGCTTCAAAAACGGTGGAAACCATAGGCAGCATAATCCTGAGATTATCCAGACCTTCACTCGCCTTTAACATGGCTCGCACTTGCACCATAAAAATTTCTGGATGGTCTAATGTAACTCGAATTCCGCGCCAGCCTAAAAACGGGTTTTCCTCTACGATGGGAAAATAAGACAGCGACTTATCACCACCAATATCCAGCGTTCTCATGGTTACGGGACTCGGGGCAAACGCTGCCAATTGTTGACGATAAATACTGGCCTGCTCCTCCTCACTGGGGAAACGGTCCTGCGTCATAAATGGGATTTCAGTGCGATATAGACCCACGCCCGCAGCCCCCCGATTCAAGGAAAGCACCACATCGGCCATCAACCCCGTATTCACCCAAAGCGTTACCTCATGGCCATCGGGCATAACACTTTCTTTGTTTACAATCCCTTCTAGATCAACAGCGAGTTCTTTTTCTTCCTCAATAATGGATTCATAATGGCCACGCAATTCAGCAGAAGGATTGGAAATCACTTCCCCTCGATAACCATCAACCACAAGCTCACGCCCTTGCAGTTGCGCAATGGGCAAGCCCACGGCTCCCACCACCGTGGGAATGCCCATTCCTCGGGCAACGATTGCCATGTGTGAATTAGTGGAGCCCTGAACGGTCACAACACCCACCAATTTTTCCCGAGGCACTTCTAATATCACCGAGGTCGTCAGTTCATCTGCGACTAATATAGTAAATTCAGGATACTCGATGGGTGCATGATCATGCTCTTGCAACTTGGTGAGCACTCGAAGACCTAAGTCTTTCACATCTGCGGCTCTTTCTCTCAGATAGGGGTCTTCCATCATTTCAAAACCCCGGACGTGAGCACTAATGACCTCACGTAAGGCGCCTTGCGCCCATTGCCCTCCTTTTACCTTTTCAACAATTTCGCCACCGATTGCATTGTCATCCAGCATTCGAATATAAACATCAAACAAGGCCGATTCTTCCGGCCCCAAGCTATCGGTCGCCGCTTTCGCAATTGATTTAATGTCATTCCGAGCCGCTTCCAGAGCATCATTAAGAACTTCTAGCTCTTTCGCGATATTTTTGGCCTTTTTATCGGGGACTAACGTTAAATCAGTTGCGGGATAATAGAGTAGGCCAGTGCCAATACCGATGCCTGAAGCTCCCGCGACGCCCGTAAACTTCGCCACTGCCGAGGTCTCGTGAAAGCCAAGCCCCTTAATGACCCCTGTCGCTTCAGCATGGGCGATGACTCCCGACAATTGGGCGGAGACTGTGACTAAGAATGCCTCGTCACTTTGACTGAAAGCGCGGGCCTCTCGGTGTTGCACCACCAAGACGCCAAGCACTTTACGATGATGAATAATAGGTACGCCCAAGAAGGCTTCGAACTCTTCTTCACCGGTCTCTTCTAAAAATCGAAATTTGGGATGAGATGCTGCCTTTTCTGAATTGATCGGCTCTTCTCTCAAACCAACTTGACCCACTAACCCTTCCGAAAACCCTAGACTGGCCTTGCCTACCGCCTCTTGGCGCAGACCCTTTGTGGCCATCAAAATATATCGATTTTGTGAATAATCCAAAAGGTAGACCGACGTCACCTGAGTCTTCATCGCCTCTTTAACGCGATGAACCATGACATCCAAAGCCACTTCCAGATCCGGTGCGGCGTTCACTTCCTGAACAATTCTCCTTAATGTATTTAACATACCGTACTCCAACCGGTTTAGATTAGAGAATCTCCTTCCTGATAATCATACGCTTAACTTACGCAACTAAAGTGCAAAAAGCTCAGCTCGCCATGGATCTATTTTTAATTCTTATAAAATATCTAACAATTTTTATATTATAAACTTTTACTTAGACACTATTTTGCTAAGGCTTGGTGACAACTCCTTTAAAGCTTGCCGGTAGACCTCCCTTTTAAAGCTAACCACCTGCTCAAGAGGGTACCAATAGCTCACCCAACGCCAGTCATCAAATTCAGGTACATCGCCATGATCAAGTGACACGCATTTGTCATCCGCTAGCAGTCTTAGCAAAAACCATTTTTGTTTTTGCCCGATGCACACCGGCAATTTACCTGAACGGACATACTTTTTAGGTAGTCTATATTTCAGCCAGCCAGAGGTATTGGCTATCACTTCAACTTCATGCGCCTTCAATCCTACTTCTTCCTGCAACTCTCTAAAAAGCGCATCTTCTGGCTCTTCATTTTCTTTAATCCCACCTTGAGGGAATTGCCAAGCGTCTTGCCCGACTCTGCGGGCCCATAACACTGCGCCCGCATCATTAACCAAAATAATTCCTACGTTAGGTCTAAACCCATCACTATCTATCAAAACTCTTACTCTTATCTCACTCGTTACCAGATGAAGGGCAACTCAGTTCTCTGTTATATTTATATAGGCCTTAATATTTTCGCATCTAAACTTTTATAAATACCCTACACAAGTCAATTGATCAATGAAGAATACCAAACTCACTGTATTTGCAGCCAAATTATGGCAAAATCCAGGACTCCACTCTGTAAATATTATTAGCACCGGATATTTGGAATACCCAAGAAAACCAAACCTGTAGAAATATAGATCATCGTACCCTGCCTTGCTCGTAATGAGAGACAGGATCTATCCTTTGCGCACAACATCGATCTTCCCAGCTTGAATTGCTACGCCATTAAATGTACAGACTATGACCATAGGAAAACACCATGATCTTGGCTATTTTTGATCTAGATAACACCCTAATAAATGGTGATAGTGATCACGCCTGGGGGGAGTTTTTAATTCAACAAGGTAAAGTTGACGAAGAACACTACAAGCAAAAAAATGATGATTTTTTGGTCCAATACAATCAAGGTAAATTGGATATCAATGAATATCTCGAATTTGCACTGGCTCCGCTGACTCAATTCCCCAGGAAAACACTTAATTCATTGAGAACTCAATTTATGCAACAGACTGTAGAGCCCATGTTGCAGTCAAAAGCCTTTGAATTACTTCAAAAACACCGCGACCTGGGGCACTTCCTTCTCATTATTACTGCGACTAACCGATTCGTCACTGAACCTATCGCAACACGCTTAGGGGTCGATGATCTGATTGCTACGGAACCTGAAATCATCGACGGGCGTTATACCGGTAAGGTGTCAGGCATACCCTGTTATCAAGATGGTAAGGTGACTCGTCTGCGGGCTTGGCTAAAGAATAAACCACACAATCTTGAAGGCAGTTTTTTCTACAGCGATTCCAACAATGATTTGCCTCTACTGAAACTGGCCGACAACCCTATTGCCGTTGACTCGGATGAGAAACTAACCGCATATGCTCAGCAGCGGCAATGGCCAATCCTATCTCTACGGTCCTGAATCAATACGAATTGATGACCCGACAAAAAACAGATTTTAAATACTTGGTCTCAGGAATCGCAGGATGTATCGGGTGGTCTGCACCTTGGCCACCAATATGGATAATTTGAAGCTGCCGATCGATGTGTCGACTACTCCCCCTGAGAATATCAGTCAACTCCTGATCCGCTAAATGCATAGAACAAGACGCTGAAACTAAAATCCCCCCCACGTTCACTAACCTCAGTGCTAACTCATTTATTCGACGGTAGGCATTGAAGCCATTTTTTTGATCCTTTTTACGCTTAATAAAAGCCGGTGGATCCAACACAATGAAATCAAACTTAGCGCCATCTTCCTTTAATTGAGATAACACCTCAAAAGCATTGCCTTTTATAGTCTGTACTTTATTTTCAACCTGATTCAATAGGCTGTTTTCCCTCACGCCTTCCAATGCCAATTCCGATGAATCCACACACGTCACTGCCTCAGCACCGGCAACTGCAGCCTGAACCCCCCAGCCGCCAACGTAACTGAACAGATCAAGCACCGTTTTTCCTTTTACCAACTGCTGCATCAAAGCTCGGTTTTGACGATGATCATAGAACCAACCGGTCTTTTGCCCCTTGCAAATAGGTGCAAAGAAATCTACACCGTTCTCCCTCAACGCCACCCAATCATCAAGCTGCCCAATTATTTCTATCTCATCCAGCTTCAAACCTTCCAGCTCTCTCATGGCATTATCATTCTTGAAAACGATGGCCTTAGGGTGAAACACCGTTTCGAGCGCCTCAATGAGAGCCTCTTTTACCAACTCCATACCAGCCGTGGTAATTTGCACCACAATTACATCGTAAAACCGATCAATTACCAACCCAGATAAACCGTCACTATCGCCATAAAAAGCACGATAACAGGGATCAGAAAAATAGGATTGCCGTAATGCGAGCGCCTGAAATAACCGATGCTCAATGAACTTTGCATCTAACTGAACGCGGATATCTCGACTATATAATCTTGCACAGATCAGCGATTGCGGGCTCATAGTCGCTAAACCAAGGTGCCGACCCTTACTATCTTCAACAACCACCGACTCACCTGCGGAAAATCCCTTCAAGGATGACACCTTAGTATCAATTTCGTTACTGTAAATCCAATGATGGCCCGCCTTAAGTCGGCGTTCTTCGCGAGGTTTCAGCTTCAGTAAAGGGATTTCGTGCATAAGTGTTTCTCAAATATTAAAAGGAAGAAAAAAAGAAGTATAACAGCTTAGATGATTCGCCTAAATCGACTCTCCTCTTAGCTATTCTTATGACATCTCGTTTATCAGAACTCAACTAGACTGAAACTAATGACTCTTCTCTTTTGAACTCAATTTTAGCAACGATCATCCTTCTCCAAGTCACATTATGAATAAACAGATAAGTTCGGATCAAATTAAAAACGTACTCGCAGGAATCACCATTCCGCCGCAGCCACAGATACTAGTTGACCTGCAAATGGAGCAGGCAATGCCAAATCCGGACATTAGACAAGTGGCCGATCTCATTGCCCAAGACGTGGGGCTATCCGGCAGTATTCTCAAAATCGTCAACTCAAAGTTTTATGACTTAACCAATCAAATCACCAGCATCAAACAAGCCGTTGAAATACTAGGCCTAGAGTGCATTGTTAATATCACCAACGGCCTTTCCATTAAAGGTGAAATGACGGACGAGAAAGTGGTTAGCATGAGTCGTTTTTGGGATTCCGCGATGGATGTCGCCATGGTTGCCGCGAAGATTGCGAAACATATAGGATTTCAAGCACCGGACATTGCTCACACTTTGGGCTTGTTTCACAACAGTGGGATACCCTTGTTGATGCAACTTGACCCTTCCTATTTAAATATCGTCGAGAACTCCTACACTGGCATCAGCGAGCGTATTATCGATTGCGAAAATAGTCATATGAATACCAACCACGCGGTGGTTGGCTATTACGTCGCTAAATCGTGGAAGCTGCCTACGGAGCTTTGCGAAGTCATTGCTGAGCACCACAATGCAGAAAAAATTTTTAATTCCCCTCATTTCCAAAACTATGACAGTTACAAAAAAACGCTGCTTGCGATTCTAAAAATGTCCGAGCACCTTTGTTGCACCTACCGTGTTCTGGGCGGACAATCTGAGGATTTCGAGTGGCAAAAAATCAGCGTCGGACTATTAGAATACGTTGGCTTAAGCCCCGTTGACTTTGTTGGTTTGTCCGATGAAATTATTGAAATGGGTATTGGTGGAGAAAACTATTACGCTCACTAATGATCGTGATTCTAACTGATGGCTCTCGCCAATATGCTGCCTTGCATAAGCCGCAATTTTCTATTGCACCCAGTTTAGGGGGAGTGTTAATTTAGCGTCTCCGACAATCCCAAGAACGAATCCTTGTGAAAATTGCCAACAAAACCCTCCCCTCCTCACTACCCACCACCAGTCCTGCTCCCTTAAAACCAACGACATTCGAACCGTTAGACCCAAACATGTTCTCCGCCCTAGTGGTTGGCTGGTTCGATCAACATGGCAGAAAGGACTTACCTTGGCAGAAAAACACCACGCCTTATCGAGTCTGGGTGTCAGAAATTATGCTCCAACAAACCCAAGTCGCCACGGTTATCCCTTATTATCAGCGTTTTATGAAGACATTTCCCTCGCTAAAAAAGTTGGCGCATGCGGATATTGATCAAGTCCTACATCTTTGGACAGGGCTGGGGTATTACGCTAGAGCACGAAACCTGCATAAAACAGCGGTTCTAATCGACACTCAATTCCGAGGGCGGTTTCCCACCACAGTTACCGAATTAATCGATCTACCCGGCATAGGACAATCAACTGCAGGCGCAATTGTCTCTTTGAGCAAAGGGGACTGGGCACCGATTTTGGATGGCAATGTAAAACGCGTACTAGCCCGCGTTCATTGTATTGAAGGCTGGTATGGGCACAGAAAAACAGCCGACCAGCTTTGGGCATTATCCCACTGTTACACTCCCAAAATGAGGACCGCTGCTTTTAATCAGGCAATGATGGACCTAGGCGCGACAGTCTGCACAAGAGGAAAACCAAATTGTACTCAATGTCCTCTATCAGCAGTATGTTTGGCCCATCAAACTCAGCAAGAAACGCAATTCCCTCAGCCAAAACCGAAAAAAACGATACCGATAAAATCGGTTTCGATGCTCGTTTTACGCAATTCCCAGCAAGAATTACTTCTCGAACAAAGACCCCCTATGGGTATCTGGGGCGGCCTTTGGAGCTTCCCAGAATTTAAAGACCACTCTGCTCTGCAGGCTTACTGTCAGCAGAGCCCCATCCTGAAACAAAACAAGGTCAAATTGCTGGCGAAGCTACGCCACACTTTCAGTCACTATCATCTGGAAATTGAGGCTTGGTACCTAGACACAGTGAAAAAACCAAATAAAATCATGGAGGATAGGCAATTGACTTGGTATAACCCCAAACAACCGTCAACACTGGGCTTGCCATCGCCCATTCAAAAACTGATAAAAAAAACGACTGAGGAAATTTAATACCATGAGCCGCACAGTTATCTGTCGTAAATTTCAAAAAGAACTAGAAGCCATGGATTCCCCCCCCTATCCGGGCGAAAAAGGACAGGCCTTATTTAATACCGTCTCAAAACTCGCTTGGCAGAGTTGGCTAAAACACCAAACCATGCTGATTAATGAAAAGCACTTAAAGCTTTTCGAACCTGAGACCCAGCAATACCTCAAAGATCAACTTGAAAAGTTTTTGGACAATGAAGATTTCGATCGTGCAGATGGGTATGTGCCACCCGAATCTAGCTAAAACTCAATTTGTCTCTCTAGTTTTAGCGGTTTTACCTTTATCCCCATGAATCCTGTCAGCTGGCATTTAATTTGTTCGAATAACGGTATTTTAGTTGAGCAGCCTTGACTCAATGACAATCAAACGGTTTAATACGCGCCTTCTTGCCCAGATAGCTCAGTCGGTAGAGCAGAGGACTGAAAATCCTCGTGTCGGTGGTTCGATTCCACCTCTGGGCACCATCTTTTTTTTACTCTTTACCCTCCATTTTAGGCGTAACTCTACGCCACTCGTACCAATCCATTTCTCGTTTAATCGCCTCAGTCATTTTAATTGCTTAATTAACTTTGCGGCCTAGTGAGTTCAGCTAGACTTAATTCTATACAGCTGAGCAATGTCAGGCACACACCCTGTATAGCTAATTTTTCTGGCCAGCTAACCCATTCAATTTATTTTACGGAGACTGCCATGAGCCGAATCTTAGTCGTAGATGATTCCGCATCCATACGTCAACTAGCGTCATTTACTCTACAAAATAGTGGCTTTGATACTGTAGAAGCAGATGACGGCAAAGACGCTGTTAACAAAGCCTCTTCCGAACAATTTGATCTCATACTAACAGATCGAAATATGCCGAACATGGATGGCATACAACTGACAAAAGAGCTTAGAGGCAATGATGATTATAAATTTGTTCCCATTTTAATGCTCACCACAGAATCTGAAAAAGATAAGAAAATTGAAGGCAAGGAGGCAGGTGTAACAGGATGGATCGTCAAACCTTTCAATCCAGATACGTTAATTTCAGTGATAAAAAAAGTGCTTAATTAGTGGATAGAAATATCGATAGTATTATCTATACGGGTACAATTAGCTGACTTTCGTCAGACCACATTATTTGAGTTCGTACAGAAAATGCTAAATTGGGACAACATTGAAACTGTATTGTTAGATATGGACGGTACATTACTGGACCTTCATTACGACAATTATTTCTGGCAAGAACATCTGCCCAGCCAATATGCCAAGCAAAACTCGATTCCACTAGATCAGGCAAAGACTCACCTCCAGACGTTATTTTCCAAACAAAGCGGCACCTTAAACTGGTATTGCGTCGATTTTTGGTCCGATTGCTTACAAGTGGATATCCCAGCGTTAAAGAAGGAAATTGATCACCTTATTGGACTTCGGCCACAAGTCGCGCCCTTCCTAAAGTGGCTATCAGAGTCATCTCGATCCTGTTACTTGGTGACTAATGCACATGAGAAAAGCCTTTCGTTAAAACTTAACAAAACAGGTATTGATCAATACCTCGATGGAGTATTTTGCTCCCATGAATTTGGCGCACCAAAAGAGTCGCAAGAATTTTGGCTACGTTTTCAAAAAAAACTGCCATTTGAGAAAACAAACACGCTGCTCATAGATGATAACGAATCTGTTCTTGTCTCCGCGAAAACCTTTGGCATTCGACATTTACTCTCCATAGAACAGCCAGACAGTCATCTTTCTCCACGAGAATTGGGGGAATTTCCAGCTGTGACATGTTATTCTAAGCTTGCCCCGCTAGACTAAAACCGTGGCATTGCTGCTAGATTACGCCGTTACTAGCCGCTTTAAGTATAGATTTTAATCCAAACCTCAATTTACCCAATCATGCCCTCTAAATTTAAAGAACCTCTAACAAAAGTAAGGATCGACAAGTGGCTTTGGGCTGCTCGCTTTTATAAAACTCGCAGTATTGCTAAAACAGCAGTAGATGGCGGCAAAGTTCACTTAGAGGGAAATCGTGTCAAACCCAGTAAAGAGGTCGTTGTTGGGTCCATTCTCAAGATCAAACAAGGTTGGGACGAGAAAATCATCACCGTCACCGGGCTGTCAGACAAACGCGGTAGAGCGGATGATGCCGCTATTCTCTATCAGGAAACCCCTGAGAGCATAAAAAGCAGAAGCGAAAATGCACAACAACGCAAACTCGCTCACGACGCTGCTCCTCACTCTGATTCTCGCCCCAACAAAAAAGAACGCCGCCAGATCATGCGCTTTAATCAAAACAAATAACGTTTGTGGTAATAGATGAAAAATTACGATCAGCTTCTGAGATTTAATTTCGAAAATAGCGATGCTCGCGGAGAGATTGTCCGAGTAAAAAACTCTCTGCAAGAAGTGCTGAACAAGCACGACTACCCGCTACCGATCCAAGCCTTACTCGCCGAAATAGTTGCCGCCGCCAGCCTACTCAGCGCGACGATAAAATTTGACGGTTTACTCACAATTCAAGCTCGCGGATCCGGCCCTATCACCACACTCATGGCTGAATGCAGTAACACTCAAGAAATTCGTGCTATAGCACAATGGGATGAGACGACCCAGCTAGATGATATGCACCATCATGAAATCGAATTAAAGAACCTACTCGGCAATGCCACTCTTGCTATCACCATCGCTCCCACCGTTGGCGAAAGATACCAAGGCATCGTACCCCTGGAGGACGGCAAGTTAGCACAATGCCTAGAATCCTATTTCCTTCGATCTGAACAAATCAAAACACGAATCTGGCTAGCTACAGAATTTTCTAATGAACTTAATCGCTATAGTAGTAGCACTGGATTTCTGCTTCAGCACCTACCGGGAAAACCTAATCCCGTAGAGGACTCCACAGCACGCGAAACCAGCCAAGATTGGGGACACCTTGTACACATTACCGATACTTTGAAAAGCGAAGAATTGTTACACCTTGATTTTGAAGAAATACTACATAGACTTTATCATCAGGATCCCATCAAATTGCATGAATCGGTACCCATACGTTTTGCTTGTAGCTGCTCTAAAGAAAGGACTGCACAAGTATTATCCAGCATTGGAATCGAAGACTTAAAAGCCCTCAGCGAGAAACAAAAGGAAATCAGTATTAAGTGTCAATTTTGTAACGAAAACTATGTGTATGACCGAGTAGACATTGGCTTACTAGTCCACAAAGCAAGTATCAATCCTACACAACAGTGACTTAATAAGCATAGTATTCATATGATTAGAATCGGCACTACTATACAAAGAACGAGAAACACCCCTCGTTATGGAAGAGTTTTCTCAACTCGGGTCCTGATAATATAATTCAGGTGCAAAAATTTAGAGCACAAGCTCCAATAAGATGATCTTAGCAATATGCGCCATTTTTTGGCATAATGCGCACCCAAATTTTTTGGACACCAAAATTGGTACTGGCAGGTATTTTTTAATCAAAAGCCTGACTTCAGACAATCTAGTTTAAGGAACGGCCACTAGCCGTGAGGATTTCGGAATGCCACAAACGAATAACGGAAGCGGTAAGCCTTTTATTTATCAAGATCTCGGCTCAGCACAACTCATTGAAATGGCCATTCAACGAAATGAAGGCCAACTAGCTGATAACGGCGCCCTAGTGGTATCTACAGGGGAACGTACTGGTCGCTCCCCTCTTGATCGTTTCATCGTAGATGAACCCAGCACCAGCGACCAAATCCATTGGGGTCCAGTCAATAGACCTTTCGACGCCAATACGTTCGACACCTTATGGGACAAAGTCGAAGCCCATGCAGATCAAGGCGATCTATTTGTTTCTCATCTTCACGTAGGGGCTCACGAAGATCATTACCTGCCCGTTAAAGTCACGACTCAAACGGCCTGGCATAATCTTTTCGGACGCAATCTATTTATCTCTCCAAAGCAATTTAACCACAAGAACAAAGAAGAGTGGCGCATACTCCATGCACCCACTTATGTTTGTGACCCAGAAAAAGACGGCACCAACAGTGAAGGCTGCGTTATATTAAATTTTGCAGCGCGAAAAGTGCTTATTGCGGGAATGCGATACGCTGGCGAAATGAAAAAGGCGATGTTTTCCGTACAGAACTTTCTCTTACCAGAGAAAGGCGTACTTCCCATGCATTGCTCCTCCAATGTGAGCGAAGACGGGACTACCGCTCTTTTCTTTGGACTTTCGGGCACAGGCAAAACAACTTTATCTTCTGATCCCGAAAGATACCTCATCGGAGATGATGAACATGGCTGGGCAAAAGGAAAAGTCTTTAATTTAGAAGGCGGTTGCTACGCAAAAACCATCGATCTCAGTCAAAAAAATGAGCCTATAATTTGGGACGCCATTCGTTTCGGCGCTGTTGTTGAAAACGTTGTCATTAGTGAAGAGAAGCGTGTAGCAGACTACACCAACACAGACCTTACTCAAAATGGTCGAACAGCCTATCCCCTTGAGCACGTAGAAAAGCGCACTGAAGAAAATGCAGCTGGCGAACCCAAATTCGCCATTTTTCTTACTTGCGATTTAAATGGCGTCATCCCTCCGGTTTCAAAACTCAGCAAAGAGGCCGCGGCTTACCACTTTTTAAGCGGTTATACTGCCTTAGTCGGTAGCACTGAAATGGGTGCAGGTAGCGGCATAAAATCGACTTTCAGTACCTGTTTTGGCGCGCCGTTTTTCCCTCGTCATGCTAGCGAGTACTCTGAATTATTGATGAAGCGGGTCGAAGAATTTGGCACTGAAGTTTACCTAGTCAACACTGGCTGGACTGGTGGTCCTCATGGTATAGGCCAACGTTTCGACATACCCACAACCCGCTCAGTTATCCGCGGAATACTGTCGGGCGCTCTATCGAACACAGAAACGAAGCATATTGATATTATGAACCTTGAAGTACCTATCGCCTTGGATGGTGTAGATTCCACTCTACTGAATCCACGTGATACTTGGACTGACAAAGCCGCTTTCGATACTAGAGCCAAAGATCTGGCGAAGCAATTTGTTGATAACTTCAAAAAATACGATGTGTCTTCAGAAGTCGTATCAGCAGGCCCCAAGTCGAAATAAACCCTGCCAGCTGCTACATAACATGGAAACATAAGAACCCAAATAAAAAGCCGAACGCATAATCGTTCGGCTTTTTATTTTACTTTTGATTTTTATTTTGTTAGCTTTATTTTTGATCAGAGCTATTTCTAAATCGATACCAACCTGAATTGAGGTACTTTCCCGCCATTACAATTAACCTGTCGTATTGATATTCAATGCCTAATAAAGTGCCCACAGGAATCACAGCAGTGTTTTTTTCATGAAACCATACCGAAAAATTTCCATCATTGAACGTACCTACTTGTTTCACAACACACCTGAACACACTCGAATGTCCATATCCATTGTATTTGAAGGCCAAGGCAATCTTGATCTCCAACTCTGGAACACGGCGATAGCTAAAGCAGCAGAAAAACACCCCGGCAGTCGCCTCGTAAAAAGAGGACATCTCGGATTATCACAATGGGTAGACACAGGTATTGCACCCACAGCACGTCTAGTCAATTTTTCCCACTGGAACGGCAAGACATCTGAAGGCGCAGCGGTATTCACCTTGCCAATGGATATCACCAGAGGCCCCACTTTTGAAATCATCCTACTCGAAGGTAACCCTAATCGTGTTTGCTTTCGTAGCCATCATGCAACCATGGATGCCGCCGGAATCCTGATATTCGCCAAAGATGTCTTCCGCGCATTACGGGATGAGCCGGTAATCGGATCAAATTCAACGCTTACCGATATCGAATTTATTCAGAACCTTAATGATCGCCCTCAGTGGCCCGCCAAAAAAGAACTGGCAGTGGCCGCAACAGGATTACCGAAAGGCGACGACCTCGATTGCACATGGCAACTCATTAGAGCCCAAGGAAAGCAAAACGACTTGGTTGCAAGACTCACCTTAGCCACCCGAAAATCCACAATGCGCTACAAAGATCATGACCCCTCTCTGTTTGCGGATCCTGTTACTCGTTCACGGATTACAGTCAACCTTCGCCGACACCTTACTGAAGATGTTGTAAGTACGGCCAATCTATCGAGCGCTTTTGATGTGGATATTGACAATCAAGACGTACCAGAGACGATCACAAAAAAGATAATGTCGAGCTTAAATAATCGGCTTGAATGCGCACTTCCTTCATCCCTGATGTTATCACTCGCACCCTGGGTACCTACGAAGCTGACAGGACTATCCGACAAGTCTATTTTAAGCGTTCACAAAAAAGGCCAATATTCACGCTCCGGCACACTGTCCAACATCGGATTAATCCGTAGAAAAGAATTTAGCGGTGGGGGGTTTAATACGATATCCGCATTTACCATCCCTCCTCTATTCAAACTAAGCCCATATTTTATAACCGCTATGGGTGATGATGATGGCTGTAACGTTTTAGTTTGTGTCCCGAATTGCTTAGGCAATGATGGACGACTAGAGCAATTGACTGCGGACATCAAAGAAGCGCTTTCCTAACATTAAGATAGCTCGTCATCGGACACTCGTTGATAAGTTTTCTGGTGGAACCAGCTCGCCGGCAAGAGGAAGTGAAACTCTCGCCTCCAATCCACCGTCATCTCTATTCTTCAATTCCACTCGGCCATGATGCATTTCAGCGATTTTCCGCACTATCGCCAACCCCAGCCCTGAACCCAGCGTTCCCCTTGCCTCATCCCCCCGAGCAAAGGGCTGAAATAATTGATTCATCTCGTTTTCATTCACCCCATCGCCGCAATCACAGACGGAGATTCGGATTTCTTGATTTTCCACTCCGCTTATTATTTCAATTGGCTGCCTCCCATGACGCACCGCATTATTGACCAAATTACTCAACATGCGCTTTATAGCAAGCCGCTTGAATGCGATATAAGGCAATTGACTTTGCCTTGCTTTTATCGACACACCATTTGATTCAAATTGATTAATGACCTGTGAAATCACCTCATTCAGATCATTAAGCTCTGATGCTTCATCACTACCATCACGGATAAATGAAATAAACTGATCCAAAATCGCATCCATATCCTCAATGTCTTTCACCATCCCCTCTGTGAGTTCCGCATCCTCAGCCGCCAGCAATTCCGCCGTCAATCGCATGCGTGTGAGCGGTGTTCTCAAATCATGGGACACTCCTGCCAATAGCAAAGCACGGTCACGTTGAGCCTGCAGCATATCAATTGTCATTTGATTGAACGCCCGGTTTAATGCGCGAATTTCCACGGCACCATGGGCATCATCCAAAACGGACACACCAAATTCACCTCTTCCTACCCGCCGAGCCGCAAGCTCCAAACGTCTTAAAGGAATACTAATTTGACGGACAGATAACAAAGTCGCAAAGAGCGCAAGTATAGGAACGGCAATGCCCCAAATCACCACAAACAAAACATCATTGGGTCCAAAATTCTGCATTGGAATTTTCATCCAATTACCATGCAGGGCAGGCATCGATATCCACAGCTCCGGCGTGGGGAAAAAACGTAATCGCACTTCAGACTCATCACCAAACTCACTAGCAAGATGATTGGCAAACACTTGTGTTGGTGAATATTGCTGGTATTCCGGTATGTCTCCCTTATCCTCAATTATTTCTAAACCATGCCGATCTCGAATCAAATTCGCGACACGCTGACCAGAGCCGATGGACGCTGCACTGAGGGTATCGATTTCTATCGCAATGATATGGCTATACTGCCTCATGCCCGGATAATAGATGTAGTAAGCACCAAACCCTAAGGTCACCAACTGGCTTGCCACGATCACCAAGGCAATCAAATAGAAGGTTCGCTGAAAAGTTGTTTGGGGTATTAATTTCACACCGATTTACCGTCAGGCACGAAAACGTAACCGACACCCCAGACCGTTTGAATATACCGAGGGCTTTGCGGATCATCTTCCAACAATCGACGTAACCGAGACACCTGCACATCGATACTGCGTTCCATCGCACTCCACTCGCGCCCACGCGCTAGGTTCATTAATTTATCCCTAGTCAATGGTTCTCTCGGATGTTGGACCAGCGCCTTAATGACAGCAAATTCACCGGTTGTTAATGCCACGGAATCTCCCTCTCTGGTTAGACTCCGCGTCGACAAATCAATGGTATACGGACCAAAACTCACAAGCTCCTGCTCCTGACTAGGTGCTCCGGGAAGCTCTTTGACCTGACGTCGCATAACCGCCCTTATCCTAGCTACCAATTCCCTTGGATTAAACGGCTTCGCCAAATAATCATCAGCTCCCATCTCAAGCCCGGTAATACGATCATTTTCATCGCCTTTGGCTGTTAGCATAATAATAGGCAAGCTATTCTGTGCACTGCGCAACCGTTGACAGACTGACAACCCATCTTCCCCAGGCATCATCAAATCCAAAACCATAAGAGAATAGATCTCCCGACTCAAAGCTCGATCCATTTGCTCAGCATCACCCACCGCTTTCACAATATAGCCCTGCTCCTCTAGGTAGCGCTGTAATAACCCTCTTAAACGAGCATCATCATCCACCACTAGAATTTTGTATTGATCCGTTTCAACCTCTGGATTCGCGTCCACTTAAACATTTACTCCCAATCACTTCACAATGCAGCACCCTATCATTATTATCCTATTAAAATTTAGGGTAATCCTAATTTCTGGTATCCGCTCGAAATACCACTTCACTCACAGGAAGAAGGGTTTCTTTTTCTCACTATTAGGTATAATCCGCAAACCAAAATAGGACTACAATCGGTTTTGATCACACAAAACTGATTAAATATAGCACAACACCAGGGTCTCCAATGGAAGAAATCAATCAGCTCGTCGCCAAAGAACTTGATGTCAAAGTCAGTCAAGTGAATGCAACCATTAAACTACTAGACGATGGGGCCTCTGTTCCTTTTATTGCTCGCTATCGTAAAGAGGCCACCGACGGGCTGGACGATATACAATTACGGCACCTGGAAGAAAGGCTGTATTACCTTCGAGAATTAGAAGACAGGCGACAGGTTATTATCAAAAGCATTAGCGACCAAGATAAGCTGACGGAAAAGCTGAAGGTCGAAATACTGAATGCGAGCACCAAAAACCGCTTAGAAGATCTTTACCTCCCCTACAAACCTAAGCGCCGCACTAAGGGTCAAAATGCAATTGAGGCTGGCTTACAACCACTCGCCGATGCACTCTTTAATGATCCGACACTAGACCCACAAGAACAAGCCGCTCTTTATCTGCAATCAACCACTGTTGATGCCTCCAAGAAAGTCGCGGACGAGAAAGCCGCTCTTGACGGTGCTCGATATATTTTGATGGAACGGTTTAGCGAAAATGCCAACTTGCTAGGGGATCTACGCGCCTTTCTCTTCAAGGATGCAAAAGTCTTTTCAAAAGTCATCGAAGGAAAAGAAAAAGACGGTGAGAAGTTTCGCGACTATTTTGACTACACCGAACCGTTAATGAAAGTTCCGTCCCATAGAGCCCTCGCCATTTTTCGTGGCCGCAAAGGAGGCTTTTTACAGATTTCCGTTGATCTAGAACGCGATGAAAGTCAAACAAACCATCCCTGCGAAGCGCTCATCGCTAAGCAACATGAAATTGAGGATCTAGGCAGAGCCGCTGACAAATGGCTAGGCGAAGTGGTCCGCTGGACATGGCGTGTCAAACTACAGACTCATCTAGAAAATGAGCTGTTATCCAATCTTCGTGAAATAGCGGAAGAGGAAGCCATCAAAGTTTTCGCTCGTAACCTCTATGATTTATTAATGGCCGCTCCAGCAGGCCCTCGAGCCACCCTTGGACTCGACCCTGGGTTACGAACCGGCGTAAAAGTGGTGGTTGTCGACGCTACCGGGCAATTAGTAGAACACGCCACCATATTCCCCCATGCTCCTAAAAATCAGTGGGATGAATCCATAGAATCATTGGCAAAACTGTGCAAAAAGCACAATGTTGAACTGATTAGCATTGGCAACGGTACTGCCTCTCGAGAAACAGATCAGCTCGCCGCCGAACTCATTAAGAAACACAGCGACTTAACTTTACAAAAAATCATGGTAAGCGAGGCCGGCGCATCAATCTACTCCGCTTCTGAATTTGCCTCGCGGGAATTCCCAAAACTCGATGTCTCCTTTCGCGGAGCGGTCTCCATTGCACGCCGTCTGCAGGATCCTTTGGCAGAGCTTGTTAAAATCGAACCCAAATCAATCGGGGTCGGTCAATATCAACATGATGTAAACCAAACCCGTATGGCTAGAGGCCTAGACGCTGTGGTGGAAGATTGTGTGAACGCGGTAGGCGTGGATGTGAATACTGCATCAGCTCCACTACTAGCGCGAATTTCAGGTTTAAACCAAACTATCGCAAACAACATCGTCACGTTTCGGGATCAAAATGGGAAATTTGCCGATCGCGATAGACTGAAAGAAGTCCCTCGCTTGGGAAGCAAAACCTTTGAACAAGCAGCTGGATTTTTACGTATTATGAATGGCGAAAACCCTTTAGATGCCTCTAGTGTTCATCCAGAAGCTTATGACATTGTTAAAAATATCGCTGCAAAACATGATCGACCACTGCAAAACATAGTCGGTGAAAAAGATTTTTTACAGACAGTAGATCCAACAAACTTTACCAATGAAAAGTTCGGCCTACCCACCATCACCGACATTTTATCGGAACTGGAAAAACCCGGCAGAGATCCCCGCCCCGAATTCAAGACTGCCGAGTTCAAAGAGGGAGTCAATACGCTGAAAGACCTTTCTCCAAACTTGATACTCGAAGGCGTGGTTACCAATGTCACCAACTTTGGTGCTTTTATCGATATCGGTGTTCACCAAGATGGCCTGGTCCACATATCGATGCTATCCAAAAGTTTTGTCAAAGACCCACACGAAGTGGTCAAAGCCGGCGACATCGTTAAAGTTAAAGTACTAGAAGTGGATATTGACCGAAAGCGTATAGGTCTGACTATGCGTCTGGAAGATACACCTGAAACCAAAAAACCAAATCAAAAGGCGGCAAATAACAAGTCTAGGCCAGCGAAACGCAAAGATAACACTTCAGCGGGAAAATCCCAGCACCAAAAGCCTGCACGTAGCGGTAACAAGCGGAATAAAGAAGCGCTACCAGAAGGTAAAACGGGAACATTTGCAGATCTATTCGCTAATGCGAAAACGCTCAAAACGAAAAAATAAATAACTACCGCTGATCAAGAGAAACAAGAGGTAATGCCTAGTGACCGTCACACCCTTTCAACGACGAACTGACCTGATTGCAGAATCGCTCCACGACTGGGGATTGGATAAAATTCGCAGAGGTATTGAGAAAGAAAGCCTACGAATTTTACCAGACGGGCATTTATCTCAAACGCCACACCCTCAATCTCTTGGAGCTGCATTAACTCACCCAAGTATCACCACAGATTACTCTGAAGCCCTACTTGAGTTCATCACCCCTGCGTTCACAAAGGTGGAGCAACCGCTACAATATCTCACCAACATCCACCGTTTTGTGTATCAAAACATTGGCGATGAGAAGCTCTGGGTCAATAGCATGCCCTGCATAATGGGCGGTGATGAGAGTATACCAATAGCGCAATACGGCAACTCAAATATTGGTAAAATGAAAACCGTATATCGTCATGGGCTTTGGCATCGCTATGGCCGCCTGATGCAATCCATTGCGGGCATTCATTATAACTTCTCCGTGTCTAGTGAATTTTGGCAACAACTTTACCAAGCCGAAGGTTTCAATTCAGACTCCGGAACAAAACAACATGACACGCTATCTCTGCAAGATTTCACTTCATCAGGTTACTTTTCTCTAATCCGAAATTTTCAGCGCTATAGCTGGTTACCCATCTATTTATTTGGTGCCTCACCCGCAGTCTGCGCTTCCTTTTTACGCGGGCGAGATCATAAACTTCAAACATTCAAGGGACACACGCTCTATTCGCCTCACGCCACCTCACTGCGTATGAGCGATTTAGGCTATCAAAATAGTGCCCAGTCTAATTTGAAAGTTTGCTATAACAATTTAAATTCCTACGTCACTTCCCTTGGCAAAGCCATACGCACCCCTTACCCTCCTTATGAAGCTATGGGTGTTAAAAAAGAGGGTCAATATCTACAACTCAATAGCAATACTCTGCAAATCGAAAATGAATATTACGGTACTATCCGCCCCAAAAGAACGGCCAATAGCAGTGAAAGCCCTACCCAAGCTCTACAATCGCGTGGAGTGGAATATATCGAAATGCGCTGCATTGACTTGGACCCCTTTTCGCCCATCGGCATATCGGAAACACAGGCACGCTTCCTCGACTTATTTGCCCTGCATTGCCTCATTGAAGAAAGCCCGCAAATAGATGAAGTGGAACGACAAGATGTGGATAATAACCAGAGAAAAATTGTTCTTAGCGGCCGAAACACCTCTCAATCGTTAACGATACGCCACCAAACCGACAGCATAAAAAACTGGGCAAATCAGTTATTAGATCAAATGAGTGTCACTGCCGAGCTGCTAGACAAAGCGCAAAACACACAACAATATTCAATCGCACTCGAAGCTCAGCGCCTTAAAATAACCGACCCCGATACAACACCTTCCGCCATCATCCTCAACACTTTGTTCGATCAAAATATTTCTTTCTATGAATTTGCCATGCAAAAAGCGCTGGAACACGAAAACCACTTCAAACAAAAAAACAGACGGACACCAGCACAAACCGACCCTCTAATTCCTAACGAAAATGATTTTGTCGCGCTTTCTATCGAATCTTTAGAAAAACAAAAAACCATAGAAGAAACTGACACACTGACTTTTGAGCATTTCTTAGATGATTATTTTAAAACGTGAATGATGACTTTCTGCAGTGACTAATCCGCTTAATTGACAGCTCGCTCCTGATAAAATCAACTATACCCGTGCACATTCTAAAAAACCGTGCTACATATAATTGACTCGAAAAGGAAACCTGCTCGTATCTCTGTAAGAATTCGTTCTCAATTGGAGAGTGTCATGGAAAGTAAGACCAGCACCGACAATCAATGGAATGTAGAAGCACTTGATAAAGCCTACCGACAAGGATTTATGCATGGCTTAGCGGGAGAAAGACGCCACGCTCCCTATAAAGTCGAAATTGTCACCGCTGCATGGGAAGCAGGTTTCGATGATGGTCATGAGCACTACCAAGATGGCCTTAATCGCGAAAAAGACAAACTCGCTGATTCAAGCGCAGAAAAAAGTGGGCATCAAATTGCCTAGCTAGCGCTAGGACTAGAGTTCAATTTCCGTTATCAATTTTCATTTTTATAGATTCTGCTGAGTCGTTATAAATTCTATTTATTAGAGGCTGCGTATCAATAACTAGAAAGTATTATTGAATTCAGACTGCCACAGGTTGAACCCTGATTTACGAATCTATTCAATATGTTATATAAAAGAACATAATCACGGAATAATTAACAATCGCAATCGGGTAAGAACAATTTAATGACTAATTATCTAATCTATCCCTTGCCCTAAAAGCTTTCCATGGCCTATTCTGGACATTGTCTTAATAATATTAAGCTCATTCGTTTTGACATCGTACTGATGACACATTAGCGACATAAAAAAGTAAGGCGGGAATATGTTAAAAACCAACGATACAGATACGATCAAAGATCATTGGGGCACTGTGGATAAATTAGTGGAAAAATGGCTTCATGAACGTCAAGAAGTTATTTTATTACTCTGCGCTGTGGATGGACTAAAAGAATACACTCCCAAAAACACACCTATCAGCGTGAAAATTCAAGCGCTTTGCCAGGTTCTTATCGACTACGTATCCGCTGGCCACTTTGAAATATATGACGAACTTATGTCAGAAGCCGAAGAGTTTGGCGACAACACTGATTTGGCCAAGTCACTTTATCCAAAAATTCAAATCACCACAGATGCTGCAGTCGATTTTAATGACAGATATGACTCCGCCGAGCACTGTGAAAAGTTGATGTCCAGCTTACCCACGGACCTCTCTCATTTGGGTGAGAAATTGGAAGAGCGGTTTGAGCTTGAAGACCAGTTAATAGAAGTATTACATCTGCGTCACAAAGAACTCGTCTCCTCTCCCACAACAACAGCCTAATCACCAGCAAAAAGTCTTTAACATTTTTTTACAGCACTCTTTTACAACTTTCTTTCACAACAACAGCACGAGATAAGGAGCCCCCTGCGGCTCCTTATGTTTCTCTAACCGAAACTCCCGAACCCCTCAATTTCAGCTAAGCTATAATCACCTCAACATCGACCTCAGCATCAACCTCAAGATCAGACAAACTAAATAACCGTATGAAAATATTGGAAGATATAGTGACACTACTACCACGTGCTTTGTCAGCAATATGCTTTTTTTTCAGCATTGTTGGCTGCAGCGAAAGCCCCACGAAAACATGGGAACAAGCTCAACAGGGATTATATGCCGCAGACCTCTCATCAAATGGATACTCGTTAATTGCTTCTATTCACCACGGTGGCAGCCTTTGGCGCCTTTCCGACGGCGAAAGGATATATAACTGGAATATTTCAAAAGGTAGCTACACGAACCTGGTCGATGTCGCTTTATCTACAGATGGAAAATTCGCAGTCACTGCCGACGATCGTCGACTTGTACTCTGGTCCACCAAAACAGGAAAATCCGTGGGGTTTTGGAATACACCTTCTGATATTTTATCCATTGCCTTGTCAGAAAATGGATTATTCATTTTCATTGGCATGAAAAACTTCCAAGCAATCTACATTGATGTCCAAAGAGGCGGCATATTAGCAACGGTATCTCACGAAGACAGTATTCGAGCTGTTGCCATCAGCACCGATGGCACAATTGGCTTAACCGGCTCCGACGATAAAACAGCAAAATTATGGCGCCTCAACGACGGTCATTTATTGCAAAGCTGGGGCCACGACAATTTGGTGAATTACGTTAATTTATCTAGCAATGGGCAATGGGCAATAACTTCGGGACAACATAGCGCGGGGAATGTATGGAATACACAAAGCAATGAACGTGTAATGACAATTGGTGGGCGAAGCGCTTCCCTATCTGCTGTGAGCTTTTCCGCAGATGAAAGCCGCATACTTGTGGGTAACACAGCGAGGGAAATTACGCTTTGGGACATTGAAAGCAAAACTAGGTTAGCCAAATGGACCGCTCCGAAACGCTCCATGTGGAAACCAGCCGGCGCAAGAATTCTGGCAGTTGAATTCCGCCAAACCCAATCGGATCAAACAGACTTAAATCAAACAGGTCAAAGCCAGAGAAATAATCGAATACTTGCAACGTCCTCAAATGGATCAAGCTTCGAATTTACCTATATTCAAAAGTAAGCATTATTCAAAAGTAAGCAGCCATTTTAAAGTTCAATAGCCATAAGCTTAAGATTCAATAGCAATTAGCTCAACTTCAAATATCAGAGCCGAGTTTGGCCCAATTGATCCCGACGTACCCGTCTCGCCATACGCTAACTCAGATGGGATATACAATTGCCATTTGGCTCCAGGCTTCATTAATTGCAACGCTTCCGTCCAACCCTCAATAACACCATCTACCCTAAAAGTAATTGATTCTCCTCGATTTACTGAGCTGTCAAATACCACACCATCAATCAACGTACCGTGATAATGCACCCTCACAGTATCCGTCAGCGTTGGCACCGACCCCGTACCCTTTTTTAGTACCTTATATTGCAAACCAGACACCATCGTCACAACACCATCCTTTGACTGATTATTCTCAAGATAGTGATTGCCAGCAACTCTATTTTCTTTCGCCTTAGCATCGTTCTCTGCATTCATTTTTGAGATTCTTTTTTGCTTAAATCTCGTAATCAATTGAACAATCTGCTTGTCTTCCAATAGAAGTTTTTCCCCCTCGTGCCCACCTTTTAAACCTTGCAAAAACATTTCAAGATCGAGTTCACCCACTTGCCTCTTTAAACCCTGTCCATAACGCACACCAATCGCATAACTCACTCTTTCTTTACTCGACTCGAATGTGCTGGTGGAATAAGAAAGGGTTCTCTCGCCAACAGCACCTGAAGTTGCAGTCGCTGTTACACACACAAATACCCATTTCAAAATCGTTAACGCTTTCATTAAAAAACCTCCTTCAAAACTCAATCCTTTAATTATAGAAGACTAGCACGACCTGACGGCTAGCATTTGCCACACGAAGAATCCCCTTTCTCCAACAACGCCTCACTCTTCGCTGCACTTTTATAATTTTAATTTTATGAAAACTTGAAAATAAGTCGAATTATTCTAATAAAATATGTCATTTAAAACCGCAACTCGTATAATATCGCGCTGATTGTTTTCATTTTGTGAAAAGAAGTTATAGTTATATTCCGATATAAATATATTACCGCTAAGTTACATCAGGATATTGTTATATGGCCATGCCACTACGTAGCCATAACATTGCCTAGCGAAATCGTTCCAATACCAAACCCGAGCCGTATAACCCAAACCGTAAAACCATAGCTGAGGAAACCAAGATGCCAGGAAAGAAAAAGGCACCTGCTAAGAAAGCAGCAAAGAAAGCAATAAAGAAATTAGTAAAGAAATCACCGGCCAAGAAGCCTGCAGCCAAGAAAGCAGTTGACCCTATAGCCAAGCTCAATAAAGAAATTGGCATTCTCCAGGTAAAGCTTGACGCTGCACGTACGAAAGCCGTAACCGTTGCCGACAAAGCAGCGACTAGCGCCGCTAAAAAGGCAGCTTCAGCAGCCAAAAAGCAAAAGGCTGCTACAGAGGCTTTAGCTAAAGCCAATGCTAAAGCGAAATCAAAGAAAACTGCCGCAACGACTAAGCAAATTGCAAAAGCATCAAGCAATGTCAAAGTTGCCAGCGCAGCACTAATGGAAGCGAAGGCCACAGAAAAAAGCGCCAAAGAAGTCGTTTCTGCTGCCAAAACGGAAGTCAAAAATATAGCCGCCATTGCTAAAGCCGCTAGCACAGTAGCAAAAGAGATCGCAAAAAAGGAACGCGAAGCGGCCAAAAAACGATCAGACATAGAAAAGCAAGCGGCAGCAAAGCGTAAACTTGCAGAGAAGAAGGCCGCTGCAAAAGCAAAAGCCGCTGCAATAAAAAAGAAAGCAGCAGAAAAGAAAGCAAAAGAAGCCGCCAAGAAAAAAGCCACGGCAGAAAAGAAGAAAGCCTTAGCTAACAAGAAAAAACCGGCTGCCAAGAAAAAGCCTGCTGGAAAGAAGGCACCTATCGCTAAGAAAAAGCCCGCTGCGAAGAAAAAAAACGCATCTAAGAAAAAAGCCACGCCCAAGAAAGCAGCAGCAAAGACGGTAGCAGTAGTTGAAGCAAAGGCCCCAGAAAAAGTGGATGCTCCTGTGCTTAAGTCAGTAGAGTCTCCCGCCCCCACTACTGATTCAAAGGACGTCTCTTCAAGTGAGCCCTTAGTTGCAGTAGCGTCTGCTCCAGAGCCTTTAGTTGAAGTCTCCTCAGCACCCGCATCTGTTGTCAGCATAGAGCCAGAATCAACGGACAATGCAGATAGCGATGGTGATGCTGAGACACAGCGCAGTATTTTCGATCCCGCGACAGACATGTAATTATTCTTTGCTTTAACTTAATAAAGCCTAGAGTCTAAAGTCGAAAGCGCACAGAGCCCTTCTGTGCGCCCTTACCTCCCCTTCATCGTCCAGGTCCGCCTACACTTCAAAAATGATCGTACTAAAGAATGCATCTCTACAAAGAGGCAAAAAACCCTTATTTTCACAATCTAACCTTAGCTTATACCACGGTTGGAATCTCGGTCTCATTGGCCAAAACGGCTCTGGGAAATCATCCTTATTTTCTCTTTTTCTTGGCCAGCTCACCTTAGACCAAGGCGAATTTAGTTTACCTAAGCATTATCGAATCGCTCATATGGCTCAGGAGATCGCCGCGCTAGATCGAACTGCGCTGGATTACACCATTGATGGTGACGAAGAATATCGTCATCTCGAAGGGCGTATCACTAAAGCAGAAAACGATTCTGACCATAATTTAATAGCATCATTGCATGAACAGCTAGACAGCATAGATGGCTATACCGCATCTTCTCGTGCAGCGAAGTTATTGAACGGTCTTGGATTTAGTTCTGAGCAATGCCATCTACCCGTCAATAGTTTTTCAGGCGGGTGGAGAATGAGATTAAACCTCGCTAAGACCCTAATGTGCAGATCGGATTTATTGTTATTAGATGAACCCACCAATCACTTAGATATTGATGCCATCATCTGGCTGGAACAATGGTTAAAACAGTATTCAGGGACATTAGTTCTCATCTCCCACGATCGCGAATTTCTGGATGGAACGGTCCAACATATCGTTCACATTGATCAGCAACAATTAAATTACTACAAGGGCAACTACAGTCAATTCGAAGGACAACTCGCTGCCCGATTATCTCAGCACCAAGCCGAATTTGATAAACAGCAACGTGAAATCGCACACATGCATAAGTTCATTGAACGATTCCGCGCAAAAGCCACTAAAGCTAAACAAGCACAGAGCCGTATTAAAGCATTGGATCGGCTAGAGAAAATTGCACCCGCCCACATCAACTCTCCGTTTCATTTTCGATTTGAAAAAGCAGACAAGATATCCGACCCCCTGATCAAGCTCGATAAAATAAAAGCAGGGTACGATTCAAAGATCATCGTATCGGACATTAATTTACATTTACGATCTGATAGCCAAATTGGTCTACTCGGCCCCAATGGAGCAGGCAAGTCTACTTTACTGAAAACCCTAATAGGAGAATTGCCGCCCGTTTCAGGTGAAAGGTGGCAAGGAGAACACTGCCAGATCGGTTACTTTTGTCAGCATACGCTGGAACAATTAGACGAACATGCCAGCCCCATGGTTCATCTACAAAGAATCTCGCCAGACGCCACAGAACAATCCTTGCGAAATTTTCTCGGCGGGTTCGCTTTTCATGGCGATATGGTTTTTGAACCCATCGCACCTTTTTCGGGTGGAGAAAAAGCCCGGCTGGCTCTGGCTCTCATTGTTTGGAGGCGACCCAACTTATTAGTTCTTGATGAGCCCACCAACCATTTAGATTTAGAGATGCGCCACGCGCTGACCGTTGCTCTGCAAGACTTCGAAGGCGCTCTGATTGTGGTCACCCATGACAGGAATCTACTGCGCAACACCACAAATGAACTGCTGGTTGTCGCCAGCGGTAAAGTGTCTGCATTTGACGGCGATCTAGATGAATATGCCAGCTGGTTGACTCATTTTCGCAATCAAGAAAGCAACGATCAATCCCCTGACTCAGCCACATCAAACCAACCTATAGATAAAAAAGAAGCCCGCCGCTTCGCGGCAGACAAACGTAAGAAACTAAACCCGCTACGGACTCAACTCAAAAAATCAGAAAACAAAATGCTGAAATTACAGCAACGTAGAACCGAGTTAGCGCAAGAGATGGCTGAACCCTCTCTCTATCAAGAAGAAAATAAAGAAAAACTCACGAGCTTAATTCAAGAGAATACGGATAATACTCAGTTACTTGAGGAAGTAGAAACTCAGTGGTTAACCGTTGGTGAAGAGCTGGAAGAACTTGAGCACCTACTAAAGCAAACCCAAGACTTATATAAATAACTTTCTATGAAGACAACATTTGTTGAAAGCAATTATTATGGAAACCACTATTTAGTCATATACAGCACCTCATCCACTAGCTTTTCAATCCCCTCGGCAACTTCACTTATCCGCTCTCCGATCATATAGGCGGGCGTCGATACCACCAGACGTTTTTCATCCACAACAATTTCATCAGCAGTACAATTCTCATGGATACCTCCCATGGTATTGATAGCCGTCGCCGTTAATTTATCATCCCCCACCGTACACCGTACACCGCCTTCAAAGAGCTTGGGGGCAAGAGTCGGCGCAATACAAATCAAACCAACCGGTTTTTTAGCGCGATGAATAGCCGTCACAAAATTCACCACTTTCTCGCTGATTTTCATGCGCGCACCCGCCAGGGCGTAATCAGACAAATTTTTAGCGACCCCAAATCCACCTGGAACAATAACACCATCATAATTTTCAGGATTCGCCTCCCCCAAATCAATAATCTCCCCACGAGCTAATCGAGCAGACTCCACCAACACATTACGACTGTGTGTCATCTCATTTCCGGTCAGATGATTAATCACATTAGCTTGCTCAACATTCGGCGCCATACACTGAACCTCAGCTCCTAATCGATCCAATGCTAATAAGGTGAGCGTTGTCTCATAGATTTCGGACCCATCATAAACACCACACCCCGATAGAATTAATGCAATTTTCGCCATTTGGTAACTCCGACCTCTAAGTTCGGCCACTAAAAATGTAAAATGAATCTGGAAACCTTTTCCCGATTGTACCAAGTTGTACATTGATGATGTATTGTTTCCTTGCCCCAACCTATTGAAATTTAAAAAGGAGAAATCAGTGAGCTCTGACTACCGTTCCCTCCACACCCCCAGGGGTTCATACCCTAGAACACGAATGAGGCGAATGAGAGCCGACCGTTTTTCTCGCCAGCTAATGCAAGAAAATAGACTGACTGCAGCGGATCTCATTTACCCCGTCTTTATCATTGAGGGAACATCGAAGAGAGAACCCGTTGCGTCCATGCCGGGTGTGGAACGACTCACGATTGATGAGCTTCTGAAAAAAGCGGATCTCTGTGTCGATCTCGGTATCCCTGCTCTCGCTCTGTTTCCAGTAGTCGATCCCGAATTTAAAACTGAAAATGCGGAGGAAGCTCACAACCCTACGGGGCTCACACAACGTGCTATACAGGCTCTCAAACAACAACATCCTGATCTTGGCATCATTACCGATATCGCACTTGATCCCTTTACCATTCACGGCCAAGACGGAATCATTGATTCAGATGGCTATGTCTTAAACGATCGCACCGTGAAAGCATTAGTAAAACAGGCCCAATCCCATGCCGAAGCGGGAGCCGATATCGTGGCGCCGTCAGATATGATGGACGGAAGAATTGGATCCATTCGAGATATGTTAGAACAAAGCAAGTTTGTGAATACCCGGATTCTTGCTTACTCAGCCAAATATGCGTCCTCCTATTACGGCCCCTTTCGAGATGCTGTGGGCTCCGCAGGTAATTTAAAGGGCGGCAATAAATTCAGCTACCAAATGGACCCAGCAAACAGCGATGAAGCCATACATGAAGTGGCATTAGATTTACAAGAAGGCGCTGATATGGTGATGATCAAACCGGGCATGCCTTACCTCGATATCGTCTATCGAATAAAGTCCCAGTTTGGCGTTCCCACTTTTGTCTATCAGGTCAGTGGCGAATATGCCATGCATGTAGCAGCATTTCAAAATGGCTGGCTGTCGGAAGAAGCCGTGATACTCGAATCGTTATTAAGCATCAAACGCGCCGGAGCTGATGGCATATTGACTTACTTCGCCGTCAAAGCAGCACAATACCTCAAAAATAATCAGTAGAGCGTGTAAGGTATTATACTAAAGTATTGGATCAATTAAGGTTACCTAAAAAGGCACTATGACATCCCAGGCCATTAGTTTAAAAAGCCCTCAGTACTACATCAATCGAGAGATTAGCCATCTTCAGTTCCAACTACGAGTACTGGAGCAAGCCACTGATGAACGCCACCCGCTATTAGAAAGACTGCGATTCCTGCTGATTTTTAGTAGCAATCTGGATGAGTTTTTTGAAATTCGGGTAGCAGGCCTTAAACATCAATTGGCCTATGAGCGCACCCAAGTGGGTCCAGACGGCATTCCTCCGCAAGAGGTTTTGGAATTAATTAGCAAACTTTGCCACGATGCGGTCACCACCCAATACAGTGTTCTCAATGATTTGTTGTTTCCACAGTTACTCGCTGAGAATATTCGCTTTGTGCGTCGCAGCCAATGGACAGACAAACAATCGGCTTGGGTAAAACGGTTTTTCCGCACTCAGGTGCTACCCGTGGTCACACCCATTGGACTCGACCCCTCTCACCCTTTTCCTCGGTTAGCCAATAAATCTTTGAATTTCATTGTCGCCTTGGAAGGCAAAGATGCATTTGGTCGTCAAAGCGGACTTGCCATAGTCCCCGCCCCAAAATCATTACCACGCTTAATTCGTCTTCCCGATGACATTAGTGAACCGGGACATAATTTCGCATTTTTGTCCGCTACCATTCACGCTCATTGCGAAGATCTTTTCCCCGGCATGGAAGTGAAAGGCTGCTATCAATTTCGGCTCACACGAAATGCCGATCTTATCGTTGATGAAGATGTTATCGATGACTTAGCCAGTGCAGTAAAAGGGGAATTATTCTCTCGACGATATGGCGATGAGGTGAGGCTGGAAGTCGCAGACAATACGCCTGCAGAGCTGTCTGATTTTCTATTGAAACAGTTCAATCTCAGCGAAAGCGAACTCTATCAAGTCAACGGCATTGTTAATTTATCGCGATTAATTGCAGTGACTGAACTTAATATTCCGCATTTAAAATACCCCACTTTCAATCCGGGATTACCACAATCACTGAAATCCAGTGAGAATATTTTTGACACCATTACCAAAAACGACGTGTTATTGAATCACCCTTACGAATCCTTCATTCCTGTTATTGATTTTGTCCGTCAAGCAGCAAAAGACCCTAAAGTTCTCGCGATCAAACAAACCGTTTATCGCACGGGATCAAACTCGGAGATAATGGATTTACTCGTCGAAGCTGCCCGCTCAGGAAAAGAGGTCACCGCCGTTATTGAATTACGAGCACGCTTTGATGAAGAAAGTAATATTGAAGGTGCTGCACGCCTTCAAAATGCAGGCGCTATAGTTTGTTACGGAATTGTCGGTTACAAGACTCACGCAAAAATGACGTTGGTGGTACGTAAAGAGGGTCGAAAACTAAAGCGTTATGTCCATTTAGGAACAGGAAATTATCACGCTGCCAATTCTCGAAATTATACGGATTACAGCTTGATGACGGCCAATGACAACATTGGCGCAGACGTACACCAAATTTTTCAGCAGCTGACGGGGATGGGCCGAGCCGCCAAACTCAAGAACTTACTCCACGCTCCGTTTACCCTACATAGCAAAATTCTCAGCCTGATTGAGGCAGAGCGGCAGAATGCCTTGCTAGGGAAATCGGCAAAAATCATAATGAAATGCAACGCCCTAACCGAAGGGCAGGTGATAGAAGCCCTTTATCAAGCATCCCAGGCCGGAGTAAAAATAGAACTTATTATTAGAGGAATCTGCTGCCTTAAGCCAGGTATTGAAGGCATATCCGAGAATATTAAAGTACGATCTATTATCGGGCGTTTTCTAGAGCACTCACGAATTTTTTATTTTCACAATGAAGGTGACCCTGCGATCTATTGTTCCAGCGCGGATCTCATGGAGAGAAATCTCAAGCACCGAGTAGAAACTTGCTTCCCCATACTCGACCCCTCTCTTATAAAAAGAATACTCACCGAAGGTCTCAATACTTTCATAGGTGATAACGTACAAAGCTGGATACTCAACAACGAGGGAGAATACACGCTGAGCACGCCGGGGAAATCCACCCCAAAAATGGCACAACAAATATTATTGGATAAATTGGCCGTCAAACCTTAAGGCCTAAAAAACTTAGAATCTAGCAATACCGCCAGGAGTAGACTACTCCACAGACAATGTAATGCCTCCGGATCTTAGGTACTCTTTTTCCTGCAAAAAATCATGATTCGTTAAAGGATGCTCATCCAACCATCCTTTATCAAAAACCAATTGAATGGCTTGATCGTTAGCACCCAATACAATATGAGGTAGAGGCTTATCCGTCCTAGCATGGTGTAACAATACAGCTATCCGCAAAAGAACCATCATTCTGCTGACGACACCGTGCCAGCTTTCTGGCATTTCATCTAATTCTTCCATCGGTATCTTGCGGCGATGCCCTCTCACAAGCAAGGCAATGGCAGCCTGCTCCTGACGTGAAAACCCGGCCAAGTCCGAATATTTCACTAAATAGGCGCCATGTTTATGAAACTGTGAGTGAGAAATAGATAAGCCCACTTCATGCAAGAGAGCTGCACGTCGCAACACATCTCGATAAGGGCTTTTATCTAAATCCCATTTCACATCGGCCATGGCACAGAGTTTTAGCGCCGTTTCTTTTACCCGCTCTGCCTGACGTTCATCCACATGATGGCGGCTCATCATCGCCTGAGTTGTCCTATCACGTACATCCTCATGCCGTATTCGACCCAACTGGTCGTATAGCAGCCCTTCTCTGAGGGCACCTTCGGAATATCGCATCTCTGTGATTTTTAACTGTTTGAATATGCCACAGAGAATAGCGACACTGGGGGCAAAAATGCTAATTCGGTCTTCTTTTAATCCCGGCAACTCCAAATTCGAATAGTGTTTTGCTTTGATTATCTTCTCTTTAATCGCTTTAAGTGCGTCAGAGGTAATCCCCTCATCACAGTACCCCGACTGTACCGCTACATGCTCAATGGTTTTAATGGAGCCCGACGCTCCTACTGCTTCCTCCCAACCCAACGCCCTAAATTGAGCTTCTATCGCCCACACCTCTCGTCGCGCAGTCATCATTGCCTTCATGAAATTTCTTTTCTTGATTTCTCCATCGGGGAAAAAACGCCGACCATAACCAATACACCCCATGTGTAAGCTTTCCAGTTCAATGGCCTCAAATCGATTACCGATAATAAACTCTGTGCTTCCGCCACCGATATCCAGCACAAGACGCTGGCCCATATCATCCGCAAGCACATGGGACGCACCTAGATAAATTAGACGAGCTTCCTCACGCCCCGCAATAATCTCTATCGGATGGCCTAACAACCTTCCCGCCTTACTCAAAAACACATCAGAATTTCTGGCTTGGCGTAGCGCACTTGTCCCCACCACGCGCACACTTCCCATCCTAAACCCTTCAAGACGTTCGGAGAACCGACTCAAACAAGCCAATGCACGGTCTTGTGCCGCTTCAGTCAGCTCTTGATTTTCATCCAGCCCCGCGGCTAACTGGACCTTTTCAGCTAATTTACCAATAATCCGCACCTCCCCTTGGGACACTTGACCAATCACCATATGAAAACTGTTGGAACCCATATCAATCGCTGCGATTTGATCAGGTGCAATTATCTGTGATGTGGGGTGCTCACCGCTGCTGCTCACTGGTACCTCTCTTATTCATTTTATTTGTTCTATATCACTCTCATTATTCTAGTGAATTTTATTCACCCGCTCCTAAAATACAACCCAAATTTCGAATCCTTCCAGTACCAGCTCAATTTTTTTCACGACTCAACTCATCACCTATCAATACCCTATGTCATTATAATCGTAAACTCTGACATCAGAGCCCTATTTTCCATTGCCCCAAAGAGGCGCTGAGCCTATCATGCTGCTCACACAGTCACGGACACATCTTTTGGCCTTGATTTTTTCACCCATCCATTGAAATACTCGCAATAGACCACCACCTTACAAGAAGCACAAAAACCAACCACCATAAAGCCGGATCCTCCCCTGCTAGAAACAATTTGCAATAGAGAGAAATCTGGCGTATTCCGACTATAGACTCTATCTTTAAAACCAATTTCAAACGTTAAACCAACTCGAAGATAGACACACCGCAGGAGATTATGAATGAGCGACAACATCTTAAACGTCACAGACGGTGACTTTGACACCCTGGTTTTACAATCAGATTGCCCCGTTTTAGTCGATTATTGGGCAGAATGGTGTGGCCCATGTAAAATGATAACCCCCATCCTTGAAGAAATTGCCGGTGAATACGGTGGGAAAATAAAAATTGCCAAGCTAAATATCGATGATAATGCCAATACACCGCCAAAATACGGCATTCGCGGTATACCAACACTGATGCTATTTAAAAATGGCAACGTGGAGGCCACAAAAGTAGGCGCATTATCAAAATCCCAATTGACAGCATTCATAGATAGTAATATATAATGGCGGGCCTCGGCACGGTACATATCCAACAGGGTACCAACCCACATAGGATAAATACCCACAAGGTACAGATGTGACGAGGCAAACTTTCCGCTTTCGCTATTAATAGATATAGAACCCCTTCTCAGCAATAGACTTTAAATGAAAACAGTTAGACCAGATTTTACCTGCTGCCTAGTAGATGAGGGGACTGAGAACATTAAATTAAGGTATAGCCTACCAAATCTTGCTCAATGAAACCTGGACAAGCCTATGGAAGGAATCTATATTGTGAAAAGATGGTTAGAATAAATTTCACTTCTTTGCTATTTCGGTATTCACACATATCTATCGCCCAATATTTCCAGAATAAAAAACCGTTCCAGAGAAACGAAATCAAACCAAACAAGAACTTGGCATCAAAGACCTCAACACATTAACCTCTTAGGATTTGACTTCCTTAGCGTAAGAAATCAGTGACATTAACCCGCTAATTTCCCTCATACACTCACTCTCCATTACCACCATTAAAACCCTTCTATGAATAATATGAATCTATCTGATCTAAAGAAAAAATCCATCGCCGAACTCCTCGACATTGCAAAAGACATGGGGCTAGACAATCTGGCTCGTCTGCGAAAACAAGATATCATTTTCGCTATTCTAAAAAAGCACGCCAAGAGTGGCGAAAACATTTTTGGAGACGGCGTACTAGAGATATTGCAGGACGGATTCGGATTCTTACGTTCAGCCGAAGGATCCTATTTAGCAGGCCCCGATGATATTTACGTTTCCCCCAGCCAAATTCGCCGATTTAATTTAAGAACGGGTGACTCTGTCGCCGGCAAAATCAGACCTCCAAAAGATGGAGAACGCTATTTTGCATTATTAAAGGTAAGTGAAATAAATTTCAGTCGACCTGAAAATGCAAAAAATAAAATCCTTTTTGAAAACCTGACACCCCTATTCCCTCAAGAACGAATTATGATGGAACTGGGTAATGGCAGCACAGAAGATATCACCGCCAGAACCATCGACTTAGTGGCACCAATAGGAAAAGGCCAACGAGGACTCATCGTTTCTCCTCCCAAAGCTGGTAAAACACTAATGCTACAGAACATAGCCCAATCTATCGCTCGTAGTAATACCGACTGCCATTTAATTGTCTTGCTTATCGATGAACGACCGGAAGAAGTCACGGAAATGCGCCGATCTGTTCGCGGTGAAGTCGTCGCTAGTACCTTTGACGAACCACCCGCTCGTCACGTACAGGTGGCAGAAATGGTAATTGAAAAAGCCAAGCGACTAGTGGAGCACAAACAGGATGTAGTGATATTACTCGACTCTATCACTCGATTAGCCCGAGCTTACAACACCGTTATCCCTTCATCAGGCAAGGTTCTCACCGGTGGTGTAGACGCACATGCGTTAGAACGACCTAAACGTTTTTTTGGTGCGGCACGAAATATCGAAGAGGGCGGCAGCTTAACTATTATTGCAACAGCATTGGTTGAAACCGGATCCAAAATGGACGAGGTTATCTTTGAAGAATTTAAAGGTACGGGCAACCAAGAATTACACCTAGATAGACGAATTGCTGAAAAGCGAATTTACCCTGCTATCAATATCAACAAATCAGGGACTCGACGTGAAGAGTTGTTAACCTCAGAAGACGAACTGAAGAAAATGTGGATACTCAGAAAACTTCTAACCTCTATGGATGAAGTCGCTGCAATGGAGTTTCTCATCGACAAGATGAAAGAAACCAAAACGAACGAAGAATTTTTTAATTCTATGAAGAGAAAATAACACTCTCTGAACAGCATGAAAAAAATACAGAAGATAACGAGGGGGTGTGAACCCCCTTTTTTTATGCGGAGCTGGCGATGAAATACAAAGATCTTAGAGAGTTTATCAAACTGCTCGAAGAACAAGGCGAATTGATTCGCATAAAAACCCTAGTTGATCCCTACTTAGAAATTACCGAAATTTGCGACCGAACCCTAAAAGGCGGCGGCCCTGCACTGCTATTTGAAAACCCCAGAGGTTTTACTACTCCCGTACTCGGAAACTTATTTGGTACTCCCAAACGCGTCGCCTTAGGCATGGGCCAAGAAGACATCTCCAATTTACGAGAGTTAGGTGAATTGCTCGCATTTTTAAAACAGCCCGAACCCCCAAAGGGTATGAAAGATGCCTGGGAAAAACTGCCCATCTTTAGTCAAGTCATGAATATGGGTCCGAAAAATATTCGAAACCCGCCGTGCCAACAAAATATTATTGAGGGTGATGCCGTCAATATTAGTCAGTTTCCGATCCAAACGTGCTGGCCCGAAGATGCAGGCCCACTCATCACCTGGCCACTGGTAGTCACGAAAGGTCCCAACAAAGAACGCCAGAATATGGGGATCTATCGGCAACAAGTCATCGGCAAAAACAAAGTGATAATGAGATGGTTATCTCAGCGCGGTGGCGCACTGGACTTCAAAGAATGGAAGGAAGCACACCCCGGCGAGAAGTTCCCCATTGCCGTTGCGTTGGGTACTGATCCAGCCACCATCCTCGCTGCGGTCACCCCAATCCCTGACAGCCTCTCCGAATATGCTTTCGCCGGATTACTAAGAGGCAAGCGCACTGAACTCGCCACCTGCATCACTCATGATCTTCAAGTTCCTGCCAGCGCAGAGATTGTTTTAGAGGGCTACATCGATCCAGAAGAAACCGCTGATGAAGGCCCCTTTGGTGATCACACAGGTTATTACAATGAAGTGGATCGTTTTCCTGTTTTTACGATTGAACGCATTACCCATCGCGACAATCCAATTTACCACAGCACCTACACGGGAAGACCTCCGGATGAGCCAGCAATACTAGGCGTCGCTCTCAACGAAGTTTTTATTCCCATTTTACAAAAACAGTTTCCTGAAATTGTGGACTTTTATCTGCCGCCCGAAGGTTGCTCCTACCGCATAGCCGTCGTCACGATTAAGAAACAATACCCCGGCCACGCCAAGCCCATCATGATGGGCGTCTGGTCTTTTCTACGACAGTTTATGTACACCAAATTTGTCATTGTGACTGATGACGACATCAATGCCAGAGACTGGAAAGATGTTATCTGGGCCATGACCACTCGCATGGACCCCGTACGAGATACCATCACGATGGAAAACACACCTATCGATTATTTAGACTTCGCATCCCCTGTTTCCGGACTCGGCTCTAAAATGGGATTTGACGCCACGAGTAAGTGGCCTGGCGAAACGCAAAGAGAATGGGGTCGACCCATTTCCATGACACAATCGGTCAAAGAAAAAGTTGATGACATTTGGTCTAGCTTAGGTATTGATGTACCCTAGATAGCAATGGAAATATCTAACCCCAATCTAAGGTTTTGTT
This sequence comes from Pseudomonadales bacterium, assembly GCA_019090455.1. Taxonomy (GTDB): domain Bacteria; phylum Pseudomonadota; class Gammaproteobacteria; order Pseudomonadales; family DC-out160; genus DC-out160. Next base: position 53,911 of record JAHRWA010000104.1, on the reverse strand, counting down.
CATGAATACGGAAATTGATGCATCTACAAATAAATTTTCTGCAACGACCGTTCCAACAACAATAGAAGCAAAAATAGAAACCACGCGAAACCTGACAAAAGATATGCTTCAAGTCATTCTCCGCCTACCCAACGATATCAACATCCATCATCGCAGCGGACAATATTTAGAATGTAATATCGACGACAAAATCACACCTTTCTCTATCGCCAACCATGATGCCGGCGAAAACACCATAGAATTACATATCCGCGACATTCCCGACAATTCCAATTCCACTGTCGTACTCAATCATTGCGCCAACTCCACATCATTGAAAATAACACTACCAAAAGGTAACTGCGTTTTTAACGCAAACGATGAGAAACCCGTTATTTTTATCTGTGGCAGCAATGGATTTTCACAAATGAAAGCGATGCTGGAAGATGCCTTAAGCAGCGGCGTTACACGACCACTGTATCTTTATTGGGGAGCTCAAATCCCCTCTGACCTCTATCTGAATGAACTGCCAGAAAAGTGGGCAAAACAATATTCTCAGTTTAACTACATCCCCGTTATCTCCAACAATACAGATCAGCCATGGAGTGGCAGAACAGGTCTCGTTCATCACGCGGTATTAGAAGATTTCGCCTCCTTATCGGATTTTATGGTTTATTCTTCAGGCTCTCCCGGCATGGTCTATGCCATATATGACGACTTTGTTGCGCAAGGCTTAGATAAGAACAATATGGCTGCGGATGTATTCGAATACGCGCCAAGAAAATAAATTCATTTCTGCGATTTATAAAACCCGTGTTTTACCCACCTCAAGCATAAACTAAAACCATTCTGCAGCAATTCATTCAACAATTGGCCTAACAAGCCCTTAACAAAACAGCCTCTTCCGCAACACTATAATACACATCAGAGTGACCTCTTTGGCGCATTGGATGCTCTCCAATGAGGCCACTTGCGATGACTGTAATCTTCTAGATCTATAATCCTCTAGAACTATAATCTTCTTAAACTAGGCAGTAACAATAACCAATTTATAATCAATGGAAACAGTTTATGAAAACGTTAATTTACAGCAGCGAAGAATTATTAGCGGAACACGATTATTCCGAAAAATTTACTCACAAGGGACATACCCTACACGGTGGTCTCACCGCTGATGGCATTTACAAACCACCACGCTCTTTAAACCGCATTCAAGCCATCGAAAACTGGACAGAAGAACTGCGTAAAAATGGACACCAAACCAACATCATGGACGAAGTGAAAGAAATCATCGCGGGTGATTTCTTTCCAACTGAAGAACAAGCGAAGTTTTTGATGAGAAGTGGCTGCAAAGATTCCATGACTCGTATTCTCACCATTATTGGCGTTGTTGAAGGCTTCGGTAACGATGGAATTAAACTACTCCCTCCTTTGGATATGCAGCAGTTTTTTGTCGAATCCATAGAAGGCACCGCTTTATCTCATCTACACAGCGGTTTATTAAAAGCTCACGGCCAAGATGAAGCCGGCAGTGATATAGAAGAAGGTCATGATGCCATGTGGTATGCCGTCAGAGACCGCTCCTTAGGCAACCCCACCATTACTGATGACATGTTCGAAAACCTGCCCGTTGCACCTCCCCCGGGCTACCAAGGAAAAGCAAAAGCTGCTGAGAGCGTCAAGCAGATGACAAGCATAGGAACGCAAATATTCCCTCAAATAAACATGATGCTTGAATTAACTCTGATGGCACTAGCCCGCATACTTCATATTGAATACGGTGCCTATGCTACCTTCCATTGGGCCAAACAAGTTCTCTCCGACCCCGAGGTTTCAGAGTCTCCAGAGTGGGCACCTAAGGTCGTGGGTTATATTCAAGAAGATGAGGACATCCACGTTGGCTATCTGCGCTGCGCATTAGCAGAAACAAGAGCGCGGACACTAATCTGCGAAGATGGTAGTCACTTATCCGGAGAGGAAGTCATCGACAAACTCTGCGAAGTCGTGAAAAAACAAATGGGAGGAAAGCGCCGTGAATTAATGTCCATTCATCGATACACACAGATTTTAAAGGAATTAGAAAATCATCCCGATGGAGAACGAATACTAAAAGAGTTCAAAGCTTTGGGAAGAATTCCTGAATTGGAAGAAACTGAAACCGAAGCGGCCCAAGCTTCCTAAGTCTATAGATCATAAAGTCATGCCGTCCCATAAAAGAAGCCGATTTTAATCACTTAAAATCGGCTTCTTTATTAAACTTAAAAATTAAACTTTTTGCAATATGTGCACAGCACAAACAGAGCCCGCGCCCATCATGTGAACCAATGCGTTTTGCGCACCTTCAACTTGAAACTTTCCTTGATCTCCGCGTAGCTGCCTAACCGCATCCCACACTTGTGCAATACCCGTTGGACCACCTGGATGACCTCGAGCAATCAAGCCACCATCAGTCGAGAATGGAATTTTCCCGCCAATAGCCGTATCACCATCGTGAACTAACCTATCGCCTTCACCTTCGCCACAGATTCCGAGTAGTTCGTAATACATCAATTCTTCAATCGGAAAAGCATCGTGTACCTGAACTAAACTGAGGTCCTCTGGACCAATCCCGGCCTCTTCATAAGCCATCTTAGCCGTACGTTCAGTCGAATAAGAAGGCCCTACTACAGCACCCATAAAGATGTGTCCTTCGGTGTAAACCTCAGACTGTAATTGCGATGCAAGCACTTTGACCATCGGACGGCCATTGGCGTGTTTCTTCGCCCATTCTTCTGTCGCAACGATAGCGCAAGCCGCACCACCGCCACTAGCACAAGCCATCATAGCAGTATGAGGATGAGCAACCATCGGAGCTGCCAATACTTCTTCAACTGTTATTTCATGATCCGCACGACGCTGCGCCATGGGATTATGACGGGCATGATTCCAGTTTTTAGCCGCAATCTTCGCATAGGTCTCAACAGTCGTACCCATTTCATGCATACGTCTCACTGCCCACATTGCAAAAAAACCAGCCGGCAATAAAGTATTTTCAAAAGAGGGAATACCCTTTTTCGCGCCAGGCGCAGGCTTCTTACGTGCCACGCTCATTCGTAACATGTCATCAAATCCCATTGCCATAGCCACATCGGAAGCACCACCCGATACAGACCACACCGCTTCACGGAATGCGGAAGATCCCGTTGCCGAGGCATTTTCAACATGAACAATCGGTACACCAGTCAATCCGAGATCTTTAGCGTAACCGGTACCTTCCATCATCGTGCCACCGATATAACCGTTGTATAGAGAACCTATATCGCGAAAATCCAAACCCGCATCTTTTAACGCATCAACGCCTGCAGTGTAATACATATCCCTAAGGGGATGATATTCTTTGCTGAATGGGTGCATACCCACTCCAATAACATAAACGTCACGATTCATGAATCAATCCTCTTTTACGGGTACGAATTTAAAGCCACAGTATTCTGTGCCATCGTCATCCGTCACTAATGGGTTGGCGGCAAGTCTCATCTTCATGCCAATTTTAAAATCTTTTTGCTCGCCATCAATAACAGATTGGATACGAACACCTTCAGGCAAATCAATTTGTCCAACGCCAAAACCACCACCAGCAGCTAACTTCATGCTGCCCATTCTAGGCATAAAAACAAATGACCATGAATACAATTCACCTTCAGTTGAAAGCTCAACAGTCTCCACTTCTTTTTCCGTAATAGGACAACGTTTGCGAATAGGAAAATACGTTTTATCCGCAGCCTTGCTATAAGAGCCCAGTAACCGGCAAGGCCCTTCAGGGTCTTCCGGGATGATCATATAACCATCTTCAAGGGGAATTTGATTTGTCATTATTGTTTCTCTCTCCATGTTAGCGATACATCAATCACTATTTCTAATAAGTTGGTTTTGTCCGTTTTTACTCTCCCCACTTCTGACTCGGTATCAACGCAATTGAGCTTGAAAATAGCAAGGGAAGCTTGGTCTGTTTCTTACCGATTACGAATTCAGTCTACGCAGAAATGGCGGGGCGAAACAAAGGGGCTTTCATTCCCGTACTGAGGGATTCCGGAGTTTCTGACGAGGAATAAATATCAACGCTATTTATCCTTTTTCATTTAACCAACAAAATTTAACACCGCCGTAAATCTACCAGAACTGCCCTGTATTGGAAACAGCAACATGTTGAACAGCAACGCACGCAATTCACCACATGGCTTTTGATACTATCAGGGAGTAGTAAGGAGTATCAGTCCCTACTTAGAGAAAAAGGAAGGACGGGAGGGAGGACACTTGATCCTAAGTGATAGCGCCGAAAGAAGAGATTCAATTGAGTCGATTAAAATCACGCAACTTAGATAGAACATACTCCGACGGACGCCCCGTCACTTTGAATGCATTTTTTTTCTGGAACGATAAAATAGCTTCCCTGGTTTTACCGCCATAAACACCGTCCGCAGGGCCCACATTATATCCGGCCAGCGTCAACTGCTGCTGAATGGCTTTAACCAATTTGACTTCGTATCGTTTCTTCGGGACTTTTTTAGCTGTTTGTCCGCTAAAAGAATTGTTCTTCCTCACTTTACGCTGAAAATCTTTTCCTTCGTGACAATGGTGAACGTTAGAACTGCGCTGCAAATGGCACCCCACAGCATTTAAAGGTGCCTCATGAGCCAAAGAAAACTGAGCGCCGAGCAGACTTAATAATGTAATAAGTAGATGCCGCATACTGAATTTCCTTACTATTTCGATTCGATACCTCTAAAGCTTAGTTAATAGTTTCAATTTTGCAGCGCTCATGACTGCTAGAACATCGCAGTCTAATCCGAGACCCATTACACTGCCCATTTAGCCTTCACTAAAATCCAATTCAACAATTGAACCCCCCCTATATCATGGCCTATCGCCGGCATAGAGGGTTCCCAATATAAGAGCACTTGTTCCCCCATGCTATTTCTACTAGGCGAAAAAGTCGTTAGAACAACCACAGATCACGGCAGCTTCGACTGTCCTATCTGCCAATCACCACAAACAGCATTGCATGTCCTAGACAAAAACTATTTCACTGTATTTTTTATTCGTATTTTACCGTTAAAGCTAATCGGTGATTATCTAGAATGCAGTCATTGCCTGCATTCCTACGATCCAAAGGACACAAGCCAACCCGCCTACATCCCCCATCTATCAATGATCCTGTCCTACCTAATGTTGGGATATGGCGTCAACGAAAGCAAACTCCTGGCTGCCGACATATACCAAAACATGACGAATCAAGAGTCTGATGAAAAAGAGTTGCGCAATAATATAGCCGCCCTTTCAGAAGGCAAAGAAATATTCGAAACGTTAAAGGCAGCTTCGTTTCGCTTAAATACAATGGCAAAAATAAGACTGGTGGAAGCCGCCTACCTGATGACACGCGCTATGTCTGACTTGAGTTACGAAGACCGCCTTCGAGTGAACTTAATCGGAAATGCATTAGATCTTTCTTTGGAATGTATTAACGAGATTATTAACCGGATACAACAGGTTCAATAGAGAATGGAATATTCATTCTCACTCAAGCGCATGGATATGAGGGTTCAGACAAACTCCGCCGCTGAAAAGACCTAACTCCTCTGAAACCGTTTTAATCATACTCTCGGTGAATTTGATGTATTCTTAACTCCCCCCGTTTACCGACAACAACAACGAGACAAGTCACAAGCAATGCACATATTAGGTGAAATTAGCAATCTACGAGCAGCACAGGCCTTTTCCGATTACCTTCGCTCCCTAGGTATCGAGAACAGGCTCAACCCTATCGACGGTAAAACACAAATCATACTTCAAGACCTCGGATCTATTGCGCTCGCCACCGATGAATTAAAAGCCTTTATCAAAGACCCCAACAATCCAAAATATTTGGCTGCTTCGTGGGAGGTTAACAATGACGATAATGTCAGGTTAAGCGATATGCCACGGGGATCGGTTGTTCCCTTAGAGCGATTATTACGTTCCGGCCCCTTCACTTTAAGCATCATGATATTGTGCATTGGCATCTATGGTGTCACGACTCTTTTCCAAACTGATGTTATCTATAACTGGCTAGCCTTTCCGTCGGACATCGGTGATTTGAGCTCCCTCACACAACCTTGGCGATTATTAACGCCTGTTTTTATGCATTTTGGTCTCATGCATGTGGCTTTCAATTTACTCTGGTGGTTTGAGTTGGGTCGGATCATCGAGGAGTATGAATCGGGCTGGCAACTATTGATGTTGCTGGTGATCATCGGCTTATTTTCAAATATCTGGCAATACACGATGACAGGCCCGAGCTTCGGCGGCATGTCGGGAGTCGTTTACGGGCTTATGGGATACCTTTGGCTTTACGGTAAAACAAATCCCAATGCGGGTTATCAATTGCGACCACAAATAGTCATGATGATGGTGGTTTGGTTAGTGCTTTGCTTTGTTCTTTTCAAAGATGTTGTCGCTAATTGGGCGCACTTGGGCGGCCTTATTATTGGTGCGATAACGGGGGTTGGTTTTGGTTTACTGCATCGTATTAGCCGCAAGCCGACTCAATAAAAGCAATTAAGACACCATCTGTAGAGTACCCAAACATTACAATCAACTCTATATCAATACCATAGGAACAGCCTTGAAAATAATAACATATATGTTATTATTGTAAATAAGCGAGCATACATGGTTAAGGCAACGATAGAACGAACAGCAAGGGAATACCTAACCAACGAGGGACAAAGCCCGTATGGAAACTGGCTGACAGCCCTAAAAGATATACGCGGAAAAGCCAAAATTACCAAAGCCGTGAAACAAATGGAAGCCGGTAATTTTGGCGATCACAAATCCATTATGGATGGCCTATATGAACGGCGCATCCATTTTGGCCCTGGTTATCGCATCTACTATATAACCGAAGGCGAAGAAATCATTATTCTTTTTATGGCTAGTGATAAATCAGACCAACAAACTTCCATCAATCAGTCCAAAGAATACTTAAAAGATTACATTGCTAGAAAACCGAAAAGCACAGCCAAAAAATTAAGGCCTAATAAGGGGCCTGAGAAAAAAAGTGGCAAAAGTAAAAACAAAGGCATTAACAAAAGGCATTAGAAATGGCCCTAACACGCGATTTTAAAGAAACCGTTATGGAATTATGCAAGGATCAACAGTATCGAGTTGCTATTTTAATAGAAGCTTTAGAATCCTACCTTGAAGGCGATATCGTTGTTGGTAACAGTTTGTTTCGAGACTACCTCAACGGCACTAAAAACTTTGGTAAAGTAGCGAGCATGATGCAAATGCAAGAAGCGGGTCTACGCCGCATGCTCAGTCCAAAGGGAAATGGTACTGCAAAAAATATGTTTCGTTTATTTAAAACATGTCTCGAGCTTGAAGGCATGAGCAGTCTGGAGTTTTTACAATCCTCCGTCGCTAATGACGAAACCTTTACCGTAACAACAGCGGTTTAAATTAATAAAAGACTTCCAGACACAACCAATAAAACAAGTCACCTCCAATCATAATAAGTCATACCCTTTTGACTTACTGTAACAACCCGCGTGTTAATCATATGGCATTACAATTTCAAATAATTCCCGTTACCCAATTCGAACAAAACTGTTCAATACTCTGGTGCGATAAATCCAAAATTGGCGCCATCGTTGATCCAGGTGGTAACTTCGATCGCATCCATTCCAAAGTTCAAAAATTGGGAATCAAAATATCGAAAATCCTGATCACTCACGCTCACGCCGATCATGCCTCTCTTGCGAAACACTGTTCAAAACAATACTCAGCCGATATAGAAGGGCCGCATAAAAAAGATCAATATTGGATTAAAACCATCGCAGTACAGGGGAAGCTCCTTGGCATTAAGAAAGCCGCTAGCTTCAAACCGACACGATGGTTGCAAGGAGGCGAGCAAATCAAGGTTGGCAATGAGATTTTGGATGTTCTCTATTGCCCTGGTCATACCGCTGGCCATGTGGTTTTTGTCAGCCACTCGGCAAAACTTCTAGCGGTTGGGGACGTGCTGTTTCAAGGATCTGTTGGACGTAGTGATTTGCCCGGTGGAAATCATAAAACCTTAATCAAATCTATCAAGAATCAACTTTGGCCACTCGGTGATAATTATCGCTTTATTCCGGGACATGGCCCCATGTCTACCATCGGTCGCGAACGTAAAAGTAATCCCTTTATGGCCGACCCTAATTATCGTTGACTCTATATTTTCTGTTCTTATATTTATTACTGACCTGCTTCTTACTGGTCTTGAAGTACTTCCACTAAATCAGCCAAGGTCATAATCGCCCACTCCAATCGACCATCGAGGGGTAAGGCACAATTCAAACGTAGGTAGTTTTTATATTTTCCGCTAGCAGAGAACATGGGGCCCGGTGCAACGCTGATTTTTTTTGTTAAAGCCGCACGATATAATTCCAAGGTATCCACTTTACGCGACAGCTCTAGCCATAAAACAAAACCTCCCGCAGGCTGACTGACTTTCGTATTACCAGGAAAGTACTTTTCAATTAAACGGGTGATTTCTTGTATTTGATGTCGATACGTCATTCGTACCCTACGCAGATGCGAGTCATAGGTACCTTTCGCTAAATAATGGGAAAGCGCTCGCTGCGACAGCGTCGAGGCAGAGAGGCTATTTACATATTGCAGGTACTCCAATTTATCTTGATATCTTTTGGACGCAATCCAACCCACCCTTAACCCCGGAGAAATGGTCTTAGAAAAGGAGGAGCAATAGATCACGTTATCATATCCCATTTCAATCATGGGTACCGGTCGCTCTTGGCTGAAACTCAAATCACCATAGATATCATCTTCAATAACCGGAAGGTCGTATTCGCCTATCACAGACAAAAATTCTAACTTATCCTCCTCACTCATTAAGTGTCCTAGCGGGTTGCCGAAGTGTGGAATCAAAATGCACGCTTTAACTGGCCACTGCTCCAACGCCAAACGCAAGGCTCCCACATTTAAACCGCTTTCCGGATGAGTCGGAATTTCTATCGCCTTCAACCCTAAGGATTCGATAATTTGCAATAAAACATAAAAGGTAGGCGACTCTATCGCCACGATATCACCGGGCTGACAACACAACTTAAGCGCCAACGTTAATGCCGCCTGACATCCGCTGGTAATCACAATATCGGAGTGAGAAACCGATTTCCTTCCTCTCAATTGACGTCCAAAGGATTGCATACGCAATGCCAGCTGCTCACACAAAGGAGCATACCCCGGCGGAAAGTCGTAACCTGCACTGTGAAATTCTTCTTCCTTACAGATCGCCTTAACGGATCGGTTGACCTCCTTACTCGGCAAGTAATCGCTATGAGGAACCGCCGCACCCAATTGCACTATATCCTTTTCCATCGTCGCCCCCACTAAATTTAACGCCATCTCGTGAGAGCTAATCGGACGCGGTCTCATTTTGCTTTTCGCGCTTCTGGGTAATTCCAGCACGATATTTTGACGATAACAAACATAGTGCCCGGACCGTTCTCGAACTTCTACGTAACGCCTATTTTCTAATAAGGCCAAGCCTTCTAAAACCGTTGATACACTAACCCCATAGATCTCGGCAAGTTTTCTCACTCCCGGTAAACGTTGCTGAAATGGATACTGGCCTCCTTCAATTTCTTGAGCAAGAGATTCTGCCACCTTCTCGTAAAGCCTCATCGATCCTCCCGTAACCCAGTACAGTTAACTCTAAACACATGCAGTACAGTTATTATATCACTTCATCTGTACTGGGTTATATTTTTTATTCTATATCTGTTATGGCTATGATTTACGACTTAAGATTAGTTTTCTGAAATTAACTCGAGCCCTGATCATGACTAAAAAGCTATTTCACATCGATGCCTTTACAGAAGAACCATTCAAAGGAAATCCCGCCGCTATCTGTTTTATGCAACAAGACGAAAGCGACTCATGGTTAGCGGCCTTTGCCGCTGAAATGAATTTACCGATAACCGCTTACATAATCCCTCATCCAAACACAATACAAGACAACGCAACACCATCTCCTGATGCACATTTTTCTTTGCGATCATTTACTCCTAATACGGAAATGACGCTTTGTGGACACGCCACTCTGGCTAGCGCCCATGCCTTGTGGGAATCAAAAGTGGTATCAAAAAAACAAAATATTGTATTCCACACAAAAGACGAATTGCTTACCGCAAAGCTCAGCCAACTCGGTATTGAAATCGACTTACCTCTTATCAATACGACACCATTAGATCAACAGAATTTAAAGAAAGAGATCGAAGCGCTTTTAAATTGCGACGTTATCGAAATTCATCAATGCGGAAATCGCCGCCTTGCCCTGCTCCCCGACGCTGAACAACTAACTCAATTGAATCCAGACTTAGGTAAATTGAAAAGCATGGATATCGAAGGACTGATTATCACCGCCGCATCCACACAAACTCTTTACGATTTTGTGTCTCGCTTCTTCGCCCCCAAAGTCGGCGTCGACGAAGATCATGTCACCGGATCAGCCCACTGTGCGCTTGCGAGCTTTTGGTCACAGAAAACCATGAAAACACAATTCAATGCGTATCAAGCCTCTCCCCGTTCCGGCTCACTCAAGCTAACGCTAAAAAATAATCGAGTTCTTATTCGTGGCCAAGCAAAGACAATATTGACTGGAGAAATTTATGAGTAGCGCCACAGAACCTGACCATCAGACCGCACGTTGCTTAATTAACGGTGAATTCATAGCGGCACAAGACGCGAGCATTTCCATTTTCGATCATGGTCTTTTATACGGTGATGGTGTTTTTGAAGGGCTTCGATTCTACAACAAGAACATTTTTAAACTAGACGAACATATCACTCGATTGTGCCGCTCAGCAGATGCGATTTCTTTGCCTATGCCCGTCGACAAAAATCAATTCACTCAATGGATACATAACCTAGTTGAACTGTCGCCGCTAAAGGATGGCTACCTAAGATTGATCTTGACCAGAGGGGTGGGCGCGCTCGGCATCGATCCACGAAACTGCCAAACTGGGAATATAATAATGATCGCCGATACGCTATCCCTTATGGAGCCCACAAAATTGTCCGAAGGCATTCAACTGATAACCGCCACAACACGACGGATTTCGATCGAGGCACTAGACCCGAGAATTAAGAGTTTAAATTATCTCAATAATATATTGGCAAAACTCGAAGCCAACCAAGCACAAGCTGACGAAGCGATACTACTGAATAGTCAGGGCCATGTTTGTGAAGCCAGTGCCGAAAATATATTTCTGGTTAAAGATAAAACCTTATATACCCCTCCGTGTTCTGACGGTGCACTGGAAGGCATTACCCGAAGTGTTGTGTTGGAACTTGCGAGCGCGTTAGGTATTCCAACTACAGTACATTCTTTGAAACCAGAAAGCTTTTATCACGCCGACGAATGCTTTCTCACAGGTTCCGGCGCAGAATTAATTCCCGTACGAAGTCTTGACGGCATCGCATTTCAAACAAGTGTTGGGCCAATCTATAGCCGCTTATTGCTAGCGTTTAAAAAAGAGATAAGTCTAAATTCTGATTAATAAAACCATAGCCGGCGACAGGTTTTAGATCATCCCGCTATATCGCATAGAAATATAAATCAGTTGGACGCCCGATTGATAAATCAAATACGATACCGATCATCAATCACTGACAAAAATCTTCCGAATAAAATCACTAGACAATATAAAAAGGGAGACATAAACTTGCTACTAATTGCAAACTTTATGTTTGGTTGAGTTTCGCCAATGGTCCGTTGTCTTGAATGAAGCCGGAAGGGAGAAATGAAATGTCAGTCGTAATTGAATCCATGCGAGAAGAATTACCGAAAAATCTTACCTCACTAGATAAAGCCCAAGACCAATCAGAGATAAAACCCAAAGTACCATGGCTTTTTGCCCTCTCTTGGGTTGCTGCCAGTGTCGTCCTGTTCGTCGCCTATCGGCTGTATATGAATGCCTATTCCTTCACAGTAGGACTCGATTATTTTACGCCTGAATTTGAGTACTACTGGATGCGTCTCATGTATGTCCAGCTGACTCTTATTGCGCTATTGGTTTTTACGGTTGTCCCCATACTCTGGTTTACTCGAGAAAAAGATCCAGATGCCGTTCCACCCAAAGTAGAATTACAAAGATATTACACGATGTTCGCGTTAATGGCCGTCGCCAGCATCGCCTCTTTTGTTGCACTGGGACTCTTTGCAGAAGCTGATGCCGCGTGGCACCAAGTCACCATTCGAGATACCGATTTCACTCCCACCCATATCGGACTTTTTTATTTTGCAATGCCTCTTATGTTTGGCGGGATGTTAATGGCATTCGTTTGGGTTCACACACGATTACCCGATTTTCATAGTCGCATTTCAATTCCCTTCGCTTTTTTGGCTGCGGGTCCTGCTCTCGTCTTTCCTAACTTAGGACTTAACGAGTGGGGCCACACCTTCTTTTATGCAGAAGAATTATTTGGCGCTCCGATTCATTATGGTTTTTTTGTGTTGGGATTAGGGTTTTTCGCATTTGGAGGGTTTCTTGTGCAGTGTTATATACGCATTGATAAACTAACTAGGCTCGATGACACGGAACAGCTCATTGACCCTTTATCAGAAGGGCCGAGTGCAACCACTTAAGCACAACTCGTGATTTTTTATAGACTACCAATCGGTTTTTAATCGACCTCAAATAAAGGCCCGCAACGGGAAAGCGTTGCGGGCCTTTTCTTATCCTTCACTGATATTTATGAAGTTACGCAGCCACATAACTAATTATTTAAAGTTATGTTTGTATTTGCTCTGCTCTTTTAGCTATATTGGTATTAGAAAATAAACATTGGTATTAGAAAATCAATGTATGTGTTAAAAAATAATTATTTGTATTAGAAGTGAAGGTGTAAATGAAAGGCGAAGATGCTCTTGCCAGGTCTTCCCACTCCATTCAATAAACTTCAAGTGAGGCAATCCATGGCCATCGCAATTCCTGGTGCAGAAAACTTAATCGACGGCAAAGTGCCCGACCCTAATAAAATCCGCGAAGTAAAATCAGCAGTCAGCACCCCTCAAGAACAACTCGAAGCCTACCGTAATATAGACATGGTCAGCATTCCGATTATTTTATTGCTGTTCGGTGGAATCACGGTATTTTTATCGGCAGTGACCGTTGGAGATTGGGACTATTGGATGGACTGGCGGGATAGGCGCTGGTGGCCATTGGTAATCCCAGCGCTTTATATTATTTTTCCGACCGTTATCGGTACGTTTACCTGGAACAAATTGCGATTACCCATTGGTGCTACGGCATCCATGTTGAGTTTTGTCATAGGAATGTGGCTCAGCCGCGTTTTCAATTTTTATTCATTTGCTGACTTCCCTCTCAATTTTGTTTCACCCTCTACGTTAATTATGCTGGGGGTCATTCTCGATGCAATGCTGGTATGGACGAAGAGTTTTTATATTACCGGTTTTCTGGGTGCTTTTTTATTTGGGCTTCTTCCTTACGCGGCAAACTGGCCTGTGTTTGCCCTGTGGCATGTACCCGTTGACTATCACGGAACCTTGGTTACCGTCGCTGATTTAACGGGTTATCAATATGTACGTACAGCGATTCCTGAATACGTTCGCATCATTGAAGAATCAACGCTGCGTACGTTTGGCGAAGCCGTGACACCTCTCACCGCATTTTTTGCGGGCTTCGTTTGTATCATCAACTACTACCTATGGGTCTTAATTGGTAGTTATTTATCGGAAAGCCGATGGAGCAGTCGAATTTGGTAAACCGAAAATAGCTTATTGTCACCAGATCAACGGAGGATCAACCAATGAAAACACTTAAGAATAGAAGTATTCGTCGCTCATTAGGATTTCATTACATAATTGCTTGTCTCGTTTTAATTATCTCGGGTGAAAGTTTCGCTCACGGTGAAAAAGCCCAACAAGCGGGTCTTAGGATGCGAACGATGAACTGGTTCGACACCGAAATTTCACCTCGAACTGTCTCGGTGAATGAACAAGTCATCATTACCGGTAAGTTCATGCCCTCTAAACATTGGCCCAAGCACATGGCATCCATTGAAGAAATGGCATTTCTCAATGTGGGCGTACCCGGTCCAAAATTTATCAGAGTTAGCTCCCACGTTAATGGTACTCCGATGATTAGATCGACCTCTTTTGAACTTGGGAAATTATACGAATATGAAATCGTTCTGAAAGCACGATCACCGGGACATTACCACGTACATCCCGTCATGAGCATTAAGGGTGCTGGCCCCATCATTGGACCGGCATTTTGGGTGGATGTCACAGGCAACCAGGCTGACTTCGTTAATACGGTAACCACGTTAAATGGAGACACCATTGATTTGGAAACATACGGCCTTTCCGCTTCTATTGGCCTTCATGCTTTTTGGACGGTCATCGCATTGGCATGGATCGCATTCTGGCTTCGTAACATGAGAACTAGCCCAGTCATCATGCCTCGCTTTATCGCTGTACAAAAACTGGGGAAAGAACGAGCCGATGAGATCATTACCACTCGCGAAAGCCTGGTAGGGATGTTCACCGTTGCCATCATAGTGACGTTAATCGGTATCAGTTACCTTGTCACTGAACATTTCGTCCCGCGTACCATTCCACTGCAAACGGGATGGATACCCGTTGAACCCATGGAGAACCCAGCGGAAAATGAGAAAATCAAAGTCAAAGTAGGTAATGCAACCTATCGTATTCCAGGACGAAGCTTCGACGTGCAATTAACCATAACCAATAACACGCCAGAACCACTTCGTATCGGTGAGTTTGCTACAGCCAACATTCGATTTATCAATTCGGACGTGCTGGATATTCAGCCTGAAGATCCCGATCATTTAGTCGCTTCTGATTCAATAGAAATCTTGGGCGACTCAATTCAACCGGGTAAAACGAGTGTCGTTAACATGGTGGTAGAAGATGCACTTTGGGAGACGCAACGTTTAACCAGCTTGGTTTACGATCCTGATAGTTTCTTCGCTGGACTCATCTTTCTCTATGATGAAACTGGCAATCGTTATTACCAAGAAATTGCTGGAATTATGATTCCTTCGTTTATCTAGCAATCATCTATTACATTGAAGCATAAAAAAACCACTGACTAATAATCGGTGGTTTTTTTATGCATCGACTGTTACGGCATCGATCTATATACGATTTCTATTTATAGATCGAAAACTCTAAACTCATCCCGCTTTTTGCGCCAAAGGTCCTCTTAGCAACTTACCAGGATAAACCCCCGTATGCTCACCATCACGCATCAAGACCTCTCCACCAACGATAGTGATTGATATCCCTTCTGCCTTCTGTACCAACCTTCTTTCTCCAGCAGGAAGATCGGTTTTAACCACTGGCATTAAGGGCTCAACCTTTTCTTCATCAAATACAATAATGTCCGCTGCATAGCCTTCTTTCAATAATCCACGATCTTTAAAATCCCAAGCGGTCGCAGGCTCTAGCGTTAACATCTTGACTGCTTCTTCTAATGTTATAGCGCCTTTCTCTCTCACCCAATGCGATAAAACATGAGTTTGAAGGGAAGAATCCATAATCTGTGATACGTGTGCACCCGAATCTGAAAAGGTCACCACAGACCGAGGGTGCTTCATCATTTCGATGACATGATCTTGGTTTTCATTAAAGATGGGCTGACGGAAAAAGACCTTTAATTTATTTTCCAGTGCAATATCGATCATCACTTCAACTGGGTCCTTGCCAGTTTCTTCCGCAATCGAAGCAACGCTTCTGTGGGGCCCCGCAACGGTTTCCATGACTTCTAACCAATTATAATTCGGTAACCTTAATTCGGCACCCACTGGTCTTTTCTGATCAGGATTGTGGCCGTGTGCCGCTTCCACTAATCGGGCTCGCATAACAGGGTCACGCAAGGTTGCTTCTTGCTCCGCCAATGATTTTTGACGCATTTCTTTCCAAACGGGAAAGCCATCGAAAGGCAGGCGAGTTTCAAATGACAACAATACACTTAGCGCTCGGCTGTGAACCTGCGCAAACATAGTACCGCCCGCTTCTGCTGTTTCATTCAGCAACTCTAAATAGGGAGGCCAAACTTCCGGCGCTCGGCGACTACTAAAAATACCCCAAGTGATCGGTCTGCCCGTATCCACGGCCAAGTCACGTAAACGAACATGGTATTCTCGTTGTGCTTCTGGATCACGCCCCACATCTTCAGCCGCAATTTCAAAGATACCAGCACCGAGATCTCCCATGACACCGACCAACTCTTTAACCTCATCCCAACTAGCCAACCGACTAGCAACAGGCTCGCCGCTAGGTGTTTGATGGTTGCGCGTTCGGGATGTAGAAAAACCCATTGCCCCCGCACGAATAGAATCAGCCAATTCATCTTTCATTGCCTTCATTTCTGCATCAGTGGGCGCTTCGCTGAAAGCACGCTCACCCATTGCAAAAGTTCGCAGCGCGGAGTGGCCAATATAACCACTGTAATTAATCCCTTTTGGTAGACGATCTAAGGTATCAAGATATTCTGGAAAAGTGGTCCAAGTCCAATCGATACCCGCTTCCATCGCGGCACCGGATATATCTTCTGCACGTTCCAAATTTCGAACAACTAGATGTTTGTCTTCCGGTGCACAGGGCGCCAATGTAAATCCGCAATTCCCCATTACAACCGTAGTGATACCATGCCAGACAGAACAAGTACCCAACGGATCCCAAGATACCTGCGCATCCATATGAGTATGGCCATCGATAAAACCGGGCGATACGATCTGCCCTTTTGCATCGATAACTTCTCCCGCACTTTCCATATCACTCGCTGAGATAGCACCTATGGTTTTAATCTTACCATCGGTGATGCCTAGATCGGCCTTAAAGCGAGTACTACCAGAACCATCTATAATAGCTCCATTCTTAATTACTATATCGTATGACATATCATTTCCTCCTGAAATTGTTGATTCATTCTGACAGACTTAATTACACCATCTCTACTCACATCTAAATCTTGGCAGTCATTGTCCGGCACCGAGGTGTGCAAGTCGAGTAAAATATAAGTCCGCTGAAATAACACTGATAGATAAATTAGAAATCCCCTACACCAAGACTACTGTTTGAGATTGCTAAACATTGCGAGTAAAGTCTTTAATGGTTAACCCCAAACTTCTTAAGGTTAGGGCTGAACTAGAAAAATAATATCTGATACCAAGGATTAGGAGATAGTTATGTTTAAGCCGATTATTTCGTCGGATTCCCACGTTTGTGAACCACCCGATTTATTCACTGCGCGCATTGATAAGAAGTACCTTGCCGATGCACCTCATATTATTAATGACCCCAAACGCGGAGACGTGTACACCATCAAGGGACTCAAAAAGCCCATTCCTTTAAGCCTCGTTTCCGCCGCAGGACTGCCACCAGAAAAGCTAGCTGCAAAAGGTGCAGTATTTGAGAATCTCCACAAGGGAGGTTGGGATCCGGCAGCGCGCTTACTCGATCAAGATAAAGACGGTATCGCAGCGGAAGTGATATACCCCTCAGTGGGAATGGAAATCTGTAATTTAAAAGATCATGATTACAAAAAAGCCTGCATGGATGCTTACAACCTTTGGATTACCGAATTTTGCGACCCGGCACCCGATCGATTAATTGGCTTGGGGCAAACACCAATACGCAGCGTAAGTGAAGCCATTGATGATCTACGCAAAATTAAAGAACTCGGATTAAAAGGCGTCATGCTGCCAGGTCGGCCTGCCATGGATGATGTAGATTACGATGACCCCATGTTTGATGATCTTTGGCAAGCGGCCATCGACTTAGAATTGCCTCTTAGCTTTCACATTCTGACTTCCAATGAAACCAGTAAAATGCAATTTCGTGGCTCTAGCATCAATTCGGGCTATGCCATCATTAGAGCTAATCAAGACATCATGAGCATGTTCGTCACCTCGGGTATTTTTATGCGTAACCCGAAATTAAAAATTGTCTGTGTTGAAGCGGATGCAGGTTGGGTTCCCCATTTCATTTACCGAATGGATCATACCTACAATCGACATCGCTTTAGATTACGCGGCGCTGAATTGGATAAGATGCCCAGTGAGTATTTCTTGGAAAATATCTACCTGACTTTTCAAGATGACATTGTTGCCTTTACCATGCTGGATGCAATGAACCCACGCCGAATAATGTGGGCGAATGATTTCCCCCATAGTGATTCTACTTGGCCGTGGTCACAAGACTTATTGAAGAAATACGTCGCTCCATTACCTCAAGAGCAACAAGACATGCTGCTACATGACAATGTAGTAGAGTTGTATAATTTGAATATTACCTAGCTTTAGTAATACATAGTTTGAATATTTTCCATAGCTTGCTCTAATTTCAGAGCAGACTATGGAAACCGAGCTGACTTCACTAATAACTTAGCATTGATAGATAGCTAGGCATTAATAAATAGTTTTCTATTAGTAAAAAACTAAGCATTGATAAAATTAGGCCGTCGCTTTTCAGAAAAAGCTTTTGGCCCTTCAATACTATCTGCCATACCGCGCAAGTTTTTCTCAACGGCAACACCATATCGAAAAGAGATACTGGGCTCCATATAAGCGCCTCGATAAACCAGCTCTTTATTATTGCTCACTGATCTTGGCCCCATATCTAACATGCGATCCGCATAGGCCAACGCCATTTCCATTAATTTTTCTTTCGGAACCACTGCCTGAGCCCAACCAATATTATAGCAACGTTGCGCATCATACTTTGTGTCGCCCCACATGGTGAGTTCCAACGCACAACCTAATGGCATTTGTCGCGTCAATGGTGCCATCCAAGCTGCGCCCGGCATATTCCATCGCGTTTCCGCAATACCCACCGTGGCGTGTTCCGCCATAATCCGAATATCACACTGCATCGCCATCATAAAACCACCCGCAATCGCAAAACCGTTTATGGCTGCAATGGTAGGCTTCCACAAATTCAACTTCTCGGACATGTTAATAAAATCTAATTTATCTTTGTTTATCTCCGCTTTAGTCGGCGCCGATTTACCGTCTTTCGCAGCCTCTCGCCCTTCTGATGTTGCTATCAAATCCGCTCCGGCACAAAAGGCCTTTTCACCCGCTCCGGTTATCACTGCTACACGAGCTTGCTTATCATCCCGGTAGGCAATTAACGCTTCTGTTAACGCGCCACCCATACCATCACCAAATGAATTCATTCGGTGAGGTCGATTCATTGTTATAACCCAAATACGACCTTCTGATTGTTTGTCTATGAGAACAACATCGCCCTCTTGTTTGGTATTTCTATTTGAAGCTCCTGACATGATTTTCTCCTTACGTGTTTATTATAATGTTCACTTTGGAACAAACAGCAACGTCTAAGATAATACGCAGAAGCCCAATACAGTCAACACATTCACAACTTTCAACACCTTCACAAGCAATAGAAATTCAGAGCGTATCTATCGCTTGCCCAAAAGAGGTTCAACATATTGACTGACAGTTTCACTAGCGATCATTTCTGCGAATTCATCCGCCATGACTTCAGTGTCTTTTAATACTGAATTCCAATAATCAATACGCTCGTCATGATCTAGTACATTGTAATCTTTTCGATCGGGAATTTTTTGGTAACGCAGGGATTCAACTAAACTATCCGAAGGGCAAATCAGCAGTACGTTGTCCACATTATTCTTAGCCGGCGCTCTCCATGGTAATGATTTATCAAACCAGCCAGGGATTAACTGTTTATTAAAATGGGGATAGAGAACGATGCCCTCTTCCTTCAAAAAAGGGATGTCGAAATTATAATCCAACAAACCTCCATCTCGGTAAAGACCCGGTGTGGCACCCACTATATTTTTCACAGGAGACACCACGATAGGAATGGCACCTGAAGCAATCAATGCTTTTTCTAAATTCTGTGGCGTTAACTTAATATGTTGAGTGGGGAAGTCAGTGAGATGAAAAAAAGGTGGCCGCTCATTGGGGGCATAAAAAAAAGCCCGTTCGTAAAATAGCCCCAAGGATTGTCGACTAAACAAATTGGCTAAAAATGTTAGTGCGAGCCCTGCCAACAACGGAGCAACATGACCGCTACGTGTAAATTGTTTACTACGAACAGCCATAATATTGGTATGCAAATACGGGTTATCTAAAATCTGTTGAGCGCCATCAGGACCTAATATATAGGCGAGCATGTCCTCTGCTCGCTGTTTCACAAATTGGGGGCTGGGGTTATCAGGATAGCGCTGCTCTCGATAAGCTTCTTCCAATCGATCATAAGCTCTCAGGGGATTTTTCTGTGCCAAGCTAGCGAAGCGCCAACTACCCGATGAAGACCCCACCAAATGAATAGAGTGACTGATATCTTTTAGCCAATCACCAAAAATAAATCGATCAAGGCGATTTAACACAAACCATTTAGGCCCCCCTGATGCCCCGGCAATGACCTTTATCGATTGTGGACTAAGCCCGTTCTCTTGAATCGATTTTAATGCCTTTGGACCGGCATAGAGTTTTATCGACGTGTACTTTTTTGAAGTCATAGGTTTTGAATTATGGGTTTGAAGTCATGGATACAAACATATCCAAGGAGAATTATTTTAAAACTAATCTGTCACAATACTTTCTTTAACATGCACATCATAGGTTTGCATAAATCCGCCTACCGTAACCAACGCCCTAGCCAATGCAACAAATGAGTCGGGCACAGTAATATGTTGTTTACGTAAAATTTCCAATGACTCTGACAATAACTCCGTATATTCGGTACTAAAGTTTTTACTGCCCAAAAATATTCGAGTCAGATCTTTAAAGGTATCTTCCTGTATTCCCTCGAATCCCGCTCGGGCAAAAACATCGTTCAGAGATTCAGTTGACCTATCCAAGAGCGTGAACAGTAATGCGGAGTAGTGCGTTGTTTCTTCTTGCGTCAAAGTCCCCACCACACCGAAATCCAGAATAGTAATCTCACCCTTATCATTGATAATAAAATTACCAGGATGTGGATCACCGTGAAAGACACCAAATTTCGTGATCTGTTGAATATAACTATTGAGCAGTAACGCCAATAATTCTCTGGCTTGATCTGGATGCTTATCCAGATACTCCCGAAGTCTCAATCCATCAACCCACTCGGTGACCAGAATCGTATCACTGGATAGCGCTTCCACTAGCACTGGAGATTTAATTCTTTCAAGGTGTTTGAATTGTGAAAAAAGCTGAATGTTCTCCGCTTCTTTAATAAAAGACAATTCCTCTTGGGTCGTCTTTAATAATTGATTCGCGATTTGTTTCACGTCTACTTGAGTGATGAAGCGTGCTATTACTTCTGCCAGTGTTAGAAAAATAACAAAGTCTTGGTCAAACAACTTCGCCACTCCCGGCAGTTGAATTTTTATAGCCACCTCTCTACCGTCCATCAATACCGCTTTGTGGACCTGTGCAATTGATGCAGTGGCAATGGGAATTGGCTCAATGCTGCGAAATTTTTTCTTCCATTGCAGTCCAAACTCTTGCTCAAGAACCGGGATTAATTCGTCAAATTTTACCGGAGCAGCATCATTTTGCAGTATTTTCAGCGCATCAATGTACTCCTTCGGTAAGATATCGGGCCGACAACTTAAAATCTGCGCGAGCTTAACCCAAGTTGCCCCATTCTTTCGACAAGCAGTAGCTAGCTTGAGTGCATTTTTCTTATGTAAAGCACTCATCCCCTCTTGCCGACTATGGGGGTTTAACTTAGATTCACTTTTTTTAAAGAAGAAGTAAGATTGTGCAATATCAAGAACAACCCTTAATAGTCTCAAATAGCGATCCCGACCCTCAATAACCCGCTGAGTGGTGACAATGCTATTCATTAATTGGCGTCTATTCGGTAACGAATAAAAACGACGTTTAGAGGGTGGCCTAGTATTCAAAAAGAAATTCCTAATGGTTGTCTAATTATTGAAACTTAAAATGACGATGTATTAACACTCATTTTCCCGACATCTGAAATTCTGTCAATGGAAATTTATCTCTCCCAATCCAGATAGACTATTACCGATCGCATGATTTGAAAAAGATTAACAGTACATTCCCTGCAGCCTCCTTGATATACTGACTGCCAACAACTGTCTTATCACTTAATATCCAAAGACGAACAACCATAGCCTAACTCAATCGGAGTACCCATGGAATTTAATGAGAAAATAGCAAAGAACTTTATGATCCCACCCAAAGACGGCCTTGCTGGTTACCTCGGTTTTAATATCAGTGATGCGTCACTGGGTAAAATGACAGGCTACTTCGACGTAAAAGAAGAACTACTCACTCCCTTTGGCAATATGCATGGCGGCGTATTATCCGCCTTTTGTGATCACATGTTAGGCTGCGTCTGCTATCCCGCAATGAAAAAAGGACAATGGGCAGCAACCACTGAATTCAAAATCAATCTAATGAGGCCAGTCTCGGAAGGTCGCGTTATCGCAAACGCACAGCTTGTCAATATGGGAAGAACAATGGCTGTAGTCAAAATTGACTTCACCAACAACGATCGATTTGTTGCGACAGCTCAAGGCACCGTGACTATTGTTGATCCAAAATAGTTGTTGACCCGAAATAGTTGTTGATTTAGACAATACAGATAAGAAGTACGAATAAGGCATCGCTTAGTAACTAAACGATGCCTTATTTTTTTGCCTAATCGATGCTAAACGCGAAGATATGATCAGCCCTGGCAGACCCCACTAAATCACTGCCTCCCGCCGCCACAACAACATACTGCTTACCATCTATCTCGTATGACATGGGTGTTGCATTACCCGATGCAGGTAATTCATATTCCCACAACAATTTTCCAGTACTAGTCTCAAACGCACGGAACATTTGATCCGGTGTCGCAGCAATAAAGGTAATACCTCCAGCCGTCGACATTGCGCCACCTAAGGTCATTTGCTGCCCTTCTCCAACCTTTTCTGTGCGCTCACTCAGCAACGGCGCTTCCCAGAGTATCTGACCTTCCGACATGTCTACAGCGACTAGCTTAGACCACGGCGGTGCAATGCAGGGCGTACCATCTTTGGCCGCAAACCATTGCAAGCGCAAACCATAGGGAGTCCCCATTAAAGGTATGAAATTAGGTCTTCTAAAAGAGAAGACTTCACTAAATAGTCCAGCCCACCACTTCAAGCTGTACTTCTTATCCAAGTGCATAATGATAGGGAAATTCATAACCGGTGCGACCAAGATTCCTCTATCGGAATCGAAAGTAGCGCCACCCCAATTACTGCCCCCAACCGCGCCCGGAATCTGAATCATACCCTTAGGCCCATACGCACCATAGATAGTGGCATCAGGCATGCCTTCTACTAACTCTTCACACTCCTTCTTATGCTGAGGCGTCGGCCCGTACAAATCCTTAATCTCAAAACTATGAGGAACCAAAGGTGGCGGAACAACAGGAAACGGCTGGGTTTTAGATAATTCTTCCCCTGCGAGTATCGCTTTGGGAACAGGACGTTCCTCTATGGGGTGTAAGGGCTCTCCAGTCGCTCTATCAAAAGTAAATAGCATGCCCATTTTAGTAGGCTGAATTGCCGCTTTCCTCACTTCTCCATTAATCGTTAAATCAACCAGCAGAGGCGGAGTGGGTAAATCGTAATCCCAAACATCATGATGGACCACTTGATAATGCCAGACGCGCTTACCTGTTTTGATATCCAACGCAATTAACGTATTCGCATAAAGATTATCCCCAATACGTTCACCACCATAGTAATCTGGCGCAACCGTAGCAACAGGCGCATACACTAAGCCCAATTCAGGATCGGCACTAAACCCAGACCAAACATTCGCAGCGCCCGTTTTTTCAGCAGTGCCAGGAGCCCATGTCTTATACGCTTCCACATCTTCGGGACCGGGTATTGGCCGATAGCGCCACAACAGCTCACCGCTCAACACGTTAAAGGCACGAATATAACCTTTAGGACCATCTGTTCTAATACCATCCAAAGGTGAATTGCCCACAACAATGGTGTCACCGACAACAACGGGTACTGTCACGTTGTAAATTTCACCGTCGAACATCTCCTCCTCATGAGCACGAAAAGCCACAATGCCGTCAGTTCCGAAGGTCTCGCAAAGCTTGCCGTCATTCGCATCCACAGCAAACAAATCCCCTTTTTGAGTCACATGCAATAAGCGAGAAGCACAAGCATCGCCCGGTTTCGCATTTTCGTTTTCATGATGAACCACGCTCCAGCAATTGCCCCGAACCGCACTGCGATCTCGATTTAATGTTGAAAAGTCGAAGCGCCATTTAGTGGCTCCAGTGAGGGGGTCCAATGCCACGATATCCTCATCGGGGGTACAGGTATATAAGGAACCATTGATCATCAGCGGCGTATTACCAAATGATCGAACTAAAATCATTTGGTCGTCGTCATTGCCCGTTTGGATATTCCACGCTGGCTTTAGCTGCTTAATGTTATCCGGGGTAATCTGTTTTGATTCAGAGAATCGATTGTAGTGGGTGCCATTGCCATAAGTCCCCCAACCTATAGTCGTGTCAGTCACTTCATTTGCAAAAGCCTGACTTGAAGCCAAGGCAGAAAAAACAAGAATGGGTGTGTATTGCAGATAAGATCGTTTGATAGCGACGCCCTCCTAATCATTTAAATTGTTAGGACGGAACTTTAAACTCTCTCCTTAGCAAATTCAACGCATATAATGGGCCAGACTAGAGGCCCAAATGACTGGATTATGGGGGAAAAGATCAAATCTGATTCCCAATAAACAATGATAAATACGGAGGGGCATCTACCCGCAATATTGGTTGAGCGAATCTATAGACCTATAATTCTATGAGCACCTTAACAGTCTCATTTACCGCACTTGATTCGATATATCCGATAGCATTTGGATGGGCCGATATCCACTGCATTACCTCGACAGTGGATTTAAATGTTCGAGGCGGTATGCCGGCGGCAGTAAAAATGAGTCGAGACCAATAGGCTTTCGATTTGGAAGGATCTTTGCCCAAAGCATCCTCATCGAAAACAATCCGAATTGGCTGAAGAGTAGATTGCACAATAGGTTCTAGCTTTACACCTTGAACCTCATCGGATTTAGCTAAAAAAAGGCGTTTCAGGTCCGCGTAGGATATTTCCTTTATTGAAACAGTAGGATGACCCACAACCACGATAGTCTCCGCAAATACCGGAGCCACAAAGACCGCACTCAACACCGCAACTAAGCAGTAATAAATGTTATATTTCATCGGTTTTCTCCCTTTTTTCGTTTTATGAAAACATGCCTCTCTCAATAAAATATAGCACTACCTAGAGCGATCCACTCGATTTAAAGATGCTTCATTGATAGCGATGAGTACCAACAATAATTAACAGCTACAATGGATAGCTATTCTGGTCAACATAAGAATAAAACAAGAATGCACCAAACAAAAAACACCTTAGATCATACAAATAAAGCTATTTTGGTAACATTCTGATTCACCTTGCTATACAGTACTTTTTTTTCAAAAAAAGTACTAAGAACACTCTTAGACCGTTATTCTTCGGACAATGATTTGATAAAAAGGATTCTTCATGCATCCCAACCCACCCAACACTTTTTCTACGTTACTCGCTATTTGGCAACTGGAATTTTCACGCCTTTTTTTAACTCATCGCGGTATCATTTATCTCATTACTTTTGCCGTAATTTGGTTTTGCATACTACATTATGCGGTTGGCCCTCTCGCCATCTCTTCCAAACCAAAGCTGACTTGGCCCGTGGCGGAACTGGAAGTCTACTGGCATCTGTCCTTCGATATGTTTCCGGTCTTATGTATTCTTTCCGCAGCAGGACAAACCGCTTCCGACCGTGAACGCGGCACTTTGCGCTTTCTGACTTTGCATTGCAGTCGTGATATGGTTTTCTTTGGTCGCTTTAGTGCGCAAATACTTATTCAGTCTATTCTCATTATCGCCACCTTAAGCAGTACTTTGATAATGGTGATAATGCGAGACCCAAGTTTACTGATACCCGGCCTACAAAATGCTTGGATTATAGCGCTCAATCTTATTTTTATTATACTTCCTTTTCTTGCGTTACTAGCTCTCCTCTCCGCTAGCTTTAACTCGACCCGGCAAGTGATGGTATTAGCCATCCTTATTTGGATTCTATCGGCAACGCTAATTGATCGCTTGAGCGTGTATTTACCAGCGCTAGATTTTCTAAACTACCTGGTGCCCGGCATGCAAATAACCGAGCTGGCATTATTGCCTCCAGCCAAAACTTTTTTATTAACACATATCCCAATACTACAATGCTTCGTACTCTTAGTTATGGGCCGAACTATTATGGCAAGGAGTGCATTATGAATTCTGTTATTCATTGCCAAGGATTGTCAAAACACTTTGCAAATAAAGAAGCGCTGCATCAGGTCAGCTTTGAAATTAACGCAGGGGAAACCACCGGATTAGTTGGCCCCAACGGCGCAGGAAAAACAACTCTGTTACGAATTTTATGCGGCTACCTTCGATCTGCAACCGGCTCAGTGACCGTGTTAGGCGAGAAGCCAGGGTCAAGAGCACTCATGGGAAAGCTAAGCGCGCTTCCCCAAGATTCACAATTCGATCCCGTATTTTCTATCGGCAAGCAACTCAGTCATTATGCGCAACTTCAAGGATTTTCCAGACGTCAAAGTGCTAATGAGGCGATGAGAGTCCTAGAGCTCATGCAGCTACAAGATAGCGTTAACACAAAGCCCGACGCCTTAAGTCATGGTATGCGAAAACGCGCCGCCATTGCACAAGCACTCATAGGGAATCCACAATTGGTTTTATTGGATGAGCCCACCGCAGGACTTGATCCGGTAAACGCTCGCAATATTCGCCAACAAATTTCCGCGATATCAGATCAAACCACATTCCTAATTAGCTCTCACAACCTGCAGGAACTAGAACATTTGTGTCAGACCATTTTACTGCTAGAGAAGGGCCATCTCATACAGCAAGCTGCAGACAGGAATAATAATTCAGAAAAATACATTACACTACGAATGGCACACGTCAACGAAGCAGAACTAATTAGCATCATTCAAGACATGCCCGGTATAAACTCAATCACTCAACATCAAAAAAATGAATTCGTCATTCGATATGACCATAGTCGCATTCCGAGCTTGGACCAAAAGCTATTAAAACTTTTAGCCGAACGTAACTGGCAATACCGACATCTTATCAATGGACAAACATTGGAAGAGCAGTTATTTTCAACTTAGGCCAACTCAACACCTGAAATAACAGAATGTCCGCCTCTCGGAAGAGAGGTTACT
Source organism: Pseudomonadales bacterium (assembly GCA_019090455.1). GTDB lineage: Bacteria > Pseudomonadota > Gammaproteobacteria > Pseudomonadales > DC-out160 > DC-out160. Next base: position 26,574 of record JAHRWA010000104.1, on the reverse strand, counting down.
GTCTCTAACAGACTAACCCAGATAGACCAAGATTATCGACATCAATAATATGCTCGATAAACGATAGCCTGACTGTATGAGTAAAAGCCTCACACCCCATCCACAAAATAAGTTATCAGACAATAGCGCCGGAAACACGATAAGCACTCCCAGCGCGAGACCAACGGTAATGCCCGAAGCTAACCCACTAATTCCGACAAGCTTAAAGATAATGGTTAGCCCAACCGCTGTTGCCAAGTTTGCAACAATACTCCCTAATATTGGAATGGTTTGCTTACCCAAGGTTTCTGGTGATTTACCGATACACTCCATCCATTGCTTCCCAAACAAGAGAGGTGAATACCACAAGGCCCCCAAACTCATTCCCGCAAAAGTTGACACCACCATTCCAACTACACTCAATCCCATTATTTCCACAGGAACCTGCCTCCGTTGTAAAAATGAATTATTGCAAAATATGATTTAAGCCAGTGAGTATCCTGCTCCAGCCGCCTTCGTGGTTTGAACGACGTTCTTCATCAATAAACTTCACATGAGTTAAAACAATATTCGTTGCTTTATTCTCTACGGCGGAAAAGCTCAATGTCACGACACTGTCATCAAGCGAAGCTGGGGACTCCCAAGTAAAGGACAGCTTATGTGGCCGATCAATTTCTAAATATTCGCCTCGATGAGGAATTTGGTTTTCACCTACATGCATAATAATTTCAAAACGTCCACCAACTCGCGCATCCGTAGTGGTCGGCGAGTCCGGCATGTCCGGTGCCGGCTGCATAAATTTCGCTAGTGTTATCGGGTTCAACCATGCATCAAATACTTTGTCGATGGGCGCTTCAATTCGCTTTTCAATCGTTATCGATAGATCAGTCATCTTTCGTCTCCATTAAATTCGCAAAGTTATCCAGGCGCAATGCCCAAATCGATTTCAATTCTTTAAACCAATTTTCCACTATTTGAATTCTTGCTAAATCGGCCTCTATCCAGTGCACCCTTCCTACGGTCTTTCGTGTAACAAGACCGCACCGCTCCAATAGTTTGATATGTTTGGATACGGCATTAAGGGACATATCGTAATACCCAGCCAGATCTGTTACGCGACAAGGCCCCTCTTGGCAAACTCGCGTCAAGAGTGACCGGCGTGTTACATCACTCATGCATTTGAGAATCTCAGTGAGCATCTCCTCATTATATTCGACCATATGATTTACTATATGACAGGCCACCTATTTAATCAACCTTTTGGTTGAATGTATAATTTAAAATCCGCGCTCTACTCTTCAACTTCACCCGCCTATTTTAAGGAAGCGAATAAGGAGAAAGAGCCCAACTACATTTTCCTACATGATGTAACAATCATTATGCTAGACTCCACTTCCGAAAAGGCGATGCGTTGAGACCCCATTCCCTAAAAAAGGGTCACCCATTAATTCGCCGAAAATTGCTTCCACTTCCCCTAACTTACAATCGTTGAAAAGGAATTCTAAAGATGATTAAAAAATACCAGCCATTGAATATGGTTCTATTACTGTTGCTATCCTCACCCCTATTCGCTGGCCACTACACTACCTCCAGCGAGAGAATGGTACCCCTTGCTCTAGAATGCAGAATGCCTGGAATGGTCGCCCTTACTTTTGACGATGGTCCTTCGGACAATTACGGAACGGTATTAGCGACACTCGACAACCATGATGTCACTGCTACCTTTTTTGTTGTGGGATCTAAGTTAGAAAAACAAAAACATATAGATTCGGCTCTTGATGCCATCGCCGCAGGCCACCAAATAGAAAATCATAGCTGGGATCATGCCGATTTTTTTAGCCTATCCCTTACCGAAATTACCGCTCAAACTGACCGAACAAATCAAATAATGTGGGATACACTTGGCGTCACTCCCCGTTTCTTACGCCCCCCTTATGGTCGCATAGATATCCCAACTGCAATGCCGATTTGGGATTTAAATATCGGTGTCGCTTTATGGAACTTAGATACCCGCGATTATGAGCTGTCCTCTCAAAATGTTTTACAAGAAATCAATACTGCTTTAAATGGTGCTTCTCCCGACAATGATTCATTTATCATATTATTACACGACTTTAGCGCTGCCAGTGTTGATGGATTGGACGACATAATACTGACGATTAAAAATCGCGGCTATACCCTCGTTTCGTTAGATGAATGCGTCGACTCTGGTAGTCATTAAATCATTAATTCATTAACAAAAATCATCCACCTACAATCACCCATAAAAAATAGCGCCTCAAATACAACCGCGAGGCGCGACACTACAACAATTCTTTCAACCACTGTTGATCCAAATCAATGACGCCCCTTGCCCAATAGCTGATTTATGCTACCTCACTCTTTCTCGTTATTCTCCTACTGTGAATCTCCATCATCAACTTAATTTACTCACATTGAATTTCAATCATCGCATCCCAATATAGAGAGTCTGCAGGACAATATAATGTTCTTTTAGGAGCACGAATATGCAAGTAAACCGTTTCACTAATTCACTACAAGAAGCTTTATCTGATGCCCAATCCCTGGCAGCAGGAAAAGATCATAGCACCATTGAACCAGCACATATGCTCCTTGCCCTGTTATCCCAACGTAACGGTACCACTCGGCAATTGCTATCACAGCTTGGTGCAGATGTGAATCGTATCACCTCTGAGTTAAATAGAATTCTGAATGACTCGGCTGTTCTTAAGAACCCCACGGGTGAAATACAAATGTCTGCTGAGATGGGCAAAACCCTTAATTTGGCGGATAGAGAAAGTCAAAAACTGGGTGATAAGAGTATTTCTTGTGAAGCAATTTTAGTGGCCTTATTTCAAGACTCTAGCTCCGTTGGTAACGTCCTAAAAGAATCAGGCATTAACCCAAAGCAACTAAAACAAGCCATCGCTAACAAGCGAGGCGGTGGTGCCTCGCAAAAAGGCAGTGGTGAAGATGAAAACCAAGCATTAGAAAAATACACCATCGATCTAACCAGCTTCGCCGAGCAAGGAAAATTAGACCCCGTTATTGGTCGAGATGATGAAATTCGTCGCACCATACAAGTCTTGCAACGTCGCACCAAGAACAATCCTGTTCTCATCGGTGAGCCGGGAGTAGGTAAGACGGCCATCATTGAAGGTTTAGCTCAGCGCATTGTCAACGGCGAAGTACCCGAAAGCCTTAAGGGGAAGCTCTTATTATCCTTGGATCTTGCTTCGCTACTTGCCGGCGCAAAATTTAGAGGCGACTTTGAAGAACGGCTTAAAGCGGTATTAGCCGACATCGAAAAACAATCCGGTAATATTATTCTCTTTGTGGATGAGTTACACACTTTAGTCGGCGCAGGAAAAACTGAAGGCTCAATGGATGCAGGCAATATGTTAAAGCCCGCTCTTGCCAGGGGCGAAGTCCATTGCGTGGGCGCAACCACCTTGGACGAATATAGACAATACGTCGAAAAGGATGCCGCACTAGAACGTCGCTTTCAAAAAGTACTGGTGGATGAACCCAGTGAAGAAGACACCATTGCTATTTTACGGGGTTTAAAGGAGCGCTATGAAGTTCATCACGGCGTGGACATTACCGATTCCGCCATTATCGCTGCGGCAAAACTATCGCAACGATACATTACAGATAGAAAGCTACCTGACAAGGCCATCGATTTGATTGATGAAGCCGCCAGTAAAATCCGCATGGAAATCGATTCGAAGCCAGAACAGATGGACAAACTCGAAAGACGATTGATCCAGCTTAAGATCGAACGTGAAGCCGTAAAAAAAGACAAAGACAAAGCCTCCAAAGCACAACTAAAACAACTGAACAATAATATCACTGAAGTGCAAAAGCAGTTTTCAGAACTCAATGACATATGGCTCGTTGAGAAAGCCGCAGTGGAAGGCACCACTCAAATTAAAAGTCAGCTGGAACAAGCTCGCATGGATATTGAAACGGTGAGACGCACAGGCGACTTGGCACAAATGTCAGAATTGCAATATGGCGTTATCCCTGAGCTTGAAAAACAGCTAGCCTCCGCGAATCAAGCAGAAACGATTAACATGCAGCTGCTAAAAAACCGAGTCACCGATAATGAAATTACGGAGATCGTTTCCAAGTGGACCGGTATTCCCATTGCCAAAATGCAAGAGGGCGAGAAAGATAAATTAATGCGAATGGAGCAAGAATTACATCAAACCGTCATCGGACAAAACGAAGCGGTGGCAGCAGTGTCCCATGCCATTCGGCGATCTCGCGCTGGTATATCAGACCCCAACAAACCCAACGGTTCCTTTCTTTTCTTAGGCCCAACGGGTGTGGGTAAAACAGAGCTATGCAAATCGCTAGCCGAATTCCTATTCGACTCCCGTGATGCCCTGGTGAGACTAGATATGTCAGAGTTTATGGAGAAGCACTCGGTCGCCCGCTTAATTGGTGCACCTCCAGGATACGTCGGTTATGAAGAAGGTGGCTATCTAACAGAAGCGGTAAGAAGAAGACCCTACTCCATATTACTGTTGGACGAGATTGAGAAGGCACATCCCGATGTCTTTAATATCCTCCTACAAGTTTTGGACGATGGACGCCTTACCGATGGACAAGGTCGCACCGTCGACTTTAAGAACACCGTGATTATTATGACTTCGAATATGGGCTCTGACCTCATTCAAAGTATGGCAGCAGAGGGAAATTATGACAAAATGCGGTGCGCCGTCATGGATATTGTGAGCCAACAATTCAGACCTGAATTTATCAATCGAATTGATGAGTCTGTTGTGTTTCATCCATTATCGTTTAAACAGATTCGCGGAATTGCGCATATCCAGATTAATGCTCTCGCACAACGATTAATGGAACGAGATCTCTTGCTACAGATAACAGACAACGCTCTGGATGATTTAGCCGCGGCAGGTTACGACCCCATTTACGGAGCCCGCCCACTAAAACGAGAGATGCAACAGAAGATTGAAAACCCCTTGGCGCAAGAAGTATTGCAGGGACACTTTATGCCGGGAGACACCATAGAGGTTGATTTGATTGAGGGATGTTATCGCTTTAATAAAAAGGTCACAGGTTCTAAGGTCACGGGTTCTAAGGACTCGAATGACAGTTCTCATAACGACGCAATCAATGATGAGGACGCCTTCGATTCTGGTGACGCTGATGCTGATATACGGGAGGATACATCAAATTTAACTACTGCAACATAAACTCCATACGGTAGGTCACGGGCAGGGCACTCAACAACGCCAGTTCTGGCTGCGGTAAAGGCTGTGCCGCAGCAATCGCTTTACCAGCGGCTCGACGCAACACTGCTGAGCCGCCCTCCACTTCAATAGCAGACAGTTCGCCTTCGGGTGACAGTACAAACGAAACGTTGACATAACCCTCCACCCCTCGACTACGTGCCGAACGCGGATAGTACTTATGTGATTCAATATGCGCGAGTAACAAACGCAAGTACTGCTGTCTCTCCGACTCTGTCATCTGAAGTACGACGGTGTTTTCTGCCTGTGATGCATTACTCCTCACTTCAGCATTCATTTCAGTACGGGGTTCGTTAGACACTTCGGTGACAGTTTCAAGGTTTGCGACATCAGAAGGATTAACGTTCTTAATCACGGGAGTCGCTTCAATTTCTGATTTGGATGTCGTTTTTTGCAGAGGCATGGATTCAACCTCTACTTCTGCCGTTAGTTTAGGTGCAGATGCAGTATCAATTTTAGACTTAGATCGAGGCCTAGGTAGAGGCTTTGGTAGAGGCTTTGGTAGAGGCTTAGATTCAGGCGTTACCTGAAGTTGAGTTGCAGCATGCGATATTGTCACATTCAGTACTCGCTCATCTGACCTTGTATCCCCCAAGTATAATGGCTCTTCATTCGACCACAATAGCGCGGTGTGTAGCAGCATTGAAATAACCAAAGTAGAAGGCAGAAACCGCCGACTACTCACGGTTTCTGCCTTGTCATAAAGCATTGCTTGAGACATCTGCTTGTGATTTTTTAAAAGATCGAACCATGGAAAAAATAAAGTCCCCCACATAAAAGGTCACTAGCGACATCCCCAACAACGGGAAAAACAAACCGAATAAAACGGTCACAACAACCATCCACTTGGGAGTCTGCCTTTCTTCAAGTCGAACCGGCATTCCAAAAGTACCTGGTTTTCGGCGCTTCACCCACATCACAATTCCCGAACTACAAATGAGTACCAAAGCTAAGGCTGTCATCAGTCCCAGCAATTGATTCGCTAAACCAAAATATTCACCTCGATGGATTTTAATGAGAATAGAAACACCCTTTTCAATAGCCGGATTATCATCCCAACTCACCTTTTCAATAATGTTCCCGCTATACTGATCCACCTGTAGCAATACCTGAAGAGCGGGATCGTCTTCTGTATTTTGTACGGTATAGACGCCCTTTTTCCCCATGGGCAACTTAACCTTTAACTTACCCGTGACATCCTGATCTCGCGCTATCGCCAATACGGCGTCCACCCCAATCGGTCTTACTTCCCTGCTGTCTGATACGAAAGAGGCTGTCTCTAGTGGTACTTGTTCTAAGGAAACAGGTTCTAAGGAAACAGGCGGATAAACAGACCGCATAGAGCGATCAAAAAAACTAGTCGTTGCCGTTTGTCCTATCATTTCCTTAAACTGTTTAAAGTTACTACCCCATACATCCGTCCAAGGTAATCCCGACATCAGAAACAACAGTAATGGAATAGAAAAATAGAAACCCGTCACTGCATGAAGGTCTCGCCACCTTTGCTTGTCACTAGAAAAGAGACGGGGATAAAATACGCTCTTGTGAGATGCCGCGCGAGGAAACCAAAGAACCAACCCCGTCAGTACAATTGCAATGGCCCAACAGGCCGCTAGCTCAACCAATTTCGTTCCAATAGAACCTGTCAACAACTCACCGTGCAGGTCTTTTACGACATTCATAAACCGGTCGCTATTATCTAACTCGCCCGCTATTTCACCGTTATACGGATTTAAGAACACACTTAATCGGTGCGGCTTATTCTCTTCTCTCGTCTGCCACCCTGCGACAGGTTCCTTTAGCTTTATGCCCACGGAGGACTTTTCATTAGATTCAGTAACCCGTTTTAAAACGAGTTCCACTGTACGCGCAGGACTATCTGGCAGAATGACCATTTGCACGGTGTATTTTGGAAAGGACTGTAAAGCTGTCGTCAATAAAGTGTGTACTGGTAGCGCCGTTTTTTGCACCTGCCCATCATCAACAAACAAAAGCTCGCTATAGGCAAAGTCCTCGAACTCATCATTAAAAAGATAAAGCCCTCCCGTGACTGAAAGCACTAAAAAGACTGGCACAAACACCAGTCCACAAAAAAAATGCCACCGCCAAATAATTTGTTTCATGAAAAAATACCCCTCCAAGTTCTTAACAAGCTTTAAAGACTAAACTTGACGCCCAATGAATATTGCCGGGGTCCACCGGGGGTGTATTTTTCCTTACCATAACTAATGGATGCGCTTTCTGCATAAACTTCATCAGTCATATTATTCACCTTTCCAAACAACGTTAGCTCGGTATTCGGCTTGTAAGTGAACTTAATATTGCCTCTATCACTGCCCTCATATTTCTCGGTATTCTCATCGTCCAGCCACCACGAACCCACGTGCTCCCATTCAACCATGGCAACAAAGTTTTTAATCGCCTGAGGTTGGTAGAACAACCGTATATTGGCAACGTCACGCGGTGCCTGTTCCTGTTCGTTATTGCCATAGACAATATCATTATCAAATTCGTGTTTTGAATAGCTGTAAGCTACCTTGCTAGAAAACGCTGGGCTCATCTTGACACTCAATGACAATTCAACACCCTTATGTAGCGTATCCCCGCCATTGACATAGTAGCGATCTCTGGACTCATTCTCCCGCCTTACGATAGTGTCATTAATCACCATGTAATAAAGAGAGAAGTCCATGGCGTACTTATCTTGAACGAGCTTATACCCCATATCGAAGGTATCCGAAGTTTCAGGATCTAAGGTAAACGCAATGTTATTGGTCTTCAGAGAATACAGACGAGTGGCTTGCGGAATGCGGAAGGCATTGGCATAGCGGAGGTAGACCTGTCGATTCTCCGCTAACTGATATGTCAAATCTAGCTTGGGACTAAGATGATTAAAGGTAGGATCGTTGTCATCCGACGGGCGCGCAAAACTAGAGCTCGCATATTGCCCGTCTTCGGTATTATTGGTGTAATTAAAACGATTGACATCGTATCGCAAACCACCCGCTATTTGTAGACGATCCGAAATACTGTATTCAGTTCGTATATAGGGAGCAATCGCAGCATAATTCACATCGTAATTATAAATTTCCCCACTCGCCACGGGCGAACCAAAACCGTCAGGGACAAAGTCAAACAACTGGGAATATGTCCTGCTAGCTTGGGTATACTCAATATCAATACCCGGTATCAAAAGCGCCTGTCCTCGCGTGATATCCGACTTCAACATTAGGCCCAATGATCGAGTCTTAGTATCATTCTGGGGTAAACTCGGCTCCCATGTGGCCGTATAGCGATTTCGATTCGAGCGCAGATAAGCAATAGCACTCAACCGCACATCCTTTTTACTCTCATCGACCCATTCACTACTCAAACGGGCAAAATCGAATTTACGTTTAGGATCGAGACCCCGCTCAAGTATTGAAGCAAGATCACCGATGGATTCACGATTATTCTCAAGCGCATCTCGTCCAATCAAACTACCCGCCATTTCCGCAGTGGTGTGATTTATACTGAAATGAGTTTTGAGTGTACTGTCATCTGACAGCGCTTGAACATGTTTAATAGACAGCTCCTGGCGACTGCTGTCGGTATGCTCCCGCCAACCGGCATTCTGCATATGCGAAAAGCTACTGGACAAATCTGCCGCTTCACTAATGGCTCCGCCACTACTCACACCCACTCGCCAAAATTCGTCACTCCCACCCTCGACGCTAATAGACTGCCCTTGCTCTTCGTAAGGTTCTATGGAGCGGACATTGATGGTCGCTGCAATCGCATCGGAACCATAAAGTGCAGTTCCAGCACCTTTTAGCACTTCGGTTGAACCTGCACTGGAGTAATTGGTATAGGCAAGACCATTATGATTATAAAATCCTGAAGACTGTACCGGTATCCCATCTTGCAAAAACAGATAATAGGGCCCCGTGTTAACCGGCATCCGAATACTCGTCATATGACCGACAGTGGAGCCGGTTTGAGTCACACGAACCCCAGCCATGGAATTAAACAACTCTTTTTGCTGAACAGGAGAATCGAGTTGAATTTCCAGCTTACTTTTATGCGTCAGGCTGGCAGGAACTTCTACCGACTTCTGTTCTGTGCGTGTCGCAGTGACGGATATCGTCGGCAATCGCGAGATTTGCCCAGCGTCGTCAGCCGTCTCGGCCAGTACACCGCCGGGGACTGAGAATAGAGAGATGAGTGAAATCGCGCCGAGCCGTTTTTTCCTACCATTCCCATATTCGCTTTGATTACCGTTCTTTACAATTCGCTTCATTAACCCATCTCTTCGACATTACCTGGAAATAGCAATATATCGACTATGCACAGACAGCAAAAGAGACCAATTGTCGCGCGACAATTTGTCACACTCACTCAGTCCACCTGTGGTGTTTTACACTTTATGGATTCAGACAAATAATGGCGAAGTTAAATAATTCCGAGGAGCTCTTTAAAATTCCGATCACGGTATTCACTAATCAATACACAACACAACTTGATTGCGGCCTTGGGATTTTGCGCGGTACAAGCTCTTATCGGCGAGTTGAACCAATTCATCAGAAGAATTTAAGTGAAAGGGATCCGCTGAAGCGACTCCAACACTCACTGTCACATAATTAGCAACAGAAGATTTTTCATGTTTAATTTTTTTCGCTAACACAGACTTACAAATTTGCTTACCGATCTTGCGTGCATCAGATGCTGTCACACCCGACAATATGACCACGAACTCTTCACCGCCATAGCGTGCAACCAAGTCCCCCGGTCGCTTGCCAAATTGATTGATTACCTTTGCCACGACCTTCAGACAATTGTCGCCTTGCTGATGCCCGTAACAATCGTTATAGGCTTTAAAAAAATCGATATCCACCATCAAAATGGCTAAAATCCCATTGGTCCGCTTTGCCCGACGCCACTCTTCATATAATTCCTCGTCAAAATGACGTCGATTCGCAATACCAGTCAAACCATCAATATCCACCAACACCTTAAGATGCTCATTTGCCTCCAGCAAATAATCTTGTTTACGAGTCAATAATCGCTTTTGAATATAATCACGACGGGCCGACCTCTCAAAGAGAAAGTTAGAGGCCAGACTTAGCGCACTCACACTTGTATAGAAGTACATCTCAATCATTATTCCTTCAGAATTCAATACGCCAAACCAGAACTGAACGGTAAATCCACACACAGGAATTAAAACACTACAAAGCAACGCATAACGAAACTGTAATCGTAGTATATTCAAACCCGCCATCTGTATGATGAGCAAGCCAGTAAAATAAAATTGCCCCTCTGATTTTGGTAATTGAGCCATCATTAATGACATAGCAAATACGGTGCTAAGAATGGCGAGGGACAAGACCCATTGCTGATAACGCATAAAATATCGCGTTCTGGAAACAGACAGAATAGCCAACAACATCGGCATTCCAACACCATAGCGCAGCAACCAAACTAACTGAATCTCGCCATCGAGTAGTAGGTAGTCAAAGGCACCAGATCCGATAAATAACAAAGATAAGACGATCAAAGTCATCCGCATATAATAGGCATGCTGCAAGGCATAACTGGCTTGAAAGTGGCCTTCTAACAGTGCAACGAAGCGTAATTTCACTCGCCCTTTATAGACATTGACTAGGGTATCTTGTGAATCCAGATCATCCTCAGAAAAATAAGATAGCTTGTCGATAACATCTGGATTCTTCGCTGTTTTTTCCACGCGTTAACTCATTCGTTCCTTAGATTCAAAGGTAGCCCTGCCTGACATGATGACCCACTCTTAATTATATAGCGTAATATCAGTAATATATTGATCTCGCATAATAAATGGATGTTCAATTCAATTTTTCTGTAAGAAACTCTACTGCCTTACGACAAAACCCTCACATAGTGATGACATCCACACTATCAAGGCAGGCTAGTCGCCTCGAAACAACGTAATTAGCTAATAAAGAACTTTCGTTTCACGCACCGAATTCGGCTATTTGACGCAATTACCCTTTGCTTTTCAATTAGTTGTTATTTAGTACAGTATTCGCTATAACAATATCGTGCTCTCACGCTTGAGATAGCACCTAACTAAGTGTTTTTCGATCACTTATTTTAACCACTGGAGATACTTCATGAAATCATCATCAAAGAAAACCAAGCTGGCTATGGCTGTAGCCGGCGCTCTCGCAACCGGCGGCGCGCTTTCAAGCCATGCTGCTTCTACCTCTAACCCCTTTGCTGCCAATGAACTCAGTGGCGGCTATATGCAAATAGCTGAAGCTAGCTGTGGTGAGGGAAAATGTGGCGGAAAAATGAAGAAAAAAGATGCCTCATGCGGTGAAGGCAAGTGTGGCGGAAAAATGAAGAAGAAAGACGCTTCCTGCGGTGAAGGCAAGTGTGGCGGAGACAAGAAAAAGAAAGACGCTTCCTGTGGTGAAGGCAAGTGTGGCGGAGAGATGAAGAAGAAAGATGCTTCCTGCGGTGAAGGTAAGTGCGGCGGAAAGATGAAGAAAAAAGATCATTCCTGCGGTGAAGGTAAATGTGGCGGTGACAAGAAAGACAAAAGCTAGCGATTAAACCGGAATGAAAAGGGGGATGTTCTCACACACCCCTTTTCATCTTGCAGAGTAAAGATTATGACGACTAATTTACCATTCAACAGCAATGCTCCAACATTAGAAGTCGGCCTAGGTTTGCGCCGTGCAATGATGCCAGACATACATGACAACCCGATTGAAGGCGTTGGTTTTTTTGAAGTCGCTCCTGAAAACTGGATTAATATTGGCGGTCGATTTGGACGTCAGTTACGTCAATGCAGTGAACGTAATCCACTTTATTGTCATGGGCTGTCTCTGTCTATCGGTGGTACTGCTCCCTTGAATGTCGCCCTACTAAAAGAAATTAAAACCTTTCTCACATTGCATCAATCCCCTGTCTACAGCGAGCACCTTAGCTACACTGGCGACGACGGACAACTCTACGATTTGTTACCGCTCCCCTTTACCGAAGAGGCGGTGCACCACGTAGCAAAACGTATTCGACAAGCACAAGATATTCTCGAACGTAAAATCGCGATTGAAAATGTGTCGTACTATTTAGTACCGCAACAAACCATGAGCGAAGCCGATTTTCTTTGTGCAGTATTAGAAGAAGCCGATTGCGACTTACTACTCGACGTCAATAATGTTTATGTCAATAGCGTCAATCACAACTACGACGCCCTCCAATTTCTACAACTCATGCCGGCGGAACGAGTGAGTTATCTTCATATTGCTGGGCACTTTGTTGAACCCGACGGCGTCATCATTGATACCCACGGTGCTGATATCGTGGACCCGGTCTGGGCGCTATTAGATGAAACCTATCATTTAATGGGTTTACGCCCCACCTTACTTGAACGGGATTTCAATTTACCCGAACTTCAAGAGCTACACCTGGAAGTTGCGCAGATACAAAAAGCACAACAACAGTTTAGTACTCAGTCCAAATCTGGAAATTTAGTTGGACACACTCAGCAACTCAACTTCCATGACATTACAAGGAAAGAGGAACATGAATCCACTAACCTTAGTTCGTGAAAAAACGGAACATGAAAAAACGATCGCCGGAGATGTTGTGAATCAACCGGTTAGTCTCGCCCAGTCCTTAGACGAATTCACCGACTATCTACGCCGCCCGGATGAAACGCCTGTACCTAAGGACATTGATGAACGTCGGGCTGGAATCTATCGTGAACTCGTTTATAACAATATCGAATCTTGTTTGAGCGGTGCCTTTCCCATTTGCGGTGACATCCTTAGTGAATCCAAATGGGAATTATTAGTCTCTGGATTTATTGCCCAGTACCGCGCACAGACGCCCTATTTTTCTCGCCTACCCAGTGAATTCGTTCACTTTATTGAGCAGAGCGATATTAGCCTGTACGAGCATGCATTTTTACCGGAATTAATACGGTATGAGTGGGTTGAACTAGAACTCTATTTAGAACCCGACACTCAACTCAAGCCCAAACCCAATGGCGACAACTTAGAACACACTCCCCTTGGTTTGATAGCACCCGCACGAGTCGAAGCATGGGAATACCCAGTACACAAAATCGGTCCGGAGCCCGAGACTCAAACAGCACAAGCCACGTACCTACTCATACACCGCGACAATGATGGCGACGTCCACTTTATGGAGTTGCAACCCGTCGCGTATATCGTCTTAACCACTTTGAAAGTCGCTACGCAAGACAACTGCTATCTCAGTCCTACTGAAATTCTGACCGAGATAGTGGAACAATATAATGCAGAAAATGTCACACAGTTTATCCAACAAGGCTTAGCTCTATTTCATCAACTTAATGATTGGGGCGTCATTTTTGACGCCAGCGCGGAACCTCAGGCATGAAGAATTTATTAGTACAAATACAGCAGATGTTAAATAAAACAAGAATAATGGATTTTCTAGCGCCGCTGTTACTACGACTTTACCTGGCTCCGGTTTTCTGGATGGCAGGAACTCAAAAGCTTAGCCACTTTCCTTCTACTGTAGAATGGTTTGGTAATGCAGACTGGGGCTTGGGCCTACCCCTTCCTTGGTTAATGGCAGCCCTCGCTACTGCCACTGAACTTATTGGTGCCGTTTTTCTCACATTCGGTATCGCGACTCGTTGGATTAGTTTCCCGTTGATGATTACCATGTTAGTAGCGATATTTTCAGTGCACTTAGAAAACGGCTGGCTAGCCATCTCTAGCGGTGAGGGTATTTTCTCTACAGACAGAACACTGGCTGGGATTGAGCGACTCGACAAAATTAAAGCCCTATTACAAGATCACGGAAATTACGAATGGCTAACCGAACATGGCTCGGTTGTGATTCTTAACAATGGTATTGAATTCGCCACCACTTACTTATTCATGTTACTGGCATTATTTTTTATTGGTGCTGGCCGTTATGCTAGCGTTGACTATTGGATAGCAAAAAAGTTTATGCCCTAGCATTAATTTAAGATCTAGGATCTAAAACTTAAGATCTAGAATTTAAGCTTTAATTTTAGTTAGCATTATTCTTCTGTTAGATCCCGAAAACCTTTGTGTCTTTTTTGTCAGACTACCTACGTCAGTTTTTCATAGTTCTGATAAATACAACGGCGATCGGGAGCCCTTCTGTAATGAATCCACCTCAATGAGTTTGTCATTTCTGTCGCCTAAAAAAGGGGTTAGCGACATTGTTCTGGCTTTTTCTGTCGTCGCGATTGTCGCGCTAATGATTTTGCCTCTTCCCTTATTCGTTGCTGATACGCTGGTTGCAGTGAATATTCTTATCGCAATCACTCTTCTTTTATTAGCCATCTATGTCCCCACACCCACGGCTTTTTCCAGCTTTCCCAGTGTTCTCCTCCTCTCCACTCTATTTCGATTATCTTTGTCTATTGCGACCACTCGACTCATCCTGCTAGAGGCCGATGCAGGTCAGATAATAAAAACCTTTGGTACGATGGTGGCGGGCGGCAATATGGTAGTCGGCGTTGTGGTTTTCCTAATTATTACCGTTGTTCAATTTATTGTTATCGCTAAGGGATCGGAGCGCGTTGCAGAGGTTAGCGCTCGATTCACCCTGGATGCCATGCCAGGAAAACAGATGTCCATCGATTCTGATTTACGCTCCGGAGTCATTGATAAAGAAGAAATGCTACGTCGCCGAGATTTATTGGAATCTGAAAGTCAAATGAACGGTGCGCTGGATGGCGCAATGAAGTTTGTCAAAGGCGATGCCATCGCTGGCATTATTATCGTCATCGTTAATATTATCGGCGGCCTAGCTATTGGCGTAATGCAACACAACATGGACCTGCATGACGCAGTGCAGACCTACAGCATTCTCACTATTGGCGATGGGCTGGTCTCACAAATCCCTGCATTACTCGCTTCCATCTCAGCCGGACTTATCATTACTCGAACCTCCAGCGAAGACGAGGACACGAACCTCGGAAAAATGATCACGCAACAGATAACCGCTCACCCAAAGGTGATTACACTGTGCGGTGTATTTTCACTATTGTTTACTTTCGTGCCCGGCTTCCCTTGGCTGGTATTCTTAATGATTGGAATCACTCTGCTAGCTATTTCTTTTATACCCCATGCACCAGAACCCATAAAAAAACGTTTCAACCTTAAGTTAACACCCAAAATGGAAGGCGAGCAAACTCCGAAACCATCATCTGAAATGAGTGCACCACCACCCATAATTCTAACCGTTGAGTCCTCTTTATTACACACTCTTAACCAGACTCAGATTCAATCCTGTTTAGATAAAACCCTCTCCTACATACGCGATCACTATGGCGTTCCCATACCGACCCCTCAACTAGTAGTCTCTAATCCTTTGTCCGAGAAATCCGCTAGCTCCACTTATGCCTTAACCGCTCATGGAATTGGGATCGGATTTGGCACACTAATGAGCGATCATTCGTTTCAGTTTTTACCTTATCAACTCCCCCTATCAAACATTGAAACCGAAACACACAAAAGCGAATTCCTCCCTTTTTTGAATGGGCAGTGGATTAAAGAGAAAGAGTACGCAGGTGCTATGGATAAAAGTAACAATAAGAAAAATCAGAATTTCAATGCGTCACAACTACTCACTCATCACCTAACGCTCGCGTTCAAACAAAACCTAGGATTGTTCCTAGGTATTCAGGAAGCCTCCAATTTAGTTACACTTTGGAATACTGATTACCCCGATTTAATTAAAGAGATGCTTCGAGTTGTGACCCCACAAACGCTAACGGAATTATTGCGCCGCCTACTGAGAGAAGACCTGCCCATTCGAAATTTAAGAGCCGTCTTTGAAGCCATTACGGATGCGGGTAGTCGCGAAAGAGATATCGTCCCTTTAACAGAGCAAGTTCGTATTGCATTAAAGCAACACATTAGCGATCGCTTCTCAGGACCACAACGTCAAATGAAAGCGATACTCATACATCCTGAACTAGAAGAAACTTTGGTTAAATCAATGTCCACCACCCCACAACAGATAGCCATTGACCCCGACAGGTTTCAACGAATACTGCATCAGCTACGCGAGACACGAGTCGCATTAGCCGATGACTGGAGCAAGGCTGTCCTTGTGGTATCAATGGAAATTCGACGCCCCATTCGTCAATTGATAGAAGATGATTTTTTTACGTTACCCGTCCTGTCTTACCAAGAATTAACAGGTGATATTCAGATAGATCCCATTGGACAGCTAAAGGGTTAGATAAAAAACGTCATGTACAACAGTCAGTCTCACTTTCACTACATCAACAGTAAAAACAATTATAGATCGACAGTGGGATATTTCACTCTCTGCTTTTTTCTAGTCTATGCAACAACCGTCCAAGGGAACACCGCTCCGCTGTCACAAAAAAAGCTGGCTCGCTACAACTTAATGGAAGAACCGTTAACCGAATTTCTGTCACGTTTTTTTTCTGAGAATAATATGAGAGCCACATTAAGTCACGAACTAGAACAGGATAAGCGCACGCTAAATGGACCACGTTCAGGTTCGCCAAAGGACATTTTTCATAGCATTGAACGTAGTAATTCATTAGCTAGCTATTATGACGGCCATGCCATTTTCATTTACAAAGCCAATGAAATAACACAACAGTTCTACACCATTGATCACAATCGAATAGCGCAGCTTAAGCGCTCGATACAACGCCTCGATGGAAACAACAGGTCCAACTCTATTCGTATTGACTCAGAGACTGGATTAACTGAGGTCAATGGCGTACCCCGATATCAGAGTCGATTCCGGCAACTCATGCGAGCCGTTATTCAAAAATCAGGAGAAACTGTTTTTCGTTACTACCCCTTAAAATACGCCTGGGCAACAGATCGAACGTTCACTGCGGGGGGTAAAGAGGTCACCATTTCCGGTGTTGCGAATATTATGAAAGAAGTCATTCATGGCGGCACCCATCAGTCATACGCAACGGGTAGACTTTCGAATGATAAAAACATTGACTCTCGCCTTAATGGAATGACCCAAAATACCAAGAAAACATCTAGACCTGGCATTCAATCTAATACCAGACAACATCAGTCTTTACGAGGAGCAAACGACACCTTCAGCAATAGCTTCAACAACACCTTAAATAATACCTCCAACAACAGTTTACACAACCGATCCAGTCACTACCCTAGTCAATCTCAAGCCAACATTGTTGCCGATCCACAACACAACGCTATCATCATCCGCGACACAAAAGATCGAATTCCTTTATACGAAGATCTTTTAGCCACACTGGATATTCCTACTCAGATCATCGAAATCAAAGCCACCATCATTGATGTTAATATCGATAAATTAAAATCCTCTGGCGTGGAATGGCGCTATGGAAAGTCTGACAGAGAATCTCTATTCGCTAGTGCTGGTACTAAATCAGATTTTCTCAAGGCACTAAGCGGTGGCTCCATTGCAAATGTTGGCCAGGTTCCCGGCTTACAATTAGGCGCTATTGTTGGAAATCGGAATCAATTTATTGCCCGCCTGAATCTACTCGAAAGTAAAGGGGTGCTATCCGTCTCCTCTCGCCCCACAGTATCCACTTTAAACGATTTAGAAGCCGTCATCGAAAGCAGTCGTTCTTTATATGTTCCTGTCAGCGGTGCTTACGATGCTGAACTGTTTGAAGTCTTCACTGGCACTGTACTCAAAGTGACACCCCATACCATAGACACCTCAACTGGTATTAAGATTCGTTTAATCGTTTCCGTTGAAGACGGCATCGTGGATACAACCGGCTATAACGGTAATCCCATCACAACTCGCAATGCTGTCAGCACTCAAACCATCATTCAAGCTGGGCATAGCCTTCTGCTGGGAGGGCTGGTTCATGAACAGCAACGATCCCAGCAACACAAAGTACCGCTGCTGGGTGACATACCCCTACTCGGTCGGTTGTTCCGCAGCAAATCCACGACTTCGATTCATACCGAACGATTATTCCTAATTTCACCCCGCATACTCTCTACTGATGGTTCTGAGCAACATCTGACTACAGAAAACCAATCACATTCCTCTCTTCTTAAATCGGTTGAAAAAGGATTGCTATGACAGCGGCGGCATCAACAACATCGGCGAATTCAATGCGATCCAAAGGGGCTAATCGTTTTAGCGACATGCTTACTCACCAACCCCTGACACTAGTCGTTATCTCGGGACTACACACTAAAGCCACGCTATCACTAAAAAATCGTGACCTCATTTATATCGGGTGCGATACCCACTGTGATGTAATACTCACTGACAAAGGTATCGCAAAGAGGCATTGTTTAATAAGTTGCATCGGTGGTGCACTTTCAGTGACGCCTCTAGATGCGGAATTAGTGATAAATGGAAAAAAACTTAGCCCATCACAAAGTCGTCACATTGCCATCAATGACATCATTGAAATAGGTAATGCAGCAATAACACTCCTACACGATGATGAGCATTTGGATTCAGCCATATCCAAATCACACCTCAAACTAGTACCTTCTCAAATAGAAAACAATAACACTCATAATGTCAGCGACAAGACTGAAACTACATCTCCTCGGAATCTAGGGAGACTAACCAAACCCTCTATATTTATAACAAGTTTTGTTCTCTTCGGCGTAGCACTCTTCTTAACAACTCGTTTTACGCCTATCCCTAATTTTCCCCAGCTGTCTGTGGCGAACAAAAACGAATCTCATCTCACAACACATCAAACCACTTCAACACCTGCCTTAATACCGACTTCAATACCAGAGAAAAAAATAGAGACGAAGTCAGAAGCAAATGCCATGGCGGAAAATCACTTAGTACTGACAGAGAAAACCAACCCCGCCGATCTACGCATTGCACAGAACGTGAAAGAAATACTCAGGTTATCAGGTATCAATGCCACAACCGAATCCCTAGGAAATGGAACCGTTAAAATTAGCGGGCACTTTGGTTTCGATAACAAGCATTTAGAAAGCAATGGTTCAGATAACAAGATAGCCACAGCGATACACTCTCGCGCTATTCAGGAAATACAGGGATTGCGTAAAATAATAAAAATAAATCTAGATGTTGCAGCCAAGCCTAAACCCTCCGTGCGTACTGGAAAGTTCTTGGCACGAACCGTCAGAGGAGCTGACCCCTACGCCATTAGCAAAGACGGTTCGCGCTATTACATCGGCTCCGTACTACCAGGAGGCGCAACCTTGGACGCCATTGAAAACGAGACACTCATCATTAGCACCACAACCGGTTCGCAACGTGTTTCAGGCGAAAAGGCACTTTTAATAAACTAAAAGGAAAAACTTATGAGCGATATGAATACATTAACTAACAACTACGTCGCGACGAATACCCCTTCGTCTTCTGCAAACCCACAAGAAGTCACAGCAACCCGTTTAGGAGCCCAGTCTGGATTCAGTGCACCCGGTGTTGTGGACTCTAAGAATAAGAAGAATTGGTACGAAGCCATGGCCTCTGCTTGGGGAGACACGCTCAACCAACAAGCCAATATCATCACAGACCTCTCCGATAAAATTGGCAACCAAGGTTACGACGACCCAAAAACCATGGCGTTACTCACCGCTCAAAGCATGCGTATGGGGTTTATTGCCAATAACGCATCCACGTCCACCTCTAGCGTGGGAAAAGCACTTGAGACCCTGGCACGTAAAGGTTGATAGTTTCCCTCTATACAACTCTATGCTCTTTTCAGGGCATAGAGTTGTATAGAGCATAGAGTTGAACAAACACCCAATTTAATAGCTAAGGAAAAAAGCATGCCTGATTTAATACTCTCACCTGCATTATTAGCCACAACGCCAGTAGCCGCTCCCTCTGGAGCCGCATCAGGAGGCCAAGCCGCCGTATTTGATATCACGCAATTTAATAATTTAATGCAACCTGACAGTATCGATCGGACATCCGCCTCCTCTTTGAGTAACAAAGTCACAGCCGTACCCCCCACTGAAAACCAAAGTACCGGTTTTGATAACGTATTGAACATGTTGAAATCACTAAACGGTAGTAGCAATCGCATTGAAACAGAAGCACTGAAAGTATCTTCTCCTAACGCAGATCTCACGCCAGGCGAAATGCTTAAGATTACCGTAAAAGCCCATGAATTTTTGTTCCAAAGTGAGATGACTGCCAATGTAGCAAATCGATCTTCCGATGGAATTCAACAGCTCTTTAAACAACAATCCTAGTTGAGTTACCTTTTTAAAATGATAAACCTGACTATTAAGCTCCACTTCAAATCAGTGGCTAAGATAAGCCTAGCCACGCTGCTCGCATTGGCAGTCTGTTCTTGTAAGCAGTCTCCGCTCTACTCCAATCTAACGGAGCAACAAGCGAATGAAGTCGAAGCGGCATTATTATCAGCAAAGGTCGACGCCAATAAGGAACCCGCTCTTGATGATGAGAGTTGGAGCATTACCGTTCCCAAAGAATCCTTTCCACAAGCAATGGCGATACTCAAATCCTTAGGACTGCCTCGCACTGCCAAGAAGACCATGGGAGAAATTTTTGCTAAAGAAGGATTCGTCTCCTCACCCATTGAAGAACGAGCGCGCTATTTACACGCGTTATCGGAGGAGTTTTCCACGACACTGATGGAAATTGATGGCGTTGCCTCAGCACGTGTCCACGTCGCTCTACCTGAATTGTCGTTGTTAGATAAAGACAAACAGTCTGCCTCCGTTTCAGTCATCATAATTCAGCAACCTGGCGTTGACCTATCCCTTTATGAAACGGACATCAAGGCAATCATCACTGATGGTGTCGAGGGTCTAAATGATGTCAATCGAGTAACGGTCAAATTTTTCTCTCGCGTAGACACTACCGACCATCTAATCGATGGGGAGATTGAGGGTGAATCATAGTGCTCTACAGACAATGGCTATTACCGACCTGCACCCTAGCTGGATTCAACATATCGATGGCGGTCTAATTTCATTAGCCGTAAAAGAGGCTGTGGGCCGACGTTGGATTGCAGACAACTTAAGTCGTCAATTCACTCTATTTCAATCACCACCGGCTTCACTTCCAGACAATACTGATTTAGAAAAACATCTTTGGTTATTGACCTCTTTTTCAGAACAAATGGCTTTGCTACTTGAAATCGGTGCCACCGCCTGCCAACACGCATTACGCACACTGGTTTCTCAAAACACTATTTTGCAATTACATGAGGTGCTCAGCTCAGAAATTTATCATAGAGTCATACAATCAAAATCATCAGGAAACGCTAAACTGATGTTGCCCGCTTCCAATACTCAATTACGAGTTCAGCTTTATCGATATGCTTATATTGAAGTCATGAATTTCGTAAGGCACCAATTCGAAAACAGCCCCTTCCCAGACAGTCAAACCTTCGTTAGAGAACGTATCGCACTGTCCTTCCCTGCTAGCTGGTACTCCGAGTTAACTCAATCTCAACTGTATTCCCAATCTCGCAGTCGCATCCAGACTATAGGACGAAAACGAAGACCCGAAGCGCAATTAGAATCAGAGGAATTTCACTCATGCCTACTCAGACACGATGCAGTCATACCCTTAATACCCCTAGTGCCCTTAGCACCACAGAAACCAGGGAAACCACAATAGTCGATCATCATCGTTGGTCTCGACAGCTGCAAGGTAGGCGCATACCTCAAGCCAAAGTGGCTAATTTTCTTAATTCGAGTTCGACTATAGATCAAGCCAATGCACTATGGGAACAAACCAAGAAAGAAGCAGAGCAGCTGAAATCAGAGGCTTATCAGGAAGGCTTGATTCTAGGGAGAAATGAAGCAACAGCAGAAATGGCAACATTACTTGCAACGGCACAAAAAACAGCGCAACAATTTCTTGAGAAATCCAATGAGAGACTCATTAAACTCGCGACTGCCATTACCAAGCGAATTTTACCTCAACTGGAATCGGAGCATCTTGTCAGCAACTTGATAGTCAGTGCACTGGAAGCCTCGAGAGCCAATCAATTTTTACGTATCAGAGTTCATCCCTCTGCTCTGGCAGCAACTCAATCCAAGCTAGAAGGATTTAAACAATATTATTCACAGGTTGACTCAATCACAATCATTGCGGATTCTACATTATCGGTATTCGGGTGTGTTGTTGAATCTGAAGCGGGAGTCTTACACGCAGGACTGCAAGATCAATTAGATAAAATAGAGAACAATCTATTGCTCACTTCCCATGCCCCCATCCCAACGGACGCCGGTCATGATTGATCTAAACCCGGAACAAGATCCTTTAGTCGCCGCCATCCAGCAATCCAGACCGATTGAAACTATTGGCAAGGTCGTAGAAGCCTACGGCACCTTAGTTAAAGTGACCGGAATCTCGGCACGGATTGGGGATCTTTGTCTCTTGAAAGATACCCAATCGGATTACACATTATATGCTGAGGCCATTGGAGTCTCTGGCAACAATACATTAGTCTCACCATTAGGACCTTTAGAAGGCGTCTCTTCTACGATGGAAGTCACCATCGCAAATAGCGCTTCAAATCTCCCTGTGGGAATTTCACTACTAGGAAGGGTGATCGATGCTAACGGAAAAGCTATCGACGGCATGCCACAGCCTCTCTGTCAGCACACCACAGCGATATATCAATCATCACCCGATCCCATGAAAAGACTTCCTATTGATAAACCCCTGATCACTGGAATTCGTGCCATCGATGGACTGCTAACGTTAGGGTTAGGCCAACGCCTCGGTATTTTCGCTACAGCGGGTGTGGGCAAAAGCACCCTGCTCGGCATGTTAGCCAAAAACACAGAAGCCGACATCAACGTCATTATCTTGGTGGGCGAAAGAGGTCGAGAGGTCAACGAATTTATCGCAGACAATCTGGGACCGTCTGGTTTAAAGAAAAGCATCATCATCGTTGCTACATCCGACCGCCCTGCTATGGAGAGAGCCCGAGCTGCTTACGCCGGACATGCTATCGCTGAACATTTTCGGAACCAAGGCAAGCGTGTACTCCTACTCATGGACTCTATCACCCGATACACCAGAGCCTTGCGTGATATAGGACTTGCACTGGGTGAGCCTCCCGCTAGACGCGGATACCCACCTTCTGTCTTCTCGACATTACCTAAACTTTTGGAGCGAACCGGCAATAATGCTCACGGAACTATTACGGCAATCTATACCGTTTTAGTTGAAGACGAAGACGAGGCCGATCCCATTTCAGAGGAAGTGCGCTCGCTGCTGGATGGTCACATCGTTATGTCACGCCAACTGGCCGCATCCGCGCACTTCCCCGCCATTGATATTCTCGCCAGCACCAGCCGCACTATGAATCGTACCGTAGACACCGAACATAGAGACGCCGCATTAGAAGTAAGGAGAAGATTGGCCAAATATCGCGATCTAGAATTGCTATTGCAGCTGGGTGAATACGAAGCCGGCCGAGATCTCGATTCCGATCAGACTATCGCATCTCATCAATCGATTCGTGAATTGCTACAGCAAGACACCGACACGGTAACAAGCCTTGAACAGACTCTCACTCAATTAAACAATTGCACCCAATGAATAAAGTCGACCTGAACCACACAGCTCAGCTTGAAAAATTACGGCGTATAAGAGAACGACGCATAGATGCATCACACACGCTTTGGTTATCCGCTCAAACAAAACTAGCCGAAGCCCAAGAGCAATTACCACAAACAGAATTACAATTGGCGAAATCAATAGATCATTATCAGCTGGAAAAAAATGTCGCTCTCTCTGGAACTATCAACAGCACCAGACTTGCCGCTCAAAGAAGCTACATCAAAAATTTAGCCAACCTAGCGGAGACGAACAAAAACAAAGTACTCGACGCGAAAGAACAACTCAACTTAATGGAAACAAAAGAGAAAGATGCTTTGCGTTCATTAAAAAAACTACGACTTAAACGAGAAGCCCTGGACACACGTATCCATGAACTCCACCGAAAGCGTCTACAACGCCAAAGGCAACAGGACGAACAACAGACAGAGGAACTGTTTCGAACATCAGCTACCCTAATGGGAATCCTCTCATGAAGACAACGTCAAATCCTTATCCAACCAGGAAATATAACGACATCAAACCTGTTCGCGATCCAGCAAGCAAAACTCAATCTCCTGACACTCAACAAGTTAATTCAAAAACCTCTCATTCAAATACACAAGACTTACGTCAACGCGAGAGGAGCGAGAATTTTAAAGCTTTGCTAAAAAGCCCACGCCCGACAAAAACTGAATCGCCAGACCACACCAAACTCAACCCTTCTACGGCAGGTCTGAAAGAACAAGAGAAAATATCACTCGAACCAAACAAGCCTGAGAGCAACGAAGAAACGCCAAGCGAGTTACCCGTTCCAGCAGATAAAAACGTTACATTTTTTGGAATTCCGTTTCAACACATTATTCTTAAACAAACCGCAACACCCACATCAACAATACCAGAATCAACAACACCGGAATCAACAACAAGAGGGACAAACACATCGCCCAATCAGAGAACAGTCGACTTGATAGCTAAACATGTGAACACCGCCTACATTGAAGATTATAACTTTAGCGGCAAAAAGGATAAGGCGGATCAAATACAATTGTCCATCAAGTTAAACAACGCATTTTTACCCAACACCAATCTAATGATCACTCAACAAAGCAGTGGGAACTGGATGATAAAATCCAGCTCCACTCAATATCATACAATGAATACCATTAAGCGCTACGCTCCGAAATTAATGAGTGCTTTTAGTGACAGTGGGAAGGGAGACTTAGAATTTGAGGCTACCATCCTTGAAGACGGTAAACCTAATTGCCATTGGCATAGCTGTTAAACAAGCGCTGTATGAGTTTCTGATACAGTTCTATTTTGGCGCTATCCCCATATCATCCAGCCTCATTAATATTTCAGATTTTCGAGTTCTGGAAACTTCTTGCCAATGTAGCCCCTCTCTAGCGCCAATGATGGCATAAATTGAATTTAGCCCGGTCCCTTTCACTTTTTCTTTTAATTCTTTGTATAAATCAAAAGGATCAACAGCCATAAAATCCTCAACCGAGTTTACATTAACGTTCGCTAATATCTCTTCGCTCTTTGGACCAAAGCCTTTTAAATCTCTTAATCTCATATTGGTATTGTCCAACTTTTCGGCCTCCTACTTGCCTGCTGGCTGATGAAATTCAATAACGTTGCGGTCAGGATCTCTAATAAAAAAGAATTGGGCCCCTTCAAACTCAACTTTTTCTGTAATAACGAACCCTAACTTTTCAATTTCTTTTGCTGCTGATTCTGCATTAGAGACCTCTAATGCAATGTGAGTATAACCCGTATGCTTTTCGGCAATATCCATAAGTTTATTCTCAGTACTGCTGGAATTCGCATTTAAAATAAAATTGATATTGACGCCAGAAGGGTGCTCCATGATAGCCACAGGTTCTGGACCCACAGGCCCCATCAAAAAGACAAAACCTAGCTTTTCATAAAATGAACGCGTGACCTTCAAATCCGTCACCCTCAATCCTACATGATTAATTCGTGTTATTTCTTTCATGGGTAATCTCCCGAGATTGTTATGCCGTCATATCAACCCTAAATTAGAAATAAGGTAATGTATGGTCGACCTTTTGAAGCCTTATTTTTGCCTATCGCTCATCTGGAATACTCATTAACAAATCTGTCACCCCCACATCAATACCGGCTTGATTCAGTAGAACAGTTGCCTGTCCTCGATGATGCGTTTGGTGATTAAAAAAATGTTGAATAAGAGCACCCATATTTCGGGTAAACAGTTTGCCTTTAGTATTGCTATAGATCAACGAAGAAGATAGTACCGCTTCGGTAAGTTCCTGAGTAAACGCTAGGATTGTACTGTCCATTTTTATTCTAGCACTTAGCAGTTTTTCAAAATCTGTGTACAAAATAGAATTTAGAGCCTGGGGGCTTTCAAGACTACGAATATAATCCAGCGATTTTAATGGGGATGTATGTTCCGAAAAACGTTTGAGCCAAACGATATCGCCGACAAGAATGTGATTTAACGTACCGAGGACTGAACCAAAGAACGCTCCGCGATTTTCAGCAAGTTCAGAGGTATTAAATTGGGAAGCCGCCTCATAGATATTGTTATTCATCCACTGATTATAATCAGCCATGAGTTCGAAATTTTGTTTTAGCATCATGATTTCTCTTCCGCATCGACATTTTCTATTATTGCTAAACTTATACAAATTTTCACTGCTGTCCCGTTAACTTTCAAAATAAATTCCTTTGAAACTTATCCGGTGACTGATATTCGATGGTATCTCCCTTAAGCAAGGAAATA
>JAHRWA010000103.1 GCA_019090455.1 Pseudomonadales bacterium | reverse complement strand
GGCTACATGAGTCCGAATCAATATGAAACGAAAATGATTGAGATGAAAAAAGTGGCTTAACTGGGTTGTATAGAAATGCTGGACCATCTCAGAGTTAGACTAGCTACTTTAGGGTGGATAGGGAGACGGTTTATAATGATCGCTTACAATGCAAAACAGTTACATAATTCAGGGGTGTCGATAGTTTGCCTGAATTAGGCATGTAAGCAGTTTTGGTTTGTTAGCTCTTGGAGAATGTGCTGAATGTTACTGAAAAGTCTAGGTGGCTTGCTGTATAATGAGATTTTTTGGCTGGTGTTTTAAGGACTAGCTAGTACAAAAAAACTGAAAAGTTGAAGTAGGTTAGGCATTGAGGCCTTTGAGTTCACATTTTTGTAATGTAGATGATTTATAACTAGTAGTATTAAGGCTAGCCTATAATAATGTAATAGAAGCCTTTGACTCTTAAGGCAACAAAATTCACCTGGGGTTTGAAAATGCAGCTCAAGATAATCGTTAGTTTGTTAATGTTAATTTGTTCGTTACGTGCTTATTCAGAAGCTCCGACAATCGGTTCAATCGATGACAAAGTAGTAAGTAGTAATAGTATATTTTCTTTTACGCCTACTTTGGACAATACGGCTAATGCTGGGACAGTCAATTGGACAAAGGCTTATGGCCCAGACAATGTTAAGGTTAATGCCGTGACTGGATCTATCTCTTGGATTCTGTCAAGCGATATTCTGAGCGAGAGTTTTCATATTGGCTTGAAAGCGTCTAATGGGGATGGTGCAGATATAGAGAGCTTCATAGTACATGTAGGTATTGATAAGCTAGTTTATATTGGTGTCAGTGAAGAAAATAAAACGCTGGCAGATGCTTTTGCCAGTGAACGATCTTTAGGTACAACTTATATTCTTCGTAATGGAACCTATAGTGGAGAGCCAAATAAAATAGGTTTTACGGGAGGTGGAAATGTGCAGCACCCGCCTAGCGGGGAAGCTGGTAGGTACACTACAGTGATGGCTCAGGACCCAGGGGAAGTTGTGTTTGTAGATGGCGCGCAGGTCGATATTACCGGAATACTTGGGCAAGTTGGTTATATCGCCATTAAGGGGCTTTTCGTCAAAGGAGGTACCATTTCAACTACTGGATATTACGATGCTACAAACGGGGGGGCCTGTTCAGCAGTAGGAGGTTGTATACCACACCATATTAAGTTTATTCGAAACGGTGTTGAAGCTGATTTAGTTACGCCCTTCAATGCTTTTCGTTCAGAAGATATTCTGTTTGAAAATAATTATGCATTTGGTGGTGGGAGGTATAAATTTGCAAGTTATCAATCAGAGCGAATTTTATGGCGAAGAAATGTTGCGCGACGAGATAGGGCAACTGTTCCTGGCGAGCCGAAGGGGACTTATTCGGTCTACACAACTATGGGGGCATTGGTCGTAAATAGCATTGCCATCGATGGTGATCAAAGGCAATTCGTAACTAGTGGAGAGCCTGCCGGCGAATTCACTTGCCCAACTACCAGTGGGCCCACCAGAGTTAAATTTGAGCGTAGCATACAGCTAAACAGTGATCACTTATTGGGGAATGCAGACTATCAGGCAGCAAACTGTGATGGGCAATATACCGATATTGTCTCGTGGGATGTGAGGCCCGTCGGCGCATATGTCATGACTCGAGCAGCTAGTTTGTTTGATCATGTTACGCTTGGCAATGTTAAGCCTAGAGGTAGTACGCAAGTGCTTTTCAATGGGTGGCCCGGAGCTAATGCCAGAGGTGTCATTGATTCTGTGTTGCACGACTTTCGAGGTCTGAATAATGAGCCTATGTTTTGGGGTATGTCTGTGCAGAAGGATGTAGAGGTAATAGACAGGCTTTTAGATCGTCATGGTATAGATACCGTTAATATTACTGGTTTTTCAGGTAATCTAGTTGCGTGTTGCACGACGGTTTTAACGGATACTATATCTAGTGTCGATCCAATCTATAGTGGTAGTAATACTCAAGGTGGGCTCAGATATCTAGTTCGTATTGAAGGACAGTCTACACTTTCGACTATCGGTGATAGTGGACGAGGACTGGGAGCAAATGTCATGACGTTTCAAGGGGAAAGTGGGACATTGTATAATGAGGATGGATTCGACTCTGAAACAGATATCCCTATGTGGCCATTTCCATTTGAAGATAAAATACGAGAGAAGTTTGCTGAATATAATTATACTGGCCCCACTTATGCCGGTGATGTGTTTAATAGAACAGTTTCGGGCACAGGTTCGATACTCGGGGCAAGAGGGTTTGCAGCTGATGGAGAATCTTTGACGAGCTATATTTGGGGTTACTTAGGGAATACTGTACCACCTTTTGAAGTTACTGCATCAGCTGGGGATAAAACAGTGCTAATTAAGTGGGGGCAGTATCCTTCAGCGCATGCTAGTACAATAACGCAATACAAGATATATGATTATAATCCTGATACTGGTAACCTAACGAATTCAAGGACGCTGTCTAATACAGCTTTCGAATATTTGATTTCTGGCTTGACGAATGGGGTTGAGTACAACTTTGTAGTGACGGCAATTGACTCTATAAAAGGGGAAAGTAGTTTCTCCTACAGTGTTCAGGCGATACCTGCCAGCAAGCCAAAACCCCTGCCTCCTATTCTAGCAATATAGCCTGCTAAAATTGCTGGTGTATTGATTTGTCGCAGCTAGATTGGATATGAGCTTAGATTTCATTACTAATAATGAATAGATTTCTTAGAGGGCAATAGGAAGGCTCAATATACACTTTGACGTAATTAGGGATGGAACATTAGCTTAGTTTAGAGCTTCCAATGTTATATCGAGTGTGAATTTCTACATAATTTAGGATGAGCTGAGAGAAGCCTTAAGTTAATTCCTCCTTGACCATGTCGCGAGCCCACGCATAAGTAAGTGCTGAAATACTTGTTTGAAAAAAGTACGAGTAGGTAGGTAAAACTATTTCTAAAGGAGGTTGATCGGTCGAGCAAGGTTAAGTCTCACATGTTCGTTGTATTTACTTTGATTCTAAAATCAATTCTGTTTCGATGAAAGGCCCACTTCAAATATGAGAAATGTTAACTTTAATAAATTCAATGTATTAATTTTGTATTATATGTTTTTTACTCTTTTATTGGCTGTAGTGGTTTTTTTTAAACCCGCGCTAAACTGGGATATGTTGGGGTACGTTGCATCGGCGAAACACTATGAGATTGCAGATCAAGTTGAATTGCATGACTTTGTTTTTGAAAGTTTAAAAAATAACGTTAGTGAAGGCATCTATTTTACACTTATTGACGGAGGATCAGAGTTTAAAATTGATATGTCAACTAAGCCGGAACTTTTTATGCAGCAGTTGCCATTTTATGAAATTCGGCCAGTATATAATTTAAGTGTTTTGTTGGTTTCAAAAAGTGGGGTCAATATTTTTATGGCAACATATTTGGTGTCGTTGTTTTCTACTATTGTAGGCTTATATATATTGTTGTTTACCTTTAAAGATAGAATACACTACTTTTTATTATTTACCATTCCAGTTTTTCTGTTGTTTTTTGGCGGGTTGAACGTTGCTAAACATAGTACCCCAGATGCATTGGTGTTTATGAGCGTGAGTGTGTTTATGTTATTATTTAGCAAAGAAAAAATACAATCATTGCTGGCGATCATTCCATTTTTTGTTTTAATCAGAACTGACATGATTATCTTTGATCTACTTACGTTTGCAGCTATCTATTTTTTATACGAGAATTACAGATTTAAAATGGCCCTGTCTATGATGTTGACTATAGTGCTATACCTAGCGGTTAATCATTTGTTCAATAATTATGGGTGGGAAACGATCTTTTCATTTACATTTGTCGAGCGTGTCAGTAACCCGGCAGATGCCGATATGACTGTGTCCGTATTAGATTATTGTCATGTTTTTGCAATAGGAGTATTTGAGTCATTGGATGATCGAGTTTTTTTAGGGTTCGCAAGTATCGTACTTTGCTCCTTATTCGTAATGAAAATAACTATTAAATCATTTTCAGATAAAAGAGAAATTTTTGTTTATTCTATTATTCCTCTACTATACATTCTTGTTCATTTTATGTTGTTTCCTGTTACTTGGGACAGATTTTTCGTCGGGTTCTATATGATGTTTATTGTATCGACTCTATTATTACTTTCTATAATGATTAAAGGGTACGACTCAAGTCATTGTTGTTCCACTGTTTCTAAGCAAACGATTGTGACCCAATAAGCTTGTACCAGCAGATAGTAGAATTACCGGTAATATTCTTCCTATGAAACTTAGTGTCCAATTTGTTCTAACTACTTTGAGTAAAACCACAAAGCAGGTTTGTGTTTTTGCTCTCAGTATAATTCTTGCCCGGTATTTTACCAAAGCAGATTATGGTACTTACCTTCATGTCCAGCTCGTAGCAAATATAGCGATATGGTCATTGCTGCTAGGCATCCCTCATAGTGTCTATTATTTTCTGCCCCGGACTTATGAAAAAAGACGTTTTGTTTTTACTACCTTTCTATTTATTCTCACTATCGCAATAACTGTAAGTTTGCTAATTCTTTTTAATGCAGAAGGTTTGAGTGGGATGCTTGCAAATCCGACTTTAAGCAGTTTGGCTATTGTAATGGCCCTACTGGTATTTTTTCAAATTCCATTATCTATATTTGAGCCTTTAATGATTGCTAGTGATAATGTTCCAATATTTGTGAGATTCGACTTTACTTTTAACGTCGTTTTTTTCTTTATTATAGTCATCCCAGTGGTATTAGGTTATTCGGTTATAGAGGTGTTGTATTGGATTACTGCTTTCCATGGAGTCCAATTTGCAATCATCGCTTGTGTTATATTTTATGTTGGCTTTGCAATGAACAACATAGAAACTCCCGCTGATTTAGAACCGAATGAAGAGGGGGGAGTAGAGAATTCCTCATACAAAATTAAGGATCAATTTAAGTATTCGCTTCCGATTGGGGGCTCCTTGAGTCTGGCCGAAGTTTCCAGATATATGGACAAAATTATTGTTAGCAACCAGTTTAGTCCAGATGATTATGCCGTATACGCTCGGGGTGCGATGGATATTCCTGCTATTAGCATAGTTGCTAATACTTTGGATAATCTGTTGATGCCAAAATTTATTGCGGCTCTTAAAGAAAATGATACGCAAAGTGTTATCGTTATTTGGCATACGGCTATGAGAATGATGGCCGCGTTTATTTATCCTGCTTGTGTGTTTTTGATTTTTGTAGCGCCTTGGTTAATTCCGGCTTTATTCTCAGAAAAATACGAGGCTAGTATTATTGTTTTTCAAATTTATACAGTAGGGCTGTTAACAAAGATTTCAACATTTAATGTGATTTTCCGGGCGATAGGGAGAACTAATGTGATGTTGTGGTTAGCTGCAGGTAGTTTGATTATCAATATCGTTCTTACCTACACCTGTATTCAGCTTATGGGGGTAAAAGGTGCAGCGTTGTCAGTTTTAATTTTAAGCCTGTTATATTTCGTAGCTTGCCTTAAAATTATCACCAATTACTTGGGGGTTAGATTGAGTGGGGTATTACCCTGGTTATCCCTTGTCGCAACATTGATGGCAAGTATTGCTTCTATAATCCCAGTTTGGGTTATTTCTGAATTCAATATACCTTTATGGCCAAAAATGATGACAATGGCGATGATTTTTGGCGTTTGTTATCTGGTTTTACTGCGAATATCTCCGGCGCTAAATCTTAGTGATAAGGACGCATTTCGAGAGTTGCTGCCTAAAAAGGCGAGGTGGTTAATTTAGTGTATGCTGAATCGAATTCATTGCAAGGTCGAGGTTACGTTGTGACTAATCAGCTAGATAAACTACTCATTGTTATTATTTTTTTTTCATTGCTAAGTATCTGCTTAGGAATGAATGGGTTGATTTCACCAAAAATGGAGGGTTTAGATGGAGCACACCATCTATTGGATGGTGTTTTTTTTAGAGATTTTTTTGTCGATCTTCCTCTAGCAACAATAGCATCTTACCCGTTTGAATATTACGAGCAGTACCCAGCATTAGGGTTTATATTTTGGCCGCCATTATTTCCCTTTATAGAAGGTTTGTTTTTTTTGGTAGGGGGGGTTGATTTAAGATCTGCTCAAATACTTATTGTCGCTTATTCTGCAGCAGGAATGTGTTTCAGCTATTACCTTCTACGAGCACAGATTGGCGTTATTTTTTCTGTGATGGCCGTTGTTTTCCTATTTGGTTTACCTGAATTCGTAAAATATCAAAATGTTGTAATGCTTGAGTTACCTGCTATTTCCATGGGACTTTTGTCTTTAGTCACGTATCGTAATATATACAGAAAAGATGTTGTCTGGGCACCGTGGTTGCGGTATCTGCTATTTTCTGTAATAGGAGCCGCGTGCCTTTATACGAAGCAAACAATGTTCTTCATATTTTTAGCAATTGGTGTCGATACCCTTGTTAATCAGAGGCAGTTACTCAAAGACTGGAGAGCCTGGCTGTCTATATTTTTAATGGTTGTTTTGGTATTACCCTTGGCTATTTTTACTTTAAAGTACGGATCAGCTAATATAGCTCAATCGATTGGTAGTGATACTTCTAACATCATGTCTCAATATCAGGGGGCGGATAGATGGTCTTGGGAGGCATGGGGTTTTTATCCGAGGGTTATATGGAATCAAATTCCCGTAGTTATTTTGTGTGGATCAGTTTTATCTGTTCTTTTTTGTGTTCGTGGAAGGCCTTTTGCGAAAGAAAACTTAATATGGATTATTTGGATTAGTTTATTTTATATTTTCTTTTCATTTTTTGATAATCGAAACGAACGATTTGCGGTACTTGTATATCCTCCTATCGTATTCCTATTTTTTTCGACAATCAGAATGTTGTATGTAGAGCTGTGTGAGAGATTTAAAAATAAGGAAAAACTATTTAGAACGCTATCTTTAGTCGGGTTATGTGCTTCAATTTGTATCTCTGGTATGACTAGCTTGCGGCATAATATTTCCGGATTCAGTGGCATCGATGAGATTATCAGCGATCTTAGTATTCCTGAATTGGATGGAAATTTGGCTTATGCTGGAGAGTTTAGGCAGCTTTTTGTGTATCGTTTTAGACAATTTGATATAGATCGAAAACATTATTTTTTACAAGCAGATGATATATTAATTCGAGATGAGGATTGGTCTGAGCAGCTGAGGAAATATCGAGTTCGATATTTATTGATCGAGAAAAGTAGGGCCGATATGATCAATATCATAGAAAAAATACCGTACTTGATTAAGGCTGGAGAAAAGGTATTTTATTCTCCAAAGCTGGAAAGAAGGTTAGTGATGTTCGAGTATGTCGGACCACTTGCAGCGACTATGACTAGGCCACCGCTAAAAAGTAAATTAATTCAATAGTCCTTTAATTGTTGCCTTATTTGAAAATAAATGAATCGAATTTATAACAAAGAGGGCCAGTTTCTGTCTCATAGAAAATAGCAACGTTCGATATGTTGGTAGTGTCTAGTTGTTTGGTTTTCTCTAGCGTCAAATCGAATTTCACATGGCTCCAGTTACTTGCTGCGTCAAATTCAGCATAGAATTTTCGCCCCATAATGTCATCTATTCGTAGGTGGAGTGTTACGGGGGGGGGCTCACTATAAAAATCAAATTCAAATTGTGTGTAATCAGAGATATCAAACCCCTCTTTGTTTTCAAAACTGATACCACTCCAACGGTAATCTAGGGCATACCCTTCCATTAAATATTGACCCGCTTCCGTTGGATGTTGGACTCTTTTGAGTGCGGGTTTTTTTATATGATTTACATTTCGCCACAGTTTGATATCGAAATTATTTTCGAAATTTCCTAAATGGGGGATTGTGTTTGATCTGAGATGTAAAAGATAAATTTTGGGGTAAATGACTATCGCCGTTATGACTATAATTACAATGAGTAACCCCTTGGCTGTGACTGACGCCAATATGCTCATTCGATGCGTGTATTGAGTCGCTGCAAAAGCGATCCCGAGGGCGCCGAGAATTAGATCCTCCGGATTTTGAGTTCGATGGAAGTATGGTTGAATATACTCTAAAATTACCGCGAGAGATAAAGAGCCGCCTAGTGCGATGATGAGGTTTTCTTTGCCGGAGAGTGGCGGATGTCTTTTCAGCAGTCCGTGAAGGATAACCTGTAAACACCAAAAAGCAGGGAAATGACAAATGTCTAAGGCGACATTGGTGAATTCTGGGTGCCCTAATACCGTCATGGGGGCTACAGCCATGATAGAAAATAGGATAAGTAGGCTAAATACGATTATTTCTGTCGTGATTGA
Organism: Pseudomonadales bacterium; assembly: GCA_019090455.1. Classification (GTDB taxonomy): domain Bacteria; phylum Pseudomonadota; class Gammaproteobacteria; order Pseudomonadales; family DC-out160; genus DC-out160. The sequence continues at coordinate 56,535 of JAHRWA010000103.1, read as the reverse complement.
AAACATAGAATATCTTCAATTTTGAGATCGGGTAATTTCACATGTTGGAAACTAAAGTTAATGATTTATTACCCTGTACCGGACGAGAAATCAAAGTGTATAGTAGAGCGTTTTTAAAATGGATTCTATCATTGCCCAATTTATTTTATATGTAACTCAGACGGACACCCTTCGCTAGATTATGAATTTTGCAAGCATTCAATATTTAACCTTTTTTTGCTGTGTGTTTTTTACCTACTGGCATTTATCTAGAAAATATCAAAACATCTTATTGCTATTGGCCAGTTGGTTTTTTTACGCCTGCTGGGACTGGCGTTTTTTGAGTCTAATCTTGGTATCAACCTTAATTGACTTTGTTGTTGGAAAACAAATTCACGGCTCCAATATACGATCTATTCGCCGGGCTTGGTTGGGGCTTAGTGTATTGGTTAATTTAAGTATTTTATTTTATTTCAAATATGCGGATTTCTTTGTTGGCTCATTTATTGAGCTCTGTAACACGCTAGGCTTTTACCCAAGCCAACCTACGTTAGATATAATTTTACCTGTTGGCATTTCATTTTATACTTTCCAGAGTTTGAGTTATTCCTTTGATATTTACAAAAAGGAATTAAAGCCGTCCCATTCTTTGTTAGATTTTGCAACGTTTGTTGCATTTTTCCCTCAATTGGTTGCGGGGCCGATTGTTCGTGCTAAAGAATTTGTCCATCAATTGAGTACAGATAGACAGTTTAATGGAGACGACTTCCAACGTGGATTGAAACGTTTTTTACTAGGCCTTTTTAAAAAGGCTTTTATTGCAGATACATTAGCAATCTATTTGGTGGATCCTGTTTTTGCGGCTCCTGAGCAGTATTCAAGTGCAACGCTTTGGCTCGCTATGTTTGGGTATGCAGTCCAGATATATGCCGATTTTTCAGGGTATACCAATATGGCCATTGGTTCTGCCTTGATGCTTGGTTTTAGTTTGCCTGAAAATTTCAACTTCCCTTACCTGGCAACAAATATATCGGATTTTTGGCGCCGATGGCATATGACCATGTCTCGTTTCTTTAGGGATTACGTCTATATCGCACTTGGTGGGAACCAGAAAGGTGAAGCTCGCACCTATGTGAATCAGTTGACAACCACGATGGTTAGCGGGCTTTGGCATGGTGCCGCATGGACGTTTGTAGCCTGGGGCGGTATACACGGTATACTGACGTCTTCGCTACAATTCAAAAATCGCCATTTTAAATTTAAGATGCCAAAAATATGGGTTGTGACTCTAGCTGCCTGGGCTTTTACCCAGTTGCTAGTTTGTTTAGCTTGGGTGTTATTCCGTGCAAACGATTTCGATCATGCTAGGGTCTATCTGCAACGTTTATTCAGTAATGAATCTGGTGATAGCATCGTTATGACTGTATTGATTCTGTGTGCATTTCTCAGTTTTGGGGTTGACCATTTATACGGTTGGTTAAAAGAGCGTGGCGTGCTGCATCGTTACGAGATCCCCTCGCTAGTAAAAGGGGGCGCCTATGCGCTAATTATTATATTTATGTTTCATTCCATCCCTAAAGAGGCAACCCCGTTCATTTATTTTCAATTCTAAAGTCCATTAATGATTTAAGATTCTGTTATGGGATAGGTAGGTAAAGCGGAATATGTTGAGTCCATTTTTGAAACAAATTTTATCGATGAAAGCATTGGCGCCTGAGGTATATTTTACTTTAGCAATTTGGTTTTTCTGTGAAATGTTTGCCGTGTTCATTTTGCCTTTTTGTTTTTCCGATGCCTTTTTTATGTCGTTGTATATGGATGACAAGGCGAAAATATCGACTGCGCGTTTCTTGAATAATGAAAATGCAAACATACCTGATTCGATAACAGGATGGTTTAATAAACCTAACGAAAAGAGGAAGCATTGGGTAACAGATCAGTATGGATCTCGATCGGCTAATCCTGCAGTTATTGAGCGAAATAATAAAACAAGGGTGATTTTTCTCGGAAGTTCTATGGTCAATGGCGGAGAGGGTGTTGCCAACAATGAAACAATGTCTGCCTACTTGGACTCTGAAACCAGGGAAGCTTTCAACTTTGCTTCAATGTCGTATTCTGTTGACCAATCATTATTAACATATCGATCTAAAATAAAACTATTTGAACCTGACATATTGGTAGTCGGCATCGATCCTACTCCGATTACCGGATTATATAACCATTATATTCCGTTTAAAATTCCGGAAGAAACCTCTATGCCATATTTAAAACCAAGGTTTAAGCTCCGTGATGATGAGCTAGTTGAGATTAGGCCGAATCAAAATTGGTTGAAATCTTATTTAACGAATGATGAATTTCACCATTTTTTGAAAAAAAATGACGCGTATTTTCGAGATTTCGAACAATTTCAATCTTTTGGTTTTACACCGATTGCTCAGGGACTTTTTGCTCTGTTCAAGAGAGTTCGTAGTTTCGTCAGTTATTATTATGCAGAGGGTGTCTCTGATCCGTTATTAGAGAAAGTAATGGATACCTTTGTGATGGAGGCCGCACAGGAAGGCACTAAGGTGTATTTCGCAATATTGCCGAACCAGAGAATGTATAGCTGGAGTGGTATATGGCAGTTTTTTCCTGACGTGTATCAGCTACGCGTGAATGCTCTCGGGCTGGAAGGATTTAATACTATAGATATTCGGCAGACTCTAATAGATAGTGGTTATAGCGGCAATGAACTTTTTCATGATGATGAATGGCATTATCGGCGTTTGGCCAATGAAATTATAGGAGAGGCGATCAAGGTGGAGCTAAATAAAAGTGAGAACGTAAAGCTATGAGTTATTAAAAATAGTTATTGAAATGCTACCACTAACCCACCAAAGCATCACTAAACACCTCACTAATCCTGTTCGCATTGTCATGCCAATTCATCCATGTAAAGTTTTCTTTTACCTGCCATTCCATGCCCAATGCTTTTTCCATAATAGAGGCGAGCTCTACACTATTTTCAGGACTCGCCAGCAGTCCTAAAGGTCTGCCAGCACTAGCGAGTACATCGGGAACGGCGCCAACTCTTGATGATAATACGGGGGTGCCGGAGGCTAAGGCTTCTAGAACTATGTTGGGGCAGCCTTCTCGTAAGCTGGGTAGACATAAAAAATCGGCAGCACCTAAGTATAGAGGGATATTGTTGTGAGGTACTCGTCCACATAGATGCACGCTATTTCCAATACCAAGAGCCTTAATTTGATCGTCAATTTCCTGCTCCAGAGGGCCTGACCCTACTACGCATAGCAAAGTGTTGGATTGGGTTTTTGATACTATTGAATAAGCCTCAATTAGGTAGCGCAGACCTTTTTCAACATTAAAGTTGCCAGCAAATAAGAAGATTTTCTTGTCAATTGGAAGACCTAATTGCTTTCGTAATTCCAGTTTGTTTCGATTGAAAAATATAGTGTTGTCAACGCCGTTTAAAATGACAGTTGTCTTATCTTCGCTGGCGCCTAATTCGATACATTTTGTTTTTAGAGCATCGCTGACGACAATATTCCTATCGGCATGTTGTAGGGTGAATTTGATGAGTTGCCGTCTGAGAAAGTATTTGCTGTATTCATTAATATCACAACCGAGGCTATGAGTTACTATCGGCAGGTCTAATAGTTTAGCAGCGAGTACGGCTCCAAAGCCATCTGGATAAATCCAGTGTACGTTAATCAAATCTGGTTTGAATTCTTTTTTTAGTTTTAATAACGTCAGCAGAATGCCTGCAAAAAAGAAAAACCCATATAACGAACGGCCAATTTTAGGAATGACGAAATACCGAGGGTGATATACATCGATGCCGTCTATTTTTTCAAATGAAGGGACATCCACTGCAGAGCTCAATATACGTTTAGCCCAACTGGGTGACCAAGGAAGTGGAGCAATCACTTTGATATCGTATTTTTCGATGAGATGCTCAGCAATTTGTTTGGTGAACACCCCTTTTGTCGGTTCTGCTGAATTAGGGTAAAGGTTGCTAATAATAATTAATTTTTGCTTGGGCATTGATTTGGTACCAATTGTTGAGCGGTTGCGAAGTATATTGGCTAACGTTTCACTTTTGAAATCGTAAATAAGGATTTTCCCGATGCTGTCGGAGGTATATGTTTAACGAATTGTGTTGTTAATAGGGTTTGCTCACCGAGCATTTCGATGGTTTTAGATTTAACAGCATCGAGGTAGCTTCTATTTTTTGCGTCAGGGGTTTCTACAATTTTTAAATGTACGTCCGTGATGGTTTCTTGAATCATTTGAAATTTTTGTACCTCGGGAATGCCGTAAAATAAGTGGGTGAAGTATTCTCCATGTACCATTGAACCATTTTTTGCAATAAAAAAATCACCGGTCCTACCTTCAACTGCTCCCATTAACGGTAAGCTCCGCCCACAGGAGCACAGCCCTAATTTCATATGCCCTACATCTTCGAGTTTGTAACGGATAAAGGGCATACCGAAGTTCCAGAAATCAGTGACAACAATATCTCCACTATTTCCGTCAGGCACGGGTTTTTCTTCCTTTAGGATTTCAACATACACATTGTCGGCATTAATGTGCAGGCCTTCCTGGGTTTTGCATTCGCTCGCGATGAGTCCCACTTCCCGTGATCCATAGCGGTTAAGAACCTTGCAGTGGAAAGCGCTTTCGATAATGGCCCGTCCGGTAGAAGTCAGTGTTTCAGCCGATGAGATTATGCCTTCCGGCCGAATGGTGTGATTGGGACTGTTGTCTAGTAGGTGTTGCGCATAGACGGTTAGGGCGTTGGCGTAGCCTAGTATCATGGAGGGTTTGATTTTTTCAAGTTGCCTGGTGTAACCATTCATTTTCTCATGAGTCATTTCAAAGGCATCTAGTTCCCAGCGACGCTCGATGTAGCGGGAAATGATGTGTTCTCGAATGGATCGTACGGCCTTTAGGTCTCGCTGGGCCCCCCAAATAAGAGCGCTACGTTTACCAATATCCCAGCCACTCCACCGATCATGCCTGATTTGATCGGCGCGGCGTAGGTTATGATGATCCCAATCTTTGTAATAGATAGTGGGTTCTCCCGTGGAACCACCTGAGGCATCCTGAACAAGCTGATCTTTTGTGTATTCATCTGAGATGAGGTCGTTTAGATTATTCTGTATTAGGGTTTTGGTTAGTACCGGTAGAGCTTCAATATCGCTTAGCTTTTGTAAGTCATTGGGATGAAAGTGACGGTCGTTCATTATTTTTTTGTAATAGACTGAATGCGCGTACGCATATCGGACAATAGTTTGCATTTTTTTCAGTTGTAATGCATTTAAGTTTTCTTCGCTGAGAGTAAGGCTGGCCTCAATTTCGGCTAGGCGAGCGAGTCTTTTATCGCCATTGCGCCAATAATAGAATGGGAATATGAAGTGTTTGTTAAAAGGTGCATACCAATCAAGCATTCTTTTTCTCGGGTTTTTTCTGGGGACTAGTCGGGGAATACTGAGTTCCGTTTTTAGTGCGTAACAGAGTCATCACACTGTAGTGAGAAGTATATCAAGGTTTTATTTGCAGTGTGCAAATACGAGGAAAGGTGATCACGTGAATTTTGCTGGGGAGCCTATCTAGATGAATAAGCTACTAGCTCGGCGCGTTCAGGTTACATCCCGCTGGTTACTGTGCAGGGCTAGAATTTACCGATATGTGAATTCATCCAATTTGATCCCATTGCTATCAGAGATAAAGTTATCATGTTCTATAACCGTATTTTAAGAATATTTCTAAATTATAACCTTTTTAATGACATTGGATTGGTCGCTGGTATTACCATAGATTGTAGTGACCGAGATAGAAAAATAGTAAACGCCTTGAAATAGTCCATTAACAATGAATTCAAGTGTGTTGGGGTCATTGATTACGGTAAGAGTTGTTAAGTCAGTTTCGTTTAGCCCCCAGAAGATTTCATAGGAATCGATTTCACTTCTTGATAACGCCTCACCATCTTCAAATAGACTAGGCTCAGTCCAATTTAGAGTAATACTTTCGCCGTCAGGGGTTTCATCTTCGTTGTTAGCTTCATCATCTTCGTTGCTGTTCGTATCATTCCCTTCATCAGGGACGTTGTTGTTTAAATCCTCACTGTCTGTTGTATCACTTCCAGAACCCGAATTATCGGCAATGGGACTTCCACCGGAGGGAATTACGGTGTCACTAGATTCCCCTCCAAAACGACTATCACTTTCCGCGCCACATCCCGCAAGCAGTAGTGTCAAAATAGCTAAACATATAGCGCTTTTAATAGACGGCCAAGAAGGAAGATAATGGAGTTTAGAAAAATGCTGATTGATCATGATGATTACCCATAATGCAACTGTAGTAAGTGATGCGATTGTTTCCAGCATAGGTGGGTTATTTGTTTTATATGGTTAATAAGCGCACAAAAAGACGTGTGATCACCTTATATATTTCATAGGGTGAAATGGGTCACAAATAGAGAGTTATCAGGAGAGGCGAATTATTGGCAAAGACCGATGGGGACGCGAGGGAGGCAATGAAGGTGACAGATTTTCAGTTGATCGTTTTGCGGATGACATTGGATCGGTCGCTTTCAGATCCGTAAATTGTTTTTGCGACAATGGAAAACAGATATTCGCCTTGCTCCAAATTGTAGAGCGTTAGTTCTTGCGTGAGTGGGTCTGTAATTGAGGTTAAATATGTGAGTTCGTCCGTATTGTTCCCCCAATAAATGTCATAGGAACCGAGCTCGCCTGTGCTAATTTCAGCGCCGGTGACATAGCGTGTAGGGGGAACCCATTTAAGTGTAATTTGGCCGCTACCTTGGATGTCTGAGATAAAAGTTGTTTCGTCAGATAAATCCTGGTTAGTCAGTACGCTATTCTCAGAATGGGGAGCGTTGTTGCCACCGCAGGCACCTATTAAGACTAGAAACAACGATAGGGCGATGAAACCCATGCAGTTTTTAATTCGGTATTGTTGGCTGCGTTGTTCTCTCACGTATTTTCCACTGATGATTGAGATTGAGATTGAGATTGAGATTGAGGTTATCGAATTTGATGTTTTAGAATCCGAACCTAATTTGGTGGTGAGACTGCAATTCCTATGGTGGATTATCAGCTAAAAGGGATGATCATTTATGAGCTTCACCACTCAAATCACGCTACAAGTTTAATTTCTTGAATAATATTTCTGGGATTGATTTAATCACAATCATGATATAACGCCAAAAGAAAGGTGTATAAATAATATCTTTGCCTCGTTTGATAGCTTCAAATATTTCTGCACCGACTTTTTCAGGGCTCGCCCAGAGAGCACTTTTGTCAAAGTCTGCCGTCATTGGTGTGTCAACAAACCCAGGTTTGATAGTCAGTACATTCACACCTGATTTAGCGAGTCGATTGCGTAATCCTTGTGTGAATGTAGAGACTGCGGCCTTTGCCGTGCCATATATATAATTGCTTTGACGGCCTCTATCACCTGCTACGGAAGAAATAACTGCAATCGTGCCTTTTCGTTGTGGTTCAAAGTAGTTCGCCAAACGGGTAAGCAGTGATAGGTACGAGAGTCCGTTTGTTGTTAATGCCTCTAAGGTCTTTTCGTAACTAGTCTGGATCTCAGCTTGATCGGCTAGTGTGCCGTGAGCAATGAGTGCAATATCAATGGAATTCAGCTGATTGATGCAGCGGTCAATTAATCCTTGGTGTGCGCTGACATCATCAAGGTCAACCACATCAACAAATACGGAAGAGGCCCCCAAGACTTGTAGGTCCGAGGCATTAATGTCGAGCTTCTCCTTGTTACGCCCTATCAGATAAAGCTGTGCCCCATGTTGCGCATAGAGTCTCGCCGTCGCATGTGCAATTGCGGAGGTAGCACCAATAATTAAAACATTTTTCATCATTTAACCTTAGATAGTGGTGTCAAGCTTAGTCTTAGCTCACTGATTTGTTAAAGCCTGATTTCAAATTGGGGCAGTCACTCGGCGCCAAAAACTTGAAGAAAAGTGCGGATCTATGTATTCGCTGAACGCTTTCCAGTTGGGGTAATATTGTTGGAAGCTTTCGGCGGACATGCGTGCGTCTTTCGCGGGATAAACTGCTCCTTTTGCTTCTTTTACAATGTCATCAAGTCGTTCTAATAGTGCGAGTGTGCGAGGCCCTTGGTTGGGAAAGTCTAGGGCAAAAGTCATTCCTTTACGTGGGAACGAGAGCATGCCCGGCGATTCCACGTCCCCAAACTCTTTCAGAACCGTGAGAAAGGATCCCATCTTGGCATCGGCAATGGAATGCATAATTTCTCGCATTGCCTGATCGTTTTTGGGGACTACGCATTGGTATTGAAAAAAACCTTTAGAGCCGTAGATCCGATTCCAATCTAAAATGGAGTCTAGGGGATAGAAAAAGGGGTCGTAATGGCTAACAAACTCTTTCGTTCTTGCGAACTGTCGATTGAAATACAATGTGTTGAACATATTTACTGTCAGTCCGTTCAACACCCCATTTGGAAATGAGAATGGAACTGATAAATTCGATTGAGAAAGGGAGGGCTGTTTACCTGTAATGATCGAGCCCGTGTGATTGCCTCGAATGAAATGACCTTTACCCAGCTGGTCTCCAGTAGCCAAACAATCAACCCAAGCTACCGTGTATTCATATTGCGCTGCCGATTCCTCTGACAAGGACATGAATTCATTTAAAGAATTATATTTAATAGATTCACAGTCGATGTAAGGGCTCTGAATACGTTTGAGCTTCAACTCTGCCCAAGTAATCATACCTGTTAAGCCAAGACCACCGATGCTTGCGGAGAAATAGTCTTTGTTTTCGGTGGGGCTGCACAAGAGCCGTTGTCCATCGGATCGCAATAATTCAAACTGAGTGATGTTGCAGCCAAAGGTGCCAGTGACGTGGTGGTTTTTTCCATGGACATCATTCGCAATGGCACCGCCCACGGTGACGAATTTGGTGCCGGGTGTGGCAGGAAGAAACCAGCCATTGGGCACTGTCAGTGCGAGTATGTCTGACAGCATTACGCCCGCTTCAACTTTGAGTAACCCATTTTGTCGATCAAAACTGATAAAACGGTTTAGCTTCTTTCCATCGATCATAGAGCCTTGGTCATTCAAGCAACTATCGCCATAGCTTCGGCCGTTACCATAGGGAAGTTGCTTCTCTTCGCTAATGGGTAAATTCTGATTGCGCCAGTTTAACGATTGAATTTTTACTTCAACGTCGTTAAATCGTCCCCATGATAGGTTTTTGCGCTTTGTCATATTTTTCCCATTTCAAAATTTCCGGTTCTCAATCTCTAGTATTTGTTATTAGCATCCGTACTAACGGGTGTCTCGTATTTAAAGGATAAAGGCTGTTCCCGACTTATAAAATCGTTGCCAGTACGAGAGCCAAACCACTCAATAATCCCACCAGCCAACTACTTTTATCTTTTAAAGCAAAGAGTATGGGATCCTCATTCATAAGTCCTCTGGCGGTTTTCATCCATACTCGGGTGATCCAAAAAAGAAGGATAGGGCATAAGACCCATAGTATTTCGGGAGTCTGGTATAACTTAACTACATCAGTACTGTTGATGTAGAGTGCCATTACCAGCACAGCCATATAACCGCTAGAAGTTCCTAAGCTTTGTAATACTGATCTGTCCGAAACCTCGTATCCACGACCAATCGCTTTCTCTTTACTTTGTTTCTCCATGTTGATGAGTTCCGAGACGCGTTTGACGATAGCCAAACAGAGAAAGATGAATAGAGAAAAGGCCAGTAGCCAGAATGATAATGTAACGCCAATGGCAAAAGCACCGGCAATGACTCTCACGGTATATAAAAGGGCAAGAGTGATGACATCAACAGAGGCCATTGATTTTAGTCTGAAAGAATAGGATAGGGTTGTGATTAGGTAAACTAAAAGCACTATTCCGAATTCGAACGGTAAGAAGAGCGTTAAGCTCAGGCCTGACAGTAATAAAATGCCAGAAAATAAAATGCCGATCTGAATTGATATAGCACCGCTAGCGAAAGGGCGTTCACGCTTTGTATGATGACACCGATCCGAGTCGAGATCGGTTAGGTCATTTATGATGTAAGTACTGGAGGCTAAGAGACCGAAGGAAACAAAGGCTAAGAAGGAGGCAATAAAGGCATCAGTACTATTGACAATATGTGCCGTTCCGAGAGGAACAAATATCAGTAGGTTCTTAACCCATTGATGTATTCTTGCCGCTTTTAAAAAAAGCTTGAGTGAAGCGGGTTTTTTTTCTTGAAATAAATCGATGGTAGTGAGTTTTTCCGCTTTTTGTTTCAGCACTTTTGAACCATTAATGACTAATGCTCTTCGAGCTTCTCTCCAAATCTTTAGATCTAGGGTCTCGTTGCCTGCGTAATCGTAACCACCTGATGAAAATTTATCGTTAAGCTCTTTTAATTTGACACTACCGGTTAAATTTCGGTTGTCATCAGATGCGAATGTGCCATCGAATAAATTTAAGTGCTGGCTGATTTGTTCAGCGAACTTAATGTTACTGCCTGTGCAAAGATAAAGGCGACGGCCTAGGCTCTTTTGTTCAGACAAGTGACTCAAGAGCGCTTCGTTGTAGGGAAGCTTTTCGATGTTGATATCGCAACGAGCTGCCAATTTTGCTTTGAGAGTCTGTTTGCCGCGAAGTAGCCAAAAGGGTATGAACAGTAAGATCCACGGGCTATTTTTGAGCACTCGAACAAAAGATTCAAGCAGTAGGTCGGTGTTGATGAGAGTACCGTCTAAATCAACGCATAGAGGTATGGTGTCCTGGTTAGCATTTGATGTCGTGTTTGATGTTGTGTTTGATGTTGTGTTTGATGTCATAAAATACTCATTATTATTCTTATGTTTCTGCATTTGTGGATTTTGAGAGTTGAAGAAGTCCACCTGATTTGAATTTGATTTCAACGATAAAAAGAGCGATAAACCCCACGAAAACGGCCAGCCATAACGTGGTGATTCGGCATAGTAATGTGGCAGAAACGGCGACGCTACTGTCCATTCCAATGGATATGAGCAATAAATACATGACCGCTTCAGTGCTGCCCAATCCGCCAGGGAGAAATGAGACAGCGCCGATCAACATGCTAATCGCGTAGATACCCGCAAAGATGAGCGCGGGCGTATTACTCCCCATCGCTTGTCCCACAATAGCAAAAGCATAAGCTTCGCAGCCCCAGGATATGACACCTAAAATCAGACCAATGATAAGTACTTTGAATGTCATTAATTGAGCCATTTGTTCGACGATCTCAATGATATTCAAAAGTACGGTGGAGAGCTTGCCGGAGGTATGTTTCTGTATTTTCTCGGAGCAAAAATGCCGGAATGAAATAGATTGTATCATTGCAATGGCGATGACAAGAAATACACCAAATCCTACGGCAACGTATTGGTAATCTTTAAAATAGGTGATGGCAATGAGTGCAATCAGAAGAACACTAATGAGATCTGAAAAACGTTCAGAAACAAAGGCTGCCAAACTAGTGGGGTAATCTACTCCATGGTGTTTTAAGTACAATGACCGAATGGCTTCGCCGGCTTTTCCTGGTGTTGTAGTTAATGCGAAACCAGAAAGGTAATACAAAATATGACGAAACAGCGGAATAGAGTATCCCATAATGTTGAGATACCAATGCCAGCGAATAAAACGAATAAAATAATTTAGCAGCGATAGACCGCAGATTGTCGCGAAACCGAAAAGCCCCAATTGTTTTACCGATGCTATTACCGCGTCATATTCGTTAAAAGCAATCCAAACTCCATAGCTCGCGATGCTGATAATGACTGACCATAATACAGCCTTCAGTTTAGGCATTAATTGATCCTGGTAATGTAATTTTGGGTAGCAAATGGCTATTCAAAACAATCCATCTAAATAGCGTGAAAGAACAACAAGTTGTTGTTCTTTCTGTGAAGCAAATGCTTGAATTTATTGTAGACGACTTATTTATTGATAAAGGTTCTGATTGTGGTAGAGATTATTGCAGAATAGTCACTCTGGGTCACTGCCTGTCACCCAGAAACGATCTCTATTATCGATAGAGTGATTTTCCCTATTGACCAACAGTAGCGCTGTAAACCGAGGACAGCCCGCTATCTATATTATAAATGTCGGTGAGCATGATGCGGAAATAGTAAGTGCCATCAGCTAGATTAATAACCCTTTCTGACCTTGCACTGGAGTCTCCAATAAGGATTTGCGCATCGAGAGAGTTTTCATCGGTTCCATAGAATATTCGGAAGCTCTGAATTTCATTAGCTGAAAAAACCTCACCATTGGTTCGAGCTGTGGGTATGGTCCACAATAAATCGATTGCACCCGGTACACCCACGACTGGCATCACCACTAATGTCGCGGAATTCGAAGTGATTGACGAAAATGAATTATTAACAACAACATCATAAGCGCCGCTATCGTTTACGATGGCGCTTTGTATTCGATAAGTTGAGCCGTTAGCGTTATTGATATTGAGTGCTTCCTTGCGCCACTGATAGGAAAGTGATTCGGCGCCAGAGGCTAATACCTCAAATGTCACACTGTTGTCTTGAGTGATTGTCGCACTGGCAGGGTGTTGGATTATTTCCACGGCTCCGGTAATCGTGAGAGTGCTGGTGGTGGTTACGCTACTGCCAATATTGCTGATTTGAGATTGATACAGTCCCGCATCAGCGAAAGAAAGAGTGGGAATGTTGAGAGTACTGCTTGTTTCTCCTGGTATTAAAGAACCATTTTTACTCCATTGATAGCTGATGGGACCACTACCGGCGACGGCTACGGTTAAAGTAAAGCTTTGCCCAGCGTCGATAGTGAAGGTGCTAGGAGGGGTTGAAATGAGCGTGAGAGGCTCGTAAACCACGACGGTTGCCGTATTTGATCTCGCAGTAGTGTTATTGCTACTGGTGATTCTGACATCGTATCCGCCGCTATCATTGATGCTTACATTAGTTAAAACGAGTGATTCGCTAGTGGCACCAGCAATGCTATCGCCGTTTTTGAACCATTGATAACTCAGAGTGCCAGATCCAATTGCATCCACTGTGAGTGTGACGTTCTCGCCTGTGGCGATTGTGGCATTTTGAGGATGATTAAGGATATCGACTTTATCCAGGGAATATTCTCTTAACCAATTGGGCTCTGAAACGAATACCAACTGGTTATCGTAGCCAGAAACCACGCCTTCGAATTCCGGTGCGCCAGTGAGATCAAGTTGAGAAATAATGGTACCGGTGTTGGGGTCAACTTGAATCGCTTTACTACTTTCTTGTGACACGAATATCAAATTTTCCGTTCTTGAGTCATAGGTCATACCTGATATATCCGTTATGAATCCGGCTAACAGAAGTTCAATGTTGGTACCAAAAGGCTCTAAAACTGTTAAAGACCCGTCGCTATAATCTTTTAGCGTTTTTGGTATGTCGTCAGGTGTCATCTCAAAAGCGTAAATTTTTATTCGTGCGGCTGGATCGGCAGCCGCTCCTTCTTGTGCGACATACACAAGTCCTGGTTGGCCTTCCGAAGGCGGTATATAGGCAATGGCTTCAAAGCCATAATCGGTGGTAGAGGGAGGTAATCGGTAAGCTTGAGAAAACTCGATGTCACCATTGATGTCCGTAGTTTCGTTATTAATATGTATTTTGTGAACATAATTTCGCTCGGTGGCTAACAAGAATAGATTGCCACCGATATAAGTTATGCCTTCGATATCGCTATCGATATCCCCTGAAATAGTGATAACGCCAAGATGGACAAAGTTGTGATCATAGCGATGGAGGAGTGCGCTGCCTTCTTGCACTACAATGTACTGTTCTAAATCAGTGTTCCAAGCGATTCCAGAGGCATTGTTGGTGATGACATCCAATTGAAAAGCGTCGCTGATAGCGCTGTAGTTCTCGATAGCTAATTCATAGTTGGGTTCACCACTACTATCTGAAAACCGGGTAAGGGCGCCTACATGAAGAGCCCCGTTGTCGAGACGGATACGTTGTTCTTGGTGTTTGTTGTATTGATACTGAATGCTATGGGAATTGATGTGTTGCTCAGTAGCTGCATTCAGTAGTACAGAGCCGGTTGCAGGTTGAAATTTTTGCTGACTGAAATCCTCGAAACCGGGCAGGTAGCCTTCAATATTATTGAAGCCGGTAACATTATTTCCAAGGTTAGGCAGATCCCAGCCTTCTTGTAGCCAGTTATGTCTGCCCACAATAGTCCCGTTGCTGGTGGTAATACCTGTGCTTATCGCGCTGCTATCCGATGGGCTGTTTTTACCGTGGAGTGCATAGACTACATTGTTGCGAATGTCTGCAGTTTCATCTGAGGTGCTCATATCGATGAGATAACTACGAGTGGTATCACTGTTAATAAAGGTATTGTTATAAATATAAATAGTACCTTGTCGACGGAAATTCGAATTACTCGAGTAGCCGCCGTATTGAATAAAGCTTGCAGCACTGGAATCGACATTTGATTCGGTTAAAACATTTCCGTACACATAAGTTGAGCGATAAGCGGGGTTACCAATGATAAAATCTTTATCTGAATTGGAAATATTAAGATGCGCGTTACCCTCTTCAATCCAGTTGTATCGAATGATAACGCCAGCTGATCTGTCTTCAATATTGTTGCCTCTAGCATTATTTCGTAGCGGTCCGAAGTGATTGTACTCATAGATGACATTACTGCTTTCTGAATAGGCGTTGTGATAGTCATTGTGGTGTTCGACGCCATTTTCGTAAATAAAGTTGTGACTGATAGTGATGTTTTCGGCCCGTGATGCAGTGAAGACACCGTATCCATTTTCGTGGATTTCATTGCCTCGTATATAAATATGGCTGCCGTTTTCGACTAAAATTCCTGAAGCATTGACGGAATACGATTGATTACTACCGTTTTGATCTCTGAATCCGTTACTCTCATTTGCATCCCGTATTTCCAGTTGCTCGATGTAAATGTAAGAAGGGTCTTGGCCTGCTGGTAAATTGGAACCACCAACCTTTATAAGTACTCTCTGCTCATTCCAAAAATTAAGTTCTGTTCTGGTTGTTGCGCCCGCTGCCGAGATTACGGGTAAATCACCGTCTTCGTTGGGTATCCCGAGGATAACGACGGGCTTAAGTGCACTGGCTTGTGTATTGATGGCCCATTTATCCGCATAGGGTTCAGAACGCCAATGGATTTGAACGAGTGAACCTGGCGCTAGACTTTCCCACGGTACGTCGGAGGGTGTCTTGAAATCTTCATCGGGACCCACTTCATAGAGGTAATCAAAGTTTTCGACTTGCCAAAAACCGTAATTATTTTCAACTACAATTTCAGAAAACGTGGCTGATATGTTGAGAGTTTCCTTTATCTCGACTGTGCAAGTGGGGCTTGAACAATTCAGTCCATTCCACCCCAATAGCTGATATCCCTGAGCTGGAATGGCTTCCAAAGTGACCAGTGTGTTTCGAGGGAAGGACGCGCTGCAAGAAATGGATTGCTGGCAATCGAGGCCTAAAGGAGAGCTGTAAACAGTACCCGAACCGATGATGTCGAGGTTGATATCATAATTTATCGTTACTTCAAGATCAGCGATGGTAGAGGTAGCAGGAATTTCTCGAATATTGTTGACGATTACATGGTAGGCACCAGCATCGTTAAGGCTGGTGCTGATGATGGTTAATGTTGGTCCATCTTCACCTGAAATGGCTTGGTTGTCCTTATACCATTGGTACCGGATGGGCATTGTTCCCGTGGCCACCACGGACAGTGTCGTCGTTACTCCCTGTTTTACCGATATCGATTCCGGATGAGAGATGATAGATACGGGGCCATTTACATTGAGTATCGCTCTCTCGGAAGTGACTTCACCTCCGCCATTACGCACGATAACCGTGTAGTCGCCGCGATCGGCTAATGTAATGTCTGCAATCGTCAATGTGGAGCTAGTTTCTCCATCGATAGTTGACCCGTCTTTTTGCCAAATATAGGCGATTTCATCTCCACCTGCGGTGACGGAAAAATGATAGGTTGCGCCAGTGTTGACTGTATTTCCCTGAGGCTGAACAGAGATAAATGGCAATATCTTTACAATGAGGCTACTTGCTTGCGAAAGCTCCGAGCTGCCGCCATTACTGACTTGTACGGTATAATCTGCGGCGTCGGCAGTGGTTACATTGCTAAATTTAAGTTGGTTCTCGTTTGCTCCTGAAATCAAAATGTTATTTTTATACCACTGGTAATCAATTGGAGAACTGCCTGACGCGGTGACCAAGAAGAGGGCTAATTCATCCTCCCAAACTATTTGATCAAAGGTATTAAAGTGAGTGATAGATGCAGGCTCGTTGAGAGTGAGTGCAGCGGCAATAGAAGTGGCTTGATTGCTTGTGGAATCGGTTATCAAAACTTGATATAGGCCTTCATCGCCATGAAGGATGATAGGAATGGTGTAGGTATTAATGTGTGCAGATGTGACTAGCTGCGTCCCGATGTTCTGTCCGTCCTTCTGCCATTGATAGATAAAAGGCGAATTATCCCCGCTAATTGTTACACTAAATGAAGCCGTGCTATCAGGAAAATTAGCAACGCTAATGGGGTTTTGAGTGATTATAAGACGTCCGTTGACAGTGACTTCAGGCGCATAGGATTGAATTTTTTTACCGTCGCTATAGCTCACTACAACATAGTAAACGCCACTATTTGCTTTGCTGATATTCGCGATGGTGTGTGTTGAGGATGTGGCACCGGGTAACTCAATGCCGCGGTGATACCATTGGTATGATAGCGATGAAGAACCTTGTGCGACGACCGTTAGTGTCATTGTTTCACCTTCCGTCGTGGTGATGTCTTGGGGCTGGCTAGTGATGGTCGGCGGCTGCAGGAAATCGATCTCTGCAATGTCGGATGTTATGGCGTAACTATTATTGGTATCGAGATCTGAAGATATAATCACCCGATAATCGCCTGCGGTAATTTGAGCCATATTAGAAATGAACAATGCGTTGCTGTGGGCACCACTATAAGTCCCATTGTTAGCAATTGGCGCGTTGTCTTTTTCCCATTGATAACTCAGATTGCCCGACCCGGTGGCGGTCACTTCCAGAGAGTGTGTGTCTCCTCCATAAACTTGAGCATCAGACGGTTGAGAGGTGATTGTCGGAGGGGAATAAACTTCGAGTGTGGCTATGTCAGTATACTGCTGAGAGTAAAAGTAGGGTTGAGTTTCTGAGATGATGCCAGAAGTGATCGATGCTGTGTAGTCGCCAAGATCACTAGCCCTGACTGATGAAATGGTGAGTGTTGGGTTTGTTTCTCCTGCTAAGAGAGTGCCATCTTTGTACCATTGGTAGGTTAGCGGTGGTGTGCCCACAGCTGCAGTCTCCATTGCTGCGGGTTCATTTTCCCAAACATTTGAATTAACCGGTTGCTGAGTGATCGTGACGCCTGGGGTAGTGGATAGCGTGACCGTAGAGGATTGTTCGCTATTAACATCATTTGTCACAACAGCATAATAGCTTGCATTGCTTGCTGAGTTTACGTTTTCAAAATAGAGGCGTTCTCCCGTTCCGTTCACAATCGATTCGCCATTTCGGAACCATTGGACTCTATTATCGGTGCCGCTAGCGCTTACGAGAAAGCTAAATGGCGAATCGATATAGGTGCCTTCATAGAGTGTTGCACTGCTAGGTTGCGAATTGATTTGAACTCCACCGGAGATTTCGAGGTGGACCGGAAGGGAATTTACCATTCCGTTTATATTCGTTGCTTGTACATAATATTCCCCTGCATCGGAGTGTCTGACTTGCGCTATCGATAACGACGTGCCGCCATCTCCGTCATCCAGACCTCGATTGTCAGCGGCATCATCATGGAACCACTGGTAGGAAACGGCATTATCGCTGCTGGCCATCGCTTGAAACACGATTGGTTGGCTTAAGTCAGATACTTGCGATTGAGGCTGGAGTGTAAACTGTAATACTTGAGTAACCTCTAGCTCAGCGGATTCGGAAAGTATAGAGCTACTATCATCGCTTACCTCCACGGAATAAAACCCTGCATGATCATTGGTGACAGCGTCAATAATGAGAGTGGCAGAGTTCTGGTTGGGGAGTTGACGACCGTTTCTGAACCATTGGTAAGATAGATCTCCATCTCCTAATGCGGCAATAGTGAATGAAGCGGGTTCACCTTGGTTTGCACTGATGCTGAGAGGCTGCGCTTGTATTGTGACTAGGTGAAGTGTTTGGAAAACGACGCTGTAAGGTTCATCAGCAATGTCTCCTTGAGTATCGGAAAAGTGACTGATGGTAAATTGGTAGACGGTGTCAACTTCAAGTGGAGAGACGGGATTAAAGGTCGCAGTGACAGTTTCCTCGTTATAGGTCCAGCTACCGGGAATATCGAGTAAGCCAATTATATTTTCATCGTTTGACGCAGAGGTGAGTCTATTTCTCAATTCGCTAACGCTTAACGTAATTGAGTTAGCATCTATCGATTCACTGAACCTGAAGCTGGGAGTGATGGCGGGTTGAACTTGCTGCTGCAAATCTACCGGGATACTGTCAATGACATAAGGGGGGAGTGAAGAGGTGTCCGGATTGTTAGTGTCGGGGTTGTTCGGGTCGGATAGGTGGCGACTCGCTCCTGAGCCAGGGCTTTCGGCATCTCCGTCATACTCTCCACCGCAGGCTATCAGTAGGACAAAGATTAAGAAAACAAAACTACGTTGTAAAATACAAGACACTGGGATTACACCTCATTACTGGAACGGTTGTTCAGCTGAATATTGAAGCTTAATATTAAGAAGCCCAATATTGAAATTCGCACAATAAAACTCTCTCTTCGCTTTACTAACGGGTACAGTAAATGGTCAAGTTGTAGCTGGATTGTTAAACATAATCCACTGGAGTTTATATTTTTTTTCGCGTATTAACCCAGTGCAATAATTGCAGTCGCAGTACCATTCAGTCTGTGAAGATGGTCACAGACTGAATGGTTTCGCGCCGCAGTCTACAATGCAGAGAGATTAAAAATCGCTGGAGGGTATTAGCAATTTATTTGCTTTCAAATAGCTCAGTATTATATCAACCCTCCCTTCTAATAAAAATAGGTTGTTAGCAGATAGGTTGGGTTTAAGGAGTTTTGAAATGGTTATCAATATACGGCGTAATGATTTTGCTAAAAGAGTTTAATTGTTGCGTTGAAATTGAACAGTCTCTATTGTCGCAGTCAATATTAATTGTTATCAGGGCAGCATCCTTTCTCGAATGTAGCAACCCTCTTAATTGCAGTATCTTCGCATCCACTTTCGTCGTTGTTCTCATTCCAGCCACATTAAACCAATAAATTAACCGTTTATCATTGATCACCTTTCGATTGGATGCGTTATAGATGATGAGTGATTTATTGATTGTGTCTGATTGATTTGTTTCGATTTCAATAGATCGCTCTTCCCAAGGTTCACTCAAAATTGTATTGGTGTAATAGATTAATTCACGACTTTGGTTTTGATGAAAAAAATGATGCACAGCAATATTGACAGTAAATGCATTGTGGCGATAACTCCCGGTGACTATTTTGTCAGCATTTTGGAAGTTCGGAAGCCAGGTAGGTTTCTGATGGCCGATAAATTGCCATTCTTCTAAAAATAGCGGGAATTGGAACGCCTGTTGATTGCCTTTGTTATCTAACGTGTCGACGGTTTTATTGAGAATAGGAGCAATCAACATAAGGCCGAAGGACATAAATATTGCGAATTTAGGGATTGAAAATGAGCTGGCTATATTTTCAGCGGTTGCGGCTGGGGCGGTGGTTTCGCTTTCTCCTTTTTCTAGTTTTTTTGCCACAATGAATATAGGGACTAACGTGAAAGCAAATACCAGCCAGCCAAAATCACCGTGATCGGCTACCAAAGAGCTTTGCATTTGAGAATGATGGCCTGCGTAAATGATGCTAATGATACGAACCCAGTTTGAAAATAGTGAAAGAAGAATCGTGATTGCAATTAAAGCAAACCTCTTCCACAGGTTTTGGTAGCTTAAAAATCCATAAAGAGTGCCGAGTGTAAGCCCTACTAGGAGATAGCTTAAGCCACTACAGCCACCCGCAATTTGAAATTGACCATCGGGTATAGTGACATTAATGCCCTCTATGTAAGCAGGTAAATTGATCAGATCTAATCCGATACCAACGGCACTAACTGAGATGGCTTGCAGCAGGGGTATTAGATAATTCCAGACAGGCATTCCGAAAAGGATGAACCCGATAACTGGCGATAATGTTAGGGCAAATCGAAACCCCAAGACAAGGGCGCACGCGGTGATAAAAATAAAGGGCATCAAGAGCTGTTGAATGGATTGTATATTGGCCAAATCCAGTAACATCCAAGTCAGGCTCATGCCTGTTAGAGGTAGCGCGAAAATTAAATTGGGCCCATTTGCCGCCAATCGATATCTTTTCTCGTTGTCGTATATTAGGTAAACGCAGATGGCAAGAAGGAGGTAACCATGACTGTAACCGGCACCACTCATAAACCATTTTTCATGCAAGGTTAGTGCTGAGGGTAGATAAGCTATGATTAACGAAGCAAAGATCAAGGCCAAGATGATAGTCATCTGCAACAAGGAAAGTGTTGGCCGTGTTTCGATGGGATGCGATTTAAATGATTGTTGAGAATTGAATAATTTAGACATTAGAAAAGGCTCATACTACTGAGTATTAAGTATAGCCATGTCCGACAAATTACTCTAATCTGCCGGCATCTGTTTGCTCGAATTGCAGTCAAGTAGAGCAGGATTTTTGAAATGGTTTTTGGTTTTGAATTAATTTGATTTAGAGACAGGGATTGTCACAGCTGACGCCTGTTTTCATATTTAGAGGGTTGAGTTTTGCACATCACCATAATTGGTACGGGATACGTTGGATTAGTGACAGGCGCTTGCTTCGCGGAAATGGGGAACCATGTGACTTGTATTGATGTGGATCAGCGTAAGTTGGATGATCTTAATAAAGGGTTGATACCTATATATGAGCCTGGATTAGAAGACATTGTTAAGCGTTGCTTTGATGAAGGTCTTTTGAAGTTCAGTAGCAGTTTGTCAGATGCGATGAAGTCTAGTGATGTTTATTTTATTGCAGTGGGAACACCACCTGGTGAGGATGGCTCGGCAGATTTGAAATTCGTGATTTCGGTGGCCGAAGAGATTGGCGACAACCTAGATAAATATGCGGTGATAGTAGATAAGAGCACGGTACCTGTTGGCACCGCTGATAAAGTGAAAGAGGCTATCCAGAGCCGGTTAGAGGCAAGAGGCATTGAGCAGGCTTTCGATGTGGTGAGTAATCCTGAGTTTTTGAAAGAAGGCGCCGCAGTCGATGACTTTCTTCGTCCAGATCGAATTGTCATAGGCTCCAAAAGCGCCAGAGCCAGAGAAGTCATGAAGGAGCTGTACGCCCCCTTTGCTCGCAATCACGAAAAATTGCAGTTTATGGGTGTGAAAGATGCGGAAATGACAAAGTATGCAGCTAATGCAATGTTGGCCACGAAAATATCTTTCATGAACGAAATAGCGAATCTTTGTGAGCGGATGGGAGTCGATGTTGAAAATGTGCGCAAAGGAATAGGGTCGGATTCCAGGATAGGGTATTCCTTCATCTATCCGGGTTGTGGTTACGGTGGTTCTTGTTTTCCTAAGGATGTGAAAGCGATTGTTCGTATGGCGGAAGATTCAAACTTTACCCCAGATTTACTGAACGCCGTTGAATCCAGAAATGAAAAACAAAAGCGCAGAATGTTTGAAAAAGTGGTGGATTTATTTGGTGCCGATTTGACGGGGCACACCTTTGCTATTTGGGGGTTGGCGTTTAAACCCGGTACTGATGATGTTCGCGAAGCATCTGCCATCATATTGATTAAGGCGCTAATCGGCGCGGGAGCAAAAATTAAAGCGTATGATCCCGTAGCGAAGGAAACCGCTGCAAAAGAGTTCCCGCCAGCTTGGATAGAGGAAGGCAAATTACAAATTGTCGAGCAGCAATATGAGCCTATTCTAGGTGCTTCGGCGCTGATCTTAGTGACTGAGTGGAAAATGTTTCGCCAGCCTGATTTTGTTAAAATTAAGAAAGAGTTAGTTAACCCGATTATTTTTGATGGTCGAAATCAATATGACCCTGAGCGATTGGATGAGTTGGGGTTTCAATACTGGGGAATCGGTCGAAGGTCTGGTGTATAGAGAAGTCTGACACTGGCATCAGCAGTTTCGGCTTAAAGCCAAACTGCTGTGTAAACAAAATTGTCAGTTATAGTAAATCGACCCTCCAAAGTTTGAGTCCCCAGTGTGTCGCAGGTATCCACTAATATTGTTGCGGAAAAAGTTTCATTTGCTCTATCTATTTCTAGGGTCGCTTCTAGAAAATCTAAATAGGAATGGCATATAGGGAAGTACGTTTTATAAATGCTCTCTTTAGCGCTGAAAATTAGCTTTGCCCAAAATAACCCATCTTTTAGGGAGCTAAGCCATTTTATTTCCTCAGGGGTGCAGATCATTTTAAGAATATTGCTTTGCAGAGGTTCAGACTCTTCGACATCTATGCCGAGGCTTTTGATGTTCGATTTCAGTGCCACTGCGGCATAACACTGGTCCGCACTGTGGGTGATTGCCCCTGCGATATGGTCGGGCCACAGAGGCTGTCTTTTTTCGCCTGGCAAAAGGCTCGTTGTGTGTGGATTAAACTGAGAGTCTAATTGGCATAACGCCTGTCGAGCTGCATTGCGTCCCGCTCTAAATTCCCGTTTTCGTTTTTCAACCGCATTAGCAATATGGGCTTCTTCGTCAGGCCTGACTGTAGTTTCCCACATTTTGGATGTGGCGTGGCATACAGCCGTAGCAGGCGGTAATAAATCTTTAAACAATTGAAACCCCTCAATGGGTTTAAGTTCTGTAGATTCAATAAAATCGCTAGGATTTATTTCGCGTCTTTATCTTTTTGCAGTTTTCGTTCCCAATTTAGTGAAGAGGTTACGATTTGGTCAAGGTTGTCGAACTTCGGCTTCCAGCCAAGCACAGTACGTACTTTTTCAGCGCGGGATATTAGGGCGGGAGGATCGCCCGCGCGTCGGCCTTGTTCTACCACCGTTAGTGGTTTGCCGTTAGCTTTGCTTACAGCATCAAGGACTTCTCTAACGGAGTAGCCATGTCCGTAACCACAGTTGAGCGTGGTGCTTTCTCCTTTTTTTCTGAGATAATCTAGCGCGCGAATGTGGGCAGACGCTAGGTCTTCAACGTGAATATAATCTCTAACACCAGTGCCGTCCTTGGTGTCAAAATCGGTACCGAAAATGAGCACTTTTTCGCGCTTACCTACTGCCGCTTCTACTGCCACCTTAGTGAGCAGTGTCGCTTTATCGGTGTTTTGTCCTATCCGGCCCTGGGGATCACACCCCGCGACATTGAAATAACGCAAAACCACATAACGTAAGCTCGAAGCGAAGGCGAGATCTTTGAGCATATGCTCACTCATTAATTTCGACATGCCATAGGGGTTGATGGGATTGGTTGGTGTGTCTTCGCCACAATATTCCGACTCGGGCGTACCATAGACTGCAGCGGTAGAGGAAAAGACAAAGTGCTTAACCCCAGCGTTTTGGCAGCACTCCAGCAGGCTGCGAGTGTTGGCCGTATTGTTGCGATAGTATTTCAGCGGGTTTTCTACCGATTCAGGGACAATGGTATGGGCAGCAAAATGCAGGACGGTGTCGATATTGTATTTCTGCAAAATCTCAGTGACGAGTGCTTGATCTCCCGTATCTCCTTCTACAAATTCACCGTATAATGCCGCCTCACGAAATCCAGTGGATAAATTGTCGAGAACTATTATTCTTTCGCCTAGCTCACCTAATTGGCGTACGACATGGCTCCCTATGTAGCCGGCGCCACCTGTTACGAGAATAGATGTTTCTGTCATAATTTGATTACCGATTTCGTTGTCTGTATGTCATTAGAAGGCGCTTTTTACCCAAGAGCACTGTGACGCTAATCATAGCAATGTTCTTCGAGTCCTTGTAGTTTAGTAGGCGGCTGATTAGTATGGCTTCGTATAAATCGACACATTTACCAGAATAAAGTAATACGCTATGAAGACTAGATATAATACGACTTTCATTTTTTTAATGGGTTTATTTGTTGGCTTGTCTAGCGATGACATTGTTGCCCAGGCTTCCTCCAGTTCAACAGGTGTTGGTCATTTAGCACCAGTGATTGAGCTGCCCAATTTCGAAGGGACACGCTATGTCTCTTTAAAGGAGTTCAGAGGCAAGGTTGTCTACGTGGATTTTTGGGCGTCTTGGTGTGCCCCCTGTCGTCGGTCTTTTCCTCACTTTCAAAAATTAAGAGCGGAACTCGGTCAATATGGTTTTGAGTTGATTGGGATTAATATGGATGAAAATAGGGATGACGCGGAAAAGTTTTTAAAAAAGGTACCAGTTGATTTTCCCATTCTGTTAGATCCTCAAGGAAATAGTGCAGAAGTGTTTGGTCTCACGGGTATGCCGACTTCATATTTAATCGACCAACAGGGAATTATTCGCTGGGTGCATCAGGGTTTTAAGGAAAAAGATATTAAGTTAATAACGGTAAAAATTAATGAGTTATTGGGGAGGTGATTTTGGTGGAAATTAGAGGTTTTTTACTTCGCTGTATATCCGTTATTTTGGTGTTACTGACGTTGACTGCTTGTGTTCAAGTTAAACCTTGGCAAAGAGGTAATTTGGCGAGAGAAGATATGAAATGGAATACTGATCCGCGATTATCGATATTGAGGGAACAGAACTATAGGAGCACAGAAGGATCTTAGTTATAAGGGCCGAAAGTCTACTCATCAACTCTTGATTTAAAAAATATGTTAATTACAAAAAAACAAAATTATTTGAAGAGGAAAACCCTCAAAAAAACGGCTTTGCTAGCATTGCTCCCGCTACTTTTGTTGGGCGTGGGAGAAAGCAGTGTTGCTGGATTTTCTGAACCGAGTTTAGATCATCGTATTGTGGGTTTTCAAATGTCGGCTTATGACGAATCCTCACTTCGAGCCTCGGGAAATGCTCAAAGTAACGATAGGGACCGTTATTCAAAGAATATAAGTCAATTCTATCTATCGTTACCGGTAACTGAAAAAATGATAGTTGAATCCACTATTGTGAGCGAAAGTATTTCGGGTGCGTTCCCAATTTACATTCAACCTACAGATATCCGCTTGGATAGCGCTGGAGAGCCAATTAATCCAGATCCACTAGTGGTTATGTCTAGTGTTACAGAGGAGGATGTGCGGAGAAAGTTATCGACTAGGACTACCTATTTTCATGACTCAGGGTCAGTATTTGGGAGTGCGGGCATCTCGAAAGAAGACGATTATCGATCAATATTTGCAGAGGTCGGTGGTGTTCTTCATTTTAATAAAAGAGCCAATGCGATTGATTTTGGCTTTGGCGGATCCTCCGATAATGTGACTCCATTAGCGGAGAATAACCCCTCGTCAGCGGCGTCGCACGGAAGAGAGAGTTTGTCAGCATACGCAGGGGTTTCACAAATTATAGATAGAAATTCCACTGTCCATTTTGGATTAAGTTTTACCTGGGAAAATGGTTTTCTATCTGACCCCTACCAGTTTGTAGGGAGCTATAGTGACGATATCTTTATTCAAACACCCGATAGTCGGCCCGATGAACGAGCACAACTAGTGTGGAATTTAAGTTACCGACTTTTTTTACCCGCTCGAAGTGGTGCTTTGCATGCGGATTATCGCCTTTACCAAGATAATTGGGATGTGGTATCGCATACGTTGGATGTCAGCTGGAATCACTCTTTGCCCAATAATTGGCAAATAATTCCCGGTCTTCGATATTATTCTCAAAGTGAGGCCGATTTTTACGATCCTTATTTTTTGGTTTCAGGCAATGATGGTTTGGAGGGTTCTTCATACTCGTCTAGTGACTTCCGCTTATCACCCTATGGCGTGATAAGTCTGAGATTTAAGGTGATAAAGGATATTGAAAACTGGCGGATAACTCTGCTGGCCGAAAACTATGATAGTGACCAGGATTTAGGATTAGGTAATGTTAAAACAGTGAACCCAGCCCTGGTTGATTTCACCTTTTTCTCGATTGGCGTGGACCATAAGTTCTGAAAAGCCAATTCTATGACGCTATTGCCCTATCAAAGATGCTTTTATCCGTTGTGGCAGATTAAATATGCCGATAAATGAATCTTATTTCTGGCGAGTAGTCCTATTTTTGGCGATTAGCACTACAGCTCGTGAACAGTTTTATAACTCGAGAACTGGAGAGTAGTCTAATAGCTAAAAGGCCAAATTGGATGCTGGTATTTCGTTCAATTCTTTATCTCATTGATATTTTGTCTTAACAGCTATAATTTAAACTGATCTTATTTTATCTATAGTTTGTAATGGTTTAGCTAATTCTTATCAGATCTAATCTAATGATGATTCGCTGGGAATTGATCTAACGTTGCAAACAAGGGTTATTGGACTGCTGGGAACAATATGGAAGAACAAAATACGGTTGCTTTATCTACATCATCTAGCGAGTACGAGCCAGGGGGAGAATCGCCTAGTATAAAACGCTTTCCGTTTAGTTTCGCTAAACGCCATGGAGTTTTACTCCATAGCGTATCCAAGGAGCGGGCGGTCATTCACTTCAAACCCGGTGTTAAACCCAACATCATCGCAGAAGTACAACGTTATGTCGGAGGGGCTGTGGCATTTCAATCCGTAGACGGTGCCGAGTTTGACCAACGCCTTTCAGCTGCTTATCAAGATGATTCAAGTGAAGCGATGTTAATGGTGGAGGGGATAGGCGATGAAATGGATTTGGCTAGCCTTGCCGATTCTGTTCCTGAAACCGAAGATCTTATGGAGCAAGAGGATGATGCCCCCATTATCCGTCTAATTAACGCTCTACTTACCGAAGCTGTTCGCGAAAATGCTTCTGATATCCACATTGAAACTTTCGAGCGTCGCATGGTAGTCCGAATGCGAGTGGATGGTGTTCTGCGAGAGGTGGTTCAACCTAAACGCGAGCTGGCACCGTTATTGGTGTCTCGTATTAAAGTCATGGCTCGACTGGATATTGCTGAAAAAAGAGTGCCGCAGGATGGACGTATTTCATTAAGAGTCGCTGGCAGAGAAGTGGATGTAAGAGTATCAACAATGCCCTCCAATAATGGAGAGCGTGTGGTTATGCGGCTGTTGGATAAGAAAGCGGGTCGATTGGATCTCGGTCACTTGGGGATGAATCCAAATGATTTGACTCGGATGACCTCATCAATTAATAAACCTCATGGCATCATACTCGTAACAGGCCCAACCGGCTCCGGTAAAACAACCACGCTCTATGCGGCACTGACACAGCTTAACGATAAGACCCGGAATATTTTAACAGTAGAAGATCCTATCGAATACCAGCTTGAAGGTATCGGCCAAACTCAGGTAAATAGTAAAGTTGAAATGACCTTTTCTCGCGGCTTACGAGCGATTTTGCGTCAAGATCCTGATGTTGTCATGGTGGGGGAAATTCGAGATTTAGAAACGGCTGAAATAGCAATACAAGCATCGCTGACTGGTCATTTGGTTTTATCGACATTACATACCAATTCCGCGGTGGGAGCCGTCACCCGGTTGCATGATATGGGAATAGAGCCCTTCCTATTATCTTCGAGTCTGTTAGGCGTTATCGCTCAAAGGCTAGTGAGGGTCTTGTGCTCAGAGTGCAAAACACCTTATTCACCCGATGAAGCTGAACGCGATACGTTGGGTTTAGAGACTAGTGAAGCTTACACGCTGTACCATGCGAAAGGCTGCGAATCTTGCAATAATCTCGGATATAAAGGTCGAACTGGTATTTACGAATTAATCGTGATTGATGACAAATTGCGGACAATGATACATAACGGAGATAGTGAAACTGAGGTCGAAGGCTATGCTCGAACGCGAGGTCCGGGCATTAGGGAGGATGGTTGCCGAAAAGTGATTGCCGGTGAAACGACTCTGGAAGAAATTCTACGCGTCACGCGGGAGGGCTAAGCATTGCCTGCATTTGATTACAGTGTTCTTGATGAAAAGGGGAGACAGAAAAAAGGCTCATTAGAAGGGGATAGTGCACGACAAGTTCGCCAGCAGTTACGTGAAAAAGGGCTGGTACCTCTTGCTGTTGAGCTAACGGTTCAAAAGGGAAAAGCGGGAGCCACCAAAGAGTTTTCATTATTTAGACCTCGCTTTAATCTGAACGCGGCGGATTTAGCACTGATCACACGTCAGCTATCCACATTAATTCAAGCAGGTTTGCCGGTAGAGGAAGCATTACGGGCGATTTCGAAACAAAGCGAAAAGCCTAAAGTAAAAAGTATGATGTTAGCGGTGCGCTCAAAGGTAGTAGAGGGGCACAATTTGGCGCAAGCCTTAAGTGAATTTCCTTCGGCCTTTCCTCACCTTTATCGAGCCACTGTTGCTGCAGGGGAGCATTCAGGGCATTTAGATTTGGTGTTGGAGCAACTTGCGGATTACACCGAACGATCCCATGATACAGCGCGTAAAATTAAAGGGGCGATGATTTATCCGGTTGTACTGACCTCATTTAGTATTTTGATCGTAGTGGGGTTAATGCAGTATATCGTTCCAAAAATGGCAAGTGTGTTTGAAAATTCGGGTAATGAATTACCTGGACTGACGAAAGCGTTGATTGCGACCAGTGACTTTGTTGGCAACTATGGTTTGTACGTTGTAATGCTTATTATTCTCGCTTGTTTCGGTTTTTCTAAAGCGCTGAAAAACGAGATGTTTAAAGAAAAATTTCATCGACGTGTCTTGTATATGCCTTTATTTGGGCGTATTTCTCGCGGATTTAATACCTCACGAGTGGCCAGTACTCTTAGCATCTTATCGTCAAGTGGTGTCCAGTTAGTTGAAGCGCTTAAAATTGCGGGTGAAGTGGCTGGCAACGTTTGTATCCGAGAAGCGGTTGTGGAAGCCTCGGTTAAGGTGCGAGAAGGGGCGAGCTTGAATAAATCCTTAGATCAAAGCGGGTACTTTCCGCCAATGATGATACAAATGATCGCCAGTGGAGAGGTGAGTGGAGAATTGGATACGATGTTGTCTAGAGCGGCAACGACGCAAGAGCGAGAGCTAGAAGCGCTAATCAACACGATAGTCGGATTATTTCAACCATTGATGATGGTACTGATGGGCGTTGTGGTGATGACCATTGTCTTAGCGGTGATGTTACCCATTATCAGTTTGAACACGCTGGTGGGTTGATGATTTTTAATTTAAATATAATGGAAGTAAATATGAAAAAACAAATGGGTTTTACCATGATTGAAATTATGGTGGTGGTTGCCATCATCGGTGTTTTAGCCGCAATGATAGTTCCTGCTGTCATCGGAAAAGATGATCAAGCCAGGGTAACAGCGGCTAAGAGCGATATTATGAAAATATCGGGCGCGCTCGATATGTTTAAGCTGGATAACTACCGCTATCCCACAACGGATGAAGGCTTAGAAGCTTTGCATTCAAAGCCCAGTGGCGCGAAAAATTGGGCGGAAGGGGGCTATCTAAAAAAAGCGCCACAGGATCCGTGGAAGAATGATTTCGAATATTATAGCCCTGCGGAATCCGGCCCCTATGAAATTTTATCCTTAGGTGCCGATGGTCAAGAGGGTGGCGAGGGTTATGCTGCCGACTTATCTAGCGCCGAAATCTAGCACATGACGAGTCATAATCCGGCTACTCGCAGTGCCGGATTTACCATGATTGAGATACTGGTGGTGATATCTATTATCAGTATTTTGTCTCTGATTGTGGTCTATTCCATGAGTACAGGAAGTCCTTCCCAACAGTTGAACCACGAAGGTAAGCGATTGGCTGCCGTTATTGATTTAGCCATTGATGAGTCCATTTTTCGGTCCCGTGAGATTGGTTTGGAAGTGCTATCTGATGGCTATC
This sequence comes from Pseudomonadales bacterium, assembly GCA_019090455.1. GTDB lineage: Bacteria > Pseudomonadota > Gammaproteobacteria > Pseudomonadales > DC-out160 > DC-out160. The sequence continues at coordinate 26,535 of JAHRWA010000103.1, read as the reverse complement.
GGTTTTTAGTCTGGGAGCAGCCCGCCGCTGATGGTCTAAGTGAAAGTCAAAGTGAGGCGAGTCTCGCGAAAAGCGAGGAAGAAGATGAAACCTCAGTGGGATCAAGCACCCATTTAGCAGAGGGTGATAGTGTACAAGATGTCAAAGAGGAGGCAGCAAAGTGGGTCCCAATCCCTTCTGACAAAGTCTTTCGCAGCTATGAAATGCCGCTCGGCATTTATACCTACTTGGAAGTCGAAGATAGCGAAATCGATTTAGTCTCTGTGGCAGAAAAGGTTGAAGAGGTAGACCCGGAAGGTACTGACGATGAGGATATAAAAATTCTGCCCAATATTGTGTTTATGTCCAGTGGTGAAGTGACGGCCTTTCATCTAGAAGTTTTTTTAGAGGGTGAAGACGATCTCAAATTTATAATAGACGTTAATCAAATCGGTCAAGTCACCGTGAAAAGACCCGGAGAAGAGGATGGGTTCTAATTCCATAGGTTCTAAATCAATAGGTTCCAATTCAATAGTTTCTAGCATATTCGATTCTAGAAACATGGATTCTAGAAAAATAGATTCTAGGTGCCAGGAGTGGAGGGGCATAAAGGCTAGGTCTATAGAAACCGGGCAGCTAAAGACGAAAGGATTTACGCTCATAGAGGTGTTAGTGGCTTTGGCCGTTTTTGCCGTTGCTTCCATAGGCCTATATTCGGTAACGGAACAAAATTTATTAAACGCCGCTCGGTTGGAAGAAAAAACCATGGCTCATTGGGTCGCGATGAATAAAATGGTAGAGATACAGGCCCTGCCGGGTTGGCCTCGCCTCGGAACTCAAGACCGAAAAGTAGAAATGGCAGAGCGAGAGTGGGAAGTGAAGACGGTTATTTCAAAAACGAGTCTAAAAACATTACGAAAAATTGAAATCAAGGTTGGCCTAAAAGCTGCCGGCATTGGTAGTGACATCAAAACGGCTTCGGTGTTGGTGGGGTATATCGGAGAAAAGGCTTGGTGAATTCTGTTTCCCGCAAGTTTATTCTCACATCTCCTGGGTTTACCCTCATAGAGCTGATTGTCTCCGTGGCGATATTTGCCGTCATCAGTCTCGGAACCTTCACGTTATTCCAATCCGTCATTGCAGTAAAAGATAAAACCGATATCCAAGCTGCCGCACTGAAAGAGATCCAGCGAGGGTTGGCAATCGTTTCCATTGATTTTGAGCAAATTGCGCAGAGGACTATAAGAGATCAATTTGGCGATTATCAACGTTCTCTCATAGCGCCAACTACGGGAGAAATCGAATTTTCCAAAGTGGGCTGGACGCTGTCCCCCTTTAGTAAATCACGACGTAGTGAATTGCAGCGGGTACGCTATACCTTAGAGGAGGGAGCCTTGGTGCGATCTCATTGGCTTATGATGGATCGATCTAGCGATAGTATGCCCACCTCTCTTCCTTTGATAAAAGGGGTTACTGAATTGAGCTTTCGTTACTTAAAAATGGATGCGCAACAAGGTAGTGAATGGATGGATACGTGGCCTCCAAATGGGAGCCAAGTTACAACTCCTAATGCCGCCAATACGGCTTCTTATTCACCTGACCCCTTTCCCCAAGTGATTGAAATTAAATTATTGACCGAAAGATTCGGTTCTATTATAAGGCAGTTCCTTGTGGTAGCGGAGCCGCCGTCGTGATGATGTGTCGTCTCATCAAAAGAAACAAAAGCAAACAATCGGGCACCGCGCTTATCAGTGTGCTACTAATTTTTGCCGTGTGCAGTGTACTCGCGGTTGAAATGCAAGAACGGCAACATATCGATATTCGCCGTACCATCAATATCCTGTCCAGGGACCAGGCTTATCTTTATGCTTCGGCAGCAGAGGCCATTGCATTTGACGCATTGTTGGAAGATCTAAAACGTGACAACAGAAAGGGCGATGAAATAGACCATCTTGACGAGGAGTGGCATGGGGAAAAATCGCTTCCGGTGGATGGAGGTGCAGTAACAGCAAGCATTACGGAATTACAAGGGAAGCTAAATCTCAACGCGTTGAGGTCGAGTAATCCGGTTGTGGTCGCAGAAGCAAAACTATTATTCAAAGGATTGATGGACGAATTGGGTTTACCAAAGGCAGAAGAAAACGCCTTTCCCACAGATGATATGTTAAATCTAGTGATGGAATGGATGGACCAAAATGATGAAGATGATGCCCTAGTTGAGGGTGAAGACTATTATTATCAGGGGTTGGAGGTAGCGTACCGCACATCCAATAACTACATGACGAATATCAGTGAATTAAGGCTAGTTCGCGGTTTCTCAGATGAAGATATCGCGGAGCTGGAAGAATATATCGTCTTTCTTCCTCCCGATACGCCTCTGAATATTAATACCGTTGACACTACTTTAGCTGGCTTACTGAGGGCGGATGGCGCGACAGCAATAGTCACGGATCGACCGAAAAAAGGGTGGGATGATCCGAGCCAGATTCCAGCGGCAGCGGTGATTGCAGGCAGTCCAGCACCGAAGCAATTGGTGTTTCCCGCCGTGGCGTACAGTGAGTATTTTTTATTAACAGCTACAGTTACAATTAACCAAAGAACCATAACGAATAAAAGTGTGATTTATCGACCGAGGCAGCCGGATAAGGATAATCCAATGCGAGTCATTATGCGTGACCGAGGCAAAAAATTTCACTATATAAAAACTAAAGCGAACTAAAAGGTAATTTCGTGACCGATCGCCTATTTGTGCAAATGATTGATAGAGGCATTATGTCTCCACCTCTCAATAGTGATTCGCAGGACAGTGATGCTGATAACTCATCTGAGAATGCATCTCCGTCTGTTCAGTCTCCTCGCGTAAAGTGGGCTCTGTACCGGGAAGAGCAGCTATTGGCGGGGCCGAAAGAATGCAATCTTGATGAAGTGGTAGGGCAACTGCCGGAAACGATCCGTGCCAGTTCGATCCCTAATCCTATGTTGAAAGTCATTGCTATTGTACCCAGTGAAGAAATCTGCCTGACAGAGGTCGTACTACCCTCCACTCAAGCTAAGCATATCGCGAGAGCATTGCCTTTCATGCTTGAGGATAATCTCACTGAAGATGTTGAATTTGTTCATTTCGCGTTAGGTGCCAAACGTAAGAGTAAACCGACCAATGTGGCCATTGTTAATCGGGAATTGTTAGAAAACTGGATAGCGTTGTTGGCCCAAAATCGGCTTCGCACTGAGATGTTGGTGCCTGACGTGTTACTCGCGCCTATTGATGAAAAAGTATGGACCGTACTGTTTTGTGATGACCGAGTACTGTTGCGAACGGGGCAAAAAAATGGGCTGGCTTTTCAGGCGGATCAAACCGCCACTCTGTTAAGTGCGACGCTAGAAGATGCCATAGCCGGAAATCAATTTACCGATGGTGACATCACCATTCAATTTCATTATGTAGAAGAAGATGAAAAAGCGAATCTAGCGGTTAATTTGGCTGAAAATGAACTTATTGCGCTGCAATCATCCGAGGATAGGGAGTTTCCGGTGTTGGTGGAGCGGCAGTATATTTCAACTTCAGCCTTTGAAGTGCTTTGTGAAAACCTGTGTACAGCCAACGCGGAAAAAGACAGTCTGAATTTATTGCAGGGAGAATACAAACAAGAAACCATCAAGATGGGGTCGAAATTTAAATGGAAACCGGCCGCTGCGTTATTCACCGCGTGGATGGTACTCTTTTTGGGCGGGCAGTTAGGGCAAACTTATTATTATAATCAAAAAGCGGATGCGCTTGATGATCAATCAATAGCTCACTTTAGAACGCTCTTTCCTCACGTTAAGAAAGTCAGAAATGTAAAAAAACAAATGAGTTCTTTCATTAGACAAGCTGGGGGTGCTGATACGAACGTGGGGTTTGTGCCATTACTCGGCTCTACGGGACAGTTTGTTTACAATTTCAATAAAAAGAAGAAAGAGACTGTTATTTTAAAGCGTGTTACCTATGACGCTAAGCAAGGTGGCCTTCGCGTGGATATGTTAATCAGTGACTTTACAGACCTGGAAACACTGAAAAATCAAATTGAACAGTCTGGGTTAACGGTGACAATTGATGCTGCGACGAAAGATGCGGATAAAGTGAAAGCCAGATTGCGGATTAAGGGATAGCCTGATGGAAGATACAGTTGATAGTGTGGCGAATTTGAAACGTCAGATTGCAGACCTTAAAATTAAATTCTACTCACTGGCGCCAAGAGAGCAAACCGCACTGGTGGCGCTTTCGTTTTTTCTCAGTTGCGTGGCATTCTTTTATCTTATCTGGAATCCGATTAATCAAGGATCTGATCAAGCTTATGCACGTTATCAAAGTAAAGCTAAATTGATCGCGTGGATGGAAGCCAACGAGAGCGTGGCAAAAACAGTGTCTAAATCGTCTGGCGCTAATGCCGGTAGTCGAGGGGGAAAATCAATTTTATCTTTGGTGAATTCCACCTCTAGCCAAAATGGCATTTCCTTAAAGCGATTTGAGCCTAAAGGAGATGATGGGATTCGGATTTGGTTGGAAAACGTCTCTTTTGATGGAATGCTCAAATGGTTGGCGGTGCTCAAGAATACCTATGGCGTCGTGATTGCCAACATCACCGTGGAATCTCAAAGTGAAATCGGTAAGATAAATGCGACAATAATCTTATCGGGATAACGGTTATTTGGCTAAACTAGTTGTTCAGTTATTTCAGTAAACCATCTCAATCGTTCCTTTAGCTAGATCAATCATTCCTTTAGCTAGATTAGAATATTGGGATATATCAATGACTTTTAGAGGGGGGAAAGAAGAAAAATTTTGAATTGTTTGGTGATTAAAAGTTTGATGGTTAAATAGTAGTCATCTAAACTGAAGTATGGTTTAAAATCAAACAATAATTAGGGTGGTCGAGTTATGGTGCTTTCTTCCGAGTCGGTTATGTCTCACGATTTAGCACAATTTTCCAGAGACCATCATCTTGAATGGCTCAGCCAATCTACGGTGGAGTGCCTTAAAAGTAAGGAATTTTCGCTCGATAAAGTGGAAGGTCTACAAGAGTTTGTCATGACCTTGGATCGTGATTTATCCAATCATCCTGTTATTCGATTTAATGAATATTGCAACTGGTTTCGTCAGGGAGAGATGGACTTATCCCAGGTAAAACAGTTTATCGTTCAGTTTTCCGTATTCGCCAATTTGTCCTTATCCGCACAACTAGAAAAAATGCAAAATGCAGAAACCGTAGCGGCCCTAAGATCTGCGACAGAGAATCTTGCGCAAGAAGTGGGTGATATTGCGAGTGCCGATGGTGAAGAGCGAGGTACTCACTATGAATGGTTGCTAAAAATGGGGGAGGAATTGGGGCTGGGGTTTTCCGACATGGGCAAGCGTCATCATGGTTCTGTCTCAACCTTGTTTTTTTGTGATGAATTGTCTCGATTAGTGGGAGACAAATGTTGTTTAACTGCAACCGCTGCTTCTTATGCCATGGATAGTTGGGCCGCTGCTGGCTATTGGGATCATTTGGTTGAAGGGTTAGTTAAGTTCAAAGCGAAAAATAAAGTGGAGGCATTGCCGCTGGCTTCATTCACCTCTCATATCAAGTTTGAGCACGTTCATGGGAAGCAAGTTCGGCAAGAGTTAGAGTGCTATTACTTTACCCACAATGTAAACGAAGATGCCTTTATTTTTCGAGCCAATGAAATGTTAGATGGAGTGAAATCCTTTTGGGATGGTCTTGATCAAAACCGGAAAGCGTTTCATTAACTCCCGCCCCTCCTCATTTACCTAAGCAAAATATCCTCAGCGAAACCTTAGCCATATCTCGTCTGTATAGAATATAGCCCGCCAGAATCTAGCCTGTTAGAATAGGTTGCCGATCGCCACTCATATTTATCGATTGTGGCAGCTATCTAATACTGTGAAATTTAACTAATACCGTGACATTTAACTAATACGTGATAACGACATAGGGATACAAACTGTATGTGGAGCAAGATCCATCATCTACCTGTACAAATTTATTATGAGGATACGGATCATTCAGGTGTGGTTTATCATCCCAATTTTCTTAAGTTTTTCGAGAGGGCGCGGGAACACGTCATTAGTAGTGAGACGCTCGCGCGTCTGTGGCGGGAGAGAGGGTTAGTCTTTGCCGTGTATAAAGCCGCTATGACCATGCAAGATGGTGTGGAATATGCGGATATGTGTGATGTCCGAACACGGGTGCGTCTTGATGGGAAATACAAGACGCTCTGGGATCAAACGCTCTGGGTTACAGGAGCAAAGAGGGCAGCAGTCGTAGGTACCATCGAAATGGTCTGTTTGGACGAGAATAAAAAACTGCAACCTATACCGGAAGAGGTTATCGACTTTATATTAGGGGGAAGTAGTGGAAACGAGAAATGACTTGAATCAGAATCACATCAAAAACCTCACTCGTCGCAAAAACGCCATGCGCAGATGGACGGTATTATTGGATGAGGCCATTCGGATTCCTATCGTGGGAATTCGGGTTGGCCTGGATGCCATTTTTGGAGTGGTGCCCGTACTGGGGGATATTGTGGGGGGTATCTTGTCTACAGTTTTGATTTGGCATGCAATACGGATAGGAGCACCCAGGTCCCTAGTGTTTAAAATGATGGGTAATATTGTGATTGAACTGCTAGTGGGTTTGATTCCTGTGATAGGCGATTTTTTTGACGTAATATGGCGCTCGAATCGTAAAAATTTCGACATGCTGGAAGAATATATTGATATCCGCCTAATGGAGTACGGTGTTGAAAGTGAGAGATTGGTAACGGCAAAAGAGGGCGTCGTTAGCGCGCAAAGTAGTGCATTGCCGGTATTCGTTTTCTCGTCTCTTTTGCTGTTTGCCTTGTGTCTCGGGTTTTACTTTGTTCTTACCGTCATGCCAGGATTAGAAATGGCCTTTTGAAGGTCTATGCAGTGACATAGCAATTATGCGGATTTACGGCTATAAGATAATAAAAATATTCCAAGCTTACAGACAATTTATAAAGATGATTTATATAGGCAATTTTTACAGGAAATGGAGAGTGCCTACGGAATCACCTGCAGAATCAATATCTGTAGAAACACTATCTGTAGAAACACTATCTGTAGAAACAAAACATGCTTGGTTGTCATTCACCTTTAGATGAACTCAAAAAAATAAATCACCTTCGATATTATGTATAAGAAATTCTTCGGGATAAACGACGAACCCTTTTCTATCGCGCCTAACCCTCACTATTTGTATATGAGCCGTCAACACCATGAAGCGTTGGCTCATTTGGTCTATGGCATCAAAAAAGATGGATTTATTACCCTAACGGGTGAGGTGGGTACGGGTAAAACAACCGTCTGTCGGTGTTTCTTGGAGCAGGTTCCAGAAGATACCAATGTGGCCTTTATCCTCAATCCCAAACTATCGGTAATTGAGTTGCTAGCGGCAATCTGTGATGAATTGCAGGTTAAGCACACGAAGGGCGGCATCTTGGGCTTGAGTAAAGACGGCGTGAAAGAATACGTAGATGCGATCAATGAGTATCTACTGCTTGCTCATGCCGAAGGTCGGAAGACATTGCTTATCATTGATGAAGCTCAAAACCTCTCTATCGATGTGTTAGAGCAGATCCGATTGTTAACGAATTTGGAAACGAATAAACGTAAATTGCTACAGATCGTACTCATTGGTCAGCCTGAATTAAGGGACCTTTTTGCAAAACCCGAATTGAGACAATTAGCACAACGCATTACTGCACGCTTTCATCTCGAGCAGCTTAGCCTTGAAGAGACTAAAGCATATGTCACTCACCGATTGGCAATTGCGGGGACACAGCGGGAGATTTTTAGCGTCCCTGTTATTAAGTGTTTGCACAAAATTAGTGGCGGCATACCTCGAATTATCAACGTCGTTTGTGACAGGGCTTTACTTGGGGCTTACGTTCAAAATAAGGGGGAAGTTGATAAGAAAACATTAAGGCGGGCGGCTAAAGAAGTCTTAGGGGATACCAGTGATACGAGTCTGGGCAGAGGGAGCCTTAAGCGAAAGGAAGCCAGGTTGATGCCTGTTAGAACGGGTCCGGGCTTTTCTTTCCAACGTGTTGCGGGAATGCTTTTCTTGGCTTTAATGGTTCCGGGATTGATGCTCCTAGGCGCATGGTTAGGTCTGGAGCCGGTGACTCAGTTAGCTAAAATGCAATTAGATAAAAAGCCGAGTTTGGTTTCAAAAATAAAGGAGATTAAACCCACGAGCATTATGGCTCCCTTGGAATTCGAAGGGCAATCGATGGATGATACCTATGCTGCAATGGATAGTGAGTTGCAAAAGGAATTGACCTTTTTAGATGAACAGCTAGAGAAACAATTTGAAGAGCCGGCAATGGTAGCCCACGTTAATGCGGGAGTGATGCCGTCTCCGTTACCCGAGCTAGAGATTTCATCGTCATCGCAACCGATTTGGATACAGCAGCTGTGGCCAAACAATTTCGAGTTGGCCTTTGACATGTACGATGCCTACGACGTGATTTTTGATCGCTGGGAGCTGAATTATAATGTAAATAAAAATGGCGGTGACCCCTGCCAATTTGCTAATCGAAAGGGGATGGGTTGTTTGCAAAAAACGGGTCAGTTAGGTGACTTGAGTCTATTAGACCGTCCAGCGGTACTTAAATTCTATATCGATTCAGGGCAACATTTTTATTTACCCTTGGTGAGTTTAGAGGGTGACCAGGCGACGCTGAGTATTGCTGGCGTAACGCGGACAATTGATGCGGAAACATTGTTGCAGCATTGGCGGGGTGAGTACACCGTCGTGTGGCGATTACCACCGAAATATCACGGTGCCATTGTACTAGGAACCATTGGGCCGGAAGTGAAATGGCTAAGTAAAAAGCTAGCGTTGGTCCAAGAGAATAAAACCTTAAATATTGGCATATCTTATTATGACGATATTCTGGAGGAGAAGATAAAGTTGTTTCAGAAAATGGAAGGCATTACGCCAGATGGTGTGGTCGGCCCTCAAACTTTTATCAGGCTCAATTCTGCTAGCGGAGAAAACTCACCTCAGCTTGCTCAATGGAAAATCGATGATATTGGGGAGCAACAGTAATGTCCTATATCTTAGATGCATTAAAAAAATCGGAGCAAGAACGTGAGAGAGGTGATGTGCCGAGTCTTCAAAGTAATCATATGGCACCCACTGTTGAAATAGAAAGAAAGAGTTGGAAGAGCTGGGGGTTGTGGGGCGTGGTGGTGCTTAATGTGATTGCCTTGGTTTTCTGGTTAGGGCGAGCAGGCGTGAGCCCAGAGAACAGTGTTAGACCCAACACATCGAGTCATCTGAATGTAGCTCTTACTGGGAATGTAGAACCTACTGGGAGTGTAGAGCCCAGAGAGCATATAGAACCTACAGGGAAAGCCACTCCGTTGGGGAAAAGAGCTGACCCCAGTGGGGTAACTTCTGATGTTGATAAGGTTTCACCGTATTCTAACGAGCTTAAAGCCGTTTCTTTACTGAAAGACAATGTCGAAATGAAAAGTCGTTTAGCATCGGAAAACGATTTGAAATTAAAAGATAAGGCAAAGACAGAGAAAGAGGAGCGGAAGAAATTGGCTATCTCTGAGGAAACCTCGGAGACGGACACCTTTAAGGAAGATTTGGTCACGCTAAAAAAACAATCAGAGAAGGTCAACCTTGTTACAGAGGAGAGAGAATCGGTAATGAATTTGAGTCAGCTGCCTGCTCATATTCGAGATAATATCCCTCAGTTAGAGTTTTCTTCTCATCTCTATTCCGGCATGCCCCAATATCGTAACGTGATTATTAACGGGATGAACCTAAAGGAGCAGCAGCCGCTGGACAGGGATATCTTTCTGGAAAGAATTACAAAGAACGGTGTTGTATTAACGTATCAAGGATATACCTTTGAGGTCGGCGTTATTCAGCAATGGAACTTCTAGCTTCAGCAAGGGAGTCTATTATTGTCAGTAATTTCTGTAATAGACCCTATTTCAGCAATAGACCCTATTTCAATAATTGAACCTATTCCCGTTACCGGAGGGCCGCACTCTGTTATAGGCTTCTTGATGTTCTAGTTCGGCACTACTGTTAGTTTACTTTTACCCCTGTTGGAGTGGTGGGGGCAACTGCAGGGGGTGTCGATTTTGGCGGTATCGATTTTGAAGGTGTTGCAGTGGAACTGCGTGTATCGCCTATTACCTTGATCGATAAAATGGTAATTTCCTCGGCGGGTACTGTGGGCAGAATTCCTCGGCGTGTCGTTTTTGCTTGTCCTATTCGACTGACAACATCCATTCCTTGTATGACTTTTCCAAATACGGCATATCCAAAACCACGTACTCCATTGTCGAGAAATCGGTTGTCAGCGAGATTGATAAAAAACTGTGAAGTGGCTGAGTCTACGATTCCGGTACGGGCCATGGCTATAGTGCCGCGAAGGTTTTTGAGACCGTTTTCGGCTTCATTTTTGATGGGGTCACGGGTTTCTTTGCGATTTAATTGAGTATCAAACCCGCCCGTTTGTATCATGAACCGGTCTATCACTCGGTGGAATATGATGTTCTCGTAAAACCCTTCTTCAACGTATGAAAGGAAGTTCTTTACTGATATAGGGGCTTTTTCATTATTTAAAGCGACCCGAATTGTCCCCGAACTCGTTTCAATATCGACTTCTATGATAGCGATGGGTAGTGATGTGTTGCTAGTGGTTTGGGAGGCGCTGGTGATTGCAGAATCTTCTGAAAATGCGGCCGATGCGAGTGAACAAAAAATGAGGGCCATCAGCGTTTGACGGAATGTGATAAGCAGGAGATTTAACTTGAACATACGGGTTTCCTTTTATAAATCATTGTTTCCTAGCTTAGATTATTAGATCAAATTCTGAAACTGGATGCTAGATTTTAAAACTGAATTTTATGATTGAGCCTAAGTTAATCTTGAATTGTCTTAAATCAAATAATAATGTCTAATTGCTCGGCCCAATGAATCATGTGCTCAATAGAGGATAAGCGTAGTGCTGGTTTAGCTAAAAATATTGGCGGGGCATTGGATGGGTATTAGACTATTATTAATGAATACGATTAACTCGATCTACAAATACTTAGAGCTGAGAACTTATAACGACCAGCGTTAATAGAACAAAACGAGTTAGCATCGATATGACCGAGAAGATAGAGAAATAATTATGTCAGTAGAACACGCGCTAGTGGTAGATGATTCAAAGTCAGCTCGAGTCATGCTAAGCCGTCTCTTAAGTAAAGGAGGCATGAATGTTGATTTGGCGGAGTCAGCTGAGGAGGCTTTGGAGTACCTGAAATCCCAAAAACCTGATGTTGTTTTTATGGATCATATGATGCCGGGGATGGATGGTCTAGAAGCGACGCGAAAGATAACGCAAGATCCATCAACAGCGAGCATACCTGTTGTGATGTACACCTCGAAGGAGGGAGCGGAATATTTGGCGGAAGCTAAATCGAGTGGTGCTATTGGTGTATTACCGAAGCCAGCGAAATCCCCACAGATTACCGAAGTGTTGTCACTGTTGAATTCACAATCACCGATAGAGACAACTGCGGCCAATATTGCAACGGAAACCAATATTGCAATGGAAGCGGCGGGCCTTAGTAAGGCGGAGGTTGAGGCCATTGTTGAGGCTGCTGTAGGCAAGGCGATCAACGATGCCGTTACCGATGCCGTTACCGATACAGTGAGCAGTGCGATGGAGTTAATCCCTCAGTCTTCAGTTACTGAGTCCTCGTTGCAAGAAGCCATTGACGCTAGTCTTGTTGCAGTGAAAGAGTCGCTGGGTTTCTTGGAAACTCAGGCGGAATTAACCGATAGTTCAGTGAACTCCTTAAATAGCCGGATTAATGAAACCAGCGAGATTGTGTCTCAGCAAGAAACTATTTGTCAGAAAATGACAGAAAAAATGGATGCTGATGTAGTCGAGTCCGTATCGATGGCAGCCGTCAATACAGCAATTGCAAAACATGATGCAAAGAGAGTGATTGCGCTTGAGCAGAAAATTACGAGGATGGAGGATTTTCTGGAAACCAGTGTTAAGCGGTATGATGAGTCGATAGCACAGTTTGAGTCTCAATATAGCGAGAAGCCTGGCGTGTCGGAGCTGGATGAGGCTCTGATAGGCGAGATCCAATCATTGGCCGAACTGGCAGGTGCCGAAGCGGCAACGGCAGCTATCTCACAAGCGGCGATATCACAAGAAGGGTCGATAGTAAACGAAACCACCTCGACGGCGGCCCCGATTGTTATTGATAGTGCTGCGGAAGACCAATTAAGCGTTATGAAAGATCAACTCAGTACGGTGAAAGGCCAATTAAGTGATATGGAAGCGCAGTTGGATCAGATGTCGAAGGTAAATCTCGCACAAACAAAATCATCAAATCGAACTGCGTTGTATGCAACCATTCTGAGTCTAATAGCGGTGGGGATAGTGCTTTTATGATCGGTAGCGAGAGTTAGATAATAGAGTTAGATAATTGAGTTAGATAGGATGGGTTGCCGATTGCAATGTTTCCCAGTTATCCGATCCATTACCTAGCTGAATACGTGCCCTTATATGTGGTTCAAGTAAGTAACGGTAATATCCATCACTGGCAGATTTTTCAGGCCAAGGGGCCTTGTTGAAAAAACTAATGGGTGTGACTTTGGTCAGCATTAAAAAAGCTTGGTGACGAATTTCCTCTTCATTTAATCCACCAATTTTACTGGCATCAAACTTTCTATTGGCCGCAGCATGTTCGAGTATGTCGATATAATTCATGTTGATGAGTTCTGCTTCCTCACCGTCATGCTCCGTATAGAGGTGTTGGAACTCTCCTGACTTGAGATTGCTGAAGTGGCGATATCCCACTGACGCAATTTGTTCCACGGCAAAAAGATCCGTTTTCAAGGATGTTGATAAAAAATACAATAATCCCGGCATCATGCTGGTCACTTCAAATTGAATGATGGTCCAAGGATTGTTTTCATGGAATCTAAATCGAATAGCGCTGTCGTGGAGTTGAACAGGCTTTGTTTTCAATAAGGAGAGAAAGGTCTTCGAGGGCAGCTTTGACTCCTTTACCGGCTCTAATATAGCGCCGCCGTTGGCTTTGAAAAAGCGAGTGAGGTGCTCTATTACGGGGGCTGCGGTCGATTTGATCGCAACTACACTAAATTCATTTTCCATTGGTTTTGGTTCTGCAGCGTTTATTATTAGTTTAAGTTTCGGTTGTTGTCGAACCTTTAGTATTTAGCATCTATTCTAAGCTATTACCCTGCTAAGTCATTGCCTTGCTATGCCATGTCTTCATTATACAAATACGTTCATATTTTTAGCCAGTCGTTAAAATCGGCCTGGCAAAAAATAACGTACATCCTGATATGCTTCAACCTTGAAGCAGCAGAAAGTGATTAAAAACCCAGTTTATTAGCTAAATATTAATATCGGTGCGCCGTTCTATTGCGTTTGATCCATTGATGCCAATTCATTTCCAGGCGCTCAATACCGCCATAATAGTGTTCTTCGACGTCAACTGCCGATAAAGACGTTTTAGCTTGAGAGCTGTCATCAGGACTGTCGGGTTGTGCTAAATCAGCGGAAGCGATATGTTGAATTATTTGCAACAGTAATTGTTGCCCCTCTCTTGAACCCATCATGAAATACACCAATGACCAGGCCATTGGGAGGTATGAATCATAGGTAGTGTGTGGGTTCCTGCCATACCAGTCGGAATTTGAGAATGCCAAAAATTGCTTAAGTGGTATTAACTGCTTTTGGCGAAGTCGTTGTTTAAGAGGATTATCCCATTCTGGTTTTAAGGGAATGATGACACGGGCATCGAGTATTTTGATTCCTCCAAAATACTCAGCTAAACCTTCGCGGAGCCAGGCCGGTGCGTCACGAAATTTCTGATCTAAGCTAGCCTTGCTAGATAAATGGGCAGCCACTGAAATCACTGTTGCCATATCCTGGTTTTTCCAGATGTGATAGGTCTGTCCAAGAGGATCAAAGAAACCTGTTGGGTGCGTTAATCTTGCATAGAACTGGGATCTTTCAGGGAGCCGGGATCTGGCAGCGAACTTATTCCGGCTACTCTCAAATTCGACCAAGTCGCCGTATATCACAACATTGATCGGTGACCTCTCTTTATAAGGTAAGCCCAGAGTATCGTTATAAGTATCAAGAATTGTGGATAGTGCAATTTCAATTTCAGATTGCATTTTAGGGGTCAGTGGAAAGGAGACTGAGCGGACGTTGAAGCGGTAGGGTCGCTTGAATAGAAACTCCTTCGATTTATCCTCAATTGGGATGTTCTGATCGACAGGCTTTTCATCGCCGTATTGAGTGACTCCTTCTGCATTGGTCCAGCGATAAATACGTTTGGAAGAGGAGGTCATTGTTCCTTGCTGAGGCGCTATTGGCCGATGCAGTTTTGGTTGAGGTGCTGCGGGAGGAGAGGCTAGGTCTAAGGCAGAATTATTAATTTGAGGTGGCCCATTCCATGAGATCACATCCCAATAAATCAATGACCCTAGAAAAACTATCGATGAAATGGCTAATGTGAAAGACAAAATTTGTTTTTGATACACAGACTTCACTCTTGTGGAGAACCGGTTACCTTAAGTCATAGATAGCATATTAAATATTACCACGCAGAATGTCATGGGAGATTATGGTGGCAGAGTGCTCTGCTGGGTTGGAAATCCTTGTTTAACTTTCCTTAAATGCTATACCTATCTTAAGGCGTAATAGCAAGGAGTAGTCTTATGAGTTGCAAGGATGTTACCTCAGTCATAAAGAGAGATCTTCAACGTTATAGGTCGCTACGTCGTCACCTCGATGAGCGTTCCGAATTCAATAGACGGCTCAATAGAGTTCAAGCATTTCGGCAGCAACGAATGCGTATAAATCACGATGCTCTTTTCTCTGATCCCCATGATCGTCGAGTGATGGAATTTTTCTTACTGGAAATGTATGCCGGTTTGGATCTATCTCAAGTCGGGAGCAATTTTGAAAAAGCAATTAAATTGGCGCTGAAGTTAGTTTCCAATCCTGAACTGGTTTCCGCAACGTTAGAATACAGTGTTTTGGCAGCGGAACTTGATGAGTTGCTGGTAGCGGTTCTGTTTGAGAATATGAAAGTGAAAGAAATAACTGCCGACAATTATATTAACGCCAATAGACTTGCCAACAGTTATGAAAATCGGATTCGGCAAATTGAACTCATCAAAAGTTTGACGCTAGATTTAGACAAAAATAGCAAGAGTAGGTTGGTCTACAGTGCTTTTAAGATTGCGAAGGGGCCTGCAAAGCTCGGCGGTTTGGGTGATATGTATGGCATCTTGGCAAAGGGGTATGAAGCGGTTAGATATGTTAAGAGTCCTGAAAGGTTGGTAGCAGCCATGATGGACATCGAAATGAGATTGTTGACGGAAATGTTTGCGAACGCAGATGCGCGAATAGCGCAACATAAATAACGTCTCATCTTTTCAATGATTAAAGCAACCACCGGGTATTAATCTCAAAACTTATGGGTACGGAAACTCTCTATATTATTAGTTTCATACTGCTCGGCATTGCTGCCGCTTTACTATTGTGGCGCGTAGAGCAATGGAGTCAAAAACCCTTTGATTATCCCTATGTGGCCCGGACACATATTTATAGCAAATCCGAAAGAGTTTTTCTTGGTTATTTGATTAGAGCGATGGGTGAAGATTATCTCATCATGGGGAAAGTGAGAGTGGCTGATATTTTAGCGGTTGATAGTGAGTTAAATTTATCGAAGAAACGTGCTGCATTCGAAAAAATAACAAAAGATCATGTGGATTATCTACTTTGTGATAGGCAAACCATGGGGGTTGTATGTGTAGTGGAATTATATGATCCTAGCTTTGATCCTAAACACCAAATTATCAGGGGTAACTTTCTGGATAAAGCATTTCGGTCGGCAGGGATACCTCTCATTCGCTTTACGAAGAAGGACGAATACCGAATATGGGATGTGAAGCGAAGCATCGAAAAAGTGTTACATGACAAACAAAAGAGTCAATCGATGGTTCAACGCAGCGCTTAATCTTCCTTCGTCTTATGCTTAATCTGTATGGTATTTATTCTACATGGACTCACCCCATTTAAAAGGCGTTTTGTTACAGTCCATCGTGCGACCGCTATTGCCGGGTGACGATTATGACACCACCGCTAGCATTCCCAAGCAAGAACTCGTCCAATTTCTAACGGATACCCACAACCACTTTGATAGTCAAGGAGTGTTAAAGCAGGGAGTTTATGGGTTGGTTATTCAATGGTTGGGTAATTTTGAACGCGATGGAAGCCCAACAATGCTTGGAGCAGAAGAGTTCGCCATCATTCGTTTTAGCGATAAAATATTTTTATCAATGAAAAGTAATTTACCCGCGTCATCTTTATTCCGAACCTATGTCGATGCGTTGAGTCTTGTCTACTGTAAATTGGCCTTACTTGATTTTAGCTACTATACCAAGTCCACTCATCCCGCTAGGCAGTATATGAATGGTTTATATAAGGCCACAGTTGGTCTTAATGAAGCAGAAATTGGTTATGCGCAACCAATTTTGAGCAAAATAGACAGCATAATAAAAACAATGCTGGAGCACAGTGGAGAGGGCTCTGATGTGTTTTTAATTCTATTGGCGAATTTGAAAACCTTCCTTTCTGAGTATGAGATGCGTGTTGCTGTTGTGGAAAAACGCCTGAGAGATACCGAAATAGGAAAGTACAACTCTCAGCGTGCCCATACCTATGTAGTGGAAAATGTGAATCGGTATCTAAAAGGGGCATCATTGCCTAAAGTGATCGATGAATTTGTTAAGGGGGATTGGGTCGCTTCACTGCAGTTGGCTTTATTGAAAGACGGCAGTAAAAGCGCGAATTGGAAGAAAATGTTGAAGCTGACTGAAACCCTAATTTGGTGTTTCGGTTCACGTAGTACAGTTGAAATGAAGTCGTTGTACAATTTCTTGATGACGCTTTTAAATGGCATCAGAAATTCATTGTATGCCATAAACCATGATGAGGAGAGATTGACGGCGACAGTCGCCAGTATCGAAGCTGAACTCATTCGAGTGATGAAAGGAGAATCATTGGAGCTGCGACAATGCAGCCCAATTGAAGTCGGAATTGCCATTGTCGATGACGGTATGTCTGAGGTGCCGATAGACAGCCTGCGTTTTGTCAATGAGTTAGCAGTGGGCGATTGGCTCATGTTAAAAAAGGAAGAGGATCAGGTTCAGTTTGCTAAGCTAGCGGTGATTATTAGTGGTAAAGGTTGCTACATTTTTGTAAACCGGTTTGGCATGCGACTACTAGAAATTAATAAACATGATTTGGCAATTGAACATAATGATAAGAAAATATTTAACGTCGAAAAAGGCATGGTGTTTGATCGGGCTATTTCTGAAAGCGTACGGCATTTTAAGAAAATTCAAGCTTTTAAAGGAAATGAGCAACGTAAATTAGAAAGAAAGGCAAGAGAAAGTGTATCCAGGTCAAGCGTAGTTGAACCCGAGGTGACGACTAATAAGGGTAAGGCTACAGAGCCACCCTTATTGACGGAATCCACGTCGTCAGAATTCACATTGTCAGAATCAACATTGTCAAAACCTAAGTTGTTAAAACCTAAGCTGTCAGAATCCTTGGTAAGCAACGATAAACCGAATATTGCAACACCATCACGAGCTCGATTGCAGGAAACAGCTGATGAGCAAGTATTGAAAGCGAGATCACGGTCTCAAGAAAGAGCGGAGAGAAAGTACGATATTGACGACGCTGTATTGACTCAGTTGCCGGGTGGCATGGATGTCAATTCAAATGCCGATAATGAGGATGATGTGGATCAGGCCCACGTGAAGAAAATTAAACTAGATGGGCACTCCGCTGGAGAGGGAGACGAAAACACCTTATTAGATGAGCCCGAGTCGGTTGCAGCGAATATAGAGAAGCAACGAGAGTCCCAGGACAATAGATTTGATCCCGAGCAGTTAGCACCTTTTTTGAAAGAGGTCGATAGTATTAATATAGGTGGCTGGATAGAATTTAGTGAGAACGATGATGCCCCGATAAAATGTAAATTAGCAGTGAAAATTAAGGTGACTCAGCGAATGATCTTTGTCGATAGAATGGGGGTCAAGGCATTAGACATAAATGAGCAAGATCTCGCTCAACGACTTGCTAGTGATCAAGCCATTATATTGGATAGAGGTAAGGTATTCGATGCGACATTGGAGGCGGTTGTAAAGTCTATTCGCAAGGAAAAAAGTGACAAAAGGCTATGATATGAATGATGATGAACGCCGTATTGGAGTCCGGCATTTACGAAATGAAGTGGTGCATGTAGAAATCGTATCCGCCTCTCATGACCAGCTTGATATGGGTGAGGTGGTATCGTGTGCAACCGTTGATGTGTCCAGCTCAGGCCTGCAGTTAACCATGGAGCATGACTTGCCTGAAGGTGCCATTCTTGACTTGTGTGTTGAGCTACAAGGGGTGCCCAAACAGTTTTTTTTGACGGCAGAAGTTCGGTGGAAACGACCAGTGGAAGACGGGGTGAGAGTAGGGTTTATGTTGTTCGATGGTGAGCAGACGGATGTTGATACTTGGCGGGAGCTGTTTCCTTGAAATCTGAATTTGGGAAATTATTTGTACTTGTTGTTTCCGTTGTTTTTACTGTCCTCAGCATCATCATCTAATTCTTTTTTTTGTGAGGGTGGTTTTACAGGTGAGGGAACTAGATCGACACCGCCGGAGTGGAAGGGGTGACATTTTAAAATTCGGCGCAATGAGAGATAGCTGCCTTTAAGCGGACCGTGAAGCGTTATGGCTTCCATGCTATAAGCGGAACAAGTAGGGTAAAAGCGGCAGCTGGGGGTGGTCAGAGGGCTAATGAAATAGCAATACGCTTTCACTAGCCCAATGAGTAGTTTACTGATTAATCCTGACATCTTGCTAACGATTGCGGACATGTGGCGAGTTAAGATGCGCTAGTTGTGTCACGCTGCCATCGAGTACCACCCGCGTAATCTTCTAATAATATGCCGGCATCTTTTAATTGATCTCTGATCTCGTCGGATTTCGCATAATTTTTATCGACTTTGGCTTGTAGGCGATCTGCTATTAGCTTGTCAATTTCAGTATCAGTGAGGCCGGTTTTGGCAGATGCGCTCTCGGGTTGCCATTGAAACCATTCTTGCGCCGTGGATTCAAATAAACCGAGATGTTCCCCTGCTCGTTGTAAAGTGTTCGCCAAAATCGCTTTTTGCTTTTCGTCAGTGGATTTATTAATGTCGTGAGCAAGCCCGTGTAGAATGGAGAGTGCTTCTGGTGTATTTAAATCATCGCAAAGAGCCGCATCTAATTTAGCTAATCGCGGATCATCAATAGCGGTTTCATTAGCCGAAATATTTCGTAACGCACCATACAATCGATCGAGGCTAGCTTTGGCTTGGGTTAATGCGTCCTCTGACCAATCTAAGGGAGAGCGGTATTGGGCGTTCAACAAAGCAAACCGAACTGTTTCACCGTTAAATTTCTCTAGAATTTCTTTTAAGGTAAAAAAGTTGCCTAAAGATTTCGACATTTTTTCGCCATCAATGGTGAGGTAGCCATTGTGTACCCAATAACGAACAAATTCTTCGTTATCCTGGTCGCAGCATCCTTGAGCAAGCTCATTTTCATGATGGGGGAATATGAGATCCTGCCCACCCCCGTGAATATCAATGGTATTGCCCAAGTGTTTCTTAATCATCGCGCTGCATTCTATATGCCATCCCGGACGCCCGCGGCCCCAGGGGCTATCCCAGCCGGGTTGATCGCTAGTGGATGGTTTCCAGAGAACGAAGTCGCTAGCGTGTTTTTTATAGGATGCGACTTCAACTCGTGCACCCGCTTTAAGGTCATCCTGATTACGGCGAGATAATTTGCCGTAATCCCGCATTGAGGGAACGTGAAATAAGACGTGCCCCTCAGTGGCATAGGCATGCCCGCGTTCAATCAGATTGCTGATCATCTGTATCATTTCTTCAATGTGGCCAGTAGCGCGGGGCTCGACGTCAGGCTTTAGCGTGCGTAGCTGTAATATGTCTTGATGAAATGCATCAGCGAAACGTTCGCTAATATTTTCGATAGGCGTACCGGCTTCCTTCGCTGCGGCATTAATTTTGTCATCGACATCGGTAATGTTGCGAGCATATACCACCGTTGGGTATAAACGCTTGAGCAGCCGATATAGTGTGTCGAATATAACAATGGGTCTAGCGTTGCCGATATGGATATAGTTGTACACTGTGGGTCCACAAACATACAAGGTGACTCTATTCGGATCTAAGGGGGTGAAGCGTTGCTTCTGGCGAGTGAGCGTGTTGTATAAGTGTAAATCCGTATCGTTCAAAATCGTTGGCCTTTATTTTCTGTTTTATTTTCGTCGTTAGTACTGTCTTTAATCTTATCTTTAGTACTGTCTTTATTTTTTATAAAGTTCTTTCGGATCAATTATGGGAGCATCCGTTACTGTTATCGCACTCTTTGATGCACCGCTTGATGCGCCTTCTCCGTTTTGATCTAGTGCGAGATAAAAGCAATTTCTACGTCCGGTGTGACAAGCCGGTCCCGTTTGGTCCACTAGCAATAACAGAGTGTCGCCATCACAATCCATTCGAAGTTCTTTGAATATCTGCACTTGCCCCGAACTCTCACCTTTGCGCCATAGGTTTTGCCGGGATCTGGAAAAATAGCAAACTCGTCCTTCTTTAACGGTTTCTTGTAGAGATTCGGCATTCATCCAAGCCATCATCAAGACTTCTTTAGTGTCATATTGTTGTGCGATAGCAGGTATAAGCCCTTGCTCATTATACTTGAGAGCATCGAATACGTTCTGCGTATCAAATGTTTGGCCTTGTGTGGCGTTTTCATTTTCTTTAAAAGAAAATCCGGATAGCTGTGATGTAGTATCGGTCATCTTGTTGCAATCGCTCCTTTCTTGACGCCCTCATAGGCTTTGACAGTAAATGTTGAATGAGGAAACTGATTTTTTAACGTTTGGGCTATGTGTATTGAGATTTGCTCGACGGTACTTTCCGTGTCGATAAGATAGCAGGACTCTCGCGCAAGCTGGATCATAAAATGGCCCTGTTCCGCTTCATATTCGAATCGCACCATTCCCGAGGGGATATCTGAGTGGGCCGAATCCACGAGATCGTCTTCGCTTCCAATATAAATATCCTGCCACTGCTGAGACCAATCGAGTTCGAGTTGTGGCGCGCGGATATCGTTTTCATAGATTTCGATTTTTGAACGGTGACCATGAGCGATACGCTGACAATCTCCTAGGTGCTTTTTTAAACCGTGGCTATAGTGATAATACGCAGGAGCTCTTTCGTTTTTTTCTGGGGTGCTTTTTTCGAGGTCATTTTTTTCAAGACCAGGTTCAGGATAAATGGATAGGTCTAGATTTTCCGCATTATCGGGCAGCAGTGACTTAAGCTTTTGCTCTAAAAAAGATTTAACAACCTGGGGTTGAATTGAATCGGCTTCCAGTATTACGATGGCGCTTTTTGGCGACCGGTGCCGACAGGATTGGCCACGGTTATTCAGCCAAGAGACTTCGATAGACTGGCCGTCCTCTATAATTTCAAGGGAGGGCAGTCCTTTGGGGATGACTAATTTGTGGTCTAAGCTGTTATCGATTTCTGCCTTCAGTTGTTTCTTAACCTGGCCAAAGTCGAAAATCATGCCCTGTTCATTGAGTTTGCCATCTAAATTGACGTCAACAAGCCAGCTGTCGCCGACGATACCGCGATTCACATGAAGGTAAGAGAAATCCATTACTGTGAGTTGATCCACGAATAACGTCATGCTGGAGTGTTGTTTCATTGAAGTTTGGATGTTCGAAGCCTGAATAAAATGGATATTGGAAGGGGTGACGGCCATCTTTGTGTTAGCCCTATTTGGCGACCTTATAGAGACGCCAGATAGGGCTATAATACCATAAAATCACTCCACTTGGAGAAGCTATGAGCAAGTTACTTATTACCAATGCCTTGGTAGTCAATGAAGGCAGTCAGCGCGAGTTAGATATTTACATAGAAGATGGCCGGATTGCCCAAATTGGCCCAGACCTTAGTGCCTGTAAGGCAGATAAAGTGGTGGATGCAGAGGGTAAGATTGCCATGCCGGGAATGATCGACGATCAAGTGCACTTTCGAGAACCTGGACTCACGCACAAAGCGGATATGGGAACGGAGTCCCGTGCAGCTGTAGCGGGCGGTATTACTTCTTATATGGAGATGCCAAATTGTAATCCTTTGACTATCAATGAGGAGAATTTAAAAAAGAAGCATGCGCTAGCTGCGACAAAGTCCATGGCAAATTATGGGTTTTATTTGGGGGCGAGTAACGACAATTTAGAAGATATCAAACGACTTGATACCCGCTTGGCTTGCGGGGTGAAAATATTTATGGGGGCATCCACAGGAAACATGCTAGTGGATAACCGACAAACACTAGAGCAGATTTTTCAGTTTTCACCTATTTTGATTGCAACCCATTGCGAAGATACGCCTACTATTTTAGCTAATGAAGCGTCTTTCAAAAAACGCTATGGAGATGAGGTCTCCATGAGTTGCCACCCCTTAATACGATCTGAAGAAGCGTGTTACAAGTCTTCCGTGTTAGCGGTGAGCCTAGCCAAGACCTACGATGCTCGGCTTCATGTGTTACACATCACCACCGAAAAAGAATTGGCTTTATTTGAGGCGGGTCCGCTCGCGAATAAGCGTATTACCGCTGAGGCCTGTGCGCATCATTTGTATTTCAATGAAAGTGATTACGAAACCTTGGGCGCGCTGATTAAATGCAATCCAGCGATAAAAAAAGCGCAAGACCAAAAAGCGTTGTTGCGAGCGGTAAATGACGATGTGATAGACGTCATTGCCACGGATCATGCGCCACATACTTGGGAAGAAAAACAAAACCCGTATTTTTCCGCGCCCTCCGGTTTACCTTTGGTGCAGGATGCGTTGCTTTCTTTGCTTGAGTATTACCACGAAGGCGTGTTCAGTTTGGAAAAGATAGTGAGCAAGACTAGCCATAGTGTTGCAGAGCTATTTGGGGTTAAAGATCGAGGCTATATTCGTGAGGGTTGTTGGGCTGATATCGTGTTGGTGGACCTAAACAAACCGCGTGGTGCAACTGAAATTTTGTCCAAGTGTGCCTGGTCCCCTTTTGAGGGAGTGCAATTCAAATCCTCAATTTGGGCGACTATCGTCAATGGTCAGATAATTTATCAGGATGGCCAGATCATCAGTGACACTATTGGTAAGCCTCTAGAGTATGCTCGGGATTGAAATGTACGCTCGGGATTGAAATTAGGCACTTTCGATCAGATATTGAGAATGACAAACAGGGAAGTTCAATGAAAATAAAACGAGTGTTAACGACGGTCCTAACAGCGGTTTCAATAGCGGTTCTAGGAATGGCGATATCAAGCGAAATTTTAGCTAAGGAGGCGGTATCACTTAGAGGCGAGTATGTACAAGGTGGCCTCATTATCGGCCAGGCAGCGGATGTAAAAGAAGTTAAAAAAGTCATGTTCGATAGTCGGCAGTTGAAACTGTCAGAAGAAGGTGATTTTGCCTTCGGATTTGGTCGTGACGCCGCTGAAGCTCATGAACTAGTCATCCTGTTAGAGGACGACAGTCGGATTGTAAAAAAGATAGAGATTACAAAAAGGGAATACCGTATTCAGAAAATTGAAGGTATTTCCAAGAAAGTCATGAACCCGTCTAAAAGTAACCTAGAGCGTATTCGTGCTGAGAATGCGAGCGTTAAAAAAGCCAGACAAACTGATGACGCCAGGACTGACTTCACGCAAGATTTTAAATGGCCATTGTTGGGTGAGATTACCGGAGTGTATGGCAGTCAAAGGGTTTTTAATGGGGTACCCAAACGACCCCATTACGGCGTTGACGTTGCGGCACCAGTGGGTACTCAGATCGTATCTCCCGCAGATGGGGTTGTGACTCTGTATCATCCGAATATGTTCTACTCTGGGGGGACTTTGATCTTAGATCATGGCCATGGCATATCATCGACGTTTATTCATTTGAAAAGAGGCTTAGTAAAAGTAGGTCAGCATGTGAAACAGGGTGAAATCATCGCTGAAACAGGGGCTTCCGGCCGAGCTACGGGACCACATTTGGACTGGCGGATGAACTGGTTTAATGTTCGGCTTGATCCTGTGTTGGTGGTGGGTACGATGCCTTCCGCTGGTAAAAAAAAGCGACCATTAAATTGAGATGACCTTTTCTTTCTGAAATGAGGTCTAGTGACTATTCTTATTTCTAGTATGGGTGATTTGATAAAATGGTTTGAAAGATAGGCCAGTATGCAAGCAAGGAAGATGTTTGAATGAAGAGAGAGAATATTCATATTTTGATAATTGATGATATGGATGACATGAGGATGCTACTCCGTTCATTCTTGATGGACGACGGATTTACCAATGTAACCGAAGCCAGTGATGGCAAAAAGGGACTATCCTTAATTCAAAACAGTGTATTTCATCTGGTTATTTGTGATTGGAATATGCCTGAAATGACCGGAATTGAATTGCTTGAGCAGGTTCGTTCAGAAGAGCGGACTGAGGCTTTACCTTTTTTAATGGTGACGGGAGAAGCGAACCCGGAGCGAGTAAAGGAAGCTATCGTCAAAAAGGTCAATGACTTCATTATAAAGCCATTTCAACCTGAGGCGCTGACTAAAAAGATTGTAGATGTATTGACGTCTTCCGGTCGTCTATAGCGTTTTTCTTATGCCTATAGAGGGCTAGTTAACCCTTCTCTGAAAACCCATTGAACCGCCGTTTGTGACGAATAGAATAATATCGCACGTTACCTGATGCGTGAGATATGACGCCTGAAATAATGAAGATAAGAGCCAGTACACACGCTTTTCGTAATTGACCCCGTTATCAGGTCTTTAGATTCCAAAATGCAATGATTCAAAGCGTGGCTTCGGGTTCAATCTGGGTCATGCATATGATACAAAGGGTTTATTCGGTTTGAAATGCTAGTACTCGATAATGCTAGTTCTTGAAATAGAGAGAAGGCCGGAATGTAACCGGATTCTCAAAAGACCCTCGATGAAAGGAAAGTAATAATGAAAACAATGAAGGCTGTGGTAGTAAATGAGCTTAATAGCTTTGCGACTGAAGAAGTGACGATAGATCCGCCTAAGGCCGGTGAATTACTCATCAAGATGAAAGCAACGGGTGTCTGCCATTCAGATCTTTCTGTAATTAACGGCACGATTCCCATGATGTTACCCAGCGTGATTGGCCATGAGGGTGCAGGTATTGTTGAGGAGGTTGGCGAAGGAGTCACTCGTTTTAAGCCAGGAGATCATGTCGTGCTTTCGTTCGTTCCTTTTTGTGGTGATTGCCATGAGTGCCACAATCATCGACATAATATGTGTACCGTTGGAAAGTCTGCCGCTGGCAAGATGATTGATGGTACGACGCGTGTTCATCGCGGTGAAGAAGATCTTAATGTTATGACTCTGCTGGGTTGCATGGCGGAATATGCGGTTGTTCCCAGTGTTAGCGCGGTCAAAATTGATAAATCGATTCCTTTAGATAAAGCAGCTTTAGTCGGATGTGGTGTGATGACAGGTGTGGGTGCTGCGATCAATACCGCAAAAGTAGAACCCGGTTCCAGTGTTGCTGTTTTCGGCTGTGGTGGAATAGGCCTTTCTATCATTCAAGGGGCGAGATTGGCAGGAGCCGAGAAGATTATCGCGGTTGATCTATCGGATAATAAATTAGAAATGGCGACTAAGTTTGGCGCGACTCATGTTATCAATGGTGGTAATGAAGACGCCGTAAGCAAAATATTCAAACTAACCCGTGGCGGTGCAGATTATGCATTTGAAGCGGTGGGAATTCCCGCATTGATGGAGCAGACCTATAACTCTGTTCGACGTATGGGTACTGCCATTATCGTTGGTGTTGGTAAATTGAGCGAAAGCATACAGCTGAATGCATTACAACTTTCGTTGACGGGTAAGGTTTTGAAAGGGTCAATGTACGGTGATGCGAATCCGCCAGTGGATTTTCCTAAGTTACTGAACCTTTATCAAAATGGAAAATTAAATCTCGATGATATGGTATCCACTACCTACTCGATCGACGATGCGACTCAGGCATTTGAAGATATGCAAAATAATGTGAATGCACGTGGCGTCATTGTTTACGATTAGAAAATGCCTTTAATTAGACAATCGCATTCTTAAGTGCGGACTGCACTTGAGAATGCGATCAGGGCAAGTCTGTAGCGATAGCCTGATACAGCCCAATTCCGTAATTGAAGAGAATACGGAATTGGGCTTTTTAATGTTAAGTACTTTTTCACTGCTGTCCCATTAAGAGATAAAAAAAGAAGGCCTGAAACCCTCTAATAATTTATAATGAGTTTGCGAAAAAGACTATAAATAAAG
>JAHRWA010000102.1 GCA_019090455.1 Pseudomonadales bacterium | reverse complement strand
TGATCAAGAATGATACCTCGCTCCGCCATCATTTCTTCAATGTTTCGATAGCTCAATGGATAAGCGCAGTACCAGCGAACACACTGAAGAAAGATTTCTTTTGGAGTATGTCGGCCTTTGAATGAGATCATGAATTACTCTAGTGCGTTAGATTCAAAATAAGCATTCTAACATACGGCAATCTAATGCTTCTGGTTGCGACAGAACCGCAAACACGGCCTGTTGTCTTGCCTGAAATTACAGTATAGGCCGTCAGCCTCAAAACCACCTGTGGAGACTCCTTTGAGGTAAAGCCAAGAGCAGCTTCTCTATAGATTGTGAGCGCTTTAGGTAGGGCGGAATCCTGTTTCTGGGGTGGGGCTGCCTGGCTCAAGTTTGATTGATCGGGTGGTGCCATTCACCGGCACCACCAACGTACTTTAGCTATTCCCATGTACCAACAGCTATTCCCATGTACCAACGGTTTCAACGGTAATATTCCCAGCAGAATCAACGATAAGATTAAATACATTCCACATAGTAAATGATCCCTCACCTGCGGGTGGGCTATAGATGGATACGGCTCCATTTAAATTCAGCTCAACTCGAACAGGAGATCCAATCATACCCGGATCGAATGTTTCGCTATAGTTGTCCACTGAATAAAGGTGAGTCCCTTCACTAAATGATAAACCAGTCACCACCTCAGGCCCGTAGCTATTAGTATCATCAACGTCCAGACTAATAAACGGGGATTGGTCTAAGTCGCCTTTACCCGCATAATAAACATGATAACTACCGTCGTCAGCCAGAGGTCCTTCGATGTGCGAATCCACGTCAAGTGGTCGTTCACCCCAACTTAAGGTGATAGTCACAGTGGTATCGGAGATAACGAGACAACTGCTAACATCTAAATCAGTACTGCCCGTATTCACGGTAACTGTATTTGAACTAGCCCCACTGTTGCTGGCCGCAAGAAACACGCTCGCATTTGCCTTCGCAACGACGGAAAAGTTTCCTTCAGAATCTGTGGTTGCACTGGCAGTACCTGTGTAATCATCCCCTGTTGATGTCACAGTAATACCGGTAATAGGTTCGCCACTCACGTTTTGAACGCAGCCATTGATATTGACGTTTTCATACAAAGAGTCTGCATTCCATGATGAAAAATGGCTAACGACACCCTCGTAGTACGAAGTACTGATGTCGCCGGTATGCACTAAAGTGGCAACGCCTTCCTCTACCCATATGCCCGTGCTTTCATTAAAATAGTAAAGTGGCATTGTTGCAGGAGTGGTACCGCCTGTTTGATCCGCTACTGGAATGCGAATAGTCGACGTTTGCCCATCACCCAGATTCAAGGGATTTCCCTCAGCATCCTCTAACGTGATTGTCATAGCGCCATAACTTTCAATAGACGCCACCTCTCCGGCGACCTCTGTACAGTAATCACCTGGCATAATTTGAGGATCCTGCCGAGCATCAAGCACCGTAAAATTAACCTCCACATTGCCCGTGGGCGCCACTCCCGAAGCATTGACGATTGAGTTTGCGGTTAATTGTACGTTAGCAGCGGAGCCATCCATATCCACAGTTGAAGATGCGGTAGGATCTATCATCTCGCTGTGATCAACGCCCAACATGGCCAATGATAAATTAACACTGGATTCAACCGTGGATATGGATACAACTCGAGTTTGATTGGCATAATCACCGGCGGATGCACTCACAACAGTACGCTCATCGTATTGCAAATTACTTATATTGTACTGACCACTTGAGTCTGTGGTCGTAGTTTGCCCGGCAACAGTAATCACGGCACCTGATATTGCACTACCCGAACTATAATCGAGGACTTGCCCAAATACCGACCCCGGACCTGTATCCGTGTCGGTACCGGTGTCGGTACCGGTGTCAGTACCTGTATTTGTGTCATCATCATCACTGCCGCCGCCGCAGGCGACCAAGCTAAACAATAACGCTAAAAAAATAACACCCTTGCTTAAGGTCGTTCGCATTTAAATTTTGCTCCTAGGAATTATTAATCTTATAAAATATTTATAAGCTCTCTCTGAGTGTAATCTAGGGTAAGCGGAATTCAAGTGATCAAATTGCAGGCAAGTAGTTCGAGTTCTGAGTATTCGAACTTTGAGTATTAGACATTCAAAGTGTCCCTCTATAGGGTCTTGCGGTCTTTCTATAATGTCTAAAACTTTCATTAAAATGAGACGACAATAACCCCTAGCCAAAGCGATAATCTTTCAAGGGGAAATGACTGGTTTTCCATAATGCAACTGGCGTTGGCGATGCGCGCAGTATCGTGGATTCTCCATGTTGATTGAGATAGTAGGTATTGGCCGTTGCGCAGTTTCCTACCTCGATCACGGTACCTTTCATGTTTTGTTTCATGCTCATGACATATTTATCTTGCGCAGATTTAACAACCTCAAAAGTGGTGGCCTTGTTTTTTCTCATGCCGTTAATCAATCGCTCAAGATGCATCATTTGACCTTCAATCGTGAAAAAGTAAGATAATCCGGTGAATCCATAAGGGCTAGCAAGGTACAACATATTCGGATATCCATGAACGGAAATACCCTCGTAAGACTCATATTGCGATTGATCCCAATGAGTCCCCAGTTCGACCTGATCACGACCTATTACGTCAAAGGCGGGGAAATTTCCTTTTTCCCAGACTTTAAAACCAGTGGCTAGTATCAATGTATCGATTTTTCGTTTTACGCCATCATTAGTGACGATGCCGTCTGACTCAATATGAGAAATGCCATCTGTCACCAGCTCTACATCGTCACGTCGGAAGGTAGAGTAATAGGTGTTGGATGCAGTCGGTCGTTTGCAACCGAAGCTATAAGCAGGGGTTAGTTTTTCTCGCATTTTCTCATCGGGTATTTCTCGTTTCAAATGCGCTTTACACATTTTTTCTGCTTGACGCATTAAGCCAGGAAATCGCTCAGCGTGTAGCCCTGCGGTCACTAGACCTAATTCCATTACTGAGGTGGTGGCTAGCCGAGCTAGTCGCTGAGTGAAGGGTAATTTTCTAAATGTCTTTTTAATAATTTGAGGAACAAAGCCGTCATATTTCGGCGCTACCCATATGGGTGTGCGTTGATAGACATCCATGTGATTGAGTTGTTCTGCTATTTCAGGAATCAATTGCACGGAAGTAGCGCCCGTCCCAATAACGGCGGCTCGCTTGCCTGCTAACTTATATTCATGGTCCCATAATTGGGTGTGCATTGTTTTACCCTTGAAATTTTTTAGCCCCTTTATTTCAGGAAACTTAGGTTGTGACAGATAACCGGTGGCCATAATGAGATACCGAGCGGTAAGAGGTTCGCCACTATCGGTGAAAACGCTCCAAGTATTGGTATCTTCATTAAAAACGACCTTTTCTACCGCCGTATTAAATTTCATGTAAGGGCGTAGCTTATATTTCTCGGTAATATCCAGCGCATATCTTTTGAGTTCGGGTCCTGGGGCGAAAACCCGTGACCAATTAGGATTAGGTTCAAAAGAGAAAGAATAAGTGGTGGAGGGGATATCGACTGCTAAGCCAGGATATGTGTTCCAGTGCCACGTACCTCCGACATCGCTACCTCGTTCAATAATGCAAAAGTCATCTATGTTCATTCGCTTGAGCTGTATGCCGATACCCATACCACCAAAACCAGCTCCTATAACCGCATATTCGAAATCAAGTTGACCTGAACTCTTCTCAGAGTTGTCTCCTTTATGGGTTGCAGTGATTGCGTTCATTATTTTCTCCTTGGTAAATTAATGTCGTAAAGTCCTTTTTGTCTGTGCTGTGTAGAAGGCGAAACGTCAGAAAACCTGCCGTCCGAGTGCTTTTAGACATTCAATAAACGGCTCTTCTTTTGCTAAAACAAATCTATTATAGCTTATGTCGTCAGGTTTCTATTGCAGGCTAATAACTTTGGGTGATGTAGGATCGAAGTTGAGTGATGATAAAAAGTGAGGAATAAATGGCTTAGATAGCGTGCTTTATTAACATTTTTTTGGGGAGCAGTAGCGCTATATTGAGTATTCAACTTATTCATAAACAAAAATTGAATCAGAGAGGCCAATATGTCAGGTAAGAGCGAACATGCTAAAGCGGTAGCCGGAATGCTTAAGTCTAATATGAATTCAGGACAAGACGATGCAATCTGGGGATTTATTGAAGGGTATTCAGCATACTGTGATGGCCTCGTTGGAATGGCTAACTCTGATGCAATCCCGGCTTTTGGGATAGCCTCTAACATTGCCTCGATATTGTACTCATTTAAAGGCAAGGGCCCCGCTCTACTGGATAATCCATATTTCATCGGTAATGGTCATGGAGAAACAGACCCTTCGGCAAAGACAGCGAAGTATTTGAAACATCGTGGTTACAAAGATCTAGGAGCCAAGTCGGCGAGTATTGCCGGAGCCGTGGGTAGTGCATGGACACAGGTAGATGTCGCGGGTATTGGCCTGCACGGAAATTCCGTTGGGTCCACTGCCTGCCATCTTAAAATGCTGGCGGATATGGCTCGAAAATCTCGTAAAACCGGTACCGTGGCAAATTGGTTGGAACTTGTCATTAAAATGAAGGTGATCAAAATGACTTGTCGTACTTCGAGTCTCGTAGGTGCCGCTGTTCCTATTCCTGCGGTAGGTCTAACTACTGGAATTATGGCGGCAGCTATTGCAACCGGAGCAAAACTGACGTTAACGAAGGCGTGTACGGCTACTGCATTGGAATTGCATTGGCGTGCTAAGCAGGAGCAATTTATGTCAGGAAGTATTTTGGGAGGAGGTACCGGTGGTTCTGTTGGCCCTGCATCCAGAATTTTATGGGAACTTTTCACTAAGCGTGGAATAACACGATTATTGGGCAAGCACGATATTGCAAAAATTGTTAATGAACCGGCGGGCTGGATGGCAATAAAGGATAAATTACTTTTGATCTAATCTATTTCAATAGCTGATGATAGGGGGTTATAATTTAACTTACTATCATCGGCGAATGTAAATAAAATAATTTAACTGCTCATTTCAAATGCTGCTGAATCGCCAAAAGCAAATCATTCTCAAAAAACGGTTTACTAATAAAACCATTCATACCTACAGCTAAACATTTTTCTCTAGCCTCCATCATTGCGTCTGCTGACAGTGCAATGATAGGAACCGCTTTTAGGTTACCTCCTTTTTCCAGTAATCTAATTTCCTCAGTGGCTTCTATACCACTCATATTCGGCATATGGCAATCCATTAAAATTAAATCTAAATCACCGCAGTTCTGATTAACGGCATAAACCGCTTCCAATCCGTCCTTTGCTATTAGCACTTCATATCCTTGCTCTTCTAATATACATTGGGCGATTTCACGATTGATATCATTATCGTCTACTACCAGAATTGTGGCGCTATCACTATTATTTGCGACCATGGGGAGTTGCTCAGATTCAGATCTAATATTGCATTTTTCAGCAATCGGGAGTTGTAGAGTAATGGTAAACTTGCTGCCTAAGCCCGGTGCACTTTCAACGTTAATCTCCCCGCCCATCGCTTCAAGCAATCGTAGCGAAATAGCGAGACCAAGCCCTGTACCGCCATACTCGCGTGTGGTGGATGTATCAGCTTGAGTAAAGGCGTTGAATATCGCAGCCTGTTGGGCTTCATTCATGCCCATCCCTGTATCTTGAACAACAATCTTGAATTGCAATTGATTATCGTTCTGAATAGGTTCGTCTAGAAACAATATTACCGCTCCACTATCAGTAAATTTGATGGCATTGCTTAATAAGTTACTAATAATTTGTCCGATTCGAGTAGGGTCTCCGAGGACGATCAGTGGCGCGGTAGGGCCAGAAATTTTAACTTCTAGAGAAATACCTCTTTCAATTGCATTCGATTCAAAAATATCCGCCGTTCGAGTGAGTAACTCAGAAATGTCTAAGCGTGTGCTTTCTAGTACTAATTTATTTGCTTCAATTTTTGATAAATCGAGTATATCGTCAATAAGCGTCATCAAAGTCTTACCGCCATAGGTGATAAGCTTCATCAGTTTTAGTTGGCTTTGGTCCAATTTAGTTTTCTGCAAAAGCTGGACTGACCCTATAACAGCATTCATTGGCGTTCTTATTTCATGACTCATGGTCGCAAGAAAATCACTTTTCACTCTTGTTGCGACCGACAAATCTTCTAATGCCTCATTTAAGGACTGTGTACGCTCTTTAACTTTGGTTTCCAAGTTACA
The DNA here is from genome assembly GCA_019090455.1 of Pseudomonadales bacterium. Taxonomy (GTDB): domain Bacteria; phylum Pseudomonadota; class Gammaproteobacteria; order Pseudomonadales; family DC-out160; genus DC-out160. The sequence goes on along the minus strand of JAHRWA010000102.1, from coordinate 11,889 downwards.
TTTATAGTCTTCCACCATTTGATTTCTTTCAACCAACGCTTTACAGAACAAATAATAGCTGTGTTTTAGGTCGTTTAATTCATTTGTTCGGCCATTTGTATTTTTCAGTTTTTCACTCTCCAAATCTGATGCAACGTACTCAAGAGACTGGAAATCAAAATCATCAATATTGGATTTCAACTCCGCGATGGGATGAGTCACTATCCGATTAATTACGAGTACCGATACGACCCAGAGACAAACGGTTTTAAGGATGGCTCCGATTATGGTGATTAGAAACGTCATCCAAGTCCTTTCAATCACAGTGACCGAACTAAAATAAATTTTTAGCGCACCAATGTTTTCAGAAACCCCTTCCTCGACTTTCGATAACGGCACCTCAAATTGATAAATTTGAGTAATAGCTTTAGTGAGATCGAGTCGTTTTTGGAAATATTGCATTTCTTCACTATTAAAATCCGATTCGTACTGCCCCGTTGAATTTCGGTAGTAGCCTAACCGCCAGACATTGTTATCCATATTGTGAATAGTGACTCCATAGACCTCTGCATTTTTATACAACCCCTCGATGACAGCATAAAGCTGCTCTTCTTCATAATTCCATAACGCTTCCGTAACACTCGGCCGAAAGGTTTCACCCAGCCCCGCTACTTGAGAGGATAGATTTTTTTTCTCGTGATGAAATTCACTGGCTAATTGAAAAGCAGTGAGCGTTAACGCGATACCAAAATACAAAGAGAGTATTAAACCAATCAACTGCCTAGAAAGCACCGGCTTGGTAAAAGTACGCCATTGTTGCTTAATCACTGCGTGTAATCCTTCAAGATTTGCACCCTGTCAAAATAGCATTTTTGTTGATCCGTATAACGTTCGGCATGAAGGTGAATTATCGTTATAGTTTTTTTTGACTCTTACCTATTTAATACTGGCCAATCTATCGCAACCTGCCTAAAGTCGCCATACCACTAGAAGCAATCCGGTTTTTTCATCAGTGTTACCGTCTCCCAATTTATTGGTCCAAAGTTGATATTCAATACCGACATACAGCTGTTTATCAACATCAAATAATTGTTTTCCTATATCGTATCGAAGCTGGGGTTGCAGCAAAACCCATGATTCAACGGTACTACCAAATGCATTGTCACGTTCGTGTATATATTCCATGTGGCCGCTAATAGTGAATTCTTGCGCCCCGATACTAAAGGGGTAATCCCAAGCACAATCTATCATAAAGCTATTATCTTCCTTCGGCGCTTGATCGCCCACCGTGTCGTCTATATAAGCGGTTATCAATGTATCGAGATAATTAAACCCCGTCACTTTCCAAGAAAGACTAACACCCGGCAAATATTTCTTAACGTTGGCATCACCCGCCACATTGATACCGAACACGACCCCAACGTCGAGCAAGGCTCCGGCTCCCACTGTCTTACCCATCATTTTACCAAGACTAAATGTTGAATACAGCTCTCCGTAAAAATCATCATTTCCCGTTGTTGATATTTGATCGACAAAGAAAAAGTGGCTTCCGTATTTCCAACCACTGGCATGCTGCAATGTGAATAGGGTGGTGTCTGTTGAGCCAGCGGCATAAGCGTTGTCAAGATTTCCGTTTTGGTAGTGAATTTCGGTCGTGCTCCAGTCCGCTGCGAAAGCAGTATTTACTCCACTGAGAAGCAAACTTAAAACAATGGAAAGCAGAGACTGTCGTATTGTTCCAACAGCTATTTTTTCAGAATTGACATTCATCACGGGTTGCTCACAAAACGACTACATATGTACACAATTGGTAACATTTGGTCTATACATTTAGGTATAGCGAAGGGAAATGCGAAGCACAAATTTACGCATTTGAGATTCTGATAATATGCCCAAATTATTAATACAGTTTGTGAAAATTCTACTGGTTACTGCCTTCACTGTGCTTACTGCCATCGGTATTCAGGCCAAAGAGCTCGCGGTGGGTGTCGAAGATATAGAATACTATCCACTTTACGCAAAGAGAGACGGCCAATACGCTGGTTTTGCTCGTGAATTTCTGGATGCATTTGCCGCCCAATACGGCCACTCCATTACCTATAAAGCGATGCCTATTAAACGTTTGTATGGAGAGTTTGTTAATGGTCGCGTGGATATTAAATTCCCTGACAATGTAAATTGGGGTAACGATAAAAAAATGGGGAAGAAGGTGCTGTATAGCAATGGAGTCCTGGAGTACATTGACGGCGTCATGGTGTTGCCGAACAATTTAGCTAAAGATTCAAGTCAGTTAAAAAAACTAGGTACGGTTCGCGGCTTTACTCCATGGGTTTACCTTGATCAAATCAAATCAAATCAAATTAAACTTACAGAAAACTCGGATCTTAAGGGATTATTAAAACTGATAAAAGCCGAACGTATTGATGGCGTTTATTTTAACATTTTAGTAGCTAAGTACTATCTCAAGCACACACTATTCGACGAGAAGGCGATGGTGTTTAACAGCAGCCTGCCGCATTCTCGCAGTGCTTATCATGCCTCAAGTATTAAGCATCCCGATGTCATCGAGCAAATCAATCAATTTCTCGAAGAAGAAATAGACTTAATCAAATCACTGAAATTAAAATATGAAGTGATCCTACCCCAGTTTGACAGACAATCAACTTCAGGCGGTTGATTGATATCAATACTAATTCTTCGATGTTGGGTAGTTGTCCTAGGTCTATCTGCTAGGAGTACATGTCGATATACTTTACATAATCTGCGTTGATCGAATTAAATGATAATGATTATTTTTTGTATTCTACTGACTCCATTAGTAAAAATATTTTTGGCATAAGTTTTGCTCCGCGTAGTAAATCTTGTGTTGATTTAAAGAAGTGCTGAGATAAAATGACGGACCTAATGGCTTCTGTATTCCCATATTACAATATGGAATATCTCATGTTGCACTTACTAGTTGAAACCAAGCTGTACGATCAAAACAGAGACACTTTATAGCTCCCTTGGCAATCAGCTCTATTTTATTTTTGTCCGAATGGGATCTGCTTTTTAAGTACAAAATTGGAAAGCCTAAATTTTCTATCCTATTAACCTTCACGCTAATTTCCGAAAAATGGAACTCAAAAATGAGATATTCAATTCAATCGTTATCCTTTGCTCTTTGCCTTTCTGTTTTAATGACTTCTTGCGCTCAAATAGAAAAATTAACGGATGTGCGGAAGAGTGCGCCCGTCACCAGTTTTAACGAATCCGTTGCGAGTCTATTGATCGCTCAGGGTCATTTAAATCGTGCCTTTGGGCTTAAAGAACAGGCTGCTATTTCAAAAACAGATTATGATGCATTGACTGCAGGAGAGATCGATAAAGATCAAATGAAAACTATTATCAAGCGTGCAAAGCACAACGATCAATTGCTAGCAAAAAAAATGGATGAAACTAAGAGTCTGAATCATGAAGGTAAAACGCATTACAAAAAAGCGATAGTCCCTTTTGCGCTTGGGGTTTATAAAATGGTCGGTCTAAAAAAGGATTATGAGAATTATAACAAGAGTCAGAATAGTAGTAGTGCTAGTACTCCTATATGGGCGAAAGCGAAAGATGTGCTAAGAGATTTACGAGTAGCGCGCATGGCGATTGAAATAGGGGAAGAGCTGCCTTCATTTGCTAATAGTCTCTATGGCACGTCCTCTAAAATGATCACTTTCGCAAATAAACAAGAAATAGTCGTACCTAAAGAAGCCACGGATTATCTTGATCAGTTATAGGTGTTTCACATGCGAAAACGCAGTTCTAGAGGAAGGATCAGATTAAATAAAAATTGGTTTTATGGCAATTGATCAGCTTTGAGTTTTCGGTATTCACTAGGGGTCATCAAATAGCGCTCTTTAAAGCTGCGATTAAATGAGGGTAAAGACCGGAAGCCGACATCCATCGCGATGGAGAGTATTGGGGTTTTTCTTTCTTCCTCAGATTTCAACCTGTCAGCGGCTTCTTCAATTCGGAAGTGATTCAAGAATTGGTTGAAATTTCTATATCGCATCGACTGAACTATTTGTTTGCGTAAGCGATACTCCGGTACCGATATCAAGTCAGCCAGTTTAGAAATCGTGATATTTTCTCCAGCATAGAGTCGCTCTTTTTGGATTCGAGCAAGCAGCTGATCCCAATTTGGGATGAGTGTAGGGATCTCAACCGATTTAGCTTCGGGGGGCGGATCCTGTGTATCACGCATAATTGCGCTGGACTCTTTTGTTGTCTCAGCGCCCAATAGAAAAAAATCAGCGACATTTATCCGACCAAAAGAAAACAACACAATAAACCCCATGCCAGCAATACTGCCGGTATGGATTAGCATGACTAATCCCTCACGGGAACTATTGACACCCGTAGACTCGAAAATCAATGACAATAGCGTATACCCACCGATAATGAAGACGGTCACTAATCGTAATCGACGACGACTTTGCATCAGGTCAATTCGCCAGCTTTCGGTAACAATATAAAGAGCCCATAGCGCGAGAGCGCCTTGCATGATCAATGGCACAACCATGAACCCTTTATGGTTCAAACCCAATTCAAACTTCCAAAAATAGTCCAGAACGAGAAACAGCATCCATCCTATTTGGTAGATGCTGACAACTGCCCACTCTTTCTTCCCCCATTCAAAATCATCGTAGAATACGGCCCGTGCGAGCGCCCAATACAGCGCCGGAATCGCCGCAGCACCTGAGATAAGGGCGTACCAAATGAAAGGGGGTTGTACCTGGATTGACGCCGGGCGATAGGCTTCAGACAGAATGTAGCAGAGCACGCAGCCCGCAATTAACTGACTGAGGCGCAGTACAATGGTGCTCTCCCGCTGCTTGAACAGTAGCGCCAGAATGAGTGCTGTCTCAGCAACAGCAATGGCTCTGGCTGCAATCAGCCAATCTATATTAATTTCCATCGAAAGCGATTTGCATCCTAAAAAAAGGGCGAGTATAAACGATCATTGGATCGCATGGAGAAGCTAATCTGATAGATCTGCTATTGACACACATTTTCGCTATCGAACCTTATTGATTTCATTCACTGAAGCAATGATTTTACCATTCCAGACATATTCATAGTGCTTGGTTTGAATCGCTGACATCACGCGTTCTGGCGTAAATAAGGCCCAACAGAGTTTCTTCGGGTCTCTCACTGACTCATACTGCAATGCCTCAACGCTTTGTTTTTTAGCCTCACGTCCAAGTGCTTGTGATTGGGTGTAATCGTCTGGGTCATAGATCGATTTGTTGGCGTCGGTTATATCTAATAATCGGTTACTAAAAGACAGCTTTAGACCTCGCATGGTTAGGGTGTCGTAATGAAGTCCTGAGATTTTTTTGAAATAACGTTCTTGGTGATAAACCGTTTCCTCGATGGCCGTTAGCATGGATTTAGCGAGGTATAGTATTCCGTAGCTGCCGTCTGCAAACCGGCTGCCGTCAGGGTTTGCGTGAGTGAATGGGGCTGTCGCGTAGTTACATCCGTCGATTCCAAAGGGGATTTCGTTGTAAGGTAGTAAATTAAGATCACCTAGTTCGTTCAAGATGCGCGGATTTGTAAGTGACTGTACTGCGTAGATAGCTTCAAACTCATCGGCATCGGCCACATCATCAAATAATGTTTTGGGTGGATATTTCGAATTGATAAGTCGATACCCATTTCGTTTTTTTCGGTTGATCCAGTGAAACTTTTTTAAATCCATCAATTCCCTTACCATCCACCGTTCCGCAATGCGTCTATACGGTTATAGACTTCGTATAAACTCGGCAATGATCCAGCAGACATAATCTCCAAGGGCGTTTTTCCGTTAAAGTACGGATTCTTGTTTGGCATATTTACAAAACCATAGATATTTTCGTTATTCGAAAAGGTCATTGTAAGGGCCTGATGAATATTGAGGATATAGCTCACTCGATCAAGCTGGTCTCGATCCAAGTTGATCGGATTTTTGTTTTCCGCTTCGCGAAGCTTCTGATACAACGCTGATTTTTTCATCCCGAGCAATCGTTCTTTCTGTTCTTTTGAGCACTTCCATTTACTAAGAATGGTATTTGCGACCTTAAAAGCGATTGCTGATTTAGATCCATTAATGGTTTGGTGTGTGCCGGTGCTTGCTGTGTTCATGTAGGATCTCCGTCTTCTGTTGCACAGTGTAGCATAGAGTCCAAATATGGACAATATTGAAAAATAGTCCGTATGTGGGTTGACGTGATTCACACTTTCAATCTATTGATAAAATGAAGATTCACCATGGAGATCGATATGACGCTAAGTGAGTACCAAGCCATTTAAGGATGCGGGGGACACCGCCAGAGATGAGTTTCCATCGAAAGCGATTCGTATCCTAAAGCAAAGGGCGTATAGACAATTTATATGAAAAATCTGAATGATTCCTCGAATGTTACAGAGTTAACCCACTGATGATGAACGATTTATAGAATTGTGTAGATTGGCACGTCACCTTTGCCCTACTTTTAGCCTATTCATGGACTGAAGACTCGATGGTGCAAAACACCAGTAAAACGAGTTAAGGACTTAGCCATTTATCGTGCGGGGGCGCTAACTTAATAGTAGCCTTTTTAGACGCCTACGAATGGATAAACGACATCACTGCTGCCCCCAAATGACATAAAATTATGAATGTGTTTTTTAGACTATTTGTTATTTACATCTTCATTCTGTTGCTTGCTGGATGTCGAGTATCAGGGCAAGTGACTCGTAATGGAGATCCAGTGGTGGACGCTGAGGTTACATTGCAAGGCGAATCAGTACTCTTAACAACAGTGACTGATAGTGACGGCTACTATCGTTTCAATGATGTGGATGGTGGAATCTACAAGGTGAATCTGGTCTTGCCAGGTTCTACAACCATAGACATCATTAAACCGACAAAAAATACCAGCATCAACGGTATTAATTTTAGTATCCAAACGAGTACCACCCGACAACTCTCCTCCGGCACAGTAGTGGGTTCCATAGAGAATAACGGAACCTTTGTTTGGCGAGGCATTCCCTACGCTACGCCACCAGTGGAAGAGCGACGTTGGCAGCATGCCGTTGCAGCGCAATCTTGGGAGGAAGAATATCTCGCCTTAACTAATGCGCAGCCTTGCGCCCAAATCGCTGATATAACGATAGAGGTTCCTCTCTCAAAAGTCGGTGAGGTCGCTGGGGCAGAAGATTGTTTGTATCTCAATATTTGGACACCTTCTTTTGATTCGATTCCCGTGGGCGATGAGACTAAGCCTGTCATGTTCTGGATACATGGCGGTGGTAATACTACGGGTGGTTCGAGTTTGTATGACGGTAAGATGCTTGCGAATCGTTACGGTGTAATAGTGGTTGCGGTCAGTTATCGTTTGGGAGTGTTTGGATGGATGAGTCACCCAGCTTTGAGATACGGTGCCGCAGATTCCATAACACAAAGTAACAACTATGGACTTACCGACATCATACGGGCGCTGCATTGGGTTCAAGAAAATATCGGTCAATTTGGTGGTGATACCGATAGGGTCATGATATTCGGTGAATCGGCAGGCGGGTATAATGTCACTGCCTTGCTCGCATCCCCCTATGCTGAAGGCATATTCCATCGTGCTGCAACTCAAAGCGGCGGCTTCCCTTGGGCTGAGCAAACAGCCGCTGAAAACTATCAGGAAGAGGGTGGTGCCAAGTATAGCTCGAGAGAAATCATCAACCGATTACTCGTCAATGACAACACGGCCACCGATGTGGATGAGGCTCGAATTCTGCAAGATGAAATGATCGATCCAGAAATTGAGCTATACCTTCGCAGTCAGTCCCCCGAGGATTTATTGTCACTGTTTGATGATGCCGCTTTTGGTATGTATCGCTACTCCACGATCATTCGCGATGACATCGTTATTCCCGACCAAGATCCTTTCGAATTAATTTCCGCAGGGCTATACCACCAAGTGCCGATTTTATTGGGGTCCAATCGCGATGAGTTCAAATTATTTATGGCCTTTGACCCCGAGTTTACTGTAGGCGGGCTGGGTTTTTTAATCAGAGATAAAAACTACTATGCACTGACCTCACACTACATGTCACAACTATGGAAAGCGACGGCAGTTGATAAAGCCGCAAGACTTTTTTCAGCGGTTCAGGGTGACAGTGTTCAGGGTAACAGTGTTTATGCCTACAGATTTGATTGGGATGAGCAACCCACCATACTCTTTTCAGACATAGCCGAAATAACAGGTGCAACTCATTCTTTGGAGATTCCTTTTGTTTTCGCCACGCCAAATAAATTTCCCTCCTCTGATTTCTTCGCCGTTATGCTTTCACCTGCAAACAAAGAAGGCCGTGTTGCGCTGGCCAATAGCATGTCCTCCTATTGGGCTGCGTTTGCTTATACCGGCGATCCGGGCATGGGCGTGAATGAGAGCGAACCCGTGAGGTGGATGCCTTGGGATAATGACCAAGAAACAAATAAAATGATCATACTGGATACGCCACAGGGCACTTTACAAGCCACTCTACAGGATAAGGGCATCAGAATGTCACAAGATGAACTGACTTTGGATTCATTTAGGCAAGCGCTAAGGGATGAAGCAGGGTTCACTAACCATGATCAAAAATGCCGAACCTATCTCCGCACATTTAACAATGATGCGTGGTACCGCTATCTGATAGACAGTGGCGATACCTGGTATCAGGAAAACTGTATGCAGTAGTCTTTAGGATTGTGGATTTAAGAAAAACAGGAGTAGGGTTGTAACGATGAAAATTAAAATTAACATAAAGTTAAAGATGGGAATCGTTGGTTTGGCGATCCTCGGGCTAACAGGATGTGTACCTGCCGGACCTGAGATTGAGCCTGTCACTATTGACGTACTAGTGGTAGATGAACCCAACCGTACCTGTATTGATAACAACCCCTTAAAAAACGCCTACTTTGGCGATACCCATGTTCACACCACTTTTTCAGCAGATGCCTATTCAGAAAATGTTCGGTCGACTCCCACCGATGCCTATAACTTCGCCCAGGGAGAAGAAATCGGTTTACCGCCTTATGATCGAGATGGAGTCGCCTTAAGAACCGCAAAACTTGATCGTCCACTGGACTTCACCATGGTCTCCGATCACGCCGAATTCTTTGGCGATATCGCCTTATGCTCGAACCCTGAGTCCAATGCTTACAATAGACTGAGCTGTCAGATATACCGTAGTCGTAGCGTATTAACCATGGCGATGTTTATTGTAAACTGGACCAGCCCACAGTCGTCGCCGCTACGCCAACTCCATTGTGGTCCTGGTGGCAGTGATTGTGTTGATCACTCCATCACTCTATGGCAAGAGACCCAGTTAGCGGCCGAGGCCGCCTATGATCGTAGCGACGACTGTAGCTTTACCTCCTTCGTCGGATACGAATGGACAGGATCTCCGAGACAATCAGGCACAACAGGTCTGGTGTCACAGAACCTGCACCGAAATGTTCTATTCGCAAACGCTCACGTGCCTGAACGCGCAACGGGATACTTGGGCGCGCCCTACCCAGAGGACTTGTGGGACAGTTTAAGTGAAACCTGCTTAAACGGCGTCACCCAGAGCGGGGAGGGATGCGACGTGTTAACCATACCCCACAACCCCAACTTAAGCGCAGGTCTCATGTTTGAGCAACTGGATAAAAATGGCGACCCCATTGGTGTCGACTACGCCACGCAACGTGCCGCCTTCGAACCCCTCGTTGAAATAATGCAACACAAGGGAAGCTCGGAGTGTAAATACATTCTTGGTGGCAACGATGAAGAATGTGCTTTTGAGTACGTACCCTGGGGCCAATTGGTGGGAAACTTAAGCCAAACCTATGGTGAAACATTAATGCCCGCAGTGGAACCCACAGAAAACTCCTTTGTTCGCCATACGCTAAAAGAAGGCTTGGCTATCAAACAGGACATCAACGTAAACCCCTTCAAATACGGCTTTATTGGCAGTACCGACACCCATCTCGGGGCGCCAGGCTTGACTGATGAAAACAACTATCCAGGACACAGTGGTGCTTCGGGTCCGGGAAATACACCGCAAGAACTCATCGCAAATTTAGTGGACAATCCCGAACACAATCCGGGTGCCTTAGCCGTCGTCTGGGCAGAACAAAATACGCGTAGTGCTCTATTTGAATCCATGAAGCGAAAGGAAGTGTATGCCACTAGCGGGCCTCGCCACACATTACGTTTCTTTGGCGGATGGGATTACGATGAGCAGTTATGTGATGACCCTGACTTGGTCCAAATTGGATACGATGAAGGCGTGCCCATGGGAGGGACTTTGACTGGTAGCGGATCATCATTTGGCGACGCTCCAAAGTTTGCCGTATCGGTACTGAAAGATCCTCAAGGAACCGATCTACAACACGTTCAGATCATAAAAGGCTGGGTGGATGTAGAAGGCAATTCTCATGAACTTATTTATGACGTAGCAGGTAACAAAGATAACGGAGCCTCTGTCAATCTCGATAGTTGCGAACCTATAGGCACCGGTGTTTCCAATATATGCCAGGTTTGGCAAGATCCCGATTTCGATATCTCTGAAGAAGCATTTTATTATGCCCGCGTTATTGAAAACCCAAGTTGTCGTTGGAATCAGTACCAGTGCATTAATTCTGATGGAGCGGCGGGTTGTGATCTTGTCGATCTGTTAGGCAAGCCAGTGGCTAAGACAATTAAGGAGCGATCTTGGAGTTCACCTATTTGGTTTAGTCCTGCTTTGTAAGGGCTGTATGATTATGTTGAAATCACCACACACGCATTTCTTTGTCATTGTTTTATTCCCCTTTAACATGGGCATTGGATTAGGATAGATTCAGTGACTCCTAAATGGAATAAAGGCGGGCTAGGTATGATCTCTATTTGGGAAGCGCTTGAAGAAGGGGCGACACCAAAAAAATTGATTCATTCACTTGGCATTACCGGACTCAGTTTATGATTCGACAGGTGTTCGAGACTGCGCGACTTAATTTTGGCGCTTATTTGGTGGAGACCGATGAGCGGATAAGTGCATTCGATTATTTGAAAGTGTATTTGCAGGGAGCTTATGAAAAGTATGAGCGGGATGCTGAAGGTGATTGTCCACCGACAGATTATCAGGTGGTTACGAACAATGGGGAGAATTGGCTGAAGTATTCTCAAGCGACTGATCCTGAGTTGATCCCTTAGCGGCCATTCTGGTGCGGTAAAAGTTCGCGAGCTAAATGGCAGCAGTTTTCGCGAAGCGGTCATTCAGGAGGCACTATCTCCATTTTTTAAAACTTCTGTTTCGTGAACCGGCTTACCCATCCGAGTTCGGCCAATAGCTGACATTGCTAGAAAAACTTAGCGGCTGAACATTTTCTCCAAAGCGGATGTTTAGATACCCTAGATCTAAGGGTGACACTAGTTGACCGGTGCGAAGCACGGTCAAACGGCATGTAAGAACATCTTTTTTCGATTCAAATTCATGTCCCTGTCTTGTTGTCTTTCCAACTTATTCTAAGAGGTGACAAGTTTTATACTGTCGTAAATATGCCATTCTTGATGGTCATTTTTGCTGAGCTTCCGTCTTCAGCTCCTACCACTACTTTAACACCGTTGTTAATTGCATCCTTTAAAACACTCCTAAGTTGATGAGGTATCATCCGTTCTTTTGTTTCTTTTAAAGCGTCAACATCTTTAGCTTTAATGTAAATCGTATCAAGCTCTTCCATTTATCATCATCCCTGCGTTGTTGTATTAATGCAGCTTTACTCTAAGAGTGTGGCACGTTATATCGCGTTAACTATCATTTCCTTTCACTGCTGTCCCATTAAGAGATAAAAAAAGAAGGCCTGAAACCCTCTAATAATTTATAATGAGTTTGCGAAAAAGACTATAAATAAAG
>JAHRWA010000101.1 GCA_019090455.1 Pseudomonadales bacterium | reverse complement strand
GTCGGCAGCGTCAGATGTGTATAAGAGACAGCCCTGGGATGGTTGGATTTGTTAATGTCAGGAATGCGTCATTGCTATTGGCGGAGTCGGAAGGTGTTTCGTAGAGAGAGTCTCCATTTGTGTTTTCATTAATTAAAGCCGTACCGGTGTCCGGATCTTCTAAAAAATCATCAGTATCAGCCAATAGTCCTCTGGACTGATTGCTGAAGCTTCGTCCGGCAAAACCGATGATGAGCTGTTGGGCAGTGCCACCATCTAATGTGATGGTTAAAGTGGCGTTATCACAATCACTACCGACTCCGGCGCAATCGGGCTCCACCTCGTAATAGATCATTTGCCACCAATTGTTATCAATAAACCAACTAGGCAAATAGTCAGAAAAATCAACTTCTGCACAGGTGCTTAGATTCCTCTGAATTAAACCGCGACTGAGGTTGTCTATACAGTTGCCATTGGTGGAGTTAATAGCGGCAGCAAAAGGGTAATAATTATTATCATCAAAATAGACGCTAAGGGCGTCGCCAACAGTGGTCAGAATGTCAGAGCCGATGCCATTGTCTTCTAGTCTTTCTGTCACTTCTTCTTGGCGTATTGCAAGTACCACATCGTTAAAGGTTTCCGTTTTGAGCGCCTGAACGAAGACACTGTCGCCATCTGCATTTTCACCTTCCAGATAGTTGGACACCGTGACATTGGGTCTAGATTGAGAGGCGACAATAGCGTGGGGAGCGATAACGTAGGCAATCACATCATCTGCATGATTGAGTGTGGTTAACCCTCCGAGGGAATCGGTATTCAGAATAGGGTCGGTGCCATTAAGGTCTTTAAATGATCCGGCAAGCACGTACCAGAGAGGGACGCCATCTGAATCTAATTGCTCAGCGATACCTAGCGTTTGCCAGGGTAAATATCCCAAGGATACGGTAGATCCGGACCCACAGTTGGCTGGATCTGAAATTCCGTACCCGGCGGTATTGGGTAGATTTATGTCGGGGCAGGGGAGACGAGGAGAGGAGTTGTTAATGGTCCGAGCTTGGACTAAAGCATGGGCAATCAGTGCATCTTTTGCTACGGCCAATTTATCGGAGTCAGAATATTGTTTAAAAGATTTCAACTTATTGACGCTCAATTGAGCCACGCTAAAGCTCAAAATAGTGAGAACTAGGACCATGAACATGACAATCAGAGCGACGCCCTTTTGTGCTTGAGCAGTGACTGGAGGTCCAAATATCTGTGGGGGAGTTAAGTACATGATTGCTTTTTCTCATACTGCCGTTAAATGTTTTATTCGCAAAATAGTATAGTCGTGAAATGAAAACTCCCTTCATAGCCAAAAAATAGTACTTAACTTCAACACTAAAGAAAGACGTAAAAATATGATCTATCGGTGTAGTTTTATTAGAGCACTTCAGTTTCTTTTATCCCGGGGTTAGATTATTTAAGGGTTTGAAAGTACCTCATTGCATTGGTTATTAGATAGTAATATCAGGAGTATTGACTATCAATATATCTATTAAAAACAATAGAGTATGATCATTATCTCGAAAATAGATTTACTGATATATCACTAGTTCATCACAAAGGACTATGTTATTTTCTCAATCACATTTTAAGCTTGCGTCCCTCTTGATTTGATATCCAGTACGATAAAAATAAATAAGACTTAAAATTGAATCGAAAAGTAAAAAATATAAAAAGATGGAGTCGATTATGAGTATTAATCCTGAAAAAATGTTGCAGAAGTGCAAAGACGGTCAGTGGAATATCAATGATTTTGATTGGTCAAAAAAACCGGAAGTGATTTTGGATCGAGAAACTGAAATGCGTATCTGCCAGTTGTACTTGGATATGTCTTATATCGAACGTATTGCAGGGAACCTGTTCTTGGCTCTGTCAGATCTAATGGACGACCCCATTTTAAAAGAAATTTATTACTACTGTTATTTGGATGAGGTGCGGCATAGTGAGGCTGTGGCGAAATTAGCAGATTACTTTGATGTCCATCAATATAAGATTTATACCCCTAGCTTTGCGATGCTACGTTTTATTCCGCGTTTTTCTAAAGCCATACGATCGGTTAATCCTGCCGTGGCCAATCTTTTCGTACTCACGGGAGAATTAATTCTCGATATCGCCCTGCTAAAGAAAATTAATGAATTTGTAGAAGACCCCATGAGTCAAGCAGTGGTCAAAAAGATCAATGCCGATGAATCGAGACATTTAGCGATGGATATATTTATGACAGAACATTGTTCTGCTAATAATATGAATAAGGAATTCACCTTTATTGATAGAATTAAATCAGCGTTTACTATCGGTGAGCTTGTCGTATTCGGCCCTCAATTCACGATTGATTTGTTTTTCAGGCCTATGCAAACACTAGATCCCACTCAGAAAGAGTTGGAGTCAGTGATGCGTCGTTTACGGCGGTTATACTCGAAGGAGGAAGTCAGTGGTAATCCCACAGCAAAACCTTTTAACCAAATGCTCGCTTTTTTTGATAGTGATATCGGTGACAAAGTCGGTTGGGGTCTTAGAAGAGTCGTGCAAGGTGCCACTGGCCTTAACTTTGATTGGACTCTAGCGGGATCTGCTCGTCAATCAGGTGCTCAGAATCAAATCGTATCTTCTTCTAATTCAACTTTTGGGTCTGATTTAGCTTTAGGGTCTAAGGCATCTTCAGGGTTCAATGCGACAGACTTGGCCGAAGAGATACTCTCTGGGGTGTGATTGCCATTTTTATTGTCGGAAATTTTAGATGATGTTTCCACACTCGGTTTATCCACCAGCATCCACATATTGTCACTAGTGGAGATTTTGTCTAAGAAATTAAACCGGCGTACATTGAGATTGGCAGTTTCTACCATCTTCACTAATGATACCGGCGTAAAATAATTAACATGATCTGGAAATCGAAATCCAGGCCAATTGATCCCCTTCATTTTTCGATTTATTGAAGAAAAGTTCGGAACCTTAATGAGAATAACGCCATTAGGCTTAAGACAATATTCCGCAGACTTAAGTACTTCTAATGGATTTATCTCATGTTCGAGATAGGAGCGCATAATGATAAGGTCCGCAAAGTCCTGAGGAAACTGCTTCAGGCCGTCCACCGCTTTGTCGCATATAACGAACCCCCCTCGAGACTGGCAGCGCTCATTGGCCAGTTTCGCCAAGGGCTTGGAAATTTCCACGCCGTAAGGAGTGAAGACACTGGGCATTTGGCTTAAGGTAAATCCATCGCCGCAACCGACGTCTATTGTTTTACCGGAGAGGTTCAGCTTCTCGAGTATCATGATTTCTTTTCGCTGACCGTTTCGAAAGAAAAACTTAATTCTCTTTAGTGCATCGGATAACAAATAGTAAATTTTTTTATTTTTACGCCGGCGTTTACGCTCGGCTTTGCTGTTAGCTTCCCATTCAAATTCATTCTGGAGAGTCGTGTAATCCGGCGCATTGCGAAGATACACGAAATCACAATATTCGCAGGTGACGATTCTCCAATGTTCTTTGTTATAACCCTCTAGCGGTGAGGTTTGTGTCGATTGGCAATGTGGACAGCATCTATCAATTAGGTTCAAGAGACTAAAACTCCCTATGGGATTGGGTATTGGGTCGCGTGTCGTTAGGCGCTCAATAGTGTGGTAAATCAGTCCAGGCCGGTCTGGCTATAAAACAACCTCTATTCATGTATAATGCTAATCTCACTGATTCAATCTAACAGTGAGACATGGTAAGCTCCTGTTTTTTTGACTTTTTATCTATCATAGAGCAAGGCTGAAATATTACAATGCAATCAGATAAGGATGTCAAAACACAAGCTTCCAAGGATACTAGTACCGATGTAAATGCTAATAATATTGACGCTGCCGATGACGATAAAACTCAGATCCAGCTACCTCCTGTCGTAGACCAATCACTTCCTATCGAAGATCAATCACCTTCTATCATAGACCCATTATCTTCTACCGAGATCCCACAGCCTTCTATTGCAGATGAAGATAAAACACAGATTTCAGTCAAGAGTGAAAGTCATTCGGCTCGCAGCACAGTTGAACCGTTATTGGATAAAACATCGATACAGGGCCCTAATACCGGTGAGGAAAATGATCCCAATGAAGGTAATGATATTGACGGGGCGTTAAGCGAATCAACTGTGATTCGACAACATAGCGATGCAGAGATACCAAACCTTGCTATCAGTGATTCGCTCTCGCAAAATCAAAGTTCACTAAAAGTCATTAAAAATCGTTTTGAATTGATCAGTGTTTTGGGATCAGGCGGAATGGGATGCGTTTACAAAGCCATTGACCGGCGCAAAGTGGAGGCAGAGGAGAGAAACCCCTACGTCGCCGTTAAAGTACTGAATGATGATTTCAAAAATCATCCCATGGCATTTATTTCCCTACAACGAGAGACGCGTAAATCACAAACTCTCGCTCATCCTAATATTGTCACGGCCTACGATTTTGATCGAGACGGCGACACGGTTTTTATGACCATGGAATTCCTCGATGGTTTACCGCTAGACAGAGTGATCTCTGACAAAAAAGGCGTTGGCCTGGATCGGCAGGAAGCGGTATCGATTATTCAAGACTTAGGCGCGGCACTGATTTATGCCCATGCCAATAAGATTGCACATTCCGATTTTAAGCCCGGCAATATATTTTTAACCAAAAGTGGCAGTGCGAAGGTGTTTGATTTCGGGATCGCAAGGGCTGTCTCGAATGTGGGGGGCGATGATGATCCTGATGACGATTCGCACGATACCAAATTTGATGCGGGGAATTTAGGTGCGCTCACACCTGCCTACGCCAGCCTTGAAATGCTAGAAGGCGAGACGCCTGATGTAAGAGATGATATTTATGCGCTAGGTTGTGTGGCCTATGAATTGTTTACGGGACAGCATCCTTTCAAAAAGAAGGCAGCAGATAAAGCATTAAAAGAGGGATTAAAACCGACACGCATCGCACAGCTCAGTCGTCGCGAATGGAAAGCGTTGGAGCAGTCGCTGGCCTTTCGCAGGGAAGATCGAACCAAATCAGTTGATGATTTTGTTGCGGCATTTGAGAAGAAATCGTCTCTTGTTTGGTGGTTGGGTGGAGGCACGGTTGCGGCCTCTGTTGCCTTGGCGACTATGATTTTTACACAACCCCATATTGATGAAGATGTATTGCGCCAAGACATACGTTCTGATGTTGCGCAAGAGGTAGAGGTTGAGGTCAAGCTGGATATTCTACAGACCAGTATGGAAAAAAAGGTGAATGCTGGGCTCCTGAATCTTGGGCAGTTATCTTCTGAGTGGGAGGGAAAGGTTGGAGAACAGTTTTCTCAATATGTATCGCTAATGCCAGAGGGAGATCCATGGGCTCAAGAATTTGTGCAAACCATTGCCTTACTCTACATCGAAAGTGCTAAACATCATCGAGAGAAGGGTGACCTTGAAGGCGCATACTCTACGTTAGAGAAAGCGGATGCGTGGTCAACTAAACTGTTGATTCAAAAAGAGAGGGGTCGCCTCTCTTCCAGTACCCAGCAAGAGCGGACACAGCTGCAGGTGCTGGCCGATCAGCGAGAATCAGATCATAACAATGAGCTAGAGAAAATCAGGGCAGCGAAAGAAGAAGAAGAAAGAACAATAGCAAACTTGCGTGCTAAAGAACGTTATAACCAAGCACTAGGCGAAGTGAATAGCGCCTTAGCCTGCAAGAAAGCCGTGAACTTCTCTGGGTTACAAAAAAAATTGGTAACGTATAAAAAACTCGCTGGAGGACGATACGCAAAACAACTATCGCGATTCTCAACCTTAATGGCCAGCTGTTTAAAAAAGGTGGCGAAAGTAAACCCGGCAACTGCCGACAAAATGAAATTAGCGGCGATGGGTGTATTTCCGAATAGCAGCGAAATCATGAAGGTCAAAATCGACCCCTGCATTACCTTTCGGCCCGGGGCGGGTGGTAAAAGTGCGAACTACTTTTGTCGTGACAATCTGAATAACGATAAAAAGGGCCCGAAACTCGTGGTCGTTCCTGGAATCAGCGGCAACAAAGCCTTTGCAGTGGGTAAATTTGAAGTTTCGGTGATTGAGATGAATACCTATTGTCGTTCTTCAAAAACTTGCAAAGAGGTATCGAATAATCCGGGTAATTGGCCTGCTATTAATTTGGGCCGAGATCAAGCCATAGGCTATCTTGCGTGGTTGAGTCAAGAGTCGGGATTTCATTATCGACTCCCCACATCTAAAGAATGGACACATGCGGCAAAAGCAAAAGGGAATAAAGAGGATCCCAATCGCAATTGCACCATCAAGGCAAAAGGAATTTTTAAAGGTAAGGAATTGATCAGTACCGATATCGGAA
Organism: Pseudomonadales bacterium; assembly: GCA_019090455.1. Lineage (GTDB taxonomy): Bacteria > Pseudomonadota > Gammaproteobacteria > Pseudomonadales > DC-out160 > DC-out160. The sequence goes on along the minus strand of JAHRWA010000101.1, from coordinate 53,136 downwards.
AAGCCAATAGCTGGGGGCTAGTCAATCATGTGGGCAATGCACAAGAATGGGGAACCGACGGAAAAACACTGTTGGCTCTGGGCGGGAAGCATAGCGACCCCTTTAGTCGTTGCCATATCAAAACGGCGCGTACCCATAATGGTCGTGCAGACACTGCAACCGGCTTTCGGGTTGTGCGAGAATTGTAGTCTTTGACTCTAGGAGTTAAATAACCACGACCACTATTTTTATTCACAAAATAACACTGCCGAGACGCTCTCCCATTAGTTGAAACCAAGTTGAGCTAAATCAAGAAAAAGAGATAAAATGCTGATTCCTAGATTCAGCAGTAGATAGAAATCCAGTTTGGGGAGTAGTGAGGGCGATAGAGAACCTGTTTACGCTCAGCACTACATTAAAGGCACGTCCAAATCATTAGGCTCCATTATGAAGAACGCCGTATTTGACCACATACCTCTTGGGTACTTATTATCTTCGCGATTTCATTATGCTGTCGCGACATCATCAGCACAGATCGTACAGAGCGATTCTAACGCTGTTAAGGGCGGTTACCGTACTCTTTATAACGATCGCCGTCGAAAAAAATTGAACCTTTGCTTGGCGCTATTTTTTGGGGGTTGTCTCTTTGGGCTATCCACAGCGAATGCAGAAACCTTCGACATCGAAAGCGATGGTTTTTTCGAGCCTAATATAGAGGAAGAGTTTGAGTTCAGATCAGAAGAGATCATGGAGCCGCAACTCGATGCGGATGTGCCCGTGCCCCATGATCGAACCTCTGGTCCCAGAATATTAGTGAAAAAAATACGATTCGATCGACTGCCAGAATTTCCCAAACATGGCATCACTGTTGAGACAGTAACGGACTTAGTAGAAGATAAACGACGTCGTTTGATGCTCGAAGATATTGAACTCGGTAGTGGTTTTACGCGTGCTGAATTAGAAGAAATCGCGAGTTACCTTCGCACTATCAATGCAGATCCCAATCATTTGGATGATATTGATCCTGCGGAACTAAAAGATCTCTATACATTGATGAAACGTCAGCGTTCTATCCGAGGTATCACCTATGGCGATATCGAAGTCATCGCCGCAGAAGTGACTCAGTTTTATCGCAGTAAGGGTTTTTTTCTCGCTAAGGCCTATGTTCCAGCTCAAGAAGTAGAGGATGGCATTGTCACTATCAGTGTGTATGAAGGCGCGCTAGGCAAAGTTTCGATTTCCGACGATAGAGAGGATAAGGCCCGCTATAGTGGCAAACGATTACGTCTTCCCTTTAAAAACAGTATCGGTAAAGCAGTACGTAGTGCTGACATTGAAAAAGATTTTTATCTACTGAATGATTACCCTGGACTGAATGCTTATGGCTTCTTTTCTGCGGGAGAAAATTTAGGGGAAACGGATCTGATGGTAAACGTACGGGCCGAGAAACGTTGGGCTATGTTCTTTCGGATGGATAATCACGGTAGTCGATTTAGTGGTGATCGCCGGTTCTATACATACTATGAGCGATTTAATGCCAGCGGGTACGGCGATCGCCTGTCTTTGGGCTACCTCAAATCGACTCGCTTTGATTCGGATATTAATCTAGGTGACTCAGATATCGGTTTGTTTAGTTATAAATTTCCAATCTACCGAGCCACAACGGAATTGGATATAAAAACAGAATTTAATAAATTCACCGTGGATTCTGGCGACGGTTTTGCGAATGCTTTGGGTTTGGGGGGAGAGCATCGATCTCATTCCATTCACTTGAACCATAAATTGTTTCGCAGCCGCAAGCGTAATCTCAGTATTGGTCTGGCGATATCGGATAAAGAGACGGAGTTACAATCCACTATTGCTCAGTTTAGTTTTGACGTAGGGCATACCCAAGGAATTACCTTGAAAATGGATTACGATTTTCTTAGTGAAGTTTGGCAAGCGCTGAATGTTCTTAATTTTAAGATTCACTATGGCGATTTTATTGGTGAATTGTCCGAAGGTAAGGACAGTTATTTTTATAGATTCTCTCTGGATACGAACTCCTTAATGTTTCTACCGTTACCGTTTACCAATAGAGATAGCCGTATACTCTTAACCACAAAATGGAATTACAGCGAGTCAGTCATGCCAGGTTATGAGCAAGCCACTATGGGCGGTGCTCATGGTGTTCGCGCCTTTACATCCTCCGACTTCTCCGGGGATCGTGTTGCTATGATGAGCCTTGGGTGGTATTTGCCAATCCCAGAAAGTTTCAATTTCAACATGGGAGGCGTTGCCTTGATCGATGCCCTTCAATTCGCTCTTATTTATGATGACGGTTACGGCGAACAAAATTCGGCAAAGGAGTCAAAAGATCCTAGAGTCCATTTATCTGGTGCCGGAATGTTATTTAAATTTGCGTGGTCAACTTGGTTTTCGGCAGAGCTGAGTTTTATGCAGCCAACCTCAGTAACGATTCGTAATAACACGAGTACTAAGCTGGATATTGAAGAAAGGTCGGTGCGTACTTATCTCGACATGACATTTTCTTTTAAATAGCTCTACTTAAGTACGACTATCTATATTCAATAGTCCGACTGACTCTTTATGAAAATCGATTCGGCATCAAACCAAATTAGCGTTACATTTTGAATTAAGTGTTATCCGCGATGGACAGGGGTACATTATGAAGGCGACAAAAATGAAGGCGACAAAAAAACATCAAATGAAGCCATTGGCAATTGCAGTGTCGAGTGTCGTTTATAGCACTATTTCTAGCGCTATAAAAAAACACCAGACATTAATTACGACTGCACTTGTAGTACAGATTCTCGCTACCTCAACTTCATACGGTGGCCCTACCGGAGGCTCTATTGTGGGTGGAACGGGTCAAATTGACCAGTCCGGTTCCTTGACTCAAATTCATCAAGAATCTCAACATCTGGCGATAGATTGGAGCCAGTTTAATGTAGGGCAAGACGAAGTCGTGCAGTTCTTACAGCCCTCCGAATTATCGATAGTGTTAAACCGTATTATGGATGAAAGCCCAAGTGTGATTAGCGGTTTAATTCAAGGTAATGGTCATGTGGTACTGGTCAATACCAGTGGCATTGTTTTTACCGAAACCGCCACCGTTAATGTGGGCAGTTTGGTAGCCAGTGGATTGGATATCTCCTCGGAAGATTTCATGAAGGGGAATTTTGCATTCAAAGCGAAAGATGGCACTCAAGGAATTGTCATCAATAAAGGGCTGATTGAAGCCTCTATGGGTGTTGCGTTGATGGGTAATGCCGTTGCGAATGAAGGCACCGAAGCTGTCATCAGCGCAGAATTTATTTCACTTAATGCGGCATCAGAAGCGGCTTTGATTTTTGATACCGGTGGTATGATCGGCGTTAAAGTCAGTGCTGAAGTATTAGAAAATGAATTGGGTATCAAGGATGCCATTAAAAATAGCGGCGAGTTACAGGGTAGTCGTGTTTTGTTATCCGCCGATGTTTCCTCCGATTTATTTACCACGGCAGTCAATAATGAAGGCCTCATTATTGCGAAGGGTATCGATACTGAAGGTGGCGTGATACGGCTAGTAGGGCAAGGGGGCAACACCGTTAATCGAGGTGCTTTAGATGTCAGTAGCGATGAGGCGAATGGAGGACGCATTGAAGTACTCGGTGATGCGATTTTGGTTTCGCAAGGGGCTGTGCTAGATGCATCCGGTGCGACTGGTGGCGGTGACATTCTCATTGGTGGTGATTACCAAGGGCAAACTTCAGAAGGCCCATACGGTTCCATTAACAATGCGGAAGTTGTCACTGTAGAAACCGGTGTGGACATTAACGCGAATGCCACAGTCCAAGGTCAGGGCGGAAAAGTCATTGTATGGGCTGATGATACTGCTAGATTCAATGGCAGTATCGAAGCCAGAGGTGCAGGAGAGAGTGGTGATGGTGGCTTCGTTGAGACTTCTGGTAAACGGTCACTCATTGTCGGTGGTTCAGTAAATGTAGGAGCAGATCAGGGGCAAGGTGGTAGTTGGCTACTGGATCCACTCAGTATCACCATTAGTAATGATCCAGATACCATCGCAGCGACAGCAACCCCCTTTCAGCCTGACGCTGATGGTAGTGTTTTAAATGCCGCAACCTTGAACGCTGCGCTGTTAACAGGAGATGTGACGGTTCAGACTGTGTCTGATGTTAGTGGCCTCGGCAATATTGTCATTGAAGGGTCAGCTGCGACCGGTGGTGCTGTGGTTATTGGGGATAGCAATAACAATAACCCGAATAATGTGTCGAACTCCTTAACGCTAACAGCACACAACGATATTACGCTACAGAGTGGAAGTTCGATAGAGATGGATTCTGGCTTTGTTGATTTTGAAGCCGGAAACGATATCACTTTAGAGAGTGGAAGTTCCATAGAGTTGGTGACGGGTGGTGTTAATTTCGATGCCGAGAATAATATATCGCTAGAGGGTACCAGTAGTATTAAGTCGGATAGTGGTGCTGTTCAGCTGAATGCCAATAATGATATATCCACGCACTTTGGCAGCCTTATACAAACGGCATCGGGTGCTGTCACACTTATTGCAAATTATGATTTTGATGGAGGCGGTAACCTAAATCATGTAGGAATTGTGAGTTCCACCGCCGGCGGTGTTATTACAACAGACTCAGTTAACTTCACCAGTATTCTCGGCACGGTCTTTAGTTTTGGAAAAATTGAAATAAATACCGGCCGTGGTGGTCAAGACAGTATAAATGTCATCAATAATCTGTTCGGTGATGATGTCAGCGTAAATGGGAACAGTGGTCAGGATAGTTACGGTATATTGCATACTGATAACGCGTACACGATAGACGGTGGTGATGAGTCAGATACGATACATGTGATCTCACCTGACAGTGAGTGGCAGTTATTAGGGTCCGATAACAACGTTCAAGTCGGTGAGGTTTCGCTGTTACAATTTGAGGAGGTTACCGGATCTGGCGATGATGCGGTTTTGGCTGCTAGTAATGTTAATGATAGTAGTGGCTCCGACTTTGTTTTCGAGAGCAATACTTCAGCTACCGTGGATGGGATCTTGTTTACAAGTATCGATACCTTTAGCGGGGGAGATGGCAATGATACCTTTGCGACAAATTCTTCGATTAGTTTAGTCGTCGATGCGGGTGACGGAGAAGATACGGTAATTGGTACTACCGGATTTAATCAGTTTCAAGCTGCCGGCACAGGGGAAGTGCTTCTGGCTAGCGGTGGCACTTTTAATGACATTGAAAATGCACAAGGTGCCGGTCTCACGGGAACTACCGGTGATGATGCCTTCGTTCTATCAACCAGCGGTGATGTTCAATTACTCGGTGTGGATTATACCGTAGCAACGGTAGCGGGAGGTGGTGGCAATGACGATCTTACGGGCGATAGCAATGGTTCTCACTTTCGTATAACGGCTAATACCGCTGCAACAGTGGATAGTGTCGATTTCACCGCAATCAATGTTTTTAGAGGCGGCGATGGCGCTGATACCTTTACCGCCGTGGGTAATCTCGGTATCACGGTTGATGGTGGTGGTGGCAATGATACGGTCAACGGCAACAGTAACGATAGTTTCCTGTTAAATAATCATAATAAACAAATAGAACTGAATGGAGCTACCTTCACTAATATTGAACTCGTCAATGGTGATGGCGGGTCTAACACGCTTAATACGGATGCTGCCGGTTCAGTTGTGTTGATTACCGGTTCGGGGGAAGCGACAGCGTATGGTGTTGACTTTACCGGCATCGATACGTTTGTCGGCGGCGTCGGTGATGATACTTTCTCGCTTACGACTGATGTCACCACTTCGATTGATATGGGGGATGGGGACGATACTCTACTAGGAAGCAATACCAGCGATACCTTTGCCTTAACGGGAGATCCTGCGGAAGTCTTATATAGAGGCACCACATTTAGCAGTGTCGAGATAGTCGATGGTAATGGTGGTACAACAGATGTTGTGAATGCAGCCAGTACCGGTTCCAGTTTTAATATCACAGCTAATACCGAAGCGGTTGTGGACGGTATCTCGTTTGTCGATGTTGACGGGTTTTCAGGTAGAGACGGTAACGATACTTTCAGTGTCGCTGGAACAGTGTCCCTAACGGTGGATGCCGGTAGTGGTGACGATACTGTAATGGGAACCGTGGGTTTCGATGAGTTTGGTGTGACAGGTATCAGTGAACAAGTGTTGTTAGCCGGTGCGACTTTTAATGACATTGAATTAGTTCAGGGCGGTGGTGCTGGCGGTGTTAGTGCGAGTGGTCTCGGTTCAGATTTTGTATTTGACAGCGATTCCGCTGCCACGATCGATGATATTGGATTTTCTGGCATTAATTCGTTTGCGGGTGGAGAGGGTGCGGATCGTTTTTCGACTAACTCAGGACTGACTATCACCGTCGATGCGGGTGCAGGGGAGGACGTGGTTGTTGGTACTACCGATCATGATGTTTTGCAATTAACGGGAAATACGAAAGAGCTGCTACTCAGTGGCGCCACTTTTCAAAATATTGAAACTGCCGAAGGAGCGAGTCTAGTTGGCTCAGCGGGAGACGATACTTTTGTACTTGCAGATCAAGAGCATGTGATCGCTGACGAAATTGATTTCGATATCAATTCGGTGGACGGTGGTGCGGGTGATGATAGCGTTGTTGCCAATGCTTCTGGATCTGTCTTTGTGATGAGTAGTGACTCAACGGCGACAGTAGATAACAAAGCCTTTTCCGGAATGGAAACTTTCGCTGGTGCAGCAGGTGATGACCATTTTTCATTAACTGGCGTCATGTCCAATACCATTGATGCGGGCGATGGTACCGATACGCTCGTGGGGTCGACAGTTGAGTTGACTGGCGATTCAAAGACGTTGATTTCTAGCGGCGGTCGTTTTTCCAATATAGAAATAGCAGAAAGCTCAATATTAATGGGTAGTGCCGGAGACGATAACTTCCTATTACTCGCCGATGCTAATGTGTCAGTACAAGATATGTTAATTACGACGGATTCCGTGACTGGAAATTTGGGCGATGATTCTGTCGACGCTTTTTCCGAAGGATCGCAGTTTGTTTTCAGTAGCGATTCCGCTGTTGTTGCGGATGGCGTTTCGTTTACGGAAATAGAAACAGTGAGAGGTGGAGTCGGTGATGATACTTTTTCCACTACAGGTGCGCTGTCTGTCTCTGTGGATGCGGGGGCGGGAGACGATACGCTATTAGGTTCTAGCGGTGACGATAGTTTTGGTTTAACGGGTTCAGCCAATAGCGTGGGCTTAGCCGGTGGCACGTTTGAGAATATCGAAATCGTACTAGGGAGCGGTGGTACGGACACAGTGAATGGGGCTGCGACGGGTACTGATTTTATCATATCAAGTGATACCACGGGGTTGGCGGAGGAGATTGCCTTTATCGATGTCGATGGTTTTAAAGGCGGTGCAGGCGACGATAGCTTTACCTTAACGGAATCTATTTCACTCACCATTGATGCCGGTGCGGGTTTTGATACCGTGAATGCTAGTTCGGATGATGACACTTTTGGCATAACCACTAACAATAATGAAGTGCTATATCAAAGCGGTACCTTTCAAAATATAGAGCGCGTTGAAGCAGGCCTGGGCAATGACTCAATTGCGGGTAGCGATGCGAGTGATGCGTTTGCATTGAATTCACCGAATTCCATCACGGTGTCCGGTATTGAATTCAAAGATATTGTGAATGTCGATGGCGGTAACGGTATCGATAGTGTTATGGGTACTGCCGATGCAGAAGCCTATCTCGTTACAGGAGATGAAGCTTTTACTGCTCAGAATATGATTTTTTCTGACATTGAATCTGTCGATGGCAATGGTGGTAATGACTCAGTGACAGCTGGTGGGGCTTCTGGTTCGACATTTGAACTTGAAACGGTCCAGCAAGGAACTGTCGATAATATTCACTTTTCTAATATTTTGGCTGGGTTTGCGGGTGGCGTGCATGGCGACACCTTTGACTTAGCTTCGACTTTCACCAATGGCACAATAAATGGCGGTGATGGGGATGATCATTTCATCGTTGCATCAACGAATGAGGGCGTCACGATACTAGGTGGTGATGATGCCGACACACTCACCGTTAACGGCTCTGCCGTGACTTGGGTATTAGATGATAGTCAATTTAATGCGGGCAACGGCACGGCCTCAGAAGGTACGGGACAAATTACATTTAATTCAATTGCCACGATTAATAATAATAGTGACGCATGGGATTTATCGACAGTAGATGATGTAACCGTAACGGAAACTCAGATCGTGACCCCCAGTATCGCGTTTAATTATAGCGCCAACCCCTTAGAAGTGAGTTTACATACCGGTAACGTTCAAATGGATGGCTTTTCCGCCAATAGGGAGGACGGTCTATCGCAATTACAGATCACCAGTACCGGTGCCGTAGAGGGCGAGGGTCTGGTTGCAGTAGACAATTTGAATATCATTGCCGATGGCGCTGTCTCGCTTAATACCGCCGTGAATGAAATTGATGTGATGTCCGGTAGTGATATCACTCTCACGCAAGCGGGTGACTTGATTATCCATAACATGACTTCTGGCGAAGAGGGCGCGGTTTCGGTTTTAGCCGATAGCGATATTAGCATTGGCGTAATTAATACAGGTTCGGGCGGTAGTGTTGATGTGACTACGACTGATGGTGGGCTTATAGCACTGGAGCCGACATTGCTAGTGGATGGCGGCGTCGTCAATATTCAATCAGGACAGATTACATTGTCGGCCGTTAATGGCGTTCTCGGTGACTCCCCTGAAAATCCTTTTTATATTTTCACCCATGAGTCGATTCATTTCGATTCGTTTCGATTTATCTCGCCGTTAGTCAGAGGCCCGGGTCAGAATAATATTACGACCTTAGGGGAAGAGATATCTTCGCTAGCTGAAAGGTCGGTTTATAACGGCGTCATTGGCGCTGTGCATCCTTTAGCCGATGAGCTGGTTGTTATCGATCCCGCGATATTCACCGCTTTAACGCCTTACGTTAGCGCTTCAATCGCGCTCAATACTGAAGGCCTACACGATGAATATCTCGCTAAAAAATCCTCTGATGCCCAGTTAGCTCAAGAAGCAGCTCAAGCCGAGGCAGAATCTCGGGCACAGGCTCAGACTGAGAAAAGAATCGCGCAACAAGCACTAGCTGAAACTGCTACAAGAACGATAGCGAAATCAGAGGCTCACGCAGAAGAAGAGCGGCTAAGGGAAGAAGAAAGGTTGACCCAGTTGCAAGTGTTAGGGGAACAATTACGAGTGTCTCAAATTGGTGAACAGCAGAATGCTGAACAGAAGGATAACGATGAGGAACGCGCGGAAGCACTAAGGATAGCCAGTTTAGCGGGTGTTGATGAGACGATGGAAAAACAAAGCCCCTCAGCTGGCGTCCTAGCCGAAAAGCCTTTGCAGGAAGCTGAAGAGTCTTTACATACAATAGCAGAGACGAAACCTGTTAAAAAAATGGCGTCGACTCCTGCCGATAATGATCAGAAACTTTCCTGGTTCGAAAAAATGATGAAAAATTATTGGGAACCGTTAAAGAAAAAATTTAAAGCCATATTTGAGAATTAAAAATAAGAACCAAAAATAAGAACTATAATTAAGAATTAAACTGAGGAATGACATGCAAGACTTAATAAAAAACTTATTTCCAAGTGGTGAAACACAAGACCTGTATTTGGGTGCTATTGAAGCCGTAGAAGGTGTTTTTAAGAAACACCCTAAAGATGCTTGGAAGCAAATATATAAAGGAGATTCAGGCCTATCAGAGGCGATCGAAAATGATATCTCCGCATCCGGTGTGTTAGGCCTAGGGCTTTCTGAAGAGTTTGGCGGTATGGGCGGCGGCTTCTTAGGATCAACTCTCGTTGGCGATTTGATGGCTCAGCATGGGTTAACCTCGTTTAAGTCTTTGGGTACTCCTTTTTGTCGTCGACCCATTATCGAGCATGGCACCGAAGAGCAAATACGGAAATATGTAACCCCCACCATCACGGGAGAAAAGGGTTTTTGTATCTGCGCCACTGAACCTGATGCGGGAACCAATACTTTTAGAATCACCACCAAGGCCGTTAAGACGGGTAATAAATGGATTTTAAACGGACAGAAGATATTTATTTCCGGTGCAACGACTGCGGACTATGGTTTTCTTATTGCTAAAACGGCTATCGATACGCCGGGCGCGCTTTCCATTTTCGTTATTGATATGAACAGTCCCGGTATCGTTAAGCAAAAACAGAATATCGATGTTTTCACCAATGAAAACCAGTATTCCGTCTTTTTTGATGATGTGGAATTACCTGAAGATGCACTCATCGGTGATGAAGGCAAAGGGGCACGCTATATGTTTGCCGGCTTAAATGCCGAACGGTTTATTGTCTCAGCAATCTGCGTGGGGATTTCGGATTTGGCTTTGGAATGCACTAAAGAATACGTCAATCAACGCGTCATTTTTGGTGACAAACCCACAGGTTCTTACCAGGCAGTACAGCATCCTCTTGCTCAAAGTAAGGCAAATACAGATGCCGCTAGATTGATGCTTTACTACGGCGTTAAGCTGTATGACGAGGGGATTGATGCTGGCGTCTATGCCAATTCTGCGAAATTATTGTCATCCCAAGCGGCTGCCGCCATGTGTACTGACGCGATTCAGTTTCACGGCGGAAGTGGCATGGACTCCGATACCGGTATGCTTGCGCTTTGGAAAGTTGCTAAGACTTTATCGATTGCACCCGTGAATAATGAAATGGTGTTGAATTATATTTCTGAGCATGTCATTGGACTCCCTAAATCCTATTAGATTTAGAAAAGATGAGTCATCATTTGTGCTAATTGATAAAACATTCGCCTATGTCATAAAACAGTAACATGCAAAATGGTATTATAAGCCCGCTAAGATTCGAATCATCGGATCTTAGCTTAACAATGGCTTCTACCAAAAAACAAATACTATGACATTAGGCACCGAACTTTTTAATGGATTTACGAATACCGACGCCCTGGCTTTGCTGTGGTTTCTTTTATGTTGGATAGGCTATTCGGTTTATGCCATTCTGGCATCCCGCAAAAGACAATCTCTTGCTAGTATCTTGGCTGAACACCGTAAAGCTTGGATACTATCCCTGTTGAAACGCGAAAATCGCGTTAGTGATGCATCACTTTTATCGAATCTAGAACGCAATGTTTCCTTTTTCGCATCGTCTACTCTCTTTATTTTGGTAGGGCTAGTCGCGGTTTTGGGCTCGGGAGAAAAGGTAATGAGCGTGTCTGCTAGGCTACCTTTCAATGTAGGGGTTAGTGAACATGCATGGGAAGCGAAGCTGCTTATTTTACTGGTTTTATTTATTTATGCTTTTTTTAAATTCACTTGGTCGTTACGTCAGTATGGTTTTGCTAACGTGTTAATGGGTAGAGCACCCTTATTATCAGAAATCAGCGCTGAGCAGGCTGAGACATTTTCTCATGAGACGTCACTCGTTATCTCTCGGGCCGCGTATGCCTATAACTATGGCTTACGTTCGTATTACTTCGGGTTAGCCTATCTTGTTTGGTTTTTAAATCCCTGGGCGTTTATGTTGGCAGCTGCTTGGGTGGTGGTAGTATTGTATCGTCGTGAATTTAGGTCAAATGTCCTAAAAGCGCTAGTAGCAGCGATATAATTTCTAATTCGATTTCTATTTCTTACTCTCTTTTTCTTCCTTTTTCCCAAGTTATTGCTGCCTAACTTTCCCCTCCTTTTCCGCTTAAATAGCCAAAGCTGATGCAGATCAGTTTCTTATTGCAATCGGATTGGGTTCAGTAAAAACCCATGATACATATCAATATTTCATCGTGGCCGGTGAATAAAATGAGAACTCTTTACTGGATGACAACAAGGGCAAACTCTCATGAATACTAGAGCGACCAAGACCACTAAAACCCACGCGCTACTCATAGCGGCCCCTGCGGTATTCACATTAGCCATGGGCAGTACAACTGTTAATGCCTATGAAACGGGGAGTTGGATTGTAAAAGGAGGGATCGCCAATGTTGCCATAAACAATGACAGTGGCAAGCTCTGGACCGATGTAACACAAACACTGCCCAGTACTGAAGCCGATGCCGCTGATAACGCGCAGCTGGGTATTTCAATCATTTACATGTATTCCGATAAGATTGGTATAGAGGTGTTAGGCGCGACTCCTTTCGAGCACGATGTTAGCTTATCTAGTGGGGACCTCGGTGCAGCGCTTGATGGATTAAATCTAGCAACGATCAAGCATTTGCCACCAACAGTTAGCCTGCAATATTATTTTAACGGTAGTACCCAGTCGAGTCTGCAGCCGTTCCTTGGGGTTGGCGTTAACTATACGATTTTCTTTGAGGAAAAATTGACTGACACCGCCGCGTCCACATTGGGCGGAACCCATCTGACACTCGATAATTCGGCGGGTTTGGCGTTACAAGCAGGGATCGATTATAAGTTAGAGGGCGATTGGTTGATTAATGCCTCGGTCATGTATGTGGACATCAACACAACAGCGACAATTGATGCAGACGGAACGGATGCATTGTCTGCGGGGATACAACAAATCACGGTTGATACTGATCTTGATCCCTTTGTTTATCGTGTGAACGTGGGATATAAGTTCTAGAAAAAAATCCATTATGTTGGGTTTTTCTGTAGGCTTTGATAGAACTTGCAGAGCCCAACATTAGTCACGAAATATGAAAATATCTGAATTCTTCTGTCTTCTTTTTGCATCCCTTTTTTGATAGTGACTGTCCTGCTGCTTGTTCGTTGCTTGTTTATATTTCGATGCCTCGTTACTTAGATGCTTAATTGTACCTGCCAATAACCCACATCTAACCATTCCCCAAACTTAAATCCGACTTGCTTAAAATGAGCGACTTTTTCCATACCAAATTTTTCATGTATCGCGATGCTCGCTGGATTGGGCAATGTAATACCACCAATAACCATGTGAATAGATTTATTTCGCAAACTGGAAAAAATAGCATTATATAATTGGGTACCCCAACCATTGGACGTAACAGTATGTAACAAATAAACTGACACTTCTGCGGTATGTCGGTAAGCCTCTCGCTCATTCCATTTTGATGAGTATGCGAAACCGATGACTTTTTCATTTTCTATTGCTACTAACCAAGAAAAACCAGACGCTTGGACTTTTTTAATGCGTTCTTCCAGCGTAACCGAATCTAGCTCTTTTTCTTCAAAAGTAATAACTGTATTCTGAATGTAATGGTTATATATTTTAGCGATCGCTTCCGCATCCATTTTAGTTGCTTCTCGAATCATTCTATTTCCTGATGCCCGCATTGATGGCTAGAGATGCCACTTCTTGTTTTTAATTTAGTTATTGATTTCAATTCTGCCTTCCATATAAGTCACAGCGTTACCTGAAATTAAGACTCTATCACCTTTTAGTTCGCAAAATAGCTTGCCGCCCCGATTTGAAACCTGTTTTGCATGAAGTTTTGATTTTTCAAGTTTACCTACCCAATACGGCATAAGTTGTGTATAGGCAGAACCCGTTACGGGGTCTTCGGGGATGCCAAATTTTGGAGCAAAAAAACGAGCAACGAAATCGAACTCAGAAGAGGGTGCTGTAGCGATAACACCGCGCAAGTTAAGTTGCATTAAGACTTCATTATTGGGCGTAAGACCCAATACATCCTCTTCATTTGCAAAGATAGCAACATAATCATCATGCTTTAGACACTCTATGGGTGTTTTTCCTAGCCCGGATGACAGCAATGCCGGTGTACTGCATATCTCAGGCGGTTGCGCCGGAAAGTCCAGGGTTAATAAATTATCATTTTTTGTTACGAGTAGCTCTCCGGACAGGGACTCAAACGACAATACCTCTTCCTTGCAGCCCAAAATGTTGAATAAAACGTATGCGCTAGCTAAGGTAGCATGCCCACATAACTCGACTTCTTTAACCGGTGTAAACCAGCGGATGTGAAAACCATTTCCTGTCGGAACAAAAAATACAGTTTCAGAAAGGTTGTTTTCCTCCGCAATTGCTTGCATTGTAGCTTCGGGTAACCATTTGACTAATGGAATAACCGCGGCCGGGTTTCCCTCAAACTGATTTTCAGCAAATGCATCAATTTGGTAAATATCTAATTTCATTGCATGCTCTTAAAAACATAATGTAGCCAGCAGTGGTTGAAGAAAATATGGCTTTGGTTTCTCTGGCTGGTCAGGCTATAGGAATGACAGGACTTGATTCATGTTCAAAGTTAACATGTTCTGTTCATCTTCGTCGGGAAATTTTAAGTTGAGTATTTCTCATTATATACTGACAGGGGGAAAGAGAGAAAGGGAGAAAGATTACCTTCAGCTCAGCTACTTATCCTTGCTCCAATAGTTCTTGTATCATGGCAGATGCCTTCGTGTGTTGAAGGTAGGTCTCCAAACTGGCAAAATTATTTTCAAAAGGATTCTTGATATCTAACTGCTTAAACAAGCGGTCTAGTATTTGTTTTTTTAGGGGAGAAAATTCGGTTTCGGTCTCATTCTGAATAGCGGTGGTTGGCCCTTGTTGTTGGTCTGAGTTGTGTTGGTCTGCGATGTTTTGGTCTGAGAATTGTTGGTCCGCAGTTTGCTGGTAAGTTTGTATCGCTCGTTCGCTTTCTAGGCTAAAAGCACTGACTTTCAAATTGATTACCGTAAAATTGACTAAGGGAGCCGGTACCGGCGAGCCCGAGGATAGGGGTGAATTTATCATAGTGGCCCCAGATCCATCTATTGATATTGGTGTTAGGCTTCTAAAATTCATCGGTAACGAATTGAGGTCGTCGAAGGTTTTCTGTAGGTCGTTTAGCTTGTTTTCGATAGTTGTGTTTTGAACGCTGGACGGCTGAGAATCGAGGCTATCTGTCTGTATGGCCAGGTCAATTTGTTGTACTGACATTACCTCACCAGATTCTTTCAAGTAGACTCCGCTGCGACGGACTTTGCCGAGCAAATCGTTGGTATCATTTGTGAGGGAGAATTCAGTGGTTGTAGACCCCAGATAGATAGCGCCAACACCGGCATTTTTTAAACTGGTCAGACTATCGTTACCATCGCTGTCACGTTGCCACACCACCAACTTCGCGAAGAGAGGATCGTTTTCATCCAGCCAACCGTTACCATCTGCGTCATGAAGGGCTAAATCAGCAAATCCATTACCTGACTGTGTGCCAAAGAGTTCTGATCCGTCATTGATTTTATCGTCCCCATTTTTATCAAAGGCGAGATAACCGACACCTATATTTAATTCTGAAATTGTGTCCTCAACACCATCGCTATCAATGTCGAACAGAAAGGTACTGTTAGTGAGTGTCGCCGGCGAGCCGTCGAGACTGATTACCAAGGGGTCGTATAGTACTTCGCTGGAAGCAAGCAAATCTAAATTCGTTTCCTCTGAATAAAAGCGATCAAGCCCCAATTCCAAACTAAAATCTATCGCTCTTCCATCTGCCGTGGTGACCAACCCATTGGCTGCCATAAATGAATGTTCCTGCTCTTGGTAAATCGATCTTTCCTGAATTTCAATAGTGCTTATCTGGGCCTGTCCTGGATCGGGTGTTTGTCCTAAATCGGATGGTTGTAAAACCGCATCCTCTCCGAATTGTTGATCGATCTCTTGAACAAAAGAGTCGGGGGTTAGTTGATTGGGAGAGAAAGACATGGCTGATAGCGTTACCTCTGTCCCCGTGAGAGCGTGTACCACGGACTCGGTAAATTGTTCTTGGGTGATAACTGTGGGTTGAGGTTGGGTCGTATTTGGATCGACTGCATCGGTAATTGAAGAACGAGTGTAGAGACTATGGCCGTGTTCTGAATAGCGTTCTGTATCGAAACTTGCGTTTAAGGTTAGGGTTTCGCCAATGGCGCGCTGGGTGGGATCAATCTCAGTTGGGCTAGTGGTTTGTAAAGACTTCGTGTTTACAGCATCCGATGAGATTGCGAGCTCATGGGCGGACCTAAAGTTGACTTGGCTATCCAGGATTCGCATAGTTTTATTCTGAGTTTTAATGTTGGTATCTAATTTGTCGGCGGGTTTGGATACAAATTTAGGGAATACATTCAAATGTAAGCTAAGTGATTGAAAAGAAGTACTCCATTTTTCATTCGATACACTCTACGATTTTTATTGTTCTTGGAATCATCTGTAAGGGTATGGAGTTATATAGGCTTGTAGCTGTTATTGAAGTTGATAGCTAATCCGCGATTGAATTCATGTATCATCAAGACCGAGCAATGATAAGAATTCAGAAGCTACCCATACATTAAACCTATTACAGCTGCTTTCAACGGGCCTAGAGAAAAATATGAGTCATATTGAATTGTCGAAAGATGAAACGACTAGAATGGTAGATAAAATTAAGACGTATTTTAGTCAAGAACTCAATCAAGAAATTGGAGGGTTTGATGCAGAGTTTTTGATTGATTTTTTTTCAAAAGAGCTAGGAGCCTATTATTATAATCGAGGCCTATCTGATGCGCATACTCTGCTTTTAGAGAAAACAGAGGAGTTAGGTTACTTGATTCAAGAATTGGAAAAACCAACAACGTAATTGTATATTCGAAAGTGAAAGCTATTAATTCGGGGGGAAGATATAAATCAGGACCGGCTGAGAGCCGAGATAATTCGGCAATAAATGGAGGGGGTTCAACATTCAATATTTTTCTGTATTGGTTAGCACTTACCACTTAATTATTAGCGGTAAGCTTGGCCTAAAATCTCTGGACAAGCCACAAGTACCCACATTGAAAGTTACTTCCATTAAGTGTTTTTCGCCTAATACTATTTCAAGTCCATTTGCATTTTCAGCTTTGGACAAAACCTCAGATACGGTTTTTGATGGAACTGTTATTTTTACTTTACTAATAGACTTAAATGTACCTTTCTCTATCTTCTTATCGGTTGGTTCCACAAATGGAGCATAGATACATAAAGGTTCATTTATTTGGCTTGAATTGTTCCCTACATGGAATGCCATTGGTGTATCAAAATAGTCAGGTTGGTACTGCCAGCCATCGAATGGTTGGGAACCCTTCACGCTATCCTTACGCGTAAAGATAAGACCGAATGGCGATGCTCCTTCATCCTCCACCCGTTCTGGAAACAATAAACGTTTTCCGGGGCCATTTCTCGCTTCTTCTGTATCTCTAACCCACAACAACTCGAGCATACTATTGGATACTGGAAATCGTCTGTTGGAAGTTCCTTGGCCTTCGTGATTTCGGCCGAAGCTTTCTTCCACGCCGAGTGAAGCTATCAAATCTCCTGCTTTAGCTTGAGGTTCTGTCAGAATAAAAAAGTGGTCTAATTCTAGATTCAAAATTAATAGCTCCAAGTTCGCTAAACCAATAGGGTAAACCAATAGGGTAAACTAATAGTGGCACACTCTTTTAACGTCGGAGGCGGAGAAAAGCAGTGTCTTGTTAAATTAGTACAATTTGTAAAAATAGTAGAATCCTAAATTTGATCGAAATAAATCAGTACTCCCACAGTGATTGCCGCCATCCAACCTATGGAACCCAGCGCATAAGCATAATAGTCACGCTTATCTTCACCGTTCTTGCCGATGTGTTTCTCTGGCTTTTATCCAAAAGTCACTATTTTTATGATGGTGTAGCCCGTTGAATATACCAAAACATGCCCAATAATCTCGACAATTAAATAAATTAACAATCTGAGGAAAAATTCAAAAATAACTTCAAACACTAGTATCCACCTTAATCTTGAAAAACAGAGATTACTCGGATGCATGATTGTATATGACTGGCATTTTACCTTTCCACTGATTCCATAACGTATCATCACATATTAATCGTGACATAAAATTGGCAACATTAACTCGACTTGTCGGGGCTGCATCAAATATAGCGTTTCTAGTGGGAGAAACAAAAAGGTCATATTGAGTCACTTCTTCACTGTCCGTAAGACTATCGGGGCGCACAGCAGCCCACTCGATTAGTTTGTGATTTTGCCCTATTTCAAGACGCAGATAATCTGCTGCTTTTTCATTATCGACATGTGGAGGGAGTAGCAGTCTTAAGATAGAGATAACTATTTTTTGAGATGTAGCTGGGTTTTCAGCTAAGTCACGATTGCTATTACCCGTCGTATTCATGAGGATTAGCTTAAATGTTTTATCTGTTCCCGCTCTTTCGATTGCTCGACATACTTTTTCTATTGAATTAGTGACTAATAGTTTAGGGTGCCCAAACATACCTTTGAATGTTAGGTTGTGACCTAAGCAAGAAATGACTCCGTCACAGTCTGCGAGATAATCCATTAGTATGCTTTCTTTTAGGTCTGTAATTTCTGTTTTAATTATTTTCAATTTATCCTGAGAGGTGAATTCTATTGGTATGTCGCTCGAAGGGCGCAATATAGCCACGACCTCGACATTCTGCTTGAGAAGTTGGGATACTACTAATCTTCCTGTTGCTCCGCTTGAACCGAGCACCATCACTTTATTCATTGTCATTCCTTTATTCATTGTCATTCCTTAATTTCGTCAAAGCTTGACGGACACGATTAAACGCTTTAGTCCCACGTGAATACCGCTAGCTTGAAGTGTGGTGAGCGTGTGGTTTTTTCTACTTTTATTACTAGCCTTAAATCTGCGAAACTTAACTATTTAGGCTAAACTTACTTGTGTTGGATAATCTACATAAAATCAGAAAAGCCTATGCCCACCATTGAATCAATTTGTCCCTTTTGTCAAAAAGCGAATCGTTGTGAAATTGCGGTGTCATCTAATTGTTGGTGTCAAGAGGTTCAAATTCCGGCTTCATTACTTGAGCTGCTACCAATGCCTCTGCGCGATAAAGCCTGCATCTGTGCGGCCTGTGTGCAGTCTTATCATTCCAATAAAAGCTTGTTTAAATCAAATCTGGTTTAATTCAAATCTGATACTAGAGCGTTTTGATTGCGGACGCACACAGGAACAACAGTCCCATAATTGTCACAGTCCCACAATTTCCATAATTTTGGTAGCCACAATTTGTGGCGATTAAGCAGTAAAGAATACCCGAATTAAAGTTGAGATTAGTTGACTCAATAGATCTGTATGCTACCTCGATTGACTCTGTTACAAAAATATAAATTACATTATGGGATTGTCTACTACTCTAATGTTTTGAATAAAATAGATTAGAGAGAGTCAATATGGGTTCAAACAAAAAAGTATTACTGACAGGCTTGCTAGCGACATTGGCCGCCTGTGGTGGTGGCAGTGACGACAATAAAACAACAGAGACTGATAGCGGTACTGATCAAATTGCATTTGCGGGTTTTGTCGCTGACGGTTATCTGGCTAACGCCACTGTCTGTTTAGATATAAATGAAAATAAAGAATGTGATTCTGGCGACCCAACAATAACAAGTACGTCAGGTGGTGCGTTTGAAATTACCAGTGCTACCCAAGCTCAGCGTGATCAATTTGCGCTACTCGTAGAGGTGGTGGTTGGCACCACGATAGATGAAGACAGTCCAAATGTAGCATTAACTAAACCCCTTACCTTAACGGCACCAGCGGGATTTTCTTTCATTAGTCCGTTAACCACTATGGTGCAAAATGAAGTAGAGGGCGGTGCTACAGCAGCTGAAGCTGAAGCGGCCGTACAAGCAAAATTGGGCACGACATTAGATTTAGATAGCGACTATGTGGCCGGTAAAGCCTCGGGTGATAATGCGGAAGAATATGAGCAGTTACACCAAGTGGCGCAGGTCACAGCCCGTGTAATCTCCGAAAATATGGATACCTTGGCCACCGCTGCCGCCGAAAATAATATTTCCTTAGCCGATTTAATCTCACTCATTGTCGATGAAGTTTTTGACGCACTGGATGAAATTACCACGCAAGTAGAAATCATAGCTGCGGACGATACACAGGACTTTGATCCTGATGCAGTGGCACAAGAAGTTGATGAAGAATTGGTGGCCATAGAGGCAAGCAACATTGAGGAACAAGTAGAGCAAAACCAAGCAGAAAATGCCGCCACCACAGTGGATATGAGTCAGCTCTTATTAAGTCCAGGTTTGACTTGGTTTTGGACTGAAATCGAAGAGGGCTCTTTAGAGGCGGAATACGGTGCTATCTATAATGATGAGGACGGTAACTTCCAAGAAGATGAAAAACGCTGGGACGGTAGCGCCTTTGTAGCCGACGTTGCCGGTGAGGATGCCGGTTATATTCTCGAGGATACTGGATGGGTAGCCGTGAGTAATCTTGAGACACCAGATAGCATTACCGGATTTTCAGATGGACGCATTGAGCTTAGCATTGCGAATGGTGCTTACACAGAACGCTTAATTTCAACCGAAGTGGATTTGTCCGGATTAAATACCCGCACGGTTATGAATAGTGTCGAAGATGGCGATGGTATTTGGGGCGAATACTTAGTGGCAGATGCTACATTCCCTGCAGGTTCTAAAGGATATACCTTGGCCGATAATGGCAGTGATGATGTTTATATTTTTGAAGAACGGGGTGACTGTAGTACAACGGTAGGTGGCCTGTGCTCATTTGTTTATGTTCAAAATGGGCCTACAAATGGCCAGGCGCAAACCTTTGACGAGATAACCTCTGATACAGCTCATACATTTACTGATGTGGATATGGATGACTTGGATGGTATTAAAGCCGTTGAGTTAGCTTACAGCGAAACCCATAAACTATGGGCCGAGATCGTAACAGGCGGCGTTGTAAACTTCTATAAAGTGGGTCAAGACCACAGCACTCCAGATGTCAGTTTTTTAGGAGCGTCAACATGGAGCACAGTGGCTCTCAATACTGCGGCTGCCATCGAGCTAGTAGTCATTCCTGAAATCATGGAGTTTGATGATGTCGCCGAAGATGGCGATATTGTATTAGGCTTGATCGCAGGCTATATCAGAAAGGCTGACCATGAAGGTCGTGACAGCGATGATGTGGAATTGCGATTACTAAACTCAACGGCAACAGCGGCGGTAATTGGCAGCCACTTTAGTTTAGACAACTTTGGCACCAGTACAGACACAGACACAGACACAGACACAGACACAGACACAGACACAGATATTGACACAGATCCGGCAACTGACGTATTTGTCAGCGGTTCTCTACCTGGGACCTATATCTGGGGCGTGAATGCAGAGGACAGTAGGGGTGATGCAACATTTGTATTTTCTGCAAATGGTACCGGCTCCGTACATTGGCCACCTGAGACACAAGAAGACGCTGGACACCCAGGTTATGACGATACCTTGACATGGGTTGTGAATACAGAAGGGCAGCTAGAAGCTGACCTTTCAAATTCCGAGGGTGTTAACGAGTCTGGTTACGATCGTTATAGCATTACCGTAGGGACGACTGAGTCTGGTAGCGTTCAACTTGAGTTGTGTACGGACGAGGATGTTTGCGTGGTAGGCCCAACGTATACTTGGGAAAAACAGTAAATGTATCTAGTTTGAAATGGCATAAAAAAATCCAGCCTTTGCTGGGTTTTTTTATGCGTTGTAGTGGCTGTCTTCGTAACGGTCTGAGAAAAGATAACGAGAAGACGATTCGTTCAAATCAGAAAATGATTCTGGGACTTTACATATTATTAGTAAAGCGACCTGACCCCTTTGGTTTCATGTCACCCTCATGCATTTTTTTTGGCCTTAAATATGATAGCAGCATGCTCTGGCTTTATTGGCATTACTTTTACAGGGCTTACGTTGCTGCCACCAGTATTACCAACAGGCACGCCTTTTACTGCAGTTAATAAAGCTGCACCTATGATTCGAATTATTTGGCCGATGACTTCTTTGGTGTTTTTTTGCTTAAAACCCCATAACATCATTAGGTAATGCACTTTCACATGCCAGTAAGTTGACTCTTGGCCAAGCACATGAGCATTTTCAAGGTAAGTGAAAGCGGAAGAATAATCTCCGGCTTCTTGTGTTTTAGCGGCTTTCAGTATTTCCTCAATAACGTAAGGAGCAATACTATTCGAGAATTTACTCAATCGATGATTCCTTGTGTGCGAAACGCTGTGTTCTTGAGAGGTATTGGTAACCTAAGATACTCCAATGGAATATCATTTTATGAATAAACAAAAAATCACTCTCTCTTTTTGGGGCAGAAGAAATGAGCTTGCCGATGCCAATCCCTTTGAAGCAAGTTTATTGGTGACGATAGGCTCGAGTGGATACGGCTGCGCAGTGCCTGCCCCGCAGTTATACACTGGCATCAGACCACACTGCAAACTCATTACCGCTTGGTTCTGTAAAATGAAAGCGATGACCACCAGGAAATGAAAAAATTGGCTTTATGATTTTACCCCCTGAACTTTTAACTTTAGCGAGGGTAGACTCAAGGTCATTACTATAAAAAACAAGTAACGCTGCACCATTATTGGTTGATGATGATTGTTCCGATTTAAAAAAACCGCCATCAAGACCCTCGCCAGAAAAAGCGGTGTATTCAGGGCCAAAATCTTCAAATGACCAACTAAAAGCCGAAATAAAAAAATCTTTTGTTTCAGTTAGATTATTTGCTGAAAATTCCACGTAGTTTAATTTTTCATGTTCATTCATAAATTTAGCCTTTCTGTAGTGACTGTCCTCATTGTCTGTCGTTGTTAACCCACTATTGACTCAGCCGTTCTGTTTGGCCTTGCAGTGGGGGCATGAATTCTTAGATATGGGTTCAAGTTTAAACTGCCTACCTAGAACTCGACAAAACCACGCCAAAGATAACTCAAGTATTCAAACACTTAATCTCGCAATCTACAATATTAATGATGTAGAACCTCCACGTAAAAACAAACCCCAAAGCTTCAATAAAAGTGGGCTCCCCGTCGGAAAGACGTCCTGTGTGTTTCGCCATCGGCCAGCCAAGAACACGCCGATTATAACGCCCTCGTAATTACACGCCCTTGTTATTCGATACGCTAGCCAAAAATGGACTTAATGAAAAAACTATTTTCACTATTCTGATTTAGATCAAAATGTAGAAATCCATCAGGCCTACACTTTGAAGAGTAGAGCATCCCTTGTTAGAAGTTTCAAAGCTTTAAGCTAGGTCGTAGGTAGGTTGATAGGTTGATAGGTTGTTAGTTAGATGGGTAGTTTGAATTGATAGCGAGATTGATTAAAGGCTCTTCTTTAGCAGCGCTGGTTGTCGCGTTTACTGCCGGAATCGTATTTTGGGGTGGATTCAACTGGAGTTTGGAGTTGGCTAACACGGAGCAATTTTGTATTTCCTGTCATGAGATGAACGATAACATCGTTCCCGAGTATCAGGCTTCCGTTCATTTTTTGAATTCTTCAGGTGTGCGGGCCACATGTCCTGATTGTCATGTGCCGGATCAATGGTTTCCTAAAGTGGTGAGAAAAGTGGGTGCTGTGAATGAGTTGTATCACAAGATGGTCGGCTCTATTGATACCAAAGAAAAGTTTCGCTTAAAACGCGGAGAGTTAGCGCAACATGTCTGGGGGTTTATGCGAGCCAATGGATCTCAAGAGTGTCGCAACTGCCATGAATTTAACAGCATGTTGATCAGTGAACAAAAACCCGATGCTCGACTGCGTCATCAATACGGAAAAAAGAATAAGCTGAGTTGTATTGATTGCCATATCGGGATAGCACATGAATTACCTAAATCACTTCTTGATGTAGAGCACCAGCGATTCAAAGAAACAGAATTTCCTTGCGGTGCTTGCCACGTCAGTATGGCGTTACCGGTAGAACAAGAGGAGTGGGGTTGGTAAAAAGTTTTAACTAGTCCAAATGGCAGTCAAATGGAGGAGCTAAAAATATGAAAGAAATAAGTCAGTGGGCCATAAGGTTCTATAAGAGGATAGGCATTAAATTAATTGGAATTATGTTTGCTGTGACGACGTTTTCTTCTTCGCCGTTAATGGCTGGTGATGAAGACCAAATTAAGCTGGGAGAACAACTCTACAATCAAAATTGCATTTTTTGCCATCAACAAGATGCCATCGGAAAACCAGGGGTAGCGCCCTCGTTAACTAACAAAGAATTGCTCGCCACAGCCTCGGATAAGTTTTTGTTGAGCACCATTCGAGATGGTCGTAGTGGTACCAGTATGATTCCCTACGCGCATTTAGGTAAGAAGAAAATTGAGGCGACCGTTGCCTACTTAAGGTCGCATCAGCAAGAACCCAATAGATCGAAGGAAATTGATAAACAACCCAAAGCGAAAGGTGATCCTAAACAGGGGAAACTTCTATTCGATCAGGTTTGTTCTACCTGCCACGGCCCTGAAGGGAATGGTTACGCAGCGGGTGGTTCAGGGACGGCAGTGGGCAAGCAGGGATTTTTAGCCAAGGCGAGCGATGGTTTTATCAGAGAAACTATCCGTATTGGCCGATCAAATACACGCATGTTGTCGTTTCAGGGGCCGGCTGCGCTAGCGGACCTTTCTGATCAGGAAATTGACGACATAATTACGTATCTGCGAACCCTTAAATAGGACGTTAGTCGAGGCCAAAACATGAAAAGAGTAAAGACCGATCGTCGTACGTTTTTAAAAGGAAGTGCGTTTATTGCTTCTGCTACAGCGGGTGCCGGATTGTATGTTAGCAATAATCCAGAGTTAGAAGCGGCTCCTATGGAAACAGGCACCACTGAGCGCACTACTGCTTTGGCTCAGTGTCCTTATTGCGGTGTCGGTTGTGGCACTGTGATACAGGTTGAAAATGGAAAAATTGTTTCCATGCGACCCGATAAAGATCATCCCACTAATTACGGTTTGCAGTGTATAAAAGGGCTAACAGCAGCAGAGCCTATGTATGTCGATCGAATGGAAGGGGACTCCTACGTTCGAAAAGACGTGTGGGAAGAGTGGAATAAGCCGAATCACGGTGACATAGAATATACCTCTAAAACCAAAGGCTCTTTTG
This sequence comes from Pseudomonadales bacterium, assembly GCA_019090455.1. GTDB lineage: Bacteria > Pseudomonadota > Gammaproteobacteria > Pseudomonadales > DC-out160 > DC-out160. The sequence goes on along the minus strand of JAHRWA010000101.1, from coordinate 28,206 downwards.
ATGAGGAGCATTTCGTCAGAGTGCCCTATGAAAAAGCCTCTGACATGGTCGCTCACAAGGTGGCTCATTTTGCGAAAAAGTACACAGGGAATTCAATCGGTCTGTACGGATCAGGCCAGTTGACGATGGAGGGGCAGTACTTAGAAAACCTCTTTATGAAAGGCGTGTTAGGGTCAAACACCATAGAAGCCAATGCGCGTATGTGTATGACCTCTGCGGTGACGGGGTATTTCAAAACACTGGGATCTGATACGCCACCTTTGGCCTATGAAGATATTGAGTTGTGCGACATGATCATGCACTTGGGTCATAACCCTAGAGAAGCGCACCCCATTATATTTTGGCGTGCGGCAGATCATAAACGTAAAATGGATATACCCACGGTAGTGGTTGATCCTCGTGATACGGGTAGTAGTCAGGGATATCGAGATATTAATCCCGACAATCATGTTCATGTACCGGTGTTAAATGGCGATATTAGTTTTTTAAATGCATTAGCCCACGTACTACTGAAAGATCATCCTGATGTGATTGACTGGGATTTTCTCAAGGCCCACGCCACAGGCTGGGAAGAGTATGTTGAAGGTGTGCAAAACGACTATAGCCCTGAGCAAGTACAAGATCGTATGGGCGGACCTGACCATGACGTATCGCCAGAGAAGATACGTCGAGTTGCGGCAATGTTTGCTGATGCGACGAGAAAACGTTTAGAGCGAAGTAAAGGCAAGCAGGATGGCGATGGTTATGGTGGTGTTCTCATCATGTGGGGGATTGGCTATAACCAACACATTCATGGCCAGAACAATGTTATCTCAATTATTAATTTGCTGACGTTGACAGGTAACTTGGCAAAACCCGGTTGTGGACCGTTTTCAATGACGGGCCAGCCTAATGCAATGGGGGAGCGATTTACGGGTGGATTAACAGATCGACTCCCTTTCAATCAGCCTCTCAGTAATGCTGTCCATCGAGCGCATATGGCAAAATCCTGGCGAGTACCGGAGAAGCAGCTGGTAACGGCTATGAATGCTAAAAATCCGGGTTTTGCGATCGGTATGATGGAACGTGCAATGAAAGGAGAGGTGAAGTCGCTTTTCCTCGTGTACGCCACCCATATCGATTTGCCTGATTCCTACAACTTAGTACGTCCGGCACTGATGAAAACGTTTAATGTGGTGCAAGAAATATATCGGCATGCCCCGAATAATTTATACGCCGATGTGATATTCCCTGCGGCCACCTGGGGTGAAGTGCAAGGTGTCTACATCAGTTCCGAAAGACGGATCAATATTTGTGAGATGGCCGCAATGCCGCCAGAAGGTTGTCGACCTGATCTGGATATGGTTATCGACAAAGGTAAAGAAATAGCGCATTTATTGGGGCTAAATGTGGATGAGATCTTCCCTTATAAGAAATTGGACAATGGATTTTATGACACGGAAGAAATCTTCCGAGATATTATTCGCGCTTCGGAAGGGACAGATACGGATCTCACCGGTATCTTAGAAAGAGAGAAGGTCGAGGGTATTTCTCCCTATGAACAGTTAAAAGAATTGCGGGGTATCCAATGGCCTGCTCCCTCTTTGAGGGTGGCAAAAGCGGGGGGAACGAAGCGACGTTTTATGCTGCAAGAAGGTGATTGGAAGAATAAACCTTACGGCTATTTCAGAACCAAAGATGGCAAAGTTCATATGCAGCTTTGTAAGCAGGATTATTCTGATCGTGAAGCCGTCACTAAAAAGCTAATGGAGTTTGGTGAGAAAGAAGGGCTTTATGCGATTGATCATCTCGACTTGATGGTGGAAGCGAGAGACAAAGGCTTAACACCTGACTTACCCGATGAGGATTTTCGAGGTAGAAAATGGGCAGACGTACCTAAGGATAAATATCCGTATTGGATGGGCTTAGGTGTGGTGTATGAACATTTTCATACTGCGAAATCCAATCGTAGTCCAACGACACAACGATTAGTTCCCGAAATGTATGTAGAAATGCATGACGATGATGCCAAAGACTTGGGTATTAAAGACGGGGATAAAGTCAGAGTTGTTACTCGTCGGGGCTCGTTGGAAGCCAGGGCGCAGGTGGGATCTAATAGCATGGTGAAACCCGCTAGGAATAGTGTTCCTAGAGGTTATATGTTTGGACCATGGAACTTGTCTGTCGCGGATAGCGCTGATCCTAAGAAAAATAAATGGTTGGCAAACGGTATTACTAGCCGTGTTTTCGATCCTGTATCGGGCCAGGTGGATTTTAAAAAGTTAGCGGCACGGATTGAGAAGATCTAGTTATGAAAGCTGAGCGATTCGAATGGGATGGGCTGTGGTGACTATGACTGTAGTGACTAAAACTGTAGTGGATCGACCATTAGTGGATCGAAGACGATTTTCTAAGTTAGTCCTGTTCGGTGGCACGGCTTTGCTATGGGCCCGTACCGGAGTCAGTACGGGTCTATTCGAAATTAAAAAAAGAATGGGGCGATTCTTGCGCCCGCCTGGCGCGTTAGCCGAAGAGGATTTCGCGAGTCGTTGTATTCGCTGCGGTCAATGTGGCGAAGCCTGCCCTAATCAATGCATCAAGTATTTTGGTGCTGAAGCCGGCGTTCAGTTGGTAAACACCCCCTATATTAAGCCAAGAGAAAAAGCCTGTATTTTGTGTATGAAATGCGGTGATGTCTGTCCCACTGGTGCACTTCAGCCCATCGAAAAAGACGCCTATGTCATTATGGATGAGGTCAAGATGGGCACTGCAGTGGTGGATACCAATTTGTGTTTGTCATACCAAGGGAAAACCTGCGGTGTTTGCTATCGTGCTTGTCCATTACCCGATCTCGCCATCCGTGTGGGTCGACTAGAACAACCACATGTACTGGATGCTTGTGTGGGTTGCGGGCTATGTGAACGGTCCTGTATTCAAATTCCGCAGGCCATCAGAATCATACCGGCCCATGATGCGCAGACCCATAATGTATTGGCCCCGTAATGTATAAGCCCGTAATAAATGGATTCATGCGACACATAAATAAGCTGCGCTGGCTCTGTCTTAGTCTCGTATTTATAAGTCTTATATTGCTGCCCTTATTCAGTGTGTATCAAAATTATGTCTCCGCGCATGCTTATGATTTGTTGTTGCCAAATCAAAAAATCTTATACGACGCAATGGAGTTTATATCCGATCCGTTTCTTTCTGATCCGGCTGACCAGTTAGCATTGGTAAAAGGCACGACTTGGTCGGGGACTTTTTTCGGTTTTAAGATTAGTGATCCGTTAGCAGTACTAGCGCAAATATTTTCTGGATTGGAAATAGTTTGGCCGTTCGTTGTGACGGGATTAGTGCCCGTTGTACTGACTGTTTTGTTTGGACGCTTCTATTGTGGTTGGATATGTCCAGCTACCTTTCTGTATGAACTGAATACTAACTTAGGATTATTGCTAGGCAAATACGGATTTGTCACGGGGAAGAAGCAGTTGGACCAGCGATGGAAGTATGCCGTGTTGTTAGGGTGTTTATTACTGGGGTCTTTGACAGGGACCGTATTGGTATCGTCATTCTATCCACCTGCCATCGTCGGCCGTGAGATCTATTATGGCATAGCTTTAGATGGATTTGGCTTGGGTGCATTGTTCGTTGGTCTGACACTGCTATTCGATTTGTTTGTCGCTAAGCGTGGTTTTTGTCGTTATTTATGCCCTGGTGGCGCGCTGTATTCATTGCTGGGCCAATTCCGATTGCTACGGATACAGCGAAATGTGAAAACCTGTAACGACTGCGTTAAATGTAACGCCGTCTGTGAATTTGGTTTAGAACCTATGCAGGATAAGTTCGGTGGAGAATGTAATAATTGCGGTGCCTGCGTTGCAACCTGTCCTACGGACGCGCTCACATTTACAGTGCAAATGAGAGACGCCGCTCCACAGGGAGTAGGGCACTTGGGTACTGCTTATAAACGTCAGCAGCAAGAGAAAAAAGAGGGAGCATGATTTTGGATTATAGAATTTTGGATTATAGAACCTGGAATCATAGAACCTGGAATTATAGAAGCTCGAAACTCGCAGTACTATTTTTCACAATGATCTTAATGTGCATTGCCCCTCTATCTCATGCTCATCATGTTTTGGGTCGGCCCGCTTACAGTCTCAATGAAGATTCCAATACACCCCCTAGCACCCTAGTCGAGACTCAAGTAGGAAGCTATTTCGTCTCCTATATGGTTTATCCCGCTTTTCCTAAGGCGAACGAGCAGGGGAGAGTGAATCTGTATGCTAGCCGTATTAGTGACGGCGTTCCCTATGATGGAGAAGTGCATTTTACGATTAGTCAGAATAGCGCACTACGCAATATAGTGAACTTTTTTGGTGGTGCTAACACGGGCGCCGCTGAAGGGGCCGAAGAGGTGCTCGGAAGTCAGTTGATAGATGATGGCGTTTATCGTCAAGGATTTCTTTTTTTCAAAGACGGTAAATACATTGTAACAGCACGGTTTTTAGCGAATGGCGAAACACACGAAGTAGAGCTGCCAATCCGAATTGGTGAGGCATCCTGGTTTGGGCCATTAGGCATGATCATCGCCGGGATTGTCTGCGCATTAATTATGATGAGTCTTTTTCAACAGAAAAAAGTGGAAAGACTAAAGGTGCAGGCTGCGGCTAGAGAAAATCATTTGTCGACATAAGTGTATTTTTTAAATTATAGAAAGACAAACATATAGAAGGACAGGCTGTCTTGGATAGAAGAAAGTTTTTCGCGAAAGGCATCGATAAAGTCACATCTGTTGCCGTGAAAGAGATTAATCAGAGAGTAACGGAAAAGGCTAAAAAGTGGATTCGTCCTCCCTTTGCGGTCAACGAATTGGATTTCCTTTTAACTTGCACTCGATGTGATAAATGCATCGATGCTTGCCCTCATCACATTATATTTCCACTGTCGGGAAAAAATGGTTTAGAAGTGTTGGGTACCCCTGCGCTAGATCTTCTCAATCATGGATGTCATTTGTGTGAAGAGTGGCCTTGCGTCAATGCTTGTGAGCCTAAGGCGCTTAGTTTATCAATGGGGCTGCAAGAGATAGGGGAGTTAGGTAGTGAAGGTGAGGGAGAAGGAGAGGGCGGAGCAGGGCATGGCTCTGAAGCTGAGTTTGAGAATGATGTTCCTCCCGCTCCAAAGCTGGCAAAGATCGAGATTGATAAGGAAAAGTGTCTTCCCTATCTAGGACCGGAATGTGGGGCGTGCAAGGGTAGTTGTCCTGTGGAAGGTGCGTTGTTTTGGAATGCAGAAAAGCCCAGTATTGATAATGAACTTTGTGTGGGGTGTGCTCTGTGTCGTGAGGCTTGTATCGTTGAGCCGAAGGCGATAGGGGTGAGCCAGTATAAAGTTGAATAGAGAGTTGAATAAGGAGTTGTATAGAAAGGTGAATTAACCTATTTACTGGAAACCTGTTTTCAATTCAAATGGGAGTACAGCGATCGGCACTCCAATCGTGGCCCTATATTTATGCGCTGTTAAACATTGAATCCATAGGAAAATAAAAGTCAGTGAAAAAATTTCACTCCTCGAATAAGGCTTTAAGCTGGCGACGCCTAGCTTTACACAATCAGGGTCTGTCGTCAGCGCAAAAGTTTGGTGAAGGTTTGGCTGGAACCCGCCAGGCCATTGAGCACCTAGGGTATGTGCAGATTGATACGTTATCGGTAGTCGAACGAGCCCATCACCATGTGCTGTGGAATCGAGTGCCAGCTTATGATCCAAACTACTTAAATCAATTGATCCGTGAGAAACATATTTTTGAATATTGGTATCACGCGGCGTCTTATCTACCGATGCGTGACTACCGCTACGCGCTTCCATACATGGCCTCTATACGCAATGGTGAAAATCGCTATTACAAAAATGTCGATGAACTTTTAATGAAAGAGATTCTGGCCCGTGTCAGTGCAGAGGGAGCGTTAAGGCTGCGCGACTTCAGCAAAGGCAATGGGGCAAAGGGCAAGTGGTGGAATATGAACCCGCCCAAGCGTGCCATTGAAAAATTGTTTATGCAGGGTGATTTAATGGTGTGTGAGCGCAACGGAATGGAGAAGGTCTATGATCTCACCGAACGTTGTTTGCCCGAAGGCATCGATCTGAGCATGCCCACCCTAAACGAATATGCAGGGTATTTGTTTGACACCACATGTAGGTCTCACGGAGCTTTTACCTGGAAGCAATTGTTGCATTTAAAGACAGGTAAGCCCATGCGGGAAGCGATGGGCGCTATTCTTGAAGAACGCATCGAAGCCGGAGTAGTGGCAGCGTTAGATAACGCCGATGGACCAACCGCCTACGTTGATATCAAAGCTCTGGAACAAGCGCCCAAGATGGATGCTGAACTCAAAGTTTTGTCTCCATTCGATAATGTGCTGATACACCGCGACAGATTGAGCGCGCTGTTTGGATTTGATTATCGAATTGAATGTTACGTCGCCGCGCCGAAACGAGTGTACGGCTACTTTTGTTTGCCTATTCTATACGGCAATAAGTTCGTCGGGCGAATTGATTGTAAAGCGCATCGAGCCGAGCGGCGTTTCGAAGTGTTAAGTTTGAATTTGGAAAAGGGTAAGCTAGATCGAGATCAGTTTTTTCCTGCGTTAAAGGGGGAGTTACAAAAGTTCGCCGACTTCAATCAGTGCCCGCTTCTTGATGCAAATGCAGAGCTTTTATAAGGAAATACGTGCATGTTCTGATCTTTTCTTCGGAGAGGAGGTGGAATATCGATTTGATGTATTTCAGATGTCCTATTCGTTTCCCACTGTCGTTTTTCTGCTAAATCAATAAGCCTATTGAAGCTCTTATTCTCAGAGAGCTAGACCTTACAGGTTTATAGATTCATTGAACCCCCGTTTTCTCGTTAAGTCGCTGAGAATTAACCATTATTTGTTGTTTTCACTTCAATTCACGACAAAATCAGGTGATCACCTGATATCCAATTACAAGTATCTACATTACTATTTTTCTGGGCGTAGCGTTCCAGGCTTCTAGCATTGTAGGTTTTCAGCAACGAGTCTGCCGCCATCATTATTCTTAAAAATAAGGTCATTTCATGAAACTCTGGATAAGCATACATCGATATTTATTAATTATTTCATTCGCCTTATTAGTCGCTTGTGGTGGCGGTGATAGCGATTCTAGTGGAGATGATATCGAAGCTGGCCTTAGTGGTGATCTCTCCGATGGAAGTAGTGGCGATGATGACAGTGACAGCTCTGAAGATGGCGGCGACGGTACTGATGATGGCAGTGACGGCTCCGAAGATGGCGACGACGGTACTGATGATGACAGCGACAGCTCCGAAGATGGCGACGTCGGTACTGATGATGACAGTGACGGCACTGATGACGGAAGTGATGATGAAGGTGATCTCAATGTTGACTTGGATGGTGACGGCCTCACCGATGCTGAAGAAGCAATACTCGGTACTTCGCCAGTATTAATCGATACTGATGGCGATGGCTTTAATGATTATCAAGAAGTTATTAATTTCGGTTTCAATCCAGACAATAACAACTTTCGTTTTAACCCATTAATCGCAGATGTACCGAAGCTACGTGTGGAAATCACTTCGGTACCTACTATTAGCCTTTATTATGAAGACAGCGCTAGTACGGCGGTGAGTTCTGGCTGGGAAAATACCGTGGGATACGCCAATACGGTTACCACTAGTGATACCTCAACGAACAGCTTGTCAGTGGAAGAAACGCATAGCTTTGGTGTTGAGCTTTCAGCGGGTGTAGAAGTAGAATCTGGCCCCTCCGGTGGCGTTACCGGAAGTTTTACGGCAACGGTGAATTATGGTTATAGCGAGTCGACTACTACTGAATCATCGTTTAGTTATACCGAAGAGCAAAGTGATGAAAACAGTCGATCATTGAGTGAGAATGAAAACTTTGAACAAACTAACGGCTACACCAATACCGGTGGTGCATTGGCTGTGAATGTACAAATTTTCAATGATGGTGATGTTGCTTTTCGCATTAACAGTTTGGTGCTCGGCTCAGTTATGATTGATTCACTTTACTTGGGTAACTATTCGCCCATTGGCAATCTTAATCTGGATACCAATTTTTCTAACTTCTCAGGAACGACTCTGGGTCCAAAATCATCAACGGGGGATTTGGTCTTTAATAATGATGGGCTGGATGTGGGTACCACCAAAACATTACTTAAAAATGCCAGCGGTGTGATTGTTAGTGTGTCGTCCAGTGATGTTGTGGATGAGGATGGCGTCGGTTTTGCCTTTCGTGAAACAGATATTGCTGCAAAGACAGCTTCTGTGATCATTGATTTTGGTACCAGCCGCGCATCAGAGCGTTATCTCGTAGCGACGAATGTAGATGCGGTGTTAGGTCGTGTGTCGGTTCCCGATGTTATGAACACTATTTTACGAACACCTTATACCGTCGCAACCACTGGGCAACTGGATTCTGTCCGCAGTACAGCGTCTGATGTAGACTCAAAACAATATTGGGTTGCGATACACTCTAACGATAATGGCGTTACCCCAACCATAGCCACTTACTCGCAACTAAATGAATATGATTTTGAGGCATTGGAACTCACCGCAGGCGATGTTTTACATTTGGTTTACATGCAAGACACTGACTTGGATGGCGTTGGTTCAAGGGAAGAGTTTTTTGCAGGAACAGACCCTGAAAATGCCGATTCAGACTTTGATGGTTTTTTTACTGATTATGATGAATTGCAGGGTTATCCACTTAGCGTAACCGGCCTTGGCGATGCTGTGCCCACAGAGCGGATTGTTCGTTCAAACCCACTTATCCTAGATACCGATAATGATGGCATCTCAGATGTTGATGAATTTGATGATCTGAATAGCATCTGGATATCAGACCCTACCAGCGCAGACACCGACGGCGACAAGATGTTAGATATTCATGATCCTCAACCAACAGTGGCTTACGATTTACGAACCACGGCAAATTTAGCAACAGCCACAAACGATGGCACTAGCATAGACCTTAGTTTTGCTATTCCCGTTATACCCGATACAAGCTCGGTAACGTACAGAGTTCGTCGTCAAGAGGTTGCCTTAGATGATGTCTTTACTCTCTGTGCCGATGACTACTCCTGTTATACCCCGGTGGAAACAGGCTCGCTTGTTGATGTGGATAATGTACACGCTGTTGCTTTTACTAATCTAACAACGGCCGACAGAAACTATAAATATGCCATTTACTTAAGTGTTAATGGCGGTGAGCCAATATTTGTTAGTGAGATTTACGTCACTACAGCCGTCAGCAAACAACTATTTGAAATTGATGTTCTAGGCCTTACAACAGGTATTTGTAACGATCTGACAAGAACACAGCTGCTCAACTACGGTATAGAAGTTGAATTGGATGCTGACCCTGTGTGTGAACTGTATTGGACTGTTACTGCAAATGATGTGGTGGTGTCTCAGGTAACTGAGCCAAATGCAGTGGCTTCAGCACCAACTGAAGGCGCTATCCCTCTTCCCGAAGATAAAATCATCATCAGTGTTCCAATTCTTCCGGGTGCTTGTATTACCCTTGAAGCAAAATTATGGGAGAAAGACGACAATAACGAGTACTCCCGTACAGGTGATGATGTTCTTAGGCAGCTGGTTCCCATAAGTTATTGCCCGACGGATATATCTGACTGGGAAGGAGAGCCAGGGGGAGAACTCGACATGCTTTATGTCAGTCGTAAAACGGTTAGCGGGATAAGATACGACGAGTTCCTGATTTTTCAATTCGACTATAAGATAACGCCAGTTCACCCTTAGTCGTCACGGCAAAACTGATTAAGCCTGCTAAAAACTAGCAGGCTTTTTTTATGGCAGCTCTTTTAGTTTAACCAACGAAGCAGGCTGTACTATAAACCGGTCAGGCCTAGCTCTCTAGCGCGCTCAATGAGATGTACGATATTACGGACTTCGAGTTTTTTCATTAGATTCATGCGATGAGTGTCAACGGTTTTAATGGAGATGAATAACTCATTGGCAATTTCCCCATTGCTACGACCTACCGCCAGCAGGTTGAGTACCTGCCTTTCTCTTTTTGTTAGATCATGTCCGTTGTCTTGCAATAATTGCTTAATTTCTTGTTGGATAAATTGCTCACCGTCACTGACCGCTGTGATGGCGGCTTGCATAACGTCTGGGTCAACAGACTTCGATAATAATCCTTGTACCTTGGCCGGACTGGAAAGTACCTGTTGAAACACGGCTGCATACTGCAATCCGGTCAGAATAATAATTTTTAAGTCTGGCTGATTTAGTCTGATAGTCTCTAGGATCGGCAACAGCTCACCGCCGGGCATATCAAAATCACTAACCAAGAGATCGACTTTCAAATCAAGCATGAGTGCTTCAAGCCCTGGAACATCTTCGGCTTCTGCAATGACCTCATGACCGAGAGCAGTCAATAGGTTTTTGAAACCCGCCCTCATCAGGTTGTGGTCATCAGCAATCGCTATTTTCATCGTTATCCCCATCTCGGTTATAATTTTCAATTTGTTGCTGATTCGCCAAAACTTCAATGACCGCATTGCTATAGCGTTCAAGCATTAGATTAGTCACCTTGCCTGATTCAAAAATAGTTTTTTCTATGGTGGCTGCAGCCGCCGATAAATTATCAAGTGCCAGAAAGGCGGCAGAGCCTGTTATTCTATGAACAAACTTTTTTAATGCCTGAAGCGGCTTGTTTTCTTGGTCATTGTTTTGAAGGGAAGAGGTCTCAAGGTATGCGTCAATTTCTTTTCGACTATTTTTAATCTCATCAAGAAATTTGAGCAAATGTGAAAAGTATTCGCTTTGATTGTTGGGCCAACGCTTCATCCCTTTTAAAATGTTTATACCTGGTAAGGTCCCAAGGATTTCACCTTCGCGTGTTTTTTCTAAAGGCATACGCTGAGATGGCTTCACGGCAAGTGACAAGCAGCGTTGCACCTTTTCATACAACGTATTGGGCTCGAAGGGTTTGCCCAGAAAGTCATTCATTCCAGCCTCTATACATTGCTCTTTCACTCCGTCCATTACGTTTGCTGTTAACGCAATAATGGGCATTTTACTTACCTCATCATTTTGCTGTCGAATTGTTCGGGCTACCTCAAAGCCATTCATTTCAGGCATTTGAATATCCATTAATAACAAATCATATTCTACCTGATTTGCCTTTTCTACAGCAGTCCTGCCATTATCAGCAACCGATACTTTAGCCCCCATACTTTCCAGCATTGAAACCATTAATGCCCGGTTCATTTCAACATCGTCTGCCACAAGAATGTGATAGCTCGACAAATCATATTCAGTGGCTTGTTGCTTATCTAGCGGGATTGTCGCGTCATCAGAATCGGAACAAACGCTAAAAGGAAGAGTGAATTTTACTGTGGTGCCCGTTCGGCTCTCGACGGTAATGTCACCGCCCATCAGTTTTACCAATTTGTGAACAATGGACATTCCCAGCCCGGTACCTCCATATCGGCGCGTTGTTGATGCATCCTCTTGGCTAAACACATCAAAAATTCTAGGTAGATAATCTGGATCGATACCAACGCCAGTATCAGTTACCACAAATTGTAGGCACACCTCATGTCTTTCATTTTCTCCGTCGAATACGCTACTGGAATCAAGGCAGCTGATATGGATATTTACATGGCCCTCATGGGTAAATTTCAAAGCGTTACTAATCAGGTTATTCAGAACTTGCTGCAATCGATTTTGATCGCCCCACACCCTTTGGGGAACCGATTCGTCCACCGTAAAATCAAACAGCAAACTCTTTTCTTTGGCTTGTCGTGAAAACGTAGCGATGCCCATTTCAATCAGATCTTCAAAATAGAAAGGAATGGACTCTAAGTCGGCCATGCCCACATCAAGCTTGGATATGTCGAGAATATTGTTGATCAATAGCAACAAAGAGTGGGCTGATTTATCAATATAATTAAGATAACGCCTTTCATTCTCCTTTAAGTCTGCATTTTTTAATAAGTTCGTAAAACCCATGATGGTATTCATCGGCGTGCGTATTTCATGGCTAATGGAGGCTAAAAACAAACTTTTATCTTCATCGGATTTTTTTGCTGCGAAAGCCAATTTCTCTTTTTCACGAGAGTTTTCAATTTCCAGCGCCAGCGCACTTTCTGTTAGCTGCTTTTGATCTACACCTTCTTTAATCCGTAATCGCATTTGATTTAGGGCGTTGACTACTTCATCCAATTCATCCTTCACTTGATTGTCGATATCGACATTGCCATTGTTCTTTCTATTCAATGAAAATACGCCGCCTAGGCTTGAGAGTTTTATTTTTCTGGACTGATTAGCAATATCGAGAATATGCCGGGTTAGTACTTGCCGAATAATAAATAATATAATGGCAGAAATGAGTAATGTTTTTAAACATTGCAATAGTATTATATAGAGCGCACTTTTATAGAGATTGTTGTATGCGATCTCCTCCGACGTGGTCAGAATCAACTCACCTAAATAGTATTCTTTTTCATTGTTTCCTTTGATGACAAGATCATGTTGACGAATGGCATTGTCACTATAAATTTTATTTTGCTTTTCTCCCATTTCAATTCTATGTATTCCCGTTTGTGTTTCGTTCCAGTTTAGTTCCACATGGATAACATTGGGTAAAGATAAGAGGCTTTTCATGCTGATTTTAATTTGGCTTTCATCGAACTTCCATAAACTGCTTTTTAATGCAGGTACTACGGTTTCCTCCATCTGCTCAACTTGACTATCAGCAACACGCAGATTGTCTTTCAGGTCGGCCCATAGCAGTAAAAGTATAAATACAAAAGTAATCATAGAGCTTGCTATGATGATATAGAACAGCAGCCTTATACGAATACTTTGGTTTTTCTGACTCATAAAATTATGTTCTACTTTCTAGAGTGTAGGAACTTAGGAACTTAGGGGCTTAGGGGCTTAGGTCTAGGTTTCAGGTTCTCGGATTCAGGTTCTAGGTTCCTGGGATAGGTTTTCTTCCAGAAGAGGGTGGAAAGTCTGATATATTTTTTCATAGGTTCCATCATCACGCATGGACTGCAACGCTTTGTTGAATCGTCGACGAAGTGCATCTGATTTGTTTTTTTTGGGGAAAATTAAATAGGTCGGTACTGTTTCAAGCGGTGGCGATAACTCTCTGACGCTAGCCTGTAGGCCCAATTGATGCAGATAGTATTTACCCACATGCCGACCACTGGGTGCAATATCAATGCGTTCCATCATTAACATACGTAAAGCCTGTTCTGTTAACGTTAAAAGTTTGATTTTGTTAATGACGCCATCCGCAACGGTTTTATCATAGGTTCGACCATAGCTATAACCACGGATCGTTCCAAATTTATACTGACTCAAGGCGGCCAGATCACCGTTAAATGTTATGGTTGAATTCTTTCTCACAAACAATACGACGGTTTCATCTTGTAATAATTCTGAATAATCAGCGAATAATTCTCGTTCAGCTGTCCTATAAACATTAAATAAACCATCGACAGTGCCACTCCTTATTTGCTCCATGGCTCTAGCCCAGGGAGCAATAGATACCTGGATAGGCTGATCCATCCGTTTAAAGGCTTCTTTGACTAACGCAACCCCAATGCCTTTGACCTCATTATTTTGAGTAAAGCTGTAGGGCGCATTCTCCATTGTGAGTATTTGAAGGGTTTTAGCCTGTATAGGCCCAGATATGACAAGCACAACTATTAAAACGAATCGAAGCATATATTAAACCCATATAGTATTTATTCATCGTGCAAGCACAAATATCAGCATGATAGTCATTTATGCGAAGAGTGGTTTTGCGTCAAAAGTTTGTGGGGCAGTAAGAAGTGGCGGAGTGAGGGTGTCAGCGGCTGCAGCATAGCTTGAAAGTCCTGGTTAAACCTTCAATCGCATTTGAATTGAAAACGACTCAAAATAAAATGTTTAAACAAATTAAGAAAGAAGTGTTACCTCACCGAAGTTTACAATAAATCAAACAAAATTATCCGACATTTTAAACTTCCCCGCCAAATGCAGATGATTGTTTTTCCCTCTGACTCTCAATCGATGATCCCCTTCTTTATTTGTTTTAACCGAAGTCATTACCTTTAATTCGGTTGATGGCAATCTGACGGGTTGTAGGAACTTAACGCTTATTTGTTCAATTCGTTTGTTTGAATCTCTGCCTATACCGCCATCCTGTTTTGATGACTCTAGACTCTCCCAGGTACGACATAAGCTAGCGAATCCATGCAACACCTTTCCACCAAAGCTAGATCGTTTTGCTACAGGATCGATCCAGTGTATAGGATTGAAATCTCCAGTCAGTAAAGCGTAGCGAAATCCATCCGTGTCGTCTGCTGACCAATGACCGGATTCAAAAAAATCACCCTGTATTCTAGATGACTTATTTCTTTCTTTTGTTTCACTCATTTCAGGCAGTAGCACTAAATTGAATACAGCAACGATGGCGTTGGGTAGGTCTGATGTCGATGTCGATACTTGGACAGAAAAACGTATGCGATCCCCTGATTCCACCAAATTAATGAGGCGAGCGGTAAGCCAAAGCTTTTCTCCCCGGGGTATTCTGGCGTTAATCTTGATACTGCATCCCTGGTTAATGATGTCCTTAAGTGGGTATCGAGCTTGTAGTAACACTCGCGTGACTAGCGGGATGCTCCATTGAGAAAAGAGATGCGGTGGGACTTCATCTTGATATTTCGATTGAGAGGCACCCGTCCATTCAATATAGTGCTCGATGAGTCGGCTGCTAGGAGGTGAAACCAAATCGAGTACAGGGTTAAAGAAAGAAGGGTTTTCCTTTGGTCGTAAAAAAGGAAATGCACTGCGAATTCCAACGGAGCCCCAAGATGCGACACTTGAACCTTGTTCAAAGGCACAAAAATAGGGCACGCTTTTCATTTGATTCATCTACAATCCTAGTAGTATGTAGCAAGTAGTGTGTAGCAGAGTGGTCTTATCAATTTGTTTTTGTAAAATTAAGGAAAGACCGATATTCGTACAGGTAGCTTTATTCTTAATATTCTGAAGGAGAATGTGCCTGAGTGCTTAAAGTGTAACATCAATTACACTACTGTCCATTGCTGTTTGGACGGCTGTTTGGAAGACTGTAGTCTGAACGGTTCTAGGGTTGAGCGATTTGGATGTGGATTCAATTTCTTTATCGTGATTATGCGTTAAAATCTGTATAATCAGTGAGCCAATCAGGGGGCGAATCCCTTAGGCGTTTTCTGAAAGTTATTCATGAACGAGTGTTATTCATGAACCGAGTGTTAAGCATGAGTAAAAACGTAATTGTTAGCGGGTCAAAATAATGTCACGTAAAAGAGTGTCCGATACAGTTGATCGCACATTATTGAGTCCCAAGATCCAGCGGCGCATAGAAAATGCGGTGTTAGAGCTGTTTTCTGACAGACCACTATCGCAAGTGGGGTTTAGTGAAATTGCGAAATCAGCAAATACCTCTTTGCAGACCATCTATCGGTATTACGGAACAAAAGAAGCATTGCTTTCTGCCAGCCTAGAGCATTGGCTGGGGCAATTGACAGCAACCGTTAGCGACAATTTAAGTCAAACTGAAAACTATAAAGAGAGAATGAGAAAAGGCTTTTCAGTCGTGCTCGATTATTTTGAAAAGCACCCTAAGGTAGCGCTATTAGCGCAGCATGCAATTGCCGATGATTCCACTGAGCAGTCAGATCCTCTCGTAAAACAACAATTCTCAAAAATGCTTCTATCTGAAATTGAAAAAGGGCAGGAGCAGGGCGTGTTGAATAAGGACGTGAGTGGCGACATTCTCTTTGATTATTTTGCCGGAGTTTTCATCCGGCTGGTCCAAGGCAATATTGTTCGCAGATCTAAAGAGTCTATTTCAGGGCAAGCTAATGTACTGTTTGAGTTGTTATGGCGAGCTATCGCCGATCCTGCTCATGACCAGTTTTCTTCTTAATTTGCGAGTCGAAGTCTAATTCCGCGATATTTCTCAATTCGTATTTCATCGAAAAATTGTTTTAATTTTTTCTTACCGACCTGGGATTAACTAGACCCTAACGCAGATACGACTAAAAAACCTGTGCGTTATATTACTTTGCATTCACCGAAGGCGCTACCGTCCTCGGCACCCAGCGCCACCATTCATGCTGACCTTCTTGAGTGTCATCTTTGGTTTTATGGATGTCCCAAGTGACGAAATAATCAGGGTCTTGAATTAACAGCATCCCTGTTTCGTCTCGATAGGTTCCAGCGGGAGCCGAAAACCAGGCCGCCAAAGAAGAGGGTAATGTAAAGATGGGCGGCTTTTCGGTTTTATGTTTAGGCGCTTGTTTGTTGGAGTCCTGGTCCTTTTGCTCCTTTTTATGAAGCACAATACCAATGCCTTCTTCGACATCCACTGTCACGACCTGACCGGCATGCTGCATTTGCTTTAGCAATGCCTGGTTAGTGTCGAAGTAACTCAAACCGATTAAGCAGGTTTTACCGAGCAGATCATTTAATTGCATAAGTACTGTTAGTGTCCGTCGGGCACTACTCCCACTTGTGGCATATTGGCTAAACCGATATCCCTAGCGTGCTGCTCGAAACCTTTATTCTTCCAGAAAAAGGCTCCAGGCATCGTCGTGGGTATGACTAAAACATAGAACAACGCGCGACTCACTAGAGCGGTAAAAATCAATAAACTTCCGGCTATAGCCCAGAGCACTAGAGCTGCCGTTCCAGAAACATCACTTATCAACAACACTGCAACTAAAAGAATATTTAGGGCCATCACTACGTTACGTAAAACATAAGACTTACCAAAAGTAGTGGACTGGATGTAATGAGCCGCCGCGCCTTCGTGCTCTGCCGCATTCATTGACTTGGAGTGACCGGACAAGCCTATGGCCTCAGCCACCATCCCTAATAACATTACCGAACCCGCAATGGTAAAGATTAGTTGGGTTTGACCCTCGGTAAACACAGCATAAGCCGCCATTGAAGCACCAGCTAAAAACGCGCCCAGTGATAATGTATTACCAAAGAACGAAGTGCCCACCTGCCAGTGATCCCAAAACGGTCGCGCTGGAATCCGATAACATTTATTCATGTAATACAAACCGGCTAAACTCGCAGGCAATGCGAGATAGGCAAACACAGTGGCCATTGTTGCAGCCAGCTCAACCGGAACGTAATCCACTAGATCTTGACCGACGATGGCCGCTGCCATTTCCATTACCCAAGTATTGGCAGGCAAGGAGCAGGCAATATTGAAGGCTAGCATTGTCATAAACACGGCAATACCCAAACCTTCACGAGAGACGGGAGAGTGCTGCAAATTATTAAAGCCACGGTAAAAACGCAACGGCTTTCCTAAATGCAGAGTCGACATAAATAAACCAAAGAAAATCATGCCAAAGCAAAAGATATTAAACGGCACATATAAAGCACTCGCTTTAAAGGTCATCATAGCTGGTATATTTAACTCTGCCCCTATAAAAGGAAGCGCGAAAGCCCCTATGGAAGCCTGCGCCGACAGGGTAAATAAGACCAATGGATTTTCAGCAGAACTTAAGCGGGTGAAATTCCAGTGAGTGGCTTTGCCTTGTTTCTGATCCACCACAGGTTTGTAATTGCCTTTCTCATCTTTGTGGTACTTAACTGGCATGCTGTCCGTGCGCTGCATTTCATCCGGCATTGTCGTGGTTTGCTGAAAGCGTATATTAGGACGAGTAATGCTGGGATCGGGGAAACCTGGAATGGAGACTTTGGCTTGCTCTCGATTTTCTGGTACGTCTTCAATGACGCCAAAGTCCAAAGCATTGCCAAGACAAGCCGAGACACACGCGGGTTTTAAGCCGACTTCTAAGCGATCCACACACATATTGCACTTTGAAACTTGACCTTGTATCGGGTCTAGTTGTGGTGCGTTGTAAGGGCAAACCCAGGTGCAATAGCCGCAACCAAAACAAGTTTCTGGATCTTGTAGTACGGCACCGTACTCAGCGTGTTTTGTATAGGCTTTGGTTGGACAGCCTTTCAAACAAACCGGATCGTCACAGTGGTTACAAGCCATGGAGATATTCATACGCTTGTAGTCAGGGAAACTTCCGCCCTCCACGTAACCTACTGAACGAAAAGCCAAGTGGGCCGGATTGTCGTTTTTCTCACTGCACGCCGCTTCACAAGCGTGGCAGCCAATGCAGTTATCGGCGGTAAAGAAAAAACCATGCTGCTTATTACGATCAGGGTTGCAGCCGACTTCAGGATTCTCATTGATGAACATGGAACGATTTTCAGGTAGTCCGGTTAGATCGACTAAATCAATTTTTTGTCCGTAGCGATTTTCATTTTCGTGATCGGTTTGCGGTAAAAAAGCGTAATCCTGCTCCTCCGTGCGAATCTCCCATAAACTGCTTTTTTCGCCCTGCTCTTTTAAGGCGGCTAACTTTGAATTTTCATCATTCTTTTTTGCGTCAGGGTAAACCATTGAAACACCTGAGCTCTCTTTATCGGTTGCCTGCATATAGATATTCTTCACTGTAAACACGATTTAATTCTCCCCTTAAAACGTACGGCGTTCGGCATTAAGTCGTGCCGCTTCAGCTTGATCAACGGGCTCGACACGAACAGAGCATTGCTTAAATGCAGGCTGACGAGAATGAGGGTCTAACAATCCTAAACTAAGACGGTTGACACAGTCGTAATAATGGAACGGAATAAAGACCATGTTACGCGGTACCCGCTGGGTTAACTGAACCATCACCACAGCGTCGCCTCGGCGAGAAGTCAAACGCACGTATTGCTGATGCTGGATATTAAGCTCTTCTGCAGCATCAGGATTCATTTCCATAAAAGGCGTTGGGCTAAACTTATTACAGTTGCCGATCTTCCCTGTACGCGTTCGGGTATGAAAATGCTCTACCACCCGACCGCTGTTCAACCAAAACGGATACTCTCCACAAGGCTGCTCGTTATTATTAAAAAAGTTCACGGCAATTAAGTTGGCTTTACCGTTAGGTGTCTGGAATTTGCCATCGGTATACAAGCGAGCTTCACCCTTCAAGCCTTCGTCACTTTCACGGAAGGGCCACTGAATCCCGCGAGCGGCTTCAATTTTGTCGTAAGTCATACCCGAAATATCTAAGATACGATTTTCGCCCTTGGATAAGTGCTTCATCTCGTCGAAAGCCTCTTCTGGCTTTTCGGGAAAACGAATCACTTTGCCGTTATCAAATCGTTTCGCCATTTGATTGAAAACCCAAAAATCAGGCTTAGAGTTCGCATGCGGTTTCATTGCATTACGGGTTATGCTCACCCGACGCTCGGTGTTGGTATGACAGCCTTCTTTTTCGGCCCAAACCGAAGCGGGGAAAAATACATGTGAATACTCATTAGTCTCCACATCTTTATAACAATCTTGCACCACTAAAAACTCTAGCTTCTCCATCATTTTACGGATACGAGGAGTGTTGGCCATGGAGGTCATGGGGTTAGTAGCGATCAACCAAAGGCCTTTGATCTCTCCGGTCTCTATGGCCGGAAAAATATCAGTTTGCGCCAACCCGCGTTTTTCAGGAAAGAAGCTTGGGTCAATACCCCAATAATTAGCAATCTCTTCACGATGTTCCGGTTTTTCCAGCGCTCGATATCCTGGCAGTCCAGAGCAAGAAGACCACTCTCGAGTCCCCATCGCGTTACATTGGCCGGTGATGGATAAGCTAGTACCGCCCGGCTTACCGATGTTACCAGTGACCAAATTCAAGTTATTAATATTGGCTACGCCGTCGGAGCCGTGAGTACTTTGGTTGATGCCCATGGTCCATATCGACATGGCGGCCCCGGCTTTAGCGTAAATTCGCGCCACCATTCTAATGCGATCTTCATCAATGCCGCAGATGTGTTGTGCTGATTTGGGATCGTATTTTGCGACAACCTCTTTGAGCTCTTCAAGGTTGTTTGTGTGAGCTTCAAGATAGGCTTGGTCTTCCAAACCTTCATCAAAAATCACATACATCATAGCGTTAAGCAATACGCAATCGGTGCCAGGAGTAATAGGTAAATGAATATCGGCAAATTGAGCGAACATGGTTACCCGAGGGTCAACCACGATTATGGGGAAATTCCGCTTCTCCTTAGCCTCTTTTAATCTCCAGTAGATAACCGGGTGCTGCTCTGGCAGGTTAGAGCCGAAAGCCATAAAGCAATCCGTGTGTTCAAAATCACCATAGCAACCTGGAGGGCCATCGGAGCCAAAAGAGCGTTTGTAGCCGGACACGGCTGATGCCATGCACAAGGTGGTATTGCCATCGTAGTTATTGGTGCCAATACAGCCTCGCACCAACTTGCCTAAGGTGTAAAACTCTTCAGTCAACAGTTGGCCCGTGGATATCACGGCAAAACTGTCACGACCGTACTTACCTTGAATCTCTTTAATCTTCTCTGCGGTGTGATCCAGCGCATGATCCCAGCTAGTGGTTTTAAAGTCCTCATGATATTTGTCGCGTATTAAGGGCTCGGTACCTCGCCCATCGGACTCAAATAATTCGGTTTCTAATAGGCCTTTAATGCACAGCTTTCCACGGTTTACATCGGCACCGGCATGTCCACGGCTGGTCACTACCTTGCCTTCTTTGTCTAAACCAATCTCAATCGCACAGCCTGTGGAGCAATAGTTACAAGTGCTGTATTTCCATTCCGCAACTTCTTTCTTCGGGATGGTAATTGGTTTACGGTTTTTTCGGCCAAAGATCATAAGTTTACCCAATTTAGTGATAAAACTGTTGCACCCATCAAGTGCAAAACCACAGCATAAGTCTTAATAATATCTACCTATAACGGCCAAAAGCAAAATTCAGGCCAATCCAATAAAGCGCGATACAATAATTGTTAGCGGCCAGAAAATCATCCATTAATTTACAAACCTGAGCGCCACTGATTGATAAAGCGATCACAACAATAGAATAGCCCACATTTTGCACCAACAGGGGGCGAGCAGGCCTATAACAGGGGGTATTGAATAAGGACGTGAGTGGCGACATTGTCTTTGATTATTTTGCCGGAGTGTTCATCCGGCTAGTCCAAGGCAATATTGTTCGAAGATCTAAAGAGTCTATTTGAGGGCAAGGCTATGTACTGTTTGAGTTGTTATAGCGAGCTATCGCTGATCCTGCTTATGGGCCGTTTTCTTCTCAAGTTGTTATCGTAATTTGGGATGAAAGTTTTCATGCAGATGGTTATATGTACATCGCCCTAGGTCTGATTATGTTCTCCCAGAATCTTGTTGTTTGGCGTGTAAACTGCTCCGAATGTTGCAATATTGATACGAGAAGTTATTGCCTGGATATAGGAACTGTTTGATGATTAGGTTCAGAATACGTCGATTAATCTTACCAGTATGAGTTTCGAAGGGACGCACATGAATTCATTGGAAAATAGAGTGCCATCCACATCCCATTCACGGGTTACCAAAGATGACTTGCGTGAACAGCTTGAGGTTACGAAGCAGCAAGTCATTGATCCGGTAGTGGGTTTGTATGGGCCAGAATCAATGCTTTGGGAAGTGAATCGCCATGCCACCGTTTTTTTTGGCGCGGGTCGGGCAAGCTTATTGCAACTTGCCCACCCCTGGGTTGCTCAAGGTATCAAGCATCATTCGAAAACCCAAACTGATCCTATTGGACGTTTTCGTCGAACGTTTATCAATGTGTTTAAAATGGTTTATGGCGATCTCGATTTGGTGCTCGACTCCTCTATCCACGTTCATAATATTCATCGCTCCATTGCCGGTAAACTTTCTGAAGGTTCTGAGGGATACCAAGAGGGTTCCTCCTACATGGCTAATCAAGTGGATGCCCTCATTTGGGTCCATGCCACGTTGTGGGAGACCTCTATGAAAATGTTTGAAATGTTTAATCGAGAGTTAAGCCTAGAAGAAAAAAATCGTTACTATGAAGAAACCAAATTGTTTGCTTATCTGTTTGGTATTCCCGAGGATGCCTTACCGCCCAATTGGAGTGAGTTTCTTGAATACAATCAGGCGATGTGGGATTCGGATCATTTGGCGGTGGGAGAGGTGGGACGTGAGCTGGCTTACTTTATTTTTAACATCAACAAGGTTCTCTCCCCTGCGTTGCATCGTCATGAATTACACACATCCATGATGGTAAACGATCGTTTGCGAGAGGATTTTCGGTTGCCGGAAAAGAACGATGTCAATATGAAGAGATTCGAGCGCGATGTTGCTATGGTGAAAAAATGGTTGCCGAGACTACCAAAACATATGCGCTATATTCCCACGTACCTGGAAGCGGAAGGGCGACTAAAAGGAAAACAACCCAACCTTTTAACCCGTTTGTCCACACGAGCAATGCTGGGTGTTCCACGTCTAGTCACCTAATAGAGGCGTAGTTAGGGGGGCGTAGTAGGGTCACATAAGAGGGGCTGCAGCGCGCTACAATAATAATTTTACCCAAAGACTGACACTAGCCAGCGACAAGATGGTTGAGAATACGATGACCTGTGTCGTTCCCGTATCGAACGCTTGATATTTTAAAGCCATTACGTGGGCTAATGCACCTGTAGGCAATGCGCACAATAAGACGGCCGTCAGTAGCCAACTCGAATCATCAATGCCCAACAGATAAAAACACGCCAGTGTCATCGCAGGATGAACGGCGAGTTTGATCACCACTAGACTAAAAATCTGATGGTATCCTATCTTTGTTTTTCGAAACTGCAGGCTAGCGCCCAAACAAAATAACGCAACTGGAATAGCCGCTGGGGCAAGCATTTGTAGCATGTTCTGCAAACTATGGGGGAGCGAAACATCATAGCTAGAACAAAGCAGCCCACCAACAGTCGATAAAAAAATGGGATTCCGTAGCAAGGATTGCTGCACAATATTGAATACCGTTTTGACGTTGAGGGAGTGGTGATTGAGCGCTTCAAGGAATAATTGAGAACCATTGATAATCAGGATATTCCCGAGCAATACGATACTGATTGTTGCTGCATAAGCAGACTCCCCCAGTAGTCCAAATGTCAGAGGTATGCCCATGTAGGCGAAATTAGAAAAAACGCCATTCAAACATTGGATAATTGGAATTCGAGGGTTGGAGGAGGGGAATAGGCGTCGGAATAAAAAGAAAGTGAAGCCGCTGGTTATCACGACTGCCAAGGTAATTGCGGCTAATGCAGGCACATTCAGTAAGTCATGGATTGATTGCTGTCTGGCGGCATTAAAGAGTAAAGCCGGTACAGCGAAGTAATAGACGAAAAGATTAAGACCGGGTAACAGCTTTATATCGAGAATGGTGCGTTTGGCTCCATAGCCCAACGCGATTAACAAAAATAGAGGCAGTATGGCCTCAAGACTTACCAACATTAACGGCTCCTAAACGAGTGGCTTGTATTTGTAAAGTGCTCTAGTGGCAGGACACAGATTCATACACCATAATACAGACGCATGATAATCCTTATACCTTATAAACTCTACGCATCACAAAGCAGGCTAAGCAAAAGATGAGTGGTTAATATCTCTCAACATTAAGGGATTACGGTACTCCGATGTCCAATAATACAGTTGCTTTTGATCAGTGGATTAGAGCTCGCTTTGTTGACATTAATTCAGCTCTAGAGAAACGTTATCAACAACAGGAAGATAAGGCTAATGTCTTGGGCATTGGTAGTGAAGAGAAAAAGGCACTGAGAAGCGAAGGTGAAAATTGTATACGCGCGCTAGTAGCGGAAGGCAATACCGATGAGGGTTTTGATAGCGCGTTTAATCTTTTGGGAAACGTCGGGTTATTTATGGCCGCCTGTCGCCGACATGAAATAACGGAACCCTCTCGTGAAAAGCATTCTCCTTTAGTCGAAGCCTCAGGATTGGCAATGCAAATTGGCGCCTCCATCGGGGTGACTCCTCGTTTCGCCACCGCTCATCTCACTACGCATAACAGTGCAGTCAATGGTGTCTATAAACGATTCACTAATTTGAGTTGTGAGAAAATATTTGTCGACTACAACACCAAGGGGATTTTAGCGTATAAACGCGCTGCCGATGCCTTACTGAAAATATTACCCCTCGGTATTTCACATCCGATTGCAGGGGATTTGTTGGCGGTAACAAAGCTCTCTCTAGAAGCTGTAGCCGATTCAAATAAAGAATTATTTGAACAACTCGATCCCGATGATTTTTTCTACCATGTTCGACCCTACTATAAACCCTATTATGTCGGCTCGCATGTGTATAGGGGCGCGAACGCCGGTGATTTTGCTGGTATCAATGTCGTCGACTTATTGTTGGGTTTGTGTTTCGCCAATGAACCGTACTACGCTCAGATCTTGGTGGATAAGTTTCTTTATATGATGCCGGAGGATCAAGACATGCTAAGAGATTGCATGCGGCGCTCTAGCCTGATGGATGATTTTATATCAAACATTCCGAATGCGAACCAATCTTGGTTTCAAACTAACTTACGACTTTTTTTAGAAGTGTGTGCGAGTCACGGCGCAACGGCAAATCAGCATCAGGAAATGTTAGTACAAAAATACATAGTCGCCCCATCCCAGACTCTAGCCTCACAACATCTAAAATCGATTACTGCCAGCGGACCGCCACTAGATGAACTTATTGATGGTTTAAAAAAACTAAGAGATCACCGTACCGCGACGAAGAGAGATGATGTGCGAACACGATTTGATGATATCAATAAACTGAAGTCTACCCTGATTGAATGAGATGGATAGAATAAGATGGATTTAATGAGATTGATTTAGTGGAAACCGATGATGCCAAATAATCAATATAAAGCGGATTTCAACCTCAACGAGAGCTGTTATTTTTTAAGTCATTCTGTTGGTCGTCCACTCAAATCTTCAAAAGCATCATTAGAGAAATCGTTCTTTAGTCATTGGGAGAAGAGTGAACCTTGGGACGGCTGGCTAGAGATAGTTCATGATTTTAGACGCGCGCTAAGTCGTCTTTTCAATGTCCCGATGGAAGAGTTTTGTCCCCAGACCAATTTATCCAGTGCTGTTGTTAAACTCGTCATGTCTTTGGATGTTTTAAAAAAACCCGGAGCTATTGTCCTATTAAGTGAAATCGATTTCCCCAGTATGGGTTTCGCTATCCAGCATGCATTACCTGATACCTGCAAAATTAAATACATTCCAAAACACCTAGATATCACCGACCCTAATGTGTGGAATGAGTATTTGAAAAAGGATATCAGTCTGGCCTTTGTTACCCATGCATATTCAAATACAGGGCAGTTAGCACCATTGGCTAAAGTTGTACGCCTAGCGAATGATAAAAATATTTTAACGTTAATTGATGTTGCCCAATCTGCGGGGATTGTTGATGTCGATCTCAGTTTACTCAAGCCCAGCTTTATGGTTGGCTCCAGTGTAAAGTGGTTATGCGGTGGACCGGGTGCGGCGTTTCTTTGGGTCAACTCTGAAAATCTTGATGAATGCTCACCATTGGATGTGGGCTGGTTTTCACATGAAAGCCCTTTTGAATTTAATATTCACGATTTTAGATTTCATCAGTCGAGTTTACGATTCTGGGGCGGTACACCCTCCGTGATCCCTTATGCTCTTGCTGCAGAGAGTATTTCCTATATGGCTAATATTGGTAGTGTTACATTAAGGGAGCATAATCAGGCATTGATAGACAGGATAGTTATCGAGGTTGGGGATGAATTCCTTTCTCCGAGACTGCTTGAGAAACGTAGTGGGACTATAGTTTTAGGTTTCGGCGATAGACTTGAAAAAATTATGCAGGTACTAAAAAAGAAAAATATTATGGCAGATGTGAGAGAACAGGGGATACGTGTATCCCCTCATATTTATAATGAGTTGGCAGACATGGAGCAGCTGATCAGTGCGATAGTTAGCGTATAAAGGGTTGGGTTTTCAGCGTGAGCGCATTAAGTATAACTATTAATAACCTAAGAATTTTTATTAGTCTGCTCATTTATAGTAATCTGTACGCACACTCATCAATGTCAATGGAAATAAACAGCGGGAAAGGAAATGAAACATAGAAAACAACGAACTAAAACAGTTTCAAGTCTATTGTTACTCGGCTGTTTATCATTTGTAGATGCAGTCGCTGCAGATACTAAAAGCAATAGTATTAAATTGGGAATCATGCAGGTAACAACTGCTGGCAGCGATCGAGGCATTACACCTTCAGGACGCGCAATGCTATTGACCAATAACGATGGCAGCAGTTCTGCTTATACCCAGGTTATAGGCCTAGAGCCCTTTACATCTTATGGGTCCCACGTGCATAACTTGCCTTGCAGTCTGGGCGGCGGCGGGCACTACAAAAATGACCCCGATGTTCCCGGAGCAGTTGAATCAAATGAACTTTGGGTAAATTTTACGACCAATGATGCGGGTATTGGTTTGGGGCAAGCGAGCCAAAACTTTTCAGTTCGGCCCGATGCGCAATCTGTTGTGGTTCATGATGTCGATGGTGTGCGTATTGCTTGCGCCGACTTGTCCGATGGTAGTGCCAGTGCGACGGTTAATTCAGGTAGCATGATCAATTTTACCGATCAGGCCTCATTTGGTTCGGCACAAATCGCAAGGTCTAACGGATCAACACTTTCAATCTTACGTGTAGAAGATTTAGAACCGAATACGACCTACCAATCGCATGTGCATAATCTGACGTGTGATGTAAATTCCGGGGGCTCGCATTACAAAATTGACCCTTCTGTAGCGACGAGGGAGGTTGACAATGAGATTTGGTTGCCGATTACAACGGATGCTAATGGCAACGGTTCAAACACCGTACGCAACGAAGGGCATATTGCGCGCCCTGAAGCACAATCTATCGTGGTTCATGCTCCTGACGGTAGTCGTGTGGGCTGTGCCGATTTACTCAACGAAGGTTCTCGTAGAATAACAACAAGTGGTGCTGTTTTAACTACTGAAGCGGGATTGCAAAAAGGTTATCGACTTGAAGGTTGGGCAAGAATGGAGCGCAAGCGTAAAGGGGTAACGAGAGTTAAGATGAAAGTTAAAGGCTTGGCTAGGCATGTTAAATACCCAACACACGTCCATGACTTGCCTTGCAAGCTCGGTGGCGGAGGTCACTACAAGGTCGATCCTTCAGTCTTGGACACAGAGCAAAGTAATGAAATCTGGACGCCACTCGTTTATGGCTGGGGTTTTGCAAAAGTGATGCACGTTGCTCGGCCCGAAGCTCAGTCAATAGTTATTCATGACCCAGTTGATAATGTTCGTATTGGATGTATTGATCTGGATTAGTAGGGGTTTAGTCGCTCAGGGTTGCTTTGGTCGCAACCCTGAGAATTTGTATCTAAGGACTCCAGCGGCTCTTTTGTTAAATCAGATATACTCTTTGAAGTTCCTATATTCAACATACTCTTTGCAATTCCTATACTTTAATGAAGATATTTAGGCTTCCCAGAGTGCGCTTTCTGTGCTTACTTTTTTTAACTTTTTCATCTCAGGGAAATGCTGTGGATTTTTTTAGTTTTTTAGATGTTGACGTATTCACTGAGCTGGACGGTATAGTGACTTTAGCTGGTAAACCTTTAAGTGGCGTGCAAGTGACTCTAAACGTGCTAGTTACTTTTAATAATGAAAAGTTTGAAATTACGACAACAACTGATGATGCGGGTCAGTTTCATTTTGATAGTATCAGGGCTAAATCAGTGAATGCATTTTTACCGTCCGCAAAAATGGTTAAGCAAGAAATAAAACTAAGTGTCGACGGGAAAAAATATCTAGCCTGGAATATGACTAAAAATAATTATCACTTCAATGGTGAATTGAACGACCTCTCCAATCAAGAAAATAAAGGTCATATTATTGCTTCAAAGATAAACTGTGAGCTTAATAATGCTAATATTACTCGAAAGGCAGGCACACACGAACATGTTGCATTGTCTGGCATCTGCCGTTGGCTTGGTGAATAACAAATTAAAATAACAGAGAGAAAAATCCAGAGAGAAGAAAGAGAGATCAAATATTAATGAATGACAATGTCTACGGCCTTATTGCGATTATTCTCGTATTTATATTCTTTTTTTATGTTAACAAATGGGACCTTGTTGACATGACAGGGCTAGCCAAAAAAACTGCTATAAAGGGTATGCCTGCATTAGCAAAACGTTTGGCAATGCAACATGAAATAGGCAAGACTGATATTCACCAAGGCGAGT
>JAHRWA010000100.1 GCA_019090455.1 Pseudomonadales bacterium | reverse complement strand
CTATAGACTAAGCCAAAGTTTTCATCTTGAATCGCATCATTTGAAATTTGTTCGTATGCGTTACCACGCGGGAGCGTGGGAACGAGAAAAAAGGCACCCAATTACCGTCTGTTGTGGGAACGTCGCCGTCAGGGCATTGTCCTCGAGCCTCTTGAAGACGAATCTGATCATCTGGTGTGAATCGATAAGACATTGTTTTTACTCCTGTATAAATGATTGCAGCTGTTCAACAGCCGCATCGTAAATCTTGTTAATCTTCATCATGCCTTTCTGGTTATTTCTAAAATCGACCTTGACATCAATCGTCGCGCTAAGATATTTACCGTTTTTACCTGCTGTTATGTAACCTCGACACCCTCCGCCTCCAAATTTTGAAAAGTCATTCGCAATACGAGTACTGGGGGTTGATTTATCAGTCGACGGGATACTGCAAAAAGCACTGAAACCTCTATCCTTGTGCACATGTTTATACTTTGTATTTCTAATGCCCCAATAGGAATCTTGTTGCTCACGCTTGAATGCATTCTTGGACCGAACATCCGGATTGTCCCAATAGAGCTTGGGGTAATATTGCAAAGGAAATCGCTTGTGGAGCAGCGCGCCATCGAAACGCCAAGGGCGCTTATTAGCATTTTGGTCGTTACGAGAGCTGCGTCGAACATCCTCAATACTACCGGAACCTATAAAATACAAATCGACTTTTACTGTACTAATTTCGTTGAGTAGTGGGTGATATACACCTCGCGAGATTAATTTACCCTCGTACCATATGTAATCAATAAATACATCACTCGCAAATTCACAACCTTTCCGTGGATAGCGCCGAATATCTGCATAAAACGGCAATTTTACGGGTAACCCACCTTCATACAGCTTAATCGCCTTAAACCCATTAACAGTAGGCAAGGGGTCACACCGTTTATTTATTTCACTATCATCGTCGCAGCCAATCAATGCAGCACAACAGATAAAGGCTAAGAATAATTTTATAGAAAAATATCGCGTCCTATTCCATTTACTCAAATTGTTACCCATAAGCTTGATAAGTCCGCTGTGAACAAGAAGTCTATCTGATAAAATAATCATTACTTTCATCTCCATAAAAATCTAGATTTGATTATCCATTTGCTATTGAACTAGCCAAAATACAAACCCTAACAACATCATCGCTCACCCAAACTCTCCTGCTTATACCGCAACAACGGTGACAAAAAATATTCGATCAATCGTCTCTTCCATGAGTTGAATTCTGATGCTATAGACTAAGCCAAAGTTTTCATCTTGAATCGCATCATTTGAAATCGATCTAATCTCAGCGTCAATTAAACCAAATTTAGTAAAGTTGAAAGTGTCGATTTTCACCTCTGCTTTTTGCCCCTCGTGGATAAATCCGATATCTCTATTGAGTATCATCGCTTCCACTTCCATTTGGCTCTCTTCTGGGACAATCACCATCAGCGGCTGTGCTGGTGTAACCACACCACCAATGGTATGGACAGCCAGCTGTTGTACTTGGCCACTAATGGGCGCAATAATTTTTTGTTGGCGAACACGTTGCTCTGCTTTAATCAGCTCTTGTTCCAGCCCTGCTATTTTTAATTGCGTTTCTTGAAGTTGACCCAGGTTGTTTTTTCGTTGTTCGAATATCAATGTGTCGATTTGGTTTTGGGTGGATTGAATCGCTGCATCTAGCTGCTGCAAGCGAGCTTGTTGCACTATCAAGTCTTGCTCTTCTTCAATGAGCTGTTGTTTGATTTCAAGATATTGCAACTTGGAGCCATATTCTTTTTTTACCAAACTGGCAAAGGCCTCAACCCGTTCGCTTAGAACCGGCAGCACTCTACGTTTTTTGGTGATTTCCGCTTGCGTCATGGCTTGTTCGGCGCGCTGCTTGGCCTTCTCGCTGTTTAACGTTCTTATCCTCGCGCGAAGTTCTGCCTTCTGCTGATCCAATAGATTTTGTTGCGTTGAACTCAAATTTCCCAGAATCGCCGCCGTGGGTGTGTCTGACAGTAGGAGGGAGCCATGGCTCAGCCAACTATCCACAGCAATGAGCCGTTCACTGATTGCGATACGCTCTGCTAACTCGTACGACAACTGACGAACATTAGCTTGGGACTGCGTAGCATCTAGGGTAATAAGTGCATCGCCTTGCTTGACCTCTTGTCCCTCTCGAACATGAATTTCAATGATCTTTCCCGCATCCAACGGTTGAATCTGTTTAATGTGTTCACTAGGGATAATCTTGCCAGTGGCAACGGCCACAATATCGATCTCACCAAAGAAGGCCCAGACTACCGCGATGACAAACAGCAGAGCGATGGCCCAGATAATCGCTAGCCCTGCCGGTGAAGCCGGTGTATTTTCAACTTCAATCGCCGCCGGTAAAAACTCGTAAATAAGCGCATCATTTGCGGCTTGTTGTTTCTCTATTTTTTTCCGTTTTTTAGGATCGTGAAGAACGCTTTGATTGGCGGGTACAGTATCAATATCGGCAAGTGGAATCCTCGCAGCAGATTTATTTTTCGATAAATCACTCATCATGTTTCCTCCTTCGTCTTCACTGGGCCAAAGGAGACAGAGTAGTTTGATGCCATCGGTTTGACGCTACTTTTATTCTCAGGAATCTGAGTCCCTTTAAATGATATCGCTCTCTTACCCACATTTTTTTGAACCGTAGAATGGTCGTTTACTGCTTCTGGCCCGACTGCTTTAGCCTGTGTTGCGGTTACGCTTCCGCTCATCGAATCAATGGGCTCATTCGTTTTCACGGATTGGGATTCTCGAATAGAGGGAATATGGTTTTGATAGTTATTGAGTTTAGCGTAATAACCCTCTAGAGCGAGCAAATCATCATGATTGCCGGACTCTACGATCCCGCCCTTTTCAACCACGATAATGCGATCAGCCATACGCACAGTGGATAAGCGATGCGCAATAATAAAGACGGTTCGATCGCGACATATATCACGCATATTATTTTGAATGATACGCTCTGATTCATAATCCAATGCACTTGTTGCTTCATCAAAAATCAAAATCCGAGGATTTGTAATCAAGGCTCTCGCAATCGCGATACGCTGTTTCTGTCCTCCTGACAACGAGGACCCTTGCTCCCCAACAAGCGTATCGTAGCCATCGGGCATTTCCAGAATAAATTCGTGTGCACCCGCAAGCTTAGCGGCTTGCATCACGGCTCCCATGGGTAGACTAGGATCAGATAACGCAATGTTGTCTTTAACCGAGCGATTGAATAAAATATTTTCTTGAAGTACCACGCCAATTTGACGTCGCAACCACGCTGGCTCTACTTGAGCGACATCCACACCATCAACCAGCACTCTGCCACTTTCAGGTACATAGAGTCTTTGAATAAGTTTCGTCAGCGTACTCTTACCCGACCCTGATCGGCCGACAATACCAATGATCTCTCCAGCTTCAACCGATAAAGATAAGTCTTTCAATATTTCAGGGCGATCGGGCTGATATCGAAATGTCACGTTATCAATTTCAATTTGACCTTTAATGCTAGGGAGACTCGTTCGATTGGGGTTATGACTCGGCTCAGCCGGCATATTGAGGATATCGCCCAGTCGATCTATGGAGATACTGGCTTGTTGGAAGTCTTGCCACAACTGAACCAGTTTTAGTATCGGTGCACTCACCCGACCCGCAATCATGTTAAAAGCAATCAGCTGACCAACACTGATTTCCCCTGAAATCACCAGAGTCGCGCCGACCCATAAAATCAAAACCGTGACTACCTTGTTGATCAACCCGGCGATTTGACTCGCAATATTTCCCAAATTGTTGGCTTTGAAAGAGGCTGACACGTAGGCGGCCAGCTGCTCTTCCCAGCGACGCTGCATCTGTGGTTCCACGGCCATGGATTTCAGGGTTTCCACTCCCGAAATCGATTCCACTAAGTAGGCCTGGTTCTCAGCACCACGTTTGAATTTTTCATTTAACCGACTACGTAATATAGGAGTAATGTAAATTGATAAAATAATGTAAAGAGGAATTGATCCCAGCACTATCCAGGTTAATGTTGGACTATAGAAATACATAACAGCAAAAAAGATAACAGTGAAAGCGAGGTCGATCATCAGTGTTAAAGCTGAACTGGTAATAAAGTCCCGTATGGTATCCAGCTCTCTCACTCTGGCCACCGTGTTACCCACTTGGCGAGAGTGGAAAAATGAAATGGGTAGATGCATTAAGTGATTAAACAAGCGAGCGCCCAAGGTGACGTCTACTCGATTGGTGGTGTGTGAAAACACGTAGGTTCTTAATCCATTTAATACTATATCGAAAACGGAAATCACCAACAGACCAAAACAAAGTACATCTAAAGTAGTGAGTCCTTGATGGACCAAAACTTTATCGATGATAACCTGGAAAAATAGCGGTGTAATAAGAGCAAAGAGCTGGATAAAAAACGAAGCGACCACAACTTGTAACAGTATTTTTTTATATTTTAATATCGCAGGGACAAACCAGCTGATATCAAATTTATTAGACCCACCAGGCAACACCGATCTTTTGGTCACCAGAATTAACTCACCTGACCATAGCTGTAAAAATTCTTCGTAGCTTAAAATAGTCGGTGCTGTATCACCGGGGTGTTGTATCAGAACTCGTTTGTGGCTGGTTTGATTACCTTGTGCGTCTAACGGAGCGTCTTCGGATATCTTGGCGAGTAAAAAATAGTGCCCCTCTTTGGTTTTGCCAATGGCGGGTAACGCTAACTTCTCCAGCTTTTCTGGTTTAATCGTTAGTGATTTTGCTTTTAGTTTTAAATGTCTGGCTGCGATCACAATTTCCTGATCGGACCATTTTTCATCGTGACGTCCATAGTGATGAGCAAGTTGTTCCGCATCCGCTGCAACGTGATAAAAACGTGCCATCATGACTAAGCCATGTAATCCAGTGTCGATAGCTGAACTATTATCAGTCGGCTTAAACTCGGCTGTGCTCTCGATTTTGGTCACAATCAAACCTACTATTGCTGTGAAAGGGGCCGAAATTTACCATAAATCGAACAAATAGAGCAACATGCATACTAAAAGAATGATTTATCATCATTTATAAAATTTGTTCTTGTGATTTTATAAAACAACCATAAGATTAATATTCAATCTATACGTGTGCGTACAATTAGTACTTATTGTTTTAAAAACAATCAGTTAATAGAGCGCGTTTCTGGGAGCAAGCAACTCGTTCCAGACTTTCAAGAAACACGATTCAAAATCGCTTGCAAGCCTCAAACTACAACCTAATGGAACGCTACTGGGATGACGCTAGATTGACTAAGATAGTTGAAGGCACATCCGAAACCCAACAGCGCGTCGTCTCGGATCGTATTTTAGGCCGACCTACGGATAGGAAAAAACGATAGTAGAATATAGTTTTGGGTGGATTAAATCTCTAAATCTCGTTCCCACGCTCCCGCGTGGGAACGAGAAAAAAAATGATACAAGAGGTCGCACGAGAATTCACCCTCAGAGAAGTATTGCCCGTAGCGAACGAATTAGATCCTGTGCAAGGTGAAATCCCATTAGATCTGAGACAGAAGATGGGCGAGATGGGTTACTTCGGTATTCGTATCCCAGAAGAATACGGCGGCATGGGACTCGGCGTATTCGAATATT
>JAHRWA010000099.1 GCA_019090455.1 Pseudomonadales bacterium | reverse complement strand
CTCAGATATGGATAGCGATGTGCATGTATTTGTTAATAGCATTTCTCCGGTTTAGATCAAAGCTGACTCGGAGCATGCAGCAGATACTTCGTCTTTTGCAGCTAAACTTATTTGAAAAGAGAGATCTGATTTCCTTGCTCAAGGGAGGTACTATCGAATATCAGTCACCGGATAACTCTCAAAGGAATTTATTTTGAAAGTTAACGGGACAGCAGTGTATATCTTTCTCCATTTTAAGGCGTCGGTTCTCTTCTTTCAGTTGACGAATTTCCGTCTGCTCTGGCGTTAGCTTGCCGTTTCCTCGGAAAGCTTGTCCTTCGTCAGATTGAGCCTCTTTTAACCCAGCGCCCTAACATCGCCTGATTGATGCCAAGGTTTTTTGCTGCCTCTATTCTTGTGTAGCCCTGATCTTCTATTAGACTGATAGCGTCTGGTTTGAATTTCTTCGAATATTTCTTTCTCTCATTTATTTTGCAATCTCCAGTTACGTTTATTATCGCTTAACTGGGCTGTGCAGATTCATTGGACCACTTCAATAAGGGAAGAAGGGATGCACCAGGGTCATGCACTATCTAAAAGACGGGGTTTTAAGCAGTGCCTGTCCCCAATGGTTCCAGTTGGGGCTCCTAGCGTCACCCCAACTTTGGATCAGAAGGAGGCCACAGAGATATTTTGCGACAGCGTAAAAGGCTGGCTAAAAAACTTAAGTAAATGCCATTCGACTCTGACCCTATTGATCCCAAAAGTGATCTGAGATGAACCGATTATTCCTCTTCCAGTTCTTCCGTATACAGAGTACCTGATAACTCGTCTAGGGCGATTTGAGATTTCTCTTTTAGTTCGATAAAAATTGCTTCTAATCGTCGCCCTTGCCCTCTCGTGCCACAGAACACACCATCGGATACTAGCTGTAGATCACCTAAACCCGCCAGATGGCAGTTATATTCAACTGTGTATTGATTCGCGGCAGGACCACTAAGCCTTATTGCAAACCCTTCTAATGCTCGGTGTTGCCCTCTACTACCGCAATCTTGCCCTTCAACCAACCAATCAGAATCTCCAAACCCTGCGATGTGGCACATATAATTGATATCTAGTCCATCAACGTCGGAAAACTTTTCGACATTAATTAGTTCAAGGTTTTTATTTTCCCCTTTAGTGCCTACCCATACACCATCAGTACTATCAATATCGCCATATCCCGCAACGTGAACTGATATATCGAGAGGTACTTTTTCTTCACCGCATCCAATTAACCCAATAGTACTAAGCATGAAAATCGAAACCACACCTACGTTTGTTTTTTTTATGTTTATCATTTTAAATCCCTATTTGTTATCTTGGGGATCAAAATTCAATGTGTTTTGATCCCGTGGTTTAGCTGTTATCTACTTCAAATGTTGGAGAGTACTTCCCTGTTATTGCTCTCCAAGAGAGTAATTTTCACATAGGTTATAATTTTCTAAATGAGAAACTCAACGTTACCACGTTGGTCTGGGGTTGGGAACTACTTCTCTAACTAACAATCTTTTTCAATACTAAAATCAGAGGTCAATCAGAGGGACGCCCCGTCGAATTCAACACTTTTTATAATAAAACCACTAAACAAAGCCATTTTTAAGCCGAGTAAGCTCAACGGTACCACGACTAGTGGCCCGGCTACTGATCATCATTTCCTTAATTAACCGCTTTTAATTTTTTCCAGTATTGGCACTACAGCTTATCATTTGGAGTAATAGCGGCTTTGACATATATCCGGCTTCTTTATAGTGCGCTAGTGTTTGCGCTGAGCCCTAATGAGTTTCAAAATGACTTCCCCTCCTATTCAGGCATATGACCTTTAATGGTCTCTGTCCCTTGTCAGGTTTAGGGGAAGTCAAAACCGTTTAATTCACTATTGATAAAACCGCGTGACGGGAACTCCTTTTTTATTTTCTTTATCGCTATAAATATTCTCTTACGCTGCAGCCGAGGGAGAAGCTAATGCGTTTACGTTGTAGGCTTTTCCTTTTGCCAATACCGCCCATGCAATACGAGCGAGCTTATTGGCAAGAGCTACAACCACTCGACATTTGTGTTTTGTTTTGAGCAATTTTTGCAGCCATAAACTGAGTACATCGTCTTTGCTTTCACGCCAGTTCACCACCGCGCGAGCACCATGAATTAGCTGTCTTCTCAAGACTTGATTGCCACGTTTACTGATGCCTGACATTCGAGAAACCTCGCCACTGGTATGCTGCTTCGGTGTCAATCCTATCCATGCAGCCATTTGACGGCCGTTTTTAAATTGCATTGCATCATTGATCGCACAGATTATGGCGCGAGCGACTACGGGTCCTATCCCCTGTATAGTCTGCAAGCGTCGGTAATCATCATTGTCTTGGAGTAAAGCCATAGATGTTGTCTCATTAAACTTTTTGCGTTTGTCTATGCTTAGCAACTCTTGATACAACTCGTTTATGAAGAGGCGGGCTGTAACGGTCAGTTGATTATCTGCATCCTCCAGAATCAGTGGAATCCGTAACCGAAGTTCAGCAATGGTTTTTTTCACAATGATTTCGTACTCCGCCAGTAAACCCCGCAGTTGATTCGCTAAGGATGTTCGAGCTTTGATGAGGCGGTCGCGAATACGATCCAGCCTCTGTATGTCTTGCTGCTCTAATGACTTAACCGCTACAAAGGTGGCTTTGGGTCGTAAAGATGCCTCGGCAATGGCGATCGCATCATTGTGATCATTTTTGTTACCGACAACGAAAGGCTTAACTTGGTGAGGCGGTATTAAATCAACTTGAAAACCCTGTTGTTGAAAGACGCGACCCCAATAATTTGAGCTATGACATGCTTCCATTCCGATGTGTTTTGTATCGAGATCCAATACCGACTTGAGTAGCTTTGGTCGACTCACTTTTCTATTGGTGGTGATTTTATTGTGCTTGTTAAGCAAACACACTTGGAAAACGTTTTTGGCTAAATCGATACTAATTACGTTATGGTTATTCATAGATGGACACTCCACGTTAACTTAAGTTACACCAAACTAAGTCAGGCACATTACGATGCCGGTTGAGGGTGTCCATCTCATCAGGCACTCTCAAACAAATAAGTGGTGCCTGTCCTCGTGATTGTGGTATCGAGTCTTGCGCGTTGTGCTGAGATTGTGGATCGTGAACACTTTCCCATTGGAAATAATATTTTCAGTACTCAATCGAACAAGCAATGTGAAGCGTAGACAGAGAATTACATAGGCCATAGGGAATACGTGTTCCTGAAGTGT
>JAHRWA010000098.1 GCA_019090455.1 Pseudomonadales bacterium | reverse complement strand
TATCGTTTACTTACAACATGGTGTTCAACGGTGATCTTCCCACGGAGGACTTTCACCTCATTAGTTAATACCCGTGCCGGGCGTACACAAGACAAGTCAAAATTCACTCGCAAGCTCGCGATTATGCTTGTGACGTTAGGAGCTTACAAAATGACTGTGCATCTAAAGGATTAAAGGCATGTGTTCAACAGTAATTTTTGGTACAACATCTAATAGATATTTAGCTGAAAACTATGACTACCCACTAGACCACGGGCTAGTTGGAGTGAATCTACGCGAGACAACTAAAGAAAATGGCAGGCAGCCTGGAGAAACAGCGATACGCTGGAGTGTGAAATATGGGAGTGTCACTTTTAACTCGTTCTCTCTAGAACTTCCGGTGTCTGGTATGAATGAGGCTGGATTGGCAGTTGCTCTTATGTGGCATGATGAAGGGGATTTTGGCAACGAACCTGGATTCTCGCGATTAAGTCCACTTCAGTGGATTCAATATCAACTAGACAACTACAAAAATATTGAGGAGGTGTTGGAAGGACTTAAAACAGTCAGAGCAAGAAATGAAGGTATTCCCCTGCATTACTCATTATTGGATGCAAAGGGAAATTGCCTGTTAATTGAATTCGTTGATGGGGAAATACGACTGGAGAAAAATCCAGAATTTCCAATTCTTACAAATTCAACCTATCAATTGTGCCTTACGGAGGCGAAAAGAAGTTTTGGCAGTCTTGAAATGCCTAAAAATTCATCTATAGCTAGGTTTTGTCATTTATACGATCAATATGCTGTGCAAAACCATGCAGAAGTTAAACCTGTAGATGGGTTCAATTTTTTGGATTCGGTAAGTCAAACACCCGGGGCAATGCAATCTTTTCCATGGAATAAAGGCAATGAAAATAATACGATTACAGTTTGGAGTATTGTTTTCTGTCCGAGAGAACGTGAAATTTTATTCAAGACCAACCAGAAAAAAACAATAAAAAAAGTAAAACTTGGTGATATCGGCTTTGAGAAAAATTCTCAATATTTAGCAATGGAAATTAATGAGGAGGTTTTAGGGCCTGTTACACAATCCCTAAAACCTTATTCAAAAGACTCTAACCGATATATCGTTCAACAATCTTCTTTATTAATACCTTTGTCTAAGAGCGAACAAGACAATTTGGTTGAAACCATTGATTCTCTGTACGATAAAAGAGATATGAGAGTAGAGTGAAGTCTTATCTTCGCGCACATGCCCTAACAAGCGCCTGCAATCTGACTCCGCAACCTGTCACCTTTTGTGCAAAAACCGCACAAAAGGCGCCAGGTCGCTACGCAGTTGAGGCGGGCGTTATGTGGTATCGATAAGATGAAGTATAAGAATATTTATTCAGCAATTCACAATTTTGGGGCAAGCTTTACTAGTCTCATGAATTACGTCGACGGAGACTATACTCTCGACGAGCTAGATGATATTCATCGAAAAGGTAATGACATTGAGGTCAATTGGCTCACACGTACTTTCGAGCCCGCGAACATGGCGACACCACGCATTAAAAAATCAATCGGGTACTGGGCCGATTCTCTTGAAAAGCATTTGTGCTCTCATAATGTAGAAATTGAAAAACTAACAAGTCTCTATTTTAAATGGCCTGTTCGCCAACGTAAGTACATGATCGCAACCGATGATCGTGGAAAAGAGTATAAGATTTACGTCAATGAAACAAAGTAAAACACATAACAATCTAAGGCAGTCGGAAAACCAAAAGCTTCGCTCCGCTACACTTTTGTTTTCCGCTGCTTAGGGCGTTAAAAGGCAGTCATGGCACTCAACTTAAATAAGCTAATAAAAGCACACCAATTCAGGTTCGAGACCGAAAATCTAGGAGAGTTGCTGTGTCACAACTTTTCTTCTTCAGTAATGAGCGAAGCTGGGCAGTGGCTAAAGAACAGAGAGAGCAAGAACTCTGAAGAGTTTGTCAGGCATCTTGCAATGTTTCTATGCCAACCAGTTAATAAGGAAGAGAGTGTTCGAATTAACAAAGATCAAGCGGAGTCGCTTACTCAGAGCGAAATCGCAGAATTTTCTAGGCTATTCATTGGTAAAAACAAATACCTTTTAGAAGATAAAGAAAAGCGGGAAACAATACGTAAAAAAGACGATGACGGGAGAATTGTCGTGTCTTTTAAGGATTATATATCGGAAGAACTTCTCAAAATGGATGATGAATCAGATACAGATCACCTTCTGCGAGTAATTGATGTATATATCGCCCAATCCAATAAAAGAACAAAGAAATTATTTAAAAGTGCCACTAAAGGCCTTTTTTCTAGCTCCACATTAGGTCTTTTAAAGGAAAACCAACGATTATCTGACAGCCTTGGCGCTTCTCTTATACCTCTCGAACCTTTAACGCTTCCTAAAATACCAGAGAATCCCGTTTTTGAAACAAACCGGCAATTAGCTTCTTTTGGCAAAGAACTAAATGAAGCTGCTGCGCTTATTAAGAACATGAACGATCTAGGCGTTCAAATGGCAGTGGATTCAGCAGCAGCAACTGCCCGGTCAAAGTTTTGGAATAATATAATGTTTGGCCTAGGATTAATCACTCTAACTGTTACTGCAATTCTTTCATATCTGAGCTATACCTCAACCAATGATTCATCGAACCAAGTTGAGCGTTTGCTTATAGAACAAAATTCGCTGCTAAAAATACAAGAAGAAAATCAAAAAAGTTTGATCGAAGCGATATCTTCACTTCCCCCTCTTTTGGAGAGAGGTATTGCACAGGGAGAGGGCGAAGAGAAAATGCTTTACGAAATATCTACGCAACTTAAAAACATAACAAATGGGTCAAAGGCGACGCGGAAAAAGCCCCCGCGTGCTTTACCCTAAACGTTAGGCACACAAGAGCGATCAATTGTAAACTTGGCGTTTTATATAATAAGTATAAGGATGGATATGGATAGAAATAAACTGATAATAGAGCGGATAATATTAAAAGAAATTATCAATAAAACTCATAATGAATCAATTCGTATTTCTGACAGCTGCCAAAGAGATATTATCCTACTAGTTCGTTCAAGAATTCCAGAAGGGAAAAAGGCGAGCGATTTAGACTTAAAGGAGATAAGGCTCTTAGTAAACGAGTTTTCATCAAAAATTCATAAAGCGGCCCCAGAATCAAAGAACCCTAAGAAAAGGGCTATTGTTCGCAGGTCGATATTGGAGAGCATCAAAAGCTTTTTAAGTGATATTTGGCCTTTTGGAGAATGATTAATGGATACTATAAGTCGATCTCAGCTAGCCTTCGAATATGCACGAGATGCCACTAAGCAATTAATGGCTTTAGCCACAGGCGTTATTGCTCTTACGGTTACTTTTTCAAAGGATTTTATTGGAACTGTACCCGAGGAAATTAAATGGCACATAACCTGGATTTGGGTTCTTTTACTAATATCTGTGTTTTTTGGTCAAATATGCCTGATGACGCTAACCGGAATTCTTGGTTCAAATAAAGAACCAAAGCCACCACTAAACATATATAACTTCACAGTCAAAATAACATCAATACTTCAGTTTGCCACATTCTTTATTGGTCTTTCGTTGGCTGTGAAGTTTGCAATATCTGCAATTTGAATGGGCATGTTAATTAGCGGAAATATCAGGTGCCTAACAAGCGCATGTTGTCGGACTGGTTTTCCGCTGCGCTTAAAACCAGCCGCAAATGCGGGCGTTAGTGCGACAAGAGGCTTGTCACAACTAGCAGGGTGAAAGTCCCTGTCGGGGAAGGTTTAGCCGACCACCCGTATTGAGTCTTGCGCGTTGTGCGGAGATTGTGGATCGTGAACACTTTCCCACTGGAAAAAAAAATAATATTTTCAGTACTCAATCGAACAAGCAATGTGAAGCGTAGACAGAGAATTACATAGGCCATAGGGAATACGTGTTCCTGAAGTGT
>JAHRWA010000097.1 GCA_019090455.1 Pseudomonadales bacterium | reverse complement strand
ATTCCTTCGAATATTTTTTTCTCTCATTCATTTTGCAATCTCCAGTTACGTGTATTATCGCTTAACTGGACTGTGTAGATCTATTGGACCACTTCAGATCAGCCTGGGCGGGATGAAGTGTCGCATCAACTTGATCGGCTGATAGATATATGCCGCTTAACTCATGACAAACGTGAGGAAGATATTAGGCTGGGCTGCAATGAAGATTATATTAGGAAGGTTTTGAAATGGAAGGATTAGTGTCCGTATTAGCACTTTGGCTAAACGTAATGGGGTGAAGCTAATGTTGGAACCCTTTGTCAATAAAATCATTTCGT
The DNA here is from genome assembly GCA_019090455.1 of Pseudomonadales bacterium. Classification (GTDB taxonomy): domain Bacteria; phylum Pseudomonadota; class Gammaproteobacteria; order Pseudomonadales; family DC-out160; genus DC-out160. The sequence goes on along the minus strand of JAHRWA010000097.1, from coordinate 6,106 downwards.
GTCTGATCGAAGTTGTTTTGATTACAAGCTATAAACGTTAATGCGAGCTTCCAACCCACTTTGGTAAACTTATCTGGTCTGGCTAACTCATATTCATTCATGACTACATTCATGGCTTCTACAGTATGCGGAGCCTCACCCAAGCCAATCTTAACTTCTGATGGGTCGTAGTTAAATATCATCCACTCCTGTAATTCGATTGAAGATAACTCTCCGTCGATACACTGCTGAATTATTTTTTCTAATTTCTTTCTAACGTCAAGAAGGTAGGCACAACCTGGAACAAGGAATGCCCCTAAATTCACTCTCAATACTGATGTCATTTGAATCTCATTTTTCTGAATCACCATTTTTAATTCCTTATGGGCATACTAATTACCTCTCCGTGTTCAGTCCTAGCATCGGTTCGATAAACGTTTACCTGTACCGTGATCCCGTTGATATGAGGTCATCAATAGATGGCCTGGCTGCGATCGTTGAATAGGAAGCGTAATTGAAACACGTTTCCTGAAATCCTTTTTTTTCTGGCATACCTTTTGAAAATCTGATACTCCGGAACCTATCCAGAGCTCCCTACCACTATTGTTGCCAATTCTGTTAGTCTCAGTCCGTCTGTGAACACTTTTCACATAGTCGGTCATTAGGTTGAGCGCGAATCAGTCAAAATGGGCTGTACCATCTGTTTGTCCTTACTGATTGTCCTTGATTTGATTATTCTTGAATCTCAAAGGGCTGGTCAAGGTGACAATGTTGCGAATTCTTTTAGTGGAAGATCAAAGTTTATTTCGAAAAGGCCTAAAATTCATATTGAATGATTTGTCTAATGGAGTGGAATGTATCGAGGCAAATAGCTGCGAGGATGTTCTTAATTTAGAATGCTGCGAACCTTTTCAAATAATTCTGCTAGATTACCACCTCCCAGGTGCCAACGGAGTCGAGGCCTTACAGATCATCAAATTACGGCATGAAACCTCACGGATTGTGGTTTTGTCCAGTGAAGAGGACCCTAAGATTGTTCGTCGAGTTATTGAGTATGGAGCGGTCGGGTTTATTCCTAAATCAGCAACGCCAGAAATATTAATTGCCGCACTTAAATTAGTACTAGCAGGAGGTGTTTATTTACCACAGCAAGCCTTAGTCGATATAGCGGGTGAAGGCGACTGTGGTACAGGAGATAACTCAGAACCAAGCAGACTAGAGATAGATCCATTCTTAAGCCGTTTAACTCCCCGAGAACGAGAAACTCTGATTAAGATAATCGAAGGTAAATCAAATAAGGTGATCGCCCGTGATTTAGATTTGGCCGAGGGTACGATAAAAGCCCACCTTTCGGGTGTCTATCGAGTATTGGGTGTAAACAAGAGAACAGAGGCGGTTTATAAAGCCGCCAAACTCGGCCTAACCATAGAGATTTTGGAAATAGATGTAGAAACAAGTCAGTAATTGATAAATGTCGATTACACCTAAATAATATTTTTTTCATCGCTGTTGATTCCTCAAACTTGCTTATTATTTTCAGAAATATATTCATAATATTGAATTTGAAATTTAAAAGTAACGCTTTAGCGTGTGATTGAAAACTACTGTGTTCTTCCGCTATTAGTTTTTTTCTACATGCACCCTTGTCAGAGTCAGAGGCGGTAATTTCAATAGAATACGAGAGATGTTAGAACACGAGAGATGTTTGTCGCCTGAAATAAAATGCACATTTTCACTATTGTTTTCGGTATCTGGCATATATCTTCTGCTCGTATTTGAATGCGCCGCTCAGTCTGCTTTTAATCTACTCCACTTACTGAAAAATTTAAATCCCTCCTTCCGTCTATGACCTTCACGGGCTTACTAAACCTTTGTCTAAGCTTTCATGCTAATTGAATAAATATTTTATTTGTTCATTATTGTTATCCACAAGGTGTTCTGAATTCATCTTGTAAATCGGATCTTTCAATGTTGAGTTAGGTGTAGCGTAATTGTGTTTTTCTACCCGAATTTATCTCAATATCAGAAAAAGCATTTCCGTTGGAACCCAACTGAATACATAAAGGAGATCAAAATGACAAAGATTCAAATTACCGAGGATAAAATTAAAAAGCTTGGAAATAAAATTTCAGCCCGAGATAAATTAGAACATGAAGATCAGGAACTGCTGGTATCAACTTTTGCTCTTGCTGGCGAAGCCATCAATAAAAGAACGACTGCTGGAATCACTACTTCTACTGATTTATCAAGAGGGTTGATTGACGGGTTTAGGGGGTCTGTTGGACCACAAATTGGAGGAGGTGGCAACCCGGCAGCTCTTGATGTTGGAGTTGATATAAACGTCAACTGGTAAACCATGTCTTGGCCCTGCTTGCAGGGCTTTCTTTTAATGGAAAAATTATAGGTTAATGAGTGGAAAAATGAATATCCATTTAAAGGATCTCGATCGACCAAGGTCGGTAGTTGATATTGATATATCAGCAACTCTTACAGAAAAACGAAAGGCAATGAAAATTAAGCTTATCGCAATGCCATTTGTTTCAGCCCATCGTCCTTCGATTCAAGTCGGATTGTTATCTGCCATAGCACAAAAAAATTATTATTCTTGCTCTACTTATCATGCGAGCATTGATTTGGCAAATGCTATTGGTTTGGAGAAATATGAATCTCTTTGTTCTCAGCGTAGAAGGTCTTTAGGCGATTGGCTTTATTCAAAAGCAGCTTTTGGAAATCAGGCACCGGATCAGACTAATCGTTTTCTAGTGGATTTTAGGGAGGATATTCCCCCTGTGTTTGAAGATATGGATGAACTGATTCACATTCGTGAGGTGCTTATTCCCGAGCATTTAGATCGCATATCGAAGGACATTCTAAGCGATTCCGTTAATGTGGTGGGCTTTACCTGTAGCTTTCAACAAAACGTCGCATCTTTCGCACTGGCGAAAACCATCAAAATTCAATCTCCTGAAACTATTACTTTATTCGGTGGTGCGAATTTCGAAGCACCTATGGGGAATGAATATGTTCGCAATGTAGAATGCATTGATTACGCTATTGCTGGTGAAGCAGATATCGCTTTTTGTGAGTTTCTAGATGCGCTTGTAGAAGGTAGGAGCCCCGCTAAAATTAGAGGTGTTATTGCAAAAGGACAAGGTACTACCTATTGTGGTGATACACTGCCTGTCAGCTATATGGACGAGTTACCGACTCCAAACTATGATGAATATTTTGAAAAATCTGACAAACAAGGTATAATCGGTCCATTTAGTCGTCGATCCATTTATGTTCCTTTTGAATCATCAAGAGGTTGTTGGTGGGGGCAGAAAAAGCATTGTACTTTTTGCGGTCTCAATGGCAAGACGATGACTTATAGAGCGAAGTCCTCGTCGGTTCTATTAGACGAGTTGTCGGAGCTCAATCTAAAATACCGTAGTTACCATTTAGAAGCCGTCGACAATATTTTAGAACCCAAATATTTAAAAGATTTTTTCCCAGAGGTAGCACAGGCAGGCCTTTCCTATCAATTTTTCTTTGAAGTTAAAAGTAACTTATCAAAAAATTTAGTTAAAACTTTATCTCAAGGTGGTGTAGAAAGAATACAGCCGGGCATAGAATCTTTAAGTACTGATATTCTAAAGCTGATGGATAAAGGGGTTAGCGCAATTGTGAATGTCAATCTATTGCGTTGGTGCCGATATTATAATATCCAGGTAGGGTGGAATGTATTATGGGGGTTTCCAGGAGAAGAAGCTAAAGACTACACGGAGCAGGCTGCTCTTTTTAATCAATTGCATCATCTGGACCCACCTAGTGGTGGTGGTCGAGTTTGGTTGGAGCGTTTTAGTCCTATGTTTAGAGATAAGGAAAGATTCCCTACGCGTTGGTGTAAGCCAGAAGCGTCCTATGAATATATCTACCCAACAAACATGAACCTAAACAATTTGGCCTATTTTTTTGAATACGAATTTGTTGAGCACTCGCCAGATAAAAACTTTGTCGAAATCAAGAAGTCCATTGAGCAATGGCAAGCTAATGCAGAACTTGAAAAGAAACCCTATATGACTTTATGGAATGGTGCTGATTTTATTCAAGTAGAAGATGGTAGAAACCCTGAAAATGTATTGACCCATACATGGAAGGAACCATTAGCTTCCATATATAGGGCTTGTATGAGTAAGCCAGTATCAACAATGTCACTATTAAGAACTCTTTCGTTAACAGTTTCATCGGATGAATTGGAAAAGGTACTTTTAGAATTTGTTAATCGAGGTGTTATGATGAATGATGGGAATCAATTCTTGTCTCTGGCCATTCCAGCGCGCAGGTAATTATAAAAATGAAATCAATTAGTCGTGAACGAGAGCAAGGTTCCAACTATGTATTGAAGAGCCTAGTTGGCTTGGGGGAAGAATTTTTCCATAATTATTACGATGAAAAACCGATCTCATTTGTCTCCGTGTTTGAGAAGCCATTGCTTTCAACTGATGATCTCGACGACTTTATCTCGTCAAGAGTTCTACGATCACCAACCGATCTTAGGGTCTGTCGTAACGGGTCTGCAATTGATCTTAACTCATATTCAAATCCAGTAAATACGAGTAATGCTTCGATGGGGCATTCTCAAGAGAGAATTCTGGCTCCAGAAAGCTTAGACGGTTTACTCAATAAGGGTTGCACTCTGGTGTTTCAAGGCCTACATCACCATCTTAGTCAGATGATGGATTTTTGCAATCGTTTAAGCCTTGACTTGAAAAGCCAGGTTGGCGCAAATGCTTATTTGTCTCCTCCTCATGCGATAGGCGGGAATCATTTCGACTATCATGATGTTTTCATTCTACAGCTTGAAGGTGAAAAATCCTGGACAATTTGTCGGCCTCAAGTGCTTTCTCCTAATGAAAAAACAGCCACTCAAGCTGACACTCCAGGAGAGGTCGTGCTTGAATGCACATTAAATGCTGGAAGTGGTTTGTATCTACCAAAAGGTTATTGGCACTGTTGTGAGACTGGAGATTCTACTTCCCTTCATCTAACTCTCTCTACCGCGAACTACACAAGCTCGGAATGGTTAAGTGCTGCGATTAATCAATTTATTAATGAGGACCCTTATCGTATCTCAATTTCTAAATTATTATGCTGCCAACAATTTGAGGAGCTTACCGCTATAAAAGATCGTATTGCAGCTGATTTGAATTATTGGCTTGATAAAATAATAACGCAGCATACAAATACGACCAAGAAAAAACTTCCCAATAAAAGCCCTGGATTGCTAAAGCAATCGTCCAAGTCCATTGAGGTGCTTGAAGAGAGCAAATTAAAAGCTGTTAACCCCTATCGTTGGACAATCAATTATCAAGCCGATCAAATTGACCTTCAATCTGGCATTAACATCATTAGCTGTCCGCGAATAATGCAAGCTAGTGTTGATAAATTAATAGAAAATGGAATTTTGAACGTAAGGGAATTACTGCCTCTCAGTGATACGAAAGTGTGCTTGGCTATGGCAAGGGAGTTGATACGCCGAAATTTTGTTATGATTATGGAGTAATACGATGACAAGCCCACACGACCAGGTAGGCGCGATTCAAGATCGCAGCATATTTCTATTAAATTTGCTTGGGGATTTTAAGCCCGAATCACAACCTCTAAGCCGTTTGGATCATTCCTTACAAATGGCATCGCGAGCACGAGCCGATGGGCACTGTTCAGAAATCATAGTTGCTTGCTTGTTTCATGATGTTGGCCATATTATTCCTGGATGTAATCACGCGCAAGTCGCTGCTGATTTTCTAAAGCCATTTGTTTCAACGGAAATAGTAACGGTGTTAAGGTTTCATACCTTACTAGGCCAGGGGAGTATCATTCCCAATGCGCTAGAGAACTGTGAGTGGTGCCCAGCGTTCATTGAGTTAGATGCTATATCCTGGGATCCTAACTATCCCTCTTTAGAAATATCCGATTTTTTTCAGTATATAAATTCAGTGATATGTTAGATAGTCTCCCCGCTTGGTGTCTCGGATTGACATGACAGGGCTAGCAAAAAAAACTGCTATAAAGGGTATGCCTGCATTAGCAAAACGTTTGGCAATGCAACATGAAATAGGCAAGACTGATATTCACCAAGGCGAGT
>JAHRWA010000005.1 GCA_019090455.1 Pseudomonadales bacterium | reverse complement strand
AAATCCCCATGACAATCTCTGATAAATCCATCGCGCTTACGTTGTCGTAGCGCTTCCTCTAAGTGTTTAAATTGGTCCTCGGTCCACCGACCTAAATCTTGTAACCGTTGCCTTTCATCAATTCGATTGATTGCCGTAAAATTATCTTTCATGGCTTGGAATATTGTTTCGGGTTCTCCATAGTCAGACGCTAACGCAATCGGCGGTAAAGCAAGATGAAACTCGGCGACCTCTTGCCCCAGTAATTCGAAAAAGTTCAATTCATTCTGGTACGTTGGCATCAAATCGAAAAGCACGCAATTATCGGGAAACTGTTTCATCTTCACGGCATAATCTACAATATCAGCCGACTTATTGAGACACAGCTGCCCCTGCTTGTCTGTGGCAACCGAGACAACACCGAGATAGTAGTCCGGTGCATAACGTCTATTTAACCGTACCTCTTGCTCGCAACATTCTTGCCGTCGACTTAATGTGGAGTAATCAATGAAATCCAATTTCAGTGGTTTCTTTAATTTATAGACAAATTTTCCCGTTAGAAATACATAGGATATATGGGTTTCAATGAACGCGATTTTTGCCACCGGGTGAGGGTAGAAATCGGGGTTCATAAAAGCGGTAATTACCTTAGTTCTCATCAAATCGGCATTCATAAAGTCGAGGTTCACTGGCCAGTCTTAATGTTGTCAGTCATATTCCATTTTGCTCTATCCTAAATCTAATGTATACGAGCTTAAGTGACTCTTAGAGTTATCAGAGGATTATTCGCAGTGACGATTTGTGAGTAAAAAATTTAAGGGTCTAGTATCATATTGATTGAACGTACCCTCACAGAATCAAACGCACAAAAAATGCTTTACCAGGAGGACATATACTCTTTATTAAGTGCAAGAAAAAAAGGTCTCACTGGTTTTGATCCGTGCTATTAGCATCGTTTGACAGTAAGTTTATTAATCCTACTAAGCAACCCTCCCAACCGTGATTATGGCTCTCTAACAATGCCTGCGATTCGATACCCTCGTGAACAATAATGACTTCTGTTGCGTCTTCTCTTGGCTCAAAAAAAACATGGACCCTTTCCGATGTGGCCTCACTTTCATCCACGAGCCAGGTGTATACCAATTGGTAAGGTCTTTCGATGACTTCAAAAATGCCGCTAATCCAAATGATTGTATTGTCTTCCATTTGATTGGCAATTTTGTAGTGCCCGCCGACGCGAAGGTCAACTTCTGCGCTGGGGCAGGTGGCGTGTGCAGGCCCCCACCATTTTGTTAACAATGCTGGCTGAGTCCACGCATCAAATAATTTATCAGCGCGGGCGTGAATGGTTCGACGGACAGTGAGGCAACGTTCGTTAAATTTTGATTCGATTGTATCAAACGTCATTTTTTTTCCTCTGAGACAAAGGCTTCTAAGTGGTCTAGTTTGTCTTCCCAAAATGATCGGTAAAAACCTAACCAGCGGTCAATATCACTCAATGCCTTTGGCTTAATTTTGCAATAGTGAACACGGCCTAGTTTTTGACAGCTGACCAGATTGGCGCGCTCTAACACTTTGATGTGTTTGGATGCGGCAGGCAATGACATGGCCAGCGGCAGTGCCAGTTCACTGATCGATGCTGGCTTATCCGAGAGCCGTTTGAGTAGCGCGCGACGTGTTTGGTCCGATAGCGCTTTAAAAATGAGGTCGAGTTTATCTGGGCTAGTCATGCAGCGCTTACCGTTATTTTGCATATTCAAATTTTGGTGTGGATAGAAAAATATATTGTAAACTAACTGGTTTAGTATTGCATGTTGTTTCGCTGCCGGTTAGGATTACAAAGGTAAACCAACTAGTTTATCTTTGTAATCTATCTAAGGAGTTCTATAATGATCCATCAAGAAAAAAGGTTTAATTGCGGCGTAACGCAGCTTTTTGCAATGTTAACGGAAGCAGAAAAATTTGAAGCCTTTACAGATTCAAAGGCAGAAATTGATGCAAGTGGCGGTGGCAAGTTTTCTCTATTTGGCGGAATGATTAGTGGACTAACTATCGAATTGGTAGCGGATCAATATCTTGTTCAGGCTTGGCGGGCAGGCAACTGGGAGCCAGGTATCTATTCCATTGCAAAATTTGATTTTAAAGTGATTTCTCCAACAGAAACGGCGTTAACTTTCGACCATTCGGGATACCCAGCAGAATCAGAGGATCATTTGGCAGAAGGTTGGAATCAACAGTACTGGGGGCCGATGAAAAAATATTTAGAAACCCAGGATTAATCGGTAAAGGTAGAGGGGTAGGGTAGTGACCCACCTTTGTCAGAAGGTGGGGCTTGTATGGATTTAGCAGTCAATATGGTACTTGACCCCTTCTCTTCTTAATGAGCCAAGCGTAGTATAAACGACCAATTTTCTTTGTGATCTTGTGTTCGTTCCCAGGTTAGGCAGAAGTGACCACCATCAGATTCAATTTCAAGGTCGGTTTGGTACTCATTCACTATAAGGTCACTTATCTGATTTGTTGTACCTAAATGGTTGTGGAGGTGAGTGCCAAACTTTGCCATGTAAGGTGTTTTAAAAGAATAGCTGAGCAGCCCTTTATGTGTTTCCACACAATGTTCTGCTGGCCAGTTACTCTGTACATTCACCGTAAGCTCTACCTCTTCGTATTCCAGAGCATGTCCAGTAACAGAACCAAATAGGACAAAATGAACTGCAATGATTTTAATCCATTTTAACAAGTGTATTTTCCTCTCAATTTAAAGCATTAATGTTCAGTTTTTTATATCGTACAGATAAAATAACTCAAGTCACTTTTCGGCCGCGGTGGCAGAGACCGGTTCAGCTACATTTTCTGGGACTGGTTCAGCTACGTTTTTTGAGACCGGTTCAGCTACATTTTCTGGGACTGGTTCCGCTACGTTTT
>JAHRWA010000096.1 GCA_019090455.1 Pseudomonadales bacterium | reverse complement strand
CTTCATTGTAGGAAGACTGCGTGCCGGAAAAACGTATTCTATTTCTAAAATCATAATCTTGGGGACCGTAAATAATACAGCCGTCATTAACGGCACCACTGCAATCTTGGTGAAATCCGGTTGCCGCATCCACGACAGTGGGATCACAACTGACGCCATTGTCAGGATCATCTGGTGCATTGGCTTTATAGGTGAAGGGGCCAAATTGACGACTGGAGATACTATCATCTAATACACCCGTCACCCCGGTATAAAGATAAACAATGCTGTGATGAGAAAGTAAGTCTTGCGCTAGCACTTTCTTATGTACACGAAAACACTTGCCTGAGGGGTTGTTCGCATCGGCTAAGCCAACACAATCAAACTGCTGATCTTCAGCAATCAATTCGGTTTGCGTAAAGTCATAATATGTCGCCAAACACACTTCATTTTCCGAATCATGGGGTAGCGACCAGGCTGTTGATTGCATCTGTACTCCCACACCCGCCTCGGGAGCATCGGGGACATCTATTTTCAAACTACTGGCCTGCGGCAAGCACGATGACAACAATTCAGCCGTTCCCGCTACCACTAACTCTTCTGTCGCACCGCCATCTATCCACAAGTGAAGAGCCTCAAGATGATCCTCTGTTAATGCTGAAAATCCGCCCGCAGGCATTGGCGATCCCGTGGTGGATACACTGCTATCTACCTTGGCCTCAAGCTTCTCAAAAAGGTAACTTGATTCGTGATGTCCTGGGTCAACTCGATCCATTGTGCTGTTGGAGGACGCCACTCCTACGAGCTGGTCATAGGCATTGTCGGCGGTTAAATCCAGGTTACCTGAACCTGGTGAACTTCCGTGGCACGCTGAGTTGGTACAACCGTACTCTTCAAATATTTCACCTTGAATGGCCGCGAAGGTACTCGCATATTCTGGCGTGCCGCAATCCTCACCATCACTGCCATCATCGACAACATCTGTCGCCGAATTGGACTCATCATCTCCACCACCACAACTAGGCAATAGAAATAGAATACTCAAAATAAAAGCTAAAACAGCATATTGAACATTCGACAGAAATTTCATGAGATCACCGCTAATAGAGGGTTTGGCTTTCAGTGTAAGTGTAGCTTTCAACCGGCTTCTAACATCTGCGTTTTTAGGCGGTTAATAAGGTCATCATCAATCTTGAGAACCTCCTTCACATAAGCTTCAAAACTGCCGAAGTGTTGTTGCACGTAATCCAATAAGCATTGGATATAACTCACATTCGCTTCGAATACCGGTTGAACTACCTCAAAGGGGGCGACTGACATAACCTTTTGAAACCCCAAATAGCTATCGTCTAAAACAGCTCCTCCGGCAGCCCAGCTCTCCAATTTGTCGCCAAGCTGTCCCTGGGTAATCAAATAGTCCGAGACGATGGTCTCTTCATCGACACCCAATAAACCTAAGATGATAGCAGCACCCACGCCTGTTCGATCTTTTCCTGCGGCACAATGAAAAAGAAGTGGAGCATCTCCTTTGGAGATGGTGACTAACATCTCTCGATAGATACTCTTGTGTGAATACAATTTAACAGGGTAATTGTCCTTCATACATTTTCGAACAATCTTAGCGTCAAGAGTCGCGATGCTTTCTTTCCAACCCAACGCATTTTTAAATTGATCGGGTAACTCATCCGTCTTCCACTCAACTAAATCAGCTAGGTCTAGTTTATTCTGATCCGTAGGGAATATATCTCGCTCAGTCTTGGAACGTAAATCGAATACCGTCTCTATACCGATAGATCTCATCTCCCGAACGCCTGTTTCGGTCAACCCGCTAAGCTGGCCAGACCGAAACACTCTCTTCCATTTCAGCGTTCTTCCCTCCCGCGTCCGATACCCGCCCATATCTCGAAAATTAATACTGCCTTCAATCGGTAAAATCCGGGTACCTAACATGATAGAACTCCCTCTTGAATTATCTTCGAACCACAGTATCGATATTGTGATTTTCTTTCAGCCAATCAACGGGCCTAGTCTCTTAGTCATTGAGCTAATCATCTAGTCATAAAAGCTCCTCTCTTCATCAGAAACAGAAGGTCATTGGAGTCCCCATAAAACCCGCATTCACTAATGATTATCGACTATAAGACCGATAACTGATAGATAAAAACCTCATAAGACCTCGCTCTCACTCAACAGCTAAATGGACTACTATTTACCTTGATGCCGAGACACCTTATCTACATGTAAAATTTGTTATCGAGATGCTACACTTTTAAAATGACGGCCACTCACACCAGTAAAATTTTGATTATTGATTCCGATCAAAACGATGTCGAAATACTTCGATCTATACTTGAGGATCGTTACTCTGTCACAGTAGCAGGGGCTGGTGCAGAAGCCTGCATCGCCTCCATCAATAAAACAGAGCCAGACGCTGTCATAATCGATCCGATTATGGAAGACATCAACATAGAAACCGTTTGCTCGCTCATCAAATCATTAAAGCCAACTAGCTATATCATTTTTCTCTCTGGCGACACAAACCTAACAGGGCAAATAATCGCATACGAATTAGGTGCCGATGATTTTATTAGCAAACCCTTTAACCCCGTTGAAATTGATGCAAAATTAAAAATCCAAATTGAAAACCGACGCATTCAAGATGAGCTAATCGATAGAGCAAAATCGGCATCTGATGTCGCTTTTTGTGCCGTACAAAGCAGCGGTGATTTAGGTATTGTTATACGCTTTATGGAGAGCATTGGGTTCTGCGAAAGTTATGATGACTTGGGAATTGCGTTAATCGAAGCATGTGAAGAATATCACGTAAACCCCGTGGTCCAAATTCGAGGCTATCAGGGGACTTTAAATTTTCGCTGCGCTCAGGATTCTTTAGAATCTTATTTGCTAAAAAATAGCGGCGATAAAGGCCGGTTTGTTGACGGCAGTACCAAACTCATCATTAACAATTCGCTAATCTCACTTTTGCTTAGAAACATGCCGTCACAAACGGAGGAGCATTACAGCCGCATAAAAGACAATATAGCGATAATGATGAATGCGGCAAATGCCCGCACTAAGTCTTTAGGTCTCGAGCTGGAAGTCGATGAAAACCGGGAGTCAGACCTATCTGAAACGACAGTTGAAGCGAAAAAAAGCATGATGGAAATTATGAAGTATTTTCATGATTATGAATTAGGTGTCACGGAAAACATTACAAAATTCCAAAACCATATTCATAATTTGCTACTCGCCTTATCTCTAGACAATGAGCAAGAAGAAGCCCTCCTAGATTCTTTAGAGGGCTTTATGGATGAGATTAACGAAACCAATTACATCAAGAACTTAATAGAAGATAGTTTTCAGCTCCTCATCAAAAAACTGGACAACCTGAAATCACCTCGATAACCTGACTTTTCCGCTATACAAGGAAAAGCTAAAGCCGATTAGCAACCTCCAAACCTTGACTCACCGCTGCTAACGCATCCAACTCCTTGGCTTCAGCGGCTCCACCTATTAAATGGCAGGAAACGCCCAATTTAATCAGAGACTGATGCAATTCATTATTGGATTCTTGCCCAGTGCAGACCACGACGCTGTCCACCTCTAACAGTTTGTTTTCACCTTTCACACTATAATGAAGACCCTTGTCGTCAATTTTATGATAGGTGACACCCGCCACTTTGCTTACGCCCATAGCATCAAGTTCCGCACGCAACACCCAACCACTGGTAAGTCCTAGATTTCGACCTAGTGATTTTGGCTTACGCTGTAGCATTGTGATCTCATGTGCTGCTGGGGGAAATTGCGGTCCTTCGGGTGTGAGCGATCCCGCTTCCTGCATGGTGAGATCAACACCCCACTTCTTTAAAAAATCAGCGGTATTCGTCGCTCCTTCGCCTTTTCCGTTTGCCAGCAGTATCGCCACGTCAAAGCCGATACCACCCGCTCCGAGAATGGCAACACGTTTACCCGTTTTGCTTTTTCCACTTAGCAGATCTAAATAAGAAATAACGCAAGGATGATCAATACCGGGGATGTCTGGGATTCGAGGGGTAATCCCCGTCGCCACTATCACTTCATCGTAATTATCTTTTAGGCGATTCGCATCAACTCGCGTATTCAGATGAACAGTCACACCGTGCTTATCTAATTGCGATTGGAAATAACGAATAAACTCGTAAAATTCTGCTTTGTCTGGCACCTTTTTCGCTAAGTTAAGTTGCCCGCCAATTTCGCTCGCCGACTCAAATAACGCAACCTCGTGCCCCCGTTCCGCAGCGGTGCATGCTGCTGATAAACCTGCTGGTCCTGCTCCCACCACCGCGACTTTCTTTATTTTATTAACAACCGCTGCATTCTCCTCAAACTCTAATTCGCGCGCGGCTTTGGGGTTCACCAGACAACTGGCAACACGATCGGTAAAAATAAAATCAAGGCAAGCCTGATTGCAACCGATGCAGGTATTGATCTCATGGGGACGCTGTTCTGCCACCTTTTTCGCAAAATACGGATCGGCAAGCATGGGACGAGCAAGAGAGACCATATCCGCATCACCGCTGGCGACAATATCATTCGCTACATCGGGTGTGTTGATTCTATTGGATGCTATAACAGGTATCGTAACCGATGCGGTAAGCTCGCGAATCGCAAAACGCCATGCAGCGCGCGGCACCATATAGGCGATAGTAGGTACCCTCGCTTCGTGCCAACCAATACCCGTATTAAATAAGGTCACTCCGGCTTCTTCTAACGCCTTAGCGAGTTGCAGAATTTCTGCGCCAGTCGATCCTTCTTCAACGAGATCAATGGCAGAAATACGATACATAATGATAAAGTTCTCACCTACCGCCTCTTTAACTCGTCGTACAATTTCCAGTGCGAAGCGCATTCTATTTTCATAATCACCACCCCATTCATCGGTACGGTCATTGGTTCGTGTGGCCAGCATTTGGTTTATCAAATAACCTTCCGATCCCATTATCTCCACGCCATCGTATCCCGCCTCCTTCGCAAGCTTTGCACTATAAGCAAAGGCATCTATGATTTGCTCTATCTCATCACTACTCAGGATATGTATCTCGCAAGGATTAATACGTGAGGCCAATGAAGAGGGTCCCACAGGCAACGGTACTTTGGCGTTACGCCCCGTGTGCACCACTTGCAATAAAATTTTACCTCCTTCTGCATGAACACGCTCGGTGATAAGACGATGGTTAGGTATCTCAGATTCATCATCAAAAACAGGAGCACCGGTTTCAATAACGCCAGCGTCATTGGGAGAATAACCACCTGTGACAATGAGTCCGACTCCACCTTTGGCACGCTCACCATAGTAGGCCGCTAGCCTCTCGTAAGGCTTATCTAATAGTTCCATACGATTGTGCATGGAACCCATCATCATTCTATTTTTGAGGGTGGTAAATCCGAGATCTAGGGGTTGTAACAACGACTCATGCTTCATAATTCAATCCTGGTGCGAACGGTTGCTGTTAGAACAATTGCTGCTTAACAGTGATTGGCTTAAATAGGTGGCTAACGATCAATAAATAATGCCGGTGATAATACCTTAAGAGTTGCGAAGGGAAAACTGGAAAAAATAGCGGAAGCTTATCACCGTCATTTTGACACTTATGATATTTTTGACGCTGCCTAAAAGGCCCCAATGATGCCAACCCAATACGCCCTCAGAATAACTCTTACACGCAATCAATCGCTTATCTACTCTCATGCCCATGAACCCTATTTTGGCATGCAAAGTGTATATTGTCTTAACAGGAACCAACGACAGGCGCTCGCAAAGCGCCCTCTCCGACTTAGGGAACATCGGAGAGGGGACCACCAGGAAGGATTGTTGTCGTCGCGCCAAGGACTGGCTATTCATTTGTTATTGTCACCGAAACCCGTGGCATTCGATCGACAAAATGAAAGGAGCCTACAAAATGGCGACATTCTATTTGATAAGCATATTAATGTTCAGTCTATTGGTGAGCTTATATTTAAGCAGAATTGATATCTCGCTTTCAAAGCCCATTGATCAACCTTATGAAAAAAGATCGAGTTTTTATCTTCGTCATGAAAAGCGATTTTTAGGTTTTTTGGTTCTTGCAGTAGGTAGCGATTATTTAATTATGAGTAAAATAGGATTGTCCGACCTACTCACGGTACGAGATAGTATGAATAGAAAGATAAAGGTCTCTGCCCGGCTCAAGCTCTTAAATCAAAAAGTCGATTACGTTTTATGTGATAAAAAAACGGCTCAAATCATCTGTGCAATAGACCTATTCGATAAGGAAAAAATCAATCCTCATTATTTAAAACACTGTATCGCTAGAAATAAGTTGTTTCGGTCTGCGGAATTACCCTGGGTTCGAATCCCCATAAAACAGACGTATCAGGTACCGTCTATAAAAAAACTTATTCGTGAAACCGTCCAACAACATCAGACAGAAAATAAAGTAACTAAAGAAGCTGAGGAGATAGGAAGAAAAAAACAAATCCGAAATTATTCTACCGGATGACGATCCTTGCCAAAGAATTCAGGAGCCTGGACGGAAAGGACTTTCATCGGCTTTTTCGAGACAACCTTAACACCGTGTGCCACACCTTGCGGCACTTTAATATAGTCTCCCGCTCCGACTTGAAAAGTCTTACCTCCTAAGTAAAATTCGCCTGCTCCCTCTAGTATGTAAAGGGACTCGGTATGCTGCAAATGCTTATGCAATGGTACCGACCCCTGAATAAAAATAATGAAGTCTGAGGAATTCGCATCAGTCGCCATTTTTACAACATGGATATTATCAAAATGGCTCGGCGCTTTAATCTCCGACAATTCAACTCTTTGCCCATAAGAAAACCCCGCCATTAACATACCGACTAGTAATAGAACTACCTTAAAACGCATATATCAACATCCCCTAGCGGTGGCGGGTTACTTATGAGAACCGTCGCATAATGGCTGAGATAATGTCGCTTTACAGCCACAGAAAAAAACTTTCTTGGACTCCGTCGCGTCATATTTAATGGCCTTAAAGGGGGTGCCTCCATGAGACCCGTCACAAAGCGGTTGTTTCTTACTTCTTCCGCAAGCACACCAAAAATAGGATTTTCCCGATTCGACTTCCACTGCATAGGGGGTATCAGATACTCGTACAGGATCACTCATTATTAATCGTCCTTTTCAATAATTAAGTTAGAAACATCGATAAAACAGAAATAGGATGGAAACATCAGCCCAACAAAGATGACACTGTAGCACTCTTGCCTGTGCACAGCATCCTATAAAAGAGAATACAAGTTAAGAATCAATACCAACAGGAAACAAAAAATCGAGTAACACGCGCACTAAAGCGATACAACGGCTCTTCACCTACCGCATAAAAATCACCATTTGCCTGCTTAGCGGTCACATCTCTAAAATCGTCATAGTTAAATTGGATATAGGTGAAGAACAAATTGATACTCGCCTTCTTCACTAGCGACGTGGCGGCAAACTTATGCTCATAGGTCGCACCCAATCCGATGCTGTGATCATTAAAGGCGCTTAACTCCTTGTCACGAGCGACGAAATTTTGAGATTCACTGAAGGGGAAGAGATCACTGTAAAAGTCAGCGCCCTCTTGTATATAAAATCGATAGTTAATTTCAAATATCCAATTTTCACGATGAGTATGAACATAACCCACTTTGGCATCATGCGCAGTTATTCCCCAACTGTCATTGTAAAATCGATAGCGAAAATGCAGGGACGCTCTATGGGGCAAATAATTCATCGTATCGATTGCAAAGGCACTACTCGTTCGAGACTGCGGGTAGACCTCATCCGAATAAGTAAATTGACGAGCAGCGGTATTATCGATAAAGCGTGCTGCTCTATAAGGATTACCCAAAAACCCTTGATCTGTAATCGTCTCCCAGCCGAAATTCATCAGCATATTTTTTGTTAATATCTGCGACACTGCAAACCGGTAATGCTGTCGCACCACGGTTTCCTCAAACTCTGGATCCCCGGTTTTACCTACTGTGTCGTTGCCCCGAGAATAACCCAAGGACATATTCGTTAGGTCACCAAAAAAATCTTGGCTAACACCGAAGTGCGCGCTCTTGGCAGAAAAGTCGTTTTCATCACTCTTGGTAAAGCCCATATTAATCATCGATTTTCGATGAAGAAAATCTAAGCCTACGGAATTTTCGATGCGCTCTTCACTGTATTGACTCGCTCGAGCCAATACATCAATGGAAGCACTACTGAGTGTGTCGATATAGTGATTAACGACCATAGAGAATTTTTTGTGAACTTTTTTACGCACCAAGAAAGAAGGCGCCTCAATATCCATGCCGCCACCGTTATAGCTATGTATCAGAATATCCGCCCGATCTTCGGGAAGCACTCCGGCATGGACAAAACTGCTCGTCCATAAAAAAACGACCCACAAAAAAACAATGCGTGATAAGCATGAAAGAGAAATGAGGCTTTTTTTAATTACAACCACAACCACCGCCTGCTCCACCCTCGGCACCACGAGCACCTTCTCGCGCTTGGAAGACGTGATGCATATAAACGCTTTCTACTGGATTGCGCTCCAGTATCATTACTGGATCAGCCAAGTTAGAGCGTTCGTAGGGTTTCACCCACGGTTTAATTGCACAAGCCCCTAAGGATACTGAGAGCAAGAAACTCATGCTGGCAGAAAATAAAACTCTTGAAAAATTAGGCATAGGATATTAGGTCTCTATTATTCACGGACTCGTTTATTCACGGACCTAATTATTCACGAACTAGGGCACGAATCTGTTTCTCGTAATCATCTTCGTATCCGGGCTTATATCCGCGATGAAGAAAACGCTTATTGCCATTTCGGTCAATAAGCACAGTCGTTGGCATGGCATCCACGCCCATCATTTCGGACACGAAATTTTTGGTGTCAAACAAAATAGGGAAACTGACAGGATTGGCTTTCAGCATCTCACGCGCCGTTTCGTTTTCAGCCTCGACATTCACCCCCAATATGGTGAATCCCAGTCTTTCGTACTTTTTCTGGAGCGCATCCAGTAGAGGCATTTCCTCTCGACAAGGCGCACACCAGGATGCCCAAAAATTTACCATGACCACTTCACCCAAATGATCACTTAAGGATTCCTGCATGCCTTTTTTATTCGTCAATTTAAAGTCAGCGGCTTTTCCTGAAATCTCCTCGGAGCCGGCGCTAGCCGTCGAGGCCCATGAGGTCATGAGCACGACAGTGATTATTGCTTGCAGTATTTTTGTTGCTGGACGCATTAGGGAACTAAAGTTAAACGTCTTAAATTTAACACCATAAAAATGACTCACTTTTTCGAATCGATACTCAGTTTTCATTCGATTACTACTCCTGATGAAACCTACTTATTTATTTAAAGAACTTACTCGTATTTAGAACATTCTCGTTTTTAATATTCTATTTTTAAAAAAATACGGACATACCCAAGCTAAACTCGAGATTATGCGCTGTCTTAGTCTCGGCTAGCAAATCCACATCAAAAATGTGATCTCGACATTCCAGCTTTAGAGACAACCAGTCTAACGCCAAGAATTGATATCCCACTCCGGCGTTAATGGTAAACCGCGAATCACCACCAAATTCTGTATTACCCGCACCCAAAATAAAATAAAGCGCAACGTTAAAAGCCCGACCGCTACCGACAAATGCCTCTCCCGGTAAAATCCGATAGCCAATATTAATATTGTAGTAAGACAAATCTCGCTCGTCATCATTCAACAAAGGTGACCCAAGGCTCAACAGCTCATAGCTAGTGGCTTCCGTGGGGGATTGTCCATATTGGGCTACAAAGAAAAAGTCTTCGGTCACGTGATATGTCAAAGCGGCACCAATTACGGTATTCACGCCAAAATCTTCGACACTTAACAAGCCACCATAGATGCCGAATTCAAAATCATTCTTTCCGATATCGGACTCTTCTAAATCTTCTCTCACTATCTCAGGATCTAACACAGTGAATCTTTCCTTGTCCATACTGCCAGGGTTCGCACTCACGCCTGAAGAAAATAGGAAGACACTAGTGAGGGCTAGACCCGTCAACAACGATATGACTCGTATGCAGCTTCCTGCTAAACATCGTCTCAAAAAAAGACTCCAAAACCCATCTTCCATTCTTCTATCTCATCGTTTTCAGTTTGATTGGTAAGCGCTACGTAGTTTCTGTACTCAACTCGAAATACAAACCGCTTGGTGATATAGGTTCGCGCTCCAATTCCCGCCAGCAACAATTCATTATCTCTATCGGGAGATTGCACCAAAGTCTTATTTAACTTAGTCACTATCTTCCCCATACCAAGAGTAAAATAGGGCGATACTCGCCAGTTAGGAAAAGGCTGATTTAAGATACTCACTGAGGCAAATATATTATTGGATAAATTACCACTCGCTTGATTCGCGGTGAATTCTACGGAAAGATTCTTAGCATATCGATAAGCCAGCAGACCTGAGACCAAAGGAGCCCCCCCAAAATCACCGCCTAATACCCCTAGCTCCCACTTCATTTTTTCAAAATTAGCTAAGCCAAAACGTTGCAGCGCTACCAAGTTACCTGCAGCACTTAAGGTCTTAGCTAGATTTTCACGACTCACCCAACCAGTGGTACCTTTCACGTTGCGGACTTTGAACCACTCCGTCTTTTCTTTCAACACTTCTACTTTTTCACCACGCTCCACAATATAAAACAGAGGGTAGCCGCGACCTGGCCCCGTTCTCATTTCGATAAAGGGTGGACTCGCAACCGTAACTATCGGCTTCGGTTTTCGAGCAAATGGATTTTTTGCATCCGCCCTTTCCGGGATAATAGCGACTATTATCCACATTAAGGCAAGAGCGGTTAACCGCTGAGATAATCCTTTTTTCAACTAAACACCAACTCCTTAATCCTGCGGCACATCAAATGGATTATTGTAGTACTGCCCACCGAGATCTAACCATTCAGACATGACTCGCAATTCCGCACCATTCAACCACGATGGGTGACATCCCGTGGATTCAAAGATGTCGAAGAACTGGGTACTGTTTCTCGCACCAGAGCCCGCATTCGTCGACCCACCCACTCCCACTGTCGTGGTTGCCTGGATCGGATTACCATCGACATCAAGATCCAGCTCACCATCACCATCGAGATCCACAAAAACTGGCGCGCCCTGAGCATCAAAAACTAATTCTATCCGATCCTGCAACACACCATCCACATACGCCAACTCGTTATCGCCTGCCCTCAACTCAAGATAAGAATTATAGCGATCATCTGGATTGGTAGGATCTGCATCTGTTAAGTTAAGTTGACTCAACAATCCAGTTTCTGTCAACCTATCTTCGTTACGACAATTCACGACTAGCTGATCTAACAAGGCAATAGAGTCCGTATCGGCCTCTTCCACATTATGACAAGCAACACAGGTGTGGTTCGATAGCACAATGTCACTATCGTTTGGATCCAGTACTATGCGCTCAAAAGTCCAAATCGGATGAACATGCTCTTCATAATTAATCACTGAGCGACAGGCACCGGACCACCCGGCAATACAACTATCCGTGGTCGGCGCAGAAGAGCCCATGGCAACATAGTTGATATCATCATACCCCCACGTAAAACTAGGCTCTTTTGCCTGCACCGTTTCATCCGTCCACAGATCTTCAAATACAATATCCATGGTAGGCGTCAATCGATCAGGCTGAATTCGAGTAAGCGCCTGTGCCATGGTATCCCCCATGTCAGCAAAAATCGCCGAGTCGGTATTGGGAAATGTAAAACCGTCGGTTGCCGCGCCAGTATTTAGCGATGCAGGCTCCGCTTCCGGTCGTCCGTGAGGCTCTACCGAAGCGGTAGTATGGCAACCACTACATTCCACCTCTTCGCCTGGGCGTACTACCAACCAATTCTTATGCCGAGTTCCTAGCCGTCGACCATTGCCATCCAAAACACCGAGTATAAAAGGAATATTTGCCGGCACTTTGACTCTCACTGAACCATCGGGCTCTATCGTGGTATAACCAATAATTTCCTTCATTTGTTGTCCGTCTGCACCCAATACATTTCCCGGCACTTGCGGTAGATCATCCACATTTCGATCCGGAAGAGAAACTCCTTTTACGATTCTCAAAAAACGGGCGGTACGATTAGCCACAGCAGTGACGGTAGGGTCCATCATTTCTGTGAGGGATTCCGCTCCCGATCCGCCATTATCCAAATCGTCAAAAATGCCGGCAAAATCGTAAACGCTTCTGATATGTAAAATACCTACGGACTCAGCAAAGGCGTCCGCATCCAATCCAGCTCCTGCTGTTTTTTCATGAATAATGCTGGGGACACTTTTTTCTTGTAACGCGACAACTTCGCTATAAAACACATTCTCTTCGGGCACGAGAATAGGTTTTTCCGTTCCCTCCGAGGGATCGTATACCTTTAGCACCGACAACGGTGCCGCTTCAACGGGGTCTGCCTCTGCCAATAGTGCATCGGTACAAGGTCTAATCGTCTCCACGTCATCCTCAATGACAATCAAACGACATTGATTCCAGCCTACAATAATACGACCTGAGCCATCATCTAGCGGGAATACTGTGCTATATCGCCCGGCAGAAGAAATGGAATTGTCCGTAGTGATAACGCCCAAAGTCAAACTTTCCTGAGCGCTAGTGGTCGCGCCGAGATTGCTGGCTACAGGCATTTCATTGTCAATATAATTATCGACATCTATCGCCACAATATCGCCAGCGAAATCGGTGGATACATTGGGACGCATAATTACCATGATGCGGCCATCAGGCATTTCTCTGGGATGGTCAAATTGAATGGCACTCTCATCCGTACCCGTATTATGACTATGTAAACCATACAACAATTCTAACTCGGTGCCATCGGGATTCATTCGATAGAGATTCATGGTATTGCGCCCACCCATATTATCCCAACGGGTAAAAACCACTTTCCCATCCGACAAGACAGTAGGATCGGTATCATGACTTTGATTAAAACTCACTTGCTTGATCGCACCACTCACACCATTAATAACATGCAGTAAGAATGCAGGCTCATCACGATCCTCATCTTGAGCTTCAAATTGAGGTTTGCTTTCATCGAGCAAAATAGCTTTTGCAGCACGCTGGCGCGTCGACGAAAAAATAATATCCCCTGTAGGCAAATAGTGAGGGGCAATATCATGTCCATCCTCCGCCGTGATATCAGAGGTAATAATTCGCGTCAAAGTATCAGTGGGGACATCGTACTCCCAAATATTCCATCGAGGCTGGTCTTCATCATCAACGTCTTCAATTTCAGGTGCCCGCATCGCGAAAATTAGCTGACTGCCATCAAAGGACGCTTCCACATCTTTGACATCGTAAAGCGCATCTTCCTCAAAAGCGCGCGCAGTAATATTCTGTTCACTCCCCCCCGGCGACGCACTGCTTCTAACATAGAGTGCTGCTCCAGGCTGGAAATTTAACAACTCCGTTAAGTCGTCACTCACCCTCTCCCCATCATCATCCACTGGAAGCGGCCTCTTTATATAGGCAATAGGAAATGTTTCTGCGATGGGGTCTGCATCTTGATCATTGACATCACTACTACCACACCCAAAAAAAAGAGATGCCGAAACAGCAAGACAAAACATACGACGCACGTTATATAGAGACAATCCACTCAGAGACAGTCCATTTAGAGACAAGACTTTCAGAGACATCGGTAATAACCTCTTTATTATTTTTTATTGCAGATACATAAGTTAATACCTAACTTAGCTCCCTTTATATTATGGACCAGAACTCATTTTCAGATCTGAGAAAGTGATCACGAAACCTTCATCCCTTACTTGATAGTATAAGAAATCTGGTCAACGCTAAAAACAAGAGAGCAATTCATAGACAACCGTACGCTTGCATAACTAACAAGTACATAGATACGGAATTGAATTCGAATTTCTCTTTTTAGCTAATATTGACTAGTCCACTCAACTCCATGGGCCTACATTTATGTTTAGTCATCTGAGTTTAGATTACAAATCGTTACCCAATAAGGTAACAACAGCCTCCAGCTGGACCAACAAATTCGGCTCCAATAATTTATTCCGTAGGCGATGGTTTGATTCATCATCGACAAGGTCATTATCGACAAGACCGTCATCGATTTCTACACCTTCAAGAAATACACTTGCTTTAGTGTTACCCCTAGCTCTTTCGTTAATGTCCTCTCTCACATTAATGTCATATAGCAGTGTGGGTCTCGCTGACTCTCGCGATCAGGCAAAACGCCTACACGATCGTTTGGCCGGAGTACCACCCACAGCGAGCGTATTGCAAGATATGGAAACGCTGATTGATAATGGCTCTGCCGTAGACGCTGCTTACACGGCGATGGATAACGCTAACTTTTATAATGTCACACTGAAGAATTGGGCCACCGCATGGACCAATGAAGAGCAAGACATATTCGCTCCACTCAATGATTTCACTGCCACTGTTATTGGATTGATTAGAGATAGCACCCAAAACAGTAACAGCATCGATTATCGAGAGTTACTTTACGGTAACGTCCTCTATGTTGGCACGGAAGGATTAGGTGTTCCCGCTTACAGCATCAATAACAATGATCACTATGCGGCGTTAGAAAGTCAGGGTATTGATTTGCAAGCCAACCTCCAAGCGGTCCTTCAATCAGATTACAACGGACTACCGGCTGACGCCACAGCGGGCATCATGACTACCCGCGCCGCAGCAAAATCTTATTTTATCGCAGGCACAAACCGATCCATGTTCAGCCACGTCATGCTCAACCACCTGTGCAAAGAACTGGAGCAGATAAAAGACAACACCAGAGCCTCTGACCGAATTAGACAAGATGTGGCGCGCAGCCCCGGCGGAGACAGTCGTATTTTCAACAATCACTGTATGGGATGCCATTCGGGTATGGATCCACTGGCTCAGGCTTTCGCCTATTACAATTATATTCCAGAACAAGATGGTGAGGGCGAGGACACAGAAAATGGTGCTCTTGTCTATAACGTAGCGGGCACGGTAGATGCTGACACCGGCACACGCGTTCAGGGAAAATATCGAATCAACAGCAACAACTTCCCCACCGGATATGTCACGCCAGATGACCACTGGGATAACTACTGGCGCGAGGGGCCCAATAAATTAATTGGCTGGGCTAGCGAAACGCTAGGATCAGGCAACGGCGCTAAGTCCCTGGGTATGGAGCTTTCCCACAGTGATGCTTTCGCTCAGTGTCAGGTGGAAAAAGCGTTCAAAACCGTGTGTTTTCGTGAACCGGGCAACAGTGATGATAGGAATAAGGTCGATGAAATTATCGGTTCCTTCCAAAGTAGTAATTACAACATGAAACAAGTGTTCGCCGAAACTGCCGTTTATTGCATGGGGGATTAATAATGTTAAACAATAAAATTATTTCAAAACCAAGCCACTCCCCCTCTAAAGTCGCGAAATTGATATCGCATTCTTTATTGGCCACCTTGATCGTGACACTCATTGGGTGTGGCGGCAGCGGACAGGAAACCACAGAAAACGAGGACCCGCGCCTGGAAACTAGCTCAAACTATACCGGGCCAGTGCCAACCAATAGTGAAATCCAATCATTCAAAACAGAACTCTGGGATAATTTGTCCCCCAACAACCGTTGCGGCAGTTGTCATGGCGATGGCCAAGAACCTCAGTTCGTACGCAGCGATGACGTTAACAAAGCTTACGAAGATGCACTAGGCAGAAATAGCAGCGGCCTTCCCTATGTAGATCTCACTACACCAGGCGACTCACTGTTATCAACAAAAGTGGCCGGCGGTCATCACTGCTGGGAAGCCAGCAATCAAGTTTGTGCTGATACCATTAATCTTTATATCGAGCGCTGGGCCGGTGGTCGCGCAGGTGGCAATAGCCAGACCATCGCATTGACCGCACCTGAAGCCATTACCCCAGGCTCTAGCCGTAATTTCCCTGATAGTTCTGCCCTCTTTGCCAATGAATTGCACCCGATGTTAATTGAACATTGTTCCGGTTGTCATGTGGATAGCCCTCCCGCTCCCCAGTCACCGCAATCGCCTTTCTTTGCTAGCTCAGACATTGATGCAGCTTATCTCGCAGTACAAACAAAAATAGATTTAGATACACCTGATATCTCTCGGCTAGTAGTGAGGCTTGGCAGTGAATTTCATCAGTGCTGGGACAATTGCTCAGAGAATTCCACAGAGATTAAAAACGCTATTGAAAATATGGCAAACAATATCCCAATCACTGAAGTCGATGGGAGTCTCGTCGCGAGTAAAGCATTGTTATTATCCCATGGTATTCCGGCCAATAGCGGCGGCCGATATCAATCAAACGTGATTGCACTTTACGAATTTAAAGAGGGTGAAGGTAGCACCGCATATGATCGCAGCGGTGTGAATCCACCACTCCATCTTACCCTGCCCGACAATGTGGAATGGGTCGGTGGATGGGGCATCAAAATTACCGATGGTAAAGCCCAAGGCTCTACCGCGAGCAGTGAAAAACTACACGACCTCATCACTGCTTCAGGCGAATACAGTATTGAAGCATGGGTCGCCCCCGCGAATGTGACTCAGGAAGATGCCTATATTGTTAGCTATTCTGCAGGGACCTCAAATCGAAACTTTACCCTCGGGCAAACACTTTATAACTACGACTTTTTACACCGCAGCAGTACCACTGATGCCAACGGAGAACCCGCCCTCTCCACCATTGATGATAATGAAGAGTTACAAGCGGTATTACAGCATGTCGTGGTCACATTTAGCGCCGAAGGAAGGAAGATATACGTCAATGGCGCATTGGTGGACACTGAAGAAGATGTGGAAACCGGTAGCCTCAATGACTGGAATAATAGTTATGCTTTCGTTCTTGGCAATGAAGTCTCCAACGGTCGACAATGGCAGGGCACTTTTAAGATGGTAGCCATTCACAGTCGTGCATTAACTCCCGATCAAGTCTTTCAAAATTTTGATGTGGGTGTAGGCCAGAAGTTCTATCTCCTGTTTGGTATTAGTGATGTGGTGGACATCCCTGAAAGCTATATCGTTTTTGAAGTCAGCCAATATGATAGCTACAGCTATCTATTCAACACGCCTTTCTTCATCAGTCTCGATAGCGCTGCACAACCCGATGGATTACGAATTCAAGGCATGCGCATCGGCATCAATGGTAGGGAAGCCGCCATTGGTCAAGCATACCGAAATCTGAATCTCACTTTGAGTGGCACTACGTATTCGGAAGAAGGCCAACAAGCGTTATCGCTTATGGGTACGGTTATTCCCCTCGAGAAAGGAGCTGAGGATGATGAATTCTTCTTAACCTTCGAGCTGCTAGGTGATAATGCTAACGTCTATGTGGAAGCGGAACCCAGTACTCCACCAGCTCCTGGCGATTCCGATCCTTCTCCTGCCATCGGACTTCGAACCTTTGACGAGATCAATGCCTCTATGGCCTCTATCACTGGGGTGAGTACGCAAATCAGCAGTGTCGACGAGACTTACCAGAGAATAAAACAACAACTACCGACGAAAGAAGATGTCAATGGCTTCCTCTCAGCGCATCAAGTCGCCATTGCACAATTGGCTATTGAGTACTGTAGCGAGTTAGTGGATTCCACGAGCCTCAGAGCCAGCTTCTTCACCGACAGTAACTTTAGTTTTACAGCACGTTCGGATGTCGCTTTCGATAGCACTGCAAAGAGAGATGCGATTACCAATCCTTTGCTGGATAACATTATGGGCACGACTCTAGCCATTCAACCAGACAAAGAAACAATCAGGACAGAGCTCAATGAACTTATCGACAGCCTTGAAACCTGTGCGGACTGCTCAACAGATAATGATTTTATTGAACGAACCAGCAAAGTCGTAAAAGGTACCTGCACCGCAGTATTGGGTAGTGCCGTCATGCTAATACAATGAAATCGAGTGAATTACAACATCTAGTTCAATACTGAAAACAACGAGTCAGGAACAATAAAATGGGCAGATCACGCAGACCAAATCATCCCGACGCTCCACTTTTTCACGCGGATCACCGTCGTCCGCGTACTCGTCGTGAATTTATTTCACAAGGGTTTATGGCTGGCATGGGAACCGTCGTCGGTTCCAATCTATTGAACCTACTGTCACCCCCCCGTTCAGTTCACGCGGCAATTGATCAGGTTCTGAAAGATCAATGCAATCTCACAATAAATGGGGACGTAAAGATTCCCTTCATCTGCTTCGATCTGGCAGGAGGCGCAAACATAGCAGGCTCCAACGTTTTGGTTGGCGGCACTGGCGGCCAATTGGATTTTCTCAGCACGGCAGGATATAGCAAACTCGGTATTCCCGGCGACATGACGCCTTCCATCACCAACTTAAACGATGTCACCACTAATGATTTTTTTAATACTGACCTCGGCCTAGCCTTTCACTCCGATAGCGCCTTTCTTCGCGGTATTTTGGAAAGAACTGATGCCGCGACCCGAGATAAAATTAACGGCGCCGTCATTCCTGCCCGATCTAACAACGATACAGGCACTAACCCTCACAACCCCTTGTTTGCCATCAATAGAGCGGGGGCCGATGGAGGTCTATTGTCTCTCATTGGTTCGAGAAATACAGATTCCGGAGGCAACTCCATGTCACCCTCTAGCTTCTTTAATCTTGAGGTGAGGCCCACCAAAATCGATCGGCCCACCGATGTCACCGGACTTGTAGATACCGGCAGCCTGGTTACCTCTTTTGGGCAAGAAAAGGCAGTCTCCATCTTGGAATCCATGTTCAAAATCAGCCAAGATAAGATTGAGATGGCAAATATCACCACAGATGAAGACATTCAGCGATTACTCCGATGCGGTTATATTAAAACAGCTGATTTGGCCGAACGTTTTGGTAACCCTCAAGATCTAAACCCTATGCTGGATACTGATATTGTGGGTGGTGCTGGAATTTTCACTCAAGATGAGTTTGATAATGAAGGAGAGTTTCGAAAAACAGCGTCAGTAATGAAGATGGTCATGGAAGGACATGCCGGTGCCGGGTGCATCACAATGGGGGGATTTGATTATCATACTGGGGACCGCTCCACGGGTGAAGTCCGTGATCTTCGCGCAGGACGCTGCATGGGTGCCTGCCTAGAATATGCTGCCAGAAAGGGCAAGCCTCTCATGATGTATGTTTATAGCGATGGCTCAGTAGCCAGCAACGGCACCATTGATAACTCCATCGACGGTCGAGGCAAGGGTGTCTGGACAGGCGACAACTCCTCCACAGCTGCACCCTTCTTTCTCGTGTACAACCCCGGTTTTCGACCCCAATTAATTGGGGCAACACCTGAAGAAATGGCAATGCACCAACAGCTGGGTTCCATGAGTGCTGACGCTTCGGTAGTCACCTCAGCCACACCCGCTGCGAACAATGTCAATTTACTAGTGGAAACTGTCGTACTGAATTACATGGCGTTACACGGCCAGCAAAATGAGTTTAATACGGCTCCGTTCTTCCCTAGCAATGGATTAGGTAATCTCGTCGACAGCTTAACGGCGTTCCAACCTATCGTAACCAGTAGTATTGATTCGCCTATCATACTTTAAATAATCTGAACTAAAGGTTTGATAAACCTAGTGGTAGGTTAAAACGAAATGAGTAGCGGGCCGTGTCATCTGTGAATATAGTTTCATAGATGACACGG
>JAHRWA010000095.1 GCA_019090455.1 Pseudomonadales bacterium | reverse complement strand
GTTGGCTGCGCAACGCAACAGAGTTTGAAAATATTTATCGTAGCCGGTTTGGAAAAACGCGGAGAAGAAAAGAGCTTGCCAATACTGGCTAACCTGCTTTCCGCCAGCATATTATTCCTTTGAAATAAATTTCGCTTGCCTGAAGAATGTGATCCTGTCGTTTATTCTTCCTTGTTTAAAATATTTCTATGCTTGCGCATGTTTCCCCCTTAGCGCACTCCTCCTCTAAGCTCCTGCCCTACTTCTGATTAATTTTTCTCGGATCTTTCATCTTCTTTTTTAGAGTGCATGTCCCTGGTATTCTGGTATTAGTTTGGCAATACCGTCGTGCTTGCTCAGTTCGGGGAGCGTTTTTGATCCTGTGCCATGCCAAATTCTGCTCCCAATTCAGATGTAAAAGTCATGCCTTTTAGGGCTGCGCCCTCAATCGCATCTTTCACATCTTCACGACAATAGAAATTTTGATATGTTTCAAACTCGGTTTTAAAAATTGCAAATTTGCTAACACGCTTTTCATGAAAGCCCATATTTTCAATATCACCCCATTCATTTTTAATACATAACGTCACATCGAGGCCATCAACATCTTCCGCTAAACGCAGAGGATTGAAGATGTAGCCTGCGCCTTTTTCGTATGTAACAGGAAAAAACTCACCATCATCTTTGATAATGTCTTTTAGTGCGTGATAGGCTTTTTCATTAAGGAACATGCGTCCACTATATTCCTGGATCTCGGGTATAACCGTGCCGGCTAAACCACCACTATCATCTGTAAAATCAATACTTAAAGTTTCCGTTAGAATGTCTTTAAAGGGTTTTGGTGCACCGATGAAATTGAAGCGATCACTTGGATCATTACCGCATAAACTTATGATTTGTTTTTCGTCATAACCAATGACGGCGAAACGATCAAAATCAGAATACATTGTATAAAGTGCCATTATCTTTCCTATGACCAAAGGTGTGCTGGAACGCTACCGCTTTGCAAGCGAAATCGGATGTCCCTTAATGATTTTACAAGCTGCTCAACGCTCTTGATTTTCGCAGGGTTAATATTGCCACCTAACCATTTGTAATAGGCCGTTGTATGGATATTTCTGTGGGGAACTGCCTTTTGCAAGTATTGCGGCATATGCTTTCTGTTTTCGCGATCAGCCGGTAGCCAGCAACCATTATGATGATCGTCAATGCGCATTTTATACCATGCTAAAACGGCACGCATTTGCGCCGAGAACTTATGTGAACCTGAAACAATGGCATGAGCATCACATCGTTGTGAAGGGCGAGAATAACCAGCGCGGGTAAGCTGTAGTGCCATTCGGCTAGAGTAATGGCGCTCAGTTCTTAATTTCTCTTCATCCATTTTGACCCCTTTACGTCTAAATCTCGCAAGTTTTTCCGTTTCTATGCCTTCCTGTACTTGGGCTGTTGTTCCAATGCGATCAAAGTCTGAGGCGGTAGGACTGTCTAGCTTTGCAAAACGATCAATTTCTATATCAAGTTGGTTCTTTTCGCAATGCTTGAGAGTAACTTGCATAAGCTTCCTTGTTGCATAAGCGTAAAATGTTAAATTATCACTATTCTCCCGTTAAGGGATAATAAAGAAGGAATCGGACCTTGAACCATAATAATACAGTTATTTCTCAATTACTAAATCTAATCCCGAGACAGAGCCTGCTCTGCGAAGCGCTTTGGCGTAGTGATAGGATTATTCTTCTTCATTGGATCGCTATGGTTGCCGGTTGTTTGGATTCAAATAAAGAAAGCACAAGGAGAGGCACCACTTATTTGGACAGGCACTTCTAATAGGTATTCCGTTTTAAAACGTCGCCTTTTAGATAGTGCATGTCCCTGGGGTATTTGTTCTTCCATATATGTCCCCGGTATAGAGTTGACCTGACTTTTTAGTTTTCCTTTTTTAAGACTGCCTGTCCTTGCTTAGTTGTCGCTCATGCCAATGCTACTAAGCGATGCCTGATACTGGAAATTTTGGGTGAGGCGTAGCGGCTGTGTTCTCAGGAAGCCAACAGCCATTATCTGGGTCATCTATTCGAATCTTTAAGCGTGCCATGAACGCTCTTATGATTTCAATTTAAAAAGTGTTGAATTCAACAGGACGTCCATAAACGTCCTGTTTATTACTTGGTTATTGCTTGATTTAAGAATTAAGAGTGTTGAAAACAAGCCCAGTAAAACAATTTTCAGAATATATTGATTTAAATTTTTTAGTGGAAAAAGTGTGAGTCAATTTATCGGTCGATGATTTAAATAGGCAATAGCCTTTTAGTGTTTCTTCATCAAACCTTATGTTGTCCTGCCCCATATGAACACCAGAATCTATGACGTCTATGGCTTCTGAAAAGTCTATGGCACTTTCAGGAATAACAGAAAGGGTATTAAACATATAATACATATCATCGCCAACAATCAGTGGTAAAAACTCACCCGACGGCCCGATTATGTCTGTAAAAACTAAGTACGCTTTAGGGCTCAAGACCAAATTACCTAGCGCCCAAGTCGTTATGTCAGGTAAATTTACGCCTGTACCTTGGTAGTTGTCACTAGCATAAAAAGAGGCCTTAGGAGCAACCCAACTATCCAGTCTTGGCTTAGCTCTAAATCGCTGGCTGTAAGATGGCATCTTATTAGATAGATCTACCACATCTAGCGTTAACGAGTAATAATTTTCATAATCGTGATCAATTAAATATGTCATAGTTTACGATTCTTTTTCTGCCAGTCGTGGTATTCAGCCTGATCAATTTCTTCTTGCAGCTTCATCTCGTCACTAATATTCCCATGAAGAAGCTGAACTCTTACCAGTATTCAGAAAAGTACATACCTGAATATCATCATCCATCATGGCTTGGTTTCAACTAGAAATAGCATTCTCGATCCAGCGATAATACAGTTGCCGATGAATTCTGTTGTGGCCAATAGCATTAGGATAAAGGGTTTGACGAGCATCTGCTTTCGTTTTTGGCATCCAGGCACCGTTATCGGGGTCATCTTTTCGAATAGCGATATCATCTTCAGCTAGTATCAAACGCGCACCAACTGCTTCTTGGTGGTCAGCCGAAACAATATGATGAGCCTCCCATCTAGCTCCAGGCCTCTTAACTCCTTTGGCTATAAATACGAGCATGTCTTTAACTTTATCGCTAATGAAGGACATCTTTTCAACTGCGATATTTCCGCTTGCTTCAGACTCATTCCGTATTGGAAAAGACTGCGCCTTGACAGCCAATGTATATTGCGACAATATACATAACATGATTGATTTTAGAAAAATAGCTGGCTTTGACTGGGATAAAGGAAACTCCAGAAAGAGCCACGAAAAACATAATGTTAGCCAGGCAGAAGCCGAACAAGCATTTTTCAACGACCCTTTGCTTCTTTTGCTAGATGGAAAACACGGCAACAAGGAAGCCAGATACCACGCATACGGTAAAACAGATAAAGACCGAAAGCTACACATTGCGTTTACCCTAAGAGAGAGCAGTACACTCATTCGCGTGATTTCAGCTAGGGGTATGCACCGTAAAGAGAGAGTGACTTATGACAAAGCTTAAGAAAATACCAACCTTCAAAACAGAGAAGGAAGAACGCGCGTTTTGGGAGAGCCGCGATTCTAGCGAATATTTGGATTTGAGCAAAGCCCAGCGCACAGTTTTACCTAACCTTAAACTTTCAACAAAGACAATTTCACTGAGATTGCCCGAGGGCTTGTTAGACAATATTAAGGTAGAAGCCAATAAACGCGATATGCCTTACCAATCCCTCATAAAAGTCTGGCTTGCAAAAGAGGTCCAGGAAAGCCGGCAACTTTAGCGAGTACTAACACCTACCGATAGAGACTCAGCTGCGGACGGCTACCAGTCTTGATCCGCTAATCGCTCTCGATATCAATAATATCTAGCATTATTTCCAAACACATCTTATAGCAGCGTTGCGTATAGAGCGTTGCGGACAGGCACTGCGTAAAACGCTGGTCTATTTCATTAAGTGAGAACTTATCTTTTTTGGCAGTGCCTATCCTTAGGTTTTAGGCGGCTAATGACTCCTGATATCAAAATACCTAGGGCGAGTACACCCGAACAATCCTGTCATACCAGTATCAAAGAACCGATCAACCCCTCCTTTGATTTGAGCAAGGCGATTGAAGAACAAACCGAGCAGAGTATTTTGCTTCAATTTAATCAATCTCTAAAGCCACTCGCGACTTTCGAAGGTGTTGTTAAAAACACTGAACAAAACGGTATCTTATTTTCACTCACTGATTATTTGGAACTAGTGGATTACACAGGGAGAATTATTCGTCCCGATAAGCGAGGTGCCATTCCAATCAATATCCCTCCTATACTGCAGCGTATTCAATTGGATAAAACAAGTTGGCTGCGCAACGCAACAGAGTTTGAAAATCTCTATCGTAGCCGGTT
The DNA here is from genome assembly GCA_019090455.1 of Pseudomonadales bacterium. Taxonomy (GTDB): domain Bacteria; phylum Pseudomonadota; class Gammaproteobacteria; order Pseudomonadales; family DC-out160; genus DC-out160. The sequence continues at coordinate 1,373 of JAHRWA010000095.1, read as the reverse complement.
TGGAAAAATGCGGAGAAGAAAAGAGCTTGCCAATACAGGCTAGGTGTTTATTTCCTAATTTATTTTTCCTTTGTGCATGTCCCTTGGATTTCCTGGATTGAGTTCCTAGGTTGAGTATGGGTTTTACTCGGGGCTTACGTTATGTGATGCTTGACGAGGGAAATGGCTAGGATTTTCTATGATGTTTTCGCTGAGATCTACATCAAGGTCTGGCCAATAGAAATGACCGGGGGACGGCTCCTCCACATTATAAATCACCTTCACCGGCTCGTCTCTAAACCAAGGAAAATGATCGTATGGCATAAATAATTCTTTACCGCTAGATGATAGAAGCCACACTCCATGCAGAGAAATATGTGTTACCTCAGTTTCCGAAGTGTTCTTGCCAGGCACCAGTGAGCTCATCTAAATGATCCTCAATCAATTTTTCAACATCTTTCAATTGTTTTCTAGTGTAGTGATAATTCTTTGACAACTCAATATCTGGCTCTAGCCAGAATTTAGCCTCACCACTACCAGAGACGATATGCACATGCATTCTTTCTTCTTCTCTAGAGAAGAAGAAAAACCTATACCCGCTTTCACGGAACACAGTAGGACTCATTTAATTCCCCAAAAAACATAACAACTTAATGTACATAAGTTTTTAACAAACAGCCTATACCTACCTACCAATCCACTTTAAAAAAACAACCACTTAACACTACTGTTTAAAAGCTCTTTCATACAATTTTTTTCGGAAAACAGATATCCAATCATAGCACATCAGGACACCCAGATTAACAATAAAGAACATTGGGGGGAGCCTCAGGCACTGCTTAAAACGCTGATCTATTTCATTAAGCGAGAACTGTATACCACTCAATCGTATTCTTTAAGATGGGCGTCCTCTTAGCCTGATTGCCTGACTTAAAATACTGATGCCAAGTCTTCATTGAATACAAGCCCTTCTAACCCTGCATTCTCTATCAGCGTTTTAAACTCATCTGAACAATAAATATTCTTAAATCCATTGTATTCAGTTTTAAATACGAGCAGGTCTTTAACTTTATCGCTAATAAAAGACATCTTTTCAACATCGATATTTCCGCTTGCTTCAACCGTTCTTTTGCTGTGAGTTTGATTGATAAAGTCTAAACCGGTGAGCTTAGTAACATGAAAAACCCAAAAGCAAATATCTTTATATTGAACAGGAAGGAACTCACCATAGGCTGAAAGGGTTTCAGATAAAGTACGATATGATTCGTCACTTAAAACCAGCTGATCAGTGAACCAACAAGTAATGTCAGGTAGTGAACTAATGTTCTTCTTGTCGCTGTCATCATGGAACTGCACATCTAATGATTTCCAGAAGTCAGCCCAGGTTGGCTCAT
>JAHRWA010000094.1 GCA_019090455.1 Pseudomonadales bacterium | reverse complement strand
GCTTAGGCTCTATTTTTAATCGTTCAAGCGAGCAGGGCAAATCCGTATCGATAGCGCCGCGCTTGTCACTCCTAATATTTTTTCCCGTCCAGTCAACTAGCTCTAAGTAGTCCAAGAGTTTAAACGGTAGGCCTTTAGGTATGTTCTTCCGAGGATAACCAGCAAAGGGTAGGAGAGAATTAGCTTGTTGGTTTATGTTATTGGGGTTTGTATCGGCCTTCCCAAAACCGACCTGTGCAGTTGTCTTCTTCATTAGCTTTACGTGCTATGGATTCATTGAGGAAGCGCATTAGCCAGCTGATATCCATGTAGCGCTGTCGCCACAGTTCGACACTTTGATCAACGATCATCATTCACAAAAAACAACAGGGATGGAGTTTTACAATGATTAAAACAAATGTTATCTGAATTGAACCTTCCCCACAGGAGTTTTGAGAAGATACGAAGTGTAGCGGGGAAAGAGAGGTCAATCGGATTCTAATTCCGCTTAATAAATCTGACGAATTCGATTCAATGCCCTTTTAGCAATGTATAGGCCGTCGTCGCGCCTTAGCTCAACAAGATGTTTTTTTCATAATGCCCTGGGACTATCCGGTAGCGCCAAAAACGATCATCATGCTGATATAATGCTTGCACGATGAATAAATACTAAACATGATGCGTTCCCAAGTCGATAGGAATTCTCTTAAAAATTGAAGTATAATATTAACAATATTCTAGCTAATACAGCCTACTAATTATGAAAGCAAAAACTATAGTCGAAGCGTCGGATATCAGTGAGTTAAAATCATTGGGGTCCTATCTCGATGTAAAAAATCACCTTGAGGAAGAGCTTGGTAACAAATTAGGCGTTACAAGTTGGAAGTCATTTTTTGAGAAGATACAAGATCTAAAAGATATTATTGCTAACAACAAGGAATATCTACTCACTATATGCAGCCAAAAAACTTTCAAGGAATCAAAAAACGAAGTATCTATTATTCTAAAGTTAGAGATGAAATCAAAAAATTTGACTGAGCTAAACCTTAAAATAAAATCAATGATTAGTATTTTTTGCTCCGCTGTTTTTGATCCATATGAATACTACGAAGAGACAAAATTTCGGAAATTTCAGAACAGTTCAAAACTTGAAGGAATAGATATTGAAATTCCTGACAAAAACACAACGCTAGAAAGCGTACTTGCAAAATACAAAAGGTGACACCATGGACAGGTATGATGCATGTAATGATCATTACTGCTATACAGGAACAGCAACTCTAAAAAACAAGCTCAACATAAAAGATATGGATGAGTTTGAAAAAGCAGAAAGAGAAGTAACCGCAATTACTGCAAGAAGAATAGGTTTTAGGCGACCTCCATACAATTTAGAGTATATGAAAAACCTTCACCGACAGCTTTTTTCAGACTTATATCAATGGGCCGGAGATTTGCGTGGTGTAGATATATCTAAGGGAGGAACTCGCTTTTGCAATGTAAGCAGAGTGATCGCAGAGTCACAGAAAATATTTGGCGGTTTACAAAAATAGAATTGGTTAGAAAACCTATCAAAGGAAGAGTTCTGTGAAAAACTCGCTGAATACTATTGTGAACTTAATATGATCCATCCTTTCCGTGAAGGAAATGGGAGAGTTCAGCGTTTACTATTCGAACATCTTGCCTTGGCTGCGGGTTATGATCTCGACTGGCAGGACATAGCAAAAACAGAGTGGATTCAAGCTAATATAGATGGAGTGAATGTTAATTACGACCCAATGGCAAGAATCTTCAAGCGTATAGTAAGCATCTGCAGGTAGCTCTCATAATATTCATAACGAAATCTCCCCTCAGGACAGGCACTCCAGAAAAAAATAAGTTCTCACTTAAGAAATGAAATGAAATGAAGGTGATGAAGGGGGCAGGTCACTTTCCTAATAATATATAAAATCACTGAACACCCATTCTCGGAAATCGTCATCAGCGACTATAGAAGCATTATTCCCACGATTATAGAAACTCGATGTCTCTTCATCAGCCCCCTGCGACACCTAGTTAATCTATCCCTTGCACCGCTGTTTATGGCCCAGCATCTGATAGGTCTGTTCAGTGAAAAGCCATTCCGGTGTTTTTGCTTTATTGATATAAGCAGGATAGCTGGACCAAGGATATTCAGATAAATTAGAAACTCCCTGCCTGATATCATTTACTAATCTCTTCTTTCGTTTACTAGCCCTATCATTTACTAGCTATCATTTACTAACAACAGCAACAAGCGCATAGTAAAACCTTACCCACTACATTCTCCCATTTACCAGCCGGTCTTGCTGTTGCTGCCCTGACCAAGTGCAACTGTTGGACACACGGCGTCAAGGATGACGACCATGGACACTCCTACTCTCGATAGACCTACCCAAAATAAACCTACCCTAAACAAGCCTTCCCCCCGAGATGCCACCCTATCCATAGCACCAAGCGAAGAGGCCTCTTATCTGAACCAAGAAGAAAACCCACTTTCTCCGATACTAGAAAAACAACGGCAAGCGTTTTTAGGTCGCCCCATGATGAGCGCGGCAGAACGAGTCGATGTTTTGGAGACCCTAGCCAAAGCCTCTGATGAATTCGGAGCAGACATGGTAAAAGCGGTTCAAGCTGATTTCGGGCATCGCTCGCTACACGAAAGCATTGCCTTGGAAGTCATGATTACCGCAGCGGAAGTGAAGCTCTATAAAAATAAAATCAAAGGTTGGATGAAACCAAAACGCGCACCCACTAACATTTCATCCTTACCTGCTACAGGAAAAATTCACTACCAACCCAAAGGAGTGGTCGGGGTCATGGGGACATGGAACGGCCCTGTGGGGACTTGCTTATCCCCCGCTATTGGCGCTATCACTGCCGGCAATCACGTCATGATAAAACCCTCTGACATGACACCTCGAATGGCAGATGTATTGGCTGAGATGATCGACAAACATTTTGACGACGATTATTTAACGGTGGTCAAAGGCGATGTTCGCGTTGCGGAGCAATTTTCACGCCTTCCCTTTGATCACTTGATGTATACCGGCAACACCGCCATTGGTAAAAAGATAATGCGGGCGGCAGCTGACAACCTCACACCTATCACTTTAGAGATGGGCGGAAAATCCCCCACCATACTCAGCGATAATTTTCCCTTGAAAGATGCAGTAAAACGCATACTCACGGGCAAGACACTCAACTCCGGTCAAGTCTGTGTCGCTCCCGATTACATTATGGTGCCTCGCGGACAGACCCAAGCCTTTGTCGACGAATACTCTCAGCAGGTATTGCAGCGATTCCCCAGCATCACCAACAATGACGATATGACTTGGATTGTTAACGACCGGCATTATCAGCGCATATTACATTACATTGAAGATGCCAAAACCAAAGGAGCCAACGTCCATCAGATGATCCCCAAGGGGGAACAAATCCCTTCAGGCAAACGTGTTATCCCTTACACGGTTATCACCGACGTCAACGATGATATGTTGGTTATGCAGGAGGAAATATTTGGACCTGTGTTATCAGTAGTTGAGTACGATGGCCTCGATGATGCCATCAACTTCGTCCAATCACGGCCTCGACCACTGGCTCTCTATTACTTTGATCGAGACAAACGCCGCGCCGAATCGTTTATCGATAAAACCATATCCGGTGGTGCCTGCATCAATGACACGGTCAGTCACATTGGCCATTTCAATATGCCCTTTGGTGGCGTCGGTCCTAGCGGGTTGGGTGCTTATCATGGGTTTGATGGCTTTATGGAGTTTTCTCATAAAAGGGCGGTACTCTATCAACGCAGCTGGTTTGCGGGTACAGCACTCGTAAGCCAGCCCTATTCTGCCAAAGGAGCCGACCGGTTATGGAAAATTGCAAAATGGCTTAGTAAATAAAAGATCAAGGTTTTCGATAACAAAGTGACAGATGACACTGTTACACATGACACGGCGTAGCAATCACTATGGCTGCGCTCTTTATATCAAGAGCAAGACGCGTTATCATTTTTCAACTGAAATCCACGGCCCCAGCAAAATTTATAGGTTCAAATTGTGATAACCATTAACGAAATACACACTGCCATCAATGATCAAGACCATGAACCGGCAGTACACGACACGTCAGCCAGTCAGGCTTCCGTTGCCCTCATTATTGCGGAAGGCGAATCCGGTTTAGAAATTTGCTTCATCCGGCGATCTGAGCGCGAAGATGACCCCTGGTCTGGGCATGTGGCGTTTCCCGGTGGACGGGTTGAAGTAGAGGATATCTGTGCCAATACTGTCGCTGAGAGAGAGACCAAAGAAGAAATCGGAATTCACTTGGTAGAAAACCATCGAATCGGCCCCTTACCTATCCGCCAAATTGAGCGATCCGCCGCGATAGAGAATATGGTGTTATCGCCTTTCGTCTATCATATTGGATCTCGCGATCAAGTGGTAACATCTTGCGATCCCATGGAGGTCGCAGAGGTCTTTTGGGTGCCGGTCACACATTTGTTCGATACGGAATCGGTATCGGATCATGTATTTTCGATTAGAGGCTCGAACATGACCTTTCCTGGCATCAAAGTGGGGGACCATATTATCTGGGGACTCACTCTCAGGATATTAGGCAGTTTTGCGCAACTCATGGGTTATGAGTCCCCGGTCAATTCCTAACTTACCTCAGCGAAGCACATTTAAATGAAATCAATGTTACTAGAACAGAAGAGCTTACCTAACACTGTTAAGATAGGCTTATTTTTTGTCTTTTGTTTTTTCTTGGGCGGAGGTATTGGGCATTTTATTTCACCTGACTCTTTCGTGCGCATCATGCCGAATTATATTAGTCCTGGCCTACATTTACCGGCGGTTTATATTAGTGGTTTTTTTGAAATCCTTGGTGCATTCGGCCTCATTCATATCAAAACACGAAGATGGGCCGGCTACGGATTGATAGCGCTAGTGATCTGCGTGACGCCTGCGAATGTTTTTATGTGGACGCACCCAGGCTTATTTCCTGAAGTTCCTGAGAGTATATTGGGCGCCCGACTCTTTATGCAGGTCTTGTTGTTACTCTCTATTGCCTGGGCCACTCAAGATAGATCTGAATAGAATACATTCTAAAATAGTAGGAGCGTTACAGTGAGTAAAAACGACACTTATAAAACAATAACAATAGAAAAACGCGGTTCCGTTGATTGGCTCTGCTTAAACCGACCCGATGCCATGAATGCCTTAAACATTACGATGATAGATGAACTGGTAGATTATTTTACGAATCTAAGCGAAGACTTAACTGTTCGCATCGTTGTACTGAAAGCTAACGGTAAAGCATTTTGTGCCGGCCTTGATCTAAAAGATAGCGCGGGCTTTGTCAAAGAGCGAACACCCAGCAGCGTATACCTTTTCCAGAAACGCATCGCCAAAATATATATCGCTATGCGCAAATGCCCACAACCCATCATCGCTCTGATACAAGGTGCCGCTTGCGGCGGCGGTTTTAGTCTAGCCTTAGCAGCTGATATCCGAATCGCGGGAGAGAGTGCTAAAATGAATGCCGCTTATATCACTATTGGCTTAAGCGGTTGTGATATGGGATCGAGTTATTTCTTGCCTCGTTTAGTGGGGACTTCCATCGCATCTGAATTATTGTTAACTGGCCGATTCATTCGAGCCCAGAGAGCACTCGCGGTAAACCTCGTCTCTGAAGTGGTTGCCGAAGAAGAGCTTGATTCCGCTGCTCAAACCTATGTGGATGACATGTTACGCACCAGCCCTTTTGGATTACGTCTTACAAAGGATGGTATTAATCTCGGTGTCGATGCTGCCAGTTTAGAGGCGGCTATGGCGATAGAAGATCGCCAACAAATTCTCGCGAGTTTTACACAAGATTCAAAAGAAGCCGTTAGGGCCTTTCTTGGAAAAAGAGAGCCCGATTATAAAGATTGTTAATATCAGTGCAAAACAGCCTAAGAATTCTCAGCTAAGCTTTTTTCATGCAGTCGGTCAATCGTATGCAGAAACGCTTCTACAGGCTGTCCGCCCTGCACTGCAAACATATTGTTAAAACTGAAAGAAGGGACACCTGAGACACCGTCCGAACGCGCAGCATCCACTTTCTCTTTCACACTCGCAACGCCCTCATCACTCTTCAGATAGTCACTGACTTCTTGCTCATCCAAGCCTACCGTCACCGCAACTTCAGTCAGTACTTTGGGGTCACCAACAAACAAACCCTGACAAAAATAAGCATCAAACAGCGCTTCTGCCAACTCATTCTGTTTGCCTTTACTCCATGCGAATTCTAATAATCGGTGTGCTAGAAAAGTATTGGCACCTCGCTCGATTCGGTCTAAATGGAAATCAACTCCCGCCTTTTTTCCCGCCTCTGCAAAACTCTGATACATCATGGCGATACGCTCTTTACCGTATTTTTTTTCTAAGGTTCTTTGATAATCGTAACCTTCTGAAGGCGCTTCGGGATGAAGCTGATAGGGAAACCATTGAATTTCAAACTCGATATCAGGCCGTTGTGCCATGGCCGCTTCTAAATTTTTCTTGCCCACATAACACCAAGGACAGGCTACATCTGAAACAATATCAATCTTCATAATAGGAACCTCAGTACAAGTTGAACCTCAGCGGGAGGTAAACAAAGTTACGGCCTACACATGCAGGCCGTAACGTCTATCGAGTTGTCTATCTATAAAAAGAGATTACAGAATAACTCAATCTTTACGTGGTACAAAAAATGGTAATACAGCACCATTTTCTAATGTTTCAAATACCACTTCCACGGGCAAATCCATTTCTATTTTATCAAGATCCAGATCCTGTAACCCCGCCGTAATACGTACACCTTCTTCCATTTCCACCACCAATGCAGCATAAGGGAATATGCTTTCGAAATGAGGTGTCATGGGTTTATGTACCACAGTCCAAGAATAGATAATGCCTTTTCCAGATGACTGTCTCCATTCCCAATCGGGCGAACCGCATTTAGCACACATGAAACGGGGGATATGTCGCCAAGTTTCACAACTCGTACAACACTGAAATGCGAGAACGTGATTCCGACAATTTTCCCAGAACTGCTCATCTAAATAATGATTGGGCCTGGGTGGAGGGTTTGGTATAAAAGATTCGTTTGTCATATTCTTATTTCCTCAAAATAACCAAGCTGCCGTCACCGAAATCACCCCATCCAGTCACGAGACCAAGTTCTGCATCAGGTACCTGCACTTCAGGTGGTGCATCGCCGCGTAATTGGCGAACCGCTTCTACCGCGTGATTCAATCCCCACACATGGGCTTGCGCCAATAAACCACCATGAGTGTTTAATGGATATTTGCCGCCAATTTCGATATTGCCATTTTTAACAAACTCACCCGATGCGCCTTGTTCACAAATACCCAGCGCTTCTAACTGCATCAACACCACGTAAGTGAAGCAATCATAAACTTGCAAGAAATCCATATCTGTCGGCTTTACGCCCGCCATGGCAAAGGCTTTTGGCGCAGAATTATGAAGACCAATTTTAAACATATCGGGGCGATTAGCGATGTCATCAGCAGGATACGGATGACCTTCTGCAGCAGCCATAATATAAACCGGTGTATGGGGTAAATCTTTAGCCCGCTCAGCACTGGTCAATACAACCGTCGCAGCACCGTCATTTTCAAGACAGCAATCGTACAAGCGGAAGGGCTCTGAAATCATGCGAGATCGCATGTAACCTTCCATGTCTAAAGGCTTGCCTCTGTTGATGGCTTTATCATTAAATTGAGCATGCTTGCGACAAGCAACAGCGACTGCTCCCATGGCTTCATTTTCAATGCCAAAGGTTTTCATATGACGCATCGCCATCCACGCATACATTTGCACAGGTGATGCACAACCATAAGGAAAATAATAATTCGTCAGGGTTCTTTCCATCGCCGCCAATGAGATTTTCTCAACGACCTTAACACCCGGCTTGGGTCGCATCGCGGAATATCCATTCCAGCCCACTGTCACTACCACGTTCTCTGCTACACCAGAGGCAATGGCCATCGCCGCACTTTGCAATGCAGTGATAGGACTAGCGCCACCCATATTGACGGAGACGCTGTAACGTATATCTTCTATGCCTAAATTGGCTGCCACTTCTTCCGCTGTTATCAACACCGGTGGCAAAACAATTCCATCTATATCTTTTGGTTGTAAGCCCGCATCTGCAATCGCAATACGGGTTGATTCCAGCATTTGTTCTGCTGACGGTTTATTCGCTCCACGTACGTATTGGGTTTCTCCAATACCGACGATAGCCGCTTTATCTCTAAAATCGATCATAGTTATTCCTGTATTAAAAACACCTTGTAATAAACCCAGTACAAACCTAGTAACAAGCCCTATTCGAGTGCCAGAAGACTGCATTATCTCGGCCGAAAATGCAACTTCTATCCCTTTTCCTACGCTCTAAACAGGAGGATAAAAAACGGTTTTAGACACATGCTAAAGACTGTATGGATATCGTTTCTGCGGATTCCAATTCCATAATAAATTGCCGTAATTTTTCAGTTTTGTTTTTCAGTTTTGGTGAAACGAGATGATGAAATTTGGCTTCCAATTTTTGTTGTTGGCCGACCAAATCAGTAGCCGGAATGCCGGTGTCAAAGAATTGCTCCAGCATCTTTCCATCTCCGCGATGGAAGATCACTTTCGATTGCGTATTCTTGAACAATTTATCTGTTTTCACTCTGACTTTTTGTAGTATCAACTGCACTTTTTCATTTTTAATATTGGCATCAGAATACGTGGCAGGATCTGTGGTATCAAAACCCAACACCGTCAGCGCAGCATTAGCACGAAGACTGAATTTCGCTTCCAATCCCGTTTCCGGGTTTTCAATGCCACAAACATCAAGCAAAGAAGGGTGAACCTGCAATTCAATAGAGGCGCAACTCTCTTCACTGGCACCCTCCCCCATTAATTTAAGCGCTTCGATTGATGCGTGGGTCAAATAACAAGCCGCATTGTATTTAAACAGGGTGTGCTCCGTCAGCCATTGAGTCGCCAATTCATCGTATTGCTCTTCATTGATCGCCCCTTCGGAAGCAGCCGACATTAACCCCTGATTACACTCAAAGGCTTCTGCATTAGACGTGAAACCTCGCTTTGCCAATCGAGCAGAGATCAATCCTCGCTCCGCTGCGTGACCGGCATGAAAAGGCTTAGTCATAGTGCCGAAGTTCGCTTTCAATCCGCTAGCCTGCGAAGCCGCCAAACCAAAGGCATGGCCAAATTCTTCCTCTGATAACTTAAGCAAATACGACACACCAGCACAGGCACCAAACACCCCCATAGTCGAAGTCACATGCCAACCTCTGGCGTAGTGCTGACCACCGATCAATTTACCCAGACGACACTCCACCTCAAGACCCACAATCATGGCCGTTAATAACTGCTCGCCCGTCGCCCCCATCTCTTCCGACATAGCCCAAACTGCCGGCACCACGGGAACACTGGGATGCCCGCCCATCACAATATTGGTGTCATCAAAATCAAGAGCGTGGCCAGTAGCGCCATTAATCATTGCTGCCGCTTGTGCCGTGGTCGTTTCGTTAGTCCCAATAAGGCTGCACGCCCCTTCTGCAGAACCAAATTCATCCCGTAATATTTTTGCCAAAGGCTCGTCAGTCGCCGCGACAACACACGCAGTCCAATCTAACAAACATTGCTTAGCCACTGTTCGCGTGGATACAGGAATGTCCTCGTATTTCAATGTCCCTAATTGATGCCACAGTTTTGTTGCAATCATAATCCTCTCCCTCTCTTCCCTGTTTTTTTATCGTGCTTCACCGTGTAAAAAAACTTCTAATTCTAAACTTTTTGTCTTTAGAGTCCATCTAATAGCCCATTAACTCGATGCTACTCCTATGACACTTCGCATGGAACTCAAAGCTAGAACTTAGAACCCAGATATTGAAACAAGATCTCAAATCTAGAACTTGCCAATGAAGGCTGATATTCGCTATGTTGCTGCTAAACAAATTCACGACTCTTCCTGCGGAAACGTTAACCGCTTTCGAGTTGGTCTGTTTCAGATTACCCAAAGCATCACGGAGACCTCAAAAAATGAGCGAAGACGATTTTAGACAACGCGCGATTCCCGTTATTAAAGGGAATAAGTTTGAAGATTTTATTGAGGATCAAGTATTCGAGCATCATTGGGGACGCACCATCACTGATGGCGACAACACCGGATTTTCCACGCAAACCCTGTCCTTCAATCCACTGTATTTTAATGAACCCTACGCCCAATCCATGGGCCACGACAAAATGGTAGTGAACCCGCTCTTGGTGTTTAACACCACTTTCGGAATGTCCGTAGAAGATTTATCAGAAGGAGGGGGTTTATTTCTAGGAGTCGATGACTGCGAATTTATTGAGCCCATGCACGTAGGTGATACCTTAACCGCACGCAGCACCGTGATAAAAAAACGCATCTCCAAAAGCAACAAAACCGCCGGCATCGTGACTTGGCGAACCCAAGGCTACAACCAACATGGCACCCTGGTTATCCAATTCCTACGGACCAACTTCGTCCGTTTCCGTGATCCATCCACTGCAACGGAGGCTTCATCATGAGCTTGACAGGCAATAATAATTATTTTGATAACTTTGAAGTCGGGCAAGTGATGAAGCACGTGCGTGGCAAAACCATGTGCGAAAACGACAACGTGGGCATCACACTACAAGTCCTCAATACAGCAGACGCGCACTTCAATGAAGAGGCGGTCAAAGATAGCTTCGGTAAACGCCTACAATTTGGCGGTGTCACCATCTCGATGATAATTGGCTTAACCATGCAAGACACTGGCGAAAATGCCATACGCGAATTAGGGCTCAATAAAATTCGTCTTAAATCATCTGTCTTTCATGGTGATACCCTGTTTGCCTATTCGGAAGTGTTGGCAACTAAGGAAGTCGATAGCCAATCCGGCGAAATCACTTTCAAGCACTGGGGAGTCAATCAAAATGATGACATTGTGTTTGAGGGAGAACGTCGCGTACTGATTAAGAGAAAAATAGCTTAGGTTTTTTTATTACAAATAACGACTCGTATCAGATACAACTTATGTCCATTAAAACCTATGCAAGATAAAAACACATCAGGAGCTAACGTGCCTAAAACAAAAGTACAAGGAGCATTAAGCGGGTTAAAAGTTCTGGATTTAACCCAGGCACTGGCCGGGCCATTTTGCACTATGTTGTTAGCCGATCAAGGTGCCGATGTCATCAAGGTTGAAGCACCGGGCATCGGCGATATCACACGCCAGATGGTTCCCTTTCCGCCAGAGATTACCGATAGAAAACCTTTCGGCGGCTATTTTCAAAGCGTCAATCGAAACAAGCGCAGCATCGTCATTGATCTCAAACAACCGGAGGGTAAAGAAATTCTTCGCTCTCTGGTGAAGGAGTCCGATGTGCTAGTAGAAAATTTCAGAGCCGGCGTCATGGAAGGGTTGGATTTATCCTACGAAGCACTCGCTGAGATCAATCCGAAATTAGTCTACGCCGCAATAAGAGGCTTTGGTGACCCGAGAACCGGCGCTAGCCCCTACAGTAATTGGCCAGCCTACGATGTCATCGCCCAAGCCATGGGCGGCATGATGAGTATCACTGGCCAACCGGGTGGCTCCCCCACCAAGGTTGGCCCAGGGGTTGGCGATATGATCCCTGCCAGCCTCATGGCCTTTGGCGTTATGTCGGCAATCTATGAAGCGGATAAGTCAGGCAAGGGACAATTTTTGGATGTGGCAATGTACGACTCCGTATTGGCGTTTTGCGAACGCATCGTTCCGCAATATTCCTATACCGGCGAAGTTCCCGGCCTGGAAGGTAACGGACACCCCGCTCTGTGTCCCTTCGGTCTCTTCCCCGCCAAAGATGGCTATGTCAGTATTGCCTGCCCTCGCGATCATTTTTGGGGACTACTTTGTCAGGAGATGGGTCGTGAAGAACTCATCGAAGACAAACGATTCAAGTACAACCATAGCCGCGTTGAGTTTATGGAAGAAACGTTACAAATAGTCTCCGACTGGACTCGCAACCTGACAAAAAAAGAACTGGCCGAAAAGTTAGGGTCTAAATTACCCTTTGGTCCCGTGCAAAATGCTAAGGATCTGTTTGAAGATCCACACGTCAGTGCGCGTGACATGCTGACATTGATAGAACATCCCAATACAAATAAAAAGTATCACATCACCAACACACCCATAAAAATGACAAAAACGCCGGGAGGCGTTCGTACCGGCGCTCCACTCTTGGGTGAGCATACCGATGATATTTTAAAAAGTTACGGTTTGAATGAAGATCAAATTGCAGAGTTAAGAAGAAAAAAGATCGTTATATGAAAACCCTTATTTAAAAACAATCATTGAAAAACAATCATTTAAAACCGTCACTTGAAAACCATTATTTACAACCAAAAGCAACCTATCAATCGCAATCATAATTTACAATCATCAAAGGAAGATAATAATGAATAGTAGACCTAAACGACTCAGACGCTGCCAACTCTCCGTACCCGGCTCTAGCGAAAAAATGATGGCCAAAGCATCACAACTGGAAGTAGATCATGTCTTCCTTGATTTGGAAGACGCCGTGGCACCCAATGCGAAAGCAGAAGCCAGAGGCATGATCGTGAAGGCGTTGAACACGCACGATTGGAAACCTAAAACCTTGTGCGTCAGAATCAACGACGTTGAAACGCACTATTGTCATGATGACATTATTGAAATTGTCACCGGTGCCGGTGAAAAAATCGATACCATCATGCTCACCAAAGCCAAAAGTGCCCACGATGTAAAATTCTTAGATCTGATGCTTAGCCAACTGGAAGAGAAGTTGAATTTAAAAAACCGCATCGGTATCGAATGTCTTATTGAAGAAGTAGAAGGCATAATGAACGTAGAGGAAATCGCTGCCTCTAGCGACCGTCTGGAATGTTTGATATTTGGAATGGGTGATTACTCTGCGAGTCAACAAATGAATCTGAGTAGCGTCGGCGGTGACGGCGGCAGCTATCCCCCCGATATCTGGCATTACCCGCGATACAAAATGACAATCGCTTGTCGAGCCAACGGACTCGATCCTGTTGATGGACCTTATGCCAATTTCCGCAACCCCGATGCCCACCGCACTGAATGCGAAAGATCGAATGTACTCGGTATGGTAGGCAAATGGGCTATTCATCCCAGCCAAGTCGAAATCGCCCAAGAGGTTTTTTCTCCCGCTGCCAAAGCCGTTGAAAGCGCTCGTAAAGCCAAAGCGGCATATGCGGAAGCAATACAACAAGGCCTGGGAGCCATTAATGTTGACGGCATCATGGTGGATGCAGCCAGCGTTCGGATTTTACAAAACATCATCGACAAGGCAGACTTAATCGGAATGTAGAGGGAGATGCGAGCATGGCCTCAGAACAAAACGGGTTGGACGAAGCAGACAACGTTTCTCACGGTTACATGACCGAAGAAAGAAAAATGATACAAGAGGTCGCACGAGAATTCACCCTCAGAGAAGTGTTGCCTGTCGCCAACGAATTAGATCCCATTCAAGGTGAAATTCCGTTGGATCTGAGACAGAAGATGGGCGAGATGGGTTACTTCGGTATTCGTATCCCAGAAGAATACGGCGGCATGGGACTCGGCGTATTCGAATATT
>JAHRWA010000093.1 GCA_019090455.1 Pseudomonadales bacterium | reverse complement strand
GGCTAGCATCGAAAGATGGTAGGTTAATGTCAAAATCCCCCGCCTTCACGGGTGTGCCGGTTCGAGTCCGGCCTCTGGTACCATCTTCCCCTTCACATAAACGCAACGGATTATTTCCTACCCCAGATCCTAGATAAAGCCTTGGGATACACTGGGGATACAAACAGAAGTAATTCCGGTGATCGTCGGGTAATGTTAGGTAATCAATCTAACGATATACAGCAGGCTCAGAATGCAATAATTTGCATATGAGTAAACTCTTTAATCTCAATGAAACCGTACACTGAGCAAGAAACCGGTAGCATCCGGACCATTCAGGTCCTGGATAACGCCTCCCTCTAGTACCCAGCGCCCTTGTGTCCACTGCAGGCCCAAGGTGAATTGGTGAACCATCGAAGCCCCCTTTTGCCAGCGGCCACCCAGCTCAACGACTCCATACAACTCAGACTGAATCCCCCACTCTGGATACACCGCTGGCATCAATCGATGCTGCCAGGATAGATCATAGCGTGCTGAATCCTGTCGATCACCGGTACCTCGCTGATATAGAGCATCAATATCCCATTCGTTCTTATCCCGAAACCAAGTAGCTACTGCACCAGCTTGAAACGCCCCACCCCGTGAGCTATCAGTTGGGATCACTGCACCACCCAATAGCCCTATACGACGCGTGCCTTTAGGGTGATCCGCCTGAGAAACAATCTGTCGGTATAGCAGGCTAAAATCACCTAACTGTTTATCATCACCGGATGACAGGCGATAAGGAACACCAAATAACAGCGTCTTTTTGTGATCGATACCATAGGCCAAGTTGGCTGTTAGCTGGTTAATATTGGTTTCATTGTCGTGACTAACAACACCACGTAAGACCGTACCGCCCTTCTCTACCGGTAGCGCCACGAAAGAGCGCAACCCCATACCCAACGCGCTCGACTGGAAACACAGTTCAAGCAAACCGATCCACAGTAAAATCGCCCATTTATTTGACATGGACCTTGACCGGCGTAAAACCTGAATCAATGATTGCCTGTTTGATTGCATCAATATCGGCCTTTTTATCACCAGTATCGACCCTAACCTTTTTGTTTTTTAAGCTAACATCTACCTGAGTAATTTCAGGTAACTTGCCCAGTTTACGTTGCAAACTATCGACACAGAACGCGCACGTCATACCGTAGATATCAATTTCCAAAGTCTCAGAAAATGCTGTGGCGGGCAATGCAATGCCCATTAACAGTATCAATAAGGTCATGGTTTTCATCTTAACCTCCCTAAACACCCAAAAGGTTCCTGAGGGGCAATAACAAAAAGGCAGCAGAAAATCCTACTGACCATACCGCCAAGGCCAGAAAAAAAATGCGTCGATTCCAGGTTTGTGCTCGTTTACAACGATCAACCAAAACTGGATCAGCGGGACAACTGACAGGGCTTTTCCAGAGCACCCATGCAGCAACCCCCAAAATCAGGGCTGAACCACCAAACATCCATAACTCATAGGATGCCAATGTGACCAACACGGGAAATTGGCTAGTTAAAGACGCCACGACTGCTCCCATACCAACGCTGACCAATAAGATAGGTAGCGCGCAGCAAAGCAAGGTCCCGGTGGAAGCAAAGAGAGCCAACCACCCCAACGCTTTTTTGGAGCCCTCGCCAGATTCCCTATTCATCGACAACATCCCGTTTTTTCGCCGGATTTATTGGCCTTCTGGATCGGTGGACAGTGAATACTGCCATAAGAACAAAATACGCAGCAGTCGCCCGCCACAGGCTTCAATACCACAGAACACTGGGGACATTGAAAGAAATACATGCAGGCGTCTTCCGGCATAATTTCCACTGTTTTGTGGCCACATTCAGGGCAGATCAGCTCAGATTCAAGCATGGTTGTCATCGGCATACCTCTATCATTTTGAGCCACTAGTGCTAGTATAAAACCTGTAGTAACTACAGGTTCAAGTGATTTGTATGCAAGAACGTTCAGCCAAGGCACCCTTCGGAGTCGGAGATCTGGCCCGCGCGGGCCAGTGTAAGGTCGAAACAGTGCGCTACTATGAGAAAATCGGCCTGATGCCAACACCACTGCGCACGGAAGGCGGACACCGGGTATATCACCAACCAGAATTGAAACGACTGATTTTCATCCGCCGCAGCCGTGACCTGGGCTTTAGCGTGGCGCAGGTCCGTGACTTGTTGCAGTTCGTCGACGAGCCAAATCACACCTGTGGCGAAGTTAAAGCCCTGACCCTGGCGCAATCTGAAGAAGTACAACGCAAGATTGACGACCTTCAGCGCCTGCACAAGGCACTATTGGAGATGGCTGATAAATGCAAAGGCGAGAGTTACTCACTGGAACAATGCCCAATTATCGACGCTCTTTATGATGAAATATGACTGACCATTTTAGAACCACTATAAATCGTTAATGTGCCAAATACGGTGCTAAATTGCTTACAAATTCGAACATCGCTAAAACCAGTATATTGAATCAAAAGCGGTAATTGTCCTTCTACATTGCCCTTCGTGTTGGCAAATCCATCCAGCCATTGAATAGGGTAAAACAGTAGCCGCATAAGGAAATTAGTCGGTTTCCCCCAGTCCGCTACATGCAATTGTCCACCAGGTTTGAGTACGCGAAAAATTTCAGCGAATGCACGGGCTTTGTCGCTATTACCTAAATGATGAAAAAACAGGGTGGAAAATACCCGGTCGTAGCTCGAATCAGCATAAGGCAGTTGAGTTGCCAATCCTTGATCAAACTCTATTTTAACGTTAGCGCTTTCTGACTTGGCATTGGCAATTTGAAGTATTCTTGGGTCACCATCCACACCCACCACATCAACATCTGGAAACTTTCGCTTGATGATTATAGCTAGGGTACCCGTACCAGATGCAAGGTCGAGCACTGACATACCAGTCGTTAATTTTGCTTGATCTACCAGCGCTTTTTTGACGACAGACTCCCTAGTTGTCCACCTAGCCACAGGGTCATATATAGCAGTAAGCCATGAAAACCTTAATGCTGGCACGTAGTCTTCTGGTAAATCATCCCTATTCAATTTACACCTCCTCCAGATCAATAGATTCGGATGGAAGCCATTTATCCATCACCACACAGGCTGTTAAATCCCCGGTTACGTTTATTGCAGTGCGCGACATATCAAGGATTCGGTCAACCCCAATTATCAAAGCTATGCCGCTTGCTGGTACGCCGATATTTGTCAGTATCGTAGCAAGAATAACGATACCAACGCCCGGTGTGCTAGGTGAGCCAATTGAGGCGCCAATGGTTGTTGTGATCAGCAATAGAAGCTCTCCCGAAGAAAGCTCAATCCCAAATACTTGCGTGAGGAACACGGCAGCGACAACTTGATAAAGCGCGGTGCCATCCATATTAATCGTCGCGCCTAACGGCACGATAAAATCGGCAGTTGAGGATTGCACACCAAGTTTTTCTTCCGCCGTTTTGATGGAGAGAGGCATCACCGCAGCCGAGCTGGATGTTGAGAATGCCAGCAATTGGACTTCTCTTACCCTAGACAAAAATTTTGAAGGACGTACACCAGCCACAATCAACACAACTGTCAGGTAAAACCCAAGCAGCATCCCCAAGCCAAGTAGAACAGTACCCACATACACCGACATTCCCATGAGCGCGTCAATGCCGACTTGCATAGTGATTTGAGCCAATAATCCCAGTACCGCCAGGGGAGCAATCACCATCGCCCAGCTGACAATCTTCATTGACAATTCTTGTACGGATCTGGAAATATCGAGTAAGGGTTTAGCCCGATCCTGGGTAATAGAGGCTAGCGCAACCCCCGTAAGGATCGCAAACACGACGATTTGCAACATGCTTTCTTCAAGCGCCGCACTCAATGGATTAGCCGGTATTAGACCGACTATACGGTCATGAAGTGTCAGTACTTCCTGATTTTCACTCACCTTCACAGGTCCTGTATCGGCGAGTGTTGCAGAGAGCATGTTTGGATCGATGTACTGCCCTGGTTCAACGAACGTTGCGAGCACTACACCAATTAGGACAGCGACAGTTGTTGTAGCTACGAAATAGGGAGCAATTCGCAACCCCATTTTGCGAAGTTTAGTCAGGTCTTCAGCGCCTGCTATACCAAGTACAATTGACGATACGACAAGCGGAAGCATAATCATCTGAATCAGAGCCAAAAACAAATGTCCAGGCAATACAAGCCACCCAGTAATAAGCTCAGCCGTTTGATCAGACACCAAGGCCGCACCTTCCGGAGACACCAATAAACCAATGCCGATACCCAAGACCATGCATACAACAATCTGCACCCACAGTTTGCTGCGGATCAAAAATGCTAATTTCTCAGCTAGCGCTCCAAGCTCTGAGACTGTTTCAATTGTCGACGCAAAGCCTGGCTGAAAATATCCCTTCTTTTCAGCCATTAGCAGTACCGCTCAAAATAATTGCTCTTCAGCATACCCAAATATTTATCCTAACTAGCTCCACTGCCAACCATCCGGTTATAGATAACTGCCAGTAACGCTCCTGCAATACCGGCAAGGATCATCCAACCGACTAACCCGACCAGAAACCCAGACCATGTCAACGTCCAGTCCATCTGCGTTATATCGACGTGAATCATATGCGTTGTCATCAGCAGCATATAATGGGGAAAGAGAGCTACGAGAACGCTACATATCGCCCACAGTAACCCCGCACAGAGTCCGCTTGCCATCGCAAATTTGTTCCTGTTGATCATACCCACCTCCTCATTCGTTGACTCCAAATGTGTCGAGACTAACCGGTGTTCTTTCGGTGCTCATCCATTCGACCTGTGCACGAGTTATCCCATGGCCACAAACGGCCCATCGCAAGAAACGTAAATGACGCAGACCAGGTAATCAAAAGAAAACCATTCAGCGCTTCCATCGCAGTAATAAAGCGAATGTGCCCTTCAGGCTGAATATCTCCTAAGCCCAATGTTGTGTAGATAACCCCTGAGTAATATAAATAACTCATTGCATCACCCACTGGTGCCCCTTGAAACATACCCAACTTAAGCGAAGATACAGACCAGCTGTAAGTTATTGCGTAGAAACCAATCTCAACTATATGCGTTAGGAAAAGTACGACGACAATAACTAACACCTGTGTTTGTGTTGGCAAATTCATCTTTGGCGTATTCAACCCAAGCCAAAGCAGTACCCGGTAATGAAATGTAAAAGTGACCGCAACCAGACTGAATGCCAACACAATCGCAACTATCATGCAGTATCTCCTTCTTCGGTTAACACCTGGTAGTCGGCATTCGCAGGTAATTCTCGGCGCTTCTCTTGGTACTGTAGAATGAGGCTATAAATCACAGGCAGTACCAAAAGATTCAGTATCATGACCGTCAACATCCCGCCTAACATCGGCGCGGCAATACGGTGTGTAACATCGGAGCCAGTGCCGCTACTTAGCATGATAGGAATCAGTCCAGCCATCGTGGATATGGCCGTCATCGCCACAGGTCGAACCCGCTTTGACGTTGCCGACAGTACCGCATCCTTTATTTCCTCTAGCGATAGCAACTGTCTCGACTCGGCGCGTCGTTTGGCGATCTCGACATCAATAAAGCTTAAGACCAGAACACCAATTTCTGCCGCCATCCCTGCCAACGCAATAAAGCCCACAGCAACAGCCACCGACATATTGTAATCATTGATATAGATAAGCCAGATTCCGCCTACGAGACCAAACGGAATCGACATCATCACAACTAACGGCTCGGTTATGTTTCGGAAATTGAAGTACAGAAGTAGGAAAATAATGAGCAGCGTTGCTGGAGCCACAATGCTCAGGCGCTCAGCAGCACGTTCCATATATTCGAACTGACCGGACCATGTAATAGTGTATCCCGCTGGCACTGAAACTTGTTCATTCAACACCTGCTTAGCTTTGGCAACATAGCCACCAATATCCGAAGTGGAGATATCGACATAAATCCAGGCGTTAGGCCGCGCATCTTCGCTTTTAATGACCGGAGGACCCCGTTGATAGTCAATATCCGCCACCATCGCCAGGGGAATTTGAGTGCCCGTAGGCGTGGGTATTAATACACGCTTGAGGGTTTCCAGGTCATCGCGCAACTCACGCGGGTAGCGTAGATTGACCGGATACCGCTCAAGCCCCTCGACAGTTTCGGTGATATTCATACCGCCAATCGCGCTTTGAATAATATCCTGAACCGCTCCAACCGTTAGCCCGTAGCGCGCTGCGCTTTCCCGATTAATGTTAAAGTCCAGGTAATAGCCCCCAACTGCCCTGTCACCAAAGGCCGAAGTAGTCTCCGGTAATGTTTTCATGGCTTGCTCAATATCCTGAGACACCTGTTGTAAGACATTCAGATCTGGGCCAGAGACTTTGATACCAATAGGCGTTTTAATACCCGTCGATAACATATCGATTCGGGTTTTGATCGGCATTGTCCAGGCGTTAGCCAATCCAGGGAATTGAATCGCCTTATCCATTTCATTCATCAAGTCTTTGGTTGATTTTTTGGGGTCTGGCCATTCCTCTTTCGGTTTTAATCGAACCGTGGTTTCTATCATGGCCAAAGGTGCCGAGTCTGTTGCAGATTCCGCGCGCCCTACTTTGCCGAACACATGATGCACTTCAGGGAAAGTTGATAATATTTTGTCGGTTTGCTGCAACAACTCCTTGGCTTTGGTAATGGAGATGCCAGGGAAGGTAGTCGGCATATACAAAATATCGCCCTCATCCAACGGTGGCATAAACTCGCTACCAAGCTTGGAATAGGGATAGTAGGTCACTGCCAACAAGCCTACAGCCACAATTAAAGTAATGCTTCTCCACCGCATCGCCAGCGTCAACGCAGGTTTATGCAACGCATGTAGTGCCCGATTAATCGGATTCTTGTGTTCAGCAATGATTTTCCCTCGTAGGAGATAGCCCATCATCACTGGTACCAAGGTAATGGCCAAAATTGCCGAAGCAGCCATGGCATAAGTAGCGGTAAAGGCCAGCGGGCTGAATAGCCGACCTTCCTGGGCCTGCATAGTAAAGATCGGTAAAAACGATACGGTAATGACCAACAGAGAGAAAAACAGGGCCGGGCCGACTTCATGACAGGACGCGCCAATCGTCTTCCAGCGCTCATCCAGTGTCAGCTCACTGCCTTTTCCTTCACTTGCCTTTTTTTCACTGGCTTCGGCTAACCGACTATGCGCATTCTCAACCATCACAATAGCCCCATCGACCATGGTGCCGATGGTAATAGCAATACCACCCAAGGACATAATATTGGCGTTGAGCCCCTGGATGCGCATGACGATAAAAGCCATCAAAATACCCAATGGCAGAGTAATGATCGCCACGAAAGCTGAGCGCGCATGTAGCAGAAACAGGATAACCACTAAACTGACGATTATCAGTTCCTGCATCAGTGAGGTGTTCAGGCTTTTTACTGCACGCTCGATCAAGTCACCACGATCATAGACTGGGACAATCTCTACACCGTCTGGTAAACCGGCTTTCAATTCCTCTAATTTAGCACGCACCGCCTGGATAGTAGCCAGAGCATTCTCGCCGAAGCGCATAATCACCACACCACCAGCGACCTCGCCCTCGCCATTCAAATCTACGAGACCTCGACGCAGCTCAGGACCAATTTGAACATGCGCCACATCCTGTAAACGTATGGGTGTACCGTTCGCATCAACACCTACTGGAATACTGTTGAGATCATCAATCGACTGCACATAACCCAGGCCCCGAACCATATATTCAGTTTCCGCCATCTCAACCAGACGCCCACCCACATCCTTATTGGACATTTTGATGGCCATCTTAATTTTGTTCAGCGGGATGTTGTAACGCAACAAGGCATTGGGATCGACTTCTACCTGATATTGTTTAACGTAGCCTCCCACTGAAGCGACTTCTGAAACACCCTCAACGGTCTGCAACGGGTAACGTAAATACCAATCCTGCAAAGAGCGGAGTTGGGCTAAGTCATGTTTACCCGTTTTATCCACCAGTGCATATTCGTAGACCCAACCAACACCTGTTGCATCTGGCCCTAACGTCGGCGTAATGCCTTGCGGTAATCGGCCACTGACATAGTTAATGGATTCCAGCACCCGAGAACGTGCCCAGTACATATCGGTGCCATCTTCAAAAATGATGTACACGAAGGAAAGACCAAAGAAGGAGTATCCCCTAACCACTTTGGTACGAGGTACCGCCAACATCGACGTGGTTAGCGGGTATGTAACCTGGTCCTCTACTACTTGTGGCGACTGGCCGGGATATTCGGTAAAGATAATGACCTGTACATCCGATAAATCCGGTATTGCGTCCAGCGGGGCGTTTTTATAAGCAAACAAGCCGACTAGCGCAATAATGACAGTCGCGATCAGCACCATAAAACGATCGCGCAAGGAGGCATTGATAATGGCATTAATCATGGTCATGCACTCCATGCCCTGAGCCATCTATCTGCTCACTCATTTCCATATCGGTGTGACCGTCCATCTCCATCTGGGAGTGATCAGTCATCTCCTCACTGCCGTGAACCATCCCCTTGTGACTTTCCACGCTCCTCGAATCATCTTCAGAAATACCTTTAGAGCTGTTTAACGCGTCCATCATTTTGGCCGTCGCTTCCCGCAATTTTGATTCAGAATCTACCAGGAACTGGGCGGAGGTCACGACCTCCTCGCCCGCCGCGACACCTTCCAGTACAGCAACCTGGCCACTGGACTCAATACCCAACTTAACGGTTCTCGGTTCGAATTTACCGGGGCCTCTGACAACAAAAACTTGCGTCCTGCTACCGGAGCGAATAACCGATTCAGCGGGTACGATGACGGCGTTATTCAGCGTATCGGATTGAATGCTGACCTCCGCAAACATATCCGGGCGTAGTAACAGTTCACGATTGTCAAACACCAAACGTACTTTCGTGGTCCGTGTTTTCGATTCCGCATAGGGGTAGATATAGTCCAGAGAGCCTTTAAAGGTTTTACCGGGCACGGATGCCAAGGTCATCTCGACTTCATCGCCAAGCTTGACCCAAGGTAATTCGTATTCATAGACATCGGCGTAAACCCATACCTGGCTAAGGTCAACCATCATGTACAACTCGGTTTTTGGCGTAACATATTGCCCTTGGCGGGAGCCAATACGAATAACCGTACCGGCTACCGGTGAATGTATATGCAAACTTTTCTTAATTTTTCGGGTTTGTTCTAGCTCTTGAATCTGATGCTCAGGCACGTCCAGTAACTCCAAGCGTTCGCGAGAACTCTTTACCAGATCCTCTGCACCTTGCCTGATTTCATCAAATTGGCTTTTGCTCAAAGCAGACAGGTTATTGAGTGCCAATAAATATTCCTGCTGAGTCGAAACTAACTTGGGCGAGTAGATGCTTAGCAAAATATCGTCCTTAGCCACATTCTGCCCCGTCTTATCAACACGGATTTCTTCGATCCATCCTTCAACCTTGGGGTGCAATCGCGCCATAGTTTCTTCATCAAAATCCACTCGACCAACAGCACGAATGGTTCGGCTGATTGACTCTTGCTTGGCTATGGCGGTACGAACACCAATATTCTGAACCACCACCGGGTCGATCTTCACTGTACCTGCAACCTCACTGACTTCGTTGTCGGCGTAAACTGGCACATAATCCATTCCCATCGAATCCTTAGCCGGTACAGGCGAAGTCACTGATGGATTCATGGGGTTTCGATAGAAAAGGATTTTCCGTTCGGCCGATGGCTTATCTTCATCCGCATAGACAGGTATGTAATCCATACCCATGGAGTCTTTTGCTGGTACCGGCGATGTAATGCTCGGGTTCATCGGGTCGCGGTAAAACAAAGGCTTTTTATCCTGCTCTGTTACTGCCACTGTCGAGCTGCTATTACCGGACAACCAGTAACCAGTGCCGATCCCAATACCTAGCATCAGTACGGCGATTAAAAGGGTAGATTTATTCATAAACAGTTTCCTCGCCAACGGCGGCCTCTAGGCGGGCTAATGCTTGCTTTGCATCGCTTAACGCCTTCCAGTATTGCAGCTCGTAATTAAAAAGTGTCATCTGGCTTCGCACCAAGTTCAGGAAGTCCACTTCACTGACCTGATAACCTGCCAACATTGATTGAACCGTTTGTTGAGCTTGCGGAACAATGCCGCTACCAAAGAGCGAATATTGTTTCTTTGCCCGGTGGTAATCTGTAACGGCGGATGAAATTGCCGCTGTCACCAAGCCTTTTTCATCGAGCAGTGCGTAGCGGTTTTTCTGTAGCTCCAAACTTTTCTGAGAAACTGCCTTGGATTGTTTCCGGCCAGCGTAGAGCGGGATTTTTACTCCCACCATGACAGAAAGAAAATCTGAACGTGCTCCACCTCGGGGTAATGGATTGTCTCCGGTTCGATCACCGTAGGTCACACCCAGTTTAAAATCAGGATAATAATCGCGCTTGGCCAGATCGAGACGGGATTTCGCTGCATCAATCTGCGTTTCCATTTGTTTCAAGCGTGGTCGCACGGACGCCGCCTTCTGGTAAAGCTCACTCTCATCAACAAGATTTGGCATCATTTTAGAAACCGTATCCGGCAGCGTTATAGGATCGTTAGCAGGTCTGTCCATCAAGATATTGAGCTGTATGGCCTGATTGCGCCGTATGGCTTCTAGCTGAATTTCCTGATCCATTAATCGGGAGAGTTCCAGCTGCGAAAGCAAAACATCTTGTTGTAAGCCCTTACCGGTTTCGTATTTGGTTTTAGCGACGGTAATAAACTGACGCAACAAAGCTTGATTGCTGTCCACTGTCTCTAGGGCACGATCCATATAGTAGAGCTGCCACCATTTGCTCTTCACATTCTTTATAAGCTGCAAACGCAACTCATCGACAGAATGCCCCGCCGCCCGCGCATCGTACTCGGCGGCCTCTTCCTTTAAGCTCAACTTTCCTGGAAAAGGAAAGACCTGACTGAAGCCCACTTGGAGCTGTGTCATCGCTTCCTGATCCCTTTCGTAGGTATCAGTAGGGAAGTTCATCGCATTGAAATTAACCATCGGGTCCGGCAAGGTACCCACCTGTGAAGGGACTTCGGCCAACGCTTCATACCTTGCTTGCATTTCAGCAAGGTTAGGGTTGTCCCGGATTGCGACTTCAACCGCAGAACCCGCGGTCAATACCGGAGCGCTGCTATATTCGCTGGCGTATACAGTAATATTCGCGGCACCTAGAGCGACTGCACTTAAGAAAAGCCAACGCCTATGGATTGTTACTCGCGCGAATTGCGTCAACAGGCAGATCGCTACCCTCGAATAGAAACTAATATGTCGTTTCATAGTGATTCATCCTCAAGCGCGAGCCCCCAAGCAGATACAAACTGTTTGGGAGTAGAGAATGAAAACATGCCTCTGTGGTCTCGCTTCTTTTTCATCATTTTTTAAGTTCTACAATGTCGTGCTTCTTAACATTGCCCTTCGTGCTTATTGCCCGTGCAAAATGGTCATTAACTACGGACTTGATCTGTAAGGTGCCAACATAATCAACTCGATAGTCATCATCACCTTCCTCAACAGCGCCTTCCCAAACATAACGGTATACCTGGAGTTCTTGCCCCGTTTCAG
>JAHRWA010000092.1 GCA_019090455.1 Pseudomonadales bacterium | reverse complement strand
TGGCCAGATCACCGGAATAACGGATACCCCCATCGGCGATAATCGGCACCCCTGACCCCTTTAAAGCCTCAGCTACATCTGATATCGCTGTGATCTGCGGCACACCAATACCCGCCACGATACGTGTGGTACAAATCGAACCTGGTCCAATACCAACCTTCACGCCATCAGCGCCGGCTTCTAATAACGCTTTCGCCGCAGCACCCGTAGCGATATTGCCACCGATGACCTGAACACTTGGAAAATTTTTCTTAACCCATGAGACACGATCTAATACGCCTTTCGAATGCCCGTGCGCTGTGTCCACCACCAAAACGTCGACCCCCGCTTTAACTAATGCAGTGACTCTCTGCTCCGTACCCTCGCCGGTGCCCACAGCGGCCCCCACACGCAACCGACCTAAACCGTCTTTACAGGCGCTGGGATAAGCCTCGGCTTTACGAATATCTTTCATGGTTATCATGCCACGCAGTTGGAACTGTTCATTTACAACGAGGATTTTTTCAATCTTATGTTTATGCAGTAGCTCCTTCACCTCTTCTGAATCCGCCCCTTCCTTCACGGTTACCAGTTTCTCTTTGGTGGTCATGATTTTAGAGACAGGTGCATCCAAGCGTTTTTCAAATCGCAAGTCCCGCCCAGTGACGATACCCACCAAGTTGTTGCCCTCAACCACCGGTACGCCTGAAATGCCGTGGGTTTGAGTGAGCTCCACTAGCTCTCGAATCGTGGCTTCGGGGGCAATGGTGATGGGATCTTTTACGACTCCGCTTTCATACTTCTTAACAATTCTGACTTCACGAGCCTGATCTTCAACAGGAATATTCTTGTGTAGAATGCCAATCCCCCCTTCTTGCGCCATGGCAATAGCCAAGCGGGATTCGGTCACCGTATCCATTGCAGCCGACAACAAGGGAACATTTAACGTTATTTCACGGGTTAATTTTGTTTGTAACTGCACCTCTTTGGGCAGCACTTCGGAATAATCAGGTAAGAGTAGAACATCATCAAAAGTAAGCGCTTCTTGCACTATTCGCAGCATTGTCGACACCGTCCGGGCACAATCATCTAGTTAAGGAAATGGCACTTCGATGGCCGGCGAGGCCAAAAAGGGTAGGACACCAAGGTGCTAAAGTAAAACGGCTAATTATATTAAAAGGGGCATAATCTGTAAACAGTCTAGCTCAACATAGAGGAAACGCATTCAAATCAACAATGCCGTCATTAAGCCCCTATTTTGCTCTGCACAAATCGATTTGAAATACGATAAGATACCGGCCTGAGCCAACTGCTGTTGCTAGATTCAAGGTTCAAGCCCAAACACATTCAAATGGTGATTCATGCGAGACGACGAGCGACAAATACTATCCGTGTCCGAACTCAATAATATCGCGAAAGACATGCTCGAAAATCAATTTCCTCGCATATGGATTGAAGGGGAAATATCCAACGCCGCATTTCCTGCCTCAGGTCACATCTACTTCACACTCAAAGACAGTGGTGCCCAGATTAGAGCGGCTATGTTCAAAGGCCGCAATCGGCTATTGACGTTTCAACCCCAGAATGGCAATCAGGTTATGGTGCGTGGGCGAGTCAGCCTGTATACACAAAGAGGCGATTACCAACTGATCGCCGATCAGATGCAGGAGGCCGGCGAAGGAGCATTATTGCGTGCTTACGAAAAACTCAAAACCAAATTGACGCAAAAAGGATTATTTGATGAAGAGGCCAAGCAAACACTGCCTAGCTTACCGAATCAAATTGGCGTCATCACCTCTCCCACGGGTGCCGCTGTTCGAGACATCATATCTGTATTAAAGCGCCGCTTTCCCAGTATTCCAGTCATCATTTATCCCACTCGGGTTCAAGGAGAAGACGCCGCTGTCGAAATCGCAGGAGCAATTCGCAAAGCCAATAAAATGAAACATTGTGATGTCTTGATCGTAGGGCGAGGCGGTGGGTCTTTAGAGGATCTATGGGCTTTTAATGAAGAGCCCGTCGCCCAAGCGATTTACGACAGTAGTATTCCCATTATTTCCGCAGTGGGACATCAAACTGACGTCACCATTGCTGATTTCGTCGCAGACGTTCGCGCTCCAACACCCTCGGCCGCAGCGGAATTATTAAGCCCAGATAGAGAGGAATGGCTCGCTACATTTGCCGGTTTTCAAGAATACTTAATAAAACAAATCTCGCTGCAAATCAAACAACACAAAACAGCGTTGGAGCATTTTCAGAAGAGACTGAAACATCCCGGCAAACGGTTAAACGAGCTGGCTCAACATCTCGACAATTTAGAATCTCGCTTATCCCTTGCAGTGAAGCAGAATTTACTCAGCCACAACAATCGCCTTGCACTAAGCAAAGCTTCGTTATTTCGACAAGACCCCAGACATCAGATATCGCAACAGCTAGATTTCACTGACTCACTCTCTAAACGTCTAACCCTCGCTTTCAAAAACAGGACACAAGCGGAGCAAATGCGATTCAATTCACTGACCCAGCGATTGCATAACGTCAGCCCTCTAGCCACATTACAGCGCGGGTACTCCATTACAGAAACAGAAAAAGGTGAGCTGTTAAAATCGACGAATCAGATCAAAGCAGGAGATAAAATTAAGACCCGACTGGGAAGTGGGAACGTATCCTCTAAAGTCATAGATATTCACTAAACCCTAACCAGCAATTCGATGGGCAGCATTGCGTGAACCTTTGCCTTCAGATTCATAACCTCAACGCCGAAGATTACCCTAACTTTACTTAGCTAACTTGAATTCATATAATCGCGCGCTTCAGAAAAGCATATTTTGTCAATACATCATCTACCAATGCAGTCATACCAAAAAGGATCTTCCTAATGGACGTTAACGTGGACAGCTTCAATCTGGAGAATTTATTTTCCCAAAGCCAAGAACTTTTAGCCTTGTATGGCTTGAAATTTATTGGTGCCATTGCGATTTTCTTTATTGGTCGCATCGCTGCAAAACTAGTTGCTAGCGCCATAAAGAAAGGCATGAACAACCGAGGAGTTGATGACACAGTAGCGGGGTTCGCATATAACGTAGTCTATGCGGGGTTGGTCGCTTTTGTGGTTGTTGCTGCATTGGGCCAGATAGGGATACAAACCGCCTCCTTTATTGCCATTTTAGGTGCTGCGGGTCTTGCTGTAGGTTTAGCTCTTCAAGGCTCACTATCGAACTTTGCGGCGGGCGTATTGATGGTGATATTCAAACCATTCAAAGTCGGTGATTTTGTTGAAGCTGGAGGCGCTTCAGGCAGTGTTCAAGAGATCCATATTTTTTCAACTATTTTAACTACACCCGACAATAAAACCATCATCATTCCCAACGCCGGCATCATGGGGAGTAACATTACTAACTATTCGATGAAGGACACCCGCCGAGTTGATTTGGTTATTGGAGTCAGTTACGACGCTTCTCTGCCCTTAACAAAATCCGTGTTGACTGATGTCATCGCTAAAGAGAAGCGAGTATTGAAGGATGTGGAATCCACTATTGCGGTTTCTGAGCTTGCTGATTCGTCAGTTAACTTTGTCGTGCGAGCCTGGGTGAATACTGCGGACTACTGGCCCGTCTATTTTGATCTGCTTGAAGCCATCAAGATTCGGCTGGATGAAGAAAATATTGGAATCCCATACCCTCAATTAGATTTACATGTTGCGAATGCCGAAGCATTTCAAACCAACTAATTTCAAACTCACTAGGAGACTGTAAATGAGTATTAAGAACCGAAGCCTTATTGTTGCCGCCATGATGGTACCATTATCCGTTACATTAATTTCTACTGTATCTGCAGAAGACTCCACAGCCTGGAAAGGTGATACCGAGTTAGGGTTTGTGTTGACAGATGGCAACACAGAAACTCGTACCGTTAATGGAAAATTAGATTTAACTGATGACAGTACAAAATGGCGTAACAACATTCACGTTGAAGCATTAAATACTTCGGAAGCCGAAAGCACATCTGCTGAAAAATATTTGGCGTCCTTAAAGACCGATTACAAGTTTTCAGGATCTGATTTTGTATTTACTACAACTTCATACGAAGATGATCGATTCAATGCGAGTGGATATGACTATCAAGTGACAATGGCGGCTGGTTACGGTCGAACTGTGATTAAGAGTGAACTCCACACTTTAGACTTAGAGGTCGGCCCCGGTTATCGTTACAGTAAAATTAAGGCGACAGGTAATAATGAAGAAGAGGGAATTATCCGTACAGCGGGTAAATACCGGTGGAAGATGTCCAAAACTTCAGAATTTCAACAAGATCTAAATATTGATTTGGGTGAAGAAGAGACTATTTCCAAGTCAGTCACTGCTGTTAAGGCTCAAATTGTTGGCGAATTGGCGATGAAAGTTTCTTTAGCTTTTCGCCATACCGATGAGCCTTTAGATGGCAATGACAGCACTGATACCGAAACTGCTTTGACACTTGTTTATTCATTTTAAAACTGAGTAAAGAGTGAAAAAGCATTCACTGTACAAACAGTAATGGAACAGCATAACGCGAGTGGTTATGCTGTTCCCCGCTCCAGATCTCGATATCAAGACAAATCAAACCTAGGCCTTCTCTTAGATAGACCTTATCTTAGACCTAAATTGGCCAGCATGAATTTAGCGAAGTTTATTACGGCCACGTCGGGTTTTATCGACATTACGTTTAGATTTATCTTGGCTCTCCCTTGTTCGTTCTAAGCTTCTTTTCTTTGCAGCCTGACGTGATGTCATTGGTCCGCCCTTCTCTGCATAAGGGTTGTCACCAGATCTAAATTCTATGCGCACGGGCGTGCCTTCGAGCTTTAACGCATCAACGAAGGCATTCTGCAGATAGCGCTTATAGGTTTTCGGCACCTCCTGAGTTTGATTGCCATGAACCACAATCACTGGCGGATTCGTCCCTCCCATATGAGCGTATTTAAATTTAATTCGACGCCCTCTCACTAGCGGTGGCTGATGATCCGAAACAATATCCTCTAGCATTTTAGTCAACTGGTTAGCGGCTATCTTTCGCGTCGCGCAATCGTAGGCCTTATCAACTGACTGATACAGCTTACCCACGCCGGAACCATGTAAAGCAGAGATAAAATGCATTTTCGCAAATTCAACAAACTGTAAACGCCGTCTAAGCGTCTCTTTTATTTTATCCTTCGCTTCTGCATCCATGCCATCCCACTTGTTAAGCGCGATAACCAATGCACGACCAGAATCCACCACATACCCAAGCAAATGCATATCTTGCTCAACAAGGCCATCTCGCGCATCGAGCACCATTACCACTACATGGGCATCACCTATGGATTGCAATGTTTTAATAACTGAGAATTTTTCCACCGTCTCGTGGACTTTGCCACGTTTTCGAACACCCGCCGTATCAATTAATGTATAGGGCTGATTTCTTCTCTCATAGGGAATATAAATACTGTCACGGGTCGTGCCAGGCATATCGTAAACAACCACTCGGTTTTCACCTAACAAGCGATTTACCAAAGTTGATTTGCCTACATTGGGGCGCCCTACTATTGCTATTTTCGTTCCTCGTGCTTTGCTTTCTCGCTCGACATCCTCCGCAGACGGCGCAATAGGTGCTAGGACTCTCTCCAACATGGAAGAAACACCCCGCCCATGAACCGCAGCAATCCCAAATAGGCTTTCAAAACCAATTTTATGAAATTCGGCCATAGCGATATCGGGCTCGATACCATCAACTTTATTCACTATCAAATGCAGCGTTTTATTTTTACCTCGCAAAGCTTTCGCAATAACCTCGTCAGCGGGTGTTAATCCGTCTCGCGCATCCACGAGAAATAGCACAACATCTGATTCCTCAACGGCCAACATAGATTGGGCAGCCATGGGTCCATCGATACCTTCTTCGGCAGCTCCACTAATACCCCCGGTATCGATAACGATATAACCGAAATCACCCAGCTGACCTTCGCCGTATTGCCTATCCCGAGTTAAACCAGGTTCGTTAGCAACGAGAGCATCGCGACTTTTAGTGAGTCGATTGAATAACGTCGATTTACCCACATTGGGTCTACCGACAAGAGCGATGACGGGTTTCATTATTCGTTGCCTTTCTACTAGTGGTTACAGATTACTGACCGAAATCAAAGTGACTTAGCGCAGAGCGCGCCGCTTTCCTGAAATGTAGAGTTTCTTTGGCTTGAGGTTTTTTTCAGACAATTGCAATGCTAACAATGCACCGCTATCGCCGTGCACATAAACCATGTCACCTTTTACGATGGGCTTTACACGAACACCTTCTTCGTCAATTCGAACTCGCCCTGCAAAGCTACCGTCTTTTCTCGAGATCCAGTGAAGGTAACCTTTGTAGTCACCCACAAGAATAAAATCATCGAAAATCGCTGGTGCTGATAGCTTTCGTGCAGCAAGACCCTCTTGCTGCCAAACTTCAGATCCACTGCTAGAGTCAAAAGCCCACACAAAACCGGCAGAGTCTGGTACATATAAGCTTCCGCTGGCTTCAACAACGCCTGCATGGCTAGAGAGCTCCCGTTGCCAGATTAAGCGGCCTGTAGAAATGTCAATTGCCGCCATTTTACCTTGATAAGTCGCCGCGTAGACAACAGATCCCTCAACCCAGAATCCGCCATCGATATCCACAATACGCTCCAACTCAGAACGACCGACTGGAAGGGTAACTTGCTTTTCCCAAACCGGGTTGCCATCGCTGAGATTAATGGCAACCAACTTGCCATTGGAAAAACCCGCCAAAGCGAGATGATGATAGATAACTGGAGCACTAGTACCTCTTAGAGTCAAAACAGGCACCGTCGTACTATAGACCCAACGCTTCTCACCGGTATCCCTAACCAAACCGTAGAGATGACCATCAATCGTCTGCACCAACACGGTGTCAGCATTCATTTGAGGCACAGCCAGCACTTCGCTACTGAGCGCCTTACGCCATAACTCAGACCCGTCCTTTTCGCTTCGCGCGACAATCTCTCCATTACGGGTGCCATAAGTAATCATGCCATATGCGGCATTCAACCCACTGCTAATGACATCACCGGTCTTGACCTTCCAAATAGAGTCGCCAGTTTTCCTATCCAAAGCAAACAGTCGACCTCTCACATCACCAGCATAAATAAAGCGCTCTGTAGCGGCAGGTCGAATCCCTACAAAATTATTCTCAACCCCCATCCCAATGCGAGTGGCCCACCGTTTTTTTATTTTAATTGATTGCTCAAAAGCTTCTAATTTGGTCGGCACTATTGCCTTGCTACCTTTTGAGCTACATCCCAGCAAAGTGAGGAATGAAACCAAGGTAACGGCGAGGACAATCTTCTTTTCAAGATTTAATAACGTGATGCTTCCCACAAACGATTCCTTTTCTAGGGTGACCCCAAACAATAAGGGGAGTATTAAAGTAGCAGCT
This sequence comes from Pseudomonadales bacterium, assembly GCA_019090455.1. Taxonomy (GTDB): domain Bacteria; phylum Pseudomonadota; class Gammaproteobacteria; order Pseudomonadales; family DC-out160; genus DC-out160. Next base: position 36,714 of record JAHRWA010000092.1, on the reverse strand, counting down.
TACGACTCCGACACCGCTAAATCATCAAGTTTCAATTCCAATATCGGCCTAGGTTTATTCATCCTTTTAGCAGCAACGGACGCCGCGCTATAAGCCTTCCTCGCTTGAACACTGTCGTCTTTGCTTAAGTAAATATCGCCTTTAAGCTCTTCCACTGCGGCTTCAAATGCAGGAACTTTTTCACTATCCAAAAGCGTGAGCGCTTCATCTCCATTATCTTGAGCTAGCAGTACTTTCGCTAGCCTAAGTTTGGCGACCATCCGAATAGACTCATCATCCGTGTTATCAATCGCCCATTGCAAATGGGTAGCAGCGCCGCTCAAATCCTCTTTCTCCACCGCATGTTTAGCCAGTAGAAGTGCAGCAAGCTGTGAATAGGTCGTATCTTGATGCTCCTCTAACATTTTTTCGCCTAAATGAGTCACCGTGGTATTTTCAATGCTACTGGTATCACCCGAGTTTTCAGCATTTTGCACCGCTTCCACCACCGACTCATACGCGACAGAAGCCCTTTCAGCACCTTCTATCCCGTGCTTTTGCCAAGACTTCCAGCCGAAAACAGCGGATAACGCGATAACAACACCCACTACCATTGAGGTCCCATTATCACGCCACCATTTTTTGATAGCTTCTATTTGTTCTTCTTCCGTTTGATATACGTCCACACCGAGTCTCCGTGATATGCTTTAAATCCGCATTGCCATAGGTATTGGCAACCTCTTAATTCTCTCACTTAATCTTACTGCAACACTTAAATTGACGACTAAACAGCAGGCTAAAAGTTTATGCTTTCTCGCCCAGCAACTGTGTCATTGTTGATGCAAGAGCCGCTTGCTCAACCACCAACTGCTCACCTTGGCCTCGTAAAGGCTTTACGGTAACCGTGCCATTATCCACTTCTTCCTCGCCCAAAATAACGGCATATTGCGCTTCACTTTTATCCGCTTTCTTCAACTGGCTCTTAAAGCTACCACCGCCACAATGGCTCTGTATTCGCCGGCCAGGCAATGACTCGCGCAGCGTTTTCGCTAATATTAGTGCGGTTTGATAGACCTTATCTCCCACAGACGCAATATAAATATCGACACTGGCTTTATGACCCTCGGTTTGTTCCAGAGTTTCCATCAACAAAACCAAACGCTCCATACCCATGGCATACCCCACAGCCGGAATCGCTTTGCCACCGAGCTGTTCAACCAATCCATCGTATCGCCCGCCTGCACACACCGTCCCTTGTGCACCGAGTTTATCGGTAACCCATTCAAAAACAGTTTTACCATAATAGTCTAAGCCACGAACAAGTCGCGGATTTTTCTCATAGGTGATGCCTGCTTTGTCCAGCATTTCCATTAATTCATCAAAATGTTGCTTCGATTCCAGATCCAAGCAATCCATCAGTGACGGCGCGCCATCCAGTAATTTTTGAGTTTGAGGGTTTTTGCTGTCCAATATTCGCAAGGGATTAGATTCAAGACGGCTTCTGCTGTCTTCGTCTAAATCATCTTTTCTTGCCGTGAGGTATTCAACTAAGCGAGCTTTATAATCCGCTCTAGCATCCACAGTACCTAGAGTATTGATCTGTAATGTAACCGCATCCTGAATACCTAACTGTTGCCACAATTGCGCCGTCATCATAATCAATTCAGCATCGATGTCTGGCCCTGGCATACCAAAGGTTTCAACGCCCACTTGATGGAACTGCCGATAACGTCCTTTTTGGGGCCGCTCATGCCTAAACATCGGACCTGCATACCACAATCGTTGAGTTTGATTGTATAAAAGGCCGTGTTCTTCACACGCTCTAACACAGCAAGCGGTTCCCTCTGGACGTAGCGTTAGGCTATCGCCATTTCTATCTTCAAATGTGTACATCTCTTTTTCAACAATATCGGTAACCTCACCGATAGACCGTTTAAAAAGCGCAGTGGACTCCACAATGGGCATTCTTATTTCGCCATATCCATGACTAGAAAGTAATAGACGTATTTGGGACTCAACGGATTGCCAGATGCTAGCCTGATCGGGTAGCAGGTCATTCATGCCACGAATTGCTTTAATTTTCTTACTCAAACTATAACCTTACTCAAACGATAATTCGCTATTGTGGTATGCGGGGCTATTCGCCCGCAGCAGATCTACATTATAAAAATGAAAAGAGGATAACATTTGATTGCAACAAAAGCCTAACCACAACCCATTTAACCACTGGGCGGCTACACGACTAGCCTACCGTAATCGGTTGATCTGCTGACAATGCCCCAGACTCGACCTCGGCCACTTTCTCTAGAATGAGCTTCTCTAATTCATCAACCATATTTTCATTGCTGACTTTATGGCTTTTCTTTCCTTCACGATAAATCAGGTTACGCGGAGTGCCTCCTGTTAAACCGATATCGACTTCTTTCGCTTCACCCGGGCCATTTACGATACAGCCGATCACCGCCACATCAATAGCGGTATTGATGTGCTCAACACGAGCTTCTAATTCGTTCATCACTTGAATAACATTAAAATTCTGCCGAGAACAACTGGGGCAAGCAATAAAGTTAATCCCCTTCTTACGCAAGCCCAGGCTTTTTAAAATATCAAACCCCACTTTAACCTCTTCCACAGGGTCAGCGGCCAAGGAAATTCGAATGGTGTCGCCGATGCCCTCCATCAGTAATGCACCCAACGCAACAGAAGACTTAACAGTTCCAGAACGCAACAATCCCGCTTCAGTCACACCCAAGTGGAGAGGCTGTTCAATTTGAGCTGCTATTTTTCTATAAGCATCCACTGTCATGAAAACGCTCGATGCCTTCAAGCTTAATTTGAAATTCTGAAAATCCAGCCGGTCTAAAATATCAATATGACGCATCGCCGATTCTACTAATGCATCCGCTGTAGGTTCGCCATATTTTCGCTGTAACTCTTTCTCCAATGAGCCTGCATTAACTCCAATCCGAATAGGGATACCTTTATCTCTAGCGGAATCGACTACTGCCCGGATGCGCTCTTCTTTACCAATGTTACCCGGATTAATACGAAGACAGTCGACACCTTTTTCAGCAACCTTAAGCGCGATTTTGTAATCGAAATGAATGTCGGCGACAAGAGGTACGCGAACCTGGTTGCGAATCTCGGCAAACGCATCCGCCGATTCCATGGTAGGCACGGATACACGAACAATATCCACACCCGCCTCTTCAGCTCGCCTAATTTGCGCTACCGTTGCCGCCACATCACAGGTTTCAGTATTAGTCATAGTCTGTACAGTTATGGGTGCATCCCCACCGACAGGTACATTACCCACCATAATTTGGCGGGTTTTACGGCGTTTTATAGGTGACTGCTGCATGTTAATTCAATGACTTTCTTCAGTCTTTCAAGGTGTTGGTGAATCAGGGCTGTGCTCTTAACCGTGCTTGCCATCACTATCCGATGAGATAGTGGGCTTTTCAGTATTTAACGGAAATTAGCTTAAAGCTAGAAATTGCCAAGTCGCTACAGGTTTGTTTACGCTGACTCGGAACTTATGACAAATTTTACCACATTGCTTTGGCCAACGGGATCTGGCACTGAAATTGTTCGGTCATTGAATTTTAATGCAACGACCTTCGCATCTCCAAGCTTTACATGAAAAGGGGCGACGCCTTTGATCCTAAGAACATCACCTTCTCTGCGTAACGATACATGTATCGTCTTGTCATTCTCATCCGCAACGCGCACCCAGCACTCGCCGGTAAAACTCATAAATATCGAATCTTCTACTAAAGGCTCAGGCGCTTGAATGCTCTCTGCCGACATGTCAGATACGACCTTTTGACTTTCTTCACGGGTCGGAACCTGGCTTTGATCGGTGACAATTGTCGCCAGTAGAACACCTTCTGACTCAGAGGCTTTAGGTGCCGTGGTCGTTGTACCAATTAGCTTCTCTATCACTGAGAAATTTGGCGTAATACCGGTTTTCTCTTTATGAACAGATTCCGAGTTTTTCTTACTGATAGTGAAAGCCAATCGTTCATTACTGAGGGCTTCTGTCACCAACTTTTCATCCGAGCCTTCTAAGGCGCGACCACCAACAGAATCTGCATCCCACCACCATGAGATCGCGAGCGCCATCACTACCCCCACAATTAAATAGCTAATCCATGATATAGGCGAATCACGCCATTGGGGCTTCTTTTTTAATAGACTGAGGGAATCGACCACCTCCGGCTCGGCCATATTTAGAATCATTTCATCAAAAGCCGCTACCAAATCACCTGCTGAAAGCCGAACCTCTCGAGCGTATAAACGAATATAGCCACGAGCAAAGGTTACCCCAGGTAACACATCAAAATCATCCAGCTCCAAGGCTCTTACATAACGTTCGGGAAGATGTAGTATGGATGCGATATCAGTACGTTGGAGCCCTATTTTTTCACGAGCTTGTTGCAGTTTTTGACCAGGAGATACAGGTAATTGGGTCACTGTGGCGCCACTATGTCCCGACTTCAAATTACCAATAAGCACGCTACCTTGATTCATGGCTCTCGAAATATCGGTATTATGATGATCTAAAGGAGTAACAGGCTTCATTTTATAACCGACTCCTCATACTTTTTATACTCTTGCGATCTTGGAAATAAGTTCTTCAACGCCAATACGTAACTTGCCAACGCGTCTTGATCACCCTGTATTCGCTCTAATTTAATACCCAACCATAAACTCCTAGCCGATCCCTTAGAAAGACGATTATATTGAGTTAGATAACTAGAGGTTAGATTATAATCTTGCTTTTCAAAACTAATTTGAGCCAATTCTAATAAAGGGCGTGAAGCACTCGGATTTAGCCTCAATGATTTTTTAAATGCCGCTTCGGCTTTGCTAAGATCCTTCAGCTGAAGAGCGCATCTACCTAAATTGCCATAAACCAGATAACGGCGCTCATACTGCGCATCTAACGCCGCTTTCTCTAGCTGTACTAATGACTCAGCATACCGACCCCGTGCGAATAAAAAGGAACCGTAATTATTCAATATTTTGGCGTTGTGCTTGCTGTATTTGAGTGCCAATTTGAAGTGTTTTTCAGCCAACTCGTAATCGCCTTCATACTGGTACAACAAAGCCAAGGCGTTATGCCCCTCAAAAGACTTGGCATCTGTTTCCAGCGCCTTTTGGAGATGCCGATGCGCGCTTTTGGTTTCTCCAGCCTTCATGTACTCCATTGCAGCCTGGATAGACACGGACACCAATTTGGACGAATTTTTGTGGAAATCACCTGTAGTGGTCGTGACACATCCAGTAAGACCCATAAAGAAACATAGACTCAGAATACCGAACAAATAAACTGCTTTATTATAATATTGTTGCTTCATTGATGGCCTAATCGTGCTCGTTACGTTTGAAACTCAACAAATGGTACTGCCCTAATCCACTATATCGGCAGAAATTAATTTTCTACATCTAATCTACAGCAACCTCTTCCATTTTATCACCTCAGTTCGTATTACTAACTCTAATTTTCTTCCACTGCTCACTGCGTCGCGTCCTATCCTGCACTTGTCCCACTAATTGACCGCATGCGGCATCGATATCGTCCCCTCTAGTACTTCTGATGGTAACGACAAACCCAGCCTCCTGTAGCAGTTGTTGAAAATTCATAATGGCAGAAGGCCGCGACCTTTTATAAGGCGAACCAGGAAAGGGATTAAATGGAATCAAATTAATTTTAGAAGGTACGTCTTTGAGCAATTTCAACAGCTGTTTCGCATGCAATGTTTGGTCGTTAATACCATCCAGCATCACATACTCAATCGTGATGCTGCGTTTTTTATCTGGATACCGTGCAAGATGTCGCTGGCAAGCCGCAACCAACTCCTCCAGCGGGTATTTTTTATTGATGGGAACCAGCTCATCTCTTAGTTCATTATTGGGAGCGTGCAAAGAAACAGCTAAAGCCACATCGATATGATCCGCCAACTTATCCAACGCAGGTACAACGCCAGAAGTACTCAGGGTAACGCGTCGCTTTGATATGCCATAACCCAGATCATCGCGCATTAGACTCATGGCACTCACAGTGTTATTAAAATTTAACAGCGGCTCGCCCATCCCCATCATTACAATATTGGTAATGGCTCTGCTGCCTTTATTTTCAGGAACCCCAAATGAAGAATTGGCAATGAGAACTTGCCCAATTATTTCTGCTGCTGTTAGGTCTCGATGAAACCCTTGCTTCCCCGTGGAACAAAAATCACAATCTAAAGCACAACCTACCTGGGAAGAAACACATAAAGTCCCACGCTTTCCTTGGGGTATAAAAACGGTTTCAACCTGATTATTGGAATCGACCTGAATAACCCATTTACGAGTCCCATCTTTCGAAAACTGCTTTGAAGCTACCGTAGGGAGTCTGATTTCAGCGACATCATTTAACTTAACTCGCAGCGCCTTACTCAGGTTCGTCATCTCATCAAAATCAGTAATACTCTCATGATAGACCCACTTCATGATCTGCTGCGCGCGAAAACGCTTCTCTCCCACAGACAGGAAGAATTCTTCCATTTGGGCGCGATTCAAACCGAGGAGATTGGTTTTTCCATCATTCATACTTGTACCAACAATAATTTCCGAACAGAAAGCTACGGCTGAAGCCATCAGATAGTGTACCCCGTTCACATTAACTCGTACTGTGAATTAGCGAGCTTTACCGGCCTTATATCATATCAGTCTATTGATACACCGCATTTTTTTGAAACAATGCGGTGTTAGTGATATTAACGAGTGCGAGGGCAAATCTCGTTTTCACCAAAAAAATAGCTAATCTCACGAGCAGCAGATTCGAGTGAATCGGAACCGTGGACCGCATTTTCATCTATCGTCTCAGCAAAATCGGCACGAATGGTGCCCTTTTCTGCTTCCTTTGGATTGGTTGCTCCCATGATATCGCGATGAGCAAGCACCGCATTCTCACCTTCTAACACTTGAACCATAACTGGCCCAGATGTCATAAAACCCACTAGATCTTTGAAAAAAGGGCGCTCTTTATGTTCAGCGTAAAAACCTCCGGCTTTTTCCTCATCCATGTGTAGCATTTTAGCGGCAACGATACGCAAACCAGCCTTTTCAAAACGACTATAAATATCACCGATGTGGTTTTTACCAATGGCGTCCGGCTTAACAATAGAAAAAGTACGTTCAATAGCCATGATTTGATTCACTCCAATTTAGTTTTGATATTGCAACCCATTAACGCCACCTCGCAGAATACACAGCGTATAGCGTCAACCAATTAACAAGAAAAAATGAATGGCGAATTATACGCGCTAATAGCAGCGACTAGTACGCCTTTAAGTATAGTATTGAAAATAGCAGCAGAAGGGCTACTAAGCGGTCTCAGCGATATGGCGTATTCGAGCAACCATGGACCGCAACCCATTCCCTCTAGTGGGACTCAAATGCTTCACTAAGTCTAGCGACTGGAAATAGGCCTCAATATCAAAATCCAAGATCTCTTGAGGCAATTTGGCGCTATAAGCGCTCATCACTATCCCCAGTAACCCTCGGACAATATGAGCATCACTATCCACCTCAAAATAAAACCTGCTTTCGTGTATCTGGAAATCGATCCAAACTTGGCTTTGGCACCCTGCAATTAATCTATCCTCTGTCCTTAAGGAAACATCCATTACCGGCAGCTGCTTGCCCAGGTCAATAATATAGCGATACCGTTCTTCCCAATCATCAAAAAACCCAAGGGTTTCGACTATATCCTCAGTCGTTATTGTTTTTCCGAAAGGACTTACATCAGCCATAGCACTCTCAATTAATATCGTTCACTTTACATTGCGCGCGTTATATCACGAAACAGACCTCTATTTTACTGCCAAAAATACTTGCCATATACTGTATATTCGTACAGACTTCTGAACAACCTATTACGAGCAGCAGCACATCTTAACAACCGGACCTTACAACCATTCCAACCAATGAAACTCTACATCGCAGAAAAACCCAGCCTAGGGCGAGCCATTGCTGAAGCACTCCCTAAACCACACCACAAAAAAGAAGGCTATATACACCTTGGTAATGGCGATTGCGTTAGCTGGTGCGTGGGGCACTTACTCGAACAAGCCGAACCTGATGCATACGATAAACGCTACAAAAAATGGTCCCATGAACACCTGCCCATTATTCCTGAGAAATGGCAACTACAAGCAAAACCAAAGACAAAAAAACAGCTTAGCGCCCTGAGAAAACTCGTCAAACAAGCCGATCAAATTATTCATGCGGGAGACCCAGATAGAGAAGGACAGCTATTGGTTGATCAACTTATTCAGCATCTGGGCGTAAAAGGCCAAAAACATAATGACATACAACGACTACTGATCAATGATCTTAATCCAACCGCAGTTAAACGCTCTCTACAGAAAATGCGCAGCAATCGAGAATTCGCACCGCTTTCCACGTCCGCTCTGGCTCGCTCAAGAGCCGATTGGTTATACGGAATCAACATGACCCGGTCTTATACTTTGCAGGGAAGGAAAGTAAAATATAACGGCGTCCTGTCCGTTGGCAGAGTACAAACACCCGTCTTAGGTTTGGTGGTTAATCGCGACAGAGAAATAAAGGAATTCACTTCCAAACCTTTTTATGAAGTTCAAGCACATATCAAAACAGCAGATGGCATTGTATTCACAGCTACATGGCAACCCAGCGATGCCTGCAAACCCTACATGGATGATGAAAATCGAGTTCTTTCTCAGATGCTAGCGAAAAATGTAGCTAACCGAATCGAAAATAAACCTGCCATATTCCAAAATCAAACCAGCAAGAAAAAGTCACAACCACCGCCCTTACCTTTTAGCCTGTCCACCCTTCAAATCGAAGCATCCAAACAGTATGGGCTCAGCGCCAAGCAAACATTGGATACCTGCCAAAAACTATATGAGCGACATAAGCTCATCACCTACCCACGATCAGATTGTCGGTATTTGCCCACGGAACATCTAAAAGACAAACAGCAAGTTTCCGACGCAATAGCACACAATTGTAATGCACTGAAAACAAGTGCAACCCAGGCAGATCTTAGCCTCAAAAGCAAAGCCTGGAATAGCGGACGAGTAACATCCCATCATGCAATTATACCCACAACAAGAAAAATGAAACCGCACACACTATCAGACACAGAACTTAAAATTTATCATTTGGTCGCCACACAATATCTTTGCCAGTTTTACCCTGCATATAGCTACATCCAAAGGCAAACCCACTTAACCATCGAAGGCGGCCTCTTCGTCGCTAAAGATATCGAGATCGTCAATGCAGGCTGGAAGGCTCTCTTTAATAAACCGGCTAACACCAAGGCAAAAAATAGCCGAATAGATACCCCTTCATTGACCAAATCAGATTCGTTACTTTGCATAAAAAGTGAAATCAAGGAAAAGCAAACTCAACCACCGAAACACTACACTGACGCCTCCCTCTTGTCGGCAATGACCGGTATCTCTCGATTTGTTAAGAACCCAGAAATCCGCAAAGTATTGAGCGATACTGATGGCTTAGGAACAGAGGCAACACGAGCGAGCATTATAGAGCTACTGATAAAACGCAAATTTATAACCCGAAGAAAAAAACAATTAAGAGCAACCGCTGCAGGCGACGCTCTCATAGACTACCTCCCTAAATCGGCATCCAGCCCTGACATGACGGCTCAGTGGGAAGCGGAACTAAATGCGATTAGCCACAAAAAAACAAGTTATGACGCATTTATCAACCCGCTCAAAATCAAGCTGAAAGAGCTAATCGACCAAAGCCAAAAAACCCTACCTACGAGCCTGCTTAACAATTGAGGTTCGCGGAATTATTGTCGTACTCAGATATTGATATGTTAAGATGACCGGCTAATACGCACACTAGAAAGCCTATCACTTTCAAAGAGACACCATTCCCAAAGAGCTATCACTATGTCCGTAAAAATTTATCACAACCCAAGATGCAGCAAAAGCAGGACAACTCTTAAACTCCTTCAAGAAAAAGGCATTGAACCCGAAATCATCCTCTATTTAGAGACACCACCCAGTACCGATGAAATCAAACGTATCCTTAGCCAGCTTGGACTAGAGCCAAAAAAACTCATCCGATTTAACGAAGCCATCGCAAAAGAACTTGCAATCAAAGCATCGGATGACAAAAGCGAATCCGACTGGATTAAACTGATGTCCCAAAACCCCAAGCTGATAGAGCGTCCAATTGTAGTAAAAGGCGACAAAGCCGTCATTGGCCGTCCGCCAGAAAATATCGACTCACTGGTGTAAGACCAATGCTATTACTCATTTCTCCGGCCAAAACTTTAGACTTTGAAACACATCCTAAAACGGAGCTACACACTGAGCCCGGATTTCTCAGCGACTCCAAGCACCTGATTAAAGATTTAAAAAAGCTATCCTCCCTTGAGATCACCCAACTAATGGGTATCAGCGACAGCTTGGCCGACCTTAACCGTCAGCGATTCAATGATTGGAAAGCCCCCTTTACTCAAGGTAACGCAAAACAAGCCGTTTTAGCGTTTAAAGGGGATGTCTATACCGGTCTCGACGCCGAATCTTTTAAAACAAATGATTTTAAATTCGCTCAAAAACATTTAAGGATTTTATCCGGACTTTACGGCGTATTACGCCCTCTAGATCTCATCCAACCTTACCGCCTTGAGATGGGAACAAAGTTTGCGAACGATCGTGGGAAAAACCTCTATGGGTTTTGGGATGGTAAAATAACAGAAAGCTTAAATCAGGATTTGAAATCACTGAAATCAGAAAGCGTGGTTAACCTCGCCTCAAACGAATATTTTAAAGCGGTCAAACCCAAGCTTCTGAACGCAGAGATAACAACCCCAGTATTTAAAGACTTTAAAAATGGGGACTATAAAATAATTAGCTTCTTTGCGAAAAAAGCCCGCGGACTAATGAGCGCTTATGTTATCAAAAACCGAATAACTGACCCGCAAGACCTACCCTCTTTTGACTTGGCAGGCTACGGCCATAACAAACAGCTATCAACTGAAAATGAAATCGTTTTTACTCGAAAGCAATCCTAAACGAACCGCAAGATAAAAAACATAGAACAGAAAATGCAAACAACAAGAAACAGGCCTTTATGCAAAGGCCCTTACAGCGATACGGATATAGTGATCCGCTAGGAAAAACGCAAACAATGCCGTTAAATAGAAAATAGAGTAAGCAAAGGTCTTCATTGCATGCTCATCCATTTCACAACGGTATAATTTATAGGCGTGGTATATAAATCCGATTCCTAGCGCAACCGCTCCCGCTAAATAAACCAAACCACTCATTTCTATGACAAAAGGAATCATTGTCACCGACAGCAGCATCACGGTATATAAGAGCACTTGTATTTTCGTGAACTCTACACCATGCGTCACCGGTAACATGGGTAAACCGACTTTTGCGTATTCATCCCTACGTTTAATGGCTAGCGCCCAGAAGTGGGGTGGAGTCCAAATAAAAATAATCAGAAATAACAACAAAGCTTCCGTATGAACCTCGCCCGTTATCGCAGCCCAACCTAAAACGGGGGGTGCCGCTCCAGCCGCTCCACCCAGAACGATATTATGAGGCGTCGTGCGTTTGAGAAACATGGTGTAAATGACCGCATAACCAATAATGCAGATAAAGGTGAGAATAGCGGTTAAAGCGTTAACGAAAGCCAACAAAATAACCATCGATATAGCGCCTAACAATAACGCAAAAATAAGGGCAGATGCCGATGAAATACCACCTGTTGGCAGCGGTCTCGCCTTAGTTCGTTCCATTTGCGCATCAATTTTTTGATCAACCCAATGATTAATGGCAGCGCCTGAAGCGGCAGCCATTCCTATTCCTATACTTGCAAAAATAAAGGTATCAAATGGGATAAAACCCGGTGTCGACAACAACATTCCGACGATCGCGGTAAATATAATTAACAATACAACATTAGGTTTACAAAGCTCCAGATATTGCTTCCAGAGCGCAGGGGGGGACTCTATGGTTATCTCAGTCACATCAATACCGCCATTTCGTTAATTTAGCTTCTATAATTCAACCAGCCACATATATCCAGTCAGTGCCGATTATCTTTACCTCACCCTACTGCTGACTTATTTCCTGCTAAGTTTCACTACTGAGTGGCCGCTTATTCATTCAAATAATCAGGGGGCAATTAGAACAGACATTACTTGAACAAACCACCCCATAGAACGGTCATTCTGTATACTTATTCTACTGGTATACAGATCGTCACCCCACTAGGCTAATTATCCATGGCGCCTTAACAAGCGTACTTCACTTAGGAAAACCCTAAGGCTATATCATGCAAAAACGTATCGTCACTAGAGCGTAATCGTGCATCCAGAAAATACAATCACAGAGAACAGATCGAATATGTTTATTCTTTTAAGGTAAGACATTTACGTGAATAATCAGGAAGGCTACCAGGACCACGAACTATAAGAGGCAGAAGAACAGTTTGCTACAAAGCCCCACCTAGCTTAGGCGGGGCTTAAGATCAGAATATTAAAATGGCACCTAAAATCAATAGATTACATTAGTTTAGAACTAATTTTATGGCTAACGCCTAAGGACAAGGTACTCCGATCAGCGCCAGCACTGTCATCAGCACTAAATGCGCTAAATAATGCATACACGTTTGTCTTCTCTAATAACTGAAAGAACGCACCCACTGTAATTGCACTGCCATTGTCAGCAACACTCACATCGTCCACTGCACCGTAAGACCCTGCTATCTTCAACTTCTCTGAGGCTTCCCAAGCTGTCGCTAAATAAATAAAGCTCTGCTTATCACCCACACTCGGATCTACCGACTCAATGGAGCCACTAACAACCCATGGTCCCGTTGTGTATGACCCATGAAATCGGATAGCAGAAGAATCAGCACCACTGTTAGCCACAACACCCGTATCGCCAATACTCAAGTATTGAAAACCAACAGTCATATCTTCCTGACTGTAAGCAAGCCCAAAATTCATATCGTGCTCATCGGCAACGGTATCATCCAAATAAACACCGCCATTTAAACTAAAATCTCCGACAACCTTACTGTAAGCGAAAGTATTGTCCGACCAACCATTCGTCATTCCGCTAAGACCATAACTCGCACCACTCAGGCCTTTACCTGCGGCAGTATCATAAAAGGGGTCGACCTTAAGACCCGCCATTTTATAGGGAGTTGAAGATCTACCAACTACCACTTTACCAAAGTCACCTTTGATCCCGGCCAAGAAGAATCGCTCGGTTAACGCGCTACCTGTGCCAGCAATGGCCGCACCTGTTTGTAAATGATAGAAAGCACTAATACCATCAACTTCTTCAGTACTGCCTTTCAACCCAATCCGCGATGCATTGTTGTCACCGCTAAGAGTGCTATCAACATCATTATCGATACTGTTGAATGAATAGCGAAAATCCCCGTACAACGTATTAGACGCAGTATATCCAGTCACGGGAACTAACAGTGATGTGAACAAAATTAGCCCTTTGTTAATAGAATTCATAAATCTATCCCTTTGTCTGTCGGTTTGAAGTCAACTTCTATCTTGGAGTCGCCTGAAAGTCTATGCAATTATGTAGAAATTACAACAAATAAATCACGGAAATCACTGGAATCTATAGAGATTCAAACAAAAATCACTCTACTTTAGAAGCGACTAACTCACCCCATTCCCCCCTGCCACTCCTTAGCCTACCTTATTAATACCAACCTAACGGTTTCAACAATAACTCGGACCTATCCAAACGTCCCCTATTGCCAACCAATCCTCCCGCCAACCGATTAGCCGTTTTCTGGAAACAGGGTCGCCCCCAAAGGAACACTGGTACTGCCACAAGCCCGCCAAACTAGGCAAAAAAATGAGGCCAGCCTATTCCCCAGCATTAAATCCACAGAGCCAAAGTAGAGATAAAAACCCTCTAACCTCTTAGGCAAAATGAATGGCTCCTGCCAATCTCGCGCAAGCTGAGATAGCTTCCCGCCCTCTACACTCTGAAAGTCTTCGAGCTTATTACTCATGATAATACAGATCCACTTTATGCGAGACGTAGAGGCAACGCTTCCACAAGACCGGACACAAATCTTCTGCTCTAGCTAGCCAATTGTCTAAATGCTTTTTATTATTTAAATTATTACTGCTACTTATACCAATAAGCACACATCAACCTCACAACACTTAGAGCACCAAAAAGATTATGAATCTATCACTCAAGCAACTTATTTTTTGACATCATGATAGAGAAACAAAACACATCGAAAGCCGCGTCACAGCTTGGAATTACGCAAGCTGGCGCCAGCGCATTATTGAAAAAATTCAGGAACCGTTTTGGTGACGAGCTTTTTATTCGCACAAAAAAACGGGATAATTCCAACAGAGAAAGCCCTTTCACTACACACAAAATTAAAGCCTAATCTAGACGGTATTATCAATACTATTCAAGACGCACAACGCTTCGATAGCAATGCACCTCTTCATTTCACCATCGCCTGCAACGATTATTTTAGTGAAATTGCTTTAACCCGAGTGCAAAATGTCATTCATGCTCGAAACGAAAACATTTCTCTAACCATTATTAATTTACCTACGTCACTTAACAATCTGCACGGATACAGATCCGATATACTGTCAGCCCTACGAGATGGCCCTATCGACTTGCTCATTCACACCGACAGATCGCTAGCGCAATCAAACGAACAGCTGAAATCACAACGAATACTGACCGACAGCTGGGACACCATCGCAGGAAGAGACACCACGACAACGGAAAACCACAGCAAACAAATTGCGGACACCTATAAAAAACCAAAAGGAAATATACCGGCTCAACGAATAGTTGAACAAAAGAACGAGACCACATCATCGTCTCACACGCAGGTGTCCTCCTTCCGTGCCTTACCTACTTTAATCCAAGACAGTGATTACGTATCCTTGGTGCCACGAAAACTGGGTTTGATTTGGACTGAATTCTACGACCTTAATTTATTGCCTATGAATAAAACTATCGCAAACTTTAACTGCCATCAAATATGGCATGAACGATTTAATAAAGCGGAATCAAACAAATGGCTACGTCGAAGCATACAAAATGTCTGTTCCCAAATTTAATCAGCCATTACACAGAAACAGCGGGCTTCAAAATTTATCTCACTTAATAAACTTAGCCTATGACGCTATTGCCTCCTTGGCATACTGGAGCTCAATCTTTCTTTGGAGTTGCTTAGTGACGCGTGCCAACACAATACCTGCGACGTAAGGCTTTTGAAGGTAATCTACAGCTCCTTTGTCAAGCCCTTTCACTATTTGATTAAATCGAGTTTTCCCCGCCCCAAAAACCACCGAGGTATTCTCAATCAAATGCCGTTCCTGCATCATTTGAATCACCTCATACCCATCCATAACCGGCATTTTTATGTCCAGCATGACCAAATCAAATTCGCCTTTTTGTATCGACCCCAATGCCTCAAGACCAGAACTAAAACAGGTGACTTTGTATCGCGGACTTAAAACATACTCCAAATGGTCGCGATGCTTAACTTCATCATCAATCACTACCACGGAACAATGAGACAAACACTCCTCTACCCGACGTGACATCGCTTTCCAGGTAAAAGCTCGTTTATCCACAGCATTTCATCCGCAATGAAAACGATAAACTTAAGCTTCCGCTCATCTGCTTTAAAAGAGAATGTATCTTTTATCACGTTAATCAATCGGCCTAAATCAGAAGACCGACTATTAATCTCTAGCGCACTGGCCTCTATCTTTGAAAAACCGAGCAGGTTATTGACCACATCTTTCATTATTGCGAAGGAAGTATAGATATGCTGATTGAATTTCTTTACCGCAGAAAGGTCATCAAATTGCTCTTCTATTAATTGAGAAAAACACAAATTGCATTAATAGGTCGACGCAATTCGTGACTCATGGTGGCGAGAAACAGACACTCCGGAGTCTCCATCCAAAAGTATTGGAAACCTAAGCCAGTTAACACCAACAGATTTCCCGCCATACTCAAGACATAGAGTATGCAATACCAATAAGCCACATCCCTGACACCAAGAAAAATAAAGAGGTTATAGAAACACATAACCATTATGATCCCGCACACAAACCCCCAGATCATTAAGGAAGAATTAGCGTAATCATCGAAATGGGATTCCTGCCATATTTTTAACGGCGCCGGTACGGCTCCATCAGCTGATCGAACTCGAAGATAAAATACAGTCTCTTCGATCAAGGCACCTAATGGAAAGACAAAACTAGGGTGATCAATCCCTTGCGAGCTGAAGGAGTAGGGGCAAACGAATAATACCGGCTACGGACTTCGATCTCGACCTAATAGAGATAATTAAAACAATATGGAAAAGAAAGGGGGGGGGAAGATGACAACTATTAGCGATGAAACAAACACGACAATGACCATTTACATGATACAGAGATCACCAACAGATAGGTCCATCAAAAAAACAAGCCCGTCTCCAATTGCGCCTCCTCTGACATTCTATCTCGACTCCAAGGTGGGTCAAACACCAATTCAACCACAACCACATCCACATTCGGGACTTTACCTACCCGGTATTTAACGTCACTTACCAGCACCGGTCCCATACCGCAGCCCGGTGCAGTTAGCGTCATATTAATATTGACCTGACGCTGAGCTGGATTGCTGTTGTCGATTTCAACACTGTATATCAGCCCTAAATCCACTAGATTAACGGGTATTTCAGGGTCGTAAATGGACCTTAACGCATACCACACATGGTCTTCTCGTACCTCTTCGTCACCAACGCTGTCAAAAACAAGCGTTTCGGATTCAAGGCCTAACGCATCAGCGTCGGTCCCATCCACTCGGGCCATATTACCGTTAAGCACGACGGTATAATTTCCACCTAACGATTGGGTTATGGTGACAAATGAATTCTTGGGGATAGTGACTTTATCACCAGCAGGAACTAGCCTCGCTGGACAATCTCGCTGTGTCACGACAATCTGGCGTTCCATAAAATACGACAGCCTTTATCTGCTTATTTCTTCAAAGTGATGGACGGCAATAAACGGGAGAACTAAGTGGAGCCATTAAATGGAAAAACTTTCCCCGCAACCACACTGCGCTTTGATATTGGGATTATTAAAGCGAATACTACTATTTAATCCGTCAGTCACATAATCAATCTCTGTACCCTGAACCTGTAGCAACGAGGGTTTGTCTACGTAAACGATGACATCATCCGCCATCACAAACTCCTGATGCTCAAGATCAATCTCTTTTACAAATTCAATCTGATACATGTACCCAGTGCATCCGC
Source organism: Pseudomonadales bacterium (assembly GCA_019090455.1). Taxonomy (GTDB): domain Bacteria; phylum Pseudomonadota; class Gammaproteobacteria; order Pseudomonadales; family DC-out160; genus DC-out160. The sequence continues at coordinate 19,374 of JAHRWA010000092.1, read as the reverse complement.
TTTCCTTAACACCCAAATGCATGCCCTTCGCCTGATTGACTTCAATTTGTTGGCGAACATGCTCAATCGCCGCCGAGGTCATTGTTACTTTTACATCTGAAGGTGAAAATGTATTAACCGCCATAACCCATCCTTTACAAAAATGTTTTCACTTTTTCAATTCCAGTAAACAAGGCTTCCACTTCTTCTAGCGTATTGTAAAAAGTAAAAGACGCTCGCACAGTACCCGGTATTTTATATTGCTCCATAATCGGCATAGCGCAATGATGCCCCGTACGAACAGCGATTCCTTGTTGATCCAACAACATTCCCACGTCCTGCGGATGAGCCCCTTCCAACAGAAAACTCATAACACTGACTTTATCTTTCGCAACGCCCACCAACTCAATACCATCACAGCTTGCTGCTAGGGCCTGAGCCCGACTCAACAAATCCGCTTCATGACTAGCCATGGCCTGCCGATCCAGACTATCCAGATAATCAATAGCGGCTCCAAGTCCAATGGCACCCGCAATATGTGGCGTACCTGCCTCAAACTTGTAGGGCAACTCGTTATAGGTCGTACCGGCAAAGCTCACTTTCTCAATCATTTCCCCACCGCCTTGATATGGCGGCATGGCTTCGAGCAATTCTTGTTTTCCATAGAGCACACCGATGCCGGTTGGTGCAAACAACTTATGCCCGGAAAACGCATAGAAATCACAATCCAGATCTTGCACGTCAACATTCCAATGCGCGACGGCTTGCGCACCATCAACGACAACCTTCGCTCCCACTTCATGAGCTTTTTCCGCGATGGCTTTGATCGGGTTAACGCTTCCTAAAGCATTCGACACATGAACAACAGACACTATTTTTGTCCGCTCATTCAATAGCGATACGTATTCATCGAACTGTAATTCCCCGTCCGCATTCACTGGAATAACTTTCAAATGTGCGCCGGTTTGTTCACACACCATCTGCCACGGTACGATATTGGAATGGTGCTCCATAGCACTCACAATGACTTCATCGCCAGCAGTTAACACACTCTTGCCATAACAATGAGCAACCATATTGATACTTTCAGTGGTGCCTTTCGACCAAATGATTTCTTGTGGCTTAGCCGCATTTAAAAAGCGCTGCACCTTGCGTCGCGCATTTTCAAACGACTCAGTGGCTCGATCACTTAACTGATGAGCGCCACGATGAACATTGGCATTATCTAAAGAATAATAGTGATGCAACACATCCAGTACTGACTGTGGCTTTTGTGTGGTCGCGGCGTTATCGAGGTAGACCAAAGACTTACCGTTAATTTTTTGATGCAGAATCGGAAAATCAGCGCGCACTGCTGCAACATCAAAAGGTTTAATCTGATTTTCTTCCGGCAAATGAGATGTCGCGATATCCTCGCTGGTATCAGACGCTTTCATCGCCTATTGCTCCTGACCAAACCAGGAATCAAGCACCTGAGTCATGTATTGTTTAATGGGTTCTATTTTAATGGATTCCACCAGCTCATTGATAAATCCATAGCTCATCATCAACTCCGCCTTTTCTCGCGATATCCCACGGGACCGAAGATACGCGATAGCCTCACCATCTAATTGGCTCACTGTCGCTCCATGAGCGCACTTCACATCGTCAGCGTAAATTTCGAGTTCAGGCTTCGTATTCACTTCAGCTCGGTTCGATAACAACAAGTTTTTATTACTCAATTCCGCTAAAGTTTGCTGTGCATGAGGATGGATATAGATGCGTCCATTAAAAGTCGCTTTCGCTTCATCTGCCATTATTCCACGGAACACTTCGTTCGTCGTACAATGGGCTGCACGATGTTGTATATCCGTATGAAAATCGATGCGCTGTTTATTCTTAGGTAAATAGATTCCACTCAGTTCACAATGTGCTCCGGGCTCAATATGGTTTACCACCACATCCACTCGCTTCAACACACTCCCGAGTCCTGCCTGAAAACTATTGAGGCGGCTATTGGCTAGCAAATTAACATGCACGCCCCCAACATGTTGTGCGGTTTCATCTTCAAGATGAATTCGATAATGATTGAGCTGGGCGTTACTTCCCACAACACACTCAGTCAGACTATTCACAAAACCGTTTTGTGTCTCACTACTACTGCCAAAGCGTTCAACGACAGTCAGCTCCGCTCCTTCTTCAACCACCACAACCAAGCGAGCTATAGTCAAACAAGGAGCAGTTTGTCGCGTACTATAATGAATAACTTGTATCGGCTTTTCTATCTTTGTATTTTTCAATACTTTTAACAGCAGCCCATCTTGCAGCATGGCATTATTATGGGCGGCAAACAGATGGTTTTCACTATCAACAACCTGACCTAACGTTGCTTGCACATCCGCTTTAGCCGCATCATCTAACTCACTAAATCGTTGGCAAATCAGACCACTCACATCAGCGGAAAGCGCCGACTCATCAGAAGAAAGAAACTGATTAAAAACACCATCAACGAATACCAGCTTTAAACCTTCAAGCCCGTCAAAAGAAAGCTGACTGGATACGACATCCTTGCCTTCAATTTCCGACACTTCGCCCTGATAACTTTCCTCTGAAAGTGCTGCTAAGCTAGTGTATTTCCAGCTTTCAGTCTTACGTGTAGGCCAGGGTTGAGATTGAAACTGCGACAGCGCTTCCCGCCTAAAGTCGTTCAACCACGAGGTTTGAGAACTTCGACTTCTGCTTTCCACCAAAGTCGCAGCAGACAACGTAAACGGGACTTTTTTTTCTACTAAAGAATAGGTCATGTTGACGACTCAACCCCGTCTATCCAGCCATAGCCTTTCTCTTCCAGCTCCAACGCTAAGTCTTTGCCTCCGGACTTAACAATACGGCCCTTAGCAAGCACATGAACGAAATCCGGCACGATATAATCGAGTAATCGTTGATAATGAGTGATCAATAAAAATGAACGCTCTGGTGAACGCATTGAATTCACGCATTTGGCAACGACTTGCAACGCATCAATGTCCAGACCGGAATCCACTTCATCCAAAATACAAAGAGACGGCTCCAGCAACAACATTTGCATCATTTCATTTCGCTTTTTCTCGCCGCCAGAAAAACCTTCATTGACGCCTCGTTTAAGAAAGCTGAGTTCTAAATCCACTTGCTTGCATTTCTCACGTGCCAACTTCATAAAAGCAACCGTGTCTAATGCCGGCAAACCTCGATGTTCTCGCACTGTATCCACAGAGGTTTTAAGAAATTCCATATTACTGACACCCGGTATTTCTACCGGATACTGAAATGAAAGGAACAAGCCTGCTTTAGCCCGATCCTCAGGTAGCATCCCTAGCAAATCTTCACCCTGAAAGCCGATATCGCCAGCTGTCACTTCATAGGCATCACGCCCAGACAGCACGTTTCCTACGGTACTTTTACCCGCGCCATTAGGCCCCATAATCGCGTGCACTTCACCCGGCTTTATATTCAAGCTAAAACCGGTGAGTATTTCTTTATCCTCAATACTGGCTCGCAAATCTTTAACTTCTAACATTTAATCTTTCTCTCCCGAGAATTCAATATAACTAACCTACTGACCCTTCTAAACTCACCTCAAGCAACTTGCCAGCCTCGACGGCAAACTCCATGGGTAGCTCTTTAAATACTTCTCGACAAAAACCATTCACAATCATCGATACGGCTTTTTCAGTTTCAATTCCGCGCTGTTGACACAAAAATAATTGTTCGTCACTGACCTTTGATGTTGTCGCTTCATGCTCAATAACAGCACTAGGGTTTTTACTTTCGATGTAGGGAAAAGTATGCGCGCCACATTGATCACCGATAAGCAAAGAGTCACATTGAGTGTAATTTCGAGCGCCTTCGGCTCTCGGGCTCATGCGCACTAAACCGCGATAAGCATTTTGGCTTTTACCTGCGGAAATGCCCTTAGTAATGATCGTGGACTTAGTATTTTTTCCTAAGTGAATCATCTTGGTACCGGTATCGGCCTGCTGATAATTATTGGTTAGCGCAACAGAATAAAACTCACCCACACTATTATCACCACGTAATACTACGCTAGGATACTTCCATGTCACCGCTGATCCGGTTTCCACCTGGGTCCAAGAAATTTTGGCATTTTTGTGACAAACACCGCGCTTAGTCACAAAATTGTAAATGCCTCCCTTGCCCTCTTTGTCACCGGGATACCAGTTTTGTACTGTCGAATATTTTATCTCGGCATTATCCAAGGCAACTAATTCAACCACTGCGGCATGAAGCTGATTTTCATCACGCATGGGAGCAGTACAACCTTCAAGATAACTCACATGACTGCCTTCATCTGCGATAATTAATGTTCTTTCGAACTGCCCGGTTTTAGCTTCATTAATTCTAAAATATGTCGACAGCTCCATCGGACAACGAACGCCTTTAGGAATATAGACAAATGAACCGTCACTAAATACGGCAGAATTTAATGCGGCATAGTAGTTATCTTTTTGGGGCACCACAGTGCCCAGGTATTTTTTTACCAACTCGGGATATTCATGAACGGCTTCGGAAATAGGACAAAAAATCACACCGGCTTCTTTTAGCTTATCTTTAAATGTTGTTCCGATGGAGACACTGTCAAAAACCACATCAACCGCAACACCTGCCAACGCTGCCTGCTCATGCAGGGGGATACCTAACTTTTCATAGGTCTTGAGAAGCTCAGGGTCCACTTCATCGAGACTCTTGGGCGCGTTCTCCATACTTTTAGGAGCGGAGAAAAAAGAAATATCGTCAAAATTAATCGACGGATATTTCACATGAGCCCACTGAGGCTCCACCATTTTCAACCACGCTCGGTAGGACTCTAAACGCCAATCCAACATCCAGTCGGGCTCTTTCTTCTTCGCAGAAATCACGCGAATAATCTCTTCGCTCAAACCAGGCGGTAAAGTCTCAGCTTCAACCTCCGTAATAAAACCGGCTGAATACTCACTTTGTAACTGTTCGTTTATTTGTTCACTCATACGAACCTATTCTCAACCTCTTAGCCGAATCACGGCTTGGCAAACATGTTCAATGACATAGTCAATCTCAGCTTTCGTTGTAAACCGACCAATCGAAAAACGGATAGACCCATGGGCCAAGGCATCAGTGACGCCAATAGCCTTCAATACATAAGATGGTTCGACACTTACCGATGTACAGGCAGAACCGGTAGACACAGCAATATCCTTCAATGATTTCAACAGTGCTTCTCCATCGACTCCAGAAAAGCTAACGTTAAGGATGCCCGCAACTCGTTGTTGAGCATCACCATTCAGATTCACACCTGCCATTGTTTGAAGACCTTCCCATAAGCGAATTCTTAGTCCTTCAATTCGCGGAACCTCTTCTGCCATGTCAGTTTTGGCGATATTAAACGCCGCCCCCATCCCCACAATTTGGTGAGTTGCAAGGGTGCCTGAACGCATCCCCCGCTCATGCCCTCCGCCATGAATCTGCGCCACAACGGGGACTTTAGGCTGTCGCCGCACAAACAGCGCGCCCATACCCTTAGGGCCATAAAGTTTATGTGCCGAAAACGACATCAAATCCACTTTCATTTCCATCAAATTGATTTCTACTTTACCTGCACTCTGCGCGGCATCCACATGAAAAAAGACTCCTCGCTCACGAGTCAACTCACCAATCGAGGCAATATCTAATACCGTACCTAACTCATTGTTCACATGCATCAAAGACACCAATAACGTATCAACCCTGATAGCTGCGGCAACTTGTTCAAACGTAATTAACCCTTCCGTATTCGGCTTCAAATATGTCACTTCAAAACCGCTAGTACTCAAATAAGCGCAAGTATCTAGCACCGCTTTATGCTCAATCTGCGAGGTAATAATATGGCGGCGCGGCTCGCCCCCTTCATCAAGTCGATGTTGCTCGCCTTCCGCGACGCCTTTTATAGCCAGATTATCTGACTCGGTGGCACCGGAAGTAAAAACGATTTCTCGTGGATCACATTGCAATAGATCGGCAATTTCTCGGCGAGCGGTTTCCACTTTATGCTCAGCCTGCCAACCCAACATATGCGAGCGTGACGCCGGATTTGCGAACACGCCTTCACGACCCAAACACTGAACCATTTTTTCGACAACTCGTGGGTCAACAGGTGTTGTAGCGGCATAATCAAGATAAATAGGGAAACTGAAACTTTCGCTCACAAGTCAAAACCTTAGGGCAGAAAAAGGGAGCCATTATCCCCGATATTTAAATAAAAGAAGTCTTCGTTAACACTAAATCTCACTACGGCGTTCTCGGGTAATAAGAGCTGAACTCTACGACGCTGCAGGCGCTTCGCCCATACCAATAAGCTGTTCATGCAACAGGTCCTGCCGCTCGGCAACTTGTTTAACAGATTGGCGGTTAACAAGCTGTGCCAAGCTAATATTGCTGAGAAATTCATGAATCCTGCAACTCAGATCCTGCCATAAACAATGCGACAAACAGGGTTCTCCGTCCTGGCAATCATTATTCCCCTCGCAGTTGGTCACATCGACATTCTCATCTACGGCATCAATAATCTGTGCAATAAAGATTTCCTCTTTGCCTCGACTTAAAAAATACCCACCGCCAGGACCACGAACACTCGTCACTAAATCATTTTTTCTGAGCTTAGAAAAGAGTTGCTCCAAATATGAAATTGAAATGCCTTGTCGCTCGGAAATATCTGCCAAACTAATCGGTCCAGTTTTGGCGTGCAAGGCTAAATCGAGCATAGCGGTAACAGCATAGCGTCCTTTTGTAGTGAGTCGCATCGGATTAATCCATTAAGTTTACGGGTGAAAAATAAAAGCAAAAACCGCGAAAGGCACCTAAAACGGACCCATGCGTAGATGAGCGTACTTAGGAAGTTTGCAATAACCAAGCGTTTTAGTCAAGTATTTCACCCTGCCATTACGCCCGACCACAACACTCGGTCACAACACTTAAACCAGAAGAATTAGAAAACGCCCAAAAATATAATCCGCCTCCACACAGAGACTAACCAGGCTCGGCCTCGACCTTTGTGGCTGAGGCACTCTCCGTGCTTGGGGAAGGATCACTCGCCAAAATAGAACAGCAGGAATCGTCAACCGCTTCAAAGTCCTCCGACATCAATTTTGGCAAATCCTGACTGCAATAATCACTCCCTAACGCTTCCAATGCACCACACATACCATTGATTTTCTTATCCATGGCATGTAAATGGTCGAGAAGACTATGAATAGAACGCGCGATGGGATCAGGCATATCTGTTGTTTCACCGTAGGCATCAAATCCCAGCTTTTCCGCCATTTCCTGCCGGCTTTTTTCTTGCTTATCGCCCGCTTTCTTTATGATTCGAGCCGGAATCCCTATTGCGGTGGCATCATCTGGTATGGCCTTCGTCACCACTGCATTTGAGCCCACTCTCGCACCGCTACCAATGAGGATAGGCCCCAATACTTTGGCCCCAGCACCAATGACAACTCCGTCACCCAAGGTAGGGTGGCGCTTGCCTTTATTCCAGGATGTACCACCCAGAGTAACGCCATGATAAAGCGTACAATCATCACCAATTTCCGCCGTTTCACCTATCACTACGCCCATGCCATGATCGATAAAAAAACGTCTCCCAATTTTGGCGCCAGGGTGTATCTCGATGCCGGTAAACCAGCGACTAAACGCAGACATTAAACGCGCAAACCAAGGAAACCCCCTACGCCACAAGCCATGGGCAAGCCGATGTAACATAATGGCATGCAGCCCAGGATAGGTGGTAATCACTTCGTAAGTCGTCCGGGCTGCCGGGTCTCGATGAAAAACAGAACTGATATCTTCGCGAAGACGTTCAAACATGTCATTTTCCTTACCGTAACACTAGCGTGCTTAAGGCAACCTTTTTTGAACTCAGGATTTGATTTTTGCCTGAATTCGAGAAAAGATGCCACGCATCATATTTAACTCTAAACGATCCAATCGAGCACGATTGAACAAACGACGAGATCGGGTCAATAGCTGTTTAGGGTTATTGGGGTCATAAAACTCAATATCAAGCAGCATCTGATTGAAGTGCTCATGGAAGCCACTCATCTCCTGCGCATTCGCCATATCTTCATCCCAGCGACACTCAATTGTCATCGACTGTTTATGGCTGTCCGGTTCAGCATGAACGATTGCCTGCCTCATCTCATAAGTAAGTACTTGCACAGCCATGGCGATATTCAATACGTCGTATTCTGCATTGCCTGGAATATTCACGTGATAATTACATTTTTGCAATTCCTCGTTTGACAAGCCCACGGCTTCTCGACCAAAAACCAACGCGACTTGCTGTTTAGCCGCCCCCTCTTTAACGACCTGAGCGCACTCTTTTGGCGTTAATAGCGGCCAAGGGATTCGACGCAAACGCGCACTGGTACCAATGACCATGGCACAATCAGCAACAGCCGCATCCAAAGTGGGTACCACCACCGCATTTTCCAGTACATCAGCGGCACCTGATGCCATCCATGTAGCCCTGGCACTGGGGAAATCCTTAGGTTCAACCAAAGTTAAATGGGTAATACCCATGGTCTTCATCGCCCTGGCGGCAGAGCCGATATTGCCAGGATGAGATGTGTTAACTAAGACTATTCGAATATTATCAAGCATATGAGGTTAACCCGTGTTCGCTTTGAGAGGGAGGGAGCGGAATTCTATCAAATACTAGCCTCCACGCCAAAAACCCCAACCACTACCAGCAAATATTGTTATAATCTGCGCCTACATTTTATCCACCCCAACCGACAGACACTCATCTATGCAACCAATGTTAAATATTGCACTTCGTGCTGCACGCAGTGCCGGAGAGTTTATTGCCAGAGCCACCGAACACATTGACTTGATCGATGTGGAAGTGAAAGGATTGAACGACTTTGTCACAGAGGTCGATCGTTCAGCGGAAAAGATTATTCTGCAAGAGCTAAAAGATAAATACCCTGACCACAGCTACACCGCTGAAGAGTCAGGAACCACAAAAGGTATCGATAAGAAAAGCGGCAAGGAATCGGAATACGAATGGATTATTGATCCACTCGATGGCACCACTAATTTCATACACGGTTTTCCGCAGTTTGCCGTATCCATCGCGGTTCGATACCAGGGCCGAATGGAACATGCCGTTATCCTAGACCCACTTAGGCATGAGGAATTCACCGCATCTCGGGGACGGGGCGCTCAGATGAATGGTAAGCGACTACGTGTAAGTAATCGCAAAACCTTGGAAGGGGCGCTTATTGGGACGGGTTTTCCGTTTAGAAATGACCAAGAAGCCTACCTAGATAACTACCTCGGTATGCTCAAAGACGTGACATTAAAAACCGCTGGCATACGACGACCTGGTGCGGCAGCTCTAGATCTAGCCTATGTTGCCGCAGGACGGTTAGACGGTTTTTGGGAAATAGGACTACAAGAGTGGGACATGGCTGCCGGCGTACTGTTAATCCAAGAGGCGGGAGGCATGGTAGGCGATATTAATGGCGGCAGCACCCACCTCAAAACAGGCAATATTGTTGGTGGCAACCCTAAGGTTTTTAAAGGTTTATTACAAACAATTCGACCTCATATACCTGAAAAAATGAAGCGCTAATTAGCGCTTTACCCCCTTTTACTACTGTTAAAAAAACCAAACAGCCTAACGCGTAAATTGTTCAGCCCCGCATTCGACACATTTCTGTTACAAAATTAATCGCTGCCTATCTTACTGTATTCCAAGGTCGTTACATTGTATCTCCAGTTGGCTCTAAAAATTTCCCTACCACCCCCTATACTCAAATAAAGCGAACCGATAAGTATAGACATCAACAATCGATCCTATGCCGGTGACGAATAAAGTGAGGGGATAGCCGATGAAAATGATAAACAAGATAGTCGTTTGGTTTCATAACTTTCAAGCAGACATGATTTACCTGTTTGCTGATATTGCAGAATCTAGCATCCCTCAAGAACACAAACTTATCCCCTTAAGAATGGAAGAACAGATCACCCCTCGTCAAAAGAGAAACTGATTTCACCCCCCTGTCTCGCAATACGCGAGCGAAAAAAAACCGATGATTAACGCTTAATATATTCAAGCTGTTGGTCATCGGTTTTTCTTTTTACGGTTACTTCGAACCTTTATTAAAACTCTTATTTAAAACAACAAGCCTGGAGCCTAGGGCCTATCGTCCACCTCTTCAGCCTCTTTCTCCATAAAGTCTTCGATACTAATATTCATGCTTAACAATACATTGCTAGCGACAAATATCGAAGAATAAGTCCCAATGACAACCCCGAGTATAAGGGCAATCGAAAAAGCCCGAATTAATTCACCGCCGAAAATAAACAGTGCCATCAAGACTACCAACGTAGTCAATGACGTCACCACCGTTCGACTCAAAGTCTGATTCAAGGAAATATTGATGATCTCTTCCGATGTTTGCTTCCGCATCTTTCGAAAGTTTTCCCTGATGCGATCAGAAACTACAATCGTATCATTTAACGAGTAGCCGATTACCGCCAGAACGGCAGCCAGTACTGTTAAATCAAACTGTATTTGAAACAATGAAAAACAACCCAAAACAATCATCACATCGTGAAACAATGCGACAACCGCACCGAGGGCAAATTTGAATTTAAACCTCAAACTAACGTAAACAAGCATACACGTAAGAGAAATAATCATCGCTATGCCGCTTTGATCTCGCAGCTCCGCACCCACCTGAGGTCCAACAAACTCAATGCGCCGCTTTTCTACACTGGCATCCCTAGCTTGTAGCGTCTTCAGCACGTTATCACCTAGCTTCGCTTTATCCTCACCATCCTTCGGTGGTATTCGAATTAACACATCAGTCGCACGCCCAAAATGCTGTACAACCGCATCGTCATACCCGGCATCATCTAATGTCACTCGAATCGGGTTAATTTCCACAGCCTCATCGTAAGCCACTTCAATTAAGGTACCGCCAGTAAAATCCAAACCCAGTGATAACTGGTTAATTGCTAGTGTACCCATGGAAATAACAACGAAGAGGACAGAGGCAACAGCCGCTACTTTTCGATAACTCATAAAATTAAATGTAAATTGTTTAGTCGCCATTTTTATATTCTTCCTACACCCTTAACGTTGTCAACTGACGGCTACCATAAAAAAGGTTAACCAAGGCTCTAGTACCCAATACCGCCGTAAACATGGAAGTTAAAATACCGATGGATAATGTTACCGCGAAACCTTTAACAGGACCGGTACCGAACGCAAACAAAATAACCGCCACAATAAAGGTGGTGATATTGGCGTCAAAGATGGTCACGAAAGCGCGATCAAAACCTGAATTAATTGCCGCCTGAGGTGGCAAGCCATTAGCTAACTCTTCTCTTATTCTTGCGAAAATTAACACATTCGCATCCACTGCCATCCCTACGGTCAACACAATACCGGCAATACCCGGCAACGTAAGTGTGGCGGACAACATCGACATACCAGCCACTAACAACATCACATTAGCAGCCAAAGCCATGTTGGCAATAAGACCGAAAACCCGGTAATAAGCCACCATAAATAACATCACCGCCATGAAACCCAGTTGTACCGACATCTTTCCCGCATCGATATTTTCTTGTCCTAAACTAGGCCCAACCGTACGTTCTTCTACAAAATACATGGGAGCGGCTAGGGCGCCGGCTCTTAGCATTAAAGCTAATTCTGAACTCTCTAAAGGACTGTCTAAGCCGGTAATTCGAAAGTTAACACCGAGGGCACTTTGAATAGTGGCACGGTTGATAACATACTTTTCTTCCCAAGTTTCACGGACTAGCTGCTTTTGTCCATCAACCTTTTTTTCAACCATCTTACTTTTGGTTTCAACAAAAACCACGGCCATGTCATCTTTTACATGATCCGTAGTCACACGAGACATTTTCTTTCCACCACGACCATCCAAGGTAATATTCACCTGGGGCCGACCGTTTTCATCGTAATTTGATCGCGCATCCAAGACCCGATCACCCGATACTATAATTCGCCTTTTTAATAATACCGGTGGCCGTACATCATTTTTAAAGGGCATAAGCTCTGAACCCGCAGGGGCTCTTCCACCTCTTGCCGAGCTAGCATCATGCTCCCAATCCACTAATCGAAATTCCAGTGTGGCAGTACGTCCGATGATTCTCTTCGCCGCCGCAGTGTCTTGTACACCCGGCAATTCCACTACAATTCGATGCGTTCCCTGACGCTGAACTAATGGCTCTGCAACACCAATCTCATTGACTCTATTTCGAATAGTCGTTAGGTTTTGAGAAATAGCATAATCTTGAATTTCTTTGATCTTAGAGTCGGTCAATGCAAGTGAAAGAATAAATTCATCACCCTCATCCGCATCTTGAATTATGAATGCTCTGTATTGATCACGCAGTAAATCGGAGGCTTTATCTCGGGAGACGTTATTTTTAAATACCAACCGGATTCCAGTTTCTAAATCGGCACTCACTGAACGGTAACGTATTTTTTCTTCCCGTAATTTTTGTTTTATTTCGCTAACGTAACTCTTGTGGCGTTGGTCTAGCGCTTTATCGATATCAACTTCTAAGAGAAAGTGAACACCACCACGCAAATCCAAACCTAACTTCATCGGACCAGCCCCCAAAGAGACCAGCCAATCGGGCGTGGTTTCCGCCAAGTTCAACGCAACCACATACCTTTCTCCCAAAGCGGCTTCGACAATATCCTTCGCTACTAGCTGGGTTTCTGTATCCTGAAAACGAACAACTCCCGCTCGCTTGTCGACACTCGGAGCAAAATACGATACTCCTGCCTCATCAAGCGCCTTAGTCGCGCGCTTTAACACTAGGTCATCCACCTCAATCACCGCATCCGCTCCCGAAATCTGCACCACGGGATCATCAGGATAAAAATTAGGAGTGGAATAAATCGCGCCGACTATCACCACGGTTAGTATCAGCAGGTATTTCCATAAGGGGTACTTATTAAGCATATTCGATCCGACCGCCCGTTGACTCAATTGACAAATAGTTAAATCGCTTTCAACGTTCCTTTGGGAAGAGTTGAGGCAACGGCCCCTTTCTGAATTTTAACCTGAGTGTTATTCGCAATTTCCAGCACTGCGTAGTCTCCATCAACTTTCACGATTTTCCCCATGAGGCCACCGCTAATGACCACTTCATCACCTTTATCAATACTACTGATCAACGCCTTTTGTTCCTTTTGGCGTTTGTTTTGAGGTCGCCATAAAAGGAAATAAAATATGACAACAAAGCCGCCCAAAAATAGGAATTGCGATATGTCTGGGGTACCCAACGCTTCTGGTCCCGCTTCAGCCATGGCTTCCGATATAAAAAAACTCATTATTCTATCCTCTCTATTTCACTAATCTCTGGGTCTTTCACAAAAGACACTACTTTGATTTCACTATCGTTGAATCACTAATAGAGGTGGCTGCAACACAGCTCATCTTTAATATAGACGCTCTTTCAAAAACAGTTCAAATAACCGGCACCAGATCAATCACTTTATGTTTTCCAACTGATGCCTAACTAGTCCGGCTAATCTCTATATATTCCAACTGAGCTCCGTATTACAAATACCCTCTAAAGCTCAAATTTATTGACGCTGGTCGTAGAACGTTTTTACGAAGCGGCTCAATGTACCCGTTTCAATCGCCGATCGCAAACCAGACATTAGGTTTTGATAATAGCGCAGATTATGAATGGTATTGAGCTGTCCGCCCAACATCTCTTTACATTTATCGAGGTGATGGAGATAGGCCCGACTGAAGTTCTCACAGGTATAACAATCGCATTGGCCATCCAGCGGCGCAGTATCATAACGATGTTTCGCGTTACGAATTTTAATGACGCCCTCTGATGTGAATAGATGCCCATTTCTCGCATTTCGAGTTGGCATAACGCAATCAAACATATCAATACCTCGGCATACCGCATCAATAATGTCTTCGGGCCGCCCCACCCCCATCAAATATCGAGGCCGATCAACTGGCATCGTTGGCGTTATACCATCCAGCACCGACAACATTTCAGCATGGGGCTCACCCACGGATAAACCACCAATGGCATAACCGTCAAACCCAATATCCTTCAACCCTGCTAATGACTCCTGGCGCAAATCGTCGAACATCCCACCTTGAACAATACCAAACAACGCGTTCTCATTATCGCCATGTGCCACCTTACTTCTCTGAGCCCATCGCAGCGACAACTCCATGGATTTTCGAACGGCATCCTTCTCTGCGGGATATGGCGTGCACTCATCAAAAATCATTACAATATCAGCACCTAAATCCCGCTGAATTTGCATAGAAGATTCTGGGTCTAAGAACACTTCACTACCATCAATAGGAGATCGAAATTCGACACCTTTTTCACTAATTTTGCGCATTTTCCCTAGACTGAAAACCTGAAACCCCCCTGAATCCGTCAGAATTGGCCCCGACCACTGCATAAAGTCATGGAGATCACCGTGGGCTTTTATCACTTCAGTCCCCGGACGCAGCATCAAATGGAAGGTATTACCCAACACAATCTGCGCCCCTATGGCTTTCACATCCTTGGGCAACATACCCTTAACAGTCCCATAGGTTCCCACCGGCATAAAAGCAGGCGTTTCCACCTCACCTCGTTCAAAGCTCAGACAACCACGCCGAGCCTGGCCATCTGTTTGCGATAATTTAAATTTCATAGCTTGTGTTTTTCATCTATAGCTTTCGTTTTTATATAGGAAAATAGTTTAGCTCAGTCTTATTAAGTTAAGCGGTATTGAGTTGAGCATTGTTGAATTAAGCATTATTGAATTAAACATTGTTGAATTAAGCATTGTTGAATTGAGTGTAATAGGTTCAGTGTTGATTGGATCTGCTGCATGAATCAACTTAGCAAAGTACGACTGAATTCTATCGTGACGGATCGAGACTACCTTCACCCGTAATAAACATCGCATCGCCGTAACTAAAAAAGCGATACTCCGAATTAATTGCCTCCGCGTAAGCTCGCATCACATTGCCTTTTCCGGCAAAGGCACTGATCAACATAAGCAGAGTTGATTTCGGTAAATGGAAATTAGTCACCATGGCATCCACCACTTGGAAAGTGTATCCGGGATAAATAAAGATATCTGTCTCACCCTGATAAGGAGAAAGTAGTTTGCCCGGCTCGCTTTTTAAAGCCGCAGTCTCCAAGCATCGAACACTGGTAGTACCGACTGCAATAACACGCCCACCAGCCGCTTTCGTTTGTTCCACCTTTTGACACAAATCCGCACTCACATCGATAGTTTCTGAATGCATATGATGGTCTTTCACATCCTCAACTCGCACCGGCTGAAATGTACCAGCACCCACATGCAAAGTCACAAAATGGCATTGAACCCCTTTTGCTTTAATCTGCTCTAACAACGCATCATCAAAATGAAGTCCCGCAGTAGGCGCTGCAACAGCACCGAGCTTCTTTGAATATACCGTCTGATACCGCTCTTGATCTGCGTCTTCATCAGGCCGATCGATATACGGCGGCAAAGGCATATGACCCGCGATCGACATAACCTCTAACGCAGTGGTATCTCCACTCACTTCCAAATGAAACAGCTCACCCTTACGCCCTAAAACATTAAAGCTCAGTTCCTGGGAAGCGCGTTGATTGCGATGAACCGAATCATCCTGCTCAACCAAAAGACGACTACCGGGCTTCGGTGACTTACTCGCCCGCACATGGGCAAGCACCTCCGTCGCAGACAAGACTCTCTCGACCATTATTTCAATACGGCCACCGGTTTCCTTCTTTCCCAACAAGCGTGCAGGCAGCACTCGCGTATCATTCAACACAAGCAAATCACCAGGGCACAATTTCTCAATCAGATCCGCGAACTGGCAGTGCTCAAGCACGCCGCTACTACCGTTTAAACACAGTAATCGACTACTCGTACGCTCGGCTGTTGGGTAACGCGCAATTAATGCATCAGGTAATTGATAGTCAAAATCAGAGACTTTCATGGTAATGGGGAGACCGGTCATTAGAATGGCGCAAGGGTATCGAAAATTGATCAACTACACCAGCCCCAGCCTTTATTTACATCATTCTTTCTGAGACTAGAAAACGGAAAAACGCCCTATTATGAGCGTTTCCCCGTATCACTAGGCTTTCTATATTAGCCTTTTTCTATGGGTGTGTAGCCTTTAGCAACTACTGCCACTTTACCAATTTTCCAGGTTTAAAGTGGCAGTAACATCAGTGGCAAAGCTACTCGGCACCTCAGTATCACCATTGAAATCCTCACTATAGATATCCCCAGCAACAGTCATCATCCCACCCGAAGAATCAAGCGTTGAGATCTCTAGATTATCTAACTGTAGACTGTCCCTAGCTCTGAGTAGCAAACTATAGGTACTCGCTCGTGCTCCCATATTTGCCTGAGTCAAACCCTCGACTTCAGAATAAGTCGAGCCATCTTCTGATACCGACACCATCAAATTGGCGCCATAGAGGTCGACGCGGTAGCGCTTGAAGGTTCCGTTAAACATCTCAGGTGTTTCTGCGTTATCCCACATGCCATTGCCATCGGTGTCGCGATACTCTAAATCAGACCAATTTCCCATACGGAGGCGCACTATCGTTTTAGTCCACGTATCGGTAACGCCGCTATCATCATCCCAGATCATGAGTTGGGGGCCTTCCCAACCCATGTTTTTCCCTGAAAACTCAAATCGTACATCAGCAGGAATAGAGCCTAAGTTGAAAGTCTCTAAATCGCCCAACGTATCCGGCCCGGCATAACGCAGCACATCTGTTTCTGCTACCGTCGCATCCACTGAATCACTCAGAGTGCCCACGTACCAGCCATTATCCGGTCGCAAGGTAACCAAACTGTCGTCGGTCGCAGTGAGATCCCAGTCGTAGGCATCGCGAATACCGCTAGCAAAGGACAAGGTGTACTCCGTACCCGGTGACATCGCAACAGTATCCGATGCACCCAATCCATCAAGATCAGGAATCAGGTGCAAGGTTTTGAACAGCCACACAGGCAAATAAGTGATACCGCCATCTTCCATTGGCCCCTCCGAGGTATCACCTGAAGTCAGAGCCAAATGCTCAGCTACCAGATCCTTATCCATGTACTTGGAGAAATCCACACTCATAGAATAGAGGTTATCCATATCCTGATGCACTTCCAATACCACCGCGGACGATCCGGTATCCACTTCTGGCTGCTGAGGTAACAAGACCTCAATATCTTGAACGCTCGAAGTCGCACCCAACGCCGATGCGGTCGCGTTCACCGTCAGTGCAGCGGTAATATCTTCGCCTTCTCTAATCACAACCGTATCCAGTTCGCCGGTTACCACGACGTTGCCATTTTTATTTAAACCTGAGAAATAAATAATGGTTCCATTTAAACGCCAGTTATAGATTTGATAGCGAGGATCGCCCCCTGCAACAGGCTCTAGCAATGTCGTGGTTTCTCGAGTCGTTAAATTCATCATACGAATGACATCAGCTGTCCCCAAAAATTCCACATCTATCGTCTCAGTGTAATACAGGTAACCTCTGGATATCTGAAATGGCGTATCCCCCATCCAGCTCCACCAATCGACATTGGTACCCAACTCCAACTCCAGTTTTGGCACGCCATCATAAGGTAACATCTGATACAGAGTTAGAATTTGAGTCCAGCCGTCATAGTTACCCGAAGAATCATAAGTATCCCGCCCTCCTTCGAAAACACCGTATAAGCGACCATCATCACCCGGAATAATACGACGCGGTTTCGGATTCCCCCAGCCACTATTACGATTATCGGCACCAAACAAAGAGGTATTGAGACTCGCCTTTTCCACACCGCCTTCAGTCCTAGGCCTAGCAAATCGTAATCCGTTCTCATCAGTACCGGAATAATCCCCTTGACCGAAAATCACGGTATTACCGCTATCCACCGTAAAAAAGTCGACTCCCCAACTACCACCAGACAAATCAATCTTTTGGCTACCCTGAAGGATAGAAAGCTCATTTTGCCAATTGGTCTCATTGTAAGATTGAAAAACTAATTCGCCCGAAGGCAATACTAAGAAAAAGTCGATGGACTCATTATCTTGAGTAACGGCAGAAACCTCTCCCGTATCCACATCTCTCATATAAATTCGCGGTTGCCAGTCAGAACCCTCTATCCAGTAATTGGTTTCCTCCTCAATACAATCGCCATTCTCATCATATTGCATGCACCAAGAATCACCACCAACGGAAAACGTAGTTGCCGCAAAATACAGGTTTCCGGCAGAATCAAACTGAATCGGCTTTTGATTACCACTTATCGCTTTGCGATAACTATCATCCATATTCTGTACATAAAGCCCTTCTTCAACACAATCAAAAGCATTATCCACAATAGTCACTTTATAGAGCGCGCAATTATTGGCAGCAATGTACTGCGTATAGTCATTACCATCATAATCATACCAACCATTATCGAGCGCCACATACACACTATCGCCATCGGGTGACGCAAGGGTATAAAGTATTTTAATCGGCACATTACTCTCTATTGCTAGCGAGGCGTTGCCATCCTCATCAATCGATAACAGATTCGTAGAGCCGCCTTCCGACTCGGAATCCTCTGAACTGGATTCAGTCGTCGTCTCCGCATCAGTAGACGAGTCTGTCGCAGTGCCATCGTCCTCCCCATCTACCGCTCGAATCGAACGAGCCGAATTATTCACAATTCGGTAAGTAAATAACGGCTTCTCACCCGCGACTCCTCGCACCATACTACTGGATGCCACCGCTTCCACCACATCCGAATTAGCCAATAAAGCCACTGCACTACTAATATTAAAGGTCATAGTTGCCGTCGAGCTTGAACCGGTATTTGTTGACCCACCCCCACCATCATTGCCGCCGTCATCGGTATTAGAGGTTCCTCCTCCATCCCCGCTAGATTCACCATCACCACCACCGCCACCGCCGCAAGCCGCGATGACAACAACACTGCTTAACAAAACAATCCTCAGTAAATCTATATTCATAATGATAGGACCTTGTTACTTCTTAATTTTTAGGGTTTAGGCAACAGGATAAGCAGGCAAACACTGGATGACTTCACAAAACGGGAGTTCCAATCTTTTCTGGGCTCAAAAATTGCTCTATTTTTAACCGTAGTAGAATTGGGAGTTGCGGTGAGATTAGTTTGCTATTACTGAGTCAAAATGCCATCAGCGTGGTTATAAATGATGTCATTTAAATCGACCTTAGTGGCCATTAAAGAGTTTTAGATATTGACCTTCGATTTCTCGCTGATATAATCGCTCGCTCGAAAGGCTCCCCCTGCCGGGGTGGCGAAACTGGTAGACGCGCGGGATTCAAAAT
>JAHRWA010000091.1 GCA_019090455.1 Pseudomonadales bacterium | reverse complement strand
CCGCCACAAGCGGTTAAATCACTTTATGCCGATGTTAAAGCGTAAGATGGATGGGTTTAGAAACTATTTTGCCTTACCCGATAACAGCCTCGGTGTATCGAGTCATATCTTCTACTCGCTCTACAAGTGGTTAAATCGGCGAAGCCAGAGACGAAGTTTTAACTGGCACGGTATGATAGAGATGTTAAGGTATTTTCAAATACAGGATATGAAGGTGACGAAGTGTCATGTTTTTGTTGATTGGTATTGAGGGTCTGTGCTTTACACGGGCAATGATATAATTGAAGAGCCGGATGTGGTAATTCCGCATGTCCGAAACTGTATGGGGTCGTCTGGGTAACTGGGCGCTTTACCATGACAAAATAGAAACCTATGAATAAAACAAATCTAGTAATTGTACTAATTGCGCTGCTTACATTGTCACCTACTATCTATATAGGCTTTAAGGGTGCGTCGCTTTTTTCCCGGGCAGGTGAGCTTGACGCAGTGAAGGGCTTTGAGAGTTTCGCGCAGCAAGTCGAATCTGGTTCGCTCACTTATGCTGAGATATCGAGTCGTCTTTGGAAAATTGCCAAAGCTGAAAAACAAATTTCACGGGGTCTAGATGGGATAGTGATCGGATGGTTGATGTTTATTGGGGCGCTTACGATTTTACAGGCTATGTCTGTTCGTATGCTACTAAATACACTAAATAACGATGGAGCACCTTATATAGGCTTTGGGGCAGAACAGGTCAAAAGAGAGCCTCGGAGTTGCCCAGTTTGCAATTTAAAATTTGTACTTACATGGAGTAAATATTTAAAGAAATCAGTTTTTAATAATCACAAGTGCAATGGTTGCCAAGCGAAATTAAAATTGAAGCCTACCACTCAATATCATATTTGCATGATTGCTATCGTGATGGTTTTTATTGTTAGCTTCCAGTTAATTTATATCAACATTCCATTTGATAGTTTTAAAATTAAAATGTATATATCTTGGGGAGTTCTGTTGTTTACGGTGTTTATACCAATTGAGAAATATTGTCAGTCTAAACTCGATGTGCAGAAGATATGACAAGATAACTTCGGTTTTAGTGATTATGACTTTAAATATTTAACAAAGCCATGCACGGAATGAACCCGTGATGGCGACGTAGAACTAAACCGCTACGCGGTAGCTTTACAATTACTACGAAATTAATTATTGCGCTACACCACTCCCCTCATCAATTAATAAAGCACCACCCGCGTGCTTGCACGATGAATAAATACTAAAGGTTAACTGCATTTAGAGAAATTATGAATATCACTGGCTATAAAAGAAAAGATACCGAGATTGAAGGGTTAATGGAAATGGAATCCGTTGCTATTGCCGCATCTCCTAAAATCATTCGGGCGCTCGCAAAATTCCTAAATGATGCTGCTGATGAAATGGATGAATTAGGAAATGACTATGATCACCTTCACTTAATGGATGAATGGGATAATTGGAAAGAGGGTTTGCCAGACATACAGGTTGTCAGTGAAAAATACATGTAACAAGTGCAGGTATCGCCACAAATAACGGGGGCAGATACAAAGCATTAAAATTTATATTTACGAGCCTTGGTATAAACAACGATGACAAATCCACTATCTCAGAAAACCTCCTCTACTATAGCGACGCTCGACGAGCTTGCGAAGCTGGCAAACTACTCCCTCATGGACACGCTCAACTGTGATCCTGATGCGACAGAAAACGGTGCCGATCATGCGCCACGACAAGTATTCACGGGCCATTATGTCCCCGTCAATCCTACTCCAATCAAAGACCCAGAGTATGTAGCGCACAGCAAAAACTTTTTTTCCGAACTTGGCTTTGCCGACAGCATGGCAGAGTCCTCCGACTTCGTTCGCATGTTCTCCGGCGACCTCTCTCAGGTTCCAGAACCGATGCGCAAGGTCGGTTGGGCGAGTGGGTACGCACTTTCCATCTACGGGACTGAATACATCCAGCAGTGCCCGTTCCAAACCGGCAACGGATATGGAGACGGTCGTGCCATTTCTGTGCTTGAGGCCGTCATCAACGGTCGACGCTGGGAAATGCAGCTGAAAGGTGGCGGTCGTACGCCATATTGTCGCGGCGCGGACGGTCGTGCTGTTTTGCGATCGAGTATCCGCGAGTTCTTGGCTCAGGAGCACATGCACGCACTGGGCGTGCCCACATCACGGTCTTTGAGTTTGTACGTTTCAAAAATGGAGAAGGTAAAGCGACCGTGGTACTCGCAGGGCTCGCGCTCGGAGAATCCCGACATACTTATATCTGAAGCCGTTGCCATCTCGACACGTGTTGCACCGTCCTTCATCCGCGTCGGCCAACTCGAACTTTTCGCTCGCCGTACTCGTAAAAACGAACACCCGAAAGCGATGGAAGAACTCGAGAAGATTGTGCTGCACTTGATTGATCGTGAGTACGCTGAGGTTGTGGATAGGCAACTCACCACCCCAGAAAAAGTGGTGTTGCTGGCGCGTGAGTTTCAACGCCGCCTCACGTCACTGGTGGCGAACTGGATTCGTGTCGGTTTCTGCCAGGGTAACTTCAACAGCGACAACTGCGCAGTCGGTGGTTTTACACTTGATTATGGTCCCTTCGGCTTTTGCGATGTCTTTAAGCCGCATTATCAGCCTTGGACGGGTGGCGGTCATCACTTCTCGTTCATGAACCAGCCTAGCGCAGCGCAGCGCAACTTCGACATGTTTTGTTCGGCGTTACGACCGTTGCTGGCGTCGCATCAGGACCATTTGCTAGAGCTTGACGAGATTCAAAGTGGCTTTTCGAAAGTAATGCACACGCAAATGAAAAAGATGTGGGCTGCCAAGTTGGGTCTTAGCACCTTGAACACAGCGTCTCAGAAGGCTCTTTGGAACGTACTGCTCAGCGAGCTAGAAACACTCATGACGCAAACGTCTGTCGATTACACTATTTTCTTCCGTGAGCTCTCGTCGATACCTGACGACATTGGTCCACTCAAGAAAAGCTTCTACAATAACTTCTACAATAATTTATCCAATAACTTATACCATAATTCGGCGCATGACTCTGATCCCAAAAAGAGGGACCCTAAAGAGATGGACAACCGCTGGGCAGAGTGGCTCGAAAAATGGAAAACGCTCCTCAACAGCTCCAGTGGCGCGAATCCGACTTCGTCCCGGTCCCGTGAGGAAATCTCTAGGCAGATGAAACTCGTCAACCCAAAATACATTTTGCGAGAGTGGTTTGTTATGCCGGCATATGAGCAAGCAACTGCGGGAAATTACTCTCTAATTCGAGAGCTGCAGGACGTGATGACGCAGCCATATGCAGAGCAGTCGAAGGAAGTGGAGGATAAATACTATAGGTTGAAACCGCCTGAGTTCTTTGAGGTGGGTGGATTGTCCCATCTTAGTTGCTCGTCGTGATTCTTTGGACTTAGAAAAGTAGTGCGAGAAATAACTCTTGAATTCAACTAGTGAGGGCTAGGTTAGTATTAATCAAATAGGCTAAAAGTTGTAACTGACCTGACTGATTAGATTCCACTTAATGAATAGTGATAGCCACGAGTATTGTCAGTAAACATATAACAAGGCATTTCCGTTGTATAAGGGGAAGATCAGGTAAAGTGGAAAGCAGTTTGAAAACGATATTACGAAAACAGGATATGAATAAATGAAACAAACCACATGGCTTATTGCTTTTATTTTTTTGAGTAGTGTAGCGAACGCATATGAAGATAGAGCATCTTCACAAGTGAAAAAGCATATGTTGGTGGAGCTCTATCAGCAGATAGATATTAGCAAAATTATTAGTAGTACAGAGAGGCGCGCCTTGATGCCTGCCATTAGAGGTGTAGAAGGATGGGGAGATTCTGAGCACCAATGTATAATGCGGGATGTCCATGCCACATTAAAAGACCCTATTTTTGAAGCATTATTAAAACAGGTGCCAAGTGAGTTGATTGCCGAGAACGTGATGTTTTATCAAACTGAGTTTGGAAAGAGGGTAAATGCAGTGGTGATACACGGCAGTGGCTTATCGGGATTAGATATCGGTGAGCAGACGGAGCTAAAGCAGAATACAGCAGTTCTGGTGTTTCTAAGTCAATTGCAAAAAATAAGTCAGCAAACCATTTCGGATAATATGAAACCAGCTTTGGGGCCCGCTATTTTGGCCTGTACTCCAGAACCATAAAAAGCGAAAATGCTTTTGGCAGAGGCGCTGACAGTAATGTCACGGAGTTTAACAAATACATAGTCCGGACAAAGTTGAGCTGGAATCACTATGACAACACAATTGAACGCCATTGCATTTAAAGCACAAACTCATCCGACTCTGTATGGGATCGTTACTCAAATATGAAAAGTGTTTGCATTAATTGTGGTACGACTAAACCGAAGGCTCATGAAATTTGTGGGTCTTGCTTTTTCGTGCCTGAAACGCATGAAGACTTAATACACTCAATTATCATGTGTTACAGTGCCGAGGAGCCTCATCTAAATTTTCTGAGTATTGAAGAGTTAGACATGCGGCAAGAAGAAATTCAGAAAGGAAATAAAATTAAGGTTGATCCTCAGGTATTTTCTCAGGCCGAAGAAGCTTTTAGTGCGGTAAAATCGTTAGACGCACCCCAACTAATTCATAAATTTTCTAGAATTTCTTCACCTGTATTTATGGTGATATTGGCATTGATGCTAGTCGGTCTAATACTTGGGACCTAAATGTAACAAATGATAAAGGTAGCGATCCTACCTTGAAATACAACATGATCTTGCCCCCTATTTAACAGTCCACTGCACATAGGTGAGAATGGATTAAATCGGAGAATATAGATTTACTGGAGAAGAAATGAAGGGGGTAATTTCATGAGCTCAGTCCTGCTATAATATATTAAATGACTTATTCAACGTTACAGCCCTTTAATCGCAAACTGGTAAAATGGATTTTCGACATGAATATACCCGCATTCCCTGAAGCCCGCTTTAATAACGCAGAAGATTTTGGTCCTTACCGGCGTTATGGCCAGCAAAACAGCCCGAACAACCGCCATCGCAGCGCAAAAAAAAGGGCAAACCGGGTTCAAAAAGCCTACACCGTAGCCAGCGTGGGTAGCTCCATTCAAAAAGGAGTCGCTATTGGCCAAGTTGCTACCAGTACCAGTAATTTTGCTGGTCTCGCCGCCGCAACCGTCACCGGGGCATCCGCGACAGGCTTTGGTCTGCTGGTCGTTGGCGGCGTCATGATGATTGGGGGAGCGGTGAAGGATGGTGTTGCCTGGAAAAAAACTAAGGCACACGTGCGCGGCTTAAAGGAGGTTAGCGCTGGCGGTGCCAGCGATTGTTTTCATTGTAACATCGACAAAGTCGCCGTACTGGCTGAGCACTCGATTATTAAAAACCGAGTTTTACCCTATGTCATTTCAAAAAAACAAAGCAAGCAATCGCGAAAAGCGATGAGCTCTTTTGGCGCAATCGCAGGTGGTGGACTGGCTCAAAGCCTACGCGGGTTAGCAAAGGGCGGTTGGAAGAAATTACGCGGCACCAAGGGTAAGAACCGAAGGCATGCCTCTCAATGGTTGACCCATCACTTTTTAACCCATGACTGCGAGCTGAGTAACGCCATCGTTTCTGAGCTTTATTCCGTAGATGAAATGATGTGGCTGAAAACTCAACGCCCTGCCATTGTTGTCGATCTACTTATGGAAAAAATGAAATCCACCTAATTCCAAAAATGTATCTTCTAGCTACTACTTCATCTAAGTCGTCAAAATCGGCTGGCCTTTTTCTTTCCAGCTGGCGGTATGGCGGTGATTGATCTACAACTCATTCTCGGGAGCCTATCCGGTAGCGTCCAAAATGACTATCATGTTGATTGCGTACTTGCTCGACAAATTAAGCCTAAACCTTATATGACAGTTAGAGCTGAATCGTCATGTAAACCATTGAGGGGGAGTAACGAAAATGGGATATCTCATAGATCCAATACCTGACATGGAGTATCAAAGATTTCTGGGCGGGTATGTACCGGGACTCATTGATCCTACTTGCGGGCGGTATTGTCTCAAGTCTTTGTTAAAGTACTGGTATGGGAAAAAGGAGGGCGGACGGCGTATTACGCGACTTACCTTGGAAAAGCCCAAGTCTGGCTGGGGTGATTGGATAGGATTTGATTCATACAACGATTATCCACACGCAAAAGAGATTCTGGTCGTAACCGGCGACAAACCCGCATCGGCTAATTCTTGGCAGGAACTGCTCATGCGCGCTGGCCCCGTAATTATATGTGGCAACGGTGTAGGGACGGCCAGTTCTTTTGTAGGGCACTACATTCTTCTAGTTGGGATCTATCCTGAAAAAGAAAATGAGACGTTCTATTATTTAGACCCTCTAGTTGGAAACGAAGTCAAGAAAGCTGCGTGGACAATGGAGCAGTGTATTGAAGGGTGTCTCGTATATGCGCAAAGTGATATTGCGGAGAAGCTAAATCACAGTGATAAGTACTTTACTGTTAACAAATAAAGGGTACAGGGATGGATAGGAAGACGGTTTATAATGAACGCTTACGTTATAACAACCGTTTTTTTCGGAAAAATATTGCCGCCTAGCTAAACGCCTAATATTAAGTATTTCTAAAGAAAAAACAAAACAAAACAAAAAATTTATGTTCGTGGATTTGAAAAAAATTCAAATCGGCTAAATTATCACAACGTTATTTTTCTCCAAGTGGCTATGATCGTAGACCAAAAAGAGGTATAACTAATGCGCGTGGGAAAATATCCCACACGTATTGATGCTCTTGGGAAATCTATAGAATGAAAAAAGATATCTATCTATTTATATTGTTACTTCCACTATCAGTGTTATCTAAAGCAGATGAGTCAAGCCTGTTCTGGGGTATTGGGATAGGTGTGGATAATCTTGAAATTGGGACGTCATATGACTCCAATTTGGAAGCTGGACAAAAGATTAAAGATAACTCTCAATTTATAGAAGTGTCTGCCGGCTATCAATTAAATAGAAATTTATCTATTGAAGCAAAGTATGCCGACTACGAGAAAATGCGAAAAACCTATATTCTTAGTGCAGATGGGATAGCTTCATTTTTCCAACCAAGAAACAAAGAAGAAGTTGAAGTAAGCAAGATTTCGGCAAGCATGATTTACAGTCATAAAATATTTTCAAATATTAGATTAAATGCCTTAATGGGGTACTCCATATTTAATATTGATAGGACAGTTCAAGGTACGGGAGAAGTCGGATATGGATTACATGGCACCGGGTTGGAATCCGCAAGAGGATTGTACGTTGGGGCAGGAGCGGCCTATGAAGTTTATGATAAATTCCAGGTAAACTTTCTATGGTCTAACTCTAGTAGAGGCCAAATCGATACTAATGATTTTCGGGTTGCATTTAAAAAGTCAATTTAAACATAGCCAAAGCATGCTAAAGACCAACGCCAGCAGGAGGATTTGTGCAAGATCAGTGTTGGGAGCGGTCCTTTGCAAAGATGATAGTAATGTCGAGCTGTTGGATAGTGAGCCCTGCTCGGCTTTCGCCAAAGACGAAACCGGTAGATTCATTGAGCTTGAGTAAAGCAGATAATAAAGTGATGTGCTGATCCAAACGATGAATGTATCTATCCATATCGGTAAATAGAAAGTCAGATTTAAGTTAACAACCATGCAAGAGATAAACTAGTGATGGTAACATTATAAAAATAAGGGATTATGATTTGAAATATTTGTTATTGATACTGCCGATTTTAGTGCTAAGTGCTTGTTCAAATAACGGTGGCAGTACGGCATCTAATAACAATGTTGAAATTCAAACAGTGATAGTCGGAGAATGGATATCTTCAAACTGCATGCCGCCAGGTGAAGTTGTTCCGCAACAGGGGGCATATAGCCAAAAAGGCATCGTATTCACAGAAACTGAAGTGAGCAACGTGAGTTATCATTATGCGGATAGTGAGTGCGTAGATTATGAATTCGAAAATCATAGTACATTTGAGGAGTATTCTATCGGCAATGAATCTGTTTCAGCATCCGGTTTGCTTGTGAATGAAATAGATTGGGAAAATTCGCTAGAAGACGTAACCGTGACAAGTTACCAAATAATTACAGTAATTGATGATCAGTTATATTTGGGCATCCCGAATAATGACGGTGGTAATCGGTCTACGAAAATAGACTTTGAAGGATATTATCAAAGAACTTCTCAGTAGAACTCATCTAGGGGCAGCACCTTTGTTTCTCTAGTGCTCCCCACAACTCAGTGCATGCTCAAGACGTTGAGGCGATTAATTTCTAGAGAGTTTGCAGTTAGCGGTGTTTTATGGCATCCCAGTTTTCCCTTTGGCAATTCCGAAAGCGCTAAGGCTCCGTATGTACTCCTGAATATAGAGATTTATGTATGTATGATCCCATTGAAGACGGTAGAGAGAAAAACAATCAACCGGTAACTTATAGAGAAGCAAAACCACCAGAGGTTTTTTCTGATCTGGTACACAGTTATTGGGAGCTGAAGACAGAAGAAACACTAGTTGATGATTTTTTCCTCCATGCTCTGCCTGATGCTTGTGTGAATATTCTATTTAACCAGAAAGATACCCAAATAGCAGGTATCACAGCGCTACAAACGACTTACACTGAACTTAACTTGGGAAAGGATTTTTACTACGCCGGTATTCAGTTTTTTCCTGGGGTGTGGCAAGGCAATAAAAATGAGACTACCGATAGTTTTGTCGGTACGCCATACCTCGGTGATCTACCACTGGTAGAGACGAATATTAAACTGGCTACGGTAGACTTTTTGGGTAAGGAGCCTTTTTTTTCAGCTTTAATAACGCAACTGATTGAACGTAAACATGTTGGGGTGAATACTGTTACTAAGAAAATACTGTCAAACTTAGAGAGTATTCATAGTGTGGCAGATATGGCTGAGATTACACACATGTCATCCCGACAGTTACAACGCGTACTTAAAAAATCAACGGGATTTTCTCCCCATGATTTTCTTAAAGTTATACGAATGCAGCAATCATTTCAGCAGCATTATCTTGATGCCTACACCGATCAATCGCACTTTATTCATTCGTTTCGCAAGATTACTGGGTACACTCCCGCAGAATACTATCGAAAGTATAATGTCTGATTTATACAATACTGAGGTTTGAGGGTTAATTATTATGATCACCTCTTAACTAGGTATGAGGATAAAAATCATGAAACAAAACGCAATTGGATGGTTTGATATTTATGTAAACGATATGGAGAGAGCCGCTTCGTTCTATCAAACAGTTCTTGGGCAAGAGCTTGAGAATATGGGTGACCCAACCGATAAAAGTGTCATTATGAAGAGTTTTCCTACTGATATGGAAAGTTATGGAGCAGGAGGTGCTCTTGTAAAAAAAGAGGGAGCTAGTCCTGTGGCTGGTGGTACTATCGTTTATTTTGGAACTGAAGATTGTTTGAACGAGCAATCGCGTGTAGAGAAAGCCGGCGGCAAAGTGATGAATCCTAAGATGTCGATTGGTGAATACGGCTTTGTCAGCATATGCATGGATACAGAGGGCAATATGTTTGGCCTCAGTTCAATGCAATAACACTGAAGTTGTTATCGGGTAAGCACCCAGTATTTCAATATTATTGACTTAAGAAAACTATCGGATAGTTTTATTCAGCGGATAAGAAGTGTCGATGCCTGCATTTCTTATTCCCTTCGAAAAATCTATTTAGTCTTATTGGCTCAACACGCAATGAAAATAATTCAGTCAATGAGTTAATGGTATTTCTAAAGCTCTTTGAAGCTATATTTACCCTATTTAGTGTTTCATTTTCGCAGGCGGGCAGATTGATATTTAGGAAAGTGGGCTTTTACATGCCGGTCGCTTGGTTGGCATTCAAACCCGACGTGAATTCGCCTGTTACGGGCCTTAGGCCATAGAGTTACCCACAACAAAATAGATACCTGAATGGTTTGTTTGCCTCTTTATTCGAAAAAAAATGTTGAACTTTTTCCTATGTTCAATAGCCTATGAAAATTGGGATAATACCAGCCGAAATAATGAGGATAAAAATGAAATTTGAACGGATAATCTTACTTGCTTTAACTACAGCACTAATAAGCTATTCATTTGCTGTCGAATCAATCGAGTTCAACGGTGATGGTTTGAAATCAATTACCATTCAAAAGCCAGCTCTTTACCCCGAAGGAATAGATTACAACCCAATAACAGACAGGTTTATTGTTGGCTCATTTAGGGATGGCGGTGTATATGAGGTTAACTTGGACGGTAGTTATCACCAGCTAATAGACGACAAGCGCTTAAATTCAGTTCTGGCGGTTCGAGTTGACGCTGCACGAAACAAGCTCTTTGTTGTTAATTCCGATATAGGTTCAAGCATCAATCATTACTCGAAAGGGCCTAAAAAACTGGCTTCTTTAGGTATCTATGAATTATCTACGGGAAGAAGCATAGATTTTATCAATCTTGGTGACCTATCACTAACTAAAACTCATCTCGCAAATGGAATGACATTGGATTCAGATGGAAATGTCTATGTGACAGATAGTTTTTCACCCACTATCTATAAAATCGATAGCGATGGTCAT
This sequence comes from Pseudomonadales bacterium, assembly GCA_019090455.1. Taxonomy (GTDB): domain Bacteria; phylum Pseudomonadota; class Gammaproteobacteria; order Pseudomonadales; family DC-out160; genus DC-out160. The sequence goes on along the minus strand of JAHRWA010000091.1, from coordinate 4,024 downwards.
GCCTCAATATTTTTAGAAAACGATAGGTTTTTAGGTGATGGCATCAATCTAAATGGTATCGTATTCCACCCAGATGGATACCTAATAGCAGTGAAAAAAGGTGAAGGTGTTCTTTTTAAAATACCATTAAACAAACCTCAAGCGTTCACGGAAATACACTCTACCGAAAAGTTTATTGGCGGAGATGGGCTTGTTCTTATCAATAATAATGAGCTTGTTGTCATAGCAAATCGTGCCAATGGAAAAGTGACCGAAACCGTTTTCACACTGAATAGTAGCGATAACTGGCAGTCAGCTAAAATCACGAAGAAACTACAGTTTGGAAAAGTTTACTTGACAACCGGCGTGATCAGAAAAGGTAGTATTTATGTAATGCATAGCAATCTTAAAGCGCTAATGCTGGCGCCGAGTGCCGAAAAGGGTAAACTCAATGTAAAAGCCACTATTCAACAAATTGGAAGAGTTCATTAATTGTTGTCTTAAGATTGCAACATAGCGCATAAGGTCAGATCGTGATTCTAACGCAGCAAGAAACCACGATCTGAATCGTTTGTTTGGACAAACCCTGCGGTTGGGATACTTGGGAAATAATGTAGCGGGTACTGAAAATAATTTTTACGCAAAAGAAACTCTGCTGTGAATTTTATCCCATTATTAAAGCCTTTCCGTGACGCATAACATTCTCGTGAAAATGAATATTTTGTCGTATTTTATTCGATTTTCATTTAATTTCTTGCAAGTAATTTCCTCAGTGACATGTATGGGTTTCTATGTCGGTGCTTCATCTATTAGATGGCGCATAAAAATCAGAACAAGTGGAACTCCTTTTGATCCGTTGTATGTGACATACTGGATTCAGCGTAAGGAAGGCTTGGCAAGAAAGTTAGGTTTTATATATGACGAATGCAGACATTACCAAATACTTTGATAAAACTGAATTTCGCGAAATACGCAAGGACTTAGTGTTCGCCATTAAAAATATTAGCGAACCTAAGATTGCCATTGATTGTGGTTGTGGCGCAGGTGCTGATATTGACTATTTGGCATCAAATGATTTTGTGGTTCACGGGTTTGATTTAGAGGAGGAGTCAATATCGAGGTGCAAGGCTCGCTTTAAAAATACCGATAATGTGTTCTTAGCTAAATCGTCTTTCAATTTGTTCCGTTATCCACAAGCATCATTGGTGGCTGCAGATGCAAGTCTATTTTTTTGCCCAATCTCTGAGTTTCCCAGCGTTTGGGAAAAGATGTACGAATGCCTCTATCCAGGCGGGATTTTTTGCGGTTCCTTTTTAGGCCCAGAAGATTCGATGGCTAACCCAGGTCATCCAAGTGTTTTTTGGCCAGATGTAGCTGTTTTTGAAGAAGCGGAAGTTAGGAATCTTTTTGAATACTATGAAATCCTTCGTTTCAATGTCCATAGAACGAGCGGAACCACGTTGCTAGGTACCCCACATGACTGGCATATATTCTCAGTCGTTGCAAAAAAACTAACAAGCGACGACCCTAATAAACATCTAGGGTTTGAAAATTAGATGATGAGTTGTTTATGTTATTGGATTTAAACTACCATCCTCGCCAAGGGCGTGTGGAGCAATCGGATGCTTACCAGACTTTTTCTCCATCGCCCCCTTTAAGTCATTGGGTACAAACGTTTTGGCAGCTTAATGTGCCTGATGGCCATTTTTGTTATCGTAGCATGCCAGATAATAGTGTCGATTGGATTATCAATCTGAATGATCCTGAAGATAACTTTATCATCACTCCATTTTCATCTTCTATCGTATTTGAATTAACAGGCCCTGTCTCATTCTTTGGTATTCGGTTTCGTATACTGGGTCATCAGGGATTGATTGCAATGCCATTGGGCGAGTGGAGTTCCGTTGAAGATGATGCTGGGGCAGCAGAGGTGCTGCCGGATCCTGTGCAATATGCTGTCTATGAAGCGTTAAATAAATCGGAAAATAAAGCCATGCGATTTAATGAACGCTGTCAATATTTGTCAGCAATACTACTTCGGTCTGCAAAACCTCACAGTATAGATTCAAGATTGGCTCGGTATATTCGATATTGCCACCATAATATCGCTTCAAACATCAGTCTATCGGACAAGCAGTGCTCGGAGTTTGGCTTGTCGGCTCGGCAGCTTCGTCGACTGACACAATTACACTTAGGACTCAAGCCGAAGGATTTTTCGAGGGTATTTCGGTTTCAGCATATGCTTAAAACCTTAGAGATGAGTGGCGAGAATATAGTTTGGCCAGGTCACTACTATGATCAGTCGCACTATATTCGTGAATTTAAAAGTATGTCAGGCCTAACACCCACGGAGTTTAAGAAGTTGTCCGCTTTGTACAATCATAAATTTGATTTGTAGTTCATGCTTATTTTTACCTAATCAACGAGCTATGGGCGTAAGTGATATGATAGAAATAGAAGCAATGTTCCCCGTTATGGTAACGGCACAGCTTGAGGCCGTAAAACAGTTTTATGAATCTGTTTTCGCTTTTAATACCGTATTTTATGATCCTACATTTTACTTGCACCTAGTGTCACCCAGCACCGGCGTCCAGCTAGGGTTTTTGATGCCAAATCACGCGACTCAACCTAATTTTCTTCATTCCATAATGTCTGCCGATGGTTATGTTATTTCATTGGAAGTAAAGGATGCTGCTCACGCGTATGCGGAAGCAAAAAAATCAAATCTAGATATTGCCATGCCATTAAAAGAAGAGGCATGGGGGCAAAACCATTTTATGCTGCAAGACCCTGCAGGTTTTCGCGTTGATATAGTGCAGCAGATAGAGGTTACTGGTAATTAATAAAAACGAAATCTAAGAAATAAAATCAACTCTGATAATGAACTGGTGTTAGTGTTATCGCTGAATCGAGAATGCGCTAGTAATAACGACAATGGAGCGGTGAGTTAACGAGACAGTGGTCAATAGCTCTATAGACTGGTATATATGTTGAGTGTAGTGATTGGTTTTTTTGACTTTTTCTAACCCCTCATTAGCCGAACCAGGAATAGCACATTGGACTCCATTATTTCTTTAAGGGAAAACATTAAAAACTGTTCAGTTTGCTCTGAGCACCTCCCTTTAGGGCCGCGCCCTGTAATACAAATTGATGAAGAATCTCGCATCTTAATTGCAGGGCAAGCTCCTGGTAGAAAAGTTCACGATACAGGCATTCCATTCAACGACCCCAGTGGAGACAGGCTACGAGAATGGCTAGGCATTTCTAAGGAAACTTTCTACGACTCAAAACAAATTGCCATATTACCCATGGGTTTTTGTTACCCTGGAACGGGAAAATCAGGGGACTTAGCGCCTCGACCAGAATGCGCAATAAAATGGAGAAAAGCATTACTGTCTTCTTTAACGAATATTCAACTAACATTGGTCATTGGCCAATATGCGATTGCATATCATCTTCCAAAAGAAGGGAAAAAACTGACTGACGTCGTTTATAATTGGGAAAGCTATTGGCCGGATACCATTCCATTACCCCATCCTAGCCCAAGAAATAATTTCTGGTTAAAACGTAATCCATGGTTTCAGAGTGAACTTTTACCCAAGCTTCGATCCAGGGTTTCTAACGTACTTTCAAGTACAGGCTAACAAGTCAAATCAATCGGGGGAAGAACATGCTAGTATCTCGCTCCGGTTTTGCGGCGTTAAACACACGATGAATATGAGCAACGAAGAGTACGCCAAGAAGAAGCAGGCTAGAATAGGGGAGGTTGCATTGGGCATGCTTGATGGTTCTGTACACTATCTGAAAGGTTCAATTGAACTTGAATCTTTCCGGCATGAAATTGGCGCCTATGCAAATGACCCTGACTTTATCGTCTTTGTTGCTATACTGTCGGAGATTGATAGCTTGCCATTCGAATCGCCTAGACAAGAGTGGTCTGCGGAAGAGCTCGCCCGCTATGAACCAGAAATCAAGAAATCGATTGAATGGGCAAAGGAAATCTCATTGGTTCAATGTGAATCATTGGCGCAGAGATTCAGAGCTT
>JAHRWA010000090.1 GCA_019090455.1 Pseudomonadales bacterium | reverse complement strand
TCTTTATTTATAGTCTTTTTCGCAAACTCATTATAAATTATTAGAGGGTTTCAGGCCTTCTTTTTTTATCTCTTAATGGGACAGCAGTGAACAACGATAAAGGATTTGTTCATATTCCATAGGGCTAAAAATGTCTAAACTCACACACAACCCAAATCACACAGACCAGCCATCAACAACTCTTTTGTCTAAGCTATCTCAAATTTTTCGTCGACTCCTACCCTCTTACACCTTAAGCGTCAGCGCCAAAGAACTAGAAAAACGACTTTCCAAAAAGTTCCCCGTCAAGAAGAAGGCATCTATTTTTGTTTTCAAAATCACCGAGCCTGAAGTTTTCTTTCCCTCCGACAAATCTAGCCAAATCGGTATTCGATTAACACTCAAAGTATCGCTACCCGGTTTATTTGCGGCAAAAGGAAGGGCACTCATTCAAGGAGAAATTGAATATGATCCAAAACACGGCGCATTCTATTTCTTTGACCCTGAAGTTCAGGAATTAAAAATTAAAGGCTTAAGTCGACGATATCAAGTTGAAGTCAAAGAACTATTTTCAGGGTTTATACAATCAGCACTCAGCGATATGAGCATTTTTCAATTTAACACCCGAGATCGGAAACAAGCCATTGCTAAAAAGCTACTTCAATCGGTGCAAGTTGAAGAAGGGAAATTAAAAATAAAGTTTGGGCTTTAGATAGATCTATCTAAAGCCCTCTATCAAAACTAAGCCGCCACTGGACCCATTAGCAATTCTGCTAGTTTCGCTCGTTGATATTTCGAATCACCGTACATAACCTGGTTGTGCTTCTGCCGCTTAGTATACAGGTGCAAATAGCACTCCCAAGTGAAACCAATACCACCGTGAAATTGAATAGCTCGGTTAGAGCAGAAAGACGCTACATCCGATCCCATCGCATTCGCCATACGAGCAAACTTCATTGCACTTTCCGGCTCGTCATCGATAGCACATGCCGCGTTATAAACCAAAGATTTGGCCTGATCGATCATGATCATCATATTCACAACAGGATGCTTCACAGCCTGGAAATAACCGAGTGTATGCCCAAACTGTTCACGGGTATTCACATATTCAACCGTAGTCTGTAACTGCCATTCACCCGCACCCACCATATCTGCTGCCACAACCGTTAATATTGCAGGCTCTGCCTTATCCATGGCTTCAGCGCCACCATTACCAGAGGCTATGACTTGAGCTGAACTCACTTTCACATTATTAAACTGGATATGTGCCTGATCTCGCGTTAAATCAATAATAGAATCAGCAACGATGTTCACACCGTCCGCATCAACGGCAACGGTGTATAAGCCCACTCCCTTGCTGCTTTTCGCTCTTACAATCAAGGTCTCAGACTTAGCGACGTCCTGTACAAAATACGCAGTCCCATTAAGCACGACATCGCCATCACCTTTTGCCGTGACATCCGTATCAGAAGATTTCCAAGAACCCAACTTATTGATTCCCGCTAAGGTCATTGCTTTACCTTCCGCAATTTCACCTAGCAATTGTTCTGCCACAGCACCATCACATTCACGGACCACCAAGGTCGCATTTACCGTGGCAATAAAAGGTGACGGTAACGCTGCGCGCCCCACTTCTTCTGCTAAAGCCGCTAATGCAGTCAGGTTCATCCCCATACCACCGGCACTCTCAGGAACAGCCACTGTGGTCCAACCCATCTCAACAATTTTATCCCAAATACTTTTATCCCAATGACTTTCGATAGCTCGATAGGGATCAGGATTGCCTGCTACTAACTTATGCAATTTATCTACGCTTGCGTTATCTTTTAAAAACTTCTGCGCGGTATCACGCAACATTTTTTCATCTTCGCCAAACCCAAAGTTCTTCGGCTGTGCCATGCTATTTCTCCCACTTAATTCTTTCGCCATGCACGAGCGTTAATTATCGTAACGTGGCATCGCAATATTATTTTGTATTCGCAAAAAAGTTCATGCTCTGTTTCACGATTTATTTTGATTTAGCGAGACCCAATATTCTCTCACCCAGAATATTACGTTGGACTTCACTCGCGCCCGCCGCAATGGTCATGCCGTAAGAATTCATATACGCCAATGGCCATGCACCCGCAGACGGTGCGTTGTCGTCACCTAAATAAAGCGAGCTTGCGGGTCCTTGGATTTCTAGGGCTAATGCCGCATAGTCCTGACGAATTTCTGTCATCAACAATTTCGTCTGTAGCGGTAACCGCATAGGATGATCGCATAACGAGCTGACTCGAGATCGTCTCGCATCTTGCTTAGAACCTTCCTGACGAATAATCGCCTTCATAATTTCTTCTCGAATAACAGGATCGTCGGACGCAAGCTTGCCATCACGCGCAAATTCCTTAGCCAGCCCCATCAAACTATAGGCATCACCGGCGCTCTCTTTTTTCACAACACCGCGTCCGGCAGAAGGCGTCACTAGCTGCCCAGCACCACGCTCGTGTAATAACGTGGTCATAGCCACTTTCCAACCGTTACCCACTTCGTCCAGCCGATAATCATCGGTGATTTCCAGATTATCAAATAGCACTTCGTTAAAACCGGTTTCGCCGGTAATCTTAATCAAAGGCCGAACCGTCACACCCTTACCCAATGCCGCTTTAATGGGAACCACAAAATAAGACAAGCCGTTGTGCTTATCTTCTTTATCCGTACGCACTAAGATAATCATCCAATCGGCAAAATGCGCCAAAGACGTCCATACCTTGTGACCATTAATAACCCACTTATCACCCACTTTCTCAGCAAAAGTCTGAACATTGGCTAAATCAGATCCCGCACCCGGCTCACTAAAACCCTGGCACCAGATATTCTCAGCAGAAAAAAGTAGCGGCAATAAACGCTCTTTCAACGCATCTTGAGCGTGATAATGAATAGTCGGAGCACCCATACCTAAACCGATAACGTTAGGCAACATGGGAACGCCTGCCGCCTGCATTTCTTGATTCGCGATAGGCTGGCAATTAGTCATACCACCCCCACCTTGGGATTTCGGATAATCGCAACCTATCAAGCCTCCTTCATAAGCTGATTTTTGCCAGCTACGAAGATAGTCCATTTGCTCATTCGTCATAATTTCAACAGGTGATTCGGGTAATCTCACCGTTGCCTTTTCAGGCGTATTCTCACTTAACCACTGACGACAGTGGACTCTAAATTCCGCCTGTTCCGGCGATTCTTTGCGACTTGCTGCGGACATACGTCTTCTCCTAGCAGATGGGTAATTCTAATATCGTGTAGCGACTTGCTTGGTGAAACCTCTCTTGAAATCTTTAACCACCAAACCGACTGGCAGCAATTTACCAGAGCACAGCCCATAATCCTAGAAAACGCATTTGGAACCGATGGATTCTGACAAATTTAGTTATCACGTCTTTTCTGATAACTATAAAAGTATTTCAAAAATACGAATAGCTTTCATGCCTCTCGGGCATCTCATTAAGATTTCCCTCCAGGCATAGGTTAAGATTCCAAAAGTTCAAAACTTTACGCTCTGGTGATAATGACTTCATCTATCAAACGACGACTACAAACACAATCACGGAAAACCCGCTCAAGGAAATCAACATGTCTAAGAAAACGGTACTCATTACCGGTGCCTCCTCCGGTATCGGCAAGGCATTTGCAGAAAAGTTTGCGAAAGAAGGCTGGGATATTGTCATCACGGCGCGACGACAACCACAACTGGAAGCGCTAGCCGAACAACTGGGTAAACGATACCCGAGTAAAATCACGGTTATCACTGCGGACCTCGCTGACCCTCAAGCGCCACAAGCACTTTACGATGAAGTCAGCAAACTCGGCATTCAGATCGATGGCTTAGTCAATAATGCGGGTTACGGCGTGCCAGGCTACTTCACCAGTACCGATTGGCAACAGCAACAGGATTTCATACAGGTCTTGATTACTTCCGTTGCGCAACTGTGCCACCTCTTTTTACCGGGTATGACAGAACGCCAATACGGGCGCATCATTAACGTCTCTTCTTTAAATGGGCTAATACCTTGTTCACCGGGTCAGAGCCTTTACGCTGGGGCGAAATCTTTTGTTGTCAGCTTATCCCACACCCTACAAGCCGAAGCCGGTGAGCATGGCATCAACGTTTCCGCTCTCTGTCCCGGGCTCACCTATACCGAGTTCCATGACGTCACCGGAACGCGGGAGATGGCCAACAAGGTACATAAAAGTCAGTGGTTGGATGCCGCAACGGTTGCCAGTCTCGGCTACGATGCAGTGATGAAGGGAGAACTTCTTTGCGTGACGGGGCGCACAAACAAAATAGCAGCGACAATATCAAAAGCACTACCTCGTACCATGATGGTCAAGTTAATGAAAAAACAGTCGATGAAATTTCGTAAAATTAGTGCGTAAAAATTTAAGCGCTATTCGGCCAAGTCAGGACAGCGTCAAATTCATCAAACCCTGAAAACTGACTGTAGTCTCCCGCTGCAACCACTTTGATATGTATCCAAGCTTCGTGAGATAGGTCTAATTTATTTTCATTAACGCGATACTGATCAGTAGAAGACACTTCCAATAGCAACTCATTGATGCGTTGAGCTGCTATTGGAGTTAGGTGATCCAAGTCTTCCGTAATGGATCTCAGTCTTGGCACCCAATCCAACTCAGGCTGATCGGAGGGTGGGTCGTTGGAAATAGGAACAAAATATCCCACTGCATTTGAGCGCACCGACGTGCTGCCGCCGGTTATTGTAAAATAGGGTATTCCGGTATCATTTAATACGATAACGCCGGTTTGATGTAGGTTGTATAAACCTATTTCTTTCATGATTCGTTACCCTACCAATTAGGGCATTACATCTGAGCCAGATTACCCTTTTTCTCCAACCATTCACGACGATCCGAAGAACGTTTTTTTGCCAGCAGCATATCCATCATTTGATTTGTATCATCGCCCGGATCAATCATTAGCTGGACCAATCGACGTGTATCGGCAGCCATCGTGGTTTCTCTGAGCTGCAAAGGATTCATTTCTCCCAATCCTTTAAACCGCGTCATCATGATTTTGCCTTTTTTCTTTTCTGCAGCAATGCGATCTACAATACCGTCCTTCTCATCTTCATCTAGAGCATAAAAAATTTCCTTACCGATATCGATTCGATAAAGCGGTGGCATGGCGACATAGATATGCCCACTTTGCACCAAAGGCCTAAAGTGTCGAACAAACAGGGCGCAGAGTAATGTCGCAATGTGTAAACCATCGGAATCTGCATCAGCGAGTATGCAGACCTTGTGGTAACGCAGCTGACTAAAATCATTGTTGCCAGGCTCGACACCGATAGCCACGGAAATATCATGCACTTCTTGGGACGCTAGTACCTCTGAGGAATCCACCTCCCAGGTATTGAGAATTTTACCGCGTAACGGCATAACCGCTTGGTTTTCCCGATCGCGCGCTTGCTTGGCAGAACCCCCAGCAGAATCCCCTTCCACTAAAAACAATTCACACCGTTCGGGTTCACTGCTGGAGCAATCCGCTAACTTACCCGGTAGGGCGGGACCGCTAGTCACCTTCTTACGGGCGACTTTTTTACTGGCTCGCATGCGAGACTGAGCATTGTTGATACAGAGATCGGCAATTTTTTCTGCATCGGCAGTATGTTGATTCAGCCATAGACTGAAGGCATCTTTCACCACACCCGAAACAAACGCAGCACACTGACGCGAGGACAAGCGCTCTTTGGTTTGTCCTGAAAATTGCGGGTCTTGAATTTTAGCCGACAAGACAAAGGACAAACGATCCCAGATATCATCAGGTGCCAACTTAACGCCACGAGGTAATAGATTGCGAAACTCACAAAACTCTCGTATTGCTTCTAGCAAGCCCGTGCGCAAGCCATTCACATGGGTTCCACCTTGCGCTGTAGGAATCAGGTTAACATAGCTTTCCGTTATGATTTCTCCGCCATCGGGCATCCAATGCAGCGCCCAATCAACCGCCTCATTATTACCTGAAAATGATTCGGTAAAGGGTTCCAGCGGCACAACCTCCCAGCCCTTGCTGGATTCGATCAGATAATCTTTCAATCCGTCTTCATACAGCCACTCGTCTTTCTCGCCGTTGCTATTTTTAAATACAATGGTCAACCCAGGACAGAGTACCGCTTTCGCTTTTAATACATGCTTTAACTTGGGTACGGAAATTTTATCTGAATCAAAATACTTTGAGTCTGGTTTAAAACGAACAACGGTACCCGTGGTGCGTTTCCCGCAGGTATTAATGACTTCTAAATCACTAGCGCGCTCACCGTCTTGAAACCCCATCCGATACACATTGCCATCACGCTGAATCGTAACTTCCAACAATGTTGATAGTGCATTCACCACAGAAACCCCGACGCCATGAAGTCCGCCAGAGTATTGATAATTTTTATTGGAAAACTTTCCACCCGCATGCAATCGCGTCAGAATCAGCTCTACACCTGACACACCCTCCTCCGGATGAATATCCACAGGCATGCCTCGCCCATTATCAGACACATGCAAAGAGCCGTCTTTATACAACACCACCTCTATTTTATTAGCATGCCCCGCGAGGGCCTCATCAACACTATTGTCTACAACCTCTTGCACCAAATGATTGGGCCGAGAAGTATCCGTGTACATACCAGGACGTTTGCGTACTGGGTCTAACCCGCTCAAGACTTCAATGGAATCGGCGTTATAACTGTTACTCATTATCTCAATTTTCTCTCTGTGTTATTACTCGATGTTAATAAGAATCCTTGTTTATATCCCTGGTTTTTCACATGCAACCCTTACTCACTTAGCTCATGCGCACCCAGTCCTCTCACGCCCAAGAACTTAAATATCCTCGGCACCATTTCTTCAAAACCATCAAATCCATGAGAACCTCCCTGCTGGATAACATTAGCGCACTCTGCGTATCGATCAATAGCTAATTGACTATCCAAAACCTCATCTCCGCGCTGAACCAGTAATAATAGTTTTTCAGGCTGCTCCACATTTTGTAGCGTGAGCTTGCGGTATACCTCAAGATCGCTTTCACTCATCTCATATCGCTCCCCGGTATAGTCATTAGTCAGCTCGCCTATATGGGTCTCTAATAAATTTGCAGCATCAACGACGGGGTTCACTAGCGCGGCCTTAAGGCCATACTTCTGAGAAAGGAAAGCGGAATAAAAGCCGCCCATGGAACTGCCCACAAGTACTACGTTATCTTTTGGCTCGGTCTGCAAGCTTGCCCGAATCGATTCTTCCAATAATTGGATGTTCCGCTCTGGATCATAGCTAAGTGCAGGAACACGATATTGCTCCGATAAGCCTAGCTCTGCCATGGCTTGGGCCAGCACTTGAGCTTTGTGGGACTGAGGGGAACTATTAAAGCCGTGGATATAATAAACGATGGTGGCAGAGTGCGGTAAGGAGTGCATAAGTTGATAACTAATAAAATAGGAGAGGCTTAATAGCCCTTAACGCTATAGTCTACTTCAAATGTAACGCCAACGACACGAGAAACCCCCGTGACGATGCTGCCATCCGCATTCAGATCGAACCAGCGATAACCAGGAGATTTATCATCAGCGGCAAACTCATCGCTTAGAGGCTTGAACTGCGCGCAAGTGGAGGGAAGTGAGAGCATCCTTACGTTATTTCGCGTGCCGTCAAATTCTTGATGCACATGCCCCCAAACAATAGTCTTAACCTGTTTGTAGCGATCAATGATTGCAAAAAAATCTTGCGGATTCTCTAAAGCCACTCCATCCAACCATTGACTGTTCATTGGGATCGGATGATGGTGCAAACACACCATGACATGCTTGCCTTTAGATGCCGCTGCCGCTAAGGAAGCATCGAGAAAATCCAACTGGACTTTTTCCAATCGTCCCGGGACTTTATTGCGGATAGAAGTATCCAGCATAATAATATGCCAGGATTCAAGCTCAATAACACAGGGACTCAACTTCGATTTATCCTTTAAAACACCCTGCATAACAGACACTACATCATGATTTCCTGACAACCAATAAGCTGGCTTGCCAAATGCCGTAATTGCATTATGAAATCGTTGATATGCTTCAGGGGAGCTATCTTGAGAAAGGTCCCCTGTACAGAGAAAAAGGTCTATTTCCTTTTGTTCCGCACGGACCAGCGCCATTACCAATTCGAAACTACTTTGGGTGTTTATTCCCAGCAGTTTTCCCTCCGTATCTTTGAACAGATGACAATCCGAAATCTGTACAACTCTTGTGGCTTTTTTATCGGTGGATATGGACAAAGGTACTCTCTAAAAATTTGTGCTTATAAAAATTTATAAACCATAATTCCCTATGCTGCCAGCTACTTATTCACAAATCCCCCGTTAAACGATGCATTAAACGCAGATAAGCTAAAAGAGAGAGGAAAATGTGGTGTTTAGTGGAAAAACTGCCTTATTTAGCCGGAATAGGAACGGCATTTAAAGACATCCCGTTCGCTAAACAATAAGCCAGCCATTCACCTAAAAATGCATTATTTTGAGCCTTTTCATCCGGCTGATACATTTTGTCATTGGGGTAAGAGTAGGTCGCCTGAAGATAACGATTACGCTGAAAGGAGAGGACCTCTGCCATCCGAGCATCATGGTACATTCGAACGATCAATGTAGGCTTGGGCATCCAATCCGATAAATTCGAATCTTGAACCAACGATAACGTCGTGGTGTATTTGCATCGCTCAATCACTTGGCAACATATTTGAAATAGTTCACGATCAGCAGCACCATCACCGACCAGTGACTCAACGCCAAAAGTACACTCGTCTTTTTCGTGCAAATAGGGCAACAGTCGGTTGAGCTGACAAAAATTTAGCTCACATTGGCCTATATATCCCACCAAGTTAGGAGCATATTTTTTTTTAAGCTGGTGAGAATAACGATTGCCAGTCATTTCAGGTAACCGTTTGAGAAAATTTGTTTCATTAAATTACTGTGTTTCTCATTATATTTCTGAATCTGTCGTAACATTAAAGTCCGCTGGTATCGCCAAGACAAAGAGTCTCAACCTAGCACACTGCTGCTATTATCGCCATTGGTCTTGCAAACGCTGGTAATTGGACTGTAACCACTGCAAAGCAATAATCGTAGCGGCATTATTTATATAGCCCTCTTCAAAAGCCTTCCAGGCTTCTATTCTTGAATAATTCTGCACCCAGATATCTTCTCCCTCATGCGCTAATCCGTGCCTGCCTCCAACGCCTTTTGAATCGATTCCTCCCACATAAAGAGACACCTTTTCACTGGAAGCGCCGGGGCTGGATAAATACTCACAGATATACTCTAATTCCAACACCTCACAACCGGCTTCTTCTTTGGTTTCTCGATGAGCAACGTCTGCCTTGTCCTCTCCAGGTCCAACGATACCGGCCACTAACTCCATTGACCAGGGTCCTGCCATCTCCCATAAAGCCCCGATTCGAAACTGCTCAATCAACACAACCTTATCTTCGTAAGGGTCGTAAAGTAAGACAGCAACCGCTGGAGGTCGAATAAAACACTCACGGTGCAATTCATGACTCCAGCCCCCTTTAATCAGCCGATGTCGCAATTTGTAAGTATTTAGCCGAAAAAAACCGGCATAGCCCTTGACCTCATCGATAATCTCTACGTCATCAATACCAAAACACGGGGGCTGCTCTTCCATACTCAATTGTCCCAATTTATTGTCGCAACAATTGTCGCAACAAAGATAAATTCAGTATAGCGCCTGAAAATGGTCATCCAAAAAATAAGCCCCTTTAGATTGGCCAAAGAAGCTTATTTTGAGAACCTTGTTTTTGAGAACCCTATTTTATTCATACTTTTTGGTATATCGCGGCCCCCTGCTGTTTAAATTCGCCGGCCTTTTCCTCTAAGCCACTGTCCACAGCATCCTTCAATTTATTAATTCCCTTTGCGTTAGCGTAATCCCGTACCTCTTGCGTAATTTTCATAGAACAAAACTTTGGACCACACATGGAACAGAAATGCGCAACCTTATGCGCCTCCTTAGGCATAGTCTCATCGTGATATTGCCTAGCCCGATCCGGATCTAGCCCAAGATTAAATTGATCATCCCAACGAAACTCAAACCGAGCCTTGGAAAGTGCATTATCCCTCTGCTGAGCACCAGGATGGCCCTTCGCCAAATCAGCGACATGCGCTGCAATTTTGTAAGTGATCAAACCCTCTTTAACATCATCTTTATTCGGCAACCCCAAATGCTCCTTCGGTGTGACGTAACAAAGCATCGCTGTGCCGTACCAACCGATTTGAGCCGCACCGATGCCCGATGTAATGTGATCATATCCGGGCGCAATGTCAGTGGTTAACGGACCGAGAGTATAGAAGGGAGCTTCATGACAAATCTCTAATTGCTTGTCCATGTTTTCTTTGATCATGTGCAGGGGAACGTGCCCCGGACCTTCTATCATCGTTTGGCAGTCATGCTTCCAAGCCACTTTTGTCAGCTCTCCTAGCGTGGTCAACTCAGCAAATTGAGCCTCATCATTAGCATCCGCGATGGAACCAGGTCGCAGTCCGTCTCCCAAAGAAAACGTCACATCATAGGCCGCCATAATCTCGCAGATATCTTCAAAGTGAGTATACAAAAAGCTTTCGGTATGATGAGCCAAGCACCATTTAGCCATAATCGCGCCACCACGAGAGACGATACCAGTGAGCCGATTGGCGGTCATGGGTACATACCGCAATAACACACCCGCATGTATCGTAAAATAATCCACGCCTTGCTCAGCCTGCTCAATCAGCGTATCTCTGTAGATCTCCCAGGTTAAATCTTCCGGAACGCCATCCACCTTTTCTAGTGCCTGATAGATGGGAACAGTACCAATGGGAACCGGAGAGTTACGAACAATCCATTCACGCGTTTCATGGATATTTTTACCGGTGGACAGATCCATCACATTATCTGCCCCCCAGCGAGTTGCCCAAGTCATCTTTTCCACTTCTTCTTCTATGGACGAGCTCAACGCTGAATTGCCAATGTTGGCATTCACTTTAACAAGAAAGTTACGGCCAATGATTTGAGGTTCCAATTCCAGATGATTGATATTCGCAGGAATGACCGCTCGACCCAATGCCACTTCATTTCTCACAAACTCAGGAGTGATCAATGCCGGTGTTGCCGCCCCATGAGAATGACCTGGATGCTGAAAACCTAACGATTGTTTCTGTACAATAGGTGTTATGGCCGCTTGTCGACGTTGGTTTTCTCGAATGGAAATGAATTCCATCTCTTCTGTGATAATCCCTTTTTTCGCATAATGCATCTGAGTCACGCACTGGCCTGACTTAGCTCGCCGAGGCTGACGCAAATGAGAGAAACGCAGGTTATCCAAGCTCGGATCATTATTACGATCTCGGGTGTAAGCGGAACTAAAGTCACTTAACACTTCAGTATCATTGCGGCCATCAACCCAGTTTTGGCGCAAGCTAGACAAACCCCGTCGAACGTCAATCGCGACATTGGGATCAGTATAGGGGCCAGAGGTATCATAAACGGTCAAAGGGCTGTTTTTCTCTCCACCATATTCGGTGACGGTATCCGACTGGCTTATTTCTCGCATAGGAACACGAACACCGGGACGCGAGCCTTCTATGTACACTTTCTTTGAATTGGGAAAAGGCTGAACAGATTCTTCACTTACGACGGCACGACGACTCAAAAAGTCTTCAGGTGTAGCATTCATAGCTAAATTCTCGGGAAATTAGGTTAGGGAAAGTTTCCACAAAATAAATTTATTTTTAAAGCATAGGTTTGATTTCCAACCCTATTTTACTAGCAACACTATATGCTAGCCACTGCCGAGCATCAACAAAGCAAGCCCTCGATTCATCGAGATTAAGTGCGATCGAGAGCCCGCCAATAATATCACTGCTGAGCACCACTAACGCTCCATAAAAATGAAGAGGCAAAAATAGGCCTGTCATTAAATCAACAAAACGTTTACATTCAGTCCTGCAAAAAGGATCGTTAAAAACTGACCACATTTGAATCAAAAAATCACTCTAACTCATTCCATCAAGTTACGTACTATGATTACCAAATTAAAGCTAAAACGCTCTTCGAATCCGATTTCACGACGATACCCAAAATTACCTTTGATCATGCTCTGCCTACTTAGCAGCTCTGCAGCCAATGCAAACTCATTAACCTTGGCTGAGATTTTCCAGCAGGCAGAGCAAAATGACCCTCAGTGGTCCGCGATGCAGCTAGGCATAGAATCACAGCAACAAATATTGCCGCAAACGAGAGCAGGACTTTTACCCTCTATTGCGTTGTCTGCCAGCACAGCAAAAAAGGATAAGAGCTCTGATGGTACCGATATTGAATTCAATGAGAATGGCTATCAAGTACAAATATCCCAGCCTCTATTTCATTTAGATAATTGGTATCAATATCAATACGGTAAAACCACTCACCGTAGACTCGATAACCAACTGCGCAGTGAACGACAGAGTTTTATCATTCGTGTTTTAGAATCGTATTTCAGTGTATTAAGAGCAAATGAAAGCTTAGCTTTCGCAGAAGCCGAGTCCTCTGCGGTGGCTCGTCAATTAGAACAAACAAAGCAGCGATTTGATGTCGGCCTAATCGCAATAACCGATGTCCATGAATCCCAAGCGGCCTTTGACCTAATCAAGGTCAACATGCTTGAAGCCAAGAACCAAGTGGCTGTGGCTTATGAGAATTTAGATGCTCTCACAGGCTCTGACATTAGCGCAATACATCGTCTAGACCCCAAGTTCCCCATCGACCTGCCCACACCCAATACGCTAGATCATTGGCTAGAAAAATCCCAAGAATCAAACCCTGACCTTCAGGCATCAAAGGCAGCTCAGAAAGCGGCTCGCTACAATAAACGTAAAGCACTTTCCGCCTACGCTCCCGATATCGACCTAGCGGCGACATACAATCATGCTAGTGATTCTCAATTCACCAGCACCTTTGCAATACCTAAATCCGATACCACCACATTGGCACTACAATTGACATGGACTCCTTATTTAGGCGGATCAAAACTAGCTTCGACAAAAGAAGCCTCATTAAAACAGAGCCAAGCGAAAGCTGAGTTATCCGCTACTCAAAGAAATATCACCAAACGCATTAAAAACACTTTTAGAACAGTGAATACTGATGTGTCTCGAGTAAAAGCACGACAACAAGCTATCACTTCTTCCCAAAGCGCATTAGAGGCGATTCAATCTGGCTATGAGGTGGGTACACGTAATATTGTCGATGTACTGCAGGCTCAACGTGGATTGTTTGCGGCGAAGAGAGATTACGCCAATGCACGATATGATTATGTAGTGAATGTCTTTAAGCTTAAACAACTTGCCGGCGCTCTCACGAGTAGCGATGTCGAAGAGCTCAACCAGTGGTTTAATACCGCTATTTAATATAATCCATTTAAAAACAGCATCGCACTGCAGGTTATAGAATACCTGCAGTGACTTTTTCAATACCAGCAATGAGCCGACTTAAAGCACCACGATTTTGCTCTACAACTTCCTTCCCTAAAGCTCCCATACTCTCTCTTTGGTGTTTGTTCTCCAGTAGAGCCTGCACTTGAATCACTAATTGCTCTTGATTTTCCACTTGTAGTAAAGCGCCTGCTTGCAACAACAAATCAGAAATCACCTGGAAGTTGAATATATGCGGCCCCACTATCGCGGGGACACCGAATGCCAACGGTTCCAATACATTATGCCCGCCAGTCTCTACTAGGCTACCCCCCACAAAAGCCACATCACTCGCACCATAGAGCAACAATAATTGCCCCATAGTATCTCCAAGTAAAACATCCAACTCCGTCATAGAGGATGCTCCCGCATCAGCGCCATGAAGACTATGACGCAACATATTCCATCCGCGTTTTTCTATCATTTGCGCAACGGCATCAAAGCGCTCAGGATGCCGTGGCACAATCACTAGGAGCAAGGAAGGGAAAACGACTTTCAACTGCTCGAATACGGACAGTATTGGCTCATCCTCACCTTCGTGTGTACTGGCAGCAATAAATACCAACCTATCCTCGCCCCATCGTTTCCGTGCTTTAGCCGATGCGTTGCGAATCTGTTCGCTAATGGTTAAATCGAATTTAATACTACCAGTGACAGTGAGCTGCTCAGGCTTCAGTCCCAATTCAAGAAAGCGCTGCGCATCAGGATTCGCTTGTGCAGCAAGCAACGTCACTTCCGACAACATGGACTGGGTCAGGTGAGACAGCTTTTTGTAACCTCGTGCGGAACGCTCTGATAACCGAGCGTTAGCAATGATAGAGGGACAGCCTGCCTGATGAGTGTAGTGGAGTATATTCGGCCACAATTCAGTTTCCATCACGATGGCCAATCGAGGATTAACACGTCGAATAAAACGTTTCACTGAATCTGGCAAATCATAAGGTGCGTAAACATGGTGTACTCGCTGACCAAAGACAGCCTGAACGCGATCGGATCCAGTAGGCGTCATGGTGGTGACCAGGATTTCCTCATCCGGATAACGCTCTAACAGCCGCTCAATTATCGGCACTGCAGCCAAGGTTTCTCCAACCGAGACAGCGTGTACCCAGATACAACTTTTCAGATTCAGAGAACCCGCGCCAAAACGTTCCGCAATACGCTGACGATAGGCGGGTACCTGTATCGATCGGAATAACAGACGCATCAAAATGAACGGCATGATCAAATAGAAAAAACTACTATATAAAATTCGCCACATAATTATGTCTCACGTCGCCAATTGGCCTATTGTAAAATTGACGACCGATGCAATGTGATTGGCCACCACAATCGATTGAAAAACCCTATTGGTTGAACCCCTTAAAAGCGGGTAAAATAGCAGGCTATTGAATTTGCGCTAACTCTGGAGTTAAGTGTGTCGCCCTCACCTGATCCACAACATTACTACGCCCCCCGATATTGGCTAACGTGGCTAGGCGTGGGAATAATACAATTAATTGCAACTCTACCTTTCCCTATTCAAATTGGGCTTGGGAAAATTCTCGGAACGCTAATTTTCATTTTTTCTAAGAACCGAAAGCATATCACGGAAACCAATATTCGGCTCTGCTTTCCAGAACTGGGTAAACAGAAACAGGACCAATTGATTAAGGACACCATTGACGCCAATGCGATTGGCTTAATGGAAACGGCTGCCGCTTGGAGGCTGCCCGCCGAAAATTTTCGCTCCAAAATCACAGTGCACGGATTAGAGAATCTAGAAGCAGCGAAACGCCAAGGTAAAGGGGTATTACTCGTTGGAGCCCACTACACAACACTGGATATGGGCGGGGTTCTAGTCTCATTGTTCAGCGATGTTGACGTCATGTATCGCCCCCACACTAACCCCCTATTCGATCAATTCATGAAAAAATCCCGTGAACGCTTTTGTCACAAAGTCATCGACCGCACAGACATTCGCAGCGTCATCAAATCACTAAAAGCCGGTGATGTATTATGGTATGCACCGGATCAAGACTATGGGCGAAATCATTCCGTATTTGCACCTTTTTTTGGCGTGGAAGCTGCCAGCATTAAAGCGACGGCACGATTTGCAAAAATAAACCAATCCCCCGTCATCATTCTCAAGCACCATCGCAACCTACAAAATGACGGCTACACCTTATCCTTTAGCGCCCCCCTTGAAAATTACCCCTCCGGTAACGACATAGAAGACGCAACCATTATTAATCAGCAGCTAGAATCTGCCATCAGAGAATGCCCGGAACAATATATGTGGGTACATCGGCGATTTAAAACCCGACCTTTAGGTGAGCAGCCGCTCTATTCTAAGGAGTAATGGCCTACCCGATGAGAACAGCATGCTTAGCCGTTAGACACGATTTGATTATAAAGCTCGACATAGCGCTCTGCTGTCGTTTGCCATGAAAACGAAGCCGCATGCACTTTATTGCGTTGCGCTTTTTCCCCATCAAATTTAGCCAATCCGTCTCGGAAAATAGTCGCCATATACTCCGGCTCATAATGATTCCAATAATACCCCAAGCCACTGGTCACCTCAGGCAAACTAGTGGAGTTAGAAGTAAATACCGGTTTACCATAGTGCATTGCTTCGATGACTGGCAGACCAAAACCTTCCGTAATTGACGGAAACACGAATGCTGCACATCGTTGATACAACCATTCTCTATCTTCATCACAGATGTTTCCACTTAAAAAAACGCGACTGGAAAGACCTAGTGTTATTATTTTCTCTTCGATATATTTACCGTATTGTGTTTCTTTCTTTCCCGATATAATCAAATGATAACCCGGCAAGTTTTCCATCATGTCAACCAATACATGGAAGTTTTTTTTCTTCACTACTTCACCAATAGAAAAAAGAAAGGGCTTATCCTTCAATGCAGACCTCAACGACAGATTAAGCGCGGGTAACACCAACTCTCTTTTTTCAATGCCAGCTTTACTAACTTGGTCGCCGGCATACGAGTCTTCAACACCCGCACTATCTGCTACGGAAGGGCCGCCATTATAAATCATTTCAATCGATTTCCCGCCGAGATCAAAATGACCCGCCACTTCGCTAGCAACATAATGAGATATAGTGGTCACCACTTCCGCTTGATGGATTCTTTTTTGAATTAGCTTCAAACGTCGATCAATTTTTTCTTGATTCGTTTTTTCGCGCAAAAAATTTAAATCGTGAATGGTATACACAACAGGGATGGAGGTGGTGGAGGGCCAATACTTTGAATCCTGATCAGTAACATGCCATACATTATAGTTGGCATCTTGCCTCCGTATGAGCTTGCCCCAAACAGAAGGCAATGTATCCCCAAACCGAGCCAACTTTACAGGTGCCTCACCCCTAAACAAACTCTCTCTCTCCGGGGGCAACAATAAAGTGGGGACAAAACTCTCATCCAACATAGCGCTCATCTGATGCCCTAGATGAAAACAAAACTGCCCAAGACCCGTGTAGAGGTTTTTGGTTTTTGTTAAATCAATTAGCACGCGAGTTTCGTTTTTCATCCGTCCCCATCTGAACAGCTATACGTGTCAGCCTCAATTAGAGGCAGTCACACACACTTTTTTCAACTCAGCTAAAACCTCTGCCGAATTAATTTTTTTGAGGCAATCGCTATGGCCATAAGGACATTCACGTTTAAAGCAAGGACTGCAATCCAAGTCACTTTGTAGCACTTCTACATTTTCACTTAACGGGGGGGTGAAATCAGGAGAAGTGGATCCATACAACACCACCAATGGACGCGATAATGCGGCTGCCACATGCATAAGCCCTGAATCATTACTCACTACCGCATCTACCACCGACAGCAAATCGATAGCTTGCGCCAAACTCGTTTCACCCGCTAGAACTCGGCATGAGGACTGTTCCTCCTCGGACAGGCTAGACAGAATCTCATCTGCAATCGGCAGATCATTCTGCGAACCAAATATCCAAACTTGCCAACCCGACTGAATTTTTTCCTTTGCCACTGCTGCATAATACTGAGCTGGCCATTGCTTAGACTCTCCAAATTCAGCGCCAGGACACAAACCGAGTACGGGCTTTTCAAGCTTCAATTGAAATGAACTCAGTGTCTCTTCTCTTAACGCATTGTCAATATTGAGTTTCGGGCTGGGTAACTTCTCAGGTAAGGCGGCATCCGCAGGATAAGCTAAGGCATCAAAACGCTGCACCATCAACGAATACTTATCTTTATCCAGCACACGAATATCGTTCAGCAAAGCATAGCGCATCTCGCCGCGCCAGCCAGTACGTTTGGGGATTTTTGCGGCGAACGGAACAATCGCAGACTTAAAAGAATTGGGCAGAACATAGGCTCGGTCATATTTCGCCTGCCTTAGTGAGCGCCCTAAAGAACGCCTCTTATTCAAATCCAACTGTCCATGCCCAAGAGGCATAGCGATCGCATTTCGCACTTCTGGCATTCGTTCTAAAAGAGGGCGGCTCCAGTCAGGAGCCAACACATCGATGATGCAATCGGCGTAAAGCTGGCGTAACGTCATAAATAATGACTGGGCCATCACCATATCACCGACCCAAGAGGGACCGACTATCAAAATTTTCACGTTAATAACTTTAAACCCTATCCATTAATAATCAAGAGACTACTTAACTACGGTAATCCACTCAGGGTTATTTTTTCTTTTCCCTGTTACCTGATCAAAATACATTTGTTGGAGTTTTTCCGTGATGGGTCCACGCTTTCCACTTCCGATAAGACGATCATCCAAAATATGTATCGGCACTACTTCTGCCGCAGTACCGGTAAAAAACGCCTCATCCGCAATATACACTTCATCTCGAGTGATACGCTTTTCACGCACCTCAACACCTAACTCTTGCGCTAGAGAAATTACCGTCGCTCGGGTGATTCCATCCAAGCAGGAGGTTAATTCTGGTGTATAGATAACACCATTTCGAACGATGAAAATATTCTCGCCACTACCTTCAGCAACATAACCCTCAGGATCGAGCAATAACGCCTCGTCCGCACCACCGGATATCGCTTCTTGCAAAGCCAGCATGGAATTGATGTAGTGCCCGTTCGCCTTAGCTTTACACATGGAAATATTCACGTGATGACGAGTATAGGAGGAAGTGCGTACCTTAATACCAATCTCAAGTGCTTCCTGAGACATATAAACAGGCCAAGTCCAAGCTGCTGCAATCACATGGACTTTCAAGTCTGTTGCGCGCAAGCCCATTGCCTCGGAGCCATAAAATACCATGGGTCGAATATAAGCTTGAGGCAGATTATTTTGTTTCACGGCATTTATCATGGCCTCGCTAATTTCATCCTTGGAATACGGAATTTCCATATTCATGATCTTAGCGGAATTGAATAAACGATCAGTATGCTCTTGCAACCGAAAGATACCCGCTCCTTGCGGTGTTTCGTAAGCTCGCACCCCTTCGAAGACGCCCATACCGTAGTGTAATGTGTGTGTTAATACGTGGATTTTAGCCTCTTTCCAGGGAACCATTTCCCCGTCAAACCAAATGAGACCATCCATATCGGCCATGGACATAACTATTTCCTTCTCTCTAATAATTGTCTAAACGATTGAGTTTTTTTCGCTGCTACTGAATTAATTTAACGGCATTTAACTTTTACTTAATGGCATTTAACTAAGAAACAATCGATCCCAAATTGCGCGAACGTGATTGCTATGCTGACAAAACGGTGTCTGCTCAAAGCCCTCTAGCTCAAGCTGTGCTTTTTGATTTTGGAGCACTAAGCGATGCGTAACCGCTCGATAAGCGATATAGGCTTGAGTTAGCTGGTGGGCTTCGGTTTTGGGTATTAGCTCAAAACGGGACAGTTCTTCCAGGATTCGCACATTATCAGTATATGTTATCAGGTTTTGATGCTCATGGGCCCACCTAAGGACCCAGTATTGCACGATAAATTCAATATCGACTATGCCTCCCACCCCTTGTTTTAGATCAAAATACACACCACCATTTGGCTTTAATAAATGATCTCGCATCTTTTGACGCATCGCAGCCACCTCAAGCCTTAATTCGTCTGGGTCTCTAATCTGACATAAGATTTGACCACGAACGGCCTCAAGACGAGACTGTAAATGTTTGCAGCCCGTAACAACTCTAGCTCGCACCAACGCTTGATGCTCCCACGTCCACGCCTCCTGTCGTTGATATTGTTCAAAAGCCGCCAAAGTACTCACCAACAATCCTGAAGAGCCAGACGGTCGCAATCGCATATCCACTTCATACAATTTTCCCGCTGGCGTATTCGTCGAAAGCAAATGAATAATCCTTTGACCCAAGCGAGCAAAAAACACCACATTATCAACACTTTTTGAGCCGTTAGTGGACAAAGTGATACTGGCATCATGTAAAAATACGATATCTAAATCGGAACCATACCCCATTTCAATCCCCCCCATTTTCCCATAGGCGAGAATAATAAAATCGGGGTCACAGGGCGTAACCTTGTCCTTCATCGGCTGTCCGTATTTCTCTGTCATTTGTTGCCAAGCCAATTGGCGAACACTCTCCAGTAACGCCTCCGCAATCCAAGTCAGATAATCACTGACTTTCATTAACGGCAGTTGCCCCACTATTTCTGCCGCTGCCACTCGAAGCACATGAGCTCTTTTAAAGTGTCGCAGCATTTCCATTTGCTGTTCCAAGTCATCCGTGGGTATACGTAAATTAGATTGCCTTAACTCAACCGCCAATTCATCCGCTTTAAGGGGTTGGAAAAGGGTACGTGAATCCAACAACTCGTCCAGCAAAATGGGATGAGCCGCCAATTGTTCCGCCACCCAAGGGCTAGCCGCACACAACTGAATAAGCAGTTGAGCAGCGCCTATATTTTCCAACAGTAATGAGATGTAAGCAGAACGGCGAGCGATGGATTCAATTAAAGGCAGAATTCGCGTTAACGTCCGAAGGCAATTCTCCTCTTGAGCGATGAGATGCAATAACACCGGCATCAATTTATCTAAGCGGTCACGAGACACCTCCTGCATTTGCCTAACAGAATGCGTCTGACAGAGCCGGCGCATCAATTTCAGGAGTTCGTCATCACAACCTTCAAAACCCGTTTCGGATAAACGGCTCGGTTCCTCTTCGCCATCAACATCAAATCCAATAGCGCTGGCGGCAGGATCTTCAACAGACTGATCCACGCCAGCTGAATCCAACCACAACTCCTTCCACAAACCCATTCCTTGCGATAAATCGCTGCCAGACGCACTCTTCGACTCCGCTGCCTCTCGCTCAGATTCGTCTGTCGTGAGAGGAGGCGCAATCACCGCACCAAAATGCAGCCGCACGTTTCTCCGATGGCGCTGTAACTCAACATCAAAAAAGTCCCAACCATCAAACCCCATACTAAAAGCCAGTCTCGCCTGACCTAATTCATCCAACGGCAAGCTTTGTGTTTGCCTATCCTCCAACGCTTGCAATCGATGCTCCGCTTCACGCAGAAACCGATAAGCACTCAACAACTCATTAGCCGCCTTAGGTGGCAATAATCCATGACCATCAAGATAGTGCAAAACCGTTCTTAATCGTCGGTCTTGTAACTCAGACTCCCTGCCGCCTCGCATCAACTGAAAAACCTGCGCGATAAACTCAACTTCTCGAATACCACCAGAACCGGTTTTTACATTTTCTTCAAAACCTTTTCGCCTCACCTCTCGATTGATCAATGCTTTCATTTCACGTAACGATTCAATCACACCAAAATCCACATAACGCCGAAAAACGAAAGGCCGTAACCGATCCATCAACAGCGCACCACTTTCTTTATCACCCGCTACCACTCGCGCTTTTATTAATGCATAGCGCTCCCATTCGCGCCCCTGACTTTCATAATATCGCTCTATCTCATCGAAGCTCGACACCAACGCGCCACTCTCTCCATAGGGACGCAAACGCATATCCACACGAAACACAAAACCATCCTGAGTCGTATCAGCAAGACTCTTGATAAGACGCTGACCTAAACGAATAAAGAAGGTGTGATTATCCAACTCCTTTTTCCCGCCACGAGTAACTCCCGCATTAGGGAAGCAAAATATTAGATCAATATCGCTCGACAAATTAAGTTCAAAAGCCCCCAGCTTACCCATCCCCAAAATCACCAACTGCTGCAACTCGCCCTCTGAAGAAAAAGGAGTCCCCCATTTGTCACAGAACCGCCAATAATAGAAATCCAAAGATTGTTGTATCAAAGCATCCGCCATAAGCGACATATCTTGAGTCACCGCAAACAACTCTGAAAACCCACACAAATCTCGCCAAATAATACGAATAATTTCCCGCCGTCGAAAACGCCGTAACACGCAATCGAACTCCTTCTCAGAAAGAGTATCAATAGCCTCTGCATTTAACTTGCCGGCATATTCAACCTCATCATAAGAGCGCCACAAATCACCGCTCTCAATCAACTCAAGAAAGAAACTGGGGCTACCGATAAATTGATCTGCAACAAAGTCACTACCCGCAACAACCTGTACCAACTCTCGGCACAGAGAAGAGGGATCAGGTTTTATGGAACTAGAACTTGTAGAATTAGACGTGAAATGTGTTTTTAATTTTTCTAGAATAATCGGATCGGATTCACAGGACTCTTGTAATCGCTCTATCGACTTTTTCACAATAGGCTGTAACAACAACGGTAATGGAGAATAATCCACGTCAAACATAATAGATTCCTAGCAATTCAGTGCATGCTTGAACGACTTTTTAAACGACATTTAACCACCCCATTGAGTGACTATATTTAATCAACATACCTGTGCTCATTAAAATGACCAAGATTCGCAAATATAAAGGGTTTATTTTAAATAGGAAATGAGACCCTAGCCATGCACCTATGACTTGACCGATCATCATTAATATTCCGACCACCCAGACAATTTTCCCTGAAATGAGAAAGACAATCAAAGAGGCTATATTCGTTGAAAAGTTAAGTGGTTTTGCAACTACAGTTGACGAAATCAATCCGTGTCCTTGGCATGACACTCCTGCCAGCGCAAAAAACGACCCTGTACCTGGACCAAACATGCCATCGTATACGCCAATTGTTGGAATGACGATGTTTTTATATTGACGATAAGACAAGAAAGGTTTCCCAACACTTTCTGATGGTTGTGGTGATATTAAAAAATAAATAGCAATAAATAAAAGGACTACTGGAATAACAAACGATAGAACCTCTGTGTTAATAAATTGAACGGCGATAGCGCCTAAAGCAGAGCCTATAAAAGCAGTAAACATGAGATGTTTGACATCATGCCAACTCACTTTTTTGTTTTTGATCATCATATAGGTTGCGGTGGCCGTTCCCATACTGCCCTGTAATTTATTAGTTCCAAGGGCTGCTAATGGGGGTATCCCACTGAGCAATAGCGCTGGCATCGAGATCAGGCCCCCACCTCCCGCGACGGTATCAAGACACCCAGCCAACACTGAAATAAAAAATAAAAATGCAAGCAGTTCAAATGAAATTAGTTCCAATTGCTATTCCTATATCATCTGACGTCAGCTGCAAGTGTTTTCTAGAGCTGGGCTGGGATAAACATTGCCGGCCAAGAAAACGCGCTGGCAGTAATTTGCCTGTTGAAAAAAGAATTCTTATTTTTAGGATAAGCTAGTAAACAACATGATGAAACGGCCTGTTTATTGCTTTGTCTTTCCTGTGATTTACATTATAGGCAACTCTTATGCACATCAATAATAATATCCACGCAAACCCTATTCTCCAAATACAAAATAGAACATCCAACAATCCAAACAATATTGATGCGCCCATACCAAATAAGAGCGGAAGAGACTCGGTGAACATTAGTAATGCGGGGCTAAATGCCATATCCAACTGGCAAAAAACCGCAAACAATTATGACGTCACAAACATATCGCAAAACGAAATAGCTAACATGGTTTCGAGCTTAACTGACAATCAATTAGTATCATCTACTGATAGTTTATATTTAATGGCACCTCGCAGCATGAATTTGGACCCTGAAATGAAATTCAATCTTTTGGCAACAACAGAGAAAGCGTTGAGTTTTGCAAAAGAAAACGGAGGGTCAATTGACGGCATTCGGAATCAAGAAAGAGCTGTTGATATTTTGAAGAACCTTCAAGCATTATTCAGCAAGGCATAGAGCGAGTGAACGCCCTAACGAAGGTGCAGTAAAAGCCTGAACAACTCAAACTTGATGGGAAAAGGCGACTGCTTTGCCATGTCGGAGTGCTTTGACTTGCTCTGACACTTATACCATAATTAGGTATATATCGGTATTTTTGGGGTAGATAATGGCTAAAAACACAAGTATGACGCTCGGCGAACACTTCGATAGCTTTATTGCCCACCAAATTGAATGCGGCCGCTATGCCTCTGCAAGCGAGGTAGTACGTGCAGGTTTGAGAGTACTTGAGGACAAGGAAAATAAGCTTGAAGTACTGCGCCAAATGCTGACCGACGGCGAAGAAAGCGGCATAGCTAACTATAGCTACGATAGCCTGATGGATGAACTTGATGCCGATAGTAATACATGAGGACATTTTCTTTAACACGGCGCGCTAAAGCTGACTTAAAATCTATTGCCAAGTTTACTGGAAAACGCTGGGGGCGAGAACAACGTTACATTTACATCAAGCAATTTGATGATACATTCCATGTACTTTCTGACACCCCCGAAATAGGCAACAATTGCGATCACATAAAAGAAAACTACCGAAAGTTTCCTCAAGGTAGTCATATAATTTTTTACCGCTTAACTTCCCCAACAAACATTCAAATTATTCGTATTCTTCACAAAAATATGGATGTACCTTCAAGGCTCTGACAACTAGCAACAACAAATTCAAAAAGCCCCCGGAGCAGGCGTAACTCGAAGTACCTCCTCCGCAGTGGTTAACCCCGATGCGATTTTTTGCGCGCCACTCAAACGCAATGGACGCATGCCCTCTTTAAACGCTAATCGACGCAGTGGTTCCAAATCTGCATCTTTATTAATTTGTTGTTTAACGGCATCAGTTAAAAACATAATTTCATACACACCCATACGCCCCATATAACCCGTATCGCGACATTCTAAACAACCCACAGGTCGGCATATTTTTTTCGGTTTACTGCCTTTCCACGGTGCGGTTAACTGAGTCCATACTTCCGAATCAATAGTGGCTTCACGTTTGCAATGAGGGCATAAGGTTCGCACCAATCGTTGCGCCATCACCCCCAATACCGTGGCCGAAATCAAATAGGAAGGAACACCCAAATCTAATAACCGAGTCACTGCAGAAGGCGCATCGTTGGTATGCAAAGTGGATAACACCAAGTGTCCCGTAAGCGCCGCTTGGATCGCCATTTCCGCCGTGGGGAGATCTCGAATCTCACCTACCATGATGATATCGGGATCTTGCCTCAACAGTGATTTAACGCCATCGGCAAAACCTAAATCAATCCCGGAGTGCACTTGCATCTGATTGAAGCTGGGCTCTACCATTTCAATGGGATCTTCAATAGTACAGACATTCACTTCCGGCGTTGATAGGGCTTTTAACGTGGAGTACAGCGTGGTGGTTTTACCCGACCCTGTAGGACCAGTCACAAAAACAATACCGTTTGGTTTTGTCACCATACTCTGCCATTGCTCATAGTCCTCGTCGTTTAATCCTAATTCCTGATAATTACGTACCAACACATCGGGATCAAATATTCGCATCACCAGCTTTTCGCCGAAGGCGGTGGGCATCGTGGATAATCGTAATTCTATTTCATCGCCATTTTGACTTTTTGTTTTCAGTCGACCATCTTGAGGGCGGCGTTTTTCAGCGACGTTCATTCTACCGAGAATTTTAATTCGACTGGTCACTGCAGCCATCACCACCGCGGGCAATTCATAAACGTCATGCAAAACGCCGTCAATACGAAATCGCACTCGACCCACATCGCGCCTGGGCTCTAAATGAATATCACTGGCCCTCTGATCAAAAGCATACTGCAATAACCAATCAACAATATTCACAATATGTTGATCATTGGCATCCGCCGAGGTGAGTTCCCCTAACTCCAGCAATTGCTCAAAGTTCGTGACGCCAGACATCGCTTGGCCACCGTCACCCGTCGCGCCGCTAACGGACTTTGCCAAATTGTAAAATTCAATACTGTAACGATGAATGTCCGCCGGGTTTGCCACCACACGCGCAATAGTCTTGTCACCGATAACCTGACTCAGACCCACTTTCCACTCATGATGAAATGGCTGCGCACTGGCAATAATCACTTCTTCATCCGTCACCTCAACCGCAATAATTTGATGCCGTTCAGCAAAGGCGTAAGACATCACTTTGGTAACAGCTTGCACGTCAATTTTAAGGGGATCGATCTGATATAGTGGCTGCTCCGCTTTATTCGCCAGCCATTGGCTTAACACGCCCAAGGACAATTCCAGATGCGCGGCTTTATGACTCTTTAAATTAGCGTTGGCCACTATCTGCAAAGGATGCCATTGCAACTGATCCTTGCCACGCGGCGTACTGGATATCAAATTGGATTCATCTTGCGTGATCCAACCATCCTTGATCAACTCATCCAGCAACCAGCGTAGGGTAATTAAAATACTCCCCGCATTTTCGTTTAATCGACGACTCACCTAACCTCCCAATACGACTCACTACCTCGCCGCACATATCATCCGTTTCATAAAATAACACTCAGCCAAGTCCAAATTGATATTACGCCAAACCCGCTTATGGTTACTTCTTTCTCTATATAAATATTTTAGCCGCCTTTTACCTTCACCAGGTCATTAAAGCGAGCATTTTTATCACCAGCTCGCTGCGACGAAGCTATTTTCTTCTAAAATTAAGCGTTAAGGAAACATTGTCGAAAAACTTTGTAGCTGCATAACGATATCACTTTGACAAAGCAGCAATGCATCTCTACTTAATCGCCCAACGGATCGGTGTTCGCCATGAAATCTCACGAGCAGTTTGAGCCCTTTATTTCTCTCAATCGACTCAACACGGCTATCCAACAAGCGTATCTAGCCGATGAGAGCGATTGCATTCGTTCTATCCAAACTCAAGCAAAACCCACTGATGATGAAAAACAACGTATTCAAGATTTAGCGATACGCTTGGTCGACGTGGCAAGAGGCACTCATCTCAACGCCATCAACGTTGAGAGTTTCCTGAAAGAATATCGACTGGACTCCTCAGAAGGCGTGGCGCTAATGTGCTTAGCAGAAGCCTTAATTAGAATCCCCGATTCCGCTACAGCGCAACGATTTATTCAGGACAAACTTCACAACACCAACTGGCAGCACCACCTAGGCCAAAGTTCTTCTTTTTGGGTGAATGCATCCACGTGGGGGCTACTGATAACCGGACGATTGTTTAAAGGCCCCGATTCCCACAATTCAGATACCAGCAGTTCAGATAGCCCCTCCGATTCATCACACCAAGCCAGCCGGCTCAAAGGACTTTTAAAACGTTTGGGCGAACCCGTTGCCCATAAAGCCATACTCCAAGCAATGGCCTTAATCGGACAACAATTTGTCGCGGGGCAAACGATTGAAGATGCCGTGAGTTTTTCAGCAGCCGAAAGAGAAATGGGATATACCCACTCCTATGACATGCTGGGTGAAGCCGCGCTAACCGAAGACCAAGCACAACACTTTTTCCAAGCCTACAAAAATGCTATTACCACACTCAAAGGCAACTCACCCTGCAATCACCAACGACCCAGTATTTCCATTAAGTTATCCGCTCTGCATCCTCGTTTTGAACATCATCAACTTGATGCCATAGAAGAGCTGAGTTATCGGCTATTGGAGTTAGTGGTTTACGCCAAGAACTGTCATGTTCCCATTACCATTGATGCAGAAGAATCCTATCGGCTTGAAAGTACATTGGCGGTGTTCGAGATGGTTTATCGCCACGCCACACTCAAGGATTGGCCCTTTTTTGGCATTGCCATTCAAGCTTATCAAAAGAGAGCAATCGGGGTCATCGACTGGCTGAAACAACTGGCTGAGCAAGAAGAAAAAACCATCCCAGTACGATTGGTAAAAGGTGCCTATTGGGATGCAGAAATAAAATACGCACAACAGGAGGGGCATAAAGGGTATCCCGTCTTTAGTAAAAAACATCACACCGACATTAACTTTATCGCCTGTGCACGGGCACTGTTAGCCCACGCCACAGACGAGCTCACTTTATTTTATCCTCAATTCGCAACCCACAATGCCCACACCATTGCTAGCATCATCATCTACGCCAAGTCACTGCAACCCGCACACTATGAATTTCAAAGGTTACATGGGATGGGTAACGGTATCTACGATCAACTAATGCAACAGCTTATTCAGCAGCCCTTTGAGAAAAACTCCATTCCCAAACTACAATGCCGTATCTATGCGCCGGTGGGCGCGCATAAACAGCTACTCCCTTATTTGGTCAGAAGACTATTAGAAAACGGGGCGAACTCCTCATTTGTTCATCACCTCAACGATGAGTCATTCCCCAGTCGAGAATTGGTCAAGGACCCCATCGATCAACTTTACTTATCGCCTCCACAGGTCATTCCGTTACCCGAAAACATCTATGGCAGCGCACGAAAAAATTCGGCCGCAATCAATGTACACAGCGATCTGGATTTTCAAGCATGCCTAAAAGGAATATCGCCTTTTTTAACCAAGCACTGGCAAAGTCACCCACTAACACCGGCAACATTGACTCCCACAATCAACAGCGCTCCCCCGACACCCCGAGACACGTTTAATCCCAGTGATCTCAATAAAAAAATCGGCGCAACCATTCAGGGGGATGCGGCTCTCTGCCAAGGTGCACTCGATATTGCCTCTCGCTATTTTCCCGTTTGGAAAAATACCCCGGTACATGAAAGAGCAGACAAACTGGATCGGCTGGCGGACCTTTTAGAATCCAACCGCTTCGAGCTGATGACTTTGTGCCTATTGGAAGCGGGTAAGACCTATGCAAATGCGCAGAACGAACTTCGCGAAGCCGTGGATTTTTGTCGCTATTACGCCCAGCAAAGCCGAATACTTTTTTCTGCCCCGACCCCATGCCCTGGTCCTACTGGGGAAGACAATAACTTGTATCTCGAAGGACGCGGCGTCTTCTGTTGCATTAGTCCCTGGAACTTTCCACTGGCTATTTTCATTGGACAAATTAGCGCAGCACTAGTGGCAGGCAACTGTGCATTGGTCAAACCCTCAGCCAGTACAGAACTTATCGCGCATCGCACCATTGAACTCTGTCTCGAAGCTGGCATCCCTTCCGAGGCGTTACATTATCTCCCGAGTTCAGCAACTCATTTTTCAAAAGCCTTGTTAAGTGATAACCGTGTTGCGGGCGTTGTATTTACCGGTTCATTTCCCGTAGCTCAGAAAATCAATCGACAATTAGCCGAAAGAAATAGCGCAATAGCCACCGTCATTGCCGAAACCGGCGGATTGAATGCCATGATCGTCGATAGCACCTCACTACCTGAACAAGTCGCATTGGACATTATGACTTCGGCATTTGATAGCGCAGGACAACGATGCTCGGCTTGTCGTGTACTGTTTATCCAAGAGGACATTGCCGACTCACTAATCAAATTACTCAAAGGTCGCATGGCGCTACTCAACATTGGCAATCCACTTAACCCCTCAATGGACATAGGGCCTGTTATCAATAGTGATGCCATGCAAAACATCAGTGCTCATATAGAAAAAATGAAATCAGAGGCAACGATGCTGATGCAATCCCCCCTTAACTATTCATCTCACAATAAGTCATTCCACAACAAATCATCTGACAACCACACTAACGCCTATTTCGTTCCGCCGACTCTCATTGAGATAGAGCGACTCAGTCAGTTAAAAGAAGAAGTGTTTGGTCCTGTGTTACACCTTATTCGTTACCCAGCCGATTCATTGGATAATATAATAGAGCAAATAAACCAATCGGGTTTTGGACTTACATTAGGGATCCATACTCGTATAGAATCACGAGCAAAAGAGATTGCCAAAAAGGTGAATGTGGGTAATATCTACATCAATCGCAATATGATCGGGGCCACGGTTGGCGTGCAACCCTTTGGCGGTCAAGGCCTATCCGGAACAGGGCCCAAAGCAGGCGGACCCCGATATTTAACACGCTTTACCACAGAAAAAACAATCACCAATAACACCACTGCAGTGGGTGGAAATACTCAGTTGTTATCAGAGCATTTCTCAAGATTGTCTCAACTGCATGACCATCAACAGCAGCCTGACAACTAAAGAAGACGCATAATAACAATGAAAAAACAATTGCCGTCACTCATGACAATGCTCTCCGAAATCATAGCCACCCCCTCGATTAGCAGTACCTCAGATGTTTATGACACAAGCAACCAAGCCGTAATCGAGAAACTGCATTCATGGCTATCAGATCTCGGTTTTCAATGCGAAGCAATACCCGTCCCCGACAGCAACGGCTCTCAAAGCAAAAACAAATTCAACCTGATTGCCACTCTAGGGTCAGGGGATGGTGGGCTCGTTTTGGCGGGACATACAGACACCGTACCTTGCAACGAGAACCTCTGGAATAGCGATCCATTCACCCTGACAGAAGTGGATAATAAACTGTACGGTTTGGGCACGACTGACATGAAGAGTTTTTTCCCTATTGTCATCGAAGCCATCAAACTGTGCCTACAACAAGGGTTAGATAAAAACACGAATCTCAAACAACCCATCATCATCTTAGCCACTGCCGATGAAGAAACAACAATGGCAGGCGCTCGCTCACTGGTGACACAAGGTAGACCGAAAGCACGCCACGCGATTATTGGTGAACCCACCAATTTAACGCCGGCTATTGCCCACAAAGGCATGATGATGGAAAGCATTCGAATCGAGGGTCACTCTGGTCATTCAAGCGATCCGAGTCTCGGCGTCAATGCAATGGAAGCGATGCACAGCGCGATGACTAGCCTGTTAGCCTGGCGTGATCATTTACAAGTGAAACACCAGAACCCTCTTTTTAGCATTCCGGTGCCAACGCTAAACTTGGGCTGCATTCATGGCGGCGACAACCCCAACAGAATTTGCGGCGTTTGCGAATTACAATTTGATATACGGCCGTTACCCGGCATGAGCATTGAAGAATTACGCAATGAAATAACGCAATGGTTAAAGCCCATCGAGCAACAATATCCAGGCATAAGCTTAAACGTAAACCCCATATACCCCGGCTTACCGCCTTTTTCAGGTGACGAGAATTGCGAAATAGTGAATATCGTTGAAACCCTAACCGGACAAAAAGCGATGTCCGTTGCCTTTGGTACGGAAGCTCCTTATTACCAACAGTTGGGTATTCAGCCCGTAATATTAGGGCCAGGAGGGATAGCTCAAGCTCACCAGCCGAATGAATTTCTTGAACTCAACACCTTGCAACCCATGATAGAAATTGTGAAGGGCGCTATTACTCAGCTTTGTCTTTGATCAAAAAAACCTACCCAAAAAAATCAGCGCTACCGGCCTAAGGCTGATAGCGCTGATTTTATTTCACTAAAATACGACGGGGTGTTATCTGCTCCTAAGGACTCACCATCACCGCTGGCACAGCGTAGGTTAACTCTGCATCAAATTCGAAATCAGAATGAATACAGTCAGTGTAGTCATTATCACCTACCGTCACAAACTGGAGTTGATGCTGATTTCTTTCAATATCTAGAGCCATAATTTCTTCAACTTTTCGATCACTTAAGCTAACAGACATTACTCCCTGAGTTTCCGTTGCAGGCCAATCACAAACTGACTCATCACCTAGGCAGTAGCCTACTTCATAAGGTACATCCCAACGGTGGGTAACAATATTATCCCAGCTGTAGACGGGGAGATTATTTTCTCCAACCGTATCCAGCATTGGGAGAAATTTCTGATACGTTGTCGCAAACACAACATCATCTAGCGTTAGCAAGAAGTGATCATCGTAGAACATTGACTGGTTCTCTTGGCTAGACAATGACATATCACACAAGACAGCGCCGTCAGGTAGGTTGATATCAATCACCTGCTCTGTTCTCGCTCTAAAGTACAAATCACGTTTTGACAAGTTTCCATTGTTGGACCAATCACATGAATCCGCTTCTTGTGGGAAGTCTAGATTTCGTGATTGGGTCACGATCACATAGTCAGCATGGTTGCCTGAGCAAATTTCCGTAACTTCTTCTACTGGGACTTCATTTTCAGTTTCTGTCTCAGTATCGGTTTCAGTGGCAGTTTCTGTTTCAGTGGCTGTCTCTGTTTCAGTGGCTGTTTCTGTTTCAGTGGCTGT
>JAHRWA010000089.1 GCA_019090455.1 Pseudomonadales bacterium | reverse complement strand
TGTCGATAGTGTCTGCGATGACAGTCCAGGTGATGGCCAGTGCGATGCATGCCCCGTACGCGGTGGCTTTACGAGTGACGATGAAATGTTTCTACCACTAGGGACCTATTATCTTGAATCGAACTAATTCGAAACCAATCTAATTCAAGAAAAACTCTCTTTTGAATTAGATTGGTTTTTGTTAACCCTGCCCATTATTTTTAAATCATCTAGCAATAAATGTTTCCTTATTCGGTTAGGGCAGTGCATGCCCTATCGGATTGCATTGTGCATCCTCTCTTGTTTTAGTTATGATCCTTGATATGGTACGAACATAGGATACGCACGATTTTAATCGGACTAAATCGAATCGTGATTAAAACTGATAGGGAGATAACACCATCGACTTCAACGATACCCCAGAAGAAGCAAAATTTAGAGCTAAGGCTGCGACTTGGTTGAGTGACAATAAACTCACCGGTGCGGAGAAGGAAGGGCTCGATATCATAGCCCAGGCGAAACTTTGGCAGAAGCGAAAAGCAGATGCGGGATGGACCTGTATTCGATGGCCAAAAAAATACGGTGGTAGAGACGCCAGCGCTATGGAGCAGGTGATCTGGGGGCAAGAGGAGTCGAAGATAAAGCCCCCTGTCTCGATGTTATATATGGTTGGCCACGGCATGGGCGGACCGACGATGATGACTTGGGCCACGAAGGAACAAAAGCAAAAACATATTCCGCGTATGGCCAGTGGTGAAGAGATTTGGTGTCAGCTGTTTAGTGAGCCTGCGGGCGGTTCTGATTTGGCAGCACTGCGGACAAAAGCCGAACGCGATGGTGACGAGTGGATTGTCAATGGGCAAAAAATTTGGACCTCCATGGCACAGCATGCTGATTTTGGCATCCTGGTTCTCAGAACCGATCCTGAAGTACCCAAGCACAAAGGCCTGACTTATTTCTATATTGATATGAAATCCCCCGGAATCGAAATCAAACCCATTCGGCAAATGTCAGGTGCCTCGGGATTTAACGAAGTCTTCTTTACCAATGTCAGGGTTCCCGACTCGCAACGTCTCGGCAAAGTAGGGCAAGGCTGGGAAGTGGCGATAACAACTTTAATGAACGAGCGAGCCAGTATTGGTGGCGGCGGAAGTTCTGCCGGTTTTAAAACCCTAATGAAATTAGCAGAAGAAGTTTACATTAATGATGAGCCTGCGATAAAAAACCAAGTGGTGCGATCAAAATTAGCAGATTGGTATGTGCAGGAAGCGGGAATGAAATACACAGGGCTGCGTTCGGTAACCGCTTTATCCAGAGGAGAGGCGCCGGGTCCAGAAAGCAGTATTTCAAAACTGGTAGCAGGACCCAAGACTCAGGATCTATCCTCCTTCGCTTTAGATTTAATGGATCAAGCGGGCGTGGTTTTGACGCCTGGCAGCAGGGAAGACAACCTTTTTCAAGCCAGTTATATGAGTGCGCCGGGTTTTCGAATTGCAGGTGGAACAGATGAAATCATGGCGAACATTATCGCTGAGCGTGTACTGGGTATGCCGCAAGAACCGAGAATGGATAAAGGAATACCTTTTTCGGAAGTGCCTACTTCTAAATAGTATCTCTAAGAATGGTTTTCTCGTTCCCATGCTCCAGCGTGGGAATGCAGGTTGTATCCGATACCTGTATGCGTTCCCACGCAGGAGCATGGGAACGAGAAAACCTATTACTTGAATTGACAATCCAGTAGTCGGTCGCTCTTGAGGTGGTGTGTTGAATTTACTCTTTGTGAAAAAAAGCAGAGGGGGCAACTTTAAAACGATCGGAGAGTGACTGAATATGCTCTCTGGTTAAGTTTCTCGATCCATTTAAGATCATTGAGACTAAACTTTTACTTCCTATTTCTTCTTTTAAATCTTCAAGCCTTAAATGATGCTGATCCATTAAAACTCTTAAAACAGCAACACCGTCATTTAGACTTTCCACTCTAGAATTAAATTCAGAAAACTCATCAGCTTCATTTTCCCATTTCTCAATAGAGAGAGATAAAACTTCTATGAGAGGTCGATATTTATCATATTCATCTACCAGATCATCCATAAGAGTCAGAGCTACATCATATTCATGCTCGTCATTAATATGACTGACAAAGCTGGCTTCAGAAAATAGATCAACTGCTTTGGCTTTGACGCTCGCGAAGTTCATCATTGAGTCTCCTTAACATACTTCTTACATAGCTTATCGTATTCTGAGTGAGTGACGATGTGCTTCACATACATTCTAAGATCTCTAAATTCTATGAATGTCATGAGTCGTAGATTGTTCCCACCAATGTCGATAACCCACCACTTGTCCTTATATTTGAAGTTGTCGAGACTCGGAAACAGGGCTTTCAGCTCCTCTGGTGAGTGAAACCTTCCATTTTTCAATGCTTTATAAGTAGCCTCAATGGCAGCAGCATCATTCGGATATTTTTTGGCTGCATCATTAAAGTGGCGTCTTGATATAACGTGCACGACAATCTCCTAGTTCACTATTTGTGAATAGTAGCATGCTCAGCAGATGTTCACAAATAGTGAACTACTTTTTCAATACCATCCCCCATAACCCGTAACAAAAGGCCCAATCGCCACCAGTATCAAAACAGTGCTCATTACCGCAATCGGAAGTAGTATCCTTTCATGTCGATACCAGAAATTATGGCCTTCTGCGGCGGCCAGGGCGGCTTCTTTCTCCCCCACCACCTGCCTGACATAAAGGTGGTTAAGCGCTATGGGTGGTGTTAGAAACCCTAATTCTAATGCGACCAATGTGGTCATCCAAAAGTGAATCGGATTAATACCACTTTCGTACGCCAGGGGCGCAAGGGTTGCGGTGACAAAAAGAATGCCACTCATGGACTCCATAATCATGCCGATAAAAACCAAACAAATGGCCAACACCACCATACATTGCAATGGGCTATAAAATGAGAAGGATAACAATTCAAACTCTCCTGAAGAGCGCTGAACCACGCCACCGAGCACCATGTTCGCGCCCACAAATATTAATAGCGCGCCGATATGTACGACAGAATCACTAATTGCCGTTTGAATGGCCACAATACTTCTTTCCGATTTTGGACTAATCCCTGATTGATTTATCTTATCGCCCCAGCGACGTTCTAAAACAATAACGGCAATAATAATAAAGGGAAGCAGAATAGCGGCCGTAAATTCATTCACCCACATATCCAGTACAAAACCAAAAACCAAGACAATAAAGGCAATAACAACGATATAAGCAAGCAATGGTTTAGCGGCAATCAAGGAGGATTTAAGCGCTTTCCCAGGGGGAGACAATGCTAACGGCTGTTGCTTAGTGAAGAACGCAAATAGAAAAAAGACCAGGAGTGAAACCATAAACACGTTATAGCCCTCCTGGTAAAGCTCACTCGATACCACCTCCTTATTGATAATGGCAATCATCATAATCAGAATGCAGGGTTTTAATACAATGCCTGAGCTTCCGGTCATTGCTGCTGTGGCTAATGCAAACTGACGTCTAGTACCGACTTTTCGCAGCTCTTCATAGATAAAAGCCCCCATTGCTAAAACCAATATGCCAGAGCCGCCGGTGTAGGCTGTTGGTATGGCCAGCAGTAAAACGGCAACGACACATAATAATTCCGGTGGCAAATTCCAGGGTGTTAACAGTGAAAAAACACGTTCTCCTATTTGCGTCTGCTTTAACAGCATACCCACCCATAGGAACAACGAAATTTGAATAAACATTCCGGATAATTCAAACATAGAGGAAAAGTGCAAAGACATGCCTGAGGTGTAGCGAGCGATAAAAATAAAATACATCGCTCCCATCAATATCATATAGGCATAAAGCGGGATGGATAAAAAGGCATAAACAACGTTATCGCCGACAGCAAGAGAACCATCAATATTATCGGGTGATTTCAATAACTGAAATAGATTAATAAGCGTAAGAACAAAAAAGCCTAGCAATAATATGTACATCACTTCCGCATGGGGTGTTTCAATTCCGGAGGACCATGCTTGTTTGATAAATAATATAAAAGAGACACACATGACTGCGTTTGCAATGAGTTGAAACAGGGTTGATATCCGATGATCCGCAAACGTAGTGACAGGTCTAAATGCGATATGATGCCTGCGCAAGGTTGTGATGATGATGCTTGCCACCAGCAATAACGCCAATATTATTTTTGGGGCTTTTAATGCAAGGCTAGCGAAATTAGCAGTGGATTTTTCAATAACAGAAAAAGCCAACAAGCTGGGGGTAGAGCTTTCTTTATAAAAGTTCGCTCGCTTATGTAGCTCTTTACATAATATGTTTTGTCCCGTAAGCGATATGAGTACGGCCGCACGGTCAAAACCCTCATCAAATAGGGACTCTTCATTTTCTTTCTTGGCCGCTATTTCCAATTCATCCAGTGTTTTTTCAATGTCAGTGTCAGTATCAAAATGATAATCACAATCAGGTTTGATCACTTGCGTTCGTACAAAGGTGTAGTTAGGCCAGATTTTTACACCCAGTTTAATCAGCTGAGAATGCAGGCTTTCAGCGCTGACAACCAATATCGTGATTAGCAATAGTCCCAAGGCCAAGAATGTAAGTGCCTTTTCGAAAAGGCTTATATTATTGTAATCGTTAGTCTGCATAATCTAATTCGCATAATTCAAATAATATAAATTACGGGCATCTTCATCTTCGCTTCTATTTTTAATTTTATTCTTTATTCTTTGCCGTACATTCAGGTGATGCCGGTTGTAACTTACAACGTACTTTTCGAAACAGCCTCAACGCTTTGCCGTTATAGACATTTTCATCTCTAAGCGAAATTCGGCTTTGACGAAAAACTTCAGTCCAAGCGATAGCGTCGATTTCAGGAATATGCACCCAATATTTTTTCGGGATTTGCTCTTCGCTTCGTTTGATAATGTCAATTGCCCTATCAAACATGACCGTTGAATAATTTCTGATTTCGACACCGAATCTTCTAGGCAACTTTTTATGCCTCGCAATGACTTGAATGGTGACCTGCATCAAGGGGTAATCTAAAATACCGCCATCAGGTTCTAGCCCCTTATGCAGCTCCAATGGGCCATAAATAACGGCAGGGCCCGCCGTTATATCAATATTTCGATTATTAAATTTACTGTATAAATTCGTCAACGATGTAGCCACAGGCGTCATGCCTGCTAATGCCACTAATTTTGGCATTTCCGGCGCATTATCAAGAACGCCTATCGTTTTTCCCGCCATGGTTTCAGGGGTGCGGATGCGTTTGTCATTCACAAACATGAAAATTGCACCCGCCGGTATGATAGAAACCACCTCGTAATCTCCAGAGACCATTAAGGGAGCTGCTTTTTCGGTTGCCAATGTTTCAATGACAATCTTAAGATGCTCGTAAGTCGGCAATGAACCGATGGAATCAATGGTGCCGGTAAACTGATTAAACAGTCGCGCCCGAATTCCCGTTACATTCACCAGATCGCATACCCCGGCTTTGAAATCTTCTGTGGCGATACGCTCATCTCGGTAAGCCTTCAATTTTATTTCCAAGCCCAATTTAAGCGATTCTGTCTTAAACTCTTTGAATGCTTGAAACAACGCACCGTTTTTTCCCATAAGATCAAAAACACACATATTAACCGAGTGATGAACACCCCCTGTCATGCTTGTAGCCTGTGCTGTCCCTGCTAGGAGTATGCTTAAGCACAAAACGCACTGAACAATTCTTTTGATGATCATAGGTGTTCCTTTATCCTTATCGAAATTTGTAACGGTACGTTTGAACCTTTGGCTCTCTCTGAGGTTAGAAGAATCTTCGTCTTTGAACCTTCGTTAAGGAAGAGGTACAAAATTTCCATGAAAAGAAAAAGGAAGTGCTTGATCAAAATGAATTTTCGCCAGTGGTTCTGAAGAGAATTCAAGAGCATCTTTAACTGAGAGATAGCTACGGTCTCGATTCCTGTCATAAACCATCCCTATCACGTACCCGTCATCTTCTGATCTCGCTTCTTTCTTCTTTACAAATACAGGCTCCATGGGCGATTCGTTGTCACTTAACTTAACCACCTGAGCTTCGTCTCGGTTATGATCATATTTTACTAAGCCCGAAAACAAAGAACCATTGGGCTCTAATATTGATGATTCAG
The DNA here is from genome assembly GCA_019090455.1 of Pseudomonadales bacterium. Taxonomy (GTDB): domain Bacteria; phylum Pseudomonadota; class Gammaproteobacteria; order Pseudomonadales; family DC-out160; genus DC-out160. The sequence goes on along the minus strand of JAHRWA010000089.1, from coordinate 24,770 downwards.
CGCCATTGAGTAAGTAGGAGTAACGATGTTTGCTACCTTGCAAGCTAGGGTGTATACGAGGGAACTCTCCAGCACCTTGTAGCAACGGCCTAGTGACCATCTTTTTCGTCTCAAGATTGATTTCCGCACGATGATAAGAGGAGTATTGATTCTGTCCATTGAATAAATCGTCATAGTGTTTTTGATGATAGGAAATGGAGTGACCTTTATGGTATTCGCCTAGCCATTGGAAAATTTGATCATCTTTGGAATGGAAATAATCAACGATCAATTTCCCCTTAGCTTCATAGGCATTGCCAAAATGAACGTGAAAAAAGGGATCGACTTCAAACCGGGTGACTTCTTTCGGTCGATCGATGGGGATCACAATGATTTCCGTCGGCTCTTTGTCTTTCCATTGAGCCCCATTAAGAAATGATTTTTTGCCCATTATGATCTGTAGCAATGTTTTATTTGTCTGCTCTAAGGGTGGTATAAAAAAAATGAGGTGATTAGCCGTGGCAGCAACGTCATGAATAAAGCCAATACAACGATGCTTTAACTTAATGGAGTTTAATATTCGGCAACCGCCCTTTGTCGGCATTTCGTAAATATCTAAATAAGTGTTAATGCCGGCAGCGCGAACACCAAAATTATAACCACAGCGGCGTTCACTCACCCAGCTAGGATGTGCGGAGAACGCACCTTTCAATACGCCCGACAATGTTGTTTCGCCGAGGGTGCCCAGAGTTTCGGGGGATAGCTCCGTCGGTAAGCTACCCTCTTGCAGCGCGAGCAATCGATCTTGCCACTGAATCACATTTGTATTGGCGGTGTTCTTAACCGGAGACTGGTTTGTTGAGAGGGATTGAATCCGCTTACTCATTCCATTGAGCCCCGGTAAAATCGTACCAAAGCCGTCATACAGCGGTTTCCCTGCCGAGCTCTCGGCGAGTAGTTCCTTGGATTGGACTAGTTTCACTGCCCCCTGAGCTTTACCCTGTTGCAGTTTTACCGCTCGAATTAAGCCATCGCCGTCGAACAAAGAATCGTATGACATACCTTGAGCGCTGAATAAACCAGGCCCGTTCTGATAATATGTCCCGTTTAAATCTTCAGGCAGCGACCCCTCAATCCGAAGGGGTCGAAACCCATGCTCTTCTACTATATCCTTGAACATCCCCTGCCATCGATTCGTTGCTTGTGCAGTATCATTGCTTGAATGAACGGTGTGATTTGAAGTGTTTGTTGGGGTTGCGGTAACGCTCATGTGCTTCTCCTTGGTAGTGATGATTAGAGTCTAGGGCACAACAATTTCAACCATAAGGGCTGTTTGAGACAATGCATACACCATTTGGGACTTGGTCCCAAAAAGAGCGGGAGACACTAGCAGATTTGCGTTTCCCTTTGAGTTACGTTTCTACGCCGTTGCAATCTATTTTCCCGAAACCCCAAGCGGAGCAGGTTTTTGGATTGCTCAATATTGATATTAAGGATGTTGATCGCTCTGGTGCGACCATTGACGGTAACCAATTTCGTACCGTCATTGAGTTGGGTTTGCGCGGCGCTGCTAAGGATCAATCGTTGGGGCTGCTGTTTGCGCAGCATATCAATGTAGCGACACATGGCATTTATGGCTTTGCTGCGATATCGGCGGACACCCTAGGCGATGCGCTAGAACTTGCGGACAAGTATCTATGTCATGTTATGCCCGCATTAACATTAGAAAATGACATTAAGGCGCAGACCAGTGAAACAACGCTCATCATGGAGCCCGCATTTGGGGCGGCAGGCAATGTGATTGCGGAAGTTTCTGCAAAGGTCATGGTCGACATTATGTCTTACGCACAGCAGGCTGTGGTTCCGATTAAAATTGAGTTCGCTCACGAAGCGCCTTGTCGTTCAGCGATGTATGAAGAGTTTTTTTCCTGTTCAGTTGAGTTCGGCTGCGAAAACAATAAAGTGATTTTTGAGCATGGCGCTTTGGATCTTCCGATGAAAACACGGGACAAGGCAACCTCGACATTATTGCAACAAAATCTACAAAAAGATCATGAGCTGCAAACCCAGCAGAAATCCTGGACATTGAAACTAAAGCAGGAAATTAAGCGCCGGATGATGGAGCAGCGCTACACGGATAAAGAGTCTGTCGCGGCAGAGTTCAATTTTACCAGTCGAACCTTAGCTCGGAAATTACAAAAAGAAGACACCACCTATCAAATCGTATTAGAAAGTATTCGTTTGGAATTAGCGGATGAACTTTTACGGTCGAGTTCAAAATCGATTAGTGAAATCGCTAGCGTGGTGGGCTTTCAGGAAGTACGCACTTTTAATCGAGCATTTAAGCGTTGGACGGGTAAAACACCCGGCGCGGTAAGAGAATCATCTAGCTAATGCCTTATTGCAGATCGTTCCCCAAGCCGCGAGGAAACCATTGTAGGAAACCATTGCAGGAGAGCATGTGCGACCAACTCATGGCCTTTACGGTTAGGGTGGTTGATATGAGAAAGGAGGTCATTCAAAGATCCACCGTCCTTCACGTAATCGTTAAATAAGCGAAAGCTGTCCACTAACCCCACATTATATTCAATCGCTAAACTTCTGATTTGTTCGGCATGAAGGCTGAGGGGATCGTTTGGGTTCATAGACTCTGAAAGCGTATCTAAAGTTGGCGTCAATAAAATCACTTTAATACCTTTTGCCAATGCCGCTTCAATCATGAATATCCATGAAGTTCTGGCATCCGCCAAGGTTATCATGCGATCGTTTAGCCCATAATCGATGGTGATAACATCGGGTCTGTGAGTCAGAACTTCTTTGTGAAATCGCGCAGCACCTGAATCTGAAGATTCCCCGCCAATACCCGTAACGATGACATTGATGATGGCGTTGGGGGAGTGACTCTTTAATCCATGATGCATTAAGTGTGGGTATGCGTTGAAGGTATCCACAACGGGTGTTTCAAAATATCCCGCAGGCACACTATGTCCATGGGTAACGATATTGATAATACGATTATGCGGATGTGTTTGTAGCAATAATTTTGAAATAGGTTCGAGGTAGGTTTCTAGATCGGCATAGGATGTGTTGGGTTTTTCAGGTGCGCCTAATTGTAGAGAGAATAAACCGGATATTATCAGTGATAAAAATACCAAAATAGCGAGTTTTAATTTTGACATGATCTTTTCCTTTTCTCTTCTTTCCAGGTCGTCTTTCATCGTCATTGACGAACTTCAATGGAATGAAGTGTAAATTCACCCGTAGCAGAACCCAGATCAAATCTTAGGTTTGTTTGGTTCGTATCGTTGATGTCTTCCAGCGCAATGACTATCTCGTTTAGACCTTTATGTAGGGTTCGATGGGCAGTTTGTGATTCGTTAAAGTAGGGCGTATCTTTAGTGGTGTAATAGACCTGTAAATTATTATACATAGGGCTCGATATTCTGATTTTTATAAAAAGGGGAGCGTTCTGCTGAATACTGAATGTTGGCAATAAGAAAAACGGGTCGTTTCCCACTGATGTCTGCTTCAACCCTTGTTTTGATACTTTGAAAATCAAATCGTTTTCCCCGTGTAATGACGAAAATTCATCTTTAGGTGAGATCAAGAGTTGTGTTGTTTCGGCTGCTGTGAACTGGGCTTTTTCTTGTTGGTAGTTTGTTCTGCTGTCACTCCGTATTTTCTCTTCATGATACAGTGGTGGAACGGCGAGTAATCTTTCCGCTCGCTCTTCAATAACAATATCGGGTTTCGACTGATGGATCAGTTCTTTTAAAATGATATGGTTGAAATTATTCCAGATGTAATCGACTTTTTTAAATCGTTCTGCAAAAAAAGGAGCAACAGCGGTAAAAAATGAATCCCTGAAGACGACGACTTTTAGTTCTGCTTGTTTGCAGGTAGTGGAAAATGGATTTTTTACCGCGACAGTATTAAGGGTTAATTTGTTTGTATGTGCACATTGATCTGTCACCGTCAGAAGCTCTGCATCCTCCTTGTAAATATCAGAGAGCCCCAGCATTAACGATAAATCACCATCATAATAAAGAGTCTTGTTACCGCTAACCGGTAAGTCCATGTTAGGTGATTTTTCGGGAAACATTTCACTCACTGTTTCGATAATGGTCTGGCTTGCAACATAGGCGCCCCAATCATTCCAGTGTGTATCGCTTTTGTAATAGGCTTGTTTTTCTAATTTAGCTTGTAAAAGTGGCTCTCTTAAATCCAGTATTGCGACATCGGAGTTAGTTTTCATGTATTCAATAAATTGATCCAGTCTCGTTTTACCCGATCTAGGAATATATTTTTTTGGAATGTATTCTGGGTATATGGTGTGTTTGTTGGGAGAAAAAACTAAAAGGTATTTGATCCCTTCCTTATCTAGCCACTCCTTTTTTCTTTCCAGTATTCCCTTCCAGATCTTGAGTTCATCCTGAGTGAAGGGATTGATTCCTTGGATATCTTCAAATATTTTAGCTGCTTTATCGTTATAAAAAAGATAGTCATTGTCTCCCACTATCACCTTATCGACGGGAGAAGTTTGAAATCCATTCACCATAATAAACAGGTAAAGCTTTATAAATGATTCACGAAAACCAAAGTGATCATTATAATATTTTTCAAATTGTTCAGGAAACTGAGCAAGAGATTTTGCCTCTAGGCTAAAGATTGGCATAGGAGAGAGGTTTCGTTTTTCACCGGCAGACATAGTCGCTTGCTGTGATAAGAGGGTTTTGCTTAACGGTGCTAATATCACGAGCATAAATAGGCTCAATAATATAAGTTCCGATAAACGATGCGCATTCAATTTATTCATTGATTCTCAATCCTAGAATCTAAAATAGATGAAAGGGTTATAGGCCCCTGCTGAAAGACTGAGTACTGATGCGAAAAAGATCACGCCTAGTATCAAAGCAGATGACAATGCATAAATAGGGTTTGAAGTACTGGGTGTGCCGTTTTCCGGTTTTGATCCGAATCGTTCTTCGATAACTTGATAGACAGGCGTGGAAAAAATAAGCCCAAAGAATATCGCGGTGATCACCGGATAGGTTATTAAAATCGATGTTTGATATTCAAGGCCAGTGGTGGAAGAGAATCCGAACATCGCCTTGTAGTGTGCCCACGCATTGCTCAACGTGTCTGCTCTAAAGAGCGGCCAGCTCAAAGCCAAAACAAAATGAACATACAGGAGTTTAAAAATTGTCGGAAACCGAATGAGTACTCGGGTGAAACCTAAGTGCTCAGTAATCAGGAATACCCCATGTAGCATGCCCCATAATATAAAGTTCCAGCTCGCACCGTGCCACAAACCCACAAGGCTAAAGGAAATGATAAAGGCATAGATAATCCCCCACTTCCCCCAGTATCGCCTTTTGATGGCAATGGGTAAAAATAAATAGTCTCTAATAAAGGAGGTGAGAGAGATATGCCATCGTCTCCAGAAATCCTGCATAGACTGGGAAATATAGGGATAGTTGAAGTTTTCCATAAACTTAAACCCAAACATATAGCCAAGCCCAATGGCCATATCAGAATACCCCGAAAAATCGAAGTAGATTTGCAGCGTATAGCAAAGGATGCCTAGCCACGCACCGAAAAAGGATAACTCAGATTCGGGAAGCGAGTAGATTTGATCAACGACTACCGAGAGCGTATTGGCGATTAAGACTTTTTTTCCTAGACCGATAATGAATCGTTTGACACCGTAAGCAAATTTTTCCACTGTCACTTGCCGTTGTGGAATTTGGTCAGCGATGGTGTGATATCTGACAATAGGGCCTGCAATCAATTGCGGAAAAGAGGCGATATAGAGGCCCATGTTTATCGGGTTTCTGACGGCTGCATTATCCCCTCTATAGATATCGATGATGTATGAAATCGCCTGAAAGGTAAAAAATGAAATTCCGATGGGCAGATGAACCGGCGCAAGGAGAACGGGTTCGATAGAGACGAGTGCAAGCAAAACATTGATGTTATCGACTAAAAAGTTTGAATATTTGAAAGTGGCGAGCAACCCCAAGTTGATGGTAATCGTCCCATAGTAAAAATAGCGTGAGACCCCCTTCTCTCTGTAATGCTCGATTAACAAGCCGGCAACATAGTTGATTGAAATCGATGCCAACATAATGACGACATAAAATCCTTCCCCCCAGGTATAAAAAATAAGGCTCAATAAAAGAAGAACGGTATTCTTTAAGTTGGAGAAAACTGAAAAATAGAATAATAACGCAATAGGTAAAAAGAGAAGAAGGAATAGAATTGAGCTGAATACCATGGATTAACTTCCCCTTCGAGATATTTTGAATCGTGAGTTATGTAGCGTCTCACTGACGACCATTATCTTCGCAGGGACTTTAAACCTGTCTAATTTCGTAAAACAATAGGACTTTAGCTTTGCTCTGAATTCCTTTGTAGGCTCTTCATTGGTGAGTCTCACTTTTGCACATACCATTTCTCCGAGTATTGCATTGTCTTCGCCAAAGACAGAAACCTCCAAAACATTGTCAAACTCCATGATGACGTTTTCTATTTCAGCGGGATAAACCTTTTCGCCACCCACATTGATAATGTCAGATTGACGGCCCAGAATTTTGATATATTCACCGTCCTCTAAGACCGAATCGCCTGTATTAAACCAGCCATCTTCAGTAAAGGGATTAGGCGCATTTAAATACCCGAGCATGGCAGAGTGAGTCTTGACATGAAGGATGCCGTCTATGATTTTTGTTTTAACCGCATCACTATCCATTTTTATCCAGGATGTATCACCTTCTTTTGATACTGAAGCAGGTGATCCTAGTTCGGTGGTGCCGTATTTCTGAATCAATTTTACGTTTTTAAATAATCCGGTCAGTTTTTCTAACAAAACCTCTGGCATTTTTTCAGAGCCAAAAGTCATTATTTTTAGAGAGTCCAAATTGTAATTCTCGTGTTCTTCAGAGATCAGCATTAAATTTAGAAAAGAAGGGGAGGTGGATAGGACTTCAAGCTGGTGCTTTTCAATTAGTCTACAAATGGTTGCTGGATGTCTTGTCGCTGGCTGTTTTACTACTGGATGTTTTACTAGGGGAAAGGCGACTGCGCCTCCACTGAAAAGACTGTAAAAATAGGTATCAATACCGGCAATATGATCAAACAGTAAAAAGCAAAGCGTTCTGTAACGCTTGGTGGCCTTTCTATATTTTAATGCCAGCCTTTCAAAGTCATGAACAACCGCTTTAGGTTCACCTGTCGATCCAGAAGTCAGTAAGATAAATCCAGAGTGACCTTTATCGATTAGGGTTTTCAGTAATTCATGTTCCTCTGGGTGAGCCTTTATTTTTGAAATAGTGTACTCGCCATCACCGGTTAGGTTAATGACAGTTTGAGCCTGAGTTATCGTTAAATAGCGACTGATATTCTCCATGGCGACTGTGCTAGCGGGAAGTATAATGTTCTTGTTTTGAATCAACGCCAGAATGAGACAAATAGATTCAGCCGAATAATCGCCAATCAGGGCGACCACATTGCCACTTTGAATGTCGTGCTTACGCAATATGTGTTGCCAGTGATGAATGCTTTTTAGTATATCGCCATAACAATAGGAGCCGTCATCCGAAATTATTGCCTCATTATCGGAGTCATCTGCAAACTGACTTAATAGATTGTCTATTAGCATCATTAAGGTATATAAAAAATTGCCATTAAATGCGTTTAGATACCACCAAGGTAAAGGTTCTGGCCCGTAATAAAGCTACTTTCTTCCCTGATATAAAAATCAATAACATTCGCAACATCTTCCTCCGTGCCAAACCGGTTGATAGCTTGGCGCGCAAGGAGGCGGTCCATTTTATCCTTAGGTACCGATTTAATAAGATCGGTTTTTACCGGTGTGGGGCCTACTGCATTAACCGTGATGCCGTATTCAGCGAATTCCCTTCCGAGAATCTCTGTTAATGAAAGTATTGCCGCTTTTGATGCAGCGTAGATACTTTCCCCTTCCAGTTTTAACGGCGTCGCTACGGTTGAAAAATTGATTATTCTGCCGAATTTATTCTTTTTCATTATTTTTGCTGATTCTCTGCAAAACAAAAAAGTGCCGATGACATTGGTATTCATAATGTTATTGACGGTATCTAGAGGCATCAAAAGGGAATGGTTCATTGACGCAATTCCGGCGTTATTAATTAATACGTCTAACCCCCCGTAGACCTTTCTTATTTCAATAAACATCTTTTTGACATTGATTTCGTCAGCGACATCTAAACAAAAGTGCTGGTAATCGGGTGAACTCAGGTCGGAGTGATCTCGGCTACATCCTATTACGAGATAGTTCTTTTCAATATAATATTCAGCCAGAAATCTTCCTATGCCTTTTCTTGTTCCTGTGATGAGCATTACCTTTTTTTTTGGCATGGTTATAGGCTCTCATCCTTTTTGGCAACGACAATGCCATATCCAAGAATATTATCTCTGAAAAAAGAGGACAGTATTTCACAAGACTGAGTGAAATAACCCAGACTCTTCTCTGAAAAATACGAGAGTATTGTCTCCTTATTTTTAGACACGTTCTCTTTCCAGCAATTTAACGTAGGCCCTGCAAATTCACTAATATCAAACGTTTCAATATTTGAAAATCCGGCACTTTTCAGAAAAGAGCGATAGTTCTCTAGTGTTACCATCTTTGCTTTTCCAAAGGACTTTTCAAGAATGCTCAATTCGAGACGATATTGGTAAACTTCAGCAATGCTCAGTTCCTTTTTTAATATCAAGTCGCAGAGCAGTAACTCACCGTTGTTTTTGAGTACGCGATAATTCTCGGCGAAAAGCTTATTTTTATCGAGCATTAAATGGGAGGATTCCATTTGCCAAACAACATCAAAAGCATTGTTCGCTAGCCCATTATCCAACGCGTCGGCTATCTCAAAGTTAACGGCATCCGTCAGGTCTTCATTCTTAGCGGCGAGGTTGGCCAGTTCAATGCCTCGATTGCTTGTTGATATTCCTTTTATCTGGCAGTGATACTTTTTTTGAAGACTAATGGCGGGTGTTCCCACACCACAACCCACATCCAATATTGAGGTGCCAGGGCCAATATTTCCTTTGCTTGAAAGCATATCAATAAGACATTCCGAGGCATCATCAAGATTCATGTTCTCGGATTTAAAATATCCGTAATGGAGGTTATCCCCCAGAATAGAAAGCCACGGATCAGTAACCGTATCGTAGTGTTTTTGATTTTGTTTTAACGCACTATTTTCTTTCATTAAGCCGCATCTAGCTTAGCGAAAACGTAATCGCTTAAGGCTCTGATACTTCTAAAGGGGCTATTTTTTTGAGACATGGCTTTGTCATCGGCCAATAGTATGGATTTGCTAAAGGTCTCTTCAATACTTTGCTCCACTTCCACTATCAGGCCCACCAAGGCAATGGAATCAAATATTCCGGCATCTCCAAATAATAGGGTTTCTTCCGATCTTTTATAGACCAGTCTTTCGGGTAACTGCTTAACATACTCATCAATCGTATCAAGAATTAATGTGGTCACTTGTGCACTATCTACCATCTTCTTTAGTCCTTCTTTTAGCTCAATACATAAACGAATAAATAATAGTTTAAGACTCAAATAAAAGCAGGGATATAGCGAAACTATTTTCAATGACGAATCGTTGAAGAAGGGCAATGAGAGAATGAATACGTATACCTCGTTTACCTCGTTCCCACGCAGGAGCATGGGAACGAGAAAGCATTGGTTAAAAAGGGGGAGTTGGGATAATTAACTTAGAGTGTTTTCCAGGCAGAAATCACTTGAAACCTAGAACCTACCTCGTTCCCATGCTCCTGCGTGGGAACGCATACAGGTATCCAATACAACATGCATTCCCACGCGGGAGCATGGGAACGAGAAAATGGCGCCCCTATTTATAAAATCCGGCTTAAGAATCTTCCAAAGACCTATTGAGACGTTCGTTTGCGGCAAGGTAGTCTTCCATAAAATCAACCACCACTTGCTTCGCGGCTAAGGATTGATTCATAAGCCCGACGCCTTGGCCTACCCAGTAGGTCGCCAGTGTTTTCGCACCCTCATGACCAATATCCGCTAAGCGAGAGACCTCTCTTAATGCCGGTTCACTGACTAGTGATTGCAGTGGCATGGGCAAGGGTCGTGGAGCTCCTTCAAGTTCCCAGGCGTCTGTCCAAGGTGAACGAATTTGTCGGGAGAACTTTCCGGTTCGGCTTTTTGAGCGTACCGTTTGATTCGAGTTTGCAGCGAGTAGTTTTTCTTTTATCACTGCAGAAGTCTCTGACTCTTGTGTGGTCAGCCAAACGGATGCGGTCCAAACGCCATCGGCACCCATCGCCATAGAGGCTGCCATTTGACTGCCGGTGACGATGCCACCTGCACCCAGTATGCAAACATCGGGATAGTCTTTGACTGCGTTATACACCTCGGGTATCAGCACCATGGTAGAGACTTCGCCGCAGTGGCCGCCGGCTTCCGTACCTGCTGCAACCAGAATATCGACCCCAGCTTCAGCTTGCTTTATGGCATGCTGCTTAGATCCTATCAATGCGGCAACCGGCACACCGTGTTTTTTACCCAGTTCCAACATGTACTTGGGCGGCACACCTAACGCATTGGCGATTAACTTGATGGGATGGGAAAAAGCAATGTCCAGTATATTTGTTGCGCTGCCCTCACCGAGGAAGCCCGCCCCTTTTCCTTTGCCAAGGGAGTGTTTGTAAACATCATCAGTATGGATGTCGTGCTGTTTTAAAATATCGGCAGAAAACTCTTTGAGGTGGTCAGGTATCATGGATTTGATGTCTGCTGGTGTCGCTGAACCATCTTTGACAGCCATGCTGGTGGGAACGATCAGATCGACGCCATAAGGCATGCCGTCAATATGCTCATCGATCCATTGCAGTTCGACTTCAAGTTGTTCGGCAGTAAAACTCGCAGCCCCAAGTACGCCCATACCTCCTGCCTTCGATACCTCACAAACCACATCGCGGCAGTGAGTAAAAGCAATTAACGGAAATTCGATGCCCAAAAGTTCACAAATGGGAGATTTCATAATATTGTCCTTCTGTTTTTTATTTAGTTTATTTTTTGTTAAATTTATCTTTTTGTTAGGATTGTTGGAAAACCTTTTTCTGTAAAAAGTGTTGTCGACAGTAGAGAAGTGGTCGGTCTCGATAGTTACAGATGGAGGTCAAAGTTTCGAGAGAAAAAAAGAAAAAATGAGAGAAACGACGATAAATGCACAGAGAGTCTATAAACAGGTGCCTATCATGAGTCAGCACGGTTATTTAGCTAATACAGCTGTCAGAATTTATTTTTAATATTGGATTGATATTAAAGGGGGTCATTTGATATCAATTCTATCGTTGCTAGAAAAAGATAAGGGTGAGATTGTTTCGTTATCTCAAAAATCATTTAGAATCAAAAGATACGCTTTTTTATAAATAACATAAGGTTGTCATGATTAAGAACCGGGCATTAGTAGTAGACGACTCAAAATTGGCTCGCTTTGTCTTGAAAGAGATGTTGGTCGAGCAGGGCTTTGTCGTGGATGCAGTTGAGTCCGCCGAGGAGGCTCTTGGATATCTTTGTGCGAATCGCCCAGGCGTTATTTTTATGGATCACACTATGCCAGGTATGGATGGCTTTAGTGCCGTCAAGGCGATTAAGAAAGATCCCAATACGGCGATGATTCCTATCATGATGTATACCTCTAAGGAGGGGGAAGTCTATTGTAGTCAGGCCCGTGCGCTAGGCGCTGTGGGTGTTCTGCCGAAACAGCTGAAACCGGTGCATCTTGAGCGGGTTTTAGGGGATTTAAATCTATTGCCGGATAAACGTACGTTGGCAACGCCTAAGTCAGATGGAGTTGAAGGTGGTGAGGCCAAACCCACTAATATGGAAGGCGCTAAGATTGAAGGCTCTAAGATTGATACTAGAAAGGCAGAGCGCAGAATGCGTGAAGCGGAAAAGGCTGAACTTAGAAAGGCAGAAAGTAGTGCCGAAAGGAGTGCAAAAAGAGGCAATGCCAGCGATGATTCGCCCCTTACGGAAATAGCCGCTCCACTGTTTGATACCTCCATCGGTGCGAATGATGCCGGTGATCTAGAAGACTTAGCCCGCTCTGCTGTGGAATCTGCTGAGTCAAAGTCTTTTCGAAACTCTCTGATGCGGTTGATGCAAGAGCAGCGCCTGCTGCTGCGAGATGATATAGAAAATGGGATTAAACAAGTCGATAAAGTCATACAAAAACGTCTACTTGAAAATGAACTAGATGATGACGATGTCAGTGTTTCGACACCAGAGCCTAAGCCACCCGGTATCCCTTTTTTGCAGCTGATTTTTGTCTTGTTTATCGCCTTGTTACCCGCGTTCTGGTTTGCCACACAATATAAAATTGCGGATGACGCGCAGCAATCGTTGCAGCTTGATCTTCAGCGTTTTCAACATTTACAGAATTATAATATTAGTGATTTCGTCAATGAAAATGAAACCGAAGATGATGCGTTTGAACGGTTGATTGAGGAAATTCAATATCGCGATGCCGCTTTCTATGAAATGCTGGAATGGGCTATGAACTCTCGCAACTCCTATGCTTTTGGCAGTGCTCCATTTGGTGATCACACATTGCAGCCTCTGTCCTCTCTTGTGCAAAGGCTAATAGCGGTAGATTTTAGGGGTACGGTTAAATTGGAAAGTCATGTCGCTCATTTTTGTGTGATACAAAACTCGGAAGACAATCGTGTGCGATTGCCGGCTGCTGACTTGCCAATCGATCAATGCAAAATTAAAAAGTTAAGTGAATCTCAAGCGCTGTCTATCGGGGAAGTTCAAACAATTGAGTTTGGGAATTACCTATCAAACTTTTCTGACGCGAGTGAAAACCCTTTGCGTATAGAGGCGGGGAGTGCCGGTAATCGTTCTCCATTAATACCTTACCCTACCCATAATGCTTCTCTGAAAGCGGGTGAATGGAACAAGATTGCGCAGCGCAATAATCGCGTCGTTATCAGCATCATACCAGAGGGTTAATGGGCTGCTCTTGGCGACTCTTGTGGAAGAGCAAAGCCGATAGCATTAAAGCCACGACGAAAATAATAAAATTGATCGGATTAAATATCGCGGTTACGGTTTCGTTAAATAAGGGGGCTATTCGGCTAACCACGATAGCGAACAGGCTACCGATTAAAGCCAACATAAGCACTTTTCTAGTCTGGACTGGATTATTGACAGCCATTGCATAACACAGCGCAAGCACCTGGGTTATGCAATATATTCCCAATGGTTCCATACCGAAGGCAGAGAATAAAGCAGATGCCGCTAATGCTAGCGGCTGGCCCCAGACAACAGCAACCCAACAATCGTTTAGCACGCTTTCATGTTTGCGTTTCAATAGCCAAATGTTAATGCCACTGGCACAAACAACGGTGAGTGCTAAGCCAAGAATGGCGTAGATAGCTTTTAGCCAAAATCCTGCATAGCTTCCAAAATGTAATCGATATACCGAAATAGCGATCTGCCGCCCCGCCTCTCCGTCGGAGAATTCTTGATGATTAATGAGTTCACCATTGGCGTGAAACCGATAGATCTCTGAGAAGATAAGGCGCTGGGGCAAGGTAACAGCGATCTCCATGTATTGGCCTTCAGTATCGATATTTTGAATCGCCAGATAATTGGGGGATGCATTGGGGGCGATGGCTTTGAGTGTTTGGAACGCTTTTTTGATCTCCAGTTTCGGGGCGGCCTGGGTGACGACGGGATCATCGCCGAACACCGTTTCTATTACCGCGGTAATGTTGTTATCGTAAAAGGCGACACTGGTTAAGGCGCCGAATAATCCCATTAATCCAATAAAGGAGCCGGTGAGTGTTATCGCTAAAAAAAATGGGGCGGCCCAAACACCGAGACGATTGTGAATGTCGACTTGGGTTAGGGCATGGCGCCCCGTTCGCCAGCGGAATGCATCTTTAAATAATCCCGGATGAGACAACAGTCCAGATAATATTAAACTGGCCAGCATCATGCCTAGCGTCCCTACCAGAATTAAACCCACATTCTGAGGCAAATGAAGCTGCATATGTAGCTTTGTCACCATCTTAGTCCAGGCTTCCAGAGGGGGGGCGGATAGGCTGCCATCTTGGTTAATAAACCATTCCTGATCATCCCCGGAAATATGCATTCGTGGCATGGTCTCGGTGGGTAACACAACCCACAGTGTTTCGGGTTTGGATTTTACGCGTTGTTGAAAGTGCGCTATCGCGGTGTCTATTTGGCTAATAGAATAATGCCTATATTCTTCTATCGTCGGTTGTTCCCAGCGTTCAAATTCCTCAAAAAAAACGGATAAAGTACCGGTGAGGCAAATCAAATACAGCAATGCCGCAGTGGGCAAACCGATTGCTGAATGAGAGATCGCAGACTTCTTGATGGTGGCTGTGGATAATTTGAAGTTCTTCATTGGTTAAATCCAAAATTCCAAGTCGGACCACTGAGAGCCACCATCAACAATACTGTTGCCGATTGCCAACGAACCGGATTCGCTGTGACCCAAGTTATGGCGATTGCCCACAGTAGCAGCATTAGCGCTAAACAAAGTACTAACTGGTTTGCACCTGTGAGCAGCCCCATGTTAAGCAGTACCATGGTAAACAAAGTGGCACAGACAAAGCTGGCCATAAAGGCGATGGGTCCGGCGATGACTGTTTTCAAAATATTTTGTGTCACCTGTTTTTTAACGGGGAATATCATTTGACGTTTTTTGTTGGCTAGTTTTTTTTGTCGCGTTTTTAACTGCCGAACTTCACGGCCTGCAATCGTTAAACTCCACGCTACAATCGGTATCGATAAAAACCAGAAGCTGATGCCGAACTCCCAGCCCACTGCTTTTTGCCACGGCCATAGTGTGAGAAAAATAATAACCCACGCGATGGTATTGGCCATTGTCTGGCGCTGTGGCTTTTGCCACGATCGATGGAGCAGGGCGATACCAATAGCTTGGATAAGAAAGGCGAAAAAAATCATAAGTGTCTTCTTTGGTTTTTTAGTTCAACTAGTATTTCAGTTCAACTAGCGTCTAAGCGAAAATGCGACGGGCACCACAAATTCTATGGTCAACCCTGCCACGGTCATGGGCGGCGGTGGCAGGGGTTCTGCGCGAGCGATGAGTGCCAGTGCTTCTCTATTGAGTGAGCGATGTTGGCTGGTTTGCGTTAAATGATGTTCGAGGACGCTACCATCACGATCAATCTTGACGTTGACATAGACTATTGCCTCCTGTCCTCTGCGCCGAGCTTGGCGTGGATAACGTTTATGTTTTTCTAAATGCCCTAATAGCATTGATTGCCATGATTCTGCCTCTTGTGATTCGAATAGTGAGACTGCTCCTTGGGTGGGTGCTGCTACGATGTCGCTGGGCGGTGCTGTTTTAGAAGGAGAGTGCATTTCTTGCTGGGGCGATTTTTCTTTTACGACGGTTTCTTCTTTTAAAATGGGCTCTTCTTTTTCAATTGGTTTTTCCTCAGAAATAGGGTCTTCTTCTTGAATAAGATCTTTTTTTACTATTAATTCTGGCTTTAGTTCGTCTTGGGTATTGTTCGGTAAAATGGCATCGGCATCATTAATAATAGGTAGTTCAGGAGTGGGTTCAATTTCAGTCTGTGCCGTAACGGTTGGTTTGACGGGGGGTGTTTGAGCTGAGAGTACTTCAGTTTGGTGGTGATCTGCCGTGTCGGTGGGCAAAGGTGGGGCGGCGGGAACGGGAGCTAGCTCAATCATCATTGCCGCCATTGGCTGCGTTTGGAGGGCAGGGGTTTCCAACATTCCCGCAGTGACGAACAGTATGGCACCCGAAAAAGCGACACCGACGAAAATGAAAGAACTCGTCCAGCGTAAACCCGGTCTATGAAGCATGATTTGGCTAAAGTTCATAGCGACTGCTCTATACCCACAAGGCCAATTTTTAAGTAACCCGCCACTCTTAGGTCGTTCATGACCGTCATTAGGTTTTCATAACTGACCGTTTTATTCGCGCGTAAAAATAGTCGGGTATTTTTATCACCCTTTGTTGCCTGATCAATTTCGGCTGTTAACTCTTTTGAGCTGACCGGGGTCTCCCCCAATACCAAGCTGAGATCTTCTTTGATGGTCAAGAAAATAGGTGCATCCGGACGAGGTTGATGTTTGGCGTTGGTTGCCGGTAAATCAATGTGAATATCCACCGTTGCCAGCGGCGCTGCCACCATAAAAACAATGAGAAGCACGAGCATGACATCTATAAATGGCGTCACATTAATTTCATGAGCTTCAGCCAATTCAAAATTGTTTTCTGGATGCTGAATTAAAATGCTCATATCGCCAGGACTCTTCCAGACTGTTGTGCGATATTGGTGGGTGGCAGATTTTCACGATCCAGGTCGCGGGAAACTAGGCACATGACTGCCGCAGCGCTGTCAGAAATCTGCGTTTTGGCGGCGGCGATTTGTCGCGTAAAATAGTTGTAAATCAGTACAGCAGGGATGGCGGCGACTAAGCCGAGTGCTGTCGCTAGTAGTGCCTCCGCGATTCCGGGAGCGACGACGGCTAGGTTGGTCGTGTTGGCTTGAGAAATACCAATAAAGCTATTCATGATTCCCCAGACTGTTCCCAATAATCCGACAAAGGGAGCGACCGCCCCTATGCTGGCAAGCAGACCCGTACCAGCGCCTATCTCTCTAACCGTATTAATTTCAATACGGGACAGGCGAGACATAATGCGTTCTTTGATTCCCGCTTTGCCGCCTTCTTGGTTTGATAGTTCCTTTGATAACAACAACTCCGCTTGGGCGGCTTCGATAAACTGACGACTCACTCCTAGAATGGGTTTTAACTCCGCGGCATTGACTAATGTGCTGGCATTGCCGAGATGATGCATGTTGCTTTTGAGTTGCCGCTTCAGCGCATAAAACTCAATGCTCTTAGCCATTAGTACGGTCCAGGTTAGTAGAGACGTGATAGCGAGTCCGATCATAATGGTTTTGACGACCCAGTCGGCTGCCAAAAACATACCCCATACGGATAAATCATGAGGGAGTATCTCCGTACCAACCTTGAATAATTGATCTTTCATTGGTGTAACAGTCCCGCTAAATGCGTTGTGTGAAAGTGGAATAAAAATGAATCGATTTGTTGTTATTCTAAATGATAATGATTAGCATTACTATTAGTGTAGGTGATAAATATTGATGGTGGCCTATCGCTTCTTCTTGTGTGGCCCTCGGTATTTCTCCGTGCATTCGTACGAACTTATTGAATTTACAATTAAATCAGGAATTTCACATGTTTCGACCCTTGTTTTTAGGCTCTATTTTTTCCGCCGTTATTTGTCAGGCAGCACTTGCTGAGACCAATGAAAAACCAGTGGAGCTACTGGATCCCGTGAGTGTTACGGGGCTGGTGTCCACTTTTGGCGCGACCAAATCCGATGTCCCCATCGTTGAAACCGCTCGATCCTTGTCGGTTATCAGCTCAAAGCAATTTACCGAACGCGGGGCATTGACCTTGGACGACTCTCTTGGTTATAGCGCGGGTGTGGTGAGCGATACATTTGGTTTTTCGACGCGTGGCGATTTCCCTCGGGTGCGAGGTTTAGGGGTGCCAGAATATCTGGATAACATTCAGGTATTGTTTGGGTTTTACAATAACGCACGGTCAGAGGTGTACATGCTTGAACAGGTGGAAGTGCTGAAGGGCCCCGCATCGGTTTTGTACGGTATGGGTTCCCCCGGCGGTATCGTGAATGCCATTAGCAAGCATGCTGGAAGTGATCACCTTGAAAGAGAAGTGAAGTTAAGCGCAGGAACCTTCAATCGAAGAGAAGTGGCAACCGATCTCGGTTTTGATCTCTCCGGCGATGGCAGTCTAACGACGCGAGTCGTCGCGCTTTACCGCGATAGCGATACGCAAGTTAACTTTGTCAATGATGATTCAGTGGTTGTCGCTCCCTCTATTACTTTTGAGAATGATAAAACCAGATTGACTGCATTACTGAATTACAGTGATCGAGAAGGTGACACTGCACATCAGTTTGCTCCGCTGGTGGTTTCCGGTTGTGCTAGCGACCAGGTCACGGTATCGAATCCCGCTTTATGTGCCGGAGCGAGTGGGGAGGAAGTGGACGCGTCTTTTTATGCCGGCGATCCGAATTTTAATCGCTATGACTCGGAATCGTTATCGCTGACTTTATTTGGTGAGCAGATTCTGGATGACATTTTTTCGGTTGAAGGAACGGTACGCTACCGAGATAGTGAAGCCGATTATCGCCAAGCCTTAATTGCGCCGCAAGTGGGTAACCCCAGCACGCTACCGGATGGCACAGCACTGGGGCGTGTTTGGTATGACCGGCCAGCAAAATCGGATCAGTTGGCAATGGACGTTCGACTACGGGCAAACTTTGATACGGGAGCCGCTACACACGATGTCATGATTGGCATTAATTACCAGGAGGTCAATACGCAGATCAATGGTGCCTCTCTCCTTTATCCCTCTGTCGCGGCAGCAGCTCAAATATTACCGATTGGATTTCCCTCTACCTTTAATGCGTATGCGCCCATCTATGATGGCAGCGAAATCCCCTTGGATGCTTTCTTTGATGGTGTTCGTGAGCTGACCTTAGTGGAGCTACAAACGCAGGCATTTTATATCAATGATCAGGTTGAGTTTGGAAACCTGATTGTGAATGCCGGTATTCGCTATGATGATATTGATAATAGCGATGGCGCTAAAACGCAAAAAGATAATGCGACGACTTACAGCGTGGGCGCATTGTATAAAACGAAGATGGGACTGTATCCCTACGTCAGTTATGCAGAATCTTTTAATCCCGTATTTGGTGACTCCTCTTTTATACCCGCCGGCAGTATTACGGGTGACCCTCTTATACCCGAAGAGGGAGAACAAACTGAAGTCGGCGTTAAGTACCAACCGCCTGGAGTTCATGCTTACGTAACCGTATCCTATTTTGATTTGGAGCAGATTAATCTTCCTGATCCGCTTGCCTTCCCTGGTACCCCTCCCACTCAGGAAGGGGAAGTGAACATTAATGGAGTTGAAGTAGAAGGGATGGCAGTGATGGGCGATTTCCAATTGATGGCCAGTTTCAGTTTGCTTGATACGGAGAACCAGTTTGGTGCTGACGTGAATTATGTTCCTGAGAAACAAGCTGCGATTTGGCTCTCCTGGGCTCCTTCTAGTGGTCAGCTGTCTAAATTGCGTATCGGCGGTGGTGCACGTTATGCGAGTGAGAATGAAACTAATGCCACTGTTTATTTGTTGCCTAACCCATTTCCGGGAATAATTGAGAACGCAACGACGAAAGGGTACACCGTTATGGACGCACAGGTTGCTTATGAATTTGAGGGGGTTGATTTGGCTCTCAATGCACGCAACTTATTTGATCGCGAGTACTATGGAACTTGTGACGTCAACGGCGGTTGCTTTCGAGGTGAGGCCAGAACAGTCGTGGGTAGTATGACGATTAAGTTCTAAATGGACGTGATTGGGAATGCCACAGCAGGCTGTTGAGAAGGCTCGATGCCGATGGTGTTCCCAGTCACGATATGTTGTTTGTTATGACAGGACAGGCGCAACGTCTCTCCGCTATCTAACTTCACCGTCACTAAACTATCGGCACCGCGAAACTGATGCTCAATAACTTGTACCTGAGTTGGGCTATCGTTGTTGAGTTGAATGTTCTCCGGGCGCAAGAGTACATCCGTTGTGGTTCCTGGCGCGCCGTAGTTATGTAGAGAGTTATGTAGAGTGTTCTGCAAAGTGTTCTGTAGCGAGCGTGCTTGAGTCTGGACTATGCCAATAGCCGTTTGAATTTTGTTGCCTTCTAAAACAGTACCCGTGATATAAACGCCATTGCCCATAAAATCGGCCACGGCTTTTGAAGTCGGATTGTTATACAGAGACAAAGGTGTATCCCATTGTTGCAGCTCCCCATCAATCAGTAAGCCCACTTTATCAGCGACACTAAAGGCTTCGGTTTGATCATGAGTGACCATCAATGTAGTCATGTTTTTTTGTTTGAATATACGATAAACATCAGTAACTAGTTCACGACGTAAGTCGCTATCCAAGCTGGAAAACGGCTCGTCCAACAGGAGCAGGTCGGGATCGGTGGCAAGAGCCCTAGCCAACGCCACGCGTTGCTGCTGACCTCCGGATAACTGATGACTGTAGCGATCACCGAATTCAGCCATACCAATTAACGCGAGCAGTGAAGAGACTTTTTCAGTGATTGCATTGTTGTCGAGATGAGTTAGACCAAACGCAATGTTTTGTTTCACTGTGAGATGAGGGAATAGCGCAAGATCCTGGAATAGCATACCCACTTTGCGGCGCTCAGGCGGTAAAACAAATTCGGCTGAACTGGCTTTGTTTTCTCCCAAATAAATAGCCCCTTTCGTGAGGGGTTCAAAGCCGGCGATGGCTCGCAGCACTGAACTTTTGCCGCTGCCCGAAGGCCCGATCAAACACGCATTCTCACCTTTTTTTAACTCAACACTGATGTTTTTCAAAACCGTGTTTTTACCATAGGCGAGAGAAATGTTATCAAGCTTGAGCTTCATGAAATGATTCTCGTTTCATTTGTTGTGGGCTGCATTTGTTTTAGAAATTTGGATCTTGGCATATTAGTCTTCTTCATCCTTAGTGCTGGCTTGCATTGCCCGAGTGAGAATAATAACCGGTAACAAACTAACGCAGACAATGGCCAATGCCGGTAGTGCCGCATCTGCCAGGCGTTCATCCGACGCTAGTTCATAAGTCCGTACTGCCAAGGTATTAAAATTAAAGGGTCGGAGAATGAGTGTAGCGGGTAGCTCTTTCACAATGTCGACAAAAACTAATAACAGGGCACTGAGAATACTCGTTTTGAGAATGGGTAAGTGTACTTTAATGAGCACCTGGCGGCGGTTTGCTCCTAGTGAGCGTGCAGCTTCATCCATGCTCGGCTTGATGCGACCCAAACCGCTTTCAATATTATTGGAGGCGACAGCGAGAAAGCGTACCGAATACGCCAATATCAGCGCAAATACGGTGCCCGATAATAATAAGCCACTACTGACTCCCCAAAGATTTGACAGAAGGGCATCCAGTTTTTTATCAAACCAGGTTAAGACCAGAAGCAAGCTAACGGCGACTACAGTGCCGGGTACGGCATAACCCAAATTCGCCAATTCAATGGGCAATGTGAGGCTCACCTTCTTACGTACGCGTTTAGCGTAGCCAAAGATGAGAGCAATGGAGACTACACAGAATGCGGCGCTGGCGGCCAAGCCGAAACTGTTAATCAATAAGGATAAAAAGCGTTGATCAAGCTGATGGGAGCCGACTTCAATCGCCCAGTCTATTAACAGCAGTACCGGTACGGCAAAGCCTAAAATAAAAGGCAGCAGGCACAGAAGCGTTAAACTCAAAGACGCGAAACGGGATAGAGGTTGGCGCTTAGGTGAACTGACTTTTTGGCCTTGATAGTAGTAGGCAATTTTTCGGCGAGATAATTTTTCTAGGGAAAGCAGCATGAACACAAAACCCACCAGCAATGCGGAGAGTTGCGCCGCTGCCATTTCATTACCCATGCCGTACCAAGTGCGGAAGATACCGGTGGTAAAAGTACTGACACCAAAATACTGAACGGTACCGTAATCAGCAAATGCCTCCATCATCGCGAGCGCCGTACCCGTGAGTATGGCGGGCCGAGCTAGGGGTATTGCGACTTGTAAAAAGTGTTGTGATGGCGTCTTACCTAAGGAACGCGACACCTCCATCAGTGATGCCGACTGTTCTGAGAATGCAGTGCGAGACAAAATATAAACATAGGGGTAGAGCACCAGCGATAACATGATAATAGCACCCGGCAATGAGCGTATTTCCGGAAACCAGTATTGCCCAAATTGCCAGCCAAAGGTCTCACGCAATAGTGTTTGTACAGGACCCGCGAAATCCAGCAGGCCGGTATAGCAATAGGCAATGATGTACGCGGGCATCGCGAGTGGCAATAAGGCCAGCCACTCGATGCTCTTACGTAGGGGGAATTCATAATGCGTGGTGCACCAGGCGAGGCTAGTGCCAATGATCAAGCTACCTGCACCGACACCAAAAGCCAGCCACAAAGTGTTACTGATATAGTCGGCGAGCACCGTCTCCGAGAGATGCTCCCAGGCATCCCATTCCGGTTGGAGAAGGCTGCTAAACACAATCAATACCGGCATAAACAATAGCAATGCCAACAAGACGGTTGCCCCGCTCCAACTCTCTTTTAGTACGGCTGGAATTTGCATAGTCAGTTACAAAATCTCTCAGTCAAAGAATCTAAAGCGGTCAGTCAATAAAACTAAAGCGATAAGGATGCCAATTAAGAATAGCCTTAAGCCCTAGGTTTGTATCCGTTACTTCCAGCCTGCTTTGTCCATAAGCTTAAGAGCCTCGCCGTTCAATTCACCCACCTTCGACAAGTCGATATTTTCCGCCGTAAAGGAGCCCATACTTTTTAGTACTTCACTTTGTTCAACATCGGAACGCACGGGGTATTCATGATTATGTTCGGCGTACCAAGCTTGAGATTCTTTTTCTAGCATAAACTCTAGCAGTGCTTTGGCAGCTTCGGGATTGGGAGAATGCTTCGTGATTAAAGTGCCGGATACATTAATGTGAGCGCCGCGATTGCTTTGGTTCGGCCAGAACACTTTCACTTTTTGAGCCGCTGCGACTTGGCTTTCATCTTGACTCGTCAACATGCCCGCTAAGTAATAGGTATTGGCGATGGCAATGTCACACTGGCCCGCAGCCACCGCTTTAATCTGATCCCGATCGCCACCTTTAGGGGGGCGAGCAAAATTAGCGACGAGACCTTTGGCAAACTCAGTAGTGAGCGCTTCACCTCGTTGAACTAACATCGCCGCAATCAACGATTGATTGTAGATATTACTTGAGGAACGAATACAGATTTTACCTAACCAGTCTGGACTGGTTAAACCTTCAATATCTTTCAACTGCTCAGGCTTAACATTCGCAATGGAATATAGGATTGGACGAGCGCGAGTCGTCAACGCAAACCAGTGATTTTCCGTATCACGTAAATTAACCGGAATCGTTTGTTTCAAAAAATCAGATTCAACAGGCTGAGTTAAGCCTTGTTGTTTAGCCCTCATCAATCGGCCTATATCGGTAGTGATAAGAATATCGGCTGAACCCAGCTTCCCCTCGCTGGCGATTCGAGAGATAAGCGCATCCGCTTTCCCCGTGAGCAGGTTAACCTTGATGCCCGTTTTCTCAGTGAAGCGATCTAACACCGGCAAAATCAACGCTTCTTTACGAGCCGAATACACATTCACCTCGGTGGGCTCAGTCTGGCTCTCTTCCGCAGAACTAGCCGTATTGTCGGTGGATGATTTCTTGTTGTCGCAGGCAATAAGTGTGAGTGAACAGATAAAAACAAGGGTGAGCTGCTTTAGCATAATAATCCCGTAAATTAAGGGTTTGGGTCGCTGAAAATGAGCTTTGAATATTAAGCTAAATGATAATAATTCTCAACGCCAATGTGGGGGAAATGATTCCTCATCCCTGATGGAGATCATTCTCTCCTACGATAAATCGAAAAGGCGGCTCGACGTTGTTCCGTAGATGGAGTATCGATTTCGGTAGCTCTGATGTCGTCGCTACAAACAGAAAAACCTTGATCTGATTCGGCGATTATTAAGAGCCGCGCTATTTAGGGCTCAAGGAAAATAGACTGAGCGATAGTTTAAGGTGATCAACAGGAAAAGAGAGATCAATTGTATTCAATTACCGCTAATTGAATCTGACGATTTTGATTCAATCCCCTTTTAGCAATTTGTAGGCCGTTCTTAGCTCAACAACATATTCATTCATCATGCCTTGGGTCTATCCGGTAGCGTCCAAAATGACTATCATGTTGATAGCGTGCTTGCACGACGAATGAATACTAAACGTTATGCGCCAAAAGAAGATTATGTCTAAATTTGAAATTAGAGACGATGAACATGGAATTGGAAAAGTCCTCATTCTGAAGGATGAGTGGGAAGACTCTATTGCCGACTATATGATTAAGAACCAAATATATGCACTCCGATTAACTGATTCTTATGGATTCAAAGGAAAAGACTTATCATTTATACCCGCGCTTACTTTTCTGAAGAGCTTTGAGATTTATTGCTGGGACGCTAAAGACATTAATGTAATTGAAGCCCTAACTAATCTCGAAGTGTTAAGCGTTCAATTTATGTCAAATAAAGTAATTGAGGTAAGCTCATTTTCAAAATTAAGGGTAGTGATGTTAACTTGGAAAAAGGGATTAACGAGTCTACTTTCTCCGAATAGTATTGAGCATTTAAATATTAGCAATTACCCATATGAAAATTTGTTGCCAATTTCACATTTGAGTAACTTAAAGAAGTTGTACCTAACTTCCAAAAAACTCAAAACATTAGAAGGCATAGAAAATTTCGGTAAGCTGGAGCATTTAGATTTGTATAATTGCCAACAATTGATAAGCAAGGCAGGAATTAATAAGTGTATGAGTTTGCAAAAGGTTGAAATTGAAGCGTGCAACAAGTTAAGCGCATAACAAGTCAAAGCATAGAAAAATAAGGGGTCTAGTAACTTGTTTCGCATGTTAGAATAATCTATGCGCCTCGCATACCTCGTCCTAAAAGAATTGTGTCCGCAGTGCCAGTCACTGGCAAAAGAGCAGTGGTTAGAGGATCGCAAAAGTGAATTACTG
>JAHRWA010000088.1 GCA_019090455.1 Pseudomonadales bacterium | reverse complement strand
GCACAAATTCCGAGCCATTGTCGAAGGTCAGTGTTTTTACTTTGTCTTTGTGCCGTTTTAACAGCCGTATTATCGCTTGACTGACTACCTTTGCAGAGCGGCTGAAAACTCTTCCCGAATTTCTATAATAAATAGCCCCCTGATTTTTCTTTAATTGGACATCATCAAGGGCAAAAATGGTTAATACACCAGAAGAATCCTGTCACACTAGTATCAAGGAGCGCATCAACCCCGCCTTTTAGTTTAGCAAGGCGATCCAAGAACAAATCGGACAGAATATTCTGCTTCAATTCAACCAACATCTAAAGCCACTCGCTACTTTTGGATATTCTGTTAAAAACACTGAACATAACGGCATCTTATTTTCACTGTATGATTATTTGGAGCTTGTCGATTACGCCGGGAAAAACATTAGCCCCGATAAACGAAGTGCTATTCCGATAGCATTATAATTAATAGTGCCTTAAAATTCTAACCAAAGAATACCTTAAAGGGAGTATTATTATGAGAACCAAGGTTTTATTTTATATCGTTTTCTTGGTGCTAGCAGGCTGCGCCTCTACGCCAGAACAAAAGATTATGAATAAAAAGATTCACTACAAACAAGCTGGACCGCAAGTCTCAATAATGTGTTCTGTTCTTCTTGGAATCGGCACCCCTTGTAAAGATCTTGACTTAGCTCTCGATCTAGACAAGATGGATGAACAATCGGTCTCTAAGTACGTGGATGAAAATTCACAAAAGGTCTCAGAGTCAACCCGGCGGCTAATTGATGCTGTGGGTATGCAGACTGGCATGTTGAGCACCGTAGGAGGCCATGGCAAAGGTCTCTTTGTTAAAGCTAACCTCATCGCCTCTCTACTTTCCGCAGAGAGGCCAGGTAAGGAAGCTTTGCATAAGGCATTAGATCCAACGGCGTTTCAAGCCTATAGGGCGGTATTATGGGTGCCCAAAACTATTGGTAGCAGAGAAAAAGCTATAGAACAGATAAAAAGTTGTTACCTGGCCTACGCTCAAACTCTGTATCCAGAAGCGCAAAACTTGCGCTTTGGAAATGCCAATAGCCTCAGCCAACGAGTTTACATCTTGGAAGCTGATGGGGAGAATAACTTCTACTTGATAAGGCCAAATGCAGCGTTTGGGCAATTTTCAGTGAATCTACGTGAAGAAACTGTGACCTTTTCACCACTCTTCCCGAATGCCCCTTCAAACACTGAGTTCCACTTAATTCGATTTTACCTAACCTTACATGTTCCCCAAGGAGGGTTACAAGTCGGTTTCGTCGATGAGGGAGCACTTAAAGACATGACCAAAAGTATGCCTATTGGCTTTGCGCAATTATCAAAGGTTGGTCCCGTGCCGGTCATCAATATTAAAGGGAAATCACACTTTCCTTTTAAAGAAATGACGAATCGACAAGGACAACCGTAACTTACCCCTGGGCCACTTGTAACTTAAAAACCTTTAAGGAGAACTATACACATCAGCTGCACTGGCAAAAGCACCGTGGGAGTACAGCGCGCTTAAGAAGGGTTCCGTCGTATCTAACCTGGTAAGCAGTAAAAGTTGGAATTTATTGCCCAGCCACGCACAGGTCAATGTTTTGTACTTGAAATCTACTCCTTTTTTCTGGCTAGTCCGTGCTACGCTTAGCCTGAAAACGAGCAGGGTCAAACGAGAGGTCGTAGCGCGACAACACCAAACCTAGACAGCCACTAAGACGTTTCAGGATTAGCTTTCAGATACATCGCCAAAGCTTCAACATTCTTTTGGGTAAGCCCCGTAGGGTCGACAATGGAACTAAGGAAATAGTCCTTGATATTATCAGGCGTAATAGCTCTGTTAATCGCGTCATACTCAGCACCAGGAACTCCAAGCAAGTTTCTGCCCATTCGGATAAGTGCGATACTGCGAAGACCCACGATTGCCGCCGAATTCCCACTGCCAACAAGCTTATCGTGTAAGCCCTTTTCCTCTGAGCTGAGATAATCCATGCTATTGGGCAGGCCCGTAGCCTTTGCCATATAGCTTAACTCAGACGATGTGCGGGAAGACTCTTCTTTGGCCATTAGCGCGGCAAACTTATCGTCATTGGCAAAGAGAAAATTCAAGTGCTCCATCGTCCCTTTATCGCCGGTAAACGTTGTATTCGTGGCATACTCATTAATCGCCTGGGGCGCGCCATTTTGGTATGCAAGGGAAAGCTTCCGAGCGGTATCGGAGATAGCCACTCTCTCACCGACAAATGTTGTCGACGAAGCGGTAATACTCTGCCGCTGGGCGGGGGCAGAGTGGCTTGTTTGAAGAGTTACTACAGCGTGAAGGGGTTGAATTATCATGATTCTTCTCCATAGTCCTATGATTCGTATTCGATAAATGCAGGTTTTATGCCAGCAATGCGTACGCCCACGGACAACGCCGCCAACCCATATTAACTAGTACCCACGTAGAAATCGGCGATTTTGCAAAATTGATAGTCTGAAGTTTATGGAGCATTTACTAAATTAAAGCGGTGAGGATTGCCGATAGAAACAAAACCGGCACAAGGGCTGTCCCCCTATTGAAAAAATGACATCAACCTAACGGCCGAATACTCGATACACATCACTCGCCCTACGAGATTTAAAAATTTGGAGCCGACTTAAGAGAAAACCGACCCTAAATCACACATCAAACAATTTACGCTAGAATTTTTGAACGAATACCGAGCAGACCTCAAATAACAAAAGCGCCTAACATTGGGACTAAGGTCCTCCGGTAAAGTCATACCCACCACTACTGCCCGAATTCAACTCTTAAGTGCAATTATTTATATTAGAGGTTCAAACGTATTGTTAAATATTTGATTCGGAGTTAAGTAGCCTCTTGTTTTTCTTGGCTGGTTATTTAGGTTGTCTACTGCATCTTTAATCTCCTTCCATGAGACCTTACTAGAATCTGTTTTTTTGGAAAAAATTGACGAAGTAACCCATTTGCATTCTCATTGATGCCTCTTTCCCATGATGAGTACGGGTGTGCAAAATAGGTTTCCGCATATCACACTATCGTTGCCGTAGGAGCTGCCACTAAAAAGTGTAGTTCAAAGAATAAAAACAGGTATAAGTCTCCACAGCGCTCGGCGAGCGCGCACGGCTAACTCTTCCAAGTCAGAATATTAAAAGTAAATCTTAATTGATGTGCTCTAGATGATGAGTT
>JAHRWA010000087.1 GCA_019090455.1 Pseudomonadales bacterium | reverse complement strand
TTCAGTGGCTGTCTCTGTTTCAGTGGCAGTTTCTGTTTCAGTGGCTGTCTCTGTTTCAGTGGCAGTTTCTGTTTCAGTAGCTGTTTCTATTTCAGTCGCTGTCTCTGCTTCAGTTTCAGGGTTGATTTGAGTTCCGGGATCATCACACACAATAGATCCTAGATTGCTAGGAGTACTAACGTATTCGTCATCATAAGCTTCGAAAGGAAGAAAGTTGCTTTGATTCGGAAGTGCTATAGCGAGTTCAGAGTACACGGTGTTCTTTTTCGCTCTGATTATGGGGAGTTTAGTATCGTTTCGAGGATCAAATACCCATACGCCATATTGCGCTTCAACATCACCCTCGGCATTATCATTATCACAAAATGAACTGACACCTTCCTCTTCAGTAAAACATTGCGACCAACTAACAAGCAGTCGATTAGTCCCATCACGATAAGGCCACATAGCGCTATACCAGCCATGCTCTGACAATTGATTAGGGTAAATATTAATTTCATCATTGCTCATGGAGCGAGGAGATATGTTAGCGAAAATGGTATTGCTCTCATCAGCAATATCCGAAGGAGCTTGAAGCTCTAAAATATCTCCACCAGAATGCTGATTGAATTCATGTCTAATGACAGCCATCAATTGGCCGCTGCCGCCCTGTACGACTTTATCTAATTGGACAAACTCTTCATCCGATGCAGCGACGGTAACAGTCTTATAAAGCTGCTGCATATCCGATCCATCGGTATTGATTCGAAGTAAAGTATAGTGATTTTTAGCAAAAACCTGACCCACTGGCGTTGACTGAGACAAACTGCACTTCACCTCATCAGTCCACTGCACTGGCGCATCCAAACCATCGGTACCCGATAGGAAAGAAGCCGGCGCGATTAAAGGCCTATCGGCTTCACAATAATCCAGTAACTCATAACTTCTGGACCAACGCACAAAGGCGATACGACCATCAGTCAAAGCCGCTAATTTCACATCGTGATTCGCTCCAGTGGTGATTTGAACAATATCAGTACCTTCACGGGTCATCGAATGTATCAAAGATGGCTTCTCTGCTGACGCCACTTTATAACAACCCATCTCGGCCAACTCTACCTCTTCTGCACGGCTATCCTCATTACCTGCCGAACGGTCTGAAGAAAAGAGTATCATGCCATTCTCGCCATAAGCTGGGCTCGTATCTTGCCCCGCGTTCGCCTCAGCATCATCACTAATAAAACGGCTTATCGTATCGGCAACAAAATCATACTCGTATATATTCCAGCTAAAATGAGACGCTGAGTTGAAAGGCCCGTGCGCGGCGAACAATAAAAAACGGCCATCGCGTGAAACAGAAATATCTTTCACATCATAGTCATCGGATTGAAAATAGGGTTGAAGAATATCAGCGACCGTAGCATCTGCTGAGACTGAACTCCGTACATTCAGTGCTGCACCGGCGTTATAGTCATAAGGTGAACGCATATCGAGAGGAGCGTATCGATGCTGAACATTACTCGACGCCACTGCCAACTGGCTGGTGTCTTCCAAGTTCCGCTGTACGTAAACAATCGGAGTCTCACTTGATAGACTCTCATCAAATGTTTGTGCAGAGTCTGTCTTCTCCTCCGCGCCGCAGGCTACTAACCAAAGAGGAAGTATAAAAAAACCAACGCATCTAACACTCGGGTGGTCTAGGAAGTTCGCCATAATTCAACTCAACAAAGGTTCATTTATCTATTGAATATGATTATGACTATCTTTTGATCATATAAACGGACTTATATCACAGATCACTATCTATACACATAAGTCCTACGAACTGAGACGGAATAGACACAAAATACCGAGGAGAGGTAGGTGATTTAGTGAGGTACTTTTGCTTTTAATGAGGTAAAAATACAAACTTATATTGAACGGCTGTGGCAGTAACTGCTGCAGCGCCAAATCGAATGCTATTAATCTTGGCTAGAATATTTTGCTCTAACTCTTTGATTCCTAACTCGCTAACAATCAACTTTAAATCCGTAATACTGCCGTCCGCTTCGATTACAAGCTGAAACATAAATTTACCGTTTAGCTCAGGATATTGTCGCAGTGCTTTGGAATACAGAGCATAAACACCCCCTTTGTATTGTTCGAACACTTTGCGAATACTCTCCATATCCCGTGTTCCCTTTTGACTAGAGCTGTACTCGTTTTGCCGACTACTGGGTAGATCAATACCCATAATTGGACTGTCGACCTCAAGCGCTTTGTGCGCAATCAAGGAGCCACCGCTATTTCCCATCGTCAGATTGTCAACCTCAATACCGCCACTGGTTTTTAAGGCATTCTCCTCCCCCAACGAGGTTGTGGTACTTTTCTTAAACTTGCCCTGCTTAGAAGTGAATACATTCTTACTGGATAATTTGGCTACCTGCAAAGAACCTCTCAATGCACTGAGTTGCTTAGCAAATCCAGCAATACCCACCTTTTCCATTATACTTGCACTTTTAGATTTCGTTTTATTCGCTTTCTTTTTTGAGGTGGCTTGCGCGGTTGACTCTGCTTTCGGGCGAGTTTTCGGCCTAACGGTCTCAATGGGTTTTGGGGGTTCTATCACCGCCTCTCGCTGTAATATTAATTTCGTCTTTACAATTTTCAGATCTTTTTTACTGTAAGTGATATCAAAAACAGGCAACCAAGGAATCATTAAAAAGAACACCATTAGCGGTACTGTTACCCGAATCAATACTCGCTTGAATTTTTTCTCTTGATCGTTATCAAGACTCCATGGGAGCTTTAAGTCAGGAGAAAGGGGGAGCACGATATCAGACATTTAATACCCCTCCGTAGCAATGGTCGACGCAACAGAATTCGATACTGACGTAGACACAGAGTGAATATTTGCTACCTGATTGACTGCCAGTGATATATCTCTAAAATCATTTTTGCCACAGGTTTCCATTACACTTTTTAACAAGGTGTAGGAAACACTTTTATCACCCATGATAGTGACTGCTCTACCATTGGTTTTTTCATAGACACTTCTCTCGCCTCGTTTTTCATCATAACTCGACAAGGCTTCAGACAATCCCGCTATATCTTTTTCCGGTGACTTAAGTACCTCTTCGACAGTAGCAACCTGATCATCACCCAGCATGATAACTTCATCACCGATCAGTAAAACCAAATCCCCCCCCATAGCACTGCTAGCGGTGGAGTCAGGTAACTTCACAAATTCTGCTTTCTCAAAGTTTTGATTATCACCGGAGTTCAGCAATAGAAAAAACACCAAAATAGTGAAAATATCCATTAATGAAACCAAATTCAGTTTGGCTTCATATTTTGGTTTCCGGTTTCGTTGTTCTACAAATGATCCCATCATAACTTTTTAACTCGCATCGCCAAGGGATATGATGGGAAATAATTCCACTTCAACCAAACTAGCGGTGACCACCGCTCGGTAAGATTTCACCACATCCATCGTCGTAACCAGGTTTTGGTAATCGACCTTTCCTTCCGATCGAATGAGTATCTCCTTCTTATCCGCCAATTGTCTTTTCAGATCCTGCATGACTTGTGATAACAGCTCATAATCCTGCACAAGCACACCACTCACTTCATGCGCGGGAATCTCCTTAATCAGCGTGCCCTCTGGATAAAAAACGGAAAAGCCAGAACTTTTTACGACCACTTCCAATTGTGATTGGCCGTTGTTAGACACAATTGTTCCACCATTGAGTTCCGGCAGATTCAACTCCAAAACAGTGACATGGGTGAAGGTGAGCGACAGTAACAAGACTGGTACCAACACAATCATCAAGTTCATAAAGGAAGTGACATCTAACTCCGCTTCCTCCAAAGGTTTTCTACGAATGTTGAAACTCATTGCTACCACTCACTTAACTTAATATTAACTACATTTAGCGACACATCAGAACGACAAGCTGTTCGCTCCTATTACCTGTCAGGAACACCTGTTAGAATCGATCTTAAGTCTCAGCAACATCATCCGACTCAGCAGGAGCACTTTCGCCATCAGATTTTAAAGCACGATTCAGTGTCATCACATTGAGAAATTTAACACCCGCCATCTCCAAACTACCCACAATCGCTGAGGTTCGGTTTTGTAAAACCGTGTGCATTACCAATAAGGGAATAGCCACGATTAATCCAAACGCCGTGGTGTTCATGGCAACAGATATGGATGATGATAATAGTGCAGACTTCTCTGCTGGATCGGCATTAGCCACGGCAGAGAAAGCCGCAATCAATCCAACAATCGTACCTAACAACCCCAAAAGGGTGGCAACGTTTGCCAGCATTGCAAGATAGCCCGTGCGTTGCTCTAAATTAGGTAACGCTTCCAAAACCCCTTCACTCATAGCATGCTCGACGTCAGTTCGTTTTTTTGATACTGTCATCATATCCAAGCCACAACCGATTATTCGTGAAACAGCCGCTTTATCGTCACGCGTAAATCGAGTCATCTTATCGTGATCATTGGTCCGCAATAGCGGCAAGAACTGATCAAATGCTCTGACGTTTTTATCCTTCTCCTTTAATAGGAATAGCCAACGCTCGATACTGATAGCTAAACCGATAGTGAGCACCAAGCCAATGGGATAGATAAACAATCCACCTTCCTGAAAAAACTGTACGACTACGCTATAAATATCCATTATGGTTTGCCCTCTAAAAAAAGTGGTTGTGATTATTGTAAAAATTTAAAGTTATTACTGTTGAACTGATTCTACATTCATGTCGCTATACACCCGCATAGAACGTATTAATACATCTCGATCCACAGGCGCTAAAGTATTATCCAGTCGCCCATCGATTTTTCGATAAAGTCGATCAGATACAGCCACCCCTTGCCATGGTATAAAGTAACTCACAGGGGGTTGCTCCTTATCACCAACGAAGGTGCTCTCTAATTTTATCGGCCCGTCTGCGGCATAAGCAGATGACGCCACACTGATAATACTCAGAAAAATCAGGTTTAATCCTCTATTGATGCTCATCTTTTTATGTCCATCTCATATCTACCAATATCGATTTATGCTCATTACTTTTGTCTAGGCTTCGACTAACGATCACTAGTGGCGACATTCTTTTCGCTCGCCTTACTCTCTGCTTGAGCTGAAATATAACTCTTGTTCACGCCTGTTCTCTGCTTGAGTTCAGCTAAGGATGCATTGGCTTTCTTGTTACGACCTTTCGTTAAGAACTGATACGCTTCCATATGCTGTAAAGCCTTTAAAGGCTGGTTCAAATAAATGTCATAGACAACGGCCAAATTATGATGCGCCTCCGGGAAATCTTTCCAGACCGCCAAGGCATTAGCATAAGTATTCTGAGCTAGAACATATTTTCCCAACCACCTTTGGGCGGTTGCCAATCCAATGTAAGCGTTTACATTATTCTTATTGATTTTTAGCGCTCTCGAAAAGGAGGATTCCGCTTTTTTGTATTTCTCTTTGCGTAGCGCTATTTTCCCCAACATTACCCAAGGGCCTGCTAGGCTAGCGTCTTTTTTCGTTAGCTCTGTTAGCACGGTTGCGGCTTCTGCAAGCTTGTTGGCTTTATAGGCGCGTCTCGCTTTTATAAACAATAAAACTGAGCCTTGCTCGATAACTCTCTTGTTGGTCAAATAGGGGTTTATCATCGATGCATAAGGAACGGGGATGCCTGCTTCGTTTGTTGATTGCTTCGGAATATACTGCGTCGTAGGCATAGCCAGATATTTTTTTACCGCAACAGGAGCAGCCTTTTCATTCCTCTTAGCGCCTTTTAGTGATTTGCTTTTTCCCGTTACTCTAGCTTCTTTTGATGGTTTGTCTCCGCCTACGCTAGCACAACCGCTAAGACCCAGCGCCAAAATCAAGTTCAACCCAAAGACTAAGATCAACCCAAAATTCTTATAATATTTCGTCTCCATAATTGGCCTCCATTTCTGATTTACCGTATCGAGCAGGTGACAATCGAGACATGGCACCAAAGCTTTGCCCGATCCATTGATTATACTCTCCATCCCACGCGCGCCCGATATTACCGAGGTGAATATCAGCCGCTAACGACAAAAACGGATCTGCCTGCTCTTGAATAATGCTGGCATACAATTGACTGTCTGACTGACTTAAACCCGCGGGCTTAGGGGACTGGAACAAATCCTTAGCAAAGCGCTCATACAGGCCACCAATTTTGTAGCTGGCCATGGTGACGAATTCAAGTATTCGATACGAAGCCGCCTTTTCGTATCGTGTGGTGGCATCCTGAAGTAATTTATTTTTCTTCGGTAAGCTCTTTGCAAGAGGCTGCCTCAGTTTTCGACGGTTGAATTCCCAAGCGAAATAATCCCCGTACTGAATATTGGCCCATGCTCCCAACCATCGACTACGTTCAGTTCGTAGATCCCCTCCCTTTTTGTCGCCATCGATAATTCGGCGTAACCAATAGAGGTGGCGTGTTTTATCATTCGTTTTTTTGTAAATTAATGCTAACTGATGCCTTGCTTCCATTCGATTATCGAAGGGTAATTCATATTGATGTGCATATTGTTTGAAATGAGTAATCGCATTTTCGTATTGCCCATCCTTTTCAAAGTATCCCGCAGACAAAAATAGCGCGTCTTGCTGGATGGCTTTATCGGGATCGTTTTTATACAGCCCAAGATAGTGCATCGCCGCCTTTGGCCAGTTTTCCGTTTTTTCATACGCAAACGCCAATTTTCGAGGAAATTCAACGGCCAACTTATGTTTGGGGTATCCCCTTTTCAAAGCTTCTAATTCGGTAATCGCACGCGCCCATAATTTTAGCTCGAGCAATAGTGTCGCAGCATCAAATTGTGCTGTTACACGAGTAGGGGATTTAGGCGCAATGCTCTTAAGCGACAAGAGCTGTTCCACTGCCTCTAGTTTCTGTCCACCCGCAATCATAATCTCCGTCTTTTTGTAAATAGCCGCTGCAAGGCGCTCCGTTATTTGACGATACTCCTTACCGTTCGGTGCCACTAACAACCTTTGCTTTTTATAATGATCCTCGGCATCAGAATATTTTTCTTGTTTAAAATAAGAGTGGGCGACAATGCCAAGTGCGGTTTTTCTTAAGGTTTTATCAAGCGCCTTATTGCTATTCATTAATGCAACAGAAACCTTAATCGCTTTATCGTATTGATCCAATCCAAATAGGTACTCAGCGGCACTCGTCAGCACAGCAGTGGAACGCTTATCCTGGTGAAAATGTTTTGCGAAGCGCAACATACTCTCCACCGCTTTTTGTTGCACTTTTTTCACTGACGAGTGGTCATCCGACAGTTTTTCTTTTAATGCCTTAACATAGGACCGGTAAGATAAAATAGCGGCATAACCCGCATCGGCTTTACGATGACTCTTCTTCCCCGCTTTACTCTTACTTTTACCTTTTGCCTTTTTAGAAGACGCTAATTTGTAGGCGACTTTTTCATAATTTATTATCGCTTTATCGTACAATCTGGCCGCGTACTCTGCCTCAGCCTCCAAATAAGTAATGTCGGCGACCATCGGATCTTTAGGGAATGTTTCCACATATTCCTGATAAAACTGTGCCGCTTTTCCAAATTGGGCAATCATCTTCTGGTCCAATTTACGGTATTTCTTAGTCTGTTTTTTACTAAGCTTCTTCGCACCTTTTTTCGGCTTTATTTTTGCTAGCGCCTTCTGTCCCACCTGCCCCTCATGATGGTAGTGCTTAGCTAACTCATCGATATACTGTTTAAGATCCCCTTTTACCTCTTCACGAATACTATCAATTCCTTTTCCCTTGCCATTAAATCGTGAATGCAAACCATAGTACTCAATAAAACGCTGTTTTTCGGGCAGAGCTTGTTGTGGAAACCCTCCCTTTATATAAGCGTTTATCAGCTTGCTATGTAATTTATGCGCCATGGGTGAAGCGGTATGGCCCGTGACAAACATTCGATAAGTGTTGGCAGAATCCTCATAACGCTCTTTCTCCAGATAGAAGTCTCCCAAATCCTCGTAGACCATCCAAATGAAGTCTTTCTTTTTCAGACGCTTTATACTTCGGATCTCTTCCGCTCCTCCAATATTGACCAATGCCAATGTCATGGAATGCAGCGTATCTTTAACGAGAGGTTTTTCGACATTATTGAGAGAACCCTCCCTGCGACTCTTCTCAACCAATTCGGCTAACGCAACTGAAAAGGAAGCCAAACTTGCATAATAGTCACCTTGCTTGTACTGAGACCACCCCAACATATAGTGGGCATTAATAATCAGCTTCTTGATTTTATAATCCGTCACAGCTTTATATGCCTTATTGGCCTCGCTGTATTTACTATTGTTGAAATAGATATCGCCCATTCGAAAATAGACTTCTGCGATATGAGGATATTTTGAATGACGAGAAGTCAGTTGCTTCAGCATCAACAACGCATCATCTTGCTGACCTTCCATATCATAGGCTTTCGCGAGCTGGTACAGGACTTCTGCATTATCAGGGGAGTTAGGATACTTTTCTAGAATATCACTGTAAGACTTAATCGCTTCGGTATAGTAGCTTTTACTGGGTTTTGCAGAGAGCTTAGTTTGATTTTCATCACTCTCAATCATATAGACTTCAGCGACTCGTCGCTTTATTTGTTCCTTCAGATAATCGTCATCGACTAGATCAAGTAACTCTTGGTATTCTTTCCGAACTTTCTTGTGATTTAGGTTTTTAAAACTTAAATCCGTTTTATCCTTCTCTACTTTTTGTAAGCGCCCTATCGTGCCCTTATCAGAAAACAGCCCACAACCCACCATTAGGCTCGATAAGATGCAGTACAATGACACCCTTACTATTTTTTTCATGCTCACTCTATTTTTCATACTAATTCTATTGTTCATACTAACTCTGTCTTTAATGAATAAAA
Source organism: Pseudomonadales bacterium (assembly GCA_019090455.1). Lineage (GTDB taxonomy): Bacteria > Pseudomonadota > Gammaproteobacteria > Pseudomonadales > DC-out160 > DC-out160. The sequence goes on along the minus strand of JAHRWA010000087.1, from coordinate 29,351 downwards.
CTTCCAAATTTATTATTCAATGGCGTTTATAAAAATGCCGCACCACCACTAGAAACATCGACTATCATCGAAAACCCATTAACATTTGAGTCTCCTCTTATGCGCTAACAGCAGAGGGTTATTGGCCTCTGGTGACTTCTAATGTATTTAATGTTTCGTCATATAATCGTGCTCTCGCTAAACGCGCTTGAGCCGAATAATATTTTATTCGGTCTTCGTGTTGATCTAATTCTTGACTCACCACATTCCTCACTACCGTTTCTAATTGGGCGATATAGCTGTTTGTTTTAACCAACGCCTTATTCGCTCGCAGATGTACTTTTTTGACATCATCACGGTATTTTGAAGGTTGCAAGTACGGGGCTTTAACCTCACCCAGTATATCTAGATGTTCATTTATGGAAGATAAAGTACTACTGGTGACGTTCAAAATACTATCGAATCGCTTTTGATCATCCAGATCCAGTGTTTGAGTATGTAATTTTAACTCTAGGCTTTGATCATAATATTGATCATACCTTTGAACCTTGGCACTCACCTTTTGCTGAATCGTCTTGCTTGACCACGTCAGTGCTTTATTATTCAAAATAATATTATGTTGTCGTTTCTGTTCTTGCCAATGTAGAAGGTTTTTTCGTATAGCGTATAGATCGCCTAATTCCCTAAGTGACTCCTGAAACGAATGGCTTGATAATAAGTCCAATAAAAATGGCGTTAGGTTGTCGTAATCCACCGAGGGTTGTGTCCCATACCAATCTGAATCATCCATTATCGCCTCTAAGTTACTCACAAACTCCTCTGGCACATCGGTCTTGGCGATGGATATTCTCGTATCTTTTAGCGAAGATAAGCCCTTCTCATAAGCCTTAATCGCTAGAATATATTCTTTAAGTGCACCTCTTTTATCGCCTTGTAATTCGTAAATATGAGCTAACAACACTTTTGCCTCTTGCACTTCAGGCAAACTAATAGATCGTTCCGAAAGAATTTTTAAAGCCGGAATGGCAGAATCATATTTTTTTATTTCAATTGCGTTCCAACCATAGGTCAGCAAAGCGCGATTAGAATACAGCCCTTTTGTGCGTATAGTTTTCAAATGAGACCAAGCGGTATGCATATCCCCACTCTCCATAGCTAACAGCGCTAAGGCATGCCTCGCTCTATCCGCTAGCGCCAATAACTCGGCCTTACCCACAGTGATACGGTTAGAATAGTTAGCAACGTGAATTAAGTTATCATAGGCATTATCCAAATCACCCGCTTTCGCTTGATTAATCGCAAGATTAAATGCCAAGAAGGGCTTCAATTGCGTGGTACCTGATGATCTATCAAGATAGTCCTGCACGACATCAAGATGCTGACTATTCATATTGATCAACATCGACAGATAGTGATATTGCAACCGTATATCGTTGTCCAATTTCCCCTTAATCTTAATTAATGCAGCACTCGCTTTACCCAACTCCACTCGCTGATAATACATTTGAGCAAGATAGTACCAAGCACGATTTCGGACCTCCTCCTCATTCGCCTCAGTCAGAAGGGTGCTGAATATTTTCTCTGAATCCTCTGCCAAACCATAAGACAATAACATTCCGCCCTGTAGCACCTCGGCCGCATCGTCATCCTTGAGGCTATTCCCCGTTGCCAGTATGGTTTCATACTCAACTAGCGCGGAAAAATAATCACGTTGGTAGTAATCGTAGAGAATTACCCCAAACTCCAAATCTTTTAGTGATTTTGCCTGAGTCGTCGTTGAACCAATCAAAGACAAGGCCATCAAGAGAGATGTCAGCAATAAGGATATAGGCCAAGCCAACCTTTTCTTCACTTGTCTCACCACTGCTTCACTGTGAAAACAGGCTCTTTAATTGATTCATCATCACTGACAGCCAATTCAACAAATTGACTACCTCGACCTTTATCAAAATCAACTGTCGTCGCACGTTTATAGGGACGACCATCCGGCCCTAACCCGGTAAAAAATGCCGTAATGCTGTGCTTTCCTTCACTGAGATTAGTCACATGTAATTTTTGAACGCCACCACGTGAAAGTGCACTTCTTTGGCGATTGGAATAAACATGACTAGTGACCAACTTTTTATCTATCTTTAGCTTAACGCTCTCTAGCGTAAAAAACTGGCCCGAGTCCAACGATAAAAAGACGGTATATTTTGTACCAGATGGGAAGAGTAGCGCTTCTTCAATAACGCGAAGATCCTTATTCAAGGCAACGACATTTTTCTTTAGAACTTGTATTTCTTTAGAAACTTTCTTAACGATAGCGGCAGATTGCGAACTAGACTGATCCGCTTTATCGGCTTTCGATTTATCAGACTTCGCTCCATACGCCGTACCGTTAACGATCAATAGAAACAAAGTGAATATGGCAACTACAAGCTCTTTCGTACTACATCTCATCTGCACGTAAAACGCCTCCACAACTCAAACTTATCTGTCACTATCCCTGCATTTCCACATCCTTGTAGACCAACAGTTAAATCTTTTTTACTTAGCTACTTTAGGCTTGTTAATTCAGTATCCCTTTAAGCACAACAAGTATCTTTTATTTTTTACCGCTAGAGTTAATTTAATTTCAAAAACTATAACGCGTTCACATACTTCAACTATGTAAATTGAAGTATTGCGAACCAATTCGTAATTCGTATCGACAGCCTAATGTATGACTTCTACATTTGAGCCAATACAGCCTTTAAATGCAGGTTCAAATCGCCTATTAAAAAATATTTCTATATTGCATTATTTATTTTTCTGATAACGCTGATCCATTCAAAGACTTAAACCATTCGATTAAAATAATTTAGCAACTATGGTAAAAAGCATAGCACAATATTTTATTTCGAATTTATAATGAAAGTAGAGGCTACGATTATTAACGCGGCTACAGGAATCAAAATGAAGACAAGACATAAGACAAAACAAATTCAGAAAAAATCAAATCTGCTAAAATCTAATTTGGCTATTCCGTTTAGTATTTTATTTTCCGCTTTTCCTATGCTGACTTCTTCTAACGCCGTCTCAGCTGAAGCAGATGCACCTTCAGCCATACAACCGATTATGATCATCGACCCCGCCATAGAGCAAAGAGAAATACACGAAGCCGCAATTGATACGGAGTCCTTTGAGGTGGGACTCTTTACTGGAACGTTAGCTGTCGAAGAATTCAGCCCCCATGTGATACACGGGCTTACAGCGTCATATCATTTGATGAATAGAACGCTATTGCAATTCAATTTCTTACAGACTGATGTGGGTAGGGTGACTGCTGAGAAACTTGCAGCCCGATCACTTCTGAAAGACAGTGATCGGGAGTTTGTTCATTACAATATAATGATGGGTTACAACCTTTTCCCAGGAAAATCATTCTATGGCAGAAAACACAAATTTCACTCAAGTATCTATTTATTCGCAGGTGCTGGGATGACGGATTTTGCGGGAAATTCAAGCTTTACACCCGTGATCGCGAGTAGCTACCGTGTGGTTCTCACCGATTGGCTAACATGGAGCTTAGATTTTAAAGACTATATATTTGAGAGAGACTTTCAAAACGATAAAAAACAAACTCATAATCTAGAATTTTCTAGCAGCTTTAATTTCTTATTCTAGCTATCAGAATAAGAAACCAATACTCGTGGAAAACTCTATATTGTGCGCGATCTCATCCAATCGAATTAAGCCCGATTTAAAAGCATGATCCTTTAAATCAACAGACCAAACCAAACCATTATTGACACTGACTTTGTATCCCACCCCTGCCACAAGCGTAAAAGTATTTTCACCTCCAAAGTCGGTGTTACCCACGCCAGCTACGACATAAAGAGAAGACAAGTAAGCGGCATTTTCATAAGGGAAAACTTCACCTGCCATCACGTTATAGCCCACCAAGAAATCATAATAGCGGTAAGTTCTGGATGAACCTGAAAAATGTTCGTCACCCTTTTTTTCAGAGATTGAAAGCGACACGTCAGCTTGTCCGTAAGTAAATTGTAAAAACAAATCCTCTGTCGCATGAAATTTAGCACCCACCCCAAGCATCAATTCACTCGAGAAATCATCGACACTAATGATGCCTGTGGTCACCCCCAACTCAAAAAACTCGGTATCGATATCGATGGTTTGTAGCACGCCATCCGTAGAGTCTGCGACCGCAACAGTCGAAGACATTAACAAAAATAAACTACAGGGGATTGCTCTCATAATTAAAAGAACGTGTTGAAGCCTAGTTTCCATTCGCCCAAACTCTCTTTTTCATCTATGTTATCGCCTTTTGACGCAGAAACAGAATAGTGTCGATATTCTCCACGGAATACGAAGTTACTACCCAGATAGTAGCTAACGCCCGCACCCATAATATTAAATTTGGAATCATCAAACTTGACATCCGCCTGTCCAGGCTGGGTTTCCAAGGTCATTATGCCGTAACCCATTACAGCGTAGGGCACAACACTCCAGCGAGGAGAAGGCTCCAATATTAAATTCATGCCGTAATGCGAACCACTAACATCGGTCTTATATAACTTCCCACCCGCTAACTCTATCCCTAACCAACTCATCGCTCGGTAACCTGCTGTCACACTAAAAGTTTCAGCACCCTTCAGCTCTCCACTCATAAATTGTCCACTGCTAAATCCCACTCGTAAACGATTTTTTTGATACTGGCCATATCCTATATTCGGTAACTTGACGGGTATTCCTGATGTTTTTAAAGTACGCGATAGCTGTAGTGCCGTGGTCCAACCCGTCTTGCCATTTTTACTGGTAATTTGATACCAATCGGGTTTACGTTTGATGACCGTTACTACTTCCCCCTGCTCCACCACATTAAATACAGGATATCCTCTACCCGGCCCAGTTCGCATATCAACATAGGGATCGATAACCTCTACCCGCATCATCGGTTTTACTTTTACTTCTTTTTTCTCTTTTGCTTCCGCAACTTCTGTCGTTTCCCCGCCCACATCATTTTCCTCATTAGCCAAATCAGCTAATGAAAACCGAGAAAGTGATGCGATCACTAAAACCAAGATAAGGAATACACGCTTAGATATAACTTGCCGCCACATTAGACACTCTGTCTCTTAAGATTAACGTTACTCAGACGCGGGAATTAGCTAAACACACTAACAACCACAAAACTTAAGTATAGACGGTAGAATCGGCTTCAAAAAATCATCTTTCTAAAATGGGAATCACAGCACAATACCTAAAATAGCTAACTCCTAATTAGGTTTTACACCAAAGCTTTATGAGTAGCACGAGTCCACGCCCAAGCTAAAACACCCGCCGTTACATTCGCCAACGCACAGCCGATAAAAAGCCCTTCCACTCCCTTTAACTCGCTACCTAGATACGCGAAAGGAATATAAAATAAAAATAATCGAGAGGCATTCAACAACAACCCTTTGCCAGGCGAATGCAATCCGTTAAACAACGCACTGCCAATCATCACCCATGCCAAAAAACCGTAACTTAACGGCAAGGTCATCAGATACATTTGAATGATACTCTTGGTTTCTTCAGCCTGACTGAACAACGCCGCGATCCCAGGTGCGCCAACAAATATAATGAGTGCAAGCGCACATTGCCAAGTCATTAGAAATTGAAAACTCAACTTCATCGCATCACCGATTCGGTGAAACTTTCTAGCTCCCCTATTTTGCCCAACGAAAGGCGGTATACAAGCCGAAAGTCCCATTGCCGAAATTATCACAATTTGTTCTAACCTCATCCCCACTCCTGTCGCTGCCACTGCCGCTTCGCCAAATTGCGCCACCATCGCAGTAATCACACCCAACGCTAAGGGGTTTAACAAATTGCTACCGACTATAGGCATGGCAATGGTAACCAACCTTCGCCAACAAGAACGCACCACCTCCCATTGAGGTCGAGTTAATATTAACATCGACTTTCCATTCAACGCTCTCACCGCGACCACCGCTGCAATACACCAAGAAATCGCAGAGGACAACGCTGCTCCCTGCATCTCTAATCGCGGGAAGGGGCCAATACCAAAAATAAGAAAGGGATCTAAAATGCCGTTGATTAGGGCGGACATTCCCATGATCAAACTCGGTGTACGCGTGTCGCCCGTGGCTCGCATAGCACTATTGGATATCATCGGGAACGCAAGCAGCACGACACCCATATACCAAATATGCATATAATCTTGAATGAGGGCTCGTACTGATTCTTTCGCTCCTAACAAACTAAACAAAGGATCAATACAGATAATTCCCAACAGGGAAGCGCTAAAGACAATCATCACACAAGCCGCAATACTGTAGGTCGCAAATTGCTTTGCTTGCTCTGTTCGGCCTGCGCCCAACTCAACGGCAATTAAAGTAGAATTACCGACCCCCAAACCTAAAATTAAACTCATCACCGCAAAGGTAGCAGGAAAGGTAAAACTCACCGCCGCTAAATAGTCTGTCCCTAATAAACTAATATAATAAGCGTCGACAAAATTAAAAACTAAAATCGCCACTATCCCCAACATCATAGGAATAGACATACGATATAAGATAGGACCGATAGCACCTTCGGTTAACATAGGCTTAGACACAAACACATTCCCTTTATTTTTTTTGACTCGAGACTAAATTGAAAATTTCCAATAAGGGTAGATTTTCAGAATCTTCTATATTGAATACACTTCGGTAAAACATTAATTCCGCTTCCAACGCTTTAATTCTATTTTTTCTTAACTGAAAACCGTGGCCTTCTTCTGGGAATTCTAGGTATGCGACAGGGACATCATTTTCTTTGAGTTTATTGACCATAAGCTGGGACTGGTTAGGAGGCACGACTTTATCTTTCAACCCCTGCATAAAAATAATGGGGCAGGTTGTTTTTTTTGTGGCCTCTTTTTTCATTGCTTCTGTTTCCATTGAGACAGGCTCCAAAGCATACAACGGAGACCTATCTTGATAACGTTGAGCAAACGCCTCCTCGGAACCAATCAGTTTATCCACATAATGAGATTCAAACTTATGACATTCGTCTGACAGTTTCTTTAAGTCGCTAATGCCGTATAACGAGGCACCCGCATTAAAAAAATCATGGAAGAGTAACGCACACAAGGTCGTATAACCTCCGGCACTGTGGCCTCGAATGATGATTTGGTGCGGATTCACCTGTTTTGTTTCCACTAAATGCCGCGCACCGTAAAGACAGTCTTGCACATCATAGTCCCCCCAGTTTCCGTATAGCCTTTCCCTAAAGGCGCGACCAAACCCCGTACTGCCTCGATAATTGATATCAAACAAGGCAAACCCACGACTAGTCCAATATTGGATATTCAAATCCAAGGCACTCGTCGCCGCTGAACTGGGGCCACCGTGGGTTTTGATAATAAGCGGAGGCAACGTGTCCTCTGAGGGGGAATAATCCGGGTTAGTGGGTAGATAGAGATAGCCTTGCACATTCTCCTTCTGCTCACCACTTTGAAAGGTAATACTGCTCGGCTCAGAAAAATACGCTTTCAGTGGATGTGATTGCACCGGAAAAACCGGCGTCACCTCGCGGCTGATCAAATCGAAACAAACAATTTGATCAAGCGCATCCGGCGAACTGGCAATAGCCCAGGCATGCTCACCTTCAGTGACAATCGATTTCAGATCGCTATAGCCGGACCCAATCGTCTTCAGTCCTTGTTCCGTTAGCGTTGCCAGTTGCCATTGACCTTGAGAGAAGTGACTAGACACAACTTCTCCCTGAGAATTGACACTATACGCCCTCTGTCCACAGACCCATTGAGGCCGTCCAAATTCCATATCCGCAGAATATAAGCATTGAATTTTAAGATCGTCACCCCACGGATCACAGCGATAAAGATTCCACCAATTTGATCGGTCCGAGACAAAGATCAATCGGTTGTCACAATCCCATTCAGGCTGAAATATTGATTCATCCCCATCACCTGCAATATGTCTAAGATCTCTGAGCAAACCCTTTTCATCAAAACGCCCACAAAATAAAGCCGTCTCATCCCAAGGCATATGAGGATGATTCCAACACAGCCAACTTAGTGAGCTACCATCAACTGAAACCTTAACAGAGGAATAGAAATCCGCCCCCGAAACCAGCACTTCTTGTTTGTGAGTCAACAGATCAATGGCGATGATTTCATTTTTGGGGCTGCTGGAGCTAACGGGTAACCCCACATGCGATTCCCGAATACAGATTAGTCTTCCTCTACATAGATCCACCTGCATATCCGCATACCGGCAAGTACTTTTTTCAGTAATAGGTACGGGCGACGCCTCTCCTGCAAGAGAGTCCAAGCAATAGATACTCTGATCCTCTGCATTGCAGAAAAAAGCCTGAGCGTCTTTAACGAGATAGGCTCCCCCCCCGTATTCGTGCAGCCGAGACCGGAGGTTAAACGGAGCAGGAGTCAGTTCCATCTGTACGCCATCACGGACGGTCATCAGTGTTAAGCGACTGTTTTCTTTAGCTCTAAGCTCCAGCCAAAACAGTTGATTTTGATGAATCGTAATATCAGTGGGTGTATTGACTGTTTCGGTTATTTCCTGCGCGGACAATGGCGAAGACCAACTGCCGTAGGGTGAATCCGGAATTTGCGACATTGATGGCCCTATTGTTTGGCTGTGTGGATAGTGGTATTGTCGAGGAGCGTATCATTTTTTAGATGATCGGTTGGAAATAAGCTAACCTTTAGCTGTAGAAGTGAAGATTACGCAACAGTTTTGAATGACCGTATTATCAATAACCTATCTTAAAATTAACTATAAGGACTCACATTATGTGGACTAAACCTTCCTATGAAGAACTACGCCTTGGGTTTGAAGTAACGATGTACTGCTACCGTCGGTAATGTTCTTAATGGCTCTTGTACTCAAGAGCCATTACTTTCCTCCCTTGATATACCCCCTCCCCGCTTTTCGTTCTATGTTCAAGTTTCACTGTGTTCAAGACAGCCAAATAAATAGATAATCAGTAAACAAAATTCAATAATCAAACAAAAACTAAGTAATGGTTAAGTCATGGAAATTCTAGTACTAGGATCCGGTGCTGGTGGTGGATTCCCTCAGTGGAATTGCAATTGCCCCAACTGTTCCGGCTATCGTAACGGCACCCTTAATATCACTGCACGCACACAGTCCTCCATCGCCATCAGTAGCAATGGCGAAGATTGGTTGTTATTCAATACTTCTCCCGATCTGTTGCAGCAAATTAGCCAAAACCCGGAAATGCAACCTCGAGCCAAAGGTCTGCGTGACACTCCCATAAAAGCCATCCTCTATATAGACAGCCAAATTGATCACACCACGGGCCTGTTGATGCTGAGAGAAGGCTGCCCCCATTTGGTCTACAGCACTGAAATGGCCTACCAAGATCTCACCACCGGATTCCCTATTTTTGAATTGCTCAAGAGCTGGAATGGCGGCATTAATCACCGCACTTTGGGAGTCGATGGAGAAGCTTTTGAAATTCCAGAGCTACCCGGTTTGCGCTTACGTGTTTGGGATGTGGACGGCAAAGCCCCTCCCTATTCTCCTCATCGTCACGATCAACACAGAGGCGATAATATTGCCGTTCAAATTGAGGACATTAAAAGCGGCGGCAAACTTTTCTATGCCCCTGGCTTAAATTCCGTTAACGATAAAGTACTCGACATCATGAAAACATCCGATTGCTTGATGGTTGACGGTACCTTTTGGACCAATGATGAAATGCATGCTTTGGGACTGGGGGATAAAATGGCATCGGATATGGGTCATCTTCCACAGTCAGGCAAAAACGGTATGATGGAAATGTTGGCACCGCTGGAGAAGCAAAGGAAGATATTGATACACATCAATAATAGTAATCCTATTTTAAACGAAGATTCTCCACAAAGAGCAGAATTAAAATCGGCTAACATCGAAGTCGCCTACGACGGCATGAAAGTGACTTTATAACGTTAAGGTGTTTTGCCAATCCAAAACACCTTATAAAAACCCAACTCGTTTTATCAAACCGGAGGCTCATCATGCTTGATAAGCTCTACAGCCGAGAAGAATTTGAAGCCAAGCTGCGTGGTAAAGGCGCTTTTTATCATATACATCATCCTTTTCATATCATGATGAATAGCGGTCAGTGCACTCAAAAACAAATTCAAGGCTGGGTCGCCAACCGATATTATTATCAAACCGCAATTCCCGTTAAAGATGCCAATGTCTTAGCCAACTGCCCTAACAAAGATGTCCGAAAAAAATGGGTACAACGCATATTAGATCATGATGGCTACGATGGAGCCGAAGGTGGTATTGAAGCCTGGTTACGCCTCGGCGAATCCGTCGGACTAAAGCGTGAAGAGATAGAATCCTTAGAACATGTGTTGCCTGGCGTTCGATTTGCTGTGGATGCTTACGTCAATTTTGCTCGCAAGGCCAGCTGGCAAGAAGCCGCCTGCTCTTCACTAACAGAAATGTTTGCCCCCGACATACATCAAAAACGTTTAGATTCTTGGCCGGAGCATTACCCCTGGATAGACAAAGGGGGCTACGATTATTTTCGAACCCGCCTAGGCGAAGCCCGCAGAGATGTAGAACACGGGCTTGAACTCACCTTAGAGCACTTCAATACCGCAGCACTACAAGCGCAAGCACTCAATATCTTGCAATTTAAATTGGATATCCTTTGGACCATGCTCGACGCGATGACCTTAGCTTATGAGTATAATCGGCCTCCTTATCACAATATCGAAATAGAAGGAGGCAACTCATGACTTTGAAAGTCGACTTAACAAAAGTGTTCAAACTCAATCATGGCTTTCGACTGCAATGGGAAAAAGCCCAAGATGCCCACGTTTTATTGTATCCCGAAGGTATGATAAAACTCAGCCCCAGCGCGGCTGAGATATTGACACTTTGCGAAGGCAGCAATAGCGGAGAGGATGTGGTTGCAGCGTTGGAAAAGAAGTTCCCTGAAGCCCAAGGAATAGCTAACGACATTAAAGAATTCATACAGGAAGCACTTAGCAATGGCTGGCTCAAATAAAATAGACATACAACCCAGCCCCATTGAAACGGGCCAACCTTTATGGCTAATGGCAGAGTTAACTTATCGCTGCCCGTTACAATGCTCCTATTGCTCAAACCCCGTTAATTACGCTCAATTAAAAGATGAGTTAACCACAGAGCAGTGGTTGAAAGTCTTTGAACAAGGGCGAGAGTTAGGTGCTGTTCAGTTAGGGTTTTCCGGTGGTGAGCCTGCGGTCAGAAAAGATTTAGAAGAACTCATTCAAGAAGCGCGCAAGATGGGTTATTACACCAACCTAATTACGTCCACCGTTGGCGTTAATGAAACAAGATTAAAACAAATTATCGACGCCGGCATTGATCATATCCAGGTTAGCTTTCAAGCCGCCGACGCGACACTGAATAATTATATTGCTGGCACTGACTGCTTCGAACACAAAAAGAAAACCGTTGAAATCATCAAAGAAGCCGGCCTGTCTATGGTGTTCAACATTGTCATACACAAAGGCAACATTAATCAAATTGAAGAGATCATTCAATTCGCAGAATCTTTAGATGTGGATTACGTAGAATTGGCAACGGCACAATATTACGGTTTTGCGCTAGTTAACCGCTCGCAATTATTACCCAGCCGAGAACAACTAGATCGTGCAGAGAAGATAGTCAAAGCCCATCAAGAGCGGCTAGAAGGCAAGATGAAAATCTTCTACATCATCCCCGACTATTATGAAAACAAACCTAAACCTTGCATGCACGGTTGGGGAAAAATATTTTTAACCGTTGCACCCGATGGAACCGCCCTACCCTGCCACAGCGCTAGGGATCTTCCCGGAATCGAGTTCCCCAATGTCGTAGGCAACGATCTCAATTCAATCTGGTACCAGTCAGAAGCGTTCAACCATTTCCGAGGCGACTCTTGGATGAAAGAACCCTGCCGCAGCTGCCCCGAAAAAGGTAATGATTACGGCGGCTGTCGATGCCAGGCATTTCTACTCACTGGCGATGCCGAACAAGCAGATCCTGCTTGTGAACTATCACCCCATCACCACATCATCCAACAAGCTAAAACCGATAGTGGCCCTGCCGGTTTTGAAGACGGCGTTATTTTTCGAAATAGTGTTAATAGTAAGAAGTTGATAAAAACGATCGAATCGTAAAGTCTATGGCTTACGACTTACAACTTAAGACTTTACGATTTAAGAACTGGCCTCACTGCCATACTCACGCAGAATTTCCACCACTTGCACAGTATAGGATTGATACCATTCCGCCTGCCCAATGGTTTGGGCCACTTTATGCTGAGCATCGTTCTTCCAACTTTTAATCTGCGCCAGGTCTTTCCAATACGATATTGTTATCTCTTCTGATCCTTCGGCGACTGATGTGAATTCTGTACAGCCATAGTTTTCAATAGCAAGATCTCGTAATTTCGATGCCATTTTGAAATAGCGATCATCTAGCGTATTCATTTTTGCCTTAAATATGACGGCATACATACTGACAAACTCCACCGACGTTGATAAAAATAGTAACCATTAAAAAAGAGCCCGCCCTATGACCCCTGCCCCCTCGACTTAAACTTTTGAAACAACCCAAAAAGAATAATCAGCGTAACAACAAGAACCATCACCCACTTCACACTAGAGAAAAAACTCGTACACCATGCGATGGCATTTAACTGATTGGGGTGGTTGAGAAGCAAAGTTACAATCCCGGTGTTTTCAAATATATCGAAGACAAATATCGAGTACGGCAGCCACGCTAATTTCCAGTTAGCAGGAAAAAGTAGCATTAAAGCAATGCTCATAAACAAGGTATACACAACTGGGTACGCAACATCTATCGTCATTTCACCGATGGCATACTTCCATCGCATCTCGTCACCGTAAGATTCAATCAATTCATAAGCCCGCTCCGGCGTATAGGCAAACTGAAGATCTAGTGGCACCATTGTTGTGCCTGCCGTCAATGAAGGGAAAATAATCACATTAAAAATAAGCATTAGCGCTAACAATACTAGAATCAATTTACCTGAGGCGTTACTTGCCATTGGTGGTTTACGCATAGTCATCACCTTATTTCTTGAAGTAGATCTTCATGTTGAACCCGAGAGCCAGTTAATCACAAAGGGTTATTGCAAGCACCTGTTCAGCATATTATATTTTCACCTTTCTTCGATACACCGTCATTCCCCCCACATTCACAGGACTTGCTAATCAGTGCGAAACGAAACCCATGAGAACAACACACTTATTACGCGGCGCAAGATCTTAATGGCAGGCTCGACTCTACTCGCTGCAAGCGGAGCCATGGGCTGGTACTTATCTTCAAAGAAAGCCCCAATCGGCTTCGCTGTGGATGAGAAAACATTGGAAAGGGGGCGTAATTTCTTAAACAAGCATATTTCCGTTGATATACACGCCCATCCCGGTCGCTCTTTTGTTAAACGCGGCGAACATCTCAGCCCCAATCTAACGCTCTATTCTGCACTAGGCAGCTTCGAACAAAACACGATTCAAGACATGATCACTGGCGGTCTAAGCATGGCCAGTTTTGCCACTGTTGCCGATTTTCAATTATTGGACTTAACCAAACAGGGCTTAAAAGCAACCCGTGAATATAAAGAAGGAGAGGCATGGCAGAGCTATCAGATTCAAATAGCCACGCTACAAGCACTATTAAAGAATCAATCTGTCATCGCAATATTAAAACCGGATGACATTATTAAAGCAAAGAAATCACATAGGATAGGCGCGTTTTTTACCTCTGAAGGCGCTGATTTTTTGGAAGGTAGCTTAGAGAATTTCGATCAATGTTATCAGGATGGCATACGTAGCATGACGCTAGTCCACTACCATATTAATGAAGTCGGCGACATACAAACTGAGCCTCCCCGGCACAAGACGCTAACCCCCTTCGGGCATTCATTAGTCCGTGCGATGAACAAAAAGGGAATGATAATAGATCTCGCCCATATGGAAAAAAACACCGCTTTAAAGGTCTTAGAAATAACAGAAAAACCCGTGATGAATTCCCATACCGCCATTCGCAGAAGCGGATTCGATAGCAACCGATTTATCGATTTTGAAGACGCGAAGGGAATTGCCGAAACAGGTGGCATCATTGGCGCATGGCCTGCGGGAATAGGATTAAGCACCCTTGACGACTACATCGATCAAATATTTCGAACCGTGGATGACCTCGGCATTAATCACGTCTCCCTCGGCACCGATATGGATGCCACCTACAAACCCGTATTTGATACCTATTTGAGATTACCGCTACTGGCAGGTACTTTACTCCAACGAGGCATGCACGAAGAAGAAGCTGCAAAACTACTGGGGGGAAATTTTACCAGGCTATTTAAAGCCACGTATAACTCACAGGAATACTCTACATAGATAATATGAATTGGTTTTTAGTCTGCCAAATTTGTATATTGCGCAAATGGAAACCTGGATATTATTTACAGTTCTCGCTGTGGTCATGCAGTCCTTTCGTACTGCAGGCCAGAAAAAAATAGCGCAAAGCTTATCGGCACAAACCACCACGTTGGTACGATTTTTATATGGCCTGCCTTTCGCTTGGCTTTATGTCATCGCTATTTTTTACTTTTCGAAAACTAACGTCCCGTCGTTACACACCACCTTTGCTCTTTGGGTTTGTTCCGCTGCCATCGCCCAAATATTGGCAACCGTATTTTTAGTGAAAGCCTTAAGCATTAAAAATTTCGCTGTGGGCACTGCGTTAGCCAAAACGGAAGCCTTGATGGCAGCCATAATTGGCGCTTGTTTTTTCTCTGAAAAATTAACTTTTCTGGCTTACGCCGCTGTCTTCATCGGTGTCGTCGGCGCGTTGATCGCCAGTGATTGGGAAATGAATTTCGCGGACTTGACCCAAAACAAAAGCATTCAATATGGCTTGATCGCTGGCCTAGGCTTTGGCCTAACATCGATATGGATAAGAGAAGCGAGCTTATCACTAAACTCGCCCGCTTTATCCAGCGCCGCTATCACCTTAGTCGCTGTTGTGAGCCTACAAACCTTAATCTGCGGCACTTGGACCTTCATGACAGAGCCAAGTCAAATTCGATTAATGACAAAGAAAAACTCTGCCTGTTTTTTTATCGGGATAACGAGTATCGCCGGTTCGATCGGTTGGTTTAGCGCCATGAGTCTTCAAAGTGTTGCCGTGGTCAAAACGCTAGGACAGATTGAATTTGTTTTGATATTTATCATTAGTCGTTTTTATTTCTCCGAAAGAGTATCAGCAAAGGAAACTTTCGGTATTGCTTTGATTGCACTTAGCGTTATTACTCTTTTAATTTACTATTAATTCAAACCAAAAATCACCTCTCTAGCTTTAGAGTCGAAATTAAAATTTGCGACAGAACTGATCATGAATTATTCTGCTTCGTTAGATTCAATGTAATTTTCACGACGTTGGAAAGCGACTAAGCTAAGATGCAAGCAATGCAAGAATTCCAATCATTATATTCTGCTTTCGATACATTTCCTGCGCCGAAGGGTGCAGCAATTCACATTGAGCATATGGCAAAAACGCTGTTTGAAACCCAGGGTGGAGGATGCCTCTATGTGTTGGGAGGAGAGGGGCTACCTTCCTATCAGCTAGAAGACGGATTTCAGATACATCGATTTAGTCAGCCAATGAGTAACTATTTGGAACGCGCCCTCGCATTTGGAAATCAGCTCACTCAGCTGTTGACAGAAAATGCCAGAGTATCCAATAAAGCTTCTAGTGCTGATTTAAAAATTTGCCATTTTAGAGATCCGTGGAGCGCATTGGCGATATTAAATTTCAAACAATCCACTGGGGCGGCGTTCTGTACTCTCTACGAAGTGAACGGTTTACCTTCGATTGAATTACCTTATGCTTATCCACATATCGCACCGGAGACTTTGAGTAAAATTCGTCACCAAGAACAGCTGTGTTTAGAGGAAGTTGACAAAATTGTTGTTCCCTCTAAAACCATAAAGGAGAATTTGATCAAACGAAATATTTCTCCCGATAAAATAGCGGTCATACCCAATGGCGCCGATATTCCCGCCGCTAACTTACCCAGACCCAGTAACGCACCTTCTCGGTATCTTATTTATTTTGGTGCGCTGCAACAGTGGCAGGGCATTGATGATCTTCTTCGAGCGCTGCCTTTACTTGCTGATATAGAAAACCTAGAGCTGGTTGTTTGTGCAGCTAAGCATAATAGGATAGCGAAGTCCTACCAGAAACTGTGTTCGAAATTGGGCATAGACAATAAAGTGCATTGGAAATTCGCTTTAGATAAAACTGAACTACAGTGTTGGGTTACCCACGCAGAATTGTCAGTAGCGCCATTGACAGATTGTGAACGCAATATCAATCAAGGTTGTTGCCCCCTTAAAATTCTTGAATCTCTAGCAGCTGGAACACCGGTAGTCGCCACAGATCTTCCTGTTGTTAGAGAACTTATGAGGGATGGTAACCATGGAAGGTTGATAAGAGCTAATCGCCCAACCGATATCGCAAGGGCAACCCGTCTACTGTTAGATGCGCCTTTGAAGAGAGAGGCTATGGCGAAAAAATGTGTTGAGAGGGTTACGAATCATTTTAGTTGGGAGTCTGCGACAACTCAATTGCAAACACTGTACAGGGAAATGATTACGGAATAAGTCAATGAGTACGGTAGCGCTAAATGTACCTCTACTAATCAAGGATGTTTAAAATGACGCTAATTAAAACTTTGAAGCTGTATCGACAATTGAGTGGGCCACAGAAACAATTCATTGCTAATAGTGGTATCCAGTCCAAAATGTCGGCACGTCAATGGATTCGATTTTTTGAACCTTTATGTGAATTCGATGAAAATAGTGATCAAGCTCGAAAACCTCTTTGGACTATTCTGATCGCCTCCGGCATTTTGGTATTCCTTTCTTTTTTTATTCTACCTACGCTAGGTAATACTTACGCTACAACAATGTTTTACAGTGTGATGGGCACCTTCCTATTAATTTGTGGAGTTTTGCTTAAGAGACTCCACAAAAATGATATTAATAATAATATTAGAGAGGTTCTGTATCCATTGTTGCATGTTCTTTCTCTCGAGGTCGGCAACAAAAAACCTATTATGCTCAATATAAATTTTGCAAAGAAAATGCATAAAAAAGAGATAATGCCTGCTGCTGATAACAATAGCGTGCTTAAGAAAGGTAACGATGTTTATTACGAATACGAAGTGTTGGAGCTAAGCTCTACCTTTTTAGACCAAACAAAGTTGACGTGGAAAGTCGTCGATAAAATTCGCAAGAGAACTAGGACTAACGCTCGCGGCAAAACAAAGACAAAAGTGAAACTCAAAAGAAAAGTCTATACCGAAGTCAGTTTTAACAAAGCACTCTATAGCCTCAATCGAAACGAGCACGAATTACCATCGTCATTAGGGAAAGTAAAAGTGGGTGAGAATAAAATCACATTCCGAAGTGTTTTAAAGCAAACGGAATTAGGAAAAACTGCAACGATAGATCGAGCTGATATGCTTAGCGCTGTAGAAGGACCCTATCAGTATTTAACCTGTAAGCAGGGAGTCGCCATATGATTTGCCAGGCTAAAAGAGGTTTTTTTACCTTGTACGATTGTCCGAAAGAATCCGCCCAGCAATGTGATGATTGTGGAAGAAAACTCTGTCTAGAGCATCAACCAAAATCGAATCATTTTTGTTTAGAATGTGTCGCAAAGAAGAAAAATACCGATGAAATTAAAGACCCCTTAGTCCAATCTTATAGTATTAGAGACACTATGATGAAGGACAAAGAATATAAACCAATTTATTTGGGTAAATCTATCTCCGAATATTATTCTTCCTATGATATTCGCGCATTTGATGTGGAACTCGCCAGTATTGCGGATATGGCTGACTCCCCGGATGAGTTGTTTTATGACAGCTAGCATCAGTAATAGTAATAATAATAGTAATAATCACATTGGGAGTGGCCCGAGGCTTCTTTGGCTAACCGAACATTATTATCCCCATGGCGGTGGAATGGCACAGTCCTGTGAGAGAATTGTCGAGGGGCTACGACAAAACGGATTGATCATAGATTTGCTACATTTGACTCGACGCTCCCGCCGCAACCCTCGTAGTGAAGGTCTGTCAGGGATTAATCTTCGATGGCCTCTATCTGATTCTCCAGCCCATGGACTAAATCTTCTATGGAATTGGCTTGAGAATCGAGTTGAAAATCGACTTGAAAATAACATTGAGTATTCCGGTATTGTTGCGTTTGGTGCACAACACGCTCCTATTGCAGCGTTAAATTTTTCTCGTTGGTTGGACCTTCCACTTTATACCATGGTAAGAGGGAATGATTTTGATACGGGCATATTTGATATTAGGAAAAGAGGATTTCTCCAGGAGCTTTACGAATCATCCAAAATTGTTTTCTGCGTCTCGACGGATAAAGTTAACAAGATTAAAAAGCTATTTCCTAAAACCAATGCTTTGTGGGTAGGCAACGGAATTGATTGCCAAGACTGGATAGTGGAGAAACACCATTTGGAGTTGACACGTCAGTTGTCTTCCGATTTCCCTGACAATAAAAAAGTGATTGGCTTGTTTGGTCACCTGAAAGAAAAGAAAGGTGGATTATTTCTGTTAGATTCAATTAAAAAATCGGGTTTGTTGCACAAACTTCATCTTTTAATTGTGGGAGAATTAAGTGTAGAAACCTCCGAGTGGCTCGCTAAAGAAGAGAATGGCATAAGCCATACGTTAGTTTCTTTTTTACCCCGCGACCAATTAATCCCTTATTACCTAAGTTGTGATTGTATCGCAATCCCTTCCTATTATGACGGCACCCCCAATGTATTGTTGGAGGCAGGGGTTCTTGGAATTCCTGTGCTGGCTTCTAACGTCGCAGGGATGAGGGACGTATTGCAAGAGGGTAAGAGGGGTGTTTTATTTTCAGCAGGAAACTTTCATCAGTTAAGATATGCTTTAGAGTCATTGGTGTCTGGAGACTATGAAGAATGGAAGGCGTTGGCGGCCAAACTCAAAATCTATATTGAAGAATATATAACGGTAGAAAAAGAGTCAGGGGCCTATACTCGAGCCTTTTTCGAAGGTCAAAGGGGGATAAAGCTGACGACAGTTTCAGCGCCTGAGTATGCGGAAGAGCAACCAGTGGTCGAGGAACAATAGCGAATGATTTGCTTTTATTCCTTTGGAGCTGGCATGGGCCACCTTTGTAGGACCTTAGATATCATAGATCAGTTGAAACTGGAAAAACCAGTTGCCATTTTTACTGAGTCCATTCTTGAATACAAGGATCTCAATAAAATGCTGGGACCGCGCCTGAAAGATATACACTTAATTCAACCAAGCAAAATAGTTTTCGATGATCGAGAAGCCTTAGGGCGCTGGATAGAGAAAGAGCTAATTGCGCTCTCCTGTGAAGAGTTGTATATCGATGTTTTCCCGGTGGGCTTGTATGGGGAATTGCAGTTTCTTGATTTTGAGCCGAAGAAAAAGCATTTGGTTTCCAGAGCATTAAAATGGAATGAGTATCGAGATACACGAATGATACCGCTGGGTATTAATGACGAATTAATTTATTTTGATACCGTATTCACATTAGAGTCTTTAGATCCAGAATATATCTCTTGGCTATCGCAGCGCAGTCAGGCGGTCCATGCCCTAAAATTGGAATCGACATCGATTGCTAGTATTCCAGATCATATTGACCTTCCCTTGAAATATCGTTTAGTCATTCACGCTGGCAGTGATGATGAAATTGAACAACTCTATTTAATGACAGAGAAATATGCGAGCACCGAGGGGGGTGACTACCCCATTATTATAGTGACACCCCTAAGGCCGGCTTACCTATCCAGCAAGGTACGCCACCTTAATTACTTTCCTGCTAAAGACTTGATTGACCGAGCGATTTCAGTAACAACAGCCGGTGGATTTAATAGCGTTAGAGATATGGAAGGACGAGACGCAAAACATCTGGTGATGCCTTTCCCAAGGCGTTTTGATGATCAATTTAAACGAGTCGCTAGGCTATTAGCGTAGAGGTAGTATTTTCCAAATTAGAAATGAGCCTGAAGGGAGGGGATATTACGCTGTTACGTGGACTCGTAATGTAGGTCTTACCTTAAAAACGAGAGCTCGATTGTCGCAACCAGCCTATAAAAACATTGTACATTTTAGAAGTTGATTTAAATTAAAGCGCCTCTACAGAACCAAAAATGTAATCCATGGCATGACCAACGTAGATAACAAAGCACCAACTGAAAAATACTTTTCTCCTCTTTTTTTAAAGAAAAATATGCGTGTTATTAAAACAAGGATAATTGGGGCGATAAGAGTTAACCCAAGCTGTAGAACAGGTTCTATAAATTGTTCTTCAAAGTCTGTTCTGTATGTCATATTACCTATTGTGGGAACAAGCCAGATAAGAGTCCAGGTAAAGATAATTGCAATGATAAAGCCCATAATTTTGTATTTGATTATGCATTTATCAGTGGATTCAGGCTCCACCCTATTTTTGATAATGCTTCTTACTGAAACTATCGAAATTATTGAAAAAAACAGATACAGAGGTAAGTAAAAAATGATAACAGCAGCACCCATTCACTAGCTCCCTTAGTTTAGGTTTTGTCGCATCCAACACCATCAGGTTATCGTATATTAGAATGAATATCTTGAATCTAACGCAACAAAGCCGATATCAATTGTTTGGTTCCGTTGCAAATTTAAATTTCGACAATGAAAATAGAGAAACGGTTTTCGGCTTACGCAGCTAGGGCGTAAAATTGTTCTGCAGGAGATAGAGTATTGGAAATATCTTTCTTCATCTGGCCTTTTTTCAACATCGCCACCAACTCTATTCCTTTCAATGTTGCTTGCGCTGTCCTGAAACTTTTAAAACCGAGCATGGAGTTAGTAACGCGTTTTACATTTCGATGATCTTGCTCAATAGTATTGTTCAAGTATTTACAACATCGAATTTTAACGCGCCGTTTGTTCTTGGAGTTAAAACAATTGATAGCGGCTTTGTTCGCACCGCTTTTGTCGATATTGATTAAGCCCGGTTTGCCGTTTCTACCAATGGCTTTTGTGAGAAAACGTAGAGCTGCTTGCTTATCGACAGCGCGGTAGAAGTATCTCCATTGACCCTTAATCTTCAGGTAAGTCTCGTCCATCCGCCAGCGATCACCCGGCCTTTTCTTCTTTTTATGGAAGGCTTTTTCAAGCAGTGGCGCGTAATGAGTCACCCAGCGAACACACTGAAGAATGATTTCTTTTGGAGTATGCCGGCCTTTGAATGAAATCATGATTTACTCTGTCGCGTCGGATTTAAAATATCCATTCTAACCTACGGTAATTTTTCAAGCCCGCATGCGACAGAACCCAGCATCACTTCGATACCGGTGCTGCGACCTTGATTGCCGATGACGATAAACCGCCGGGATTGGCGACAAGATAAGAGATAAGTTGACACCGGTAGCGCCTGTGATAGTATCTACAATGTAGATACTCTATTTAAGGTGAGCAATATGCACTTAGAAATTCAAAAGTGGGGCAATAGCGCTGCGGTTCGCCTCAATAAAGCGTTATTAGAACAGCTCTCGAGTGGCATTGGCGATAGGTTTAAAGTTGAAGTGCGCGATGGAGGTCTCCTTTTGACGCCATTCCAAGATCAACCCGAGTACGATCTTGATGAACTGCTTGCCACCTGCACCAAAAAGAACACTCGCCTTGATGATGAAGACCTAGAGTGGCTCAACGAGGGTCCGCAAGGCAAGGAGATTTGGTAGGTTATGCCGAAGAGATATGTACCAAAGCGTGGTGATATCGTTTTTACTGACTTTGATCCCCCGGCAGGGCATGAGCAAGCAATGAGACGCCCAGCCCTCGTATTGTCCCCTCAAGTCTTTAACAAGAAAATGGCGCTGTCTCTTGTCGCACCGATAACATCGAAGGTTAAGGGCCACGGTTTCGAGGTTTTATTAGAAGGAACAAATACGCGAGGTGCTATACTTTGCCACCAAATAAAAATGATGGACTTTGAAGTTAGGGGGATTAAATTTGTTGAAAAAGCCCCAGCATCGGTTGTGCAGGAGGTGTTGGCAAAGGTTCGTCTTCTCGTCAGTTAAATTTGCAACGGAACCGAAAGGAGTTCGTAGATTGAATATCGACATCCTTAATCCCACCGAATAAACCCTCACTAAATCTGAGAACGCGCCCAACTCACAATATCGCTAGCGCCCATCGCCCCCGGCTGACGGGCAATCTCTTTACCCCCTCGAAACAACGCCAAAGTAGGAATACTGCGAATACCAAATTGCGTGCCTAGCGCTGGCTCCGCTTCCGTATTCAATTTAGCCAAACGTATCTGCGGCTCCAATTGAGCTGCCGCTTCCAAAAAAGCGGGTGCCATCATTTTGCAGGGACCACACCAAGGCGCCCAAAAATCCACGAGCACCGGTATGTCACTGCGTTGGATATGTGTATTGAAGCTGGCTGAGGTCAATTCCACGGGTTGGGCAGAAAACAAAACTTCGTGACACTTGCCACACTTAGGGCCATCGCCGATGCGACTGGCAGGGATTCGATTCACCGCGGCACACTGGGGGCAAACTATATTCAAGTTATCGCTCATAAGGTTGTCCTCTATCCAACTCTTCTATACGTCTATACTTTACACTGACCTGCTAACCCCATCGTCTACAAAACGACGGACGCCGAATCCGCTATTACACCATTCACACCCAGCGGCAGTCCAGCAAGCCTAGACAACGACTTTAAAATAATGCTAGTTAAGTGATCCGAGATTTCACTACTAGAGACAAGGAATAAACAGTGGAAAACCCAGGCTCTAAAGAGGTCAAACCCTTCGTAAATTGGTTTAGAAACACCTCCCCCTATATTAATGCCCACCGAGACCGAACCTTTGTGATTGGTTTTGGCGGTGAGGCGGTGGCCCACCCCAATTTCCGCAATGTCATTCACGACATCGCACTGCTCAACAGTTTGGGGATTCGCCTGGTTTTAGTCCATGGAGCACGGCAACAAATTAATGAGCGCTTGGCACTGCGTAATATCACCCCCCAATTTCACGCTGGATTGCGAGTGACGGATGAGGAGACTTTAACTTGCGTCCAAGATGCAGCGGGGGCGGTGCGCATACAAATCGAGGCTCTGCTCAGCATGGGTGTGGCAAACTCCCCCATGCACGGCGCTCAAATCCGCGCTGCCTCTGGCAATTTCGTGGTGGCTCAGCCTATCGGGATTATTGATGGCGTAGACTACTGCCATACGGGCAACGTGAGGAAAGTGGAAACCGACGCCATTGTTAAGCAGTTAAACGACCGCGCCGTGATTGTAATCTCCCATCTCGGCTATTCACCTACCGGCGAGGTCTTTAATCTGTCGGCAGAAGAGGTAGCAAAAGAGGTGGCCATTTCTCTCAACGCAGACAAACTCATTTTTCTCACAGAACAAGAAGGGCTGATCGGCAAAGACGGTAAGCTGAGTCGCGAGCATATTCCCGGCATCTCAGAACTCTCTGAGCAAAATGAACAAATAACGCCACACTTGAATGCAGCCACCAGTGCATTAAAGGGCGGCGTGAAGCGCTGTCATCTTATTGGCTTTCAACAAGACGGGGCACTACTGCAAGAACTCTTCACCCGAGATGGGCAAGGCACTCTCTTATCCGCTAATAGCTATGAATCCATTCGAACGGCCGACATTGATGATATCGGTGGATTGCTTGAGCTGCTTGAACCACTCGAAAAGAAGGGCATTTTGGTTCGACGATCGAGAGAAATGCTGGAAACTGAAATTGAACAATTCACGGTAATCGATAGAGACGGTATGATAGTGGCCTGCGCAGCACTCTATCCTTTTATTGACCAGAAATTAGGCGAACTAGCCTGCGTTGCCGTACACCCTGATTACCGTGAGGGGGATAGGGGCGACACATTACTGCAACATCTTGAGAAGCGAGCCCGCCATTTAGGGATTAAGCGATTATTCGTTTTAACCACCCAAACAGCGCATTGGTTCGCCGAGAGAGGATTTAAGGCTTCCTCCATTAAGGAACTGCCCAAAGAGAAGCAGTCCCTTTATAACTACCAACGTAACTCTAAGGTATTTATTAAACCTTTATCCTGACATTGAAAGAGAACACCACCATGGCAAAAGATTCTAAAACAGGCACCGATTCTAATAATTCCGCTAAGGGCTCCAATTCCTCTGAAGGGAGCCGCAAACACTCCAGTCTCGTCGTTGACGGTATCGCTCAGGCACCGAGCCGAGCGATGCTAAGAGCTGTCGGCTTTACCGATGCGGATTTTAAAAAACCACAAATTGGTATTGCGTCCACCTGGAGCAACCTGACTCCGTGTAATATGCACATCGATGAGCTGGCAAGAGAAACGGCTAAAGGTGCTGATGAAGCAGGTGGCAAAAGCCTTATCTTCAACACCATCACGGTTTCCGACGGTATATCCAATGGCACAGAGGGAATGAAGTATTCCTTAGTCTCGCGAGAAGTTATTGCAGATTCTATCGAAGCCACAGCGGGCTGCGAAGGATTTGATGGCATCGTTGCCATCGGCGGTTGTGACAAGAACATGCCTGGCTGCATTATGGGTATGTCGCGCTTGAATCGTCCTTCTGTTTTCGTTTATGGCGGCACCATCAAACCTGGCGCGAATCACACTGACATTATTTCCGTTTTTGAAGCCGTAGGGGCTCACGCAAAAGGCGAGCTATCGGAAATTGAAGTCAAACAAATCGAAGAAACTGCTATTCCTGGCCCCGGTTCTTGTGGCGGCATGTACACCGCCAACACCATGGCCTCCGCAATCGAAGCACTGGGCATGAGTCTCCCCGGTAGTTCGGCACAAGATGCCATATCGGGATCAAAAATCGAAGATTGCAGACGAGCAGGTGCTGCGGTACTTAACTTATTGGAAAAAGATATCAAGCCTAGCGATATCATGACCAAGCAAGCCTTTGAGAACGCCATCACTGTGGTCATCACCTTGGGCGGTTCCACCAATGCGGTCCTCCACTTGATTGCGATGGCCCACACCATTCATGTGGAGCTGGATCTTGATGATTTTGTTCGCATCGGTAAGAAGGTTCCCATGCTAGCAGACTTGCGTCCCAGTGGCCGCTTTATGATGTCTGAGCTAGTTGCCATCGGTGGTATTCGACCCTTGATGAAGACGTTATTGGATGCAGGCATGCTACACGGAAACTGCTTAACGGTGACAGGTAACACCTTGGCTGAAGACTTAGCGGACACAAAGCCTTACCCCACCGGCCAAGAAGTGATACGACCTCTAGACAACCCCATCAAAGCAGACAGTCACCTTGTCATACTCAAAGGTAACTTAGCGCCTACTGGAGCCGTGGCAAAAATCACGGGCAAAGAGGGCCTAACGTTTTCAGGAAACGCCAGAGTATTTCATTCAGAAGAACAAACCTTAGAGGCAATTTTGGATGGCACGGTTGTCGCCGGTGATGTGCTCGTGATTCGCTATGAAGGGCCGAAGGGAGGACCGGGTATGCGTGAGATGCTCAGCCCCACGTCTGCCATCATGGGCAAAGGTCTAGGCGAAGAAGTTGCACTGATTACGGATGGTCGTTTCTCTGGTGGTAGCCATGGCTTTGTAGCAGGACATGTCACACCTGAAGCCGCGGAAGGTGGCCCAATCGCAATTGTAGAAGACGGTGATAAAATCACTATCGATGCGGAATCACAAAAAATCACTTTGCACATCCCTCAGCAGGAAATGGATAAACGCCTTGCTACCTGGACAGCTCCGGCACCCCAGTACACCCGTGGCGTTTTGGCTAAGTATGCAAGGCAGGTTTCTTCTGCCTCAGAAGGGGCGGTGACAGATAAGTTTGAATAACGAACCCGTTATTCTTATTTAGACTCTCAAACCGGTCGCCTATAAACGGGCGGCCAACCTACATCTTAAAATTAAACTCTAAACTCTATTCTAAATTAAACTCAAAAATAAACTATGCGCATTCGTAACCAGCTCATGCCCTTTGTGGCACAAGCTCTCACCAGCGACACTACTCAGAACATACGGCGTAAAGCATCAGAAATGAAACGCCGCGTACGTAAGGCTCCTCATACGATTATTTTTTATCATCGGATTAGCGATCCTTATTCCTTTCTATTGCTACAAGCTATCCCTCAGATTCTCAACCAATTCGAAGTCCACCTTAAGATTAAGCTCGTTATTGATTTACCGGCGGAAATGAATCCTGAGCCTGCTTTGCTGGAAACCTATGCCAGAGCCGATGCAGGTCAACTCGCGCAATTTCATCAATTAACTTTTCCAAGCAAAACACAACAACCCAACAAAGAAGACTGCCTCCTTGCTACAAGAATTTTATTACAACAACAAGATCAACCTAATCTTCTTCAAGTGGCTCTTGAGGTGACCGAATCCGCTTGGGGATTAGGTCACACCACATTGGCCAGCTGCGCCAACCGTTATGGAGCGGTCAGTGTTAAATCCGCACGGGAAATCACGAAGTCTCACACAACCGAGCTAGTCAACAGCGGCCACTACTTATCCGCGATGCTGCACTACGGCGGTGAATGGTATTGGGGTGTCGATCGTTTATCTCACCTAGCAGCACGTCTACGAAAATTAAACCTGAACAAAAGCGCTACCAAATGGGATTCATTTAATAAACAATACCAATCAGATTACAACCAATATCATAAACTCAGGCGCCTGCCAAAAAACCCCAACACCTTGGATTTCTATTTTTCGTTTCGCAGCCCCTATTCCTATATTGCCTTAGAGCGCACTTTTGAGATGTGCGATCACTATAAGGTTAACTTGAATATCAAACCCGTATTGCCGATGGTGATGCGCGGCTTAACCGTACCCAAAGCAAAACGACTCTACATACTCAAAGACACCAAAAGAGAAGCGCACCTCAATGGCATCGCCTTCGGTAAAATATGCGATCCTCTTGGGTCCGGCGTTGAGCGTTGCCTGGCAATATTCTCTTATGCAAAAGAACAAAGCAGGGAGAGAGAATATCTATTGTCTGTGTGCAAAGGCATATGGTCAGAAGGTGTTGATGTGGCAAGTAACGATTTAGGCAAGTTAGTAGAACGTGCCGGACTAGACTGGCCCACAGCGCAAACCTACTTTCAAACAAAACAACCGCATTACAACGACTGGCGCGTCTGGACTGAAAAAAATAGAAAAGACCTTTCTAAGCGGGGAATTTGGGGCGTTCCATCCTATCAATATGGAGAGCTAGTGGTCTGGGGGCAAGATCGTATTTGGGCTATTGAACAAGCCATCGCAGGCACCAACCGATAAAATGTTAACCCGAAAAGAAATTCTGTTTTATCGCATCTGTCTCGGCATCAGCGTGGCCATCATTTTATTTTTTGCTACGGCTAAACTTGAAAACTCAGGTGTCGTACAGGTATGGGATAAGTTACAACATTTTGTCGCGTTTATAGTCTTAGCAACGTTGCTAGATTATTCCTTCCCCAAACATTCCTTCAACGCTCGCAAGTTTTTAGTACTCGTAGGGTTTGGATTATTAATTGAAATAATTCAGCAGCCACTAGAACATCGATATTTCTCTTTGCTCGACGTATTCGCTGATGCGGTAGGCGCGGTATTTTACTTTCCTCTACAAGTGATACTCAAAAAATTACCTTTCTTAAAACGACGATTCCTCCTTACCAACAAAACAACTTAATCGTTTTTCCAGCCCATCGTAAATAAGACACCAGCTTGTCGCTCACTCCAAACAAACTGATAGATCACTCCAATCTTTCGCAGAACAAACCTTTCTATTCTCCTTCAATATTTCATTTGACACGCGCGCACCTCTACTGGTTTCATTGATCATCAATCATGACTCTGACTACCTAGAAAGGAATCCATTTATGCGTACCGAATTATGTAAAAAACTAGGAATAGAATTTCCGATATTTGCCTTCACCCACTGCCGCGATGTTGTGGCCGCCGTTACGAATGCAGGCGGATTTGGCGTGTTAGGCGCTACCGGATTTGGGCCTGAACAATTAGAAATCGAATTGAACTGGATAGATGAGAAAGTCGGCAACAAACCTTACGGCGTCGATGTCATTATCCCCAATAAATATGAAGGTCAAGATGTTCGTGATCCAGAGAAACACAAAGCTATTATAAAAGCTGCCATCCCCCAGCGTCATCGCGACTTTGCTCGCCAATTATTAGAAGACCATAACGTTCCAGAACTACCTGAAGGCAAGCCCTATCGCGAACGTGTGACCATGACTGAAAACACTGCAGTCCCCTTGGTCGACGTTGCGTTAAAACATGACAACGTCAAACTTATCGCGAATGCACTCGGCACTCCCCCACCCCATGTGATTAAACAAATTCAAGACTCCGGCAGAATGGTAGGAGCACTGTGTGGTAAACCCGCTCACGCACAATATCATGTTGATGCTGGACTCGATTTTATTATTGCTCAAGGCGGAGAAGGCGGCGGTCACACCGGTGATATCGGCAGCGTTGTTTTATGGCCTGAAGTCGTAAAAGTTGCCGGGGATATTCCCGTCATAGCAGCAGGTGGCATCGGTTCAGGTGAGCAAATGGCAGCGGCTTTAGCGCTAGGTGCACAGGGCGTTTGGTGTGGTTCGATCTGGCTCACCGTTTCAGAAGCAGAAACATCCGAGACAGTGAAAGAGCTCATGTTCGCCGCCGACAGTAGCGGTACCGTGCGATCTAAATCTTTTACCGGCAAGCACGTTCGTATGTTGAAAAATGCGTGGTCAGAAGGTTGGGATGCCGAAGGCAACCCTGAATCCTTAGGGGCGCCCATGCAGATGATGGTATCCGGCAGCGCTTTAGCACGAATACATCGCTATCCCGAACAAGCAAAAGAACTCGCATTCGCACCCGTAGGACAAATAGTAGGGAGCATGAACCATAGCATCAGCTCCAGGAACCTGTTGATGGATATGGTTAACGGATATTTGGCATCAACAGAACGCTTATCCGCATTACTGGAAGACTAAAACGAGACCCAGTCACTCACACTAGGTAATTAATTATGGGATTTTCCAATAAGGCCGCTATTGTTGGCGTTGCCGAAACAGAGTATGTAAAAGGTACAGAACGAACCGCAGTGGATATGATGCTGCAAGCCGCACGAGATGCGATTTATGAAGCCGGACTGAAACCCGAAGATGTCGATGGACTATGCCCTCCTCCGGTTTACACCACTTCAGAAGAACTGGCCGCCAATTTAGGCATACCCATCTTACGCTATGCCTCAACTGT
>JAHRWA010000086.1 GCA_019090455.1 Pseudomonadales bacterium | reverse complement strand
TTATTTCTTTAGTCTCTGCGGCTGTTGCGCGTGCGGCAGTGGACTCTGGTGTTGCAACGAAGGGCTACCCTGCTCATTATCCATTGCAATCTGTGGAAGATGTCTAAGAATTTGGAGCTATCGGTGGATCGGTAGCTCCATTGTTGTGGCTTATTTACGGGTATCCGCCTGTTGTTTGTCACTGTTCTTTTGCTTGTATTAACCTGCCTGTCATAGATTAAATCAAAACAGCTCTTCCAGAGTCGACACATCTTCTTGTTGAGTTGGTGCTGTGTGTATATTGCTAGCTGCCAGTTTTTTCGGTGCAAGCTCTTCCCGAAAGATTTCAAATATGGCGTTGTCTTGCCCGGCTTTGGCACGTTCCCCTGTCTTGGGATCGATTTTTATAGTGACTAAACCTTCTGGTTGTTTTGGCTTGTTCTCGGCTTTTCCTTTTAGTGCTTGTTCCATGAATTCGATCCAGATGGGGAGTGCAGCAGTACCGCCGTATTCTCTCGCGCCTAGCGTCTTCGGGGTGTCAAAGCCAAGCCAAGTTGTCGTGACTAAATCTTGATTGAACCCTGAAAACCAAGCGTCTTTTTGATCGTTGGTTGTGCCAGTCTTTCCCGCTATGTCATT
This sequence comes from Pseudomonadales bacterium, assembly GCA_019090455.1. Taxonomy (GTDB): domain Bacteria; phylum Pseudomonadota; class Gammaproteobacteria; order Pseudomonadales; family DC-out160; genus DC-out160. The sequence continues at coordinate 23,844 of JAHRWA010000086.1, read as the reverse complement.
TCGGTTCAGTTTTCTAGCTCTGCGCCCCGTACCCTTTTTTATGACATCTCTTAGCATTGAATTAACGATGTAGATAATCCGAGGCTCTACTATTCGTTCAGCATACATGGTTTTTTCGTCAGCCAATTCAAGTAAACCGCTATCTAGGAGAAATAAGTCTTCGGACTCCATTAAGGCAGATTCTTCCTCTTGTTGCTCAACGGTAAGTTCTTCGGTTTTTATTGAAGGCTGAGCGGTTGTCATTGTTAGTGTTTCGTTTATTTCGGTAGGGTTGCCGGGGGAAGTGTCTGTGACAGGACATTCATGGCAAACGAAGAGGGGGGTGGCTTCAAATAAATTATTGTTTTCGCTGTCGTTGATGCTTTGAATAAAAAAGGAAGAGACCTTGTATCCGCCATTGGCAAAGGCGGTGTAACCTGTCGCGACTTCCAGTGGTGTGACGGCCGCGCTACCCAAGGCGAGGGAGAGATCTTTGGGAAGTGTGTCGGGATCAAAGCCGAATTGGGTCGCAAAATCGATAGCATTATTGATGCCCATTTTACGAAGTAGGCGAATTGAAACTAGGTTGCGGGATTTGTAAAGTGCTTGCCTCAGTCGGGTAGGCCCAAAAAAATTACCACTTGAGTTTTCAGGGCGCCAGGTGCTTTCAAGGCTCTTGTCGTTAAACACCACCGGTGCATCGTTGATTATGGAGGCGGCCGTGAATCCATTGGCGAGCGCTGCAGTGTAAATAAAGGGTTTGAAATTTGAACCGGCCTGGCGACCCGCTTGAATGACTCGATTGAATTTGCTCTGGTGAAAGTCAAAGCCACCGACTATAGCTTGTATGGCGCCATTGTCCGGTGAAAGGGACACCAAAGCAGCTTGAGCTTGAGGTAGTTGGCCCATCTTCCAAAAAATATTTTCGGTGTTATTCTCTGTATCGATGTCCGAGCTGTTCTTAACTTTAGTGCTGTCGGCATTGGCAATGTCTGCTGATGTAGCTGGATTCTCTTTCTGTGTTAACCCATCAAGAACCGGTTTGACTCTGATAACGTCACCGACTTTTAGCACGTCTGAAGCAAGCTTGGGTTTTGTGCCTTTCTGGTTGACCGAAATGTAATTTCTAGCCCATTCAAAAGATTCTAAAGTTAATGTGATTTCAGTTTGAATGTTGAGGTGATAATGTTTCGCACTATTGCGCTTTATTATGGCTGTCGCATTTTCACCTTCAACAGAAGTGACCACGGCGGGAAGGAGTGGTCCTATCACCTGATATCCCTTAAGTGTTTTCTGAATTTGTTCATGCCATTCAGTTTTTAAATCCGCAGTCATCTCTTCCATGTTCGGTGCTTCAATATGCGCTTCCGGACCTCGATAGCCGTGTCGTAAATCGTAGCTCTGTAAGCCATTTTGGACAGATGTATTGGCGGATTGCTGTAGTTTAGAATTGACCGTGGTGATTACGTTGTACCCCGCAGTATAGGCTTGCTTGCCGAAGCGGTTTAGCATTTCTTTGCGGACCATTTCGGCTAAATAGGATGCTTCGATTTCAGGGCGTAAGCCATGGTATTCCGCGATATCAGCTGTTTGGAAAGCCTCTAGATAGGATTGTTGATCAATATAGCCAAGGTCACGCATTCGCCGTAAAATCCAATTTCTACGTACTAATGCTCTACTGGGGTTGGTGATTGGATTATATCGTGAAGGCGCTTTTGGAAGCCCGGCAATCATAGCCAATTGCGCTAAATCTAGTTCACTGATGTCTTGGCCGTAATAAACACGAGCGGCGGCTGCAATGCCATAGGAACGGTGACCAAGATAATTTTTATTGACGTACAGGGACAGTATCTCGTTTTTATTCAGTTCTCTCTCTATCTGTAAAGCGAGTAATATTTCATTAAATTTTCTAATGAATGTTTTTTCCCTGGAAAGAAAGAAGTTCTTTGCCACTTGCATGGTGATAGTGCTGCCACCAGTACGGATGGAGCCCGTTTTTACGAGTTCAAAAGCGGCTCGTATGAGTCCGGTAATATCGACGCCGTGATGTTGGTAAAACCGATCATCTTCAGCTGCTAGAATCGCATTTATAAAAAGTGGGGGGACTTGGTCGAAGGTTAGGGGAGTTCGGCGCTTTTCGCCAAATTCCGCAATTAATTTATGATCGCTGGTGTAAACCTTTAAAGGAGTTTGAAGCTGAATGTCCTTTAATTTTTCAACCGCAGGTAAATTTGGGCTGAGGTACAAAATGGAACTTGCAAAAATGAGAGTTGCTCCACAAACACCTGCAAGAAATGTCCATAGGCTAAATTTAAAGAACGAATCAATAATTTTCATAAATTATAATTAATACCGAATAGCTACAATTAAACACGTAAGCAGTTGATCTGAAGAGTTGAAGGTTAAAATAGATTATATGACGAGATTAATGTTCTTCGCTAATTGCGAACTCGCCAATTGTGGTATTTAATGTAAATAGATACAAAAATGTTCTAAGTAATTATCACCGATAGAAAAAAAAGAGTGGGAACGCGTGTTATCGTTTTTCAAAAATAAATCTCAAAGTTCAAAGCTTGGAATTGATATTAGTTCGACATCAGTTAAATTGCTCGAACTAAGCCGTCAGGGCGATCGATTTCGTGTTGAAGCCTATGGTGTAGAACCATTGCCTCCTAACGCAGTTGTTGAAAAAAATATTACTGATGTTGAAGGCGTAGGTGTCGCCATCGCTCGATTAGTCAGTCAGTGCAAGACTAGCGTCAAACAAGCTGCAGTGGCGGTGGCCGGATCGGCTGTGATAACTAAAACAATCGAAATGGATGTCGCATTATCTGATGATGAAATGGAGAATCAGATTCGTGTTGAGGCCGATCAATATATACCGTATCCGCTTGATGAAGTGAGCATTGATTTCGAAGTTCAGGGGCTGGTGGAAGATAACCCTGAGCAAGTTGAAGTATTGCTGGCCGCATGTCGTAGTGAAAACGTGGATCTAAGGGTTGATGTGTTGGATATAGGCGGCTTACAAACGAAAGTGGTGGATGTCGAGGCATACGCGATGGAGCGCACCTTCAGTTTGATTGCAGATCAGATTGATGGTGGAGAAGATCAAACTGTCGCAATTGTAGATGTAGGGGCGACAATGACCACATTAAGTGTGCTACATGATGGCAAGACCATTTATACAAGAGAGCAGCTATTTGGAGGTAAGCAGTTAACAGAAGAAATTCAACGGCGATATGGTCTCTCCGTAGAAGAAGCTGGTTTGGCGAAGAAGCAGGGAGGGCTTCCGGATGACTATGAGAGTGAAGTTCTTGAGCCATTTAAGGAGGCCGTTGTTCAACAGGTCACTCGATCATTGCAGTTCTTTTTCTCCTCTAGCCAATACAATGACGTCGATCACATTATATTGGCTGGCGGTACGGCGTCAATTTCTGGATTGGACGAACTTGTTCAGGATAAGGTTGGTACCACCACTACTGTTTCGAATCCATTTGTGAACATGTCGCTTGCAACAAAAGTTAACGCGGCAGCATTAAGCAACGATGCGCCAGCATTGATGATTGCTTGTGGACTGGCATTGAGGAGCTTTAATTAATGGCTCATATCAATTTATTACCGTGGAGAGAGGAACGACGCGCAGAGTTGAGACGTCAGTTTTTTGTTATTCTTGCTGGTGTAGCGATAATCGGTGCGGGCACCGTTTTTCTGGTGGATACTCGAGTGGGCGCTCAAATTAGTAAACAAGATTCTCGGAATCGCTATATCGAATTAGAGCAAGAGAATCTCGATGAGAGCATTAGTGCGATTAAGGAATTGAGAAGTCAGCGTGCACAGCTGATTGAACGGATGAATGTGATTCAAAACTTACAGGGTAATCGGTCGGTCATCGTGCACTTCTTTGATGAGTTTGCTCAGAATATCCCAGATGGTGTTTTTCTCTCTTGGTTGCAACGTAATGGTAAAACTTTCATTTTGAAAGGAGAGGCAGAAGCGAATAATCGAGTTTCAAATTTTATGCGTAATTTGAACGAATCCGATTGGTTCGCTAATCCGACTTTGTCCTCGGTTGTGGCGGGAGAAGAAGAGGGCGCTAGCAGTCGATTTGAGCTGAGTGTTATCGGTGTGTCGCCATCGGCGAAAAAACAAACAGATGAGGGTGGCCGATAGTGGATGTTCAAGGAGTACTGGATACGCTCAATGATTTAGATCCAGAGAATATTGGATCTTGGCCTATACCTGTAAAGGTTGCCATTTGGGTGGCTACTGCAATCTTAGCAGGCTTTTTAGTTTTTCAGTTTCAACTGTCAGAAAGTTTGGTCACGTTAGATAAAAAGGTGAAGCAAGAAGAAGTCTTGATGAAAGAGTTTGAAGGCAAGGCATTTCAAGCGGCGAATTTAGACAGATACAGAAAACAGATGGAGGAAATGGAAAATTCTTTTGGTGCATTGGTCAGGCAATTACCCAGCGATACAGAGGTGCCTGGATTATTAGAAGATATCTCGCAGCTTGGCTTGGATAGTGGGCTAGAGTTCGAATCAATTGATTTAGGTGCAGAGAAAGTAGTTGAGTTCTATGCTGAGCTGCCCATAGAGATAAAAGTTAAGGGTGGCTATCATTCTATAGGCAGTTTTATTAGTGGGGTGGCGGCGCTTCCCAGAATCGTAACGTTGCATGATTATACTATTAGGCCTGAAGTGAGCACTCCAAATGTGCTGACGCTGGCTATTACAGCAAAGACCTACCGATATAATGATCGCTCAGAGGAGAATGACGAATGAATTCTTCTTGTGTGCGCTTTGTGATATTAGGTATGGCTATGGTACTGGCGGCTTGTAGTGGCCAAGGCGAGCATGCTGATCTTAAATTGAAAATGGAAGAGATTAAACGTCGCCCTCAAGGTAGAATCGAACCGCCACCAGAGTTTGAAACATACAAAAATTTCTCGTACAGTGCCTCTCTGCTACGTAGTCCATTTCAGCCACCGGTTGCCGTTGAGCCGATGAAAGCCATGGTGAAAGGCAAACGTGTCATGCCTGATTTTGATCGACCAAAAGAGCTGCTAGAGGAATTTAGTATTGATGCTTTGACGATGGTGGGGACTCTGAGTCGACCGGGTAATAAGTTATTCTCTTTAATTCGTGACAATAAAGCTGGCATACATCGTGTTTCCATTGGTAACTATATGGGACGAAATCATGGGCGAGTCGTAGAGATTACCGATATAAAAATTGATGTTGTTGAGCTTATTCCAGATGGGGAAGAGGGTTGGGTTGAAAGGCCTCGGGCCATTGTATTAAAAATTGAATAACGTTGAACGCAAGTGATTTTCAAAACGGGTAGTTTTTTTACTCATGATTTGTATAGAATGTGCGCATAAAATTGATAGGATGTAGGCAGCTAATGATGATGAAAAAAATGATTTACACATTCGTCCTCTATTCGGTGGCTCTTTTGGGGCATCAAGTCGCGGTTGCGGACGTTGCGGCTTTGAAGAACTTGGAATTTGCCTCGCTTCCTGGAGATCAAATTGAGCTTAGATTGCAGTTCGATAGCATTCCTCCTAATCCTAAGGGATATACCATTGAAAAACCGGCCCGTATAGCACTCGATCTAAGTGGTGTAGAAAGCCAACTCCAATCAAAATATCACAATCTGGGTGTAGGCAATGCTCGAAGTCTGACAGTTATGGGTGCGAAGGATCGCACTAGACTGATCATTAATTTAACTGAATTAGTGCCTTATAGTACGGTCGTGGTAGGGCATGAGTTAATAGTTACCGTGGGTCAGGATGCGCAAGAAAAGCTTCTTGCGCGGGATCATGCGAAAGGAACAGCGAGTAGCACTTTTAAAGGCGAAAATAGTACGCAGGGTGTAGCAACTGTAGTAAGCGCAATCTCTGAGGTTGATTTTCGACGGGGTAACCAGGGTGAGGGCCAAGTGATTGTCACTTTGACGGACCCCACAGCGTCCGTTGATATGCGCGAAGAAAGTGGCCGAATTGTGGTTGAGTTTGTCGGCGTAAAATTGCCCGAGCAATTGCACCGGCGGATAGATGTGGTAGATTTTGCAACTCCTGTGAAATCGATTGATGCGATTACTGAAGAGGGTAATGCGGTACTGATTCTACGTCCTGAGGGAGATTATGAATATTTAGCGTATCAAGCTGATGATAAGTTTACGATCAGTGTCAAACCAGTTGCTATTGAGGAGTTGGAGAAGCGTAAAAAGGAGCGATTTGTTTTTACTGGAGAGAAGCTATCACTTAACTTTCAAGATATTGAAGTGCGATCTGTCTTGCAGTTAATCGCCGATTTCACGGAACTGAATTTAGTGGCGAGTGATACGGTGTCCGGACGAATTACTCTTCGACTTCAGAATGTACCTTGGGATCAAGCGCTCGATCTCATACTAAAGACGAAAGGTCTTGATAAGCGCACCATCGGTAATGTGATGTTGGTGGCTCCAGCAGATGAGATTGCGGCACGTGAAAAACTGGAATTGGAAACTTCAAAACAAGTAGAAGAGTTGGCTCCGTTGCGAACAGAGTTTATACAAGTTAATTATGCTAAAGCGGCAGATTTGGCGGCACTACTCGGTGGTGGTGATGGGGGGGCAGGATTACTGTCATCCAGAGGTAGCGCCACTGTCGATGAGCGGACAAATACGATGCTTATCAGAGATACTTCTGCCAAAATTGAAGATATCCGAGCATTTTTTAGTAAGCTGGATATCCCCGTGCAACAGGTGTTAATTGAAGCGCGTGTTGTCGTGGCGAATGCGTCATCCGGTATGGATTTAGGAGTAGAGTGGGGTCATGTAGGCCTTAGCCGAGAGCTGGGGACCAATGCGGCTGGCGAAACCGTGGCACGCCAAGATTCCAATTTTACGATTGGCGGTTCCAGTAATACTATTTGGGATGTTAGAGAATCGGGTACGGAGGACGACGGCGTATTAACAATATCTAGACCTGACAATTTAATGGTTGATCTTGGAGTCGTGGGGGAGGGTGCTAGTTCTTTCGCTCTAGGGTTTACGAGTTTGGGTAGCGGCTTGCTTGAGCTGGAATTGTCTGCCCTTGAATCCAGCGGTCATGCTGATATTATCGCGACGCCAAAAGTGCTTACAGCAGATCAACAAACGGCTCGGATTGCATCAGGCACGGAGATACCCTATCAAGAGGCATCATCGAGTGGTGCCACCTCCGTAGCTTTCAAAGAAGCTGCTTTAAGTTTGGAGGTCACTCCTCATATTACGCCTGATGGCCGCATTATAATGGAATTACAAATTAATCAGGATACCGTTGGCGATGAGTTTGCTGGTATACCCAGTATCAACACCAATAATATACAGACCAATGTGTTGGTTAATAACGGTGAAACGGTTGTACTTGGCGGGGTATTTGAAACCTCAACTGTGGAAAGTATTACTAAAACACCTTTTTTCGGAGATCTGCCGGTCATTGGTCGATTTTTCCGAAATACATCGAAATCAGAGCGTAAGCAAGAGCTCTTAATTTTCATCACACCTAAAATCGTAAAAGATGTGTTAGCCACTCGTTAAGGCTGAGCTATCTCTTCATGTAATGCAAAATTTACCTAATGTTTTTATAGTCGGCCCTATGGGGGCCGGCAAGAGTTCTATCGGGCGGCAGTTGGCTCTGATGCTAGGGTACCTGTTTGTCGATTCCGATCAAGAAATTGAAAGTCGTACGGGGGCCGACATCCCTTGGATTTTCGATGTGGAAGGCGAAGAAGGCTTCCGGCAGCGCGAAGAAGTGGTGATAGATCAATTGACTCAAGACTCTAACATTGTGCTTGCAACGGGCGGTGGTAGTATTATTCGCAAAAAAAATAGATGTTGTTTGGCGGAGCGTGGAATCGTTGTTTATCTAAAGGTGTCTTTGGAGCAGCAGTTAAAGCGAACTGCTAAAGACAAAAACAGGCCGCTGCTACAAACTCAAAATCCGAGGGACGTGTTGGAGAAATTGATCAGTGTGCGCGGACCTTTATATGAAGAAATCGCAGACTTTGTTTTGGATACGAATAGCCGCAGTGTTAAGGAGGTAGCGAAAGAAATTGTTGATTGCATGAAATCAGATAAACGTTAATATATCAGAGGCGAACGCCATTCGATTGTATTGATGAAAAGTTAGAGACTGGTATATATGCAAACACTAATGGTAGACCTGGGGGAGCGTAGTTACCCCATTCATATAGGCGAAGGCCTCTTTAATAATGCCGATAAGATATTGCCTCATATCAAAGGGCATCAAGTCCTCGTCGTAACTAATTCCTCCATTGCCCCCATTTATCTTCACAGCGTATTAGATTTGTTCTCAGATAATTCAGCACTAAAGGTAGATTCCGTTGTTCTGCCTGACGGTGAAATTTATAAAAATCTAGAAACGCTCAATCAAATATTTACCCGCTTACTAGAACTCGGTCACAACAGAACCACTACGCTTATCGCGTTAGGTGGTGGTGTAGTCGGTGATATGACTGGCTTTGCTGCGGCAGCTTATCAGCGTGGCGTTGAGTGTATTCAAATTCCAACGACTCTGTTAGCGCAAGTCGATTCCTCAGTGGGCGGAAAAACCGGTGTGAATCACCCGTTAGGTAAAAACATGATTGGGGCTTTTCATCAGCCGAACTGTGTTTTCATCGATTTGGAGATGTTGCAGACCCTGCCTAAACGAGAGTTTATTGCAGGGATGGCCGAGGTGATTAAATACGGTCTGATCTGGGATGAAAATTTCTGGTATTGGCTGGAAGAGCATGTTGAAGATTTAATGGTTCTTGAACCCAGTGCTTTAACGTATGCGATCAAACGTTCGTGTGAAATCAAGGCAATGGTTGTTGCGGAGGATGAAAGGGAGTCTGGCGTTAGGGCAATCTTAAATTTAGGACATACTTTTGGCCATGCCGTTGAAACGGAACTAGGCTATGGTGAGTGGTTGCATGGAGAAGCCGTTGGGCTTGGTTTGATAATGGCAGTGGATTTATCCTGTCGCCTCGACTTGGTGAGTAAAGAGGTGCTTCAGCGGACTGAAAAAATGCTCACTCGAATAGGGTTGCCTAGAATTGCCCCCAAACAACTCACATCTCAGCGTATGATCGAGTTGATGGCCGTTGATAAAAAGGTAGTAGATGGGAGGTTGCGCCTCGTGCTACTGGATCGATTGGGTCACGCTGTCATCAGCGAAGATTTTGATCGCGACAAGTTACAGCAAACTTTTAACGCTTTCTTGGATAGTTGACTTAATGGAATCCCAAGCTGTGAATAGTGAAGGCATGTCTATAAGCAAAATTCGGGATAGTGGATTGGAGCAAGATCAGGCAATTATCGAGCGCCTTTTAGAGTTGGGGTTGGAGAGAGATCCCTTTTCAGATGAAGGTATTGACGGGCTATTTTTTCCTGAGGTGCAGCGGCAAGAATACGTCGAGCTGCTTCCTCATTTAAGTCACTATAGTCACTACTTTGTAGTTGTTATTGGCGTCACGGGCAGCGGTAAAACGATTCTCAAACAGCGTTTTTTAAAGCAGTTTGATCCCAGCCTAACTAAGATCGCCCTTATAGAGACGGAGCAAAATCAATCAGATTTGTTGAGTCCGGAGAGCTTACTTTCCCAAATGGTGGATGGGTACCGCATTCCAGATAGAGGGGGCGGGGTCTCTAATCAGTTAAGAGTCTGTGATTTTATCCATGTTAATGGCGAAAATGGTATCGACTGCCTGGTTGTGGCTGACAATGCAGAGTTGTTGGGGGAAGAATCCTTAGCGCTTTTGTTTGAATTTCTAAAAAATGATAAAAGTAAAAACCTCCACGTTATATTGTTTGCTTCCACCGAAATTCATGATTTGTTCAAGAGCCCGCGAATTCGTAAGTCCTATGAAGAATGGGGGCATGTATTGGATTTGGAGTCTTTCAGCGAAAAAGATACAGAGGGGTATATCAATTACCGTTTGGTGACGGCGGGTCTTACCGATATTCAATTTAATTCACAGCAAATTGAAGAAGTATTTCAACAGAGCAAAGGTATTCCAAGTTTAATAAATCGGTATGCACGACAAGTTTTGTTGCAAGTGTTGTCTAGCAGTACTGGGAAAAAGCGCTTCTCGATACCAATAATTCATACTGTTGCCGCGGGCTGTGTTGGCTTGGTATTGCTGCTGTTACTGTTAGAGCAAGAGCCGGTGGATGGCAATGATTCTAGTGTGGTACTCGCTGACTCGGGCATTTCGAAAACGGTTAATTATACGGATGGCAAACTTGAAGTCGAAACTGAAAGTGTTGCAGTGCAACCGGAGGCCGTCAAAATAGCGAATACAGAGAAAGGGGCTAAATCGGTTAAAGTTGGAAATTCAGTGGCCAAGACACCTCAGAACAATGAAGAGGTGATGCCGAAGCCGATAGTGAGTAATAATAGGCCCAAGGAATTAAAGAAAAAGAATGAAACATCTCACAAGAAAATAGCAAAAGAAGCCGTAACTAAGAAAGCGAATTCGAAACCCAGTGTATCGAAGTCTCGGTTAGCAAACGCTAAGTCGGTAGATCAAAAGGTGCAGGCGAAAGAAAATGTTAAGCCTAAGCCCAGGGCGAGTGCCTCATTGCGCAAAAAAGAGCGCTGGCTGCTCACTCTCGATCCCGCGTCATTTACATTGCAGCTTCTCGGTGCAAGGGATGAGAAGTCAGTGAAAGCTTTTACCGAAAAGTATAAGAGTATTAGTGGATTAGCCTATTACAAAACGCGTCACAAAGGCCAAGGGTGGTATGTGGTTGTGCAGGGAGAGTATACCACTCGGGAACTGGCACAAGCTGCAATTGTTGCATTGCCTCGTGCTATTAGAGGCCGTAAACCGTGGGCAAGGCGAGTGGGTGATGTTCAAAAGAGTATTAGGCGTAATGCTTCCTCGTAATATTCGATGCCTTGTAAATTTGTTCCGTGGTTGGTTCGTGTGTAAACTGCCTTTTTTTCAACACAAAGATTTAAATTATGACTAAGCCTGAATTAAAGAATACCCGCTTTATCAAAGCGCTATTACGAGAAGATGTGGATGTCACTCCCGTGTGGATGATGAGGCAAGCAGGGCGATATTTGCCTGAATACCGGGAATTACGCGCTAAAGCTGGTGATTTCATGTCAGTTTGTCAAAACCCTCAGTTAGCCTGTGAAGTCACTTTGCAGCCTTTAGAGCGGTTTGACCTGGATGCGGCTATTCTTTTTTCTGATATTCTGACCATTCCGGATGCGATGGGCTTAGGTTTGTACTTTGAGGCAGGAGAAGGCCCACGCTTTAAAAAAGTGATTAGTACAAAAGAAGATGTTGCCGCTCTTAAGGTGCCCGACCCTCAAGCTGATCTGGGTTATGTTATGGATGCAGTGAGTGTGATTCGACGAGAATTAAACGGACGTGTACCTTTAATTGGTTTTAGCGGTAGTCCTTGGACATTGGCCACTTATATGGTTGAGGGAGGCTCCTCCAAAGACTTCCGTAAAATAAAGCGAATGATGTATGAGTCGCCTGAAGTATTGCACGAGTTGCTGAATGTATTGGCGCAATCGGTGATTGCATATTTGAATGAGCAAATTCGCAGCGGTGCTCAAGCGGTACAAATATTCGATACCTGGGGCGGGGCTTTGAGTACGCCATGCTATAGGGAATTTTCATTGCAATATATGAAGCAAATTATTGAAGGTCTCATTAAAGAGCATGATGGCCAAAAAATCCCCTCGATTTTGTTTACGAAAAATGGCGGATTGTGGCTAGAAGAAATTGCAGATAGTGGTTGCCAGTGCGTTGGTCTGGATTGGACTGTAGAAATAGATCAGGCTAAAGAGCGAGTTGGGAATCGAGTGGCCTTGCAGGGCAATATGGATCCATCGGTACTTTATAGTTCCCCAAAACGAATCGCAGAAGAAGTCGGGCGCATCTTGAAAGGTTTTGGCGAGGGTTCGGGGCATGTGTTTAATTTGGGCCATGGTATCCCCCTTGATGTTAAGCCTGAGAATGCGAAGGCTTTTATCGATTCAGTGCATGAGCAGAGCCAGGTATTTCATAGCTAAAATCCACTGTAAATTAAAAGTGCAGTGGATTATAAGAAAGTAGGGTTAGTGTCTGTGGGGGCTGATTTCTACAAGGACAATAATAATCTTTGCGAGTATTATTGTTACGCATGCGATTAATCCATAAAACCAAAGAGCGTACCAGCTTGGATTGTTTCGCTCTATCACTTCAATTTCTTGTACGAAAACGACTTCGCAGGCTCCGTTGCCTAGATCTTCACGATTGATGCTAGTCTTGCGCCAAAAGTGAGAGTTTTGATTTTCTTGATAGTCCACTAGCCACCCTTTGAGCCTAATTTGATCTCCAATGCGTATTCCTTCAATTTTCTGACGTATGTCGTCCGAGTCTGTGATTAAGTGATTGTTAGATACTTGCTGCAGATTTAGGGATATCCCCGCGGGATATTCTAGGTGGCAGGTCCATGCTGTACTTGAAAACGTGGCGCTTCTGAATTGATTGTTGGCGAGGTTCTCTCCCCAGAGGACACAGAGATCTTTGGTGTCTAGGGAGGTTTCATCGTGATAAATATCACCCATACCTGAGGTGTTATTATGGCTGACTACGAGTCCCCATAATTCGTAATCTGCTACGGGTCTTATGTTGTAGAGTCGATCAAAGTATTGAAACGAAGAGGGTGGTTTTTTTGTTTGTCGCTGGATTGGTTCTTGAGATAGGGCCGAATTTATTTCCGTCGTATCGGGTAGTTGGTTCTTGTAGTAGAAGGCTGCAGCGCTGCTACAGAGTGCAATGATGAGCCAGGTGTTTAGCCGTTTTTGCCATGAGATAAAGGACTCATTGTCGATGACAGCTCGTTGGACCTGTCTTGAGGGGGGAGGAGGCTCTCCGTGTTGTTTGCGATAGGCTTTTCCGCAATTGGAACACTGCCAGGTAGGGCCGTTGTCTTCGGGTTGACGTTGAAATTGGCAATGCGGACAAATTGAGTTTTTCATAATGTTAATGATAGACGGCCAACGTTGCCTTTAGTTATAGACTTTATTCTAACAGTAATAATCTAACAACTATAATCAAACATCTATGATGTCAGAATTGACACTAACCTTAGGACGCCACAGAAAACTTTCTCTAAGGTTAGTGTTACACTGTTAGTGAGCGAATCTTCCATAGTCATCTTCATTCCCACAACCTAAGAGCTTTAATGCATGAGCCCCTGGTCATCAGACAAAGATCCGCAAGCGGATCGCGAAGCACGAAATTATGATAATCCCATACCGAGTCGCGAGTATATTGCAGAGTATTTAGCGAAAGTCAGCAAACCCGTTTCAAGAGCTCAATTGGCTCGGGCTTTTGCATTAGATAAAGACTCCGTTCAGGAAGATGCGTTACGTCGGCGTTTGAGGGCGATGGAGCGTGATGGCCAATTGATAAGGGATCGGAAAGGTGATTTTGGTCTGGTAGATAAGATGGATCTCATTCGAGGTCGTGTTATGGGGCATCGCGATGGGTTTGGTTTTGTCTTGCCAGAGGAAGGTGGTGAAGACCTATTTCTCAATTCACGACAAATGCGATTAGTATTTGATGGCGACCGGGTGCTCGCGCGAGTGTCGGGCATTGATCGTCGAGGCCGCAAGGAAGGGAATATAGTAGAGGTGCTGGAGCACAACACTGCCAATATTGTCGGCCGTTTTTTCAAAGAAAATGGCGTGACTTTCGTGGAGCCTGATAATCGGCGTATTAGTCAGGATATTCTTATTGCATCTGAAAATTGTGGCGATGCCGTTGCAGGGCAAATTGTCGTTGTTGAAATTACGGTGCACCCGGGAATCCGAACTCAACCCCAAGGTAAAATTATTAATATCTTGGGGGATCATATGGCGCCGGGCATGGAAATCGATATTGCTTTAAGAGCCCATGAAATCCCCTTTGAGTGGCCGGGTGATGTCTTGCGTGAGACTGATTTGGTGCCGAGCACAGTGGAGGAGGCAGCGAAGATTCAGCGCGTCGATATGAGAAACCTACCTTTAGTCACCATTGATGGTGAAGACGCGAGAGATTTCGATGATGCAGTTTATTGCGAGAAAAAGAAGTCAGGAGGTTGGAGGTTAACTGTCGCCATAGCGGATGTGTCCCATTACGTGAATGTCGGCAGTGCTTTGGATCAAGAGGCAAAACGGCGAGGCAATTCAGTTTACTTTCCTGAGAAAGTGATCCCTATGTTGCCGGAGGTCTTGTCTAACGGTCTGTGCTCGCTTAACCCTAATATAGATAGGCTCTGCATGGTTTGTGAAGCCTCTATTAGTGCGTCGGGAAAAGTGAGTCGATACCGTTTTTATGAAGGAGTGATGCGTTCTAGAGCACGCTTAACTTATACCGAAGTCGGTGCATTTATTGCCTCCGAAAAGATAAAAAGACCGAAAGGCGAAGATCTCAATCTAAGCGCATTTCCGACTATTTCTGCCCAGCCTGATCTGGTCGAACCCTTAAGAGATCTCAATGCACTATTTACGGCATTGAGAAGTGCGCGGGAAGAGCGTGGGGCCATTGACTTCGAAACGAATGAAACTCGAATTGTTTTTGGCGACGATCGGAAGATAGAAGAAATTGTGCCTGTTGATCGAAACGATGCACATAAGCTTATCGAAGAAATGATGCTCTGTGCCAATGTCTGCACGGCGAAGTTATTGGAGAAGTATAAACTGCCCGGATTGTATCGTAATCACGATGGGCCTAAAGATGAGAAGCTTACTAATTTAAGAGCATTTCTGGGCGAGCTGGGAATAACGTTGCCAGGCAAAGCGAAACCGCAACCTAAAGATTTTCAGGCGGTACTTAGCAGTATCAGCGATAGACCCGATGCGCATTTAATTCAAACGGTAATGTTGCGATCTATGTCGCGAGCCGCATATAGTCCCGAGAATACAGGTCATTTTGGCTTGGGTTATAAATCCTATGCCCATTTCACTTCACCAATACGGCGCTACCCAGATTTGCTGGTACATAGAGCGATACGGTATCTGATACATAATAATCCGGAAGTACGCCAAGTACATAGTGTTGAAGGGGTGCAGCCATTATCAAAAAAAGAATGGTTACCCTATGATTTGGCGGCAATGTTGGTGCTGGGTGAAAGTAGCTCCAGTGCTGAACGCAGGGCAGACGATGCGACTCGCGATGTTGTGGATTGGTTGAAATGTGAATTTATGAGTAGCAAGGTCGGAGATGTTTTCTCTGGAGTGATCAGTTCGGTCACTGCATTTGGCTTGTTTGTGGAACTCAAAGACGTCTATGTTGAGGGCTTGGTCCATATTTCAAATTTGCCTGGGGATTATTATCATTTCGATCCCATCAAGCACCGTTTAAATGGTGAGAGGACCGGAGTAAGCTATCGTCTTGGTGATGAACTTATGATAAAGGTCGCTAAAGTTAATTTGGATGACCGTAAAATAGATTTTGATTTGCTCGGAGGCCAGGAGCAAAAAAGAAAGAAAAAGCCTTCAAAACATGCTAAATCAGTGAGAGGGGGGCGAAGGAAATCAACAAAAGAAGCGAGAGCCGTAGAGAATGAGGATGAGAGGGGATCTAAAGAGAAACGTAAGCCGAAGACTAAATTGAAGTTAAAAAAAGGTGTGAAAAAAAGCGCGAAGAAAGGAGCGAAGAAAGGGGCGGAGAATAATAGTAAAAAGAAAGCTAAGAAAAAAAGGTGTGAAAAAAAGGATTCGATAGTAAAGGGAGCTGCTAAAAAGAAAGTATCGAAAAAAAAGGCACCTAATAAAAAAACTGAAAAAGTAGCGCGACCGGCTTTTAAAGTAAAAAAACGTTAAGTGGTAGTTAAGGTAAATATACTAGAAAATGAAAAATAAATTAAATAAAGGAAACCCCAAAGGTAGTAGTCAAAAGAGCGAGTGGCTTTATGGTCTGCACTCTGTGAAGGCTGTTTTTGAAATGCATCCTGAGCGAGTTCTGGAGTTATACGTGCTTGAAGGTCGGAGTGATGACCGAGTGGATCAGATCTTAGCGTTGGCGAAAGTGGTGGGTGTCCATGTTGGTAAAGCAAGCAAGCAAGAGCTAGAAAAACGCGCAGGTGTTTCGCATCACCAAGGCGTTATTGCGCGTACCCGTTTAGCTCCTGTTCGTGGCGATGCAGATCTCGCTCAAATGTTAGATGGATTGAGTGCGCCTCCCTTTTTGCTCGTGTTGGATAATATAACTGATCCTCATAATCTTGGAGCATGCCTGAGATCTGCTGATGCGGCTGGCGTGCATGGCGTTATCGCTCCAAAAGATAAATCAGTTGGCTTGACTGGTACTGTAAAAAAAGTGGCTGTAGGAGCGGCAGAAACAGTACCCTTTTATCAAGTCACCAATCTTGCGCGCTGCCTGCGAGAACTAAAAAATAGAAACATCTGGTGTGTTGGAACTGCGATGGAAGAGGCTGCAGTCGGTTTGTATGATGTGAGCTTAGACGGGCCACTAGCGTTGATTATGGGGGCGGAAGGCGAAGGGTTAAGGCGATTAACAAAAGAGCATTGCGATCAGCTAGTGACTATTCCAATGGGTGGGGTCGTGAGTAGTTTGAATGTGTCCGTTGCTACCGGCGTCTGCTTATTCGAGGCGGTTCGGCAAAGGCGAAAAAATTCGTAGAAATTGGAAACGATAAAAAGGAGATGGTGTTGGGTGTCCTCTTTCAGAAATGTAAGGCTACTTTCGCTCTTGTGATGTTCGGCATAGGGATTCTGAATGCTTCTATGTGTTACGCCGATATTGGGGTGGGTGGTCGAATTGGCTCTATGGGAATTGGAGTCGATGTGTCTAAGCAACTGACAGAGTCTTTTAGTTTGCGGATTTCTTTTAGTAGCTATCAGTTTGAGTATGATGCGACAGAAGAAAATATAGATTATACCTTTGAGTTGGACATTGGTGCGACGGGTGTACTGATAGATTGGCATCCTTTCAGTGGTAGTATGCGAATCACTAGCGGAATTTATTCTAATTCCACGACGTTAGTGGGGGTAGCCATGCCCGCTGACGGGAACTACGGGATTGGTGATAGCAGTTATAGTCCTGAAGTGATCGGGGATTTGATTGCGACAATAGATTTAGGCTCAACTGCCCCCTATATTGGTTTGGGCTGGGGGTATGATTTTGGCGGCGTAGGCATAGGATTTGTATTAGATGTTGGTGTTTTGGTACAAGCCTCTCCCGAGGTGTCTTTGTCTACTGAGTTTTCTGGTGGGGATCAATTGCAGCAGGATTTGAATGCTGAGGCGGCTGAATTGGAAGAAAGCCTTAGGCACTTTCAGCTTTACCCTGTTGTCATGCTTGGTGTCGCATACGTGTTTTAAGGGAAGAAGCTTCTGGTGTTTAATTTTGGTTAATCGAGTATCAATCCAATCGATTCTTAATGGCGTGTTTCTCATGCCTCGCGTTGGCTGTTCGTAATCGAGCCTCAACGCTAGGAAAGTCTGTTGTTTTTACGCCATTGCGCAAAAGATTAAATCGTAATTGGTGGTTTGCCATTTGATTTGATGGAGCGGAGGGTGCGTGGCGGATGCTGTTGGTGGCGGCTCTTAAGGCGTTAAATTTGGATAGAGCTTTATCTGAGAAGATCAAGTCGCTAGTTTGTTTTGTGTAGGCCAATAATGCAGAGTTCTTATGGTTTTGAGTGCTGCCTTTGTTTGCCGTTATCATTAGGTTTGGGCCGGTAAGTGCCTCGTCGGACATTGAGCTACGTGACATTGAGCTAAAGGAAATCATTAGCGAAGTGCTGATGAGAATGCTAGATATTGAATTTTTCCTTTTATTCATTTCCGGTCGCCTTTTAAATTTGGCCTGGCTGAGCTGTTTAATGCCAGGTTCTTTAAATGGTGTTATTAATGGCGGTGGCAATGCCATATCAAGAGTGCGAGGATCGTCAAATAGCTGATTTAGCTAGTTAATTGTACAACTTTGATCAGTCTACTGTGCTGTAAGTCGCAAGTCTATTGTAATTGGTAACAATCTGTACGCTCTTCATTTATTCCGACTCTTGATTTAGGCCACTAACTCGAATACAATCCGCCGTCTTTTTCTACTATGCTTTCTGAGTAGTCATTTTACGTGGCTTTGATTGCAGAAAACTGAAAAAGGCAATCATCAAATTTCGAATTACTCGATATTTGATGATGTAACGCTGCTTATCTTAGTTAATTGAAACAATAGCTCGTGCTTACAACAGTAAGCGTGACGTTCAATTGTAGCCATGGACTAAAATTAGCAAACCAATCCAACTCCTTGCTTTACATGGAAAAAATCACCCCTTAATTGGGTTGGACCATGGAGGCTAGAAACCCATAGGGAGCTATAAATGAGACACTATGAAGTTGTCGTCATGATTCACCCAGATCAAAGTGATCAGGCTAGCGCAATGATTGAGCGATATACAGGTTCTGTCACCGAATCAGGTGGAACGGTACATCGTCTAGAAGACTGGGGGCGTCGACAGTTAGCTTACCCAATCAACAAAATCCACAAAGCGCATTATTTTTTGATGAATATTGAGTGTGATCAAAAAACAATTGACGAATTAACGAATGCATTTCGTTTTAATGATGCTGTTATCCGTAATTTAGTTATTCGTCGTAAAAAGGCTGTTACTGAAGAGTCTCTTCTTGCTAAGGCTGTGGAGGAGAGAACAGTAGAAGACCGAGGCAGTCGCGACCGCAGTGAGCCTACTGCCCCGCCGGCAGCGGCTACCGAGAGCGAAGCTGAAACGACTACCGAAAGCGAAGAGTAATATGCGTTAGCCAAAGAGGCAGATTCACTTTTCATGCTTTAGGGGTTCGTACAACTGAATCGTTTAGAAATATCAGGTGTGGTATGTAAGCTGGGGGAAACCACGCGCAGTCCCAGTGGCGTACCTCACACGCGATTTATGATAGATCATCGTTCGACACAGCTGGATTCTGGGCAAGAGCGTAGAATTGAGTGTCGAATATCGGTGCAGTTGAGTGGGAACGAGTATGAGCAGGAAAGAGCTAATCTGTTTGTAGGTCAGGCTGTTTATGTAGAAGGCTTTCTTACCAAAAACAGTTTTCGCGATGACCCTTCTTGGACTAAGTTGCAAGTTACGAAGATTAAATTTCTAGATTGAGTGGCGGACCAATATTTGCTATTCAAAATAAGGAGACAGATATGTCACGTTTTTACCGACGCAGAAAATTCTGCCGATTTACTGCCGAAGGCATCACTGAAATTGATTATAAAGATATCAGTGTTTTAAGAAATTATATTACTGAAACAGGAAAGATAGTACCTAGCCGTATTACAGGAACAAAAGCGCGTTATCAGCGGCAGTTGGCTCGCGCAGTAAAGCAAGCACGATACTTGTCATTGTTGCCCTACTCGGATCAGCATTAACCAAAAAACTCCAACTAATGGAGTTTGGGGGTAGATGATGAAAGCCCTAGCTGAGCTTGCTATGCGAGGGAGGTTGCAAGCAGCCTTTTTTGCATTCTTAGGTGCTGCGCTACCTATGTTTTCATGGTTTGCTGCAGCCATCGTGACTTTGGTTACGTTGCGAAGGGGTAGTAGAGATGGAGCCTTAATTTTATTGGCCGCTCTTACCGCTGCATTTGTCGTTGGAGAAAGGGTAGAAGTTATAACAGTATCGGCTGTATTGGTGGCTTACATCAGTGCCAATGTGCTGAGAATGACGGTTAACCTTAGTTACAGTTTGCTTAGTGCCGTCTTTGCATCAGCTTTATTTCTAACGGGGCTAATCACTCAGTCCGAAGGATTGTTAGATTCCTTAAAGCAGGTGTTAGAAGCTCAACTGGGTCAGTTAGATCTTGGTGAGGCCGCAGGAATAGATGGGCAAGATTTTGTGCATTTATTATCGGTGCAAACTATCAGTTACGGGATAGGGTTTACTGCGATTACCGGCTTGCTTGTGGGGCGATGGTGGCAGGCGATGTTATATAACCCGGGAGGGTTCCAAAAGGAATTTCATGCATTGCGTTTATCCCCAGCCATAACAATTGTGCTGTTTCTGTTATCTATTGTTGGTTTAGGTGGAGCTGAGTTGCTTGGAGTTGCTGAGTCTGATGTATTCGCCGGCAATACCAATGTGAATATGATTAATGTGGCGGCAATCGCATCGATAATGACAGTACCTTTGTTAATAACGGGTGCAGCGATTGTACATAGCATAGTAAAGACAAAGCATGCGAGTAAGCATTGGTTGGTTGGGTTTTATATAACATTGCCGATCACAAATACGATGGTGTATTTGATGGTAGTGATGGATGGTTTTATTGATATTCGCAATAGAGTGAGTAAGCCATCCGATACTTAGGCTCTTCGACTTCTAGACATACGCGCGAAAGGTTATGGCTTATAAAGAATAGGCAGGATTCAAAAACAAATTTAGAAAACAGTAAATTTAGATTTTAGATAAATTGAGGTAAACAAAATGGAAGTTATATTGTTAGAAAAGACCCGTAACTTGGGTGATTTAGGTGATAAGGTTTCGGTAAAAGCTGGTTATGGTCGGAACTATTTAATTCCGCAAGGTAAAGCAGTGCCAGCCACCGCAAGTAATGTTGAGCACTTCGAGAGCCGTCGAGCAGAGCTTGAAAAGAAAGCACAAGAAAATAAGGGTGTTGCAGAAGGTCGTCTAGAGAGTTTAGAAAAACTAAGTGTCACCATTGCAGCAAACTCCGGTGAGGAAGGCAAGTTGTTTGGTTCTATTGGTACTCGTGATTTAGCAATTGCGATCACCGAAGCCGGTGTCCCTATTGAAAAGTCGGAAATCAATTTGCCCGAAGGCGCTATTCGTTTAGTAGGTGATTATGATATTAGTATTCAGTTGCACAATGACGTAGTCGGTGTTGTAAAAGTCGCGATTGTTGCTGAATAGGCAAAATCGCGCAGGTATTGTAGTTCCTTTTTCTTGATTGTTTATCTCTTTGTCGGGCGCTTGCGTCCCGACATCTTGCGAGTGTCTGTTACCCTTCCGGCTGCACTCGCCCTAGGGTTTTTTATTCCCTAGCCCGCCTTATTCTTCCTTAATATCCTTTGATGGTTAAAAATATTATTTCCTCGCCTCTGTCGTTGCGGCTCAATAGCTGACGATGAGACAATGATGTCGGTTCGAATTTATCTATTGAATTTAATAAAGCTGGAACGCCATGACTGAAATAACTGTTGATAGTGAGACTCAGGAATCGGGAAGTACTGACTACCCGCCAAGCATACCGGTACCCAGAAGCCCGGGACCAAACGACAGTGTGGATAGTGGGGTTGCCTCTATTAAAACGCCTCCTCAATCAATAGAAGCTGAACAATCCGTATTAGGCGGATTGATGCTCGATAGCAGTGCTTGGGATGATGTGGCAGAGCGCGTTGCTGACATTGATTTTTACCGTTACGACCATCGATTGATATTCAGTGTCATTGGCCAATTAACAGAAGAGTCAAAACCAGTTGATGTGGTGACTGTCCAAGAGGCGCTTTCCAATAGAGGCGAAATTGAGGATTGTGGTGGACTACCTTATCTTGCACAGCTGGCTAAGAATACGCCAAGCGTCGCTAATATAAGAGCTTATGCGGATATCGTTCGTGAACGGTCGGTGTTGCGTCAAATGATTGCCGTTTCCAATGATATTGCATCCAGCGCCTTTAGCCCCGAGGGCAGAGAAACTGCCGAATTACTCGATTCTGCTGAGCGAAAAGTATTTGAAATTGCAGAGCAAAGTAATCGTAATAAAGGTGGGCCGCAACCGATTAAGCCGCTTTTGGCGAAAGCGGTGGATAGAATCGATGAACTCTTTTCTTCTGATAACGCCATTACCGGTATCACCACCGGTTTTTCAGATTTGGATAATATGTTGTCGGGGTTGCAGCCTTCCGATTTGGTGATAGTGGCTGGACGTCCATCAATGGGCAAAACCACTTTTGCTCTGAATGTAGCTGAGAATGCGGCTCTAAAAACAGGAAAACCCATTCTTATTTTTAGTATGGAAATGCCGGGCGATTCCTTGGTAATGAGAATGCTGTCGTCGCTGGGACGTATAGATCAAACCCGAATTCGAAGTGGTCGATTAGAGGAAGATGATTGGCCAAGGTTAAACTCCGCGATTAGTCTATTGGCGGATCAGAGGATATATATAGACGATGCGGGGGGGCTAAGTCCAACCGAATTGCGAGCCAGGGCTAGGCGAGTTTATAGAGAGCATGGAGAGTTGGGTTTAATCATGGTGGATTATCTTCAGCTGATGCAAGTGCCTGGATCAAACAGTCGAGTAGAAGAAATTTCAGAAATCTCTCGATCCTTAAAAGGCATTGCTAAAGAGCTCAACACGCCAGTGGTTGCACTGTCTCAGCTGAACCGAGGTCTGGAACAACGTCCAAATAAACGACCCATTATGTCTGATTTACGAGAGTCGGGTGCTATTGAGCAGGATGCTGACGTCATTATGTTTATCTATCGAGATGAGGTGTACAACGAGGACAGTCCGGATAAAGGAATGGGCGAAATCATTATTGGTAAACAGAGAAATGGTCCCATTGGCACAGTACGTTTGGCATTTATGGGTCGATATACTAAATTTGAAGATCTGGCCCATGACTATTCTGGTAGTTTTAATTAGTTCTGACCAAGGGACCGCTCGATGAGCAGAGATACACGAGCTTATATTAATGTAGCGGCACTTAAACATAATTTGTCGCGGGTTCGTCATTACGCTCCACATCAGAAAATCTGGGCGGTGATTAAGGCCGATGGGTATGGTCATGGATTGTTAAACGTAGCCAATGCTTTGAATAATGCGGAGGGGTTTGGCGTGGCTCATCTTGAAGAAGCTATTGAGTTGCGCGATAGCGGCATATTACATCCATTATTAATTTTAGAGGGTGCTTGGGATACCGAGGAGCTGACCAAAGCGGTGCGCCGACGTTTTCAATTGGTGGTTCATCAGTGGGAACAAATTGAAATGTTGGAGAATACGCATCTGCCTGATTCCGTCGTAATATGGCTCAAAATCGATACGGGGATGCATCGTTTGGGCATAGGTGTAAACGATTTTAGCCGGGCGTATCAACGATTGCAGGATTGCAAGCAAGTGAGTAGCGTGAATTTGATGACCCATTTTTCATGCGCTGATAATTTGAATGATCCCACCACCTTAAAACAAATAGGGATTTTTAATAGCACGGTTGGAAGTTCTTCGGGGTACCGCAGTCTGGCAAATTCCGCCGGTATATTAGGATGGGGGGATAGCTTGGCTGATTGGGTGAGGCCTGGAATCATTTTATATGGTGGCTGCCCTATTCGAAATAAGATGCCTGGCGACTTTGGATTGAAACCCGTGATGACGCTCCAATCCAAGCTAATTGGAATACAAAATGTTGCTATGGGTGAGAGTGTCGGTTATGGCGCTAAGTGGACAGCTATGGAGCCGACTCGAATCGGCGTTGTCGCTATTGGTTATGGTGATGGGTATCCTCGCCATGCTGTGGAGGGGACTCCGGTATTGATTCGCGGGCATCTTGCACCAATTGTGGGGATGGTTTCTATGGATATGATCACTATTAACTTGAATGATGTTGAGGGTGCAAAAAACGGTGATCCCGTGACACTATGGGGTGATGGCTTGCCGGCAGAACGAGTCGCTGAAAAGTGTGGCACGATCAGCTACGAACTGTTTTGTAAGATCACCTCTCGAGTCAAAAAAGAGATGGTGTATTCTTAGCTGTTTTTAGTTTTGGTAGCACTGCTGTCCCATTAAGAGATAAAAAAAGAAGGCCTGAAACCCTCTAATAATTTATAATGAGTTTGCGAAAAAGACTATAAATAAAGAAG
>JAHRWA010000085.1 GCA_019090455.1 Pseudomonadales bacterium | reverse complement strand
GCAATAACGATAAGCATTTCAATCAGGGTAAAACCCTTTTGTTGAGTTGTGTGTTTCATACCGAAGATCCTTTGGGTCATTAAATGAATTTAGTTATCAATATCACTTTTTAAATAACTAAAACAGATCAAAGCATAATTGATGCCAGCTATTTGGCACATAACAAAAACCAACATAAATTAACGTAAATACAATCTCTTACCGTGGTAATTATCCAAAACCACAGTGGAATCAAGATATAACTCAGAAGAATAGATCTTAGATCTGACATAACGGGTCACATTAAAGAGTCACTTAGTGCCCTAATTCGTCAGTTTATTGGCGTTTTTATGATCTATTTTGATGAATTCGTTAACCCCCTAATTTCTAACAATTAAAATTAGGGGGTTAACGAATCCAATAGGAAAGGAGAGCTGAAGGTAGGTGAATAAAGAAAATAAAAAGAATAAGGGTTACGCGTACTGCAACGCTTCCTCTTTCGTCACGGTCTTTAATACAGCGGAATAATGACAAGCGTAAGTGGCTAGCTGCTCACCATTTAACTTTTTCACCACTTTATCATTAACAGCATGTAGTGCTTTCTCACAACTATCAATGCCCACATCTAACACCTTCTTAGTGACCATGCTCAACTTAACTAACTCAGTGGGATGCAGAAACACTTTATCCATGATTTCACCCGTCAGCTCATCGATAATATTCACTAACGTTTCTCCGTCAGGTGCATTCCCCGTTTCATTCGCATCAATAAGGGGTTGGAACATTGCAACGAACTCCTTCCCTACGGGGAACGCGATATAAGAGCCGTCACCGTCGATTTGCGTGTAAAGCTGCTTGATATAACTAGCGATTCTTGCCAATTCTTTATTGTCTCGTTTTTTGTAAAGTTTATTTGAAACCATTGAACAGACTTTTGCACTGGTGCTTGCACAAAAATCAATAACTTTCATTTGTACTGGAGTTAACTGGGCTAGTGCAGCAGGTTCAGTCAAAAAATAAGAAACCAACTCTGCTGACAATAGATTTATCAGCGTAACTAACTCGGGCCCTTGTGCTCCTTTGGGATTCCCCTCGAAAGTGGAGATAAACTTCTCCGCTTGACGGGCTAATTTTTCGGGGGCATTCATAGCGACATAGTGGAATGTTTCAGTTGTCATGTCCGCACTCACTCCTAGATTCTTTTGTTTTTATGGATTATTTAGAGTCCTAGCCACAGATTGGACTAGATACGATTGCTCAGCATTCTATCCCACGTGTAGATAAAAACACCAGCATAGCGACAGTCAAACTCTCTATTATTGCGTACCCAAACTACCAAATTAGTCACGCAAACAAAATCATGTTGCCGGGAACAGAATAAATTCGGCGTTATTTTGCCAAGGCGATGATGATAGCACTGACTGCAATAATCCCTAAGCTAATGATAATGCCCATTTTAACATCTAAGTTTTGCGGCAAAAAACGATCTAAGGCTGAGATGGGGATATCAATAATTTCTTCAGACTCCTCAGATCTTATAGCTCTAGTAGGTCGAAGAATCGTATCCTCTACAAAGGGTTTTGACCTGGGGTGTAATACGGTCTTATCACTCTCACCTTCTGGACTCACCACTCTGAGGGCAATGGTATCAAAACGTATTTCGTCACCGGGCTGTGCCAGCCCCTCGGTAATTTTGCGCCCATTAATAAAAGTCCCATTAGCAGAACCTAAATCCCGAACAAATAATTGGTCGTCTTGCAAAGTCAATTCGGCATGCCGTCGACTCACGTGTGTACCGGGTAGAGTCACATCCGTGCACGCAGGATCTCGACCAATCACAGTGCATTCATTAATTGGGAAGGATTTTTTTGCAAATATATTGATAGCCGCAATAGAATACATTTTGCCAGGCAAAGAATGTTGATCCGCTTTGAGCTCCCAGCCGGTTGAAGGCATTCCCGGTTGTGACATAAAAAAAGCTCTCCTGTTTCTCTCTTTTGATTATGACGCCTAAATCAGCGCTTAAATTATAGTACACATTCATTCACTAAAATCGTCCGCATTCTAACGCCAACCTTATCAAGGTGACATAACTAAATGGGATTATGAATATCTACAAATACCTGTTCAATCCCTAATGATCGTGATAAATATTCGCCCAGTGCTTTAACACCATAGCGCTCGGTTGCATGATGACCTGCCGCGAAAAAGTGAATCCCCTGTTCTTGCACTACGTGAAAAGTTGGCTCTGAAACCTCTCCTGTTAAATACGCATCGGCTTCCAACGCAATGGCTTGATCAATAAACCCTTCCGCCCCGCCTGTGCACCAGGCAATCCTCTCGATTTTTTTGCTGTCACCTTCAAGATAAATAGGTTTACTACCCAGCTTATTTTCAAGCAGTGTTGCGAACTCAGTCCCTGTCATAGGTTGCAACAATTTACCCACCAGACCAATACTACGAGTGTTTCCAGGTTCTAACCCGCCCTCAACTTCCAAGCCCAACAACTTCGCCAACTGAATATTATTGCCAATTTCCTCATGCGCATCCAACGGCAAATGATACGCAATCAAATTAATATCATGCGCTAGCAGCAGCTTAAGTCGCTTGCGTTTCATTCCGGTGATTCTTTCATTCTCACCTTTCCAGAAATAACCGTGATGCACCAGTATCGCATCGGCCTCTTCGCTAATGGCTCTTTCGATCAACGCTTCGCAAGCCGTGACACCCGTTATGATTTTTTTAATCTGATCCTTGCCCTCCACTTGCAAGCCATTTGGGCAATAGTCACGGAAATGTTGCGGCTTTAGTAACTCATCTAAATGTCTCATAAGCGTCTTTGTAGAAATCATTTCATCATCCCAATTCGTGCTAAAATCAGTTACCCGTAATTTAAAAGATTGTAGATTATGCAGTGGATAAAATCCCTATTAGGATCGGTTTTACTTGGTATTCTAGTGGCAACACTGGTCATTTTTTTCTATCCCTCTCGAACCCCTCCCGCCGGACCGGTTATTGAAGTCCAGGAGGTCAGCCCGAGTGTCGTCAGCCTAGCCGTTGCGAGTCATTCAGCACCGCTGCATGCCACCGCCTCCGCTTACGGCCCTCTATCCTATGCCAACGCTGTAGAGATGGCCGCCCCTGCTGTTGTGAACATTTATACCAGTAAACTGGTGACGAGAAAGCTGCACCCTCTCTTTGACGACCCCGTATTTCGCCGTCATTTTGGTCTTGATAACGTTCCCAAAAGACAGCGCATGGAATCCAGTTTGGGCTCCGGCGTTATCGTCAGCTCTCAAGGCTATATTCTGACAAACAACCATGTCATTGCTGAAGCCGATGAAATTAGAGTCGCACTAAAGGATGGCAGAGAAACGCTGGCGCAACTGGTGGGATCAGATCCTGAGACCGATCTTGCTGTGTTAAAAATTGAAATGAAAGATATCCCCGCTGTCACCCTCGCGCAATCCGAAACGGTCAGAGTCGGTGACGTGGTCTTAGCCATTGG
>JAHRWA010000084.1 GCA_019090455.1 Pseudomonadales bacterium | reverse complement strand
CCTTTTGTTAGGAACTTGATTGAATATAAAGATGGGGCTGCCTCAGCAGCCTATCAACAGCTCACTTCGTTGTTGCATATAAAGCCAGATACCCGGAGTTTAAAACTATCTGATCTGGAGGTGGCTATAGCAGAGGTTATTAAAGAGAAACCTTTGGGTGAGCAGTTTAATAAAGATGAATTAGTGATAGATCATATCTACTCGACGGCGACTGAATTAGCGGCAGGAGATCATGGCGACACCATCTCACTCGAGAACAAAGTCGCTCTATCTATTGCAATACGGCTTAAAGCTGAAGAATTTATGTGGCAGCACGTTGTGGATGATAGTGAGGTTGGGAATAATCAGACTGGGAAGCTATTTGATCGTCTATGCCAGGAAAATGCTGGTCTTGATAATGGTTTTGCTCTGGTACGCAAAGTGCTTAGCCAAGTATCTTTGATGACGCCAGAAAATATCCATCTTAACTCGTTTATGTATGAGCCATTGATGGATATGTCTATTCATCATTTAGTGGATTTATTTAATGGTATGTCTGGTTTGACTTGGCCTGAAAAAGAGTTGGTAGAGGCGTAAATGACAATCATTAATGAGAATACAAGGACTAGATCGTGAGTGATTTAAAAAGCCTCAGTGAAATATTTGAGCATCGACTTATTCGTATTCCTGATTACCAGCGTGGATACGCTTGGCAGGAGCATCAGTTAAATGACTTTTGGGAGGATCTTCTGCAATTAACAGATGGACGCCTTCATTATACTGGTGTTATTACCCTGGAGCCGGTGGATAACAGTAGCTACCAGCGCTGGGATGAGGATTTATGGCTAATCGAAGGCAAGGGGTATAAACCTTATTATGTTGTTGATGGACAACAGCGCTTAACTACATCAATGATTCTGATTCAGGCGATTCTGGAATCCGTAGATGATACTGAAGAATTGAATTATCAGCTGCCTCAAGATATTAAACAGCAGTATGTGATGCAGAAAGGCCCCGATGGTATGCGTCGCTCATTTCTCTTCGGTTATGAGAAGGATAATCCCAGTGACGAGTTTTTACGTACGCAGATTTTTAACGAACACTCATCCACTAATCACGATGAGCAAACTGTTTATACTAAAAATTTGGCCGAAGCAAAAACCTTTTTTTCTGAAAGGCTATCCTATCTTGATAACTCAGAAGTCGCTGTAATATTTAAAAAGTTGACACAGAAGTTCAAATTTAACCTGTATGAGATTGATGCTGAAATTGATGTGTTTGTGACGTTTGAAACCATGAATAATCGTGGTAAACCGCTTTCAAGTTTGGAGCTTTTAAAGAATCGCCTTATTTATTTGTCAACATTGTTTCACGATCACGAGGGGCATAAGGTTTTACGCGCCAAAATTAATGAAAGCTGGAAAACTATTTACGAGTTTCTGGGTAAGAACTCTTCCCACTCCTTATCTGATAACCTATTTCTCCGTAATCACTGGACTATGTACTTTAAGTACAGTCGCAGAAAAGGTGATGATTATATTAATTTCCTTTTGGATGAAAAGTTTACTGCTAGAAATGTTACCCACCCAAAGTCAGAAGATGATCGTGTCTCTATTGAAGAGGTGGAGGAGTATGTAACAAGCCTGCAAAAAGCCATCAAGCCTTGGTTTTACATACACAACCCGTATATCCCTCTTGTGGGTTATGAGAACGAAAAGAATAAGATGTTATTGGATCGTTTAGAGCGCCTTAGCTTCAGATCCTTTAAGCCCCTTATATTAGCTGCTTTTTGTAGCGATCAATCGATAGAAGATATCAACCAACTACTGAGTGCTGCCGAACGTTATAACTTTACATTATTTACCTTAAGCCGTAGACGTGAAAATACTGGAGATACCAACTTTTTTAGCCTAGCTAGAGGTCTTTTACGTCGTGAAATGACGATTGCATCGATAGTTGATGATATTAACGAATGGGTATCTAAGTACTATTCAGCTGTTAAGTTTGGCGGGTACATTGATGAGCAATACGAAGTCAATGGTAGTGGTTTTTATCGTTGGGATGGTTTGCGTTATTTCTTGTATGAGTACGAGGCTTATCTTCGTTCTAGAGGAAAGCAGTCAATAGAAAAAATAGACTGGAAATCGCTAACTTCTACAAAGAAGGATCATGTCACGATAGAGCATATATATCCCCAGACTGAGACAGACGATTGGTCTGATATTTTTTCGAAATTTGATACGGAACAAAAGAAACTTCTAACTCATTCTCTGGGTAACCTGCTTCCATTGTCTCGGTCTAAAAACTCCAGCTTACAGAACGACAGTTTCTCGTTAAAAAAGAACAACGGTAAGGGCGTTGGCTATTACAACGGCTCTGCTTCTGAAAATGAAATCGCTCAATTGGTAAAATGGGATGCTCAGAGGATATTAAGTCGCGGTGTGGATCTGTTGAGGTTTATGGAAGAGCGATGGGATATCGAGATTGGAAATGATGATTTCAAAAAAGTTGTTTTGGCGTTGAATTTTATTGAGAATAATAAAGAAGAGGTTGTTGCTTAATGAACCTTGATCAATTGACTGCGGGCTTGCAGCAAGCGTTTGAAAAAGAAGGTCACAGGCTAGTTTTCTGGTACGACCCTGAGGGTGATTTTAGTACGGATTTATCTGACCTTTGCTTGGATGATGTAGAAATCATTAATATGGCATCAGAGTCGGTTCTGGGCATTAAGCTTAAGCTGGAACTAAAAGATACTCAGGGTAAGTACTTGCTGTATTTTCCACACCAGGAGCCTGTGCCAGAAAAAGATTGGCTGCTCGACATTAAGCTATATTCCCGTAGTTTTTATGCCGATCGATTTTCTATCATTTTTAATGATTTGGGCTTGCATCAACAAAGCTTACGCGAACATTTGGCTAAACGAGAAAAGTTCTTTGCCAGCAAAGCTCGACTCAACGCCCTTAAGAAACTAGTCCAGCCAGATATGGCGGAGTTGGATCTCGATTTGGCGATGATCAGTGTTGTTACCAAAGCAGATAGCGGTGGTCTCAGCCATATTTTATTCTCACTGGCCGAGCAGTCTGTAGAATCTGATATCGGCTTGGAAGTGAACCCTAGGGCCATGGAGGATTTGGAAAAGTTTGGTTTAATGCCTGCGTTACTCACGTCTCTCCAGCAGGAGGTGGGTTATCCACCTAGCCAGGAAGAGCTTTCGGGTGAAAAGCCCTTCATGCTTGGGCATTGCCTGATTCGACTACTGGCAACCGGTTTTTGTGAGAGTGTTGGTGATGTGCCTCCTTGGGCTCAAGACTTGGCAATTTCTGCTGCTAATGCACGTGCCAGTTCACGAGCTTTACTCTCTCGCTGGCGTGATAGTTCCCGCTACTACAAAGCCTTTGACGTTGTCTCTGGTTGGGTAGCGGAAGCATTGAGGATTACGGATAAGCTTGAGCCCTACAACTATGCCACATTACTGGATGTGGTCACCTTTGAATCTATTGAGCGACGGATCATTATTGAGTTGGCTCATGCAATCCCCCAGGCAGCTGCGGGAGACCTTAATCAGTTTTCTGATGCCATTGCGGCACGATTAGACGGCTACTGGGCATCACGCCATAAGGATGATGATAAGCGGCGTAAGTACCGCACGGTATACCAGGCATTGGCATCCGCTATTGATCTCTATCAGTGGCGACACGCACATAGCTCAGGTTTTCATTTCTCAAGCATCAAAGAAATATATCAAGCCTATGAAACGGATCTCTACCGGTTTGACCAGGCTTATCGACATTATTGTGCGGCGTCACAAAAGGCTCATGTCGAGATTCTTAAAAGTCTCGATGATGAAGTGGAGAAATGTTATGCCAATTGGTATATCGATAATTTGGCGAAAACCTGGGGTGACCGAGTAGAGGCAGAAGGTATTTTAGCTAATTGGCGTATTGAGGGCGTACCCAATCAACAGCAATTTTACTCTAGGTATGTAGCGCCTGTTCTCAATAAATCACCTAAGCAGCGTGTGGTAGTGATTATCAGTGATGCTTTCCGCTATGAAGCGGCAGTTGAGTTAAAAGATCGTATCAACGAAAAGCGCTATAGCGAGGCAGCAGTTAGTTCACAGCTGGGTGTAGTGCCTAGTTACACCACTTTGGGTATGGCTTCATTGTTACCGCATAAAACACTGGAATACCGAGAAGGTGTTTCTGATGATGTTTTTGTTGATGGTCAATCCACCAAAGGTACTGCTGCACGTAATAAGGTTCTTTCGGCTTATCAAGGTATTGCAGTCACCGCTGAGCAAGTTAAAGAGTGGTCGCGAGATGAAGGACGGGATGCGCTAAGAGATCAGCAACTCGTTTATGTTTATCATAACGTAGTGGATGCTCGTGGTGATAGCGCCTCAACAGAGTCCGAAACGTTTATGGCTGTTGAGCATGCGATTGATGAGCTGACCGAATTAACCCGCAAGATATTGATGCATTTTAATACCTCAACGGTATTGGT
Source organism: Pseudomonadales bacterium (assembly GCA_019090455.1). Lineage (GTDB taxonomy): Bacteria > Pseudomonadota > Gammaproteobacteria > Pseudomonadales > DC-out160 > DC-out160. The sequence continues at coordinate 435 of JAHRWA010000084.1, read as the reverse complement.
CACTGCTGACCATGGCTTCCTCTTCCAGCAGAGTAAGCTTGTATCGGCGGATAGATCGGCTCTTGGTGAAAAACCAGCTAATACCATTAAGAGTAAAAAACGTTATGTGATTGGCAATGAACTACCGGCAACTACTGAGGCCTGGGCAGGCTCGACGAAAGATACCGCAGGTACAGCAAGCGACACTGGTTTTTGGGTGCCAAAAGGCGCAAACCGTTTCCATTTTGTTGGTGGAGCCCGATTTGTACACGGTGGTGCAATGCCACAGGAAATTGTAGTGCCCGTCGTGACGGTTAAGCAGTTACGTGGAGCCAAAGCAGAAAAACGCACCAAACGCAAAGTGGGAGTGATATCCGCTAAGTCCTCATTGAAGATGGTAAATAATATTCAGCGTTTTGATTTAATGCAGACTGAAGCGGTTAGCGACCAAGTATT
>JAHRWA010000083.1 GCA_019090455.1 Pseudomonadales bacterium | reverse complement strand
TAGAGAACTGATACACAAGACTTTCGCCCGGCACTACCGGATCTTTCGACACGCTCATAGCCAGTTGTGAAATAGGGCTGTTGTTCACCGCCACCACTTTGGACAAACTAACATTGTCGATCACATCCGGTGAAGTGACACGAATCGGTACGCTAATTAACGTACCCGCTAGCACATTAGGCGATACAAGCGCGTTTATCGTTATAGTACGACTCTCTCCCGCTGCCAAAGTACCCAGTGCCCAGTTTGCTTCTAGATTCGCACTACAAACCGTCGTCCCGCATGCCGCATTCGGCTCTGCATCAGTAGAAAAGATAAAACTCAGTTCTGCTGGTACTGGAAATAACACCGCAACCCCATTCACTGGCACCGCTGAAGTATTGCTTACCGTAATGGTATAAAGTGCTCGACCACCGGCTTCCACAGTCTCATTTGCAGTGACATCTAAAACTAAATGTGAGCGAACACCCAACGACACAGTTTGTTGCACGCTGCTAACACCATCACTCACAGTTAACCTGGCGGTGTAATCTCCTACCGCACCATAGGCATGGTTTTGAGAAGCATCATTGGCACAATCTTGAATGGAATAATCATCACTGCCATCCCCATCGACATCAAGCAAACAAGTCAATGTATCGCCATCAGGATCACTCACTTGCCAGTAAAAAGTAGCGGCTACAGTGGTATAGGCAAGATCAGTATTTGTCGTAAATCCAGATATAAACGGAGGCTCTTGATCACCTGAATCATCTGGTGTAACTGACACTGAAAAAGTTTCCTCCACTGAGTTAATCCCATCAGAAACCGTGAATGTCGCCAGGAAAGTTCCCGATTGAGTATAAGTATGAGTCTGTGAAATGTTATTGGCACAATTATCTATTGTATAGATAGCACTACCGTCACCCGCATCTAATGAACAGATAAGTGCATCACCATCGTCGCTTACACTCCAGCCGAAACTAAGGGATTCTCCAACTTCTAGAGAACTAGAATCTGAATCAAAGCGACTAACGGTAGGGGGAACATTGACGACTACAGGATCAGAAACGGTAATAGACAAACCCTGTTGAACAGGTACGTTGATAGCATCTGAAACAGTCAAGCTAAGAGAATATTCACCTGGCACTGAATAGGTATGGCTTTGCGAAGTATTATTATCACAATCATCGATAGTGTAGTCGACGGTACCATCACCATTCACATCCAGCGAACAAGTCAGCGTATCGCCCTCTGTATCAACCACGCTCCAACTAATAACCGTCGAATCTCCGGTAACAACAACATTGGGATTCGCAATTGTGTTTTCAATCATTGGGGCGGCATTCACTGTAATGGTAACGGTATTGCTACCAACACCCCCGTCACTATCTGCCGCTTCTAGAGTAATGTTATGAGATCCTACCGATAACACTGTAGAGGTATCTGCTCCCGTCCCGAAAACGCCATCCGAATTAGAAGACCACTCTAAAGATGAACCCACTAATGAACGGTTCTCCTTATCGGTGCTAACACCTGTAAATGAAATTGTTGCATTTTCCGCGAATACACTTCCATTCGCAGGACTGTTAATCACCGTCTCCGGTAACTTTGATTCAGGTTCTGGATCATCAGATGATCCCCCGCCTCCACACGCCGTTAATATGAGAATTAACGGTAAATATATTAATTGAATCCATCTCAACAAATACATAATTGCTTCCCCAACGAACTTGAGTTCGAATTTATTAGTCATCAAACCGAGAAATACCAGCCAACTACTAAAACTGACAACCTAGCATCGGTTCATTTAAAATTTCCTGGCCTCCAATACTTTTTATCTACTTATCAACGTTTCAACTGAACCACATTCGCAATCGGAAAACATGAATTAGTGAGGCGATTATTCGTGACAAAAAAGAATGACAAAGGAAATCGTGACGGAATTAGAACTCAGCTATAGGGCAATCGCAAGACGGAATAATACCAAACGCCATCACTAAAAAGGACGTTTTTACTAGCAACTTCCAATGCCTATAAAAAATAAATAGAACTATTAGTCAATTCACAGAAGGGAGTACTGCCGATCAAGATAGCCCATCTCTAGCTGCCAAACGTTCCTTTCTACGCATGGAAAAATAAATCAAAATCGGTACAACAAACAAAGACAACGCGGTTGCGAAAGCGATACCGGACACAATACTCGTTGCCATACCTCCCCACATAACCGACTTACCACCTAAACCTGCAGCCAAAGAAAACAAACCTGCAATGGTGGTAGTGGTAGTAATGATAATCGGGATAACCCGTCGTCTCGCAGCATAGACAGTGGCATGCAGAGCTGACATGCCATCCGCAAAGCGTTGATTAGTCGCATCCATCAGTACGATGGCGGCGTTGACTGCAATACCCGTTAGCGCCACCATGCCGTACATGGTGAACATGCTAAGTACATTGTTGGTAACCAACAATCCAAAGGTGACACCGGTGAAGGCCAGTGGCATTGTCACAAGAACGATTATCGGCTGCGAGTAACTCTTAAATTGAGTCGCCATGATCAAATACATAATTCCTAAGCCCAACAAAAAGAGCATTAACATACCATCCAAACTTTCTTGGATATCATCCCACTCTCCTGAAAAGTCTAAGAACACTGTGCTGTGTTCCGCTTTAATACCATTCCAGGCATCCATCAATTGTTTATTCACGGCGACGGTATCAATAATTTCCTTATCTATATCGGCTTCAACTGTTATCGCTAAGCGATGTTTATAATGTTTAATCACGCCCTTCCCAATTTCCGTTTTGTAATCGACTAAATTACCTAACGAAGTCGTTCCTCCATGAGGGAGAGATACCGGCACATCCATAAGCTGAGAAATATCCTTCATATTGCCATGCTTAGCCTTCACAATAACTTCGACCTTTTCGCCTGCATCACGCACACTGGCGACCACTTCACCATCGACAAATAGGCGCACTATTCTCGCTACATACGCAGGCGATAAACCCGCTTCTCTCACCGCTTCACGATTTAAGTTCAACGTTAATTGAGGCATGCCTTGAATATCATCATCGACCACATCCTTCGTTCCGGGAAGGTCTTTTATGATTGCCATTAAGCGATCGGAGACCAGGCGAATCTCTTCATAAGTGTCACCCATCACACGCAGTCGAATGGCGCTTGCTTTAGGGGGCCCACCCTCTAACTGTAAAAAACTAATTTTACCCCGAGTCGGCATCGACTCTAGATCCTCACGCATCGCTGCAATAATTTCCGGAACACTACGCATCTCCCCCACTTTGGGATTGAGAGACACAACGACTTGACCGTACTGATCACCATAAATAGGTGACTCGTTGGTAAACTGCACTCCAGCGGTGGCGGTAACCGCCCTAGCGTCCCCTTCTTTAAGATACTTTTTCATTTTAACGGACGCCCGCTCGGAGGTTGCCAACGTATCTTCAATCGTCGCACCGGCTGGCATATCCACCTGAAGATAAAATAAACGTAACGTATCGAAAGCAAAAAACTGCACTCTCACCAACTCAAATCCAATACTCGCAATCGCGAGTACTAATAAGAAAATCGCCCCCGATAAAACTTGCTTTGGTTTACGTAATGCCACGAGCAAAGCCTTGGCATATTTAAGTCGAATCGTGCGAGAAAAGCGGGTACGCCAATGCTCCTCATTTTCTTCAGTGCCAGAATCAAGACCCCTTATACGTCCAAACTTCCCTTCCAACCAAACCATATGACTTGGTAACATCCAATAGGCTTCGATTAAACTCAATGCCAAAGCCACCGCTACGACGAATGGAATAACGAACATAAATTTCCCAACAATACCCGGCAACAACATCAACGGTAAAAAGGCCGCGATAGTGGTAAGCACCGAAGCCGTCACCGGCTGAAACACTTCCTTCAACGCGCCTATCGCCCCTTCAAGTGCTGTATCGCCACGTTGCGTCCGAAAGTAGATGGTCTCAACCACCACCACCGCATCGTCCACCAACATCCCAAGCGCAATAACAACACCCAACAGCACAGACATATTCAAAGTCATACCGAAGGAATGCAAAACCCAAAATGTCGCGGCCAAAGAAAAAGGTAAGCCGAACCCCACCATCAGTGCTATGCGTGTGCCTAGAAATATCCAACAAACGAGCATGACAAAGAACAGCCCTAATAACGCATTATTCTGCATGACCCCGATTGCCGTTCGTGTCGGTATTGTCTGATCATCTATCAGGATCAACTCAATTCCCTGGCTTTTTAAAATCGCATTTTTGGCTTCAATATAATCCGCAATGCTCTCAACTAGAGAGATGGTATTGGTATAACTCTTCTTACTCACATTGAGTATCACTGCCGGTTTACCGTTATAACTCGCCAAACTTTCTGGCCGCTCTCTACCACGAGAAACATCCGCCACATCAGCGAGTGTGACCAATCCACTATTGGTGAAATCGCTGGTCTGCATCGGTAACTGGCCAAGGTAACTCGGATCATTATCGGTTCCCTGAATTCTCACCAACCAATTATCGTCACCCACAGTTTTCATACCTGCCACGGTATCTCTGAACCAACCCGCTACCGTGTCAGATACATCGGTGACTTTCATTTCACGATTGGCCAACTCTATGGGATCGAACTCAACATTAAATACGGGGACTCGTATACCCACTCCGTAGACACTATCCACCCCTTTTAGACCTTCAATATCTTTTTTGGCACCTCGTGCGTAGTAACGTAACGATTCATCATTATCCTGGCCCCTCACCAGAATCATGGCGGTGGGAAAGCCATTTGAAGTCGTAATCTCAATAATTTTAGGATCCTCTGCATCACTGGGTAACTCATCCGATGCCTTATTCTGTATTTCTCTGCGTAAATCTACGACACGTTTATCAAATTTACGATCCGATATTTCTTCAAAACGAACCAGTATATGAGAAATGCTCTCGCGACTAGTGCTGCTAACAAATTTCACATCGGAAATTGATCGCAAGGAATCTTCTAAGGGCGAGGTCACCTTCTTTTCAATATCGGCAGAAGAGGCACCGGGTAGCACCGTCGTAATCGCAACAAAATTAAAATTGATCTCAGGATCTTGTTCTCGGGGCATTTGAGAATAAGAGAGCGCCCCCATCACTAGCACCACAACAAACGTGATATTCGCAAACGGATGGTTCTTAAAAATAGTTTCCAATAACGACATGCTTATCACTCAATATTTACGGTAACGGAATCACCATCATTTAACTGGAATCGACCCTGAGTAATAATAGGAACATCGCTCGCAAGATTGACTTTTGCAGGTCGCCCTTCCAGTGCATCAGGGAGGATAACAAAGGAGGCGCTATTACCTTTCAACATAAACACCCCTAACTGTCCCTCCCGTGACACGATAAGTTTTGACGGTAAGTAATAATCCACATCACCCCACTGCAACTGTCCTTGAATTCCAATATCTGCGATTGCTGCAGAGAAATTCAACCTAGCGGTATAGGTACCGCTTTTTTTAGACACAAAGCTAGACAGCTTTATTAATTCCAAAGGCAATTGCGTATTTCGGTAATGAAAGTTTAAATTTTTAGCTAAATTCAAGCTTTCGATATCCTTAGGTGCAACATTCGCAATCACTTGAACAGAAGCCGTATCCAGTAATTTCAACACTGCCTTACCTCGGCCAATATATTCACCTTCTTGCGCAATTCGTTCTACTATCACAGCATCAAAGGGTGCGAGGATTCGGCATCGGCTCACATTCAATACTGCTCCTTGGACCTGAGCAATACGAGCCCGCTCCTCACCAATCGCCATTTGATATTCTGCTTGTCGTTGCAAAAGAGTATCCTCAGGAAGAAAACTTTCTTTCGCCAGCTTTTTTGCACTCTTTAATTGCGTATTTGCCAGGATCAACTTTGCCGCTGCAACATCAGCACTAGCCCTGGCCTTCAGAAGTTCAATATCATAAGGCCTGCAATCCAACCTCAACAATTCAGCCCCTTTCTTTACCGAATCACCCACATCAACACCAACGCTTTTCACAATTGCTGAAATTTCCGAAGCGAGTTGACTGCTGTTGAGGCTTTGTACTTCAGCCACAGCCACATGTTTGATGGCTATAGACAATTCAGAAAGTGATTGCGTACTCACTTGATAGATCTCACTTGGAGAGGATTTTTTGAGTTCGTCGTCATCCTGGTTAGCGGCAAATACGGCATTCAATCCAAAACTCGGTAACACCACGAAGGTGAGTAAAAAAGAACGCAGGAACACAAAGTTGGGCGGGAAGTGGAGCGGAGCATGTCTAAAGGAGAGCATTTGAATTCATCCAAACTAATACCAAAAAAAGAAGTGACATTTGAAACGACAGATTATACAGAATTTATACCAAAAGGAATGGTAACGAAAGTAGGAAACGTTGAACAATAAACAAAAAGCGCCCTAGAACGGACGCTTGATTTATTGACACCCTAAAAACAGAGAATATTGATTATGCCTTCTTGGCAATAAACATCTCATCCAGCTTATCTTTAGACTCATCAAGAAACTCAGTGTACCGTTTGAATCCACCATTGTAGGTTCCATCTTGACGGCGGTTGTCCTCACCTTCAAAGTTATAGTACCCCGGTGTGCATTCCTTATTACGGTTCGTCTTACCTCGATGATTGATCACTTCCTCTACCCACCAGTTTTCAATTTCTGGTGTGATCTCGATAGATGAATACTCATTTTTACGCGCATAATCTATGCATTCAGCAATGTGTCCACCCTGTACAGACAATACATCGGTGATATTGAACTGAAAGGACGCTTGATAGCCCGCCATGATATAGAGATTAGGATAACCGTGTGAGTGAATACCAAAAAGAGTGCGTATTCCATCGCTATAATAATCATTTATCTCTTTGTCATTTTGGCCCACTATTTGATTATATATCCCCGTTTTTTGTACCTCAAACCCCGTGGCATAGATAATCAAATCGACATCATATAACTCTCCATCAAAAACGGGACCGGCCTCGGTTATTTCACTGACACCCTGACCTCTTGTATCCACAAGATGCACATTGGGCTTATTGAACGCAGGCAAATAATCTTCATGAAAGCAGGGCCGCTTGCACATAAACATATACCAAGGTTTTAGTGAATCTGCTGTGTCCTTATCATCGACAATGGCTTCAACGCGCTTATGTAGCCACATCATATAATCGATGTTGGCATTCTCCTGACGACGCAACTTCTCTTCCTTGGAAAATTCAGACCGCTTCGCCAATTGCTCCTCAGTCATTTGCGGGCCATCTATCGTTTTTTGACGCCGCTTAGCTTGCCATCCCGGCTTCAACTTGCGAGCCCAATTGGGATCTGTTGGCCAATCTTTTCGAATATCGATTGCAGAGGGAGTACGTTGAAAGACATATAATTCTTTTGCCTGTTCCGCAAGCTTAGGGACGGCTTGTACTGCTGTGGCTCCCGTACCGATAATCGCCACTTTTTTATCAGGCAGATTTTCAAGATTGTCACCGCAATAATCGTAATCCCAACGACCCGTATGAAAGGAGTGGCCCTTGAACTTTTCGATGCCGTTGAATCTCGCTAACTTGGGTTTCGACATGGGGCCATTGGCACAGATGACAAACTTCGCTTTCATGTGATCACCGCGATCTGTTTTGATATGCCACAATTGCTCTTCTTCATGCCAGAGCGTTTGGGTGACTGTAGTTTGAAAAACCGCGAGTTTGTATAAGTCGTATTGCTTGGCAATATTTTGGCAATGCTCAAATATTTCCGGTGCCTTGGCATATCGTTCTCTTGGCACGTAATCCATTTCATCTAACAACGGTAAATAATCATAAGAGACCACATCACATGCTGCACCGGGATAACGATTCCAATACCAAGTCCCGCCTACATCAGCGCCTCGTTCTACAATTCGAATTTTCTCGACACCTTTATCTCTCAGTTTAGAAGCCGTTAGTAGCGCGGAAAAACCACCACCAATAAAAAGTACTTCAACGGTATCCGTCATTCCCTCACGCGGTTTAACTTCTCGCGTATAGGAGTCTTCTCCAAAGCGCTCTAACCCTCCATCAAATTCAGAATTAAATTGTTTAGTACCTTCGGGCCTATATTTAAGACGAAGATCTCTTTCATCGGCAAATCGCTGCTTAATCTTGTCGTAATATTCCTGCGGTTGTTGATTTTTTGTATCGGTGGGACTGAAGTCGCCTAATGCTGAAGTTGCGACCTCTTTTTTGGTTGATTCGGCTGTTTCACCCATAGTTTCGATTCCATTCATATCAGAACAAATTAACGTATTTCCAGTATGCTCCGGCAAGAGTCGCGACGTCAATATTGAATAGGGCTGATAGAAATGTAAGCTACTAATAAGTAAGAATAAAACTAGGTAGATTGATCGGAAGGGATTCGGACTCGAATCAGTTAGGATAAACGAAAAACCCCTGGTTAATTTCTTAATTCCTATTCATCGTGGAAAAAGAAATTAACCCGGGAATCATGTAAAAATATCATTACACTTTAAAGCACTGCTGGAGCCTCACATATAAATAGAGCCACAACTTTAAGTTAGAGCCCCATTTGTCTAACGGCCAAATCACGCATAATTTCTTCAGAGCCACCGCCAATAGAAACAATTTTGACTTCACGATAAATCCGTTCGATCAAGTTGCCTCGCATATACGCCGCTCCACCCCATATTTGCATGGCTTCACTGGCACAATATTCCAAGGCTTTGGATGCGGTGAATTTTAATTTACAGATTTCAGCCACCGGAGTTTCGCCTTCATTCATTAGCCAGCACACTTGATTGATATAGGCTTCAATGGAATCGACTTGTGCTGACATATCCGCAATTTTATGACGAATGACTTGGTGTTGCAGTAAAGGCTTACCAAAGGTTTCTCTCTCTTTGGCATACGCAACGGATTCATCTAAGCAGACCTTCATCATTCCTAACGCCTGTGCGGCCAGACCGAGTCGCTCATTATTAAAGTTATTCATGATAGCGAGGAAGCCTTTGTTTTCAACTCCCATCAGATGCTTTGCGGGAATTCGGCAATTATCAAAATACAAGTTTCCTTGATCTGAACACCACCAACCCATTTTTTTCTCCATAGCCGTCACGGTAAAACCTGGAGTCCCTTTTTCTAAGAAAAACAGAGAAATTCCGCCTATGCCAGGTCCACCGGTACGCGCACCAACAACAAAATAATCGCCTTTAACCGCGCCCGTTATAAAAGTCTTGGAGCCATTGAGTACATAATCGTCGCCATCACGAACGGCAGTGGTTTTTAAATTGGCCACATCAGAACCACCTGAGGGTTCCGTTATCGCAAGAGAGGAGCCTTTGCGACCAGAGACAACCTCGGTTAACACTTTATCTTTTATTTCTTCACTGCCTAATTTCTGAAGTATCCCGATGGATATGCTGCGACCACTGACACCAGCTACAATTCCGTTCGCTCCACACTGTGCAAACTCAATTCCGGCTTGCGCTCGCATAAAAGCATCATCGAAACCTAATCCGCCGTATTTTTCACTAACTCCGAACCCGAAAAAGCCCAATGCCCCCACTTCTTCATGAATGCGCCAGGGAAAATCACCGGCTTCATCCCATTCATTAGCATAAGGTTTTAATTCTTTCTCAACATAACGTCTCATGGTTTCGCGAAATGCGATTCGTTCTTCAGTATCAAATGGGTTCTTCATAGTTCTCTCAAATTCTTTCAGATTGGACTGCTTACGGTTTTGTATAAAATGGACGAGTATTAAAATAGCGAAAGGTTAAATGCTGAAGAAGGGAAAAAGGGTTTTCTGACTGCATTCAGAAAACCCCACTTAGATTAACCTTTACCTTCAACTAACCCTGACCTTCAACTAACCCTTATCTTCAATTAACTTTGGCCTTCGACTAATCTTCGCCTTCAGTTAACACTTTAGGTTCTTCGTAAAGATGGAAGCCATCGAAGGATTCTGAATTCGTCGCTAAAGTGTCTCCTAAAGGCATATGATAATGCGGTGCTGCAAATCGAGCCCCTCCATCTACCTGCAACATATCACCTGACATGTACGCGGCACCTGGAGTTAATAAGAAACAAACCGCTGCACTAATTTCAGCTTCATTACCCAAACGTTTTAGCGGAACCGCTAAATGCGCTTTCTTAAATTTTCTCTTAAAGTCCTCATCTACATAGGTATCAAAGCCGCTAGAAGCAATTAGGCCCGGCGCAACAGCATTGACTCGTACGCCGTACTCACCCCATTCCCAAGCCGCAGTTTTAGTGAAATTTTCCATCCCCGCTCTTGCCGCGCCAGTGTGGGCCATATTAGGAAAGCCGTTGGTACAATCTGCAGTGATATTGACAATCGATCCACCATGCGCCTTCATCGACTGTTTGAATGCTTCTCTCGCCATTAAGAAACCACCTACCAGATTATTCTTTACCACTGCCTCAAAACCATTCTTACTGATAGCTTCAATAGGCGCAGGAAATTGGCCCCCGGCGTTATTCACCAAACCATGAATAACCTTGTGTTTCGCTACGATCTCACCGATGACTTCAGCGACTCTCGCGTCGTCTCGAATATCCACGGTATAACATTCCGCTTTACCGCCCTCTTTCTCGATTTCTGCCGCCACATTTTCCAGCTTGGAGAGTGTCCGGCCTAACAACATAGCAGTAGCGCCAAGTGATGCCACTTCGTGCGCAATGCAACGCCCGATACCGCTACCACCACCAGTAACGATTATTATTTGATCTTTAAAAATATCGGACCGTAATACGGATTTGTATGACATAAGCACTAACTCCATGATCAGTATCGATTGATATACAATTGATTGGTATACAAGAGGTAATTGAGACATAGCCATTTGCTTTTATTTAGCTGAAAATCGCTATTTGGCTAAGTCCTTTTAATTTGAGGACGTAGTGTACCGCAGCAATGGCCATAAATGGCAAGAGCATGCTGGATAATTCACGGAAAGGTAAATTGCTGCGTAGGGTTTTTTACAGATGGTCAGATTGGTCTTAGAAAAAAATTTAAACTAGAGAAATCGATACGAAATGAGCATTTGGGGTAACACTGTCGAAGAGACGGTTTGCCCCAAATGCGGGTGCTCTAAAACAAGTTGAATTTAATACTTTCTACGAATCAACGCTAAACCGCTAAGGAACCACAACACCATTAGGCCCCATGCGCCACCGCCACCACTTCCTGAAGGTAAGAGAGTGTCACTTCCAGTGCCGCTGTTACTAGAGGTCGTAGAAGCGCTCACGGCTACAGACAATACCGCACTGTCATTCGTTGAATCTGCATCCGTTGCCGATGCAGAACTTGAGCTAGCTGTCGCGGTTGAAGTTAATGTCCCTTCCGATACGGCCAATGACACTAACGTGATTGTCACACTTGACCCTGAGGCAATGGCATCGATTTCACAAGTAAGAGTCTGGGCATTACAAGTACCATTACTTGCAGACAGGCTACTCGCAGTACCCGCAGTCAGCGTCATCGTAGACATTACGGTAGGCGCACTATCCGTGCCGCTGTTGGTAATCGTAAAGGTGTAAGTAATACTTTCGCCTACTGTCAAACTGCTGACTGAAGCGGAGATCGTACTGACTAGATCATGAGTCGTTTCAAGTGCTGCAATAGCTTCGGCTGCATCTGAAGCTTCATCATTAGTTGAAATGTTATCGATTTTTTCAGAACCAACTTCTACCGTGAAATTAAGATTACTAATTGCGGTAGGCGTGGCAACAATAGTCACTTCAGTTGATGCACCATTCGCTAGCGGACCCAAAGAGCAGACAATATTTTGGTCGCTTTCAGTACAGCCTTCTTCTAAGGTGACCACTGATAATGAGTTAGGGAGCAAGCCCGATAACGTAGCATTAGTAACGTCGATATTACCGTTATTGGTCACGGTTGCGGTGTAAGTTATATCATCATCAATTCGCACTGAATTTGTATCAGCAGAAAGAGTAACCGCCATATCGGCCGCAATAGAGGTATCAATTGTAAACTGTATTGCTCTGACAAAGGACTTGTCAGCATCTGCCACAGAGCCACCATCAACTGCAACGGGTCTAATACTGTTAGACACTGATCCTGCTATATATAACGTGCGGAACGCGAAAGACAACTCTCCGACCGAATCATAAGTGCCATCAATACGATCATTATTTGCCTTGCTTGTACTTAAATTAATAGCGTAGGTATTGCCATCACTGCTACCAACGAAAGCATGAGAATCCGTCACAATAAAATGATTGTTAATCGTTGCCGATGACGGTGCTACCCAACGCCACTCAGACTGAGTCGAATCTTCCAGGGGAGTACCGGCACTAACGGTCCGCGCAACCAAACAACTACTACTCGCCGCACCACAGCTAGCCGTACCTTGTGTAACGGCATAAACGACTTCATTTCCTACTGCCGGTTGGCCATAAAAGTTATCGTCAATTGCCCAGTTAATTTTTTCACCCGCTAATCCTATATTAATGAGGTGGCCATTATTAATGATCAACACCGTGTCGTCATCCGCTAACACAGGGGCCGAATTGAGCTGTGCAATAGCGTTGCTGAATGGCGGAACATATTCAATGCTGCCAAGAGTAATGGTAGAGGTCAATTCTCCCGTCGTCCGATCAATGACAGTAAGCTCTGCTAAATCCGAGTCTTCAAATGAATCTTGACTCAGAGAGGCTGTGTAAGTAACAACAATATCCTTATTGACTGCAGGACTCCAGATTGTATTGGGAGCCAAGTTCACATATCCATCACCGCCACCCGCAGTTGACCATTGATTTTCTATAGTCGTCGTTTCTGCTGCCGACGCGGTGTCCATGAATGAATAGACACCCGCCTTATTCGCTAAATTCGTCGCACCACCTCCCGCATGATAAACAACGTCACTAAACATAACAGGCGCTAAGAATTGGTCATTTTGATTCGCCTCTATACTTGTCTTACCGGAATCTGACCATAAGGTGGATCGCTCTAATACTCCGTCAGGCTTCTTGAAAAGAATAAAAGGAATTGAGCGTAAGAGGGTATTACGCGCAGTCACGCCATCGTTAGGAAAATTCCCTAGTCCACAGATATCTTCATCATTACTTGATTCGAAGGTATTAGTCTGGAGATAAATAGTCTCATTGAAATGTATAGGTTGACTTTGACTAACGGGACAAAGCTTATCTGGCCAATAGGTAGGCGTCTCTAGTTGGGTGTTAAACCCCATATCGACGCCATAGTTGATTCTATGATTATTGTTACTAAATCCGGTTTCCGCTGATCCTATCCAAAAATAGTGTGGTACTCGATAACCATAACTTGACACAAACACTCTACCATCAGTTACCGTAACTTGATTAAGTCTTGGCGAAATTCTGTATTTGGTGTCAGCTAATGGCGTACCGATAACATGATGTATGATAAAGAAGTTATCATCCAGTATTGCGTCTGACGTGACTTCCGTCTCCCAGAGGTCTCCTTCCGCACCCGAGACAGTCAGTGATATGGGGATATACCCAGTGTGAGCCGCGTTACCTTGAAAGGTTTCCCATGTATATAGATCTTCCGCTTCATCCAAAGTAATACTTAAGGCAGGTTGATGCATAAAGCCTAAAGCAGTCAGCATAACTATTAATCTATAATTCATATACATGGGCCTGAGTAGAAGTGATTATATTCATCATATCGAAAATTGAATTTAGAACATCGTTCAAGTATGGCTTAGATATTTCCGCCTTTCAATAACTTGGCCCACAAGACGCTCCTTTTCAGCTCATACGGCTACTCGATTTCTATCGCTTAGCTAAACCAGGCAATTGAAAAGATGTACGTTACAGTTTGTCAGAAAAGTGAAGGAAGCAAAGGGGGAAATGCAGGAGTTTAAATTCAAAACAAAGGAGGTTCAGCTGATCTGGGTATATTACCCGCGATCAGCTGAAAAATTAAAAGCAGCCTTTAGCCATCATTAGCCATCGATATCAATTTCAACCAGCAACGCGCCAGCTGCCACTTGATTGCCCGCTACGGCATTAACCGACACCACTTTTCCTGAAACACCAGCTATCAACTGATGCTCCATTTTCATGGCTTCCATTACCGCTAACCGCTGACCTTCTTCGACTACATCCCCTTCTTTAACCAACACTTCCAACACATTGCCATGCATAGGCGCTACAACCGAACCGCCGGAAGCCGCGCTTTCATCACCCTTAGTATAAGCATGTAGGTTCTTCATCGTTCTGGTGATGCCGTCCAATTGAAGAATGACCTCTCCATGAGATGACAAGAAGTACTGAATATTTTTCTGGATGCTGTTTATGACTAATCTAATTTGTGCTGAGGATTCACTCAATATTTGGCATAAATGAGTTTCCTCATCGAGCGTTAATTTATATTGGCCCTCCCCCATTGCGCCTACTGAGATATTCACAACCACATCGTCAGTCAACTCATACTGAAATGCAGTACTTACCTGCCCTCCATTTGACCAACCGAATAGATTCCCATTGGTATTGAGACTGCCAGCAATACTATGGACATCACTCAGTGCATGAGCGTTGCGATATTGCAATATCGCGGCAAGTAAAGCGTGCTCTTTTGTGGCCGGGACCAAATCGAGATCACTGACTTTATATTCTTCTTCAATAAATGCAGTGGTGGCCGATCCTGTCGCGAATGCGGGTTTATTCAGTACGTCGATTAAGAATTCTTTATTGCTCTCTAATCCGAACAAGCTTGTTTTCTCTAAGGCTCGAACTAAGCGACGTCTAGCGATATCTCTGTCTTCACCCCAAGCGATAATTTTTGCCACCATAGGATCATAAAAAGGGGATATTTCCTGCCCTTGTAATAAACCGTGATCCACTCGAATACCCTCGCCAGTGGGTACTTCCCAGACATGTGCAGTACCTGTAGCAGGAAGAAAATCATTACTAACATCCTCAGCATAGAGCCTGACCTCGATAGCGTGGCCGGTGAGGGTAATATCTTCCTGAGCCAAACCTAAGGGATATCCTTGAGCGGCCCTGAACTGTAACGCCACCAAATCTAAGCCGGTCACCATCTCAGTTACCGGATGCTCCACCTGTAAACGCGTATTCATTTCTAAAAAGTAGAATTTGTTTTCGCGATCCAGCAAAAACTCAACAGTACCCGCACCCACATAATTTATACTTTTCGCTGCGTTGACTGCTGCAGCTCCCATCGCCGCCCTTAACTCTGGCGTCATCACTGGACAGGGTGATTCTTCGACCACTTTTTGATGCCGTCTTTGAATAGAACAATCTCGTTCTCCCAAATGCACAACATTACCGTGCTGATCGCCGAACACTTGAATTTCAACATGACGCGGCTGTATGACGGCTTTTTCTAATATCAATTCTCCTGAACCGAATGCATTCTCTGCTTCCGAACGCGCCGATGATAAGGCAAGAGGTAGATCTTCCATTTTTTCCACTAATCGCATGCCGCGCCCACCACCTCCAGCAGCCGCCTTAACCATAATCGGAATCCCAATTTTTTTAGCCGCTTCAATCAAAGTGGCATCGCTTTGATCTACGTCTTGGTAACCCTCAATACAAGGCACCTCAGCTTCAATCATTCGGCGCTTAGATTCTGCTTTATTACCCATCACTCTTATGGCTTCAGCGGAGGGGCCGATGAAGGCGATGCCTTCTTTTTCACAGGCTTCTGCAAATTCTGCATTTTCGGATAAAAAGCCATAGCCGGGATGAATTGCTTGCGCGCCTGTTCGACGCGCTGCATCTAAAATTTTCCCCGCATCTAAATAAGATTCTTTTACTGGTGCGGCACCGATTAATACCGCTTCATCTGCCATCGCCACATGCGGCGCATTTGCATCGGCTTCCGAATAGACGGCAATCGCTTTATAACCTTGAAGCTGCGCAGAGCGAATAACGCGTACGGCAATTTCCCCTCGGTTTGCCACTAGTATGCTGTCGAATTGTGTCATCTTGCGTATTCCTGTTCTTATTTGGGGTTACAAACTTAAATTACGAACTTAGGTTACAAAATAAAATGATCTGACCCTTTCCCTATGTTCATTGCGAATGCTCGTTGCGAATGTTGTTGCGAATACTATTTTATAAACGAGCAATACCAAACGTATTGCTTCTCAGCTCTCGATTCTTCGCTTCCCAACAAGTTTCTAAGACAAAGGCCAATACATTACGCGTATCTCTCGGATCGATAATGCCGTCATCTTTCAAACGGCCCGAAACATAAAACGCACTGGATTGAGAATCAAAATGAGAGATTAAATCCTCTTCTTGCTTCTTGATCACCTCTTCCGGTATTTCAACCCCCTTACGCTTGGCACCTTCAACCATCACCATTGACATGGTTTTTGCTGCTTGCTCTCCCCCCATCACACCTAGCTGCGCATTTGGCCAAGTGAATAAAAAGTCAGGCTCATAACTACGGCCACACATGCCATAATTTCCCGCACCATAACTCGCGCCTACCATGAAAGTAATTCGCGGCACCCGAATATTAGTCACTGCTTGTATCATTTTGGCACCGTGCTTGATCATACCTGCATGTTCGTATTCGGTACCTACCATGTACCCTGTAATATTTTGCAAAAACACAATGGGTATATCAGACTGATCACAGAGCTGTAAAAACTGTGCCGCTTTAGTCGCGCCTTGAGGATCTATCGGACCGTTATTGCCAACAATACCCACTGGATATCCACACACTTTAGCTTGGATACAAACCGTAGCAGCACCGTAGTTGGGCTTAAAATCGAGAAAATCAGATCCATCAACAATACGAGCCACTAGCTCTCGCACATCATAGGCAGTCTTAAAATCCTGTGGCACTAATCCCAGTATTTCATCAGCATCATATAAAGGCTCGTCGTACTTCTTCTCCGGCTTAGGAGCACAATGTCGATTCCACTCCAATCGCTCGACTAAGTCTCGGGCGATTGAAATACCGTGAGCATCATCTTCCGCGAGATATTCCACTAGACCGGACACACGTGAGTGCATCTCAGAACCACCCAGCTCTTGATCATCCGCCTCTTCTCCCGTTGCCGCTTTTAACAACGCAGGACCGGCAAGATAGGCGCGACCATTTTCTTTAATCCCAATAACGTAGTCACTCATTCCTGGCATATACGCCCCGCCTGCTGCGGAAGGACCATGTAACACGACAAATGTAGGGATGCCGGCAGCGCTGAGTCTGGCCAATTTCGCAAACATAGCTCCACCATCAAGCCAAAATTCCACTTTATATTCCATTAAGTTCGCGCCAGCGCTTTCCACTAAATGAATGAAAGGGAGTTTTTTATCATGAGCGATATCGAGGGCTCTGAGAAACTTACCCCCAGATGACAAGGTCATTGACCCGGCATTAATTCCCGCGTCATCCACGTAGACGACACAACGGGTTCCGCCGACAAATCCAATACCACCAATAACGCTAGCACCCGGAACGGATTTTTTGGGATCCCCTCCATCAACCATATACCCTGCGAGCGTTTGCAACTCCAAAAAAGGTTTCCCAGGATCGAGAATACGACTAAGTCTCTCTCTCGGTAACAACTGCTTACGTTTATCGAACTTCGCTTTACTCTTACCGGATCGCAACGCGGCTCGACTATTCAGCTCATTGAGTTCTTCGATTAAACCAAGCATATCTTGGTGGTTTTTTTTATATTCGCTGGAGTTTACATTTAAATGTGATGAAAAGGGTTTCATGCTTGCCTCTAATGTAGATCCGTAACGGGGAATATTTTATCTTTCACCTTACATTTCAATTCAGCTCGTAATGTAAAATTAAAATATTCCCTGAGGTTAAGGTTTGATTGAACAACTTATTATTCAGCGCTAGATCAAAAAAGAGTTATCTAATCGATTAGACCATTCTCTTTAGCGAAAGCAGTATGCACTCGCACAGGTTGATCCAAAAGAATTTGTGCATACCCTTTACCTTGTGGATCATTGCGTAAACTCGCCATACCACCGCCGCCCAGCACATCATGCAACATAAAGTTAAGCGCGTTGATACCCGGAAGATAAAACCGTTCAACGCAACCGGCTGTTTCGCTATCCGCTAAGAAATGCTGAAAATATTTCGCCACGCTATCAACATTCATCGCCGTTGCGATATAAGGTAAAAACTCTGCTTTACGCGCGATAATTCCTATATTCGCCTTATTTCCTTTATCGCCACTACGCCCCCAAGCTAACTTGACCAAAGGCACTTCGACGCAATCTTCCTTATCAAAAGAAGCGGCTTCAATTTCAGGAACTTGAGTTAAAGGTTTAGCGCTAACTTGTGAGCCGGAGGAAATAACATCTGAGCATTGGTCGCTAGTCGAATCGGTTTCAACCGTGATATTCACATCACCTTTAGGCACTAACATAGAAAACAATCGCACAACCGGAGAGGGTTTTGGTCTTGCACCCGCGAATCCGGTAACTCCCGGTGGCGAGCTTAATAATATTCCGGTGGACTCTTTTAGGAAAACACCAATCCCTTTGATGCTAGGGTGAGTCACAGCGATTTTTACATCCACTTCTCGTACATTAGTGAGACGTCGATCCCCACCAAAGTAATCCTCAGCACCCACCATTTCAGTACAGGTATCGGTAAAATCAGGTAAGCCATTTTCTTTCAGCATCTCGCGAACGCGGATAAAAATATTTTCCGCCAGTTTTTCCCCTTTGCGATCAGCATCCTTACCGAACAAAGAGATAACCCGCCCACCTCGAAAACCATCGGCATAAGTAACACAGGTCTTATAAGCAGTGGGGGCTCCCACTCCTTTTGCTCCGGTGACTAAAATTCTATCGGAAGATTCTTCGGATAACTCAACACCACTAAAATCACAAATAACATCGGGCAATTGATAACACTGTGCATCACCAATTTCATAAACCAATTGTTCCGCAACCGTGCCAACACTGACTAATCCACCACTGCCTTTCGGTTTAGTACAAATAAAATCACCATTGCTTTGCACTTCAACGATGGGGTATCCCGCCGTGGCTAAGGTATCAACAGCCAATTCCCAATCGGTAAAATTGCCGCCGCTCACTTGGGTTCCACACTCAATAAGATGGCCTGCCAAACTCGCTTGCGATAACAAATCAAAATCTTCACGCTTCCAACCAAACTCATGTATACACGCTCCCAGAGTAACCGCACTATCAACACAACGTCCGGTAATAACAATATCGGCACCTTGATCTAAAGCGTGGGCTATTGGAAATGCACCCAAATAAGCATTTATGCTCACCACACTATCAAGAGGTGGAAATTCCGCTGAACTAAACATTTCAGTGATACCGGTATCGGCGAGTGCCTGCTTTTGCTCTAACAAATCATCACCGAGTACGACCGCGACCTTCAGGTCTAGACCTTGCGCTTTAATCACAGCGCGAGCTGCTTCCGCACAAGATTGAGGATTTACGCCACCTGCATTTGAAATAATTTTAACGCCTTGCTCGGCAATCGCTTTTAAGTTCGGCTTCAGCGTCGCGGAAACAAAATCCGTGGCATAACCTTTTGTGGCATCGGCACCGCGTGCTCGCGCCATAATCGACATGGTAATTTCGGCAAGATAATCATAGACAATGTAGTCGAGATCTTTAGTTGCTAATAACTGAGGAGTCGCAAGTGCAGCGTCGCCCCAATATCCACTGGCACCACCGATTTTTATTACTTTATTTGCCATGCTGTTAGCCTTATTTCAATTGAGAATTCTGTTTGGAGAAACAATTCCAATAGGAAACACGGGCTTTAATAGACAGGATTGAGATAGAATATTAATGGGACCTAGCAACCGATTGGGGTTTTAGATTGCGTTGCATTAGACTGTTTTTTCACTCCCGTTTCAAGGTGTACGGGGAACAAACAATGGGAAAAGAACCGACAATTGACTTAATGACGGATAAATTTTAGACACCACTTTATATATGCCCAAAAGGGTACTGATAAACCCGCTAAACAACAAAAAAGGGGCAAGCAGATTAACAGGCTTACCCCTTTTTTATTTTCGAAATAGGACGAGATCTAATAAGACTTCGGTAACCCCAACACTCGTTCTGCAATAAAACTCAGCACTAGCTGCGGAGAAATCGGCGCAATTTTTGGAATCATAATTTCACGCATATAACGCTCAACATGATATTCCTTAGCGTAACCGTATCCTCCCAATGTATTCATCGCTCTGGTACATGCGGTAAAAGCAGCTTCCGCACTGAGGTATTTAGCCCCATTCGCATAAGGTCCGCTATTTTCCCCTCGGTCATACATAGAGCCCGCCTTAAAAGCCATCAAATTGGCTGCTTCCAACTCACACCAGCTTTCTGCTAAGGGGTGCTGTATGCCTTGGTTTTGACCAATAGGGCGACCAAACACGACGCGCTCTTTTGCATATTCCGTTGCCACTGCTAATGCAGCTCGCCCAACACCCACAGATTCTGCCGCAATAAGGACGCGCTCAGGGTTTAAGCCATCCAGCAAATACCGAAACCCTTTACCCTCCTCTCCTATACGGTCCTCGACGGGAATAGGCATGTTATCGAAAAATACCTGATTCGAATCCACGCACTTACGACCCATTTTTTCTATTTCTCGAACTTCTACATATTTACGATTCAGATCAGTATAAAACAATGACAAGCCGTCAATAGACTTCTCACATTGCTCTGCTGGAGTAGTTCTTAGAATTAACAGAATCTTATTCGCCACCTGCGCAGTAGAGGTCCAGACCTTACCACCATTCACAATATACTGATCGCCCTTGAGTACAGCTCGGGTGGAAATCGCGGCGGTATTCAAACCGGCATCCGGCTCAGTCACACCGAAACACGCGATATCTTCACCTTTAATGAGAGGCGGTAGCATTCTTTCTTTTTGCTCAGCGGTCCCGTGTTTTACCACCGGCGTCAAACCAAAAATATTTAAATGAATGGAAGATGCACCACTAAACGCCGCACCGGACTCCGCAATGGCTTGCATCATAATAGCCGCTTCAGTGATACCTAATCCTGAACCGCCATATTCCTCAGGCATTGCAATTCCCAACCAACCACCAGCTGCCATGGCCTTGGAAAATTCAAATGGAAATTCGCCCGAATGGTCGCGATCAAACCAGTAGTCTGCATCAAACCCTTCGCATATCTTTGTCACTTCTCTCTGAATCGAGAGCTGCTCTTCTGTAAAATTAAAATCCATGTTCAGATCCTAGTAATAAAATAAATTATTTCAAAATCAATAGAAGTATCCACAACTGAAATCAGTAAGATAAAATCTCTCGGCCAAACTGCTCTCGTGCAATAATCATTTTCTGCACTTGAGAGGTGCCATCAGCAAATTCAATACCGATGGTATCCCGTAGCCTTTGCTGGAATGGAAGATCCGAGGTGTAGCCAGAATGCCCGTGTAATTGCATACAAGTATAAATGGCATCTATGCAAAAACGCTGCCCCATGGATTTACATATTGCCGCTTCTTTTGTGTGCTTTATACCTTGATCGCGCATCCACAACGTTTTAAAGCAATACAGTTTGATAAGCTCTACGTGAGAATGCGCTTCAACTAACGGAAACTGCACCCCTTGAAACTTACCGATAGGCTGACCGAAAGCTTCTCGTTCTTTGATAAAAATGCCGGTTTCATCGATGGATTGTTCCGCCGCACCCACACACATTAGCGTCAACAATACGCGTACAATATCAAACAACTTCATCGCCTCAGGAAATCCTCGTCCCAAGGTCCCCATCAAATTTTCTTTCGGAATACGCACGCCTTGAAATGAAGCGGAGCCTCTTTTTACCGCTTTATGTCCCATATCATCGTAAGGCGATCTATCGAAACCCTCTGAGTCCGTTGGCACAAAAAATAACGACACGCCGCTGGAACCATCTTCCAATTTAGTTTTTGCAAAAACTAATAACGCATCCGCCTCCATTACCAAACTCACCGAGGCCTTTTCTCCTGAAATAACCCATTCATCGCCGTCTGCTTCCGCTTTCGTAATCATCGCCGCCGCATCGGTTCCGGAACCCGGTTCAGTCAGGCAAAATGCAACAAATTTCTCTCCCCCTAATACCTTAGGAATCCATTCATTTTTAATTTTATCATTCGCGAGTTTTTCAATTAGCAAAGACATACCGCCACTTAGCAGCAACGGATAAGCAGAATTAAAATCACCACGAGCCACTTCATAAGTGATAACGCCGTGTGCTAACGCCCCTAACTCACTTCCACCATAATCGCCAGAACACAGGCTGCCATAAAACCCAAGCTCTCCCATTTCACGCCACAATTCTCTCGGGAACTCGCCTGTCTTATCCCAATATTGATATTGAGGTAATAACTTGTCAGTCGCAAATCGCCTTACGCTCTCTGCGACCATTTTCACATCATCTGGTAAATTAAAATCCACTTTCTACTTCTCCGAATGTTTTCATTAATTTTAAAAATGAGTTTACAGAGAACATACCAACGCAATGTTATTGGTATTGAGTTTTTCGTCGTTATCCATTTTTCTAAAAGCAGCGTGCACAAAGATGAAATTCAATTGCACGCTACTTTTACTCACTTTTGTTGGATATTTCTTAAGGCTTATTGAGTACCAATCCGTCTCCAGGCTTTCGTTGAAAAGCATTCGACATATCGGATATTTCGGCCCAATGATCAGCAACATCATCTACAGTCGCTTTATCGCCTAAGTTTATTTTCTCATTTTGCATCATGGCTGCGACGCCAAAAGAACCACCTTGCGCTTGAAGAATAACGCCGTTAGGCGCATCTTCTGTCACCATATACAATGCGCCAGCGGTGACTAATTCTGGTGGCAATGATTCTGCTATTTCGCCAGGAAGAAGATTCTCCGTCATTCGTGTCAATGCCGCAGGTGCTAAGCAATTGGTTCGAACGTTATATTTTTTACCTTCCAATTGAACTGTGTTCATAAACCCAACCATCGCCATCTTCGCCGTGGAATAATTGGTTTGCCCAAAGTTACCAAACAAACCCGAACCCGAGGTTGTCATTAAAATTCGACCGTAATTTTGTTTCTTCATGATTTCCCAGCAATACTTCGCCACGTTGACGGAACCATCGATATGCACATCCATCACAATTTTATAATCATCAAGTGTCATTTTGGAAAACGACTTATCCCTAAGAATACCGGCATTATTGATTAGTATATGGACCGTTCCAAAATGCTTAACGGCATCATCTACCATGCTTTTGGCACCTGCACGATCTGAAACAGATCCGCCGTTGGCGATAGCTTCGCCACCTAGCGCTTTGATTTCTTCCACCACCGCTAATGCTGCGTCGCTAGATCCACCCGAACCATCCATAGAGCCACCCAAATCATTGACCACTATCTTTGCGCCACGACGAGCAAGTTCCAAAGCATGTGACTTGCCTAAACCACCGCCAGCTCCCGTTACGATTGCGACTTTCCCTTCAAAACTAATCGACATTTTAAATTTCTCCCTAATGATATTTTTCGGTGGCCTAACAACCACTCCTATTTTATTAGCCCTAGACGCCAACTCAACCTATCTCAGGCTCGGTTTGCACCCCAGTCTACCTAACTTGCAGACGGTGGATCTATACTTCTACAAAAAAAATCGATATGCCTGCCCTTATTTCATCTCAATTAACTAAACGCACTAAAGCGTCATCGTTAATTCACCTTCACCTCTTAATTTGCTTTGGTGAGGAAATAGCATTCCGTTTATTGAATTATTAAGAATACTGGGTAGACAATCAAACTAACGGCATATGCTTCAGTCGAATAAAAAGTGAAGTCATGCAAAATTGGAGTCATGTATTTTTTCGCGCCAGTATCGCTATTTATATTGCAAGATCTTCATTTGCATCGTCGCCTACACGCATATTAGTATGGTTCCATACTAATGCTGCAAGCAGACGTAACTCGCGCGTAAATCCAATCGTTGAGGAGCAATTTCATGGGTAATAATTCCGACAGTGAAGTGAATAATAACAGCAGTGCTTTAAGTGATATCGTTGTCATTGATATGGCCAATTTACTGGGTGAAATGGCAGGCAGATCACTCGCGGATATGGGTGCGGAAGTTCTCAAGATTGAACCACCAGAAGGTACTGCTGCTCGATTTCAACCACCCTTTGAAAACGGACTGGAAAACGATCTAGAAGGTTCTTTATATTGGGCAGCTCTTGGTCGAGGTAAACGCAGCATCATTGTCGATCTGTCAAAACAAGCCGAACTTGATCAGTTAAAAAAACGAATTGCCGATGCTGATGTATTGATAGAATCCTATGCTCCCGGTTACATGAAAACTTTGGGTTTGAATTACCCCACACTCAAAAAACTAAATCCCTCTCTTATTTATGTTTCTATTTCACCCTTCGGTCAAACTGGTCCCGCAGCATTAAGCCCAGCAACAAACTTAACGATTGAAGCCGCTTGTGGACTTCTCGGCTTACAAGGTGATGGCGATCGACCACCGATACCCGTCGGTTTTTCCCAGGCGACTTTTCATGGTGGTCTAGTGGCGGCGGCCGACACGGTCATTGCACTCAATGAAAGACAGAATTCAGGCCTTGGACAACATCTCGATGTTTCGACCCAAACCTCCATGATGTTAACCATGATGAATGCCACGGGATTCCCTCACGCTGAAGGCAGAGACATACCCGGCTTCGGCATGGATCGCCATTTACCCAAACCGGCCACCATCCCCGGATTTGACGTTCCCGATTTGTTGGCTGTGGCAGATGGTTACGTTACCAATATGATGGGAGGTGTTGGCCCCTTAGTGAAAGCCCTAGGTGAGATTGTCTACTGGCGTATTGAGGTGGAGGGTCCTCTGCCCGAAGAACTACCGGATATTGACTGGAACAATTGGACAAAGGAGCGCCGAGCAAAACGCATCACCATTGAGCAAGTCAATGAGGGAGCAAGAATTGCATTGGAGTTTCTCAGTACTCGCAAAAAACAAGAAATCTTTGATCGCGCTTTATCTCATGGAATGCTCAATGTTCCTATTTATACAACTAGTGACTTACTCCAAGATACGCAGCTTAAGTCTCGCGAAGTTTGGGAAGAGATCAATGGAAAAACCTACCCCAAACCCTGTATTCGATTATCTCGCACAAAAGCAATAACCAATCGAGCAGCACCTAAACTGGGAGCGGATCAGGACTTACTCAATGTCCCTTCTCGCACCATCGAAGCACCGATGGTTAAAACCACCCTTAGAGGAAAACCTTTTGCCGGAATCAAAGTCGCCGATTTTGCTTGGGTTGGTGTGGGACCCATTATATCAAAAGCACTGGCTGACAATGGTGCGACAGTAGTGCGAATTGAAACCTCGAAAAGACTTGATGTCTTACGCATGGCATCTCCGTACTTCAATCGCAAATTCAACGTCAATTCCAGCCAATTCATGGCGAACTTCAATTCATCCAAACTCGGTATGGCTCTGGATATGTCTACCGACGATGGTTGTACTGTCGCAAAGAAAATGGTTGATTGGGCCGATGTGGTTTTGGAAAGTTTTACCCCAGGTACGGTAGAAAAATTTGGTTTAGATTGGAAAACACTAAGCAAGGATCGACCCGATCTTGTGATGTTGAGCACATGTCTCTATGGCCAAACAGGGCCTCGACGGCATTTTGGTGGTTTTGGTAATCAAGGTTCTGCGTTATCGGGAGTGCACAGCATTACCGGTTGGGCTGATAGACCGCCAATTGGAACTTACGGGGCTTATACCGATTTTATCACACCACGTTTTGGTGCCCTCGCTCTAGCCACTGCTTTGTACGAACGTAACAAAACAGGCAAGGGACAATACGTCGACATTTCTCAGGTAGAAGCCGGAATACAGTTTATTGAACCCCTTATGCTAGACGCTGCTGTCAACGGAAATGTCGCACCAGCCTATGGTCACAATAGCCTCACTGAATGCCCTCATGGCGTTTATAGAACAGCTGGCATGCAGCGATACATTGCCATTTCAATCGCATCGTCAACTCAGTGGCGGGCATTGCTAGACTTTTCAAAAGCGGATGGTTTTACCGGCTTTCAGGATTATAGCCACTCACGCTATGACGCAGTGTCAGAACGCTTTGGCGCGAAAGAAAAAATTGAAACCCTCATGCAAGAATTTTGTGCAGGTAGACCACCCTTTGCATTTGTCGACCAATTACGCGCAGCGGGTGTACCAGCGGCAGTTGTCATGCGGCCCAGTGATTTGTATGAAGATCCGCAACTGATACATCGCGGGTATTTTGTCACGCTTGAACATGGCTTTATGGGCTCTATGCCCTATGACGGCTATCCCACGTTGTTCTCAGACACTCCCGTTAAATTAAACAAGGCTGCGCCCACTCTGGGAGAGGATACTCATCATGTGTTGAAGGATTTTTTGAAATTGCCTGAAGAGGAGATTTCTCGTTTGACCAATGCAGGGACATTTGTTTAATTTGAATAATCAAGATAACGAGATGCAGAAAATCATCTTCATTCTCGTTATCCTCATTTCAGTACCTGAATAGAATTTTCTCATTAAGCTCGGCCAACAAAATTCTTTGATGACAAGTTCTTTGACTACAAGTTCTTTGATTACAAACTCTTGGATACCTCATCGATTTCACCCAACTCATCTGTAGTCAATTTTATTAGCATGGATGCGCAGTTACTCTCGGCTTGTTCAATAGAGCTAGCACCAGGTATGGCAAAAACGGATTCGCCATGAAACTGAGTAAGCCAAGCAACTGAAATTTGAGCAGGTGTTGCATGATGCCTTTCCGCTACTTTTTTTAATACATTAATTAACTCTTGGGTTTGTTTCAATCTTTGCGGTGAAAACCCAAACATCTCTACACGATGCTTATTTAAATTATTGATGGATTCCGGATTGTCGTGCAAACGCCCAGTCAGTAAACCTTGCTCCAAAGGAGACCAAGCAATCACACTGACCCCTAAATCCTTCGCGACATTCATTATATTGTTCCGATCGATGTCGCGATGAGCCAAGCTATAACGCATTTGAATCGAGGCCAAAGGAATTCCACGTTTGCGAAGTTGACGATGCGCTCTTTTCAAATCACGCCGGTTATAATTGCATAACCCTACCGCCTTCACTTTACCTTCATCAACTAGCTGAGCTAACATTTTCATTTCTGTTCTGAGCCAAGATTCAGACTCTGGCCAATGTATTTGATATAGATCTATTGGGTATCCCTGTAAGCATTTGAGCCGCTCCTCTATCGTCTCAATAATAGAAGATGCTTTGCGCTGTTTAGGCCACCACTTGTCAGCAATAATCACGTTTCCTGGCGTAACATCAAGTGACTTAAGTGACGTACTGAGATTGCGTTCCGAAGCTCCATCGCCGTAGCTTTCCGCTGTATCAAACCAATTCACACCGCTATTTAACGCCGTTTTTACGATTCCAGTCATGGTATCACTCTTCAATGGATCCCAGAATTTACCGAGATTACCTACACCTGAAGAAAATTGCCAAGTGCCTAAGCCTATCGGGCTTAAGTGAATCTCCGTTTCGCCAAGTCGACGAAAATTATTCGAGTGAGTTTCTGATTTTAGTGGGTCTGACATTAATTTCTCTTTGAATTCTAGGAGCATTGATAGCAGAAGTTGGGACTAGACTAATTCGAGAGATAAATAAACTCAACAAAATAAAATGCCCCATTTATTGGGGCATTTATCGAGATCAACAGGCTATTCTAGACTGTGGCTTTAGTCGGCAGAAGCTTCTACTGCTGGCTTACTTTTCTTAGCCGCTACTTTTTTGGGGGCTGAGGTGGGTTCAGTCTTCGCTACAGGCTCAACCTTCGCTTTGGGCGCTTTTTCCACTTTTGGTGTTGTCGCTACGACTGCCACTGGCGCTACCACGGGCTTAGCCTTCGGTGCACGATTTCGGAATGTCAGCTTCGTCGCCATTGTCACCAATCGCTGATAAGTTGTGGGGAGAACTCTTTGTACGATATCTATCGCCAAAGCATCTTTACCTATCAACACTCTTCGGCTGTTTTTCTGGATGCCTTCTATTATGACTTTGGCAGCACCCTCGGGGGTAGTCATTGCAATTTTAGAAAAATCATCTGCCATGTCGTCCTGATCCATGGGTAACATTTCAGATTCGGTCACGCGCGAAGTTCTCGCTATATTGGTTTTTATTCCACCTGGATGGATCGTAGTACAACTCACGCCGCTACCCGAAATTTCCAGCTCTTGTCTTAGTGATTCCGTAAATCCTCTAACTGCAAATTTTGCTGCGCAATAGGCCGATCCAGTCGGTGCACTAACAATACCCGCAACACTAGAAATATTGACAATATGGCCCTGCTCTTCTTTTTGCAAATACGGTAAAAAGGCTTTCGTGCCGTACACAACACCCCAGAAATTAATATCCATAAGCCATTCAAAATCTTCATAGCTCATATCTTCCACTGTCGCGCTAAGACCAACACCCGCATTGTTCACGATGATATTGATGCCACCTAGCTCTTCCGCCGTTTTAGCGGCCCATGCTTCTACAGCTGATCGATCGGTAACATCCAGTTTTTGAGCCGTGACCACAGCTCCCATTGACTGTAATATCTTAACTGTTTCCTGCAATCCCGCTTCATTAATATCAGAAACCGCTACGTGGCAACCCTCACGAGCCAACCCAATCGCTACTGCTTGGCCAATCCCTGATGCCGCACCGGTGACGGCCGCTACTGTGTTAGTTAATTCCTTCATCTTTGTATCCTCGATAAACGGTTTTTAATTGGTACCTAAAGCTCAACTGTTTCCATGAACATCCAATATTTCCTTCTGTTCATGATCCATCATACTTAACCTTTCTTATAGTTAACAGCGCATTGATATGAAATAAATAGCAACACATCATTAACTATCGGATTAGCCTTACTCAGCAATTGATTTCAATTTACCAATGACAACATGAGCTTCTGCCACAATATCCCGAATGACCTGGGCCGCTGGTTTCACTTCATGTATTAACCCAACAGTCTGACCTGCCGGGCAAGAGCCATTGGCCATATCTCCATGCTCTCGACCCGCCACAGATGCAGGCTCACCCACCACTCTCAACTGATTGGGAAAAGGCTTTATTTCTTCAGGGTGGCTATCCCAGTAATCTGTGAAATCATTTCGAATTAATCGACAAGTCTTGCCACTATGCCCTTTAGAGACAACAGTACCCGTATTATCGATATCTACAATTTTTTGTTTATAATTTGGGTGAGCATAGGACTCATCAGTGGTGATGAATCGAGTCCCCATCCATATACCTTGTGCTCCCATGGCTAATGCCATCACCAATCCACGTCCATCCGCAAAACCACCCGCCGCCAACAACGGCAACTCTGTGGCATCGACTATCGAGGGGATCAGTACGGCTGTTCCGATTTTTCCAACATGACCGCCACCTTCTTGACCGGAGGCAATCAATCCATCAACACCACCTGCCGCCGCTTTTACCGCATGACGAGCGGCACCAACAACTGACATAACATAAATCCCTTGCTCATGAGCCGCATCAACAATAGCGGTTGAAGGACTACCTAAACCCGACACAATAACGGGTACTTTGGCATCGATAGCGACCTGCGCCATTCGTTCAATATGCTCATCATGCTTATTATTTTGTTGACTAGGACGTCCAAATAAAATATTGACACCAAAAGGCTTATCCGTTTTTTTTCGCAATGCCGCTATCTCTTCTTTCAATATTTCTGGCGTCATGTACCCGGAACCGATGCAACCGAGGCCACCCGCTTCAGATACGGCTGCCGCTAATTCATGCCGAGCTACATAACCCATTCCTGCTTGAAAGATAGGGTAATCAATGCCAAGACATTCACACAATGGTGTGCGCAAAGCTCCCATTTCCTCTTGTGATTTTAGGTTCGAATTTTCCATAGACTCCATTCCCCATTAAATTTACCATCCGAAAATCATCAGATAACGGATGGTATCAATTCACCGACTTATTCCTAATCGGACCGATTCAACTACTTACCGACAAATTCCGGAGATTTCTTATTCAGAAATGCATCTAAACCAATATCCACATCTTCTGAAAAAACGTGTTTTGATGCAGCTCTCACTTCCATATCTAGCCCAGTATCCAGATCAACATTCAAACCACGGTCCACCAAAAATTTAGTCGCAGACAATCCCACTGGGCTCTTAGAACCAATAGTTTCGATCATAGAGGCGAGCTTTTCTTCTATCTGATCTCTCGGAACAGCATAGTTAATCAAGCCCCACTCTTCGGCTTGAGAACCATCAATCCATTCGCCAGAATAAAGCAACCACTTTGCCCGTCGCTCTCCTATCAATCGGGGCAAACGCTGAGTACCGCCACCACCGGCTAACAAACCAAAATTGGCATGTTGATCGCCAATTCGAGCGTCATCAGCAGCAATTGCCAAATCACAACACATCAACAACTCCAAGCCACCAGCCAAAGCCAAGCCCTGTACCACAACGATAGTAGGTTTAGTGCAACCGGCTAATCGATTAAATGCACGATACCAACGACGTAAAAAACGTTCGGTCGCTGCCGGCTCTTCTTTATCTCTAGGCAATGCTTTTAAATCGGCTCCGGCACAAAATGCTTGGCCGGTGCTACGCAAAACAACCACTCTTATCGCAGGATTTTCCTCTATTTCGCCAATATATTGTTCTAACAAATCCAAGCTATCGGGATGCAGGGCATTCATATGTTCGGGCCGATTGAGTGTTATCGTGGCCACGTTCCCTTCGCAAGACAACAACATAACTTTAGACATACTGAAACTCTCTTCTAGATTTTGGGTTTTGGGTTTTGGGTTTTGGGTTTTGGGTTTTGGGTAAATTTGAATGTATTTCTGAGCTTTGCAGATACAGGTCACCATTGGAAATTTATGATCTGTATAGAAACGCGCTAGTGAGTGTAAAGTTAAATTTTAGTAACTGGAAGCGTAATAGGAGAGATTGACTGAGAAAACGATGCGTTGAAAAACAGCCATCCAAATTCAACGACGATGCTAACCTAACACTATGGCTGCTCACCAATACTTATTAGGAAGAAGGGGGCATAAAAAAATAAAGCCGCTGCTTGCGCATGCGGCTTTATTTTCATTTCATATAAACTTACTGATAAATCTATAACCAATAATCATGACATAGATCCAAGCTGTTGTTACTTATACTGCAGCTATCGACGGTCTTGATTCCTGATAAGAAAAATCTGTCCCTTTATTTTTAGCAGCCCAATCACACAACGCATGGAAAGCGGCAGTCGTATCACCTGATTTATTGTATTCCTCTTTCCAAGCATGAAGCACGTCTCTATTGTCATCATCCCATGGATGAAAATCACGTTTAAAATAAGGGAAAAACATCTTACCCACTTTCTTCATGACACCGGGATTGCCAAACTGAATCTCGAATAAATTCTTCGCAGAAGAAAAATTGGTCATTTGTTTAGTCTTATATAATAGATACGCAAAAGGCAGTACAAATACAGGTGCACCCCCAATCGCCGCAGATGCCATAGTGGCAACACGGATAAAGTAAGCTCTATTACCACCACCAGCCGCATCAGTAAAAACGTCAAAACTGACAGACTTATGCTCAGACTCTTCGACAAAATGCCAATACAACATACCGACTAATTCAGGGTTGGTGTCCTTAAAAACTTCCGGATGCTCGAGCAAAACAGACGACATGACTGCAGTAAAATGTTCAAAAGCTGCAGCCAAACCACCT
Source organism: Pseudomonadales bacterium (assembly GCA_019090455.1). Taxonomy (GTDB): domain Bacteria; phylum Pseudomonadota; class Gammaproteobacteria; order Pseudomonadales; family DC-out160; genus DC-out160. Next base: position 38,855 of record JAHRWA010000083.1, on the reverse strand, counting down.
TGCACAGAAATACTCAGGTTTTTTTGCAGAAACATTCGAGCTTTTTTAAATGTATTCTCGATGTCATCCAACGGTATACCATGTTCGATACACGCCTTATTCATCACATCATGTTCACGTGCATGGATTCTTTCTTGATGAATGAATTCAATACCCGCTTTTCGGATAGCGGGATCGGTTAATTTTTCCAGCTGCTTTCTTGCCGATTGCATCACCCAACGTTCTCCGTCAGGTACAGCGGCCAAAATCGCACTCATGAACAAGGTATTCCATGGATCGTTGTTGTACCAATACTTGCTCACTTTCGAGCTATCCATGTTGAATCTTAGGTCACGCGTTTCTACTTCATCATAGCCAATCTTTCTATTTACTAGTGCCATCAACATTCTCCCGTTTAAATAGTACTAAAAAAGGCGATTAACAATAATTAAGAAACTGTTTCGCCTATCGCTAACCTCGAATTATTATAGGTTCAGCTTTCAATAGACATAAGGTGAGAATAGGCCAATAACCTGTTTCTTATACCAATTCACTTCTTTTTTAATCAGGCTTATAACCTACATAAAAATAGACGCCGATACCAAGCCAATTACGAATGCGATTAGCGCAGCAATAATTAACTTAGGTTTGAGTGAGCTAGTTGCTTCCCCACTTTTTCCTTGCTGCATTTGATTTCTCACTTTTAACACTTTAGGTAAATTCGCTAAAACCCATAGCCAATTTATCTTATGCTCGTAACTGTTAATCTTATAATTATCTTGTTCGAATACCCAAAAAGTCGTGAGATTTGCTGGTGGCATTTTATAGGTTACCTTATCCCCCTGAATCACTATTTGGGTATTTCTTAATTGGAATTCTTCAAGGACCGTATCAAAGTCCAACCCAGGACCTTGCATCATTGCCATTAATTGCTGAACCAGCTCCATGGTAAAATGCGGAAGTATATACTGGAATTGCTTTTCAATAAGGTTGTCAAAAACTTTTTGAGGAATATCTTTAGGTACGGTAATCATTTTATTATTCTCTGTATGCAATCAAAATAGCGGATTATTCTAAGGAGTTTATCCTAGCAAGGCAAACACCCTAAGTTTGCGATGTAATGAGCTGCTCTACTCTGTTCTCTTCATCTCATAGCCCGCCCAATAGAGAATATCTTGTCCATTATTATTTTGTCGTGCATGTACTGTCTCTCCCAAATACCGGCCTTTTCCGTGTATCACAGCGGCAGATTCCGAAATAAGATTTAACACCAGCTGTACTTTCATTTTCGTAAATTTTGTCATCTCATAGGTCACCATTAAAAAACCCTCTTGCTCCGTGATTTCCAGGTTTTCTATAAAACGATCATCTTCTCCCAAGTTATCAATTTCATATCTCCCTATTCTAGACCTCCATTTATCTGAAATTTTTGAAGGATATATTCGCTCACCTGCAAAATAGTAATTTCCGTAACGATAAAAACTTAATACATCGTTTTGATTAATCTTATGGGCCGCTAACGTAAGATTCCCTATCCCAGGGATTGGGAGAGGAACCACCCCCAGTAACTTCAGCTTAACTCCGTACTGCCCCTGCTCATTTTTCTCCAAAGAGAATTTAGTGCCATTCAAATAGGCAACATATTGATCATCTCTGATAGACTTCACCTTAACTAAGCCTAGCTGCGTGACATAATAGCCAGGCACCAACGGCTTAAGTGATTGACTGCCAGAAGAGCTATGCGCTCTCGTATAACGGGGAGAATGGCCAAGCTTTGCTTTAATTGTCTTATTCAGTACCTTATTAGCGATATGCTCGACTGACTGTATTGAACGATCTGAATTTGACATGACAATAACACCGACCTTGTTATTAGGGTCAGCGGTAAGCTTACTGTTAAAGAGCAAGGTGGTGCCGCTATGCATAATACGGTTGACGAATTTTTGTTTTTTTAATTTCGGCCCTAAAAACCAGCCCAGTCCGATTTTCTTATCAAAATCCAATTTCACGTGAGCGTTTTGCCTAGTTATCATTTCCTCTATCGTATTCGCTTTTAATACGCGTTTATTATCATTGGCACCTCGCGCAAAAATCATCTTTAAAAACTGACTTAAATCGTTAACACTCGAAACCAACCCGCCTGCTGGGTAAAGACTAAGATCTACGATTGCAGCACGCTTGCCCTTTCGATACCCCTCCGACATAAGCACAGACGGCACTACTGATTTTCCGATATAAGAACTTTCCATTTCCAACGGATCAAAGATAATTTCATCAATGTAATCTTCATATCTTGAGTCGGACGTATTCTCTATTGTGATACCGAGTAAACTCACACCTAAATTTGAATAACTCAAAATAGTATCCGGTGGACTAGCGAGATATTCACCACCAATCAATGCAGGCAAATCTCTAAAATCAATAGCGTTGTCGCTCCACATTCCCTTAAGGTATTCCGAGGGCAATCCCGAATGATGACTTAAAACCTGCCTCAGTGTAAAAGGATTATCATCCGTAAATCTTGATCGTAATTTCAAACTGGGAATATAGGTTTGCACTGAGTTATCGATATCTAATCGCCCCTCTTCGTGTAGTCGCATAATGGCCGTTGCCGTTAACAATTTACTGAGGGAGCCAGCTCGATATAACGTATCGCCTGTGGCTTTTATACCGTCCTCCACCGATGCAAACCCAAAACCGGAAGACCAAACCAATTCTTGGTCATCGACTATCGCGATACTCAATCCAACCAAATCTCTTTTACGTATCTCCTTTTTAATAAGCCATTTTGCATATTCAATGACATGGCTATAATCTCCGGGCTCTATATGAAGAGGTTTTTTAGGTGCAGTAGAACAAGCTGTCAGCAACAGAAAGAAAAACAGGAATAGGGCAAACAAACTAATTTTGGCTAGGGGCATACGAATGTATCTGCCATGGAAATCACCCAGGACAGATACACTACACTTTGCACACTCAACTCTCATGACACTCACAAGAATAAAAGCAACTAGGTGCGTTAATCTGCATCAAAAGCATTTTTATAAAGACTGTTCTTAGGCTTACTAAATACGTTTCTTACCATTGGCTCGAACAGAGACAACGAAAGTTTGCTTGCCTTAGCATCAAAGGCAGGATCATCGTACTTGTCGATGAACTTAGCTGTTCGCTCGAAATTCGGATTGTCCCGATAATTCTCACGCAAATTTCTATCCAGCCCAACATAATGAAAAAAATTGTAGCCTTGGAAAATTCCGTGATGCTTAACCATCCAGTGGTTTTCCTCGGAAACAAATGGCTGCAAAATAGCGGCGGCCACATCGGGATGGTTCGTACTACCCAAAGTATCACCGATATCATGTAGCAACGCGCAAACGATATACTCCTCATCTTCCCCAGCCTCCGCGGCCAAATTCGCTGTTTGCAAACTATGCTCTAAGCGATCCACTGGGAATCCGCCATAGTCTCCTCTCAACAAACCCAAATGAGCAATAATTCGATCGGGTAGCTTTGCGACAAAAGCTTTTTGTTCCTGCATGATAACTTCCCAATCTTGAGCGGTACTGTCAGACATTTTCTCAAATGAGACTTGCATTTTTCTCTCCTTTTATTCGATCAATTCAGCAAAAACTCGACGATCATCATGGATATCTTAGCACTTGACTCGGCGATCAAATACTCTTTATCTTTAACTCTAGAAAATGATTTGTCGGCAATACACAGGCCGTAACTAAACAGAGGTAGAAAAATGACGTCTTTATCAGGACAAAAAGTAGTGGTTGTAGGTGGCAGTTCAGGAATGGGATTGGGTTGTGCAGAGGCTGCATTAGCAGCGGGTGCTGAAGTCGCGATAGTCAGTCGCGATAATGCAAAACTGGAGGCGGCAGCCAATACATTAGATGGCAAAGTCGAGGTTTTTTCTGTCGACATCCAGCAAGAAGATAAAGTCCAAGAATTATTCTCTAAACTGGGTTCATTAGATCACCTCATCATTACAGCATCAGCCACTGCTGGTGGCCCCTTTCTAAAAATGGAAACGGCAATGGCGAAAAACTTTTTCGAAACCAAGTTTTGGGGAGCCTATTTTTGCGCGAAATACGCTGCACCCAATATGTCGAGCACAGGTAGCATTACATTTGTCTCTGGTGTTTCCAGTCGACGACCGATGAAAGGCCTAGCCCCTGCCGGCGCTTGTAACGGTGCCTTAGAATCGCTTTCAAAAGCATTGGCGCTTGAATTAAAACCCATTCGCGTCAACACAATTTCACCAGGAATTGTGGATACCCCACTATACGACATGATGCCAAAAGAGAGACGCGACGGTATGTTTGAAGCGTCAGCGAAAGTACTACCAGTAGGACGAATAGGATACCCGAAGGATATTGGGGATTTGGCTGTATCACTGATGGGTAATGGTTTTATTTCAGGAACCACTCTCGATATAGACGGCGGAAATATGATCGGGTAGAAATAGGATCTGCTAGAAATCTAATGAGTTATAATTAAAGAAGGGGTAAAGATCTCGACATCTACATTTTGCTAAGTCCTTTACCCTTAATTTTCCTTTCTCTTTAGCGGTTATAGTTCCGCAAGAATATCTCCTCTCCCATACATTCTATCTGCTTCTCTATCATCCAATTCATACTATCTAGCAAAGGCTGATATTGATTCCCCTTCCCCTCTAACACCGATAACACATGAACAATGGCTTCTAAAGTTGATAAGGCATTTGGATTGGGAACCTTGCGAATTCGATACTGGGAAGCAGTCTCAGGCTCAAAACTAACTCTCGCCAAATCCATGAGATAAGGAGATTCAAACAACATTCGCCGGCTTTTCCGCCAACTCGCATCAAGAAATATCAGTTTGCCAGGTCGATGCAATTTTATTTCGTCCACGGACATCGCGTTCTCACCGGGATAAACGAGAACCGGTTTCGATTCCTCATCCCAATGATTAACCACCGTAGCAATATCAAATCGATCTGCTACCTGCAATTCACACTGACTTAAACTCAACTCGGCAATTCGAGCCGTACCAATAGCGTGCTGACTTTCTGTGGGATGTTGCAGAATATGAATAGGCCAAACATTAGCAACGGGCTTAATCGTATGACAATAACAAACTGATTCAGCTCTTCGACAACGAGAACACGTTTTTCTCTTCATATCCTCATCGTCTTGAATTTAACCTTGCCTAAGGAATTGCTATCACCAAACCGCTGACATTAATGGCCTAACAACTGATACTGTGACCTAGCAAAAACCTCACTCAGAAATCAGTGCTGACTCGTTACAAAACCGCGAACTAAGATAATCAATAATATCAGAGGACTCATACATCCATCGAACACTTCCGTCCTCTTCTTCGATTTTTAAACAAGGGACTTTTAGCCTACCACCACCAGACAGCAATTCTTCTCGACTCGTATCCGAACGATTAACATCACAAGTACGTATCGCTAGGCTGTTTCGTTTCATAGCACGCCTTACCTTGACGCAAAATGGGCATGCCGCGTATTGATACAGCGATAGTTTATCAGTCTGTGCATCTATTTCTTGCTGTAAATCGACATCACGCACCAGACTTTTAGGTGTGAAAACCCAGTCAAAAAATAAAATAAAAGCACCCAATACTCGACGAATGATAGCCATCATATCTCCTAAATTAATGAACGTATAAAAGAAAAACATACCGTTTAACAGTGTAGAGCTGCGTGACTACACGCAAAATTGGCGCTCATTATAGCACCATACTGCGAATCTAAAATTTCTAATTTTGCCAACACATAGAACAATAAATGTTCAGGAAGATTCCCAATCGGCATACCCACCTTCCAAACTGAAGACTTCCGCAAACCCTTGCTCATTGAGATAATTAGCTGCATTTCGGCTCGAATGGCCATGAAAACAATAAACTACAACAGGCCGGTCCCGTTTTGTTTCATTCAAAAAGAAATCGAGATTGCCGTCATGCAAATGAACTGCATTCTTAATATGACTTTGCTCGAAGGACAGGGCATCTCGCACATCCACTATAATTAGCTCTTTTTCTGCTATTAATTTTTTGAGGTCCATCACTGTGATGGCTTGATATCCCATGACATCTCCTTAAAACGCTCAGACTCAATATGGGGGAGAACCCGCAAGAAAACTCATCTTTGACTGGCACAAGGCAGGCTCAATTCTACTTACCTGCCACCGACATTTACTAATAACGATTAATTACTACTAACTATCAATCATTAACTACTACTAACTACGCTTTTTTATTTCGGTTTTGACTGATTAAATTTAGCCATTTGTTCGGGGGTAGCTTCTTTTTGAAATTTATCTTTCCATTCTGAATATGGCATTCCATACACCAACTCTCGGGCCTCATCATAATTAACGTCACCACCTTGTTCTTCAGCAGCCGCGACATACCACTTGGACAAGCAGTTTCGGCAAAAACCTGCCAAATTCATTAAGTCGATGTTTTGCACATCTTTACGCTCATCTAAATGTTTTAACAGCCGGCGAAAAACGGCTGCTTCTAGCTCTGTGTTTTGGCTCATATCCTATGCTCATTGTAATATTAAGGAGGGGGAAATCGCCCGGATTGTAACACCCCCCTTGCTATCTACTTATCTTTTTTCTCCATGGGTACAATTTTAGGTGTCACACCTGTGGTTCCAGTATCAAGACCCTTGAATCCAGCAAACATTCCTCCTCCCATATTGGAACGCCCAGCTGACGGGCCGGCGGCTGTTAAACCTCCATCTACTATCAACGGGTGACCGGTCACAAACTCGGAATCATCGGAAGCGAGAAACACGACAGCACCGGCAATATGCTTGCCTTCACCCACTTCAGGCCAAGGCTGGAGCTTGGTTAAGCGATCCTTCATCATGTCAGGGTTTCCTCGATGAACTAGAGGAGTCAGTATTCCTCCAGGACAAATACAATTGACGCGAATTTTATGTTTCGCCAACTCTACTGCTGAAGCACGAGTCAGATTAATCACCCCGGCCTTTATCGCAGAATACGCCGCAGGTCCGGCTCCTCCGCTGAGTCCCGCTACGGAAGCAGTATTGATTATAGAGCCGCCCTCTCCTTGCTCAATAAGAATGCGCGCCGCATGCTTAATACCGAGAAAAACACCCTTTAGCATTACACTATGAGTCAGATCCCAATCCTCTTCATCAATCTCAGTGATAGGGCCAAAAGCGCCTCCAATGCCGGCATTATTAAACAAGACATCAAGCCTTCCAAATTGACTAGACGCCGTTTGCAATAGTTCTTCAATATTCGACTCTTTAGACACATCCACTTTAACAAACCGAATTTGCGATTCATAACCATCATCTTTAGCCTGAGCTAATACGGCTTCACCATTTTCTTCGTTGAGATCACCGACAACAACGTTAGCTCCTTCATCCAAAAAACGTTGGACTGTGGACAGTCCCATTCCGCTAGCACCACCAGTCACTATAATAACTTTATCTTGAAAACGATTGCTCATGATTAACATTCCCTTTTTGTATTAACTTAAATTTATCCCTGCACTATTTATAATTCGTAACAACGCATCAAGCCGCAGAAGCGGTGACCGCATTTCAAGTATGCTTTGCAATAAATCTGGCGGCATACGTAACAGTCCAAAAAGTTCGAAACTAAATGCGTTCGCATCTTTATTACGCCAGGACTTTTTACTTAGTTCCTTTTTCAATCCAGGAATATCATTGGTTAACGCGATTAAGCGAGCGATAACTTTATCCCGGAGTAAATCAGCTTCTAGCATTTCCTCATTCCCAACTGCATCATCCAAAAACGCTTCGCAACGATACACACTAAAAGGCAAAGATTGCACTTCCTCAATCAACCGAAAACGTTTTTCAAGATGAACCACAATCGCCATACGTCCATCATCAAACGTTTTAACTAGTTCACATGTTCCCGCAGAAAGTATATTAAATGGTTTGTAAGTGGCTTGATTTGACCTCAAAGCCTCTTCTCTACTTTGGTCATTTTTCGCTTCTCGAATCGTCTTTTGAGTGTGACAGACTCCCATCAGAACTCCGGTATTGAGACAATGCGTTACCATTGCTCTATAGCGAGGTTCAAAGACATGTAAAGGAAAATCCGTACCCGGAAATGCAACACATCCGGGTATTGGAAATAGCGCAACATCAGGCATTACTTTTTCTCACTTTGAAATCCCACTGACAAACAATCTTTTCATTCACGAGACTCACCCTTTTTCAGCTCAAACTTGAGTTTGTACACTTTGCTTCGATTTATGACCCGCCTCTTGCGTATTTGTCGAATCAAATTGCTGATGAACAAACGTCGCTATTTTTCTAACTGCAATTTTCCCCTCCGGTAGGTAGCCGGCTAAGACATGAAACGAATGCGGCATATCGCGCCACACTTTGAATTCCACGGGCACACCCGCTTCTTTTGCCTTTTCAACCACACGCTGCGCATCATTTAATAAAATTTCAGTGCTTCCCGCATAAATCAATAAAGGTGCCAGCCCGGTAAAATCGCCAAAGGCTGGGGATATAAAAGGATCGGTAAGATCCACGTCACCGGCATAGAAGCGAGCAACCTTTACCATATCTTCTACATTACTAACGGCAAAAACCGGATCCGCTTTGGCATTGGTAAACATCGTTGAACCTGTAGCAGTTAAGTTACTCCACGGCGAAACACAAAAAGCACCGGCAGGCTGCGGTAAACCGTTATCTCTTATCTTCATGAGTGAAGCCAACGTTAAGTTCCCACCCGCTGAATCACCACTAACAATGATATTACTGGGAGAATAACCACGTGCTAATAGCTCTTGATAGACAGTCACGGCATCATCTAAACCTGCGGGATGCTGATGATCAGGTGCCTTACGATAACCGGGTGCCAACACCGTGCAACCGGTTTGTTTGGCCAGCCTCCAAGTAAACTGCCGATAACTCTTAGGCGACAAAACAATGAAAGCACTACCATGGTAATAAACAATCACTTTGCGTTGTGCTATATCAATTTCTTCGGGAACTCCCCAAGCCACCCAATCACAAGCTACATCGCCAATCCTCTCTTCCACTATGTGTGCTTTTCGCGGAATTTTAGTTCTCTCTGATAATTTCTCTAACCGATTGTGCATCCGCCGAATGCCGTCATCATCTAGCTTATCTAGATTTCTGAGTTTCATTATGGGTTTCAATACACCTTTGCCCGTCATAATCAAAAGTCTTGCTTGCCAACTAATCATTACTCAACTCTCCGTAATCCGAATATTTCTCGACGTGACTTCGTAGATACGCATTTAGTATAAGCCAAGAATAAAACATTAAGGCGCACGACATCTTCATCAAACTCAGGTTATTGCAAGTCACTTTAGGCCGATGTTTTTCACTTTAGGGCGCTATTATTTACTGATAACTCACATGAACCTTCAAGGACCATTCGCATTCTGCGAGAGTCCTCTCACCTTTGTGATTGATGCAATTACTTGCCTCCTAATTTCGTAAATCTATTGTTTTGTTATTTTTATTACGCAGTCAAATTTGGTCGTAGATCTATTGATGTTAAGAGATACAGTCACCGAAAAAATAATAGCTTTATAAGACAATTTAAATGCAAACAAAACAAAAAGTAATAACTCCCCTGTAACAGGTGGTAATTTGCAACAGAACGGGGATTGCGGTACTTTTGCCCCTCAAGTTAATAGGGGCGTAGTGAATAGTTTATAGATATTACTTTTGCTGTATTAACTATTGAGGCCAACACTTTTTGTGGCCACAAATTGTTCACAGATTATTCACAGATTCTACGAGGAGAAATGAAATTGCCTGGAATTACGAGTTATGGGTCTTATGTGCCCTACAATCGACTAACAAGAAAGGCCATGGGAGGCGGCAGAGGAGAAAGGGCCGTTGCAAGTTTCGATGAGGATGCCACATCGATGGCTGTGGAAGCAGCAAGAGACGGAAATTTAGAAAATGTTGATACCCTAATTTTCGCAACCACTAACCCCCCATATGCTGAGAAAATGAATGCTGCTGCTATTGCCGCAGGTTTAAGTTTATCCAACTCAGTGCGTTCCATGGAAATGGCAACCAGCTCACGCGCAGGTCTTAGTGGATTATTGTTGGCGGCAGATACCGCCGCTGCTGGACGAAAATCACTAATTTGTGCCGCTGACGTCATCATCGGTGCGCCCAGCGGAGCTCGCGAGAAAAGTGGTGGTGATGCAGCAGTCGCTTTTGTGATGGGATCAGATGAAGAGGCTCTTGCCACGGTACTTGGTCAAGCTTCTGCAACCACAGAGCTATTGGATGTTTGGCGTTTGCCTAGCGACGCCTTTGCAAAGCAATGGGAAGAGCGATTTGGCGCTATCGTTTTGGGACCAGTTTGTGTAGACGTAGCCAAAAGAGCACTGGCAGATGCTGGCGTTGAGCCGAGCGCATTAACAACAGTTATTCTAGATGCTTCGAATAAGCGTAACATAGGCGCTGTTCCCGCTGCACTGGGCTTACAGAAAGAACAGATAGCCGACATGTTAGAGGCTAACGTGGGCCGAACGGGTGCTGCTCATGCAGGACTTGTATTAGCACGAACACTGGATACGGCTAAGCCAGGTGATAAGATTTTAGTTATGTCGGCCGGAGACGGTTGTGATGCCTTAGTCCTTTCTGTAACGGATAAGATTACATCTCAGCGACCTAAACGTTCTGTCGACGAGTGGATTGCTTCTGCAAGAAATGACTTACCGTATAACACCTTCCTCAAATGGCGAGAGATTTTACCATTTGAACCACCTCGCCGTCCCGATTTTGACCGTCCAGCTGCCCCTTCTGCTCAACGTAATCAGCATTGGAAATACGGCTTTTATGGGTCTCGTTGTAGCGAATGTAAAACCGGATATTTACCTCCTCAAGAAGTTTGCTTGACCTGCGGAGCAGTCGCGCAAATGGAAGAAGAGGCATTTTCTAATACCGCCTGTAAGATCAAAACATTCACACTTGATTACCTTGCCTATACTCTACAACCACCGGTTGTTTCCATTGTGGCGGATTTTGATGGTGGCGGACGTTTTACTTGTGAAATGGCTGATGTTGACCCGAAAGCAGTTAAGATTGGCGATCAATTAGAGATGACATTTAGACGGCTTTATACGGGCCAAGGCATACACAATTACTTTTGGAAAGCGCGCCCTCAGCGCTAGGAGATAATCTAATGGCTAGTAATGGTATTAAGGATAAAGTCGCGATAGTCGGTATGGCCTGTACCGCTTTCGGTGAACATTTTGATAAAAGCGCAAGTGATCTTTTAGTTGAAGCCGCTACAGGTGCTCTAGATTCGGCCGGCATTGAAAAAAGTGATGTGGACGCCTATTGGTTGGGTACCATGTTTAGCGGTTACGCTGGAGTTACATTGTCTGAAGCATTAAAGACTGACTACAAACCAGTGACTCGTGTTGAAAATATGTGTGCCACGGGAAGTGATAGCATGCGGAACGCCGCTTACGCTGTCGCCAGTGGTGCTTTCGATTTAGTCATGGCAACGGGTGTAGAAAAACTGAAAGACTCAGGTTATTCCGGTTTGGTAATTCCATCCCCCCCCAGTGATGGAACTGAATCCAGCATGTCAGCTCCCGCTATGTTTTCTTTGTTAGCACCTGCTTATTGTGAAAAGTATGGCGTAGACGAGAAAAAGATGAAAGACGTTCTGTCTCGTATCGCATGGAAGAATCATGTTGCGGGCTCTAAGAATCCAAAGGCACAATTTCGTAAGAAAGTCGCCATGGAAACAATTCAGAACTCTCCTTCGATAGCCGGTATGTTTGGAATATTCGATTGTTCTGGTGTTGCTGATGGTGCTGCAGCCGCGATACTTTGTCGTGCTGAAGATGCTTACAAATACACTGACAAACCCATATTCTTGAAGGCGATGGCTATTGCTGCTGGACCTAACGAAGGGTTTATCAATCAAGATTATGATTTCACTACTTTCCAAGAAGTAGAGAAATCTTGTCAAGATGCATACTCTCAAGCCGGCGTTACCAACCCTCGAGATGAAATTAGCATGGCTGAAGTTCATGATTGCTTTACGGCAACTGAGCTGGTCCTAATGGAAGACATGGGTTTTTCTGAGAGAGGCAAGGGCTGGATTGATTGCGAAGAAGGTCGATTTGATGGTGATGGACCGCAACCGGTAAATCCTGATGGCGGACTGAAAAGCTTTGGTCACCCCATCGGTGCCAGTGGTCTACGCATGATGTACGAAATGTGGTTACAATTTCGTGGCGAAGCAGGCGAACGTCAAATTGACAGTCCTAAGCTTGGCTTGACTCACAACTTGGGTGGGCAACCTGGGCGCTGCGTCAGTTTTGTTTCTATTGTTGGTAATGAATTAGGTTAATTTAATTCGTGGTGTTTTTTATCACTCAAGATAGATAATTTACCACCCAATTTAGATAACAAGTTATAAAAACGGTGCTTTGATAGCACCGTTTTTTTTCGTCACTTTAAATAGTAATTAGCGATTGAGGGTTAGCGATTAGGGACTAGTGATTTGTAATGAGAAATCAAGGATTCGCTAGCACCGCCGGTCGTTGAGAGATTTTGTCATACCAAGCCAACAAATTCGCACAGTCTTCTGGTATTGAAGATTTAATCCATTTCGCAAAGTCACAAACAACGAACGCGGTAATATCTGCCATGGAATAGGCGTCACCCGCCACATACTCATTGTCAGCTAACCGACTATCGAATGCTGTATAAAAATTAGCGATCCGTAGACGACCCCGCTCTGCCAATTCCGGTGACTGAGGGTATCCATAGGGACCCACTACAGCTCGATCGACAAAACCCTTAGAGGTATTTCTAAAAACTTCAGCCACTGCTAACAACCCATCCATAAATGCAAGATGCTCCCACATTTCAATCAAACCTTTTTCACTAGGCGTTTTCCCTAGCAATGGCACGTCCGGATATAAAGCTTCGAGACAATGCACTATACCGCGAATTTGGCTGATGTAGGTTCCATCATCTAGCGCTAACATGGGAACATCACAAGCAGGGTTTTTCTCACGATATTCAGGCTTCAATTGCTCACCTGTACCTAGGTCAACCATGACCCGCTCAATTTCAATTCCTTTTTCAGCGACAAAAATATTCACTCGCCTTGGATTCGGCGCCTTAGGATAGTCGTATAGTTTCATTATAAATCTCCAGACTCTCTAGCTGATTATATTTCTACTCATTATAGTGTTTGCTGAATCAATGGTGATGACCACCTACTCCATGAGCGTGGCCATGGTTCTTTTCTTCAAAGGTTGCATCCCGGACTTCAAGCACATCCACTTCAAAGGTAAGAGTGCGACCTGCAAAAGGATGATTACTATCAACATCAGCAGAAAACTTTCCCACTTTCACTACCGTAACTTGACGATCACCCTGTTCCGTTTTAACCCAAGCGATCATACCCGCTTTCCATTTTTTTTGTTTGGAACCTTGCAAATGCTTTATCGGCAACCTCTGAATTGCATTTTCCTCAATGGGTCCGTAGGCGTCTGCAGGTTCAATAGTTGCCACAAAACTCTCTCCCGCCTCTTTGCCCTGCATCGCTTTTTCCAGTCCCGGAATAACATTACCATGCCCGTGGAGATAGGCCGACGGCTCTCCTTCTTTTGAGGACTCGATCAACTCACCTTTCTCGTCCTTTAGATCATAATGAAATTGCACAACACTATCGCGGGAAATACTCATAACCAAAACTCGACTTTTCAAATTACTATAGTCGCTCAATAATACCATTAATTAAGAATCGATTAGGCAAATTCTCATTATCCAGTTGATCTTAACTTGCCTGTTTGATAGCGTGCTCTATTCACTCCTCAGTGCTTCTACTCCTTCTATTAAATTTTAAAACAAAAACAAGGATGTATTGAAATGACGCAGGAAACGATATCGATAGCAGATAAAGCCACGAAAATCCCTTCGTTTATTATATTAACCTTGTTGCTCTTCGTTATATTCGCCACCACCGCAGAGAGTTTTCATTCCCAGTTATTAAAGTTTGGCGCAAAAACATGGCCAAACTACACCATATTAAGAACAGACATACCGACCCCCTCTTGCAACCCTAATGTCGACATCGCCGCTAGAATGAAAGTCTTGGAAGCTGAAAGCGGCAACATCGACGAGGATGACTTATTTGCTACGACATTTGACCGTGAAGCCACGCAAAAATCACTCGTTGCACAAAATGAGCTATGTCAGTCCAAGCATGACGTCGCTTCGACAAATCAAGCTCAGGTTACAACAGGCGTTCGAGTTTATCGTGCAGTAGAAACCACCGTCGCTAAATTTGTTTTCTTCTCACTGAGTATGCAGCGCGTCATCTTAATTCTATTTATTTTTGTGGGAGGCTCCATTACCACCTTGAGACTACACCACATCTCTTTTAGAGCGATCCAATCTAAATTGGACCACCGTGTTTCACTCATTGGCCAACTAATCTGTCATATTTTCCTGGCAATATCGACAGTCACTTACCTCAAGAACGTCGATGCATCCAATGTCCCCATCGCGAATAAAGAAATTATCTATCTGCTGATTATTGGGTTTTGTTTATTAGGTGTTATTAATATTTATCAGATAATGACAATGCCTAATACTCTGAAAAACGAAGGGTCCATTACACACGCCATACTTAGCATACCAGTCTATGTGTTTATGATGATCGGATCCGGTACTTACTTTATGGTGTCAGAAGGTAACCTCGCAGCATCATCCGTCTATTTTAATATGGCTTTCGAGTTTGCCTCCATATTCGTCAGTATTGCACTGTATATATGGGTGGGTATGCTCCTTAAGGAAACAAGATTAGGGGAACTTGTTTTTAATATTTTTAAACCTTGGAAATTGCCGCCTGAAATGCTCGCCTTTGTCGCCATTCTTATTATGGCTATTCCTACTGCTTACACTGGAGGATCTGGCATTATCGTTTTAGCCTTGGGCATAGTGGTATATGAAGAGTTACGCCGGGTAGGAACAAGGCGTCAATTAGCGCTAGCCACTACGGCTATGACGGGTAGCTCTGGCGTCGTACTAAAGCCCTGCTTACTGATAGTTCTTATTGCTGCACTTAATAAAGATGTGGTTACCGACGAACTCTACGGCTGGGGCATTAAAATTTTTATACTCACCTTAGCCAGCTTCTTGTTTTATGCTTTTCTCACCAAAAAAGAATCACTTAAAATGGCGAGCCCTAACGAAGCCTGGGGGCCGATAAAGGTTGCATTTATGCAACTCATCCCTTACGTAACTGTCATTACATTGGTCGTATTGGCCTACGCCCTATTCCTTGAAGCTTACGTAGATGAGTTCACAGCCTATATTATTCTTCCCACAATTCTCATGGCCGTTATTCTTTACGAAAGAACTCGAGGACTCAAAAACTATTCCTTTGAAAATGATGATCGCAGCGCTACGACCAAAACCACTATTAGCAATTCCGTCGACAATGCCGTTGTGCATATTGGCGCTCTTCTTATTGTCGTTTGTTGTGGCCTAGCCGTAGGCGGTGCCATCCAACGCTCAGGAATATTCGACAATATTCCTCAGACCTTTGCCAATGTTTGGATAGCCATGGGATTCATCGTAGGATTACTTGTCATCATTGGAATGACGATGGATGCGATGGCGGCAATATTCATGATTAGCGGAAGTTTAGCGCCTATTGCCTATCGAAATGGCATAGACCCTCTTCATTTTTGGATGACAGTCCTCGTCGCTCTTGAACTCGGCTACCTAAGCCCACCTGTTGCCCTCAATCATTTATTAGTACGGCAAGTGGTCGGTGAGAAAGAAGCAGCCCTAGCAGCGCTGGAAGGAGATACTTTCTGGTATAAGCATGAGAGATTACTTTTGCCCTTGGTCATCATGGGGACCGCTGTATTGATTGTCGCGTTTGGCCCTCTTATCGTAGGTTATAACGAATAGCCTGGTATTATTTTATTAATATCAATTGACTTATCCAACTCATTCGCTGCCTCTGCAACATCTCACTTGCAGAGGCACTAATGTCCTAACTTGACCACGGATTTCACCGGACCATCAAGTCAACTATCTATCATTCACCATCCAAGGTGATAGAATTTCCCACACCCGAGATATCGACTTTATTATGTTCTGGAGCTGAAATGACCACCTATGTTGGATTGCCATTAGAAAA
Organism: Pseudomonadales bacterium; assembly: GCA_019090455.1. Lineage (GTDB taxonomy): Bacteria > Pseudomonadota > Gammaproteobacteria > Pseudomonadales > DC-out160 > DC-out160. Next base: position 22,656 of record JAHRWA010000083.1, on the reverse strand, counting down.
CGAATATTTGGAACTAAGCAACGCAGTAATAGCAAAACTACAAAAAGGCAACGCTCCCTCACAATCCAAAGACACGGTCAAGGCATCTCAGATTCTGATAGTCGGCGTATTACAGCTATTGGTCACAGACTTGACTGAGCAAGTCAGCATGAAGCCTTTTGTGAAAAAAGTGATTATCCAAGTGGGAGCGATCGCACAAAAGACGATATATGTGATGGTCGACAAAGTTATTTCGAAATTAAGTAATGATGACTTAATTCCATTTGTCGGACATTATAAAAAAATGGAAATTGACCACCAAGGCAAAAAGTTCATTGGATTCAAATTGGATAATGATCTTGAAGCACTAATTAACAGTGCCTTTAACAATATTCATAACAATGAAACCCAGACAGCTAAAGAGGAGCTCACTGACGCCCTACTTCAGATCATTATGATATCGCTAGAGCTATTCTTAAAGGTGCCCATGGGACTCATCAAATTAGGCATGATTTCTCGCAAACTCGTAGACCTGACTGCTGCAACTTTGGAGAAAGTGGTTCAACCTGCGATCCGAAAAATTGTCGGCAATCTGGATCAGGAGGAGCTAGAATCCTTCGAAGGCTTTATTGTTGAATTGGTATTACGAGACGATGAATCCATTGCAAAAGCACAGAAACTAAAACAGCCAGTTGATTTATCTTCTGACTCCTAGGGAAATCCAGCTCATGAGTCAACCACACACTGCACTCGTTACTGGTGCGGCAAAACGCATTGGAGCAGAAATTGCCTCGGACCTCCATGCCAACCACTTCAATGTCATAGTTCACTTCAATCAATCGCAGAAAGAGGCACAGACTTTAGTTCACCAATTCAATTCAGTTCGCCCCAATAGCGCCATCGCTATCCAAGCTGATTTAAATGACATTGAAGATGTGCTGAAACTCGCAAAAGAAGCCGTACTTTGTTTTGGTCGAATCGATTTACTCATCAATAATGCATCAGCTTTCAGACCGACGATCATAGGTAAAACAAGCGAAAAACAATGGGATAGCTTATTCAATAGCAATGCAAAAGCACCTTTTTTTCTGAGCCAAGCTTTAACACCCGAACTGACGAAGCAATCTGGCTCCATCATCAACATGATTGACATATACGGAGAAAGACCTCTACTCAATCACACCATTTATTGCATGGCTAAATCCTCTTTAGCCATGATGACCCGATCTCTGGCTAAAGAGTTAGGGCCCAACATCAGGGTAAATGGCATTGCTCCCGGTGCAATTCTATGGCCGGAACAACCTGAATCATCTGCCCTTCAAAACGACATACTAGACAAAACCTGCTTAAAACGATTAGGGCAAGTTCAGGATATAATCAAAACTATCGGCTTCCTATATACCAACGAATACATTACAGGTCAGATAATTAATATCGATGGTGGCCGCTCAGTTAACATCTAAATCTATGGGCCACAAACCTTGTTTGTCTCCTGTGAACTCTTCCCACAGGGTACGATAGCTTTTCTTTTTTTCAACATGTAACTCCTCCGCCGCTACATCCACTAACGGTAAAAGCACAAACGCATAACTCAGTATTTCACCTCTCGGCAATTTCACCCCATCATAATTTCCACACAAGTCATCATAGGTCAAAATATCAAGATCCAAAGTTCTAGCACTGAACTTTGGTTGACCTTTTTTGCGACCATACTGCACTTCAATGGATTTTAGGAGTTGGCTTAGCTCCCCCACTGATAGTTCCGTATCAGCGGCTACCACTAGATTTAGGAAATCATCCCCATCAAATCCAACGGCTTTGCTTTCATATATTTTGGAGCAAGTTAACACTCCAAACCTCGCTTTTAATTCAGCAATAACATTAATGGTATTTTTACGAGCATCGACATTACTACCCACGCTGATATAAGTCCGCGCCATTTATGTTTTTTCACCTCTTTCAATAATAACACCCACGTCCACAGCTCCTCTCAAGGCTCCCGTCTTACCGAGTCTCAATCGCATCCATGGCACATGAAATTCTTCCAACACTATTTTTGCAATTTCTTCCGCTAAGGTTTCTACCAGCTGAAAGCTACTTTCTTCTACAAAACCAATTATTCGTTTGGCCACCGATTTATAATCCAATGTGTCATTGATAGAATCATTTTCGGCTGCAACGCTATTATCATTTGCCAATTCTAAATCCAAGCAAACTGTTTGCTTTATCTTGCGCTCCCAATCAAAAATACCGATGACCGTTTCTATTTTTAATTCTTTTATATATACAACATCCATTGACGATATCCCTTCAATTCTAATTCAAACCATCGCAAGTCAAATTACTTTCGCGGCGGCAATCCACGCACTAACGTTAAAAATTCCATACGAGTACCAGCACGTCGATGCTCTGACAGTGCTTGATAATCGGCATCGGCATACCAATCTTTTGCGAGTTGTTCAGTTGGAAATTTGAAAATAATCATCCGACCTTCCCGTGACGAATTTCCTTCTAGAGTCAGAGGTGAATCATCGTAGGTAATGAACTCGCCACCGTATTTTTTTAGTAATGGAAAAAAACCTTTCTCATAAGTTCGATAGCGATCCGCGTCAGTCACAATTAAATTTACAATCATATATGCCGGCACAAGGCTCGGCTCTTCATTTTCAATAGATTGGTTCACAACAAAACGCTCCTCATTAAAATATTTTTTATTAAACACTAATCAGTTCAATACGCTTCAGTTAAACAGTATTCAGCTAATTCAAGTTGATGACAGAAAATACAACAAATAGATATTAAAGTGTTTTATCGCCCAGCTTCGCTCTTGCCGTTGCAGAAGCGACAATTTCTCCATCAGCATTATATAACTTTGAAGACAAATGAAAAACAGATTCAATATTTTTTAAAATCAACCCTTTGCCACTCACATTTCCTGATGAAACTGGCCTCAAGAACGAAATATTCATATTGGCTGTAGGCGCAAATTGCGTATCAGGTAAGGTAATACCCAGCGCATAACCCATAAGATCATCTAACATGGCCACAAGAATTCCTCCTTGTATATTCCCAACCGTATTTTGAAACGATTCTTTGGTATTAAAGGTTGCTTCAATTATTCCTGCTTTTCTATCTGCAAACGTAATATTCATACCCAGCAATTGGGATGCATTCGAATACCTTTCCTTTTTCCTTTCCACAGCGTTACACCCTTTAACCATGACTATTCTATCCCAGACAATCTGGAGTTTGAGGTGCCTCTTTTTGGTTTGCCCATTCAACAGGAGCATAAGGAAAAATAGCTAACGCGTGTACAGGGCCTTCCAGCTCCTCGCTCAACAAACCATAAACCAATTGATGGCGAGCCACCTTGCGTTTGCCTTCGAACACATCAGAAACTACGACGACCTTAAAATGGCTTTCAGCACCTTCCGGCACATTATGCTTGTAACTTTCGTTAACAACCTCTATGTAATTAGGGGTACAAGCTGCAGTCAGCTTTTGACTAATCGTATCTTGAATACTCATATACTTGACTCATAGGTATAGAAAGTGGGACTAAAGATCAGGCTAAGTGAAATGCGACTGACTCTAGCATAAATCCTGAAAATGGCTAAAGATTTGAGCTTAATTGTCGATATAAGATAGCAATACCTGGCTCCTTATTAATCGGAATTATTGTATTAGCCTAAGCAAATATACCAATCACTAACCAGGAGGTAGATTGTGCTTATTTATACTCCAGACCAACTACCTAGAATAATGCAAAACCAACGCCCTAAACCACAAACTGGTATTCAAAATGTGTCTGCAGCCAAAATTATCACTACAGACGAGAAAAATGGCGGCGCCCAATACAACGGCGAACGACGTCGGCGCCTAGATCGTCGCATTAGTAAATCAAAGTTTTCAAAAGAACGTCGCCGGAATGATCGGCGGTCCAGACACTTGCACACGTCGAATAGAATAAAGACTTTTATCAGAAATTCAGAAGATCCATCTGCACTCGGTGGAAACCATTTTCAGGGTAAAATTATCAATGAAGAAGCTTAACGGGCGAATTGTCATTCAGAACTCGTTTTTTTCCACAAAGCTTGTGGATAACTTTGGGGATAATCCCGGGGAAAGACCCTCTACGCAAGCAACCGCGTGGCCTGCCAACAAATCGGCGAGGTTCTAACCAAAAGTTAAACTCAATAAAATCAATATCTTATATTTACTAAAAAATAAATCACGCTTAAACCCGAGAAATAGCCCTATTTTTTACCAATTCTATTCATCTGTGCATAAATAGCAGCATCTTAAAATCATCAGCAAGAAATACCCTATATATGTAGACTATTTTGGACACCCTAATTCACTTTATTTATGATTATCACCTGCGTTATTCCTTATAAATAGCTAAACCTCGATATTTTGTACTTGAGCTTTACCGTATTTGACTGGCGATCTACCGGCTTCGGATCAAAAAGCACCCGTATATTGTCCGTTATTCATCACCGATCCCGACCCGTTTTAGAGGATCACTATTTCTCGAATACGACCCTGCCCAGATATTCCTTCCAATTTCTCTACTCTGATTTCCAAATTGCTCCTATGCTTGGGTTTTAAGTCGCACCAGAGGTGGCATTTGTTCGGCGAGACGAATACAATCCCACCCGCTTCAGCTGGCACTAAATCGATAAGATTTCATTTTTCAGCTGTAGGAAGTCAACGTCAAAAACGCGAGTACAGCGTAAAGAATAGGAGATCGTACACATGTCCAATATCAAACCTGCAGTAAGAGTTACAGTCACTGGTGCCGCTGGCCAAATTAGTTATTCTCTTTTATTCAGAATTGCTTCCGGCGAAATGCTAGGGCCTGACCAACCAGTGATATTACAGTGCCTTGAAATCACACCAGCTCTTGATGCATTAAAAGGAGTCGCGATGGAATTAGATGATTGCGCATTCCCCTTACTTCAAAAGATCATCACCACTGACGATCCCAATCTAGCCTTCCAAGATACCGATTACGCCCTATTAGTAGGAGCTCGCCCCCGAGGGCCAGGAATGGAGCGTAAGGATTTATTAGAAGCTAATGCCGCCATTTTCTCAGTACAAGGCAAAGCAATAAACAATTCGGCTAACCCCAACATTAAAGTGTTAGTGGTAGGCAACCCAGCCAACACCAACTCTCTTATCGCGCAGCGAAATGCACCTAAGATTAACCCTCGTCAATTCACTGCGATGACTCGACTAGACCACAATCGTGCATTGTCACAACTCGCAGACAAAACAGGCAAAACGATTAACGACATTCAGAAAATGACGATCTGGGGCAATCACTCCTCCACTCAGTTCCCTGATATTTATAACGCAGTAGTTGATGGCGCCGATGCGGAAGGCCTTGTCGACGAAGCTTGGTACAAAGAGACTTTTATTCCTGATGTGCAACAACGTGGAGCAGCGATAATCAAAGCACGAGGCGCCTCATCTGCGGCCTCCGCTGCAAATGCGGCTATCGCTCACATGCGTACTTGGGCTCTAGGCACTAGCGACGGTGACTGGGCTAGCATGGGTGTTTATAGCGACGGAAGCTATGGCATTGAAAAAGGCCTAATCTATTCCTTCCCTTGTACCTGTAAAGATGGGGACTGGTCTATTGTTCAAGGATTAAAGCCTAATGCATACAGCGTAGAAAAAATGAAAGCTTCAGAAAAAGAACTACAAGAGGAGCGTGATGCCGTTGCGCACTTACTACCTTAATCTGGATCGACGCTAGAAAGATAAGTAGTAAAAGAGAAGAAAAATAAAAAAAGCGCTCTAAGGCGCTTTTTTTATTTTAAGCGCAGAACTCGACACAATCACTCCGTTGTTATCTGCATAGACATATTCACCCGGTGTAAAGGTAACACCACCAAAACTCACTTCTACATTTAAATCACCTCGACCCTGCCGATGACTTTTAAGAGGAATCGTTGCCAACGCCTGGACACCTAAATCCGTTTCATTGATTTCATCAATATCACGAATACATCCGTATATAATAATACCTTCCCAATTGTTTTCAGCCGCTTTCGCCGCCAACATATCACCCAGCAGAGCGCAACGCTTTGAGCCACCGCCGTCCACCACCATGACTTTACCCTTCCCAGGTTTCGCTACGTTCTCTTTCACAATAGAATTATCTTCATGGCATTTTACTGTGACGATCTCACCACCGAAACAACGCTTACCGCCATAATTATTAAACATGGGCTCAACAATACGGACTAGCTCAGGGTTTTCATCACATAAATCTGGGGTTACGAAATTCACTCTATTCTCCTTCACTTATTAATAACAATAATTCGATATCCAAAACTTATAACTGACAATTTGGAATACTAGAACGCTAGCTGTTACAAATATTCCATGATACTACGATACTTCAATCGCTGAATCCCCGAATCCATATTAACGCTATACGCTTGCGCCACTGCAACCATTGCCTGCCCCAAATCTTTCGCCGCAATTACTGAATAGTCGGACAAAGAGCCTATCAAAACCGACGACAATTTCTTGGTTATATTGAGTCCCAGCACTTCTGCTCTTCGAGACTTTTCACGTTTTCCCGCTAACAATGAAGGCTGAAAAATCGAAAACCGATCAAATTGCAATAATTCAATGGATTGTTCCAACTCACCCTTCACTCGACTATAAAAAATGCTGGATTTTGCACGAGCACCGATAGCCGATACCAGTAGAAAATGTTCTGCCCCAGAACGTTCTCCTAATTTCGCAAGCTCTAAACAATATTCAAAATCGACTTTCCGAAAGTTAGCTTGACTGCCCGCCACTTTAATCGTTGTACCCAGACAACAAAACACATCGTCACACGAAAGAGGGCCGGTCTGAGCCGCTAACTGGTCGAAATCAACAATTCTGCACTCTAATTTAGAGTGTGAAAACGTAAACGGTTGTCGAGTCAAGGCAATGACTTTCCCATACAACGGATTATCTAACAACGACTGAAGGCAGTGCCTCCCTACTAAACCTGTGGCTCCAGCAATCAAAGCAACCCGCTCATTTGGATTATTCATATTTCACGCACCAGCAACACATATCAAATAGAAATTGAATTGTATCCAGTCCTGCGAGCAGATGCTTTAAAAGATAGAGGTATTTACGGATTATGATATTTGTAACTTAATGACGCTGTAGATCAATGTATCTGTAAACTAATGAATCAACGGATTAGAATCGCCAGTGCCCGTTAAGATAATGCCGTCACGAGAGTTACGTTGCCCTAGCCATAAGCGGAGTTTGGACTCCAATTCATCAACATTGACGGGCTTAGATAGATAGTCATCCATTCCTGCAGCCAAGCAACGCGCCTCTTCACCGTCCATTGCATTGGCGGTCATCGCCACTATGGGAATGTGTTTCCCCGTTTGGGTTTCTCGTGATCTAATTTCATGAGTCGCATCATAACCATCAAGCTCCGGCATATGACAATCCATTAGTATAAGATCAAATACCTTATCCTCAATAATACCCAATGCCTCTTTACCATTATTAACGACTTTGACACCAAACCCAAGACGAGTCAGCATACCTTTTGCCACCATTTGGTTTACCTTATTGTCCTCCACCAATAAAATTTTATAAGGGTTTGTTTCTCTCTTTTTATCTCGTGCTTTTACACTGCTTTTAGAATTATGCTCAATACCGAATAGCGAAACCAATGCTAAATAGAGGCTGCTTTGTGTCGAGGGTTTGGTAACAAACAAGACACTACCAACTTTGCCAGCGTGGTGCGACGCACCCGTGCTACCACGCTGAATCAAGGTGCTCAAGATAAGTTGTCTCGTCTCTTTTAACAACGGATCTTCTGCAATGATTCTCGACAATTTAAAACTACCCACGTATTGCAAGCCCATATTGAGTATTACCAAATCATACCCACAGCCCTCTCTCGCTGTACTGCGTAAAACCTGTAATGCTTTGTCATAACCTTCTATTGATTCAACCTCCACTTCCCACGATTCTAGTTCATTCGACAAACTCCGAACCATTCCGCTAGGCGCATCCACAATAAGAACCTTCTTCCCCACCAATATTCGATGAGAAGGGAAATATTGGGCTTGCTGGGAGGACAGCCTTAATGGAATTGTAAACCAGAAAGTACTGCCTTCACCTTCACGACTAATCAACCCGATTTCTCCATTCATGCAATCGACTAAACCTCGGCTAATGGCAAGTCCAAGACCCGTTCCTGCTTCACTACGAGTACTCGAACTATCCGCTACGGAAAAAACATCAAAAATTTTATTTTTCATATCCTCCGCTACACCTACACCTCGATCACTCACATGCACTCGCAACATGCCATCTGACTGGCCAATGGTTTTCAGGTGGATCTCTACGATAACCTCCCCACTTTGACTGAATTTAATGGCATTATTGACTAGGTTTTGGATGATTTGACCAATTCGAAGACCATCACCACGCACTCTTGCAGGAATACCTTTATCGTACACACAACTTAGCTCGACACCTTTAGCATGAGCAACAGGGCTCAGTGTTTCTAATGTTTCATCGATGCACTTACGTAAATTAATCACGTTTGAATCTAATAAAAGCTTACCCGACGAAATAGCTGAAAAATCCAAGATATCATCTATCAAACGCAATAATGATTCGCCAGCATGAGTGGCGACGGTTTGAAACTCTTTCTGATTATCCTTTAGCTCCGTATCCCCCAACAAGGACAGCATACCCAAAACGCTATTCATAGGTGTACGAATTTCATGGGTCAAGTTATTGATGAACTCAATCTTCACATCTCTAGCTTGTTTGGCATGAGTCATGGCCACCTCCATATCCCGATTTCTGAGCTTTAATTTATGATATTTAAATTCTCCTTCCCAAAATTGTCGGTGTAAGTAGGCACTTTGCATCCAGAGCATCATAAAATAGAAAATAAGCAGCCCACTAAATAAATAAGAATACACTGTATCCAATAGAGCAAAAGCAACCACCGCAGGTAATAGTGTCATGGACATATTGATCTTATTTGCACGTACATAGGCTTTAGAATTTGCATTCGCAACGCCACACAAACAGACGGTAAACATCAAGATAACGTAGGTATTAACGCTCATGCCATAGTGCAAAATAAGCGCTACCTGAAGCACACTCCACATCGCAACGCTGACATATAAAATAGTAAAAAACTCTTTCCGCCATCGAGCCGGCCCTTTCGCGTATTCTTGCTCAAACCGTAAAACCATGACTAAACGCGCGACCCCCAACAGCATGAGTATCGCACCCGCTATAATAGTCAATTTAGGAAAATCGAGATGTAAATCGCCAGGAAAGACCAGCAAGGCAAAAACCAGAAAATAGCCAACTACACTAGGTAAGCTCTCTTGAGATAGCTCGGAGTCAATACGTCGCAGTATTTTTCGGTCACGTTGAAGCTTTAGAATACTCTCTTCTGTCATATTTCTACTTCTACTACTTAAGAAATGTCGAACCACTTTCAAAAGTGTAGTAAATAGATCAAAAGACTGCCGAAGAAGACCTTTCTTAGAAAAAAACAAAGGCCTATTCAACAATGACTAAATCAGACAACCCTTGTCCTCAAGGAGATGTACCAAAGGGAATAAGCTAAAAGTAATGAACGAGCTCCACCTGAACGAAATCATCGTTATCAAGGAAACTTAATTTAGAATCGAAATCAGAAATGGCTTGCAAGGATTGCAAGGTTCCTAATAGCTGATCATTGAGGGCACCGTTAAATATATTAACCAACTCTGCCGGGGTATAGTCAAAGAACAAACTGGCAAGAAACAATCTCGCCTCTTCCGTTATTTCCGCACCGACAAACATAGGGTTGGCCAACAAGCTATTAAAGGCATCATTCAGATTATCGTCAATAACTTGCTCACCTTCTACCACAACGAAAGTCGACGATAGCTTTATTGTCCAGGACTCCCCTATTCGACGACTCGCTTCAAGCACAGCCACTTTCTCCTTTGTGTCCGGATCATAAAACACACCTAACAATGCACTGGTATCTTGCTCGTCATTCGCTGCCCATCTCAGGCCCACTGCAATATCCCTCTCCAAAAAATGAGGTGCATCTGCGGCTCGGCTATCGTAGACATACTCCACGATCGAGGTAATGTCGTGACCGGTACCAAATAGATTCCCGAACGTATATTCCACCCCGGTGGAAATAGCCTCCCATCGACCCCCCACTTGACCAGAAACGGAAACGCCTTCTGTTTTCCAAATTAAACCTTCGTAAATGAATTCAGCTTCAAATCCAATTTGATTTATTTGCTCATAGAGAGGAAAAAATGCCGGGCTATCGAAAAAATCGAAATTAAACCCCAATGAGGGACTACGACTTAAACCATTATATTCACTCACAGCCACTTCCCAATAATCCCCTATGGGCTGTTCCCAACGTATCGCAAAATCCAGGCCTCTCACCAGTTGATTATCAAATCGAGGGTCCGCGTTATCGACCAATAAGGGCGTCCTCAACCGTCCACCTTCACCTGCGAAGGTAGTCTCTCTGAACCCCCCCAAAACAAATACATCGAGTATCCCTTTATCAAAGACAAAAGACGCATTCAGCATCGGTTGCCCCAATCGTGCATCGCCGGTGCCACCCTCAATCGCATCTTTTTGATTCACAATATCCACCAAATGCGTAAACTCGGTCTTACCCCAATAGACTGAGGTGATTCCTATTTTGGTTTCCCACCAATCACCCACGTGAGTCCAATAGGCATCGCGAATATCAAAATGAGTTCTTTCCGAATCGTTTTGATCCCAGCGGAAAAAAGGCTGGAAGGTAAAACTGTCAAGCCCCTCTTCACTCTCCCAATAGACTTCCGGTTGGTAGTACATTGAAACACTATTTTTCGCTTGTCCCTGCGTACCCGATTCATTGAACGTTCGCCACTCATAACCCACTTCATGGTCCCATTCACCCACATCCAAAACTGACGCTAACGCGTTACTTGAGAAAAAGAAAAGTGACGATAATATTGAGGAGTAAACTAGGGAGGTAAAAACAGCTGAATTCAGTTTGGTTCTGGGACGCATAAACTACACTCTCTGAAAAACACTAATATCTGAAAAACACTAATAGTAGGATGCCCAAGGGTTTGCTGGCAACACACCCTAAAAATCGGGCAATAATAATAACAATAACTATCCAGTCTTTGTTGGATTTACACCAAAATGCCGAATTAATCAGATTTACAATTCACGTAAATTAACAAATATTCTATATAACCCGAGAATAATTCAATAAAAGTCGATCATGAAGCTCCATTTAGGACTTATTAAAGAACAAGTTAGGATTCAACCCAAGGTCCAGCCGTAAGATCTTAATAGAAACACTTTATTAACGTTTACGTTAACGTAAACTTACTGTAAGTTACCTTTGTTCCACACCCTAAATTCACATCTCTAAATTTCAGCTTAAGATCCAATAAAAAACTGATTAATCCGACATTCACAAACAGGATCTTCGTTCATGAGCGACGCGACAACTTACACAATAAGCCAACTCGCTAAAGAATTTGAAATCACCACAAGAGCTATTCGTTTCTATGAAGATCAAGGGCTACTACACCCCACCCGAGAGGGGCAAAAGCGAATCTACCTCTCTAAAGATCGGGTATTTTTAAAACTCATATTGCGCGGGAAACGGCTTGGATTTTCACTAGCAGAAAGTCGGGGTCTCATTGAACTCTACAATCCCATAGGCAACAATAGAGTCCAATTGAAAACGATGGTCGACAAGATCACCAACAAGCAGAAGACACTCGACCAACAACTTCATGATATTCAAATAATGAAAAATGACCTGAAAAAAGCGGAACAACGATGCCGTTTAGCGATGGACAAATTCGACACCTAAAGCGTGTCTCACTCGATACAATAAAACTCGTTAGGTATTAGGAATCAAAGATGGCGATTATAAAATCCCAAATCAACACCAATAGCGAAACCTTCCGCTCCAACTCAGAAGTCATGCAAACACTCGTGCAAGACCTTCAAGCCAAAGTGGCCACCATTGCCCAAGGAGGCGGGGTTAAATCCCAAGAACGCCACCTAAGCCGAGGTAAGCTCCTTCCCCGAGATCGCATCAAACTCTTGTTAGATGAAGGCTCACCCTTCTTAGAGTTTTCACAATTCGCCGCCTATGAAGTCTACGAAGATAATCTACCCGCTGGCGGCGTTATCACCGGCATAGGCCGAATCCAGGGTCAAGAGTGTATTGTGGTAGCCAACGACGCCACCGTAAAGGGCGGTACCTACTACCCTCTAACGGTAAAGAAACACCTGCGAGCACAAACCATTGCTGCAGAAAATAATTTACCCTGTGTCTACCTAGTGGATTCTGGTGGCGCATTCTTACCCAGACAAGATGACGTTTTTCCCGACAAAGAACACTTTGGTCGAATCTTTTTCAATCAAGCCAATATGTCAGCCCAAGGCATTCCTCAAATTGCCGTCGTCATGGGTTCTTGTACTGCGGGCGGAGCGTACGTACCCGCCATGAGTGACGAAAGCATCATCGTCAAAGAACAAGGCACCATCTTCTTGGCTGGCCCACCTCTAGTGAAAGCGGCAACGGGAGAAGTGGTTACTGCAGAAGAGCTGGGCGGCGCAGACGTCCATTGCCGTACTTCAGGTGTAGCGGATCACTACGCACAAAATGACCCTCACGCGCTGCAATTAGCAAGACGATGTGTTTCGAGATTAAACCGAGTCAAGAAGCCCGACATAGATCATCAACCCTCGATACCACCACTCTATGATGTTAGTGAAATGGGCGGCGTTGTCCCCCCCGATTTAAAAACCCCTTTTGACGTGCGAGAAGTTATCGCTCGAACCGTAGATGGATCTGAATTCGACGAATTTAAAGCACTCTATGGTACGACCCTGGTTTGCGGATTCGCCAGAATACATGGCTACCCAGTGGGCATCGTTGCCAACAACGGTATTTTATTTTCAGAATCCGCGCAAAAAGGCGCGCATTTTATTGAACTCTGCGCCCAACGAAAAATTCCACTGGTCTTCTTACAGAATATTATGGGATTTATGGTCGGTAAAAAATACGAAGCCGGCGGTATCGCACGACACGGTGCCAAAATGGTCACCGCTGTGGCTACCGCAAAAGTGCCCAAAATCACGATCATAATAGGCGGTAGTTTTGGCGCGGGTAACTACGGAATGTGCGGCCGTGCCTACGACCCCAGATTTATGTTCATGTGGCCCAATGCACGCATCTCCGTCATGGGTGGAGAACAAGCGGCGGGCGTACTATCACAAATCAAACGTGATGCCTTTGAAAAACAAGGTACTGACTGGAGCGCTGAAGATGAAGGGACGTTTAAACAACCCATCATCGACACCTACGAGCAACAAGGCCACCCCTACTTCGCCAGTGCCAGATTGTGGGACGATGGCATCATTGCCCCCTCAGACACAAGACAAGTATTAGGCATGTGTTTGTCTGCTTCTTTGAATGCCCCAATCGAAGAAACCAAATTCGGTGTATTCAGAATGTAATGTGAAAGGTTAACGCCATACTTTGTTTAACCGTGACCATTAGTTTAACTGTATCGATTGTTAAACCGTAACCATTGATTAACCATAACCAGCACCCATTGCCGAATAGGTTAGGATCAAAAAAATGAGTAGCAAACCCGCCACCATCACCAAACTATTAATTGCCAACCGCGGTGAAATCGCCTGCCGCGTCATGCGAACAGCCCAAGCCAACGGCATCCCCTGTGTTGCCGTCTATTCCAGCGCAGACGAACACGCACCTCACGTCAAGATGGCAGATGAAGCGATCTTTATCGGCCCAGCACCTGCCAAAGACAGTTATCTCCTTCCCGACAAAATCATCAACGCTGCTAAAATCACCGGGGCAAACGCGATCCATCCGGGATACGGCTTTCTTTCAGAGAATGCAGACTTCGCACAACAATGTGAAAACAACAACATCATATTTGTAGGGCCACCGGTAGCAGCCATCAAAGCCATGGGTTCAAAGTCAGCGGCGAAGTCCATTATGGAAACGGCCGCAGTTCCGCTAGTCCCCGGCTACCACGGTGCAACCCAAACAGCAGAGCTACTACTCGCAGAAAGTCATAAAATTGGATTTCCCGTTTTACTCAAAGCCACTGCTGGTGGTGGTGGAAAAGGCATGCGTATCGTCTGGAAGGAAGCGGAATTTGACGAAGCCTTGGCTGCAGCAAAACGCGAGGCGCTTGCGGGATTTGCCGACGACACCATGCTTGTTGAAAAATACCTCACTCAACCTAGACACGTTGAGATACAAGTCTTCTGTGACAGCCACAACAATGGTGTTTATCTTTTTGAGCGCGATTGTTCTATTCAACGCCGCCATCAAAAAGTGATTGAAGAAGCCCCCGCTCCCGCGTTTAGCAATGAATTAAGATCCGCTATGGGGGACGCGGCTTTAAAAGCGGCCAGCGCCATCGGCTATGTGGGAGCAGGTACAGTAGAATTTCTGCTAGATATCGACGGATCATTCTACTTTATGGAAATGAACACCCGACTCCAAGTAGAGCACCCCGTCACCGAACTCATCACAGGCCAAGACTTGGTGGATTGGCAATTACAGGTAGCAGCAGGACACCCTCTTCCTCTTCAGCAAAACGAATTGACCATTAGTGGCCATGCCATCGAAGCAAGAATTTACGCTGAAGATCCTGACAATGAATTTCTTCCTGCCACCGGAACGATCCACTACTTACAACCTCCTCAAACCAGTCAATATATACGGATTGATACTGGCATTGCAGAAGGCGATGAAATTTCAGTTTATTACGACCCCATGATTTCGAAATTAATTACCTGGGATACCACTCGCGAAAAAGCCATTGCCAGAATGCAAACAGCACTGAGCGATTATCATATCGCCGGTTTAAAAACGAATATCCCTTTTCTAAAACGACTAGTGGATCAACCCGAGTTTGGCCGAGCCGAACTTGAAACGAGTTTTATTGAAAAACACGAGCAACAACTTTTTGGCACTAAAGATCAACGACATTCAAAACCTCATTACCTAGAGCACTGCGCAATACTTTTAGCGATACATCACTACCTGTGTCTACAAAAAAGCCGGCCTTATGCTAACTCACGAGATGACGCTAGCCCCTGGAATGCAGTAGATAATTGGCAATTGAATCAATCACCCTCATTCTCTTGCACTCTGGTATATCAAGAAGACGTATATGAGGTGAATATCACTACTAACGCCGACCATCCTGCGGGATTCCTCTCTGCTACCTGTGGCGATTATTTATTGGAAGCAAAAGCATCTCTAGCGGACAGCGGCCTATTAGTTTCTCAACTGACCAAGAGCCAAGAGGTCGAAGCGCATCAACAACAGTATTCCATCCACCACGGCCACTACCACAGAGGTCAGACTAGCTCATCAAAAACAGATCAGCTGACGCTGTTCAGAGATTGCGATGCCCTAGTATTTACGTTGCAATCACAAGATCACGAGTCCTTCAGCGAAGCTGAAGAAGGCAATCTCACCGCGCCCATGAACGGTACCATTGTCACTGTTTTCGTAGCCGTCGACCAAACCGTCAAAGCGGGCGATAGCCTCTTAGTGCTAGAAGCGATGAAAATGGAACACACCATCAGAGCACCTTCTGACGGTACGGTAAAGGAGGTTTACTACAAAGCCGGTGATTTAGTTGACGAAGGATCAGAACTGCTTGCTTTTGACAGTACCGCTGATGGCGATAGCGAAGGTGATAAGGAATAACCGCCAAATATCTAGATTCTATTAATACCAAGAAACTGTTAATACCAATATCTATCAATACTAAGAAACGGAAAACCTAAGGACTCTACCATGCAACTTCCAAAGCACGTACGACTCGTTGAGGTTGGCCCCAGAGATGGCCTACAAAATGAATCCACACCCGTCTCCGCAGAAACTAAAATTGAATTAATTAATCGTCTTAGTGACGCCGGTATCGTGAATATCGAAAGTTCTAGTTTTGTCTCCCCTAAATGGGTGCCGCAAATGGGTGATGCAAAGTCTGTTTTTAGTGGTATCACTTATAAAGAGGGCGTAACGTATTCTGCATTAACGCCCAACATGAGAGGACTGGAAGGTGCAATTGAAAGCGACGTAAAAGAAGTGGCCGTTTTTGTTGCTGCTACCGATGAGTTTAATCAGAAGAATCTCAATCGCACCACTAAAGACTGTATGGCACAAATCGAACCCGTTGTGGTCGCTGCCCTTGAACAGGGTATCAAAGTGCGCAGTTATGTCTCCTGCATCATGGGCTGTCCCTACGCCGGAGACGTGAATCCTGCTCAAGTCGCTGCTCTCGCAAAAGAGCTTGTCGATCTAGGCTGCTACGAGGTCTCTCTTGGTGACACGATAGGAAAAGGCACGCCACTATTGGCACAAACCGTATTCGAAGAGACCGCAAAATTAGTTCCCATAAACCAGTTGGCAGCACACTTTCATGATACCTACGGACAAGCATTGGCAAATTTGTTAGCCGTATTGCAACTAGGCGTTAGCGTGATTGATAGCTCAGTGGCTGGATTAGGTGGATGCCCCTACGCCAAAGGAGCCTCCGGCAATGTCGCAACAGAGGACGTACTCTACATGCTAAAAGGTCTGAATATTGAAACCGGCATCGATCTACCCAAAGTCATTGCAGCCGGGAATTTTATTACTGAACATTTAGGCAGAGCCAACACATCAAAAATTGCACTCGCCGGATTTTCGGGTTAACTCTATTCAATCATTAATTTAGGAGAAAATAATATGGCCGGGTTTAATAAAGTCGTCGCCACCTATGAAGAAGCCATGGCAGGACTCAGTGATAACATGACCATCATTATCGGTGGATTCGGTTTATGTGGTATCCCTGAAGGTCTCATCGCAAAAATAAAGGACATGGGCACCACCGGTTTAACTTGCGTTTCTAACAATGCCGGTGTCGATGGGTTTGGATTGGGACTTTTACTAGAGGATAAACAAGTTAAGAAAATGATAGCCTCTTATGTCGGTGAAAACGCGCTGTTCGAACAGCAGCTTTTGTCAGGCGAGCTGGAAGTGGAACTGACACCACAAGGTACTTTGGCCGAAAAAATGCGCGCAGGTGGCGCGGGTATTCCCGCTTTCTTTACCCCAGCCGGATTTGGCACTCCTATCGCAGACGGAAAAGAAACCCGCGAATACAATGGTAAAATGCACATCCTAGAAGAATCGATCACCGGCGATTTTGCGTTAGTTAAAGCTTGGAAAGCAGACACCATGGGTAATCTCATCTTTAGAAAAACCGCACGCAACTTTAATCCCATGGCTGCCACCGCAGGCAAAGTCACCGTTGTTGAAGTAGAAGAAATTGTTCCAGCAGGAGAGTTAGATCCGGACCAAATACATACTCCCGGCATCTATGTTAACCGAGTCATCAAAGGCACCTTCGAAAAACGCATCGAACAACTCACCCTCACCTCCTAGTCCGAGCGACCTAACGCTACGCATACAACACGGTAATTACCAAAGAGGATTCGAACAATGTCACTATCAAGAGAACAACTTGCACAACGAGTCGCCCAGGAGCTACAAGACGGTTACTACGTCAATCTAGGAATCGGCATTCCCACCTTAGTCGCTAACTACGTTCCTAAAGGAATGGAAGTGGTTTTACAATCTGAAAATGGACTCTTAGGAATGGGCGAATTCCCCACGGAAGCCACTGTCGATGCAGATCTTATCAATGCGGGTAAGCAGACGGTTACTGAAGCCGTAGGCGCTTCTTATTTTTCTTCTTCAGACAGCTTCGCCATGATACGTGGCGGCCATGTTGATCTCACCGTACTGGGTGCTTTTGAAGTGGATCAAAGCGGTAACATCGCCTCTTGGATGATTCCTAAAAAATTAATCAAAGGAATGGGCGGCGCAATGGACCTAGTGGCTAGCGCGCGTAATATCGTAGTCACCATGACACACGCGAATAAGCATGGAGAATCAAAACTACTGAAAGAATGTTCGCTACCCTTAACGGGTGCGGGATGTATCAGAAAGGTCGTCACGGATCTAGCCTATCTAGAAATACATGAAGGTAAGTTCCATCTATTAGAAAGGGCTCCAGGCGTCTCCGTTGAAGAGATCGTACAGAAGACCGCAGGCGATTTGATCGTAGCTGACAATGTACCGGAAATGCAGTTTTGATCGAGAAGGTCAAGATTAACCGAGAGCTATACCGAGAACGATACCGAGAACAATACTGAAACCGATACAGAGACCAAACAAGACAAGGAGCATTCGTGGCGACTTCTAAAACCAGCGCTAAACGCACAACGACCATCACCACCACACCCACTTGCGGAATTCCCTTAATCGACTCCGCCGTTGAAAATGGAAGTGGTATCGCAATATGTGATGATCAGGGCGAACACTCCTACCAGTCTCTTATTCTTCAAGCACAAACAGTCGCCTCAGTGCTATTACAGGGGGAGCAAGACCTCAAAGAACGTCGCGTGGCTTTTCTTATTCCCTCTAGCTTCTCTTATGTCGTGGCACAATGGGGAACCTGGTTAGCCGGTGGCATAGCCGTTCCGCTTTGCACTATGCACCCGACTCCTGAACTGGAATACGTGATTGATAATGCCGAAGTGGATATCATTATTACTCACCCCGACTTTGCTGACCGACTTCAACCCATCGCCGAAGCCCGTGGCTGTCGCTTTTTATTAATCAATGAATTAAGCGTTGGCATGGGCTCCGAGATCGACACTGAGTTGAGTGCAATGCCCAATCGAAGTCTGGCACTGCCTCACATCAATTCAAACCGCCGCGCTATGATCGTCTACACCAGCGGCACCACTAACCGCCCCAAAGGTGTGGTCACCACTCACGACAATATTGCGGCACAGGTCAGCTGCCTTATCGAAAGCTGGGGATGGACCCGTGATGACTCCACCTTATTGGTTCTCCCTTTACACCATGTTCATGGCATCGTCGCTGTGGTCTGCTCCGCGCTTTGGATCGGTGCCACTTGTGAAATGATGGGGCAATTTGATGCTGAAGAGGTTTGGCGACGATTTATCAAAAAGAACTACACCCTATTTATGGCTGTCCCCACGATTTACGTTAAGTTAGCAAAAGTCTGGGACAGCGCAGCGGAAAACAAACAGCAATCCATGTCAGAAGCCTGCCGAAAAATGCGACTGATGATTTCAGGCTCAGCCGCTTTGCCTGTCTCCGTCCTGGAAAAGTGGCAAGGCATGGTGGGGCACACATTTTTGGAACGCTACGGCATGACTGAAATTGGCATGGCCATCTCAAATCCCCTACACGGCGAACGCCGTCCTGGATATATTGGCCAGCCTCTCCCCGGCGTCACAGTGAGACTAGTAGACGAAGAGGGAAACGCAATAACAGAAGAATCCATCCCTGGGGAAATTCAAATAAAGGGCGCCAACGTTTTTCAAGAATACTGGAAGAAACCCGACACCACCGCCGAAAACTTCAAAGACGGTTGGTTTTGTAGCGGTGATACCGCAGTACTGGAAAACGGCTACTATCGAATTTTAGGTCGCAATTCTGTCGACATTATCAAATCTGGCGGTTTCAAAATATCAGCATTAGAAATTGAAGAAGAATTACGAAAACACCCTGCCATAGAAGAATGCAGCGTAGTCGGAATTGAGAACGAAGAATGGGGCGAACAAGTCTGTGCAGCACTCATCCTACACTCGGACCAAGAGTTGAAACTCCATGCACTTAAAGAATGGTGTAAAGACCGAATAGCCGTTTATAAAATCCCGAAAGCTGTCATTTATATTGATGAGCTTCCACGAAATATTATGGGAAAAGTCACCAAAAAGGATGTTAAAAAATTATTTTGATTTGCAGTACGAAATAAAAAATAATTAAAGGCAATAGTGACACCGTTATTACTATTCCCACTATTGCCCCTAAAGAGCCAACTAGCTGGGGCGACTAACCCCAGCATCGCTACCTACCGTCTTCTTCTAGAACTGACATGGACAACAACAACTTCAGAGTCGTCACTGACACCAAACTGATTTTCAGCAACCACGATGTATTCAGCAGAGAGAGTTCCCCTAGGGAGAGTCTCGACATAAGCGGAAACATTACTATCTCCTACTTCCATAAACTCAACCTCCGAATTCAGGCGCCTAAATACCGTATAAGATGATGCCGTTGCTGATTCCGTCCAACCCAAATTGACGTACAACCCCTTGGATCGTCCAACAAGGTTTTCTGGAGCATCAGGCACATCCCCTCCCGAAGCTTCAACTACCGTTACTGTGACCGTAGCACTGCTAGTAGCCAGGCCATCATTCAAAAAGTAGGTAAAGCTATCTATGCCAGAAAAACCAATGTCTGGGGAATAGGTGACATCGCTGCCGTTATTCACAACGCTTCCATTCGCCCCATCAGTCACACTCTCTATCGTAAGATGATCCCCTTCAACATCACTATCGTTAGCTAAAAGGTCAATGACAACTTCAGTATCCTGCTCAGTGGAAATATTATCATCGTTTGCAAAGGGTTCATCATTAACACTGTGCACAAAAACGGTCACGGTTGCTATCGCAGTACCACCAAACGAATCACTCACGGTATAGGTAAACTCATCATAACCATTAAAATTGGGTTCAGATAAATAGGTAATACTCGTACCGTTATTCGTCACCGTCCCATGAGTTCCCTGCCTGACGCTTACAAGCGATAGTACATCGCCATCCACATCGAAATCATTCTCGAGAACTAATATTGTAATTGCGACGTCTTCATCCGTCTCGACATCGTCATTAACAGCCACAGGCACATCATTAATACCACCAACAACTATCGTTACTATAGCGTTGCTACTACCACCGTTTCTATCACTAACCGAATACTCAAAGGTATCAAGTCCGACAAAGTTTGATTCCGGCGTATAGGTAACAAAATCATCGCTATCAATCATGACGACGCCATAATCTGGGCTACTCACACTATCGATCGTTAAGCTATCACCATCAACATCGCTATCATTAAGCGTTACACCAATAGAAACTGGCATATCTTCATTGGTGACCACTGAATCGTCGTTTGCAAGCGGATCATCATTTAGGGCTAAAACAGAAATAGAGACCGTAGATGTGTCACTTCCTCCGTTATCATCAACCACAATATAACTGAAGCTATCACTTCCGTAGAAGTTAGTATCTGGCGTATAAGTTACATCAAACCCATTATTAACAATCGTGCCATTACCCGCGCTGCTGACACTATCCACTCTCAAGCTATCGCCATCGGCATCCATATCGTTTGCCAAGACATCAATGGTTAACACCATGTCCTCATCTGTTGTCACACTATCCGATATCGCTTCGGGCGCATCATTAACACCGCCAACATCCACTGTTACAGTCGCTATATCGGTACCACCATGACTATCGCTAACCGAGTAACTAAAGCTATCGATTCCAGCAAAATCAGTCTCAGGAGTGTATGAAAGAGTTTGATCAGAGTTCACTATAATAGATCCACTCCCCGCCCCATCATTCACACTAACAATTAAGGTGTCGCCATCAACATCGACATCATTATCCAAGACATTAATGACTACCAGAATCTCTTCGTCAGTCATAACCCGATCATCTGCGGCTGAAGGATTATCATTGACAGGAATTACGTTCACATTAACCGATGCTGAATCACTACCACCTACCCCATCACTAATGCTATAGCTGAAGCTATCGAGACCATTAAAGTTTTCAGATGGTGTATAGGTGAGAGTTGAGTCTGCGTTCAACACAACCGTACCCTGTGCACCGTGCATGAAACTAATCAGAGTGAGTGAATCACCGTCCTCATCAATATCATTTAGCAGGACATCAATAATTACCAATGTATCTTCATCAGTGCTTGCCACATCGTCTGATGCAATCGGCGCATCGTTAACACCACCAACGGTGATAGATACTGTAGCAGTTGCACTGCCTCCATTACCGTCACTCACACTGTAAGTGAAACTATCGACACCTGTGTAGTTTGCATTCGGTGTATAAGTCACATCACTACCATTGTTGGTAACGGAACCATTTGCACCTTGTGTAATGCTATCAACCGTTAAGCTATCACCATCTAGATCGGAATCATTTGCCAAGACATCGACAACTACAGCAACTTCTTCAGACGTAGTGGCTGCATCGTCTATAGCTACCGGTGCATCGTTAACACCGCCAACCGAGACCGATACGGTTGCAGTTGCGCTTCCGCCATTACCATCGCTGACGCTGTAAGTGAAACTATCAGATCCGTTGAAGTTTGCATTCGGTGTATAGGTCAGATCACTACCATTGTTGGTAACGGAACCATTTGCACCTTGCGTGACACTGGAAACAGTCAATGTATCGCCATCTAGATCGCTATCATTTGCCAATACATTAACAACCACTGCTACTTCTTCAGTCGTAGATGCTGCATCGTCTATCGCAACCGGCGCATCGTTAACACCACCCACTGTGACAGATACAATTGCACTTGCGCTTCCACCATTACCGTCGCTTGCGCTGTAAGTGCTGTCTCTTATACACATCTGACGCTGCCGACGAAGCTAGAAGTGTAGATCTCGGTGGTCG
>JAHRWA010000082.1 GCA_019090455.1 Pseudomonadales bacterium | reverse complement strand
GGATGCGGTACAAAAACTGGATATCAGTCTTTGTGATGAGCAAGGGCGAGTGTGTGTGGAGTTTAAGGGGTTTAGTTCGCGGGTGCTGGAACGTGCGAACGCGATAGGTACCTTGATATTGAAACCGGTATGGAAAAATAACGGTATTGATGCTGAGTTGCTTGCAGCGGATAGTAGTTCAGCAACATATCATGAGCAGCATATTTTTCTGTGTGGTTTAGCGCAATCAAGTGAGGCGTTAGAGCAGCAAGCCTACTTCTCGGGTTCAGATACTAAAACCGCCTTTTTTGATCTAGATATTACTCAAATAAACATAGGCAGATCGTTCAAAGAGATTTCGTTAGCTTTATTTGAAGCAATGCAAAAAATTCTATGGAGTAAACCAAAGGAGGCTGTATTGATTCAAGTGCTTGTTCCTACCTACGGTCAGGGACAGGTGTTGAATGCGTTGTCTGGTCTATTAAAAACAGCCCAGCTAGAGAATTCGAAAATAGTGGGCCAAGTGATTGCGGTGAGTAAGGACGAATCGGTTGATAGCCTGCTTGAAAAACTGCAAGTCAATAGACGGTACCCGCAGGATCAGGAAATACGTTATGTGGGGGGCGAGCGGCAAGTGGCTTCTTTTGAAGAGGTCCTAAGGGATAAAGCCGCAGACTCTGATCAAGAATCAATGCCGGAGATGCCTTGGCGCGAAGAAGGCGTGTATTTAATTACCGGTGGTTTGGGTGGTTTGGGGTTGATTTTTGCTGAAGAAATATTAGAAAAGACGCCCAGTGCGAGATTAATACTAACGGGGCGTTCGGCATTGAAAGAGGAGAAAGCCTTACGTTTGCAGGGGCTGGAAAGCCGGGGGTTAAAGGTCGAGTACCACGCTGTAGATGTGTCGGATAAAGAGGCAGTAGAAATACTTGTCCAAGGCATCGAGAAACGATGGGGTGGATTACATGGCATTATCCACAGTGCGGGGATCATTAAAGACAAGTATTTAATTAAAAAGAACGCCATAGAGTTTGCCGAAGTAATGTCTCCGAAAGTGGCGGGAGTCATTAACCTGGATCGGGCGAGCCAAACCTTAGGGTTAGACTTTTTTGTTGTGTTTTCCTCCGGTGCGGGAGTGATGGGTAATCTAGGGCAAGGGGACTATGCTACGGCAAATGCGTTTTTGGATGCGTTTTCTGTATATCGCAAAGATTTGGAGGGTGCAAAAGAGCGCAATGGATTAAGCTTGTCGATCAACTGGCCGCTCTGGAAAGAGGGCGGTATGGTGGTGGATGAGGCGAGCGCTAGGTTCATGAAAGACAGCCTTGGCTTAGTGCCGATGGAGACCCGAAGAGGGCTAGAAGCTTTCTATCGAGGGCTAGATAGTTGTGAGCCACAAGTGTGGGTAATGGAGGGTGAGGTTAAACGTTTAAAAAGGACATTGCTTGCTAGAACAAAAAAGAGCACTGAGAGCGCGATAGCAGCGAGTACTCTTCTGCCGATAAATAGTGAGCCTGGTTTTGAGGTTGATTTGGGTACGTTGTTACAAAAAGTACAGCACATGCTGAAGGGGATGGTGGCGAGTTTATTGAAGCTCAAGATTGAAGATTTAGATCTTGATGATGATTTAAGTGACTACGGTTTTGATTCAATCAGTCTTACCGAGTTCGCCAATCAGATGAATCAAAAATACTCACTGGAATTAACGCCCACGGTCTTTTTTGAAAACCCGACTTTAGAGGGTTTTTCCGAATATCTAATTGAAGAGTACCAAGAGGTGTTTGCGAAACAGTTTGATGTTCAAACTCCAACTCCAACTCCAACTCCAACTCAAACTCAAACTCAAACTCCAACTCCAACTCCAATTCATGCAAAACCAAAAACGAAGGAGCCTAAATTAGAAATAGTAAAAACCAGGCATCGGTCGCGAAGCGTTAAACCCATTGAGCGCCCAGTGACTGAAGCAAAGTCCATGGGAACTATGGCTACGGATCGTATTGCTATTGTGGGTATGAGTGGTCGATTTCCTATGGCTCGGGACATTAACGAATTCTGGGAGAACCTACAAGAGGGTAAGGACTGTATAGAAGAGATACCGAAAGACCGTTGGGATTGGGAAGAGTATTTTGGAGATCCAACAAAAGAGGCTAATAAAACGAATATTAAGTGGGGCGGTTTTATTGAGGGTGTGGGTGACTTTGATCCTGTTTTTTTCAAGATCAATCCCTCGGACGCGGTACTGATGGATCCTCAGCAGCGGTTAATGATGAGTTTTATTTGGCTAGCGTTAGAGGATGCGGGTTACTCAGCTTCGAGCTTGTCGGGTAGTAATACTGGGATTTTTGTGGGTACAACAGATACCGGATACAGTAGCCTTATCGCAAATTCCAAGAAGGAAATTGAAGCCTCTTCTGCCGCTGCCGTTGTACCCTCACTCGGGCCAAATCGGATGAGTTATTTTTTAAATTTTCATGGTCCTAGTGAGCCAATAGAAACCGCCTGTTCGTCGTCTTTAGTCGCTATGCATAGGGCTATTACTGCAATGCGAGTAGGTGATTGTGAACAATCCATTGTCGGTGGAGTGAACACGCTACTTTCGCCAGCTGGCTATGTTGCTTTTGGTAAAATGGGTGTGTTATCTGAAGATGGACGATGCAAAACATTTTCTGCCCAGGCGAACGGTTATGTGCGTGGCGAAGGTGTGGGTATGTTGGTGCTTAAGCCTCTGTCAATAGCGGAGCAGAATGGCGACCATATTTACGGTGTAATATTGGGTAGTTCACAAAATCACGGAGGCCGAGCGAATTCTTTGACCGCACCAAATCCGAAAGCGCAAGCTGAACTGCTAGTGAAAGCCTATCAGCGCGCTGAAGTTGATCCACGGACCGTAAGTTATATCGAAGCGCATGGGACTGGGACTGCCTTGGGCGATACGATTGAGATAGATGCCCTAAAAACGGCCTTTAAAAAATTAAATGAAATATTTCGGGAGGATGGTAAGGATAGTAAGGGTAGTCCGGTTGATATTCCTCATTGTGCGCTGGGCTCTGTGAAATCAAATATTGGTCATTTGGAATTATCAGGGGGGGTTGCAGGCCTGATTAAAGTGTTATTACAGTTCAAGCACAAGAAGATTGTGCAAAGTTTGCATTGTGATGAAATTAATCCCTATATTGAATTGAAAGGGAGCCCGTTCTATACGGTAAACAAAGCACAAAAGTGGAATGCTCTAAAGGACTCTAAAGGTCGTTTAATTCCACGTAGGGCTGGGGTAAGCGCATTCGGTTTTGGGGGGGTTAATGCCCATATTATACTTGAAGAGTATATCGATAAAAGGAACACCTCCAATGTTGAAATCGGCACACCACACTTAGTGTTAATTCCTTTGTCAGCAAAGAACCCTCGATGCTTAAAAGTTTACGCACAAAAAATGTTGGACTTCATCACAAGGGATGTTGAACAAGACGGAGACATTGATCTGGCCGATCTCGCCTACACATTGCAGGTGGGGCGTGAACCTATGGATGCACGCTTGGGGTTAATTGTTGATTCCAAGCAAATGATGATTGAAAAACTGAGAGGATATATCGAGGGTCACTCTTATGTCGCTGACCTGTATCAGGGGGAGGTGGCGAAGAATAAAGATACAATATCAGTCTTCGCTTCGGATGAAGATTTAGATGATGTTGTTGGGGTATGGATTGCGAAGAGGAAATACGACAAACTCCTGGGTCTTTGGGTAAAAGGACTTAAATTTGATTGGCAGCAGATTTGCCAGGACGACAGCAAGCCTCGGCGTATCAGTTTGCCAACCTATCCGTTCGAACAAAATCGCTATTGGATAGGAGGCGATGCCCATTACGAAGCTGCTGGTAAACCATTAGATCCAACCAGTTCGCTGGAAAATGTGAATGTAATAGAAAACACTGTGCAACGGCGGCGATGGGAGTTCTCATTACCGAATAACAATGATGACAGCAATCATTACTACACGCTAAGTATAGAGGAAAAAGCAAACCTGTTATTACAACAGTTGATAGCGGATCAGTTACAACTAACTGTTGGAGAGCTCGACGTTTCCAAGGCTTTTAGTGAGCTGGCAATGACATCTATCGGTATGGTTAAAGTCGCACAAGGTATTAGAAGCAAAGTAAGTTTGAATTTTCAGCCAGCATCAATGTATGAAAAAACAAATATTTCCGATTTGTCAAATTATCTATGCCAAGATTATTCGGAGGAATTAGATGCCCTAAAGGTGCGTAAGGCGAAATGTGGCGATATAGCAAAAAGATCCTTACCGAATAGTAAGCTTAATTTTCCGGAACTTATTAAACTAAATGAGATTGATGATGGTCGCCCTGTATTTTGGTTTCATGCTGGATTGGGAGGTGTCGCAACATATCATTCGGTTGCAATGGAAAGTCAGCGACCTTTTTATGGTGTTCAAGCGAAAGGCTATCAAACAGATGAGCTTCCTTTGCTCGGGATTGAAGCGATGTCTGCTTATTATGTAGAGATTATAAAGTCTGTTCAATCCGAGGGGCCCTACGATTTGGGTGGTTACTCTATGGGGGGGGCAATTTCATATGAAGTGGCTCGTCAACTGCAAGAGTTAGGGCAGGTCGTTAGTACCATAACAATGCTAGATACTCCTGATTTCAGCAGCCTTAATCTGTTAAATAAAGTGGACCAACCGGGCCTGGACAGGACTGGTTTATTGAGATCTTTCAACGGTGTATTAATGCAAGGTCTAATGACTGATCCTATGGCGGGGATGTCTCTAATCCATCGAGACGAACTTAATACCGAATTGGATTATGAGTCCTTTTTAAAGCAAATGATAATGTTGGCAATAAGCAAGGGTTGTAACACCTCAGAAGAGGAATTGACAAAGAGGGTAACGCAAGTGAATGCTGTTGAAGCCGGTTATCGGCTCCCGCTTGATTCTTCCCGGCCACTTTTAAATCCAGGTGAGGTAATCTGTTATTATTTTAAAAATAAAAGTGGTCAATTTCTAGGAGAGATGGCTCCGTATTTATCAATTGATAATAAAGAAGAAGCAATGGATGGTAGAAACTACTGGAAAGGCTGGGAAAATAGTGTCACAAACTTTCAGCTAATGGATGTGGATTCTTCTAGCCATATGATGCTCTTAACAGAAAATACAGCGAAAGATACCATTATTGATTTTTGCAAAAACCTTTATCGCGACGTTGCTGTTACTGCGTGATTTTCGCCATTTGCAAGGAATACAAGACTGCGTGGGTTAAGAGATGGAAGTGTTACCGCACTTACCTTCATATGTACAATCTATTCATGCGCTACCTGATGATGAATTCCGGTTGGCTTTAATGAAATACAATGGTGCTCCTCAGTAAATGATAAATAGTAATCCAATAAGTGTAGTTAATAAAGTTAACAACATGTTTGAGATGTGCTGTCCTTTTGAATTGCAGGTGACGACATGAATAAATGTAGTTCAGAAAACCAAGAAAGTGAGCTAAATTTGAGTAGAAATAAGAATCACTCAAAGACGGCTTTTTTGTTTTCTGATAAAGAATCACGGTATGCGGGGATGGGCATGCAACTTTATCTTAGGGAGCCTCTAGTTAGAAAGACCATTGATCAGTGCGATCAGCTTGTAGCAAAAGATTTAGGTGTTTCTTTGAAGGATGCGATGATCAGCGGAGTAGAGTGGGTTGAAAAACCGGAGCATGTGGCTCCGGTTGTATTCGCGCTGGAATATGCATTGGCAAAGCTTTGGATATCCTGGGGAATAGTACCTTCTATTCTCGTAGGTTACGGTATAGGTGAATACGTAGCTGCCTGTATTGCTGGCGTATTTGTTTTGGAAGACGCTCTAAAGTTAGTTGTTGCTAGAGGGAACCTAGAAAAAATAACAACTACTGACGATTCAATTTTAACCGTCTATGCAAGAATTAGTGAAGTTGAAAATATGATATCCGGTCAGTACCCAACAGTTTCCATTGTCGCCTACGATGGGCCGGAACAGGTAATTCTTTCAGGAGAGAAACCGGTTTTGATGGAGGTCAAAAAGCGATTTCTCGATCGTGATATTTTAACAAGTGAAATTTGCCTTTTCCACTTTGGTCAATCGTCCTTAATGGACCCATTGGCAAAGGCATATCGAGATATCGCAGCTCATATAGACTACCGAACTCCGAACATCCCTGTAATTTCAAATACAACTGGTAAATTGGTGGGTGATAATATTCGATTAACTGAATATTGGTTGGATCAACTGTTATCGGCCACTAATTTCCATCAGGCGATTCGTACTCTTGAATCAAGCCAATGTAGGCTGGTGATTGAGATCAGTGCTCACCCTGATCTGTCTAGCCTCGCTAAGACTTGTTATGTCGGTGATCATCCCGTATTTATTTCTACATTAGAAAAAGGGCAGGATGATTGGCATAAAGTTTTGACAGGCCTAGCCTCTGCCCATTGTTTCGGTGTCAAAGTCAATTGGCAAAGGCTTTATAACGGACAATTTCGAGACAAGATCGATTTGCCGGATAATGTTTTTGACAACAAAAAACATTATCTTGAAGGGTTCGAGACATTGGAAATTTCAGAATCAACTGAATCTGAAGAATGTAAGGTGCTTCACTCACCTTTACATGAAAAAATATTTAACACTTTTTTGCCAAGCTGGGAAGAGCTTGAGCCCTTTATCCCATTGGCAGATATTTCTAATCCGAGCGGTACGCTGTTACTCGATGGCGCCGGAATTAGTAGAGATTTAACAACAATCCTTGGTTGTGATGACTATCTAGTTGTGAATGAGCCTTTGTCAGTTGATGAGTTTGTATCTCAAATTAAAGGCAATAAGAAATTTAAAAATAAGGGCTTGCGGCATGTAATTTGGAGTTTGCCGAAAAATCAGTGTGACCCTGCCGAACAGGATGCTTTAATTAGTGCGCAAGAGGACGGTATACTATTGGGCGTACATTTAGTAAAAGCCCTAGGAGTACTACGTTACGGAGATTCTCCGCTGCAAATAAGTGTCGTGACTTGGCAGACCCAAAAACTCGGTTCCGAAATGAATTTCTCGGCACACGCGAGTATCCATGGTTTCATAGGTGTTGTAGCAAAAGAATATCCTCGGTGGTCAGTTCGACTTGTCGACCTACCGATGGCCAACGACTCAGATACGTTGGCGAGTGCCTTAACTGTTCCGTGGAATTCTACAGGAAAGCCTTTGGTGTATAGACTGGATAATGGAGTAGGGAAATGGTACGAACAAATGTTGCTGCCATTGCGGTTTGTTGGATCCAATAGCGCTGATAGTCAATATCGAAAAGGAGGGGTATATGTTGTATTTAACGGCGGAGAACAATTTGATGATTGGTTGAGTGTAAAACTCACCCGGGATTATGATGCACAGATAATATGGGTGGGTCGAAAGGCGTTGGATGAAGATGTGCAAGAGAAAATTAGGCGGTTTAAAAGTACAGGTCGGGAGCCAACGTATTTGCAAGCGGATACAGCAGACCTAGATTCACTTACCAAGGTATACCGTCAGATTCAGGAGCGGTTTGGCGCGATTGATGGCGTTGTTATTTGCGAGTCATTGGTGAAAGAAAGAAGTGTTAATGACTTGGACGAGGACCGCTTAATTGAAAATCTGAAAGATAGAGTTGTCACAAATGCTAGAATAGTCCAGGTGTTTAGTGTAAAAAAAATGGATTTTATGTTGTTTCTTTCATCCATGAAAAGTTTGAACAAAATGAATAATCAAAGCAATCATGCTTCGGTTTGTACATTTGGTGATGTATTTTCGCACCGCTTAGCCGAAGAATTAGGGTGTACAGTTAAAATTATCAACTGGAGTAATGAAAACACAGCAAGAAACCTTACTTATCAGCCTACTCAAAATATAGCAATTCAGGAGGATGTACTGTCTTTCGGGTCCAAAGAAATGATGACTTTTTTTGACCAATTTATGATGGCGCCAATCGATCAGATGGTCGTACTACAAGCAAAGGAAACTTCAGCGCATGCTGAATATATCTCTGGAGCGGGGGGGCAAGGGGTTACTATATTTATTTAATGAAGGGTATCTACCTTCAAAGGTAGAATGGGGATACAGTGTATTAGAAAGGTTTAACCGACTTTGATTACGATTCGCTGTTCGGTGTTAATTTAAGTGTTGAATCCGAGACTGATTCGCTTGACACTAAACGAACTCACTCAATGCTAGGTATTTTATGAATTATAAAAAAATCAAACTTTATCATTATCCCTCTTCTAGAAGTGCTCGCGTTTACTGGACTTTACATGAAACCGTGGGAGATAACTTCGAGGTAGAGGTGGTACCTCTTTATGATGGCGAGCAATACAAAGAAAGTTATTTACTTAAGAACCCCAATCATTGTGTTCCGTTACTTGAGATCACATTGGAGAGTGGTGAAACAAAATCGATGATTGAAAGCGGAGCAATGGTTGAGTGGTTAATAGATGCCTTTCCCGAAAAAAACCTAGCTCCATTGGCTAAGGCTGATTTTAGCCGAGCAGACTATTTGCAAATGGTCCATTTCGGTTCTACGTGGATGGATATGATGCTTTGGCAGATCCGTATTCATGAGCATATGTTACCTGTATCCGAGCGCGATCAACGGACCATTGATCGTTATCGTAGTAAGTTTGTAAACGAGATTGAACCACAAATAAAAGAGCGCTTGGATAAATCGCCCTACATTTGTGGTGATTTGTTTTCCGGTGCAGATTGTATTATTGCCAGCAACGTTATGTGGGCTAGGGGCTATGGTTTATGTGCTGATGAGGTGTTCCGTGGTTATTTGTCGAGAGTATCCAAGAGAGAGGCATTTATTAAGGCATATGCTGACGCGCACGACTTTTCTGCGGAAATTCCAGAGGGCAAGGCCATTATTAGTCGATTTACCGGATAGACTCTTTTCGCTAAATCCATATGATATCAAATCAAAGCGACTTGATTGATATAACTTTTAGTAACTGTTTGGATTAGTTATTAATACGCGAGAGATTAATAGGCATTTTCACTGCTGTCCCGTTAACTTTCAAAATAAATTCCTCTGAAACTTATCCGATGACTGATATTCGATAGTCTCTCTCTTGAGGGTACTGCCAAGTTAAATTGTGCGTAGGATGCTGGATTATCTCGAATGGATATTACACCATGGATGCATTTTTCAAAGACAATAAGGCATCTTGTCTGAAGGCTCTAAAGTGCTGTGCTGAAGTTAGATGACAGCCTAGATTAAATGAATTGTAAACTGCCGCGTGCACTGTTAAAAATCGTTGCGCTTGGTTTCGCGATTTGATCAATCGTTTGAAAAACAGCTTAGCGGTTTTAGTATCACGTTTTTCCTGTAGAAAAATATCGACTACCTCCCCATCTTGATCCACTGCTCGCCAAAGATATTGTTGTTTTCCGCTGATCTTTACAAAGACTTCATTGATGTAAAAAGTGTCGACATAGCCTCGATGCTTTCTCTTAAGTCGTTTGGCAGTAAGCGTTCATTCTGGGTCTGGACTATCCCTACCCAGCCAAATCTGAGGTTAAAAAATTATCGGCGAACTTGTCTTTCCATATTCGGGGCGTTAGATCCTCTACCTGCGAAGCCGGATGCAAGTCAACACGCTGGAGTACGTCAACAAGATAGGTGTAAGGGTTGATGCCCTGTAATCGACAGGTAACCATCAAGCTTTGTAAAATACCTAAATGCTCGGCGCCAAGTTCACTCCAACAAAACAGATAATTCTTTCGCCCCATGGGTATGACACGCAAGGCTCTTTCCAAATGGTTCGTATCCATGGGCACATTAGGATTGCTTAGAAACACTTTTAATTCGGTTTGGCGCTCGCCAATATAATGCAGTGCTTTGCCCAGCGGGTTTGACGGCAGTAAATCGACTCGTTGTCGCTGCTCATAGATCCAGGTAAAAAAGACAGTCACAATCGGTTCACTGTGCTTTTGTCTATAGGCTAGTAGTTGTTCTGCTGTCAGCCCTTGCTTTCTGGCTTTTGCCTCAACACGGTAAAGTGCTGCAATGTAATTGAGTCCTTGTTGTGCAAACACGGGCTCTATTTTTAGTGCCTTGTCCAGGGTCCGACGACTGTGCGACCAACAAGCTGCATGGATGATAGAATAATCCTGCTCGTTCAGCTTTCTAATGGCCGTCTCGTAAGCTGAATAGCCATCGGTCAGCAAGGTGCCGCTAAAGCCGGTTAATTGCTCTACCGCATGAAGGTGACCACGACTGGTGGACCAGGTGAACGCGATTTCATCGTCCTCACCGTACATCGGCCAGTAGTAGGTTTGCTTCATTTTCCCCTTGCCCTTTCGGCCCGCTTTGATCGGCACCTCATCCATTGCCAGCACTTTGCTCTGGATAATATGCTGCCATTGGGCTCGATAGATGGGGCGTAAAAGCTCTACTCCTTTTTGAATCCAATTGATCAGTGTCGCTCGGCTGACCTGAACGCCGGCATCGAGCATGCG
>JAHRWA010000081.1 GCA_019090455.1 Pseudomonadales bacterium | reverse complement strand
GGTTAAATCGGCGAAGTCAGAGACGAAGTTTTAACTGGCACGGTATGTTAGAGATGTTAAAGTATTTTCAAATACAGGATATGAAGGTGACTAAGGGTCATACTTTTATTGATTGGTATTGAGGGCCTGTGCTTTACACGGGCAATGATATTATTTAAGAGCTGGATGCGGTAATTCCGCATGTCCGGATCTGTATGAGGTCGCCTGGGTAACTGGGCTCTCTACCATGACTGCATTCAAATGACAAAGTCTAGAGCTTTATATTTGGCTGAGTTAGTAAGGAAACAAATTTCTATGTTTGAACGAGTCGTGCTGCGGCGATCACTTGATGGACCAGCGATTACAGTGGGTGAAATTGCTGAGGCATTGCTCTTTTATCAAAGCGTTCATATTGTGCTGGATTATTCGAGCCTTGTCGGTCTCATTAAAACTATAGGGATGAGCAATATCCTAAAATTGCTGTCTTTGCCTGAGGTAAAGGCGACATATCTCGAAGAAATGACAGGAATTCATACTGAGCAGACTCCTACTGGACCAGAACATTCGCTCGTTGCTTTTATGCTTACGGGGCACCAGGGTATTGATCAACTGACGTCTAGGAAAAAGAGGCTTGAACACGTTCTTGAGAGGCAGGGCTACAAGAAATCAGAAGCGAGGAGGCTTGTAGAGCGGTTCCGTAAATGTGTGAGTTATAAAAAGCTGGGAGATGACTATTATGTCAAAGGAGGATTGATCCCTGCTGCCAGAATCGATTTGCTCGATAATGAATATGTTGCAGAGGCTTCAAGAGTTATTGCCCAGCGGTTACTTGAAAGTCAGTCCTTGCCAGCTGATTTCTTCTTTCGCATAGACTCAAGGGGTGAAAAATTCCGGGTTTCTACAAATATAAACTTTGATCTTGTTTCGAATATTCAACAAGCAAAGGATAAAAATGCAGGGCAATACACCTCAGCACATGTAGCCTCAGAGTTGCTTAATGCATCAATAGGGCTCATCTTCGCGGGGCATTATGGAGGAGACTTCTATACATCTGAACCAGAATCGGAAATTATTCAGCTACGGCAGCGATTTCTTCTCCACAGATTTCAACTTGACCGTTTAGAAATTAGTCAGTTTCGTGAGGTGGCTCTCAAAGGGAGCCCCAGTATTGCTGAAGCTATAAACCAAGGGCATCGATCTTTTGAGGAATTCTTAGAACTATTATCCTCGGCTAGAAAATTCAAAACCTGGCTTAAAGGAAAATCGCCAGATGAATCCCTAGTTTCTGGCTATCTTGAAGATGTCATTTCTGCAAGTTGGTTAAGCCGTGTACCCGGAAAGGTTCTGCGATATGTTATCGGTGCTAGTGTCGGTGCTGTAGACCCGACAACTGGTTTGGCTCTCTCTGCTGGCGATAGCTTTTTCTTAGAGCGGTTGGTAGCTGGTTGGAAACCAAACCAATTCATTACAGAAAAAGTTAAACCTTTTGTTGACCCTGAGGGAGAGTACGACTAGGCAACGCACACTCTATAAGTCATGCATAACAAGTCAATTAACTTCGCATGTAGATAATGAACTAAACATAAAAATTACTGAATCAAAAAATATGACTCAGCTGAACGAAAGGAAAGAATAAATAAAGCACCGATAAAACCGGAGATTATTCAAATAATTTCGAAAGGATTCAAACCGAATGCTGATATTATTGCCGAGGTGTTATCAAGAGCAAATGGTATTTGTGAGAAGTGTGGGGTAGAAGCCCCTTTTATAAGAAAAAAAAGACAACTCCCCCTACCTAGAAGTTCATCACAAAATCAACCTTTCTGACGGTGGTCACGATACACTAGATAACACATTGGCCTTGTGTCCAAATTGTCACAGAGAATTGTATTTTGGAGTACTAGGTTTCTAACAATTCAAATGCACACGAATTGTAAAAAGTGACATACTATTTTTTGTTTACGCAAAAATTGCGTCACTTTTTGAAACTGGTGATTTAACGCGTTAGATTTCATGCACCTCACGGATAACTTAAATGGATAGCATATTAAACAAAAGACACTATCGGAATGCATTCTATTTGTTAGTTGCACTGATTTTAATGTCTGCACTTACTTTAAGGTTTTTAGTCTTACCTCAATTTGACACTACATTAGAAGCAAGCATTCCAAAATTTAGTGCATCACTTCTTGATGGGCTTGTCATATCTCTCATAGTCACGATTTTTATCGGCAGTTTTGTGTTTTGGCTCACGCCAAAAATTTTTAAGAAATCAGTGATGGATGTTATTGAGCCAAGGGAAATTGGTCCTTTGCTTAAAAAAGCAGTTGCTGATACTAGATCGTGGACATATAAAGGAGCATGCGGCCGATATACCCGAGCAACCACACTACCCAGTTTAGCTAGTGCAGCAAAGCACGAAGGACTAGGGCGAGATATTCGAATTACTATATTGAATCCCAATAATGATCAGTTATGCGCAGAATATGCAACTTACAGAAGAAGCCTTAAATCTGCTAACAACAGCAAACTATGGACTGAGAGTAAGGTAAAGGAGGAGGTTCTAGCAACAATCGTTTCTGCATTGAGGTATAAGCACGAAGAGCCGCTTCTAAGGATAGAGTTATATCTCATAGATCACTTTTCGGCATTTCGATTTGATATATCGGATCAATATGTGATTGTAACCAAAGAAGACAAAGAAGCTGCCGGTTTGAGGGCTGATGCTGGAACTTATTTTTATGATTCATACAAGGATGATGTAAGGTTGAGTGAACGTCAGTCTATAAAGGTAGAGTCTCAGAATAAAATCCCTATTGGTGCACTGTTAACTAAAGACTCCTTACACTTATTGATCCGAGAAGTTGATTTGGTTTCGGAGGAAAGACTGACAAGTTTGAATTTAGAAAGTATTGTGACGGCAATTAACTCACCAGAAGATCCATATTCAACATGAAAATCAACTTTAGCTATAACGAATGGGGATTAGCACTCAACGAGCAAAGGTTCTCACCTTCCGAGATAGTTCAGTTAGCTATCAATGTTGGAAAAGATTTTACCTGGCACCCTCTTGGTTTTGTAATGTGTAAGTTGTCTCAGGAAAACGAAAAAAACATTCGGTTGCATATATGGCCTAATAGTAGTGAGCACGTTCAAGAGCCTCAATGGTTGATTCATGACCATATGTTTGATCTGAAAAGCTGGGTTTTATCGGGAAAAATAGAAAATATTGAGTATGAAATAGCGTCGGATTTCCCAATTTATAGTATTTATCAAGCTAGCTATGAACAAGATAAATCAATACTCCATCGTACAGAGCAGGATTTAAGTATTAAGGTAAAAAATAAGTCTGTAGTAAGTTCCGGACAGATCTATGAGATCGCATCAGGCATTCTTCATCAATCAATATCTTTAAGTAATAGTACAGCTGTAACAGTATGTGAAACGATTGACAGGCTAGATAAAAATCCCATTATAGCTGGAGATATAAAAGGTAGAGCTAGTTATTCTTATACAAGGGCTACTGTGTGTGATGAAGATCTTCAGGATATCATTGGTAAAATATAACAAGGTGCCGCTACGGAAACTATACTCGTTGGCGCTCTTAAAATTCCACAGAGTATAACGTTCAAAATAACGATGAAACTAGCGTATCATACAAATAGTATTGAAGCGGTAGCAGGAAATTTAAAACATGGATTTGATTAGTTTGGAAATCGTAGGCGATTGTGCGAAAACTCACTTTCGATACACATGCGTATTATTAAAAAGGTGAACACTTAATATTATAATTCGTGAACACGGCAAGTTCACTTTTCTACAAACTAGCGTTTTTCAGCATAGAGTAGGCAAAGATACAGCCAAACATAGCTAGCCCCGCCCCTAAACACCCAACCCCGAACCATTAACCTTCAACCATTCCTTACAGTTCTGATAATCCGGTATCACCCGTTCCACCTGCTGCCAAAATTTCGGTGAATGGTCGTGGTGTTTCAGATGGCAGAGTTCATGCACCACCACATAATCCACGATGCGGTTGGGTGCCATGATGATTTTCCAATTCAGATCAATTTTGCCTTTGGATGAGCAGGAACCCCAGCGGGATTTAAACGACTTGATGCCGAGACCTTTGGGCTCAACCCCAACGATGGGTGCATAGCGTTCAACCTTCTCTTGCAGCTTACGTTCCGCGTTATGTTTGAACCACCGCATCAGCGCATTACGCGTCATATGTGCTTCTTTCTTGCCGTTGGGCATGGTGACAAGTAATCGACCTTGGACGAGTTTAACGGGTGTATATTTTCCTCGGCTAAGCTTCAGCCGGTAGTTGCGTCCAAGATAGGAAAACGATTCACCGGAGACATAACGTTTTTCACTGACGGGGGATGCTCCACGATGCAGAACAATCTTGTCGTTGATCCATTGTTTTTTATCCCTCAACAACTGGTCTATACGATCCAACGCCAAGGCTTGAGGTACAACAACAGAAACAGCGCCTTCTTCCACACGGATGTCGGCAGATTTGATGCGGTTGGTACGAATCACTTCGGCAATAAAGCCATTGCCTTCAATGTATTCGGATTGTTTTGGCTGGGCATTACGCATGGGTTAGTGCTGTCTCTTTTCTAACGTTTTTCAAAATGCTTTTTCGCTAAATCCATAAATCGTTCTTGCAATATTTTTACCAGTGCCGGTTCACCAAACGATTGATCCAAAACGGCACGTTTAATCTCTTTCTTCATGCGCTTAACTTCATCTGTCTTATTGAAAAAATCAACGATTTGGGTGGCTTCGTCCAACATGGCAACCAATGTTTGAACGGTGGATTTAATTTCATCACTGGTATGCTCATCCAGCACTGCAATATTTTTACCTTCGATGACTTCAGCTTCCAAGATGTTATAGAACGCGAATTCGGTTTTCGACAAGCCTAAATCGTCCGCTGCCTGTTTATGTTCCGTATCAATGGTGCCCACCATTTCCAACAATAAATCCAATTGCTGATCCCACTTACCGGCGGTTTTTTCGATGATGTCCCGTAAGCGCAAGCTTAACGATTTATAATATTCGGGGTCTTCATCCAAATTCACGGTGATATGGTGTTTGATTGCTGATTCAATTTCAGACGCCTTGGACTCATCAGATTTAACCCCTTGTAGCGATTCCTTAAAGTTAGCCGCTAATAAATCAACCGGTGGAATTTTAGGGT
Source organism: Pseudomonadales bacterium (assembly GCA_019090455.1). Taxonomy (GTDB): domain Bacteria; phylum Pseudomonadota; class Gammaproteobacteria; order Pseudomonadales; family DC-out160; genus DC-out160. The sequence goes on along the minus strand of JAHRWA010000081.1, from coordinate 43,910 downwards.
TCACGCCCGTGGAAAGGATATGTTCATCCACCAGTTGACGTACTTTTTCACCGGCATCGGATATATCCAAGCCATCATCACGGTAGCGGGTTTTAGCGGCGTGATGCACCTTGCCCAGCAATTTCAAATCCGCGATAAAAGGTTTCGCTGCGGCATCGGGTAGTATCACATCCATTTGCTTGGCGAAGCGTTTAAAGGCGATATCAAACTGTGACCGTATTGCTTCGTCTTTTAATAGTCGCACACAGTGATCAATACGGTCGTCTACCACGTCTTTCATCACGGCACTAAAAAATGACATTGCACGGGTGTGGCAGGCTTTCAGTTTGGGGATTTCATCTTTCAGCGTGTGGTAGGTACCGTCCACATCATCGCTGGTGAACATTTCCATGGCATCGGTTAAGTATTGCGATAAACCGTGATAGTCCACCACAAAGCCGCATTCTTTTGTCCCATTTCCAACAGGTGAAGAGCAGGTACGGTTTACACGGGCAATGGCTTGCATCAGGGTATGGTCTTGGAGTTTACGGTCGATATACATCACTTGTGCGATAGGCGCATCAAAACCGGTAAGCAACATATCTTTAACAATCAGGAACGCTATGGGGTTTTCTTTTTCTTTATCCGTGCCAAGGGGCTTAATGAAATCAGCGATCACTTTTTTCTGATGTGTTTTATCCGTGTATTGAGCAATATACTGCTCATCATTGTGATCACCGGAAATAATCACTTCCGAGGGTGGTGCGCCAAGGTCATCCAGAGTTTGCTTAAAAATTGTTACCGCATGACGACTACCCACCACAATCATCGCCTTGAAGCCGTTGGGCTGAATATGTTCGCGGTAATGTTTTAATAAATCGATACACACCCAGCGAATACGCGCTGGGGCTTCGCGTACGGCTTTTTCCACGCCGTATTTTTTCTTGATTTCACGCTGTTCTTCATCGCTGTAGTCACCAAAATATTCTTCAAACAACTTATCCAGTGAATCACCCGCCACTTCAGTTTGCACTTCACGCCCTTCATAAAGAATCCGAACCGTGGCACCGTCTTCTACTGCTTCATTAATTTTATATTGATCAATGTAGCCACCAAAGGCTTGATCCATCTTTTGGGTTTTCAACAGAGGTGTACCGGTAAAACCGATTTTAGGCGCGTTGGGCAACGCCGCATTAATTGTCATTGCCAAGCCGCCAAACTGGGTGCGATGGGCTTCATCGGCTAAGACAATAATCTTGTCACTGGGATTTAGATCAGCAAACGGTTCTTTAAGGTCGCCGCTGGCGCTAGTCGCTGACTTACCATTGCCTTGCTTGCTACGCTCTTGTTTGTCTAAGTCGGCAAACTTCTGCACCGTGGCGGTAACAAGGTCAGAAGAATCTTTTTTCAACAGCTCTTTTAATTTAGCCACGGACGTTGCGTTATAAACCGTTTCGCCCTGTGCTTCGCGGAAGGTCCTGGAAAGTTGTGCGTCCAATTGGGTACGGTCAGTGATAAACACCAATTTATATTGTTTCAATTCAGGATCACGGCGCATCTTCACCGCCAGCATCACCATGGTTAACGACTTGCCTGAGCCTTGGGTATGCCACACCACACCTGATTTTTCCTTTCGGTTTTTTCCAGTCTTTAAGCGTTCAATCACTTTATTCACCGCACGAAATTGTTGATAACGGGCCACCTTTTTAATGAGCCGACCTTCAACGGGTTCGTAGATGACAAAGTTTTGTAGAATATCGAGAAAGTTTTCCCGGCTGAACAGTCCGGCGATCAGGCGTTGTTGTGCAGTGACTTCCTCGACACCGGCAATTGATTTGGCATTAAGTAAATATTCGGGTGATGGCACATCCTGTATTTTGTTTTTGGGTACTTGCGTTGATACCGGTGGATTTAATAACCCAGCATCGGTAAACGGATACGCATCTTTCCAATCACCATAATGTTGCGCGGTGGAGCTGATGGTGCCCACCTTGGCTTGGTCACGACAGGTGGATACCATCAACTGGTTATACCAAAATAAACGTTGAGCGCCTTCTTCGGCTTCCCCGTGGTTATCGCCGCTGCGTAGGTTTGCGTAGCGGCGTAACTGGTTAATGCCTTCTGCCATGGGGCTGGAGATATACGGTGATTTACATTCGATCACCGCTAAGGGCAAACCATTCACGAAACAGATAATGTCGGGAATGATGTTTTGATCGCCTTCAACTTTGAACTGATTAGTGCATAAAAACTCGTTGTTTTCAGGATTATCGAAATCGATGAATTTAACGGTTTCGCCTTTACGCCCTTTACCCAAGTCCTGTTCTACCGACACGTAGTTCGTCAATGTTTGGTAAATGGCATGGTTGTATTCCATTAATCCGGCAAAGTTGGGGTGGGTGATTTCATCACGCATCACCTTGCGCAAGTTCTCTTCACTGATCCAGGGGTTGATGCGTTTAATCGCCGCTTCTAAGCGTTGCACCAACACTACGTCGCGCAGGGAGTTGCGTTCGCCCGATTCCGCATTGAGTTTCTCCCCAGCAATATAAGCCCAGCCAAGCGCCTGTAGCTGTTCAATAGCGGGTAGCTCTACTTTATTTAACTCGTCCTGGTTCATGTTCGAGTCTCTGTTGCCAGCGTGTTTATATTAATGCCTGCTACCTCAAGGCTTGCCTCTAAACGAACAATCCGGTATTTCCGGATAGCTCGCTCTTTGGTCAGCTCATCGTCCTTGAAAACAGTGTCCATAGCTGTAGCCGTTTTAAGCGTGGGTTGCCTACATAGGTCTTTTTATATGTCTCTTTTTAGCGGTAAAGCTTACATACAGAGATCTATATGTAATATTTAATACCACAACCTTACATATAGGAATTCATATGTAAGGTTCGATACCATAACCTTACATACAGAGATCTATATGTAAGGTTAAATCATTTAAATGATCGTTAGCCATTAAAGAGCCTCAAATAGCGATCGAAAATAAATAAGCGATTACGCTGATAACCTGTGATTTCTAACAGTATGCCTTCATCCGTCATACGCCTAAATAAAGAAGACGCTGACTGATGGCTAATACCTAATAACTCTACAGCCTCATTCATCGTAATGGCAGGTCGACTATACAAACGATTAATCAGCCGTTGCGCATTTTCGGCTCGACGGCCGTAAGCTAAAATAAGGGTGTCCATCTCCTGTCGTAATTCAAGTATCTCGGTAAATGTTGTTTTTCCTTTATCGGCAGTTTCAATAACCGCTGATAGAAAAAACCGAACCCAGTGTGAAATGTCGTTAGATTCACGAACCTTCGTTAGCGCATCGTAATAGCTAGCTCGGTTGCGTTCAAAAAAATCTGAAAGGTAGAGTGAAGGCTTACGCAGCAAGTTTTTATTAACCAAATATAAGGTAATCAATAAGCGACCGATGCGCCCATTACCATCTAAAAAAGGGTGAATGGTTTCAAACTGATAATGACTAATCGCAATACGAATTAACTCGGGCACATGTATCCCTTCGTTGTGCCAAAATAATTCCAAATCACTCATTAATGCGATCACTTCATCTTGGTGAGGCGGAATAAATGAAGCATCGGCAAGGCTGCTACCACCAATCCAGTTTTGCGACGCTCTAAAATCCCCAGGGCTTTTATTTTCACCTCTTACGCCTTGCATTAAAATGGCGTGGGTTTGTTTTAACAAACGATTAGAAAGAGGTAGGCGTTCCAGTTCGCCGATGGCTTCATTAATGGCTTGAATATAATTTTGTACTTCGCCCCAGTCATCGCGTTTTTCTGGCGCAAGCTGCTCAACAGCGAGAACTGCCTCGTCCATTTGTGTTTGCGTACCTTCAATGCTCGATGATGTCTTAGCTTCTTTGGTAATGTGCATTTGAATAAATAAATCCACATCGGGCACAATTAAAGTAAACGCATCTAACTCGGCTAAGGCTCGGGATGCTCGCTCTAACAAGGTATTAATTTGCGGGTTTTGCCAACTCCACTCGCGGTTGACAGTAATGGGCGAAAAACTTTTGTACTGGTACTGTTGTACCCAATCACCGGCTTTGAAATCTTCAAATTTCACTATTTTGAACCCTTGTTGTATTTATCCGAAAGCATAGGCCTAGCTCACAGAGACATCAGTCTTTCTAAGATAAAAGCATTGTCCCACCCGCTCAATATGCGCGAGTAAGTCGGTATTTTCTATGTGATTCAAAGCCGACAGGTCAATTTCATAGGGCAGTAGCAAATCATCCAGCGCCAAACTAATTTGGTTGAGTGTTAGTAAATCAATGTCACCCAGCAGCGTCAAATCAATATCGGAAGCCTCTCGGTAACGCCCCATCGCCCGCGAGCCGTAAAGGATGGCGGCCTGTACTTGTGCGTAGTCACGCAATACCTGCCGTATCGCCTGGCGCTGGCTAGCTTGCAGACCATCATCGTAGCTGTCGGCTATCGGTACCCTCATCAGTGTTGTTATCCGATTAGCTATCGGCTTATTTGTCGGCTTAGCCATCTTCATTATCCTGCAAGGCCAGCAGGCGCTCGGCTAACTGACAAAACAACGGTGTGTAGCGCTCGGTAATCGCCTCGGCAATTTGCTGGGCAACCACTTTATTGTAGGTGTGGGAGGTGCGGTTGCGGTTGGCGATCATATCCATCCACTGCTCGCCATCGCTCACCAGGCCCACCGCAAACGCCTTACGGCTGGCATCCCGCGAGCCCATAATATTCTGTTCGCCCTGATAGCTCAGGTAATCTTTCAAACAGTTCCACGCCAGCTCATGGGTAAATTCAAAAGCTTGAATCAAACCCTGTTGCTCCAACTCCGACAGTGGCCGCTGCTGGCTTAGCTCAACGGCTTGCGTTAAACTTTTTAAGGCCCGTTGATAATTAGCCAAGCGTTGTTGCCAGCGAATATCGTCGTTCATGATGGCGACTCCTTGTTGAGCAGATGGGTGGTGCGGACTTTGCCGGTTAGTAGGTCTTGCATTAGGGCTTTTTTGGTATCAGCTAGTTTTCCAACCCTTTTTTCTTTCATCGAAATATCGTTCATCATGGCATCAAATATTGTAATTATACGGTCTTGTTCATCAATTGGTGGTGTAGCCAATTCCAATTTCTCCAAAGTGGCTTTATTCAATTTGTATCGCGTTGCGCCTTGGCGGGTTAGTGATGCAGTGATATTACGATGAATGAAGTAATAGTAAATCCACTTCGTTCGACAATTATCACCGCCTTCAATAATGTGTGCATGATTATTTACGTTGAACTTGCCCGTGACAAATTGAGTCATCGACCAAGTCGCAAACTTTGTAAAGTGATCCCCATCTTCACCGATTAATGTATGATCTCCTTCAACACGATATTCATCTATATAATCCACTGCCTTTGTTGGACCATAGTATGGATAAACACCTTTCATACTTTCGCGTTCTTCTTTGCTTATAGGCTTTCTAAGGGTGTTTTTGATCTTGCACGATTCAAAAATCGTAGTTGCTTCCCACCCAACCGGAATCCTCCCAACCGGTGTATCCTTGAATTCAGTGTGCGGAACGCCGCCCGGACCAATTCCTTTGGTCAACAACTCTTGCATCATGCCGGTTTTTAAATCTTTTAACTTGTCGATTTGCGCCTGTGTTTTTTCGATCACTTCGTCAACGGACGATAGGATGGCGGCGATTTTTTGTTGTTCGGGGAGGGGGGGGAGATGAAGAGGAATTTTTCTAAACGTAGATTGCTTTATTCCTGCGACAGTAGAGCCTGTTGATTGAAGATCGAGTTGTTCGTTAAACTTTTCACCTTGTAAAACTTGAAGTAGAAAATCAGTAAAAATGATATTTGTAATTGGGCAAAGTGCTAACAGCCGTTGCCCAATTGCAAACTTATATTTAGGAACTTTTGCTACATTTCCTAGTGGAGCTTCTGTGGTAATAAAAATGTCGCCAAATTTAGGAATGCCTCGAACCATCCAGCTATCATACTTGTCTTCGTATATGAACTCCCTTGGTTCTTTATCAATAAATCCTTTTCGCACATTTTTTGCGGTTATAAGAGGTATTCCCGCGTCACTTTTTGGCGCGCTTTTTCCTCTATAATCAATAATCCTATCTAATACCGATTCAATTGGTAATTCCGTCCAATCTTTAGGAACCACCTTACTCTCACTACTCACGGCTTCCTGCCTCCCGTAGCACTTCCATATCCTTGTGGGTCGTAACCTAATTCCTCCAAGAACCCTTTCATTATTGTTTCCGCTTCTGCAACTTGGGCATCCAGTTCATGTAATGAAACCTTGTACTTGTCCCACCAGTGTTCCAGTTGGCCGATAATTGCTCCTGCATTATCGGCACTTCCGCCATCCATGGCAGTCGAGTAAATACCTTCGACAAGATCACGAATATGTTCTTTGCTTTCAATCGAATCTTTAAATGCGTAATAATCGCCATCACGATCAAATACCACTGACACGTCAAAACCATCCAATATCTCTTCCTGAATATATTCATCCTCCACTTCACGCACGGGCACACCGCCGTGAAGAATCGCACGCACGTCAAAGATTTCCGGTGGTGGTGAGGTGTCGGCATAACGACGGATATTAAGGTTGTAATCGTTTTCGGCGATATCCGCTATGGGTACCACCTTGCTGTAACGTTTGATGTCGGCATAGTTATCGAAGGTTTCAACAATCTTAGCAATGTCCTGTTCACGCAGTTTGTTTTGGTTTTTGCCTTCTTCATATTCCAATTCACTGTTGATGAACAACACTTTGCCTTTTCGATTAGCGGCTTTGTATTTGTTGATAATCAATAAACAGGCGGGAATGCCGGTGCCGTAGAATAAACCGGCTGGCAAACCCACCACGGCTTCCAATAGATCATCTTTCAAAATACCTTGGCGAATTTGTTTTTCACTGGAACCACGGAACAACACACCGTGTGGCATAACAATGCCCGCCATGCCTTCGGCATTGGTGGAGGCAATCATGTGCTGTACAAAGGCTAAATCACCGGCATCTTTGGGGGGAGTGCCGTAGGGGAAGCGCCCATAACCGTCGTTATCGGCTTCCTCTTTACCCCATTTTTTTAAACTGAAGGGTGGGTTAGCGATAACGCGGTCGAATACTTGCAGCTCACCCTGCTCTTTATGTTGCGGATCACGCAGGGTATCGCCTTTGCGAATGTCGGCACTGAACACGCCGTGCAAGAACATGTTCATCTTACAGATTGCCCATGTATTCAGGTTCATTTCTTGCCCGAACAGGGACAGGTTAGCCGCGTTTTCACCGTGGTTGGCGAGGTAGTTGCGGGTTTGCACCAACATACCGCCAGAACCGGCAGTGGGGTCGTAGATACGCATGCCGGCATGGGGCTTTAACAATGCCACCAATAATTGCACCACTTCCGACGGCGTATAAAATTCACCGCCTTTTTTTCCGGCACTGTCGGCAAACATCTTGATGAGGTATTCGTAGGCGGTACCCAATAAATCAGGGCGCTCAAAATCACTGTTACGCAAACGGTGTTGGCTGAAATGGCTTAATAGATCGCGTAGCTTTTTATCGGATAACTTGTTTTTGATATTGAAATCGATGGTGACTAATACACCTTCCAGCGATGGATTGTGCTCTTCAATGGCTTCGGTGGCTTTGTTCAGTTCGGCACCGATATCGTGCTTTAAGTCCTTCAAGGCTTCCCAGCGTGCGTTTTCGGGAATGTAGAAGGTTTTATCGTATTCATCTTCATCATCTGCCAATTCTTCGGCTTGGGCTTGGCTTTTGCCTTTGTCAGTGTAATGAGCAATCACCACCTCACGGGATTCATCAAAGGCATCGGATAAGCGTTTTAGGAACATCATGCCGAAGATGTAATCTTTGAACTCCGATGCATCCATGTTGCCGCGTAAGATGTCAGCGGTTTCCCATAGAAAGGATTCAAGTTGTTGTAGGGTGAGTTGTTTGCTCATTAATGCAGTTCCATTGTTTTTTTTGTTACCCCGTGGAATGGGCGCTTGATCAGTATAGAGGTCGTGACGACGAAGCTTACCTGTTTCAGTAAGGCTGTTTCAATAAAGCTGTAAAAAATAGCGTTTGCTTGCGGTTTACAGTTAAAAAGCAGTCTCTCTTAGATAGGTATTGGCGTACGTTCTGCCAGCATTTTGTTTTCGGTGCTCAACGGCTTCACGCTCCATCGCTTTGAGCCATATTTCAGCGTATTGGGTCAAAGCCTCTTTTCTCTTTCTCGGGACCATCCTAGCCAAATGGCTCTTGATATAGATCCCATCTTCGGGAAGTAGCTCAAGCCCTCGACTAGCCAGGGTTTGCAGTTCATCTGGGGAATCAGTGGGTAGTGGCTTCTTTTCTGTTGCCTTTGCCCAAGTTCTAAGCTGTTGGTACAACTCTTTATGATGATTCATCCACCAATAGAGATATCGAATCACGTCATCAGGCTTAGATGTTCCTATGTAGATATTAGCCAAATCAAAGGAACAAAAGGGCTGCTTCCACCGTTTAAAGCCCTCCCAAATCATGGCCTCTGTCATCGGTGTACCCTTCAGAAAAGACAAATCTAAAGGTTGGCCTTGGTGCAAGTGGTGCGGATGGTGCAGGCCCCCATCATCTGTGGGGTTTGGGTGGTGCAAGAGCGGTGCAAAGGTGGTGCTAGTTTTCAAGTTACTGACGTTAGGCTGAGCCTCCTCTCTTTTTGCACCAGCTTGCACCAGGGTTGCAGCACTACTCGTCTTTAGTGTTACGGGGCTTTGCACCACTTGCACCACTTGCACCGGCTGCATCAGGGTATGATTTTTTTTCTGACTTCTTAACGCCTCAACTTCAGCCATCAAATCAAACATCGCGCAGCCTCCATGCTTCCTTGTGGAGTAGGCCATCAATGATTAAACCCCCAGGTATAGACGTAATAAAACCATACTCAAGGAGGGTAGATACAAGCTTTTTGGTCGGCTTAATTCCCGCTCTAGCACCACTACCTCTTGGCCCATGGCGACTTAACTGCCTAAGGGTGAAGTTTTTTGAATCGGCCTTTTTCATCCAGTCATGCAGTATGTCAGCTTTATCCAGATCAGCATTGATCACACTATCTTTTGACGCCCTTAATGCCTCATTGATAAAATAGGTTTCTAGCGTGGCGGCGTTCTCTATGTGGTGGAGCCGAATTATTTTTGAATCTGGGTTTTCCACTAGGGCAAGCACGCCTGCGATTCTCAGCAGGTAGTCTGGTGCCTTGCCTGCCGCTGGTCTGATCTCTGCCAGGTTTTTATTTTTTCCTAAATTACTCTCGATGGTGTTGTAAACGTCGATCCAATAATCTTTAGCCTCCTTTTCAAGAGTGAGTGTGGGACGGTTTTCTTCATCCAGGTTAGGCGAAGGCATTCGCAATAAGTTACCCATAGTATCCCAGTACTTTTGCAACGCTGGCTCTTTAGTTGGGTCTCTGTGGTTATAAAGCCGAGTGCCGGCGATTGTTTCGGGCCTTGCTATTAAGAATCGAGGCAAGAAGCCCTGCCCTTGTAGGGTTGGGTCACTGAGTATTTTATTTATTACTACGGGTTGAACCATTAAATGAATCGTTAATCTTTTTCCGGTCAACATGGCATTTTCGCCTTTGCCCCCTCTTGTGCGAACAATATCGGCACCATCCCAAAAAAGAGAAAGACCACTAATCGATTTAAGCATGTTGTCCGCATTCATTGCGTGGCCACCAAAAAACTGGGCTCCCTCATCATTGTGCAACCCCATAGAATCACGCCCTGAAGAAAATGCTTTTTGCAGACCTTCAAGGGTAGGCTCTTGGCAGATCAGGCAAGGGGTCGCAGGTTCCCTTGGCTTTGGGAGCGCCTTTAGTTTGGCCGTTCGTTCAGACTGGCTTAACTTTTTTTCTTTTTTAATAAATTCCTTTTCAGTTTTATATGAATCTAACTCATCGCTGTAATCATCCATCTGTATTTCATATTCTTGATACAGTTCTCTCTGATACTCTTTGTGTATTTTTAGCGCGAGGGTATCGGCAGCCGATTTCCTATCTCCCGACTCTGCAATGGTTAGGCAAAAGAGGCTTGTAGGAGAGTCGCGGCCATCAATTGCCACATCAGCAATGGATTGAACCGCAAGGGAAGCCGCAGCTAAAATACTTTGTCCAGCGATTGCCTTGGGGACTTGCACGCATTCAGCGATAGCCATGGCAGCACCTCCTAATATCTTCCCTAAAGCATCGATCGGGTATTCTGGCGCTTCTTGTTTCTGTACTAACGGCATAGGTGGCGCTTGCTTGACTTCTGCTTTAGCCATCATGTCACTTACCGAACGGTCCATCACCCCACCTCCTTAATACTCGTTAAGGTATCGCACCAATCAATAGACTTTTGATCATCCGGTATAATTTGAGGTGGCAGTAGTATTTTCACATCCAAATGAAGATAACGATTTGCTAGTACATTGGCAGACTTTAACCCTGTACCGCTACGGTCTTTGTCTGCCATGATGTGGAGTATTTTAACCTTCTCAGGGATATCAACCTTCTCTAACATTCCGGCACTAACGCAAGCCCACACGGGCCACTCAGTAGCAAGATGAACTGCTATAGCAGTCTCTATGCCTTCAGCCACCGCTAAACAATCGGTAGCGTCATACAGTCGGATAGCACCCCCACGAGTAATACCGCTTACCATTGAGACCATCAACTTTTTAGGACTTGGTACGTTTGCTTTATTTCCGTGATTGGTTAGGAATGTTCGGTGAAGGCTTACCATTTGTCCTTCAGGATTAACTATTGGAGCAAGTATACAAGGGTAAGAACCGAGTAACTTTCCATGCTCATCATAATATTCAAGGCTTGGATGAAAACGTAAGTTCACTGGTGGGTTTTTGATTGCGCCATATAAATCTCTGTTACCAAAATATCGAGCCACAGGTAGGGCGTCTAACTTTGGGTTGATGATTGGATGTGATTCTTTGAACGCTTTGCCTAAAGCCTTACGCGCCTTCTCGTTTACTTCCTCCTTTTTCTTTGGTGGTGTTCGTCGTACCGTCTCTATCGGTGAAGTACCGCATTGCAGATAATCTCCTACGGCTTTAAGCGCTTCCGGAAATGTGCAACGGTTGCCCTCCATAACCAAGGAAAAACCATCAGCGAATGGGCCACATGTATTGCAGTACCCACCGCCAGTTTCTAAGAAATCATTGAACAGCCTAAAACCATCTTTACCTCCATGGAAAGGGCAAGGTACATGCCTTCCCATTTTTTCAAACGCTGGTATCAGTGGTGGGCATAGTGCGGGGATGATCACCCCCCAGTTTCCGAAGGCTAAGCATCGAACGTCATTTACGTTATAGCGACTCATTGTTGGTAAACCTCCATCAGGTTTGAACCACGTCTACACTTAAACTGACGATATGGTATTAAGCCTGCTTCACGACCCTGCTCCTCAATGCAGTAGTGATTACACGAGACAGGCTTGCTTACGTACTTTCCTCCTCTAAGCAACAAAATAAGAATGACTTCTTGTTTGACTTGCTTATTAATAAAGTTTCTCAGTGATAATCTAGGCAGATTTCGGGTAGCCTCTTTTTTCATTTTTCGAGCCTCTCGATATTGACCTGTTTGTAGCCTTCAGGGTCTTTTTGCCAGTCTTGAATGTCCGATAATCGCCAGCCTACCGCCCTAGGGCCTAACTTTATTCGTTTAGGGAATCGACTCCTCTTTTCTAGTCGGCGAATGGTGGATTTTGCTAGCCCGGTAGCCTCTACAGTTTCGGGTTCTCTTACAATTCGATTGTGACTAGGCATATTTTCATTGAATGACATTGCGATTAGCTCCTATCAATAGTTTCAAATAATGTCAGGAAGAATCTTTCCACATTTGAAGGAGTAGGAAGGAGGGCACTAAATCAGAAGTTTTACAGAGTTAGTGCTCGGGCACCAATTAAAACAACAAATTATTCTTATATATCAATATATTAACTATTTTCCAGGCTGTGCACTTTATTTTTATTATTCTACTGCTGGGTAATTCAATATCCATGAAAAACTCTATATTTAGAAAGCCGGGGCAATTCGTTTTACATCCCCCTCACTTATTGAGTCGATATCAAAAACGGTATTTGTTGTAATGCAAACAAATTTCCTTAACGGATGTTCGGCATATTCTTCGCAGTATTCTGTCAACATTCGCATAAAGTAAATTCTGTTAGCCGCAGGATGATTCGGCCTAGGTAGCCGTACTTCAATATTATCTTTCGAATAAAAGCTTTTCGAGGGTTCGGCTTGCAGGTTTGCAATTTCAGTTAGTATTTTTGAGAGGCTGCCAGGATCAAAGTCAGGCACTGCACATACCTCTTTTATGTCTGGTTCTTCCACTGACTTTTCTGGACCTGACCTAAATAAGGAAGCCCAATATTTATTCATAGAATTAAGGATTTCACGTTTGATTTGCAACCCATATTTATCTGAAAGAATGCTGTCAATAGGTGTAGCAATGATTAATTCAGACAGTTTTCGGGCAGTTTTTTTCACATCTGAAAACCATTTGTCGTAATCCGCTGAAGCCATTTTATGAGTTTTATTAGGTGGATACGCAGTTGCATACATCACAAAGTACAAGAAGTTACTGGCTTTAAGGTTATAGCGATCTAGCCCTTCCCAAACGAATCGCATTTCATCGTAAGTAAATAGCCGCCTTAAAATATTTAAGTCCTTGTAGTCATGGCTAAATGGGATATCAATTTCAAAACACTTTTCTTGCAGAAGCTTCAAGTGCTCTAATTCTTCGGCCCAGGCTTTTTTCGCTATATCAGGTGCCCAGCTCGCAAATTTTTGATTTTCAAAGTCCAACATTTCTTCTCCGAACACAACCTTCCCTCACATAAAATCAAACCAAGCTGGTGAAAGTATCCAGCGTTTTGGGAGCTACCCTAGACCTAATTCATTCAACTTAGACTAATGTGCATTCAATTATTTGAAATTCACATGATGGTGGATAATACTTATGATTCAGCAAAATTCTGGATGTACGAATTTAATGAACTGGAAGTGTCGCGTAGTAATATCAATGACAGACATGATTAAAGCGCCTTACAAATTTTTATTATTAGATGGCTCTGAAGTTAGCAACTCCAGCATCCTCGATTTATTATCAAACATTCTTCTAAACTGTTTTAATCGTTTGAAACTATTCCTATTGATATAACGTTATCTTTAGGATTAATAAGCAACTCTAAATACTGATTCCAAACATCAAGAGCTTCTTTCTTCTCCACCAGATAATCATATTTATCGTAGTGCTTACTCGAGACATCATTCAAAGCATGATTTTGTAATCGATCGCGAATGGTCTTACTCAACCCAGCTTTTCCCATGTGCGTTTTCACCGTTCGCCTAACATCTCGAGTGACAAACTTTTCAAAACCTTTTTTATCACAGTACCGAGCAATAGCCCTGTTAAGGGAATTAGATACAATAGGTTTCTCGACATTCAAGCCACTACCAATGGCGGCTGCGAAAGGGTATTTGCAATGGGCTGTTAGTGGTTTCAACTCGTTGAGAATACTCATCGCTAAATCGTTTAACGGTACAGTATGGGGGCGTTTGTTTTTAGTGAGGCTTCCAGGCAACTCTAAAACTCTTCTATCAAAGTCGTAATACGCCCACGGGCAAGCCAACACCTCATTAGGTCGTTGACCACCTAACGCAAATAGCATTTTTAATAGTCGTCCAACAAGAGGGCCAAATTCAATCTGTATATCGCCCCACAGCTCTGTAATTTCATCCTCAGACAAGAATCGCTCCCCTACACGTTCATAATCTTGCTGCCTTGGAATAGCGCTTACTGGATTCATTTCTAAATTGAATGCGACGTTGGCTTCTAAAAAATTACGGGGGTTATTGTCTTGCTTAAGCCCATGCTGAAAAGCTGCGTGTAGATAGGAGCGTACTCTATTGGACTGTGTTGTAATGCCCAAATCATTGATCATGCGGGATAGAACCAACTTCATATCCAACACGGTTACGTCTTTTGCTTTTTTTAATTTTAAATAAGGGAATGGTCCCGTGACATAACGTACAAATTCCTTCTCAACATCGTTGTAGGTACGCTTACCGTCCGCTTTCATCTGCGCCACATACGAGCCGAGCAATTCCTGAAAACTGCCAGCCTCAGCTTTAGCGCGATCAGCCTCAGCTTTCTTTGCCTCTTCAGCATCAAGATAAACCTTAACGTCATGGCCTTGGCGATACAGCTCTGAATACTCACCGGCTATAGTCCGCCCTCGCTTGGATGTAATACCGCTAGAGCTCGCCGTTTCTTTGAACCGGCCAACCAATATATGCTTACGCTTTCCGTTAACATAATACTGGAAGTAAAAATGCTTAGAGCCATTAGGCGATATTTCAACAGCAAATCGGCCTGCTCCTCTTTGCTTGGTTTTCTCTGTTTCGAAGTAAATCTTGTCTCTCGGCTTAAAAGCTTTGATTTCTTTATCGGTCCACATTTTGGCTCCAAATCGGAATCTACTGGCGGTAAGGAGAAATCTACTGGCGGTAACACTGGCGGTAACACTGGCGGTAAGGATAGGACTTTACTGACTTGTTGTGAAGCGCTATGAATCGAACATAAGAGAAACTAACTTATAGACCTTTGTTTTTTAAGGATATAAAAATCATTATGGGGTTTTATGAATTATCCTGAAACAACATTTACTCGGACTCATAATCGGCAGGTCCGAGGTTCGAGTCCTCGTGGGCCCACCATTTAAAACAAAGACTTACATCGAAACCAACCAAACACCAAAAGCACGGTGCCGCCCATGTGCCGCTTTTGGCGTTAAAGTACAATAACCTCGAACAGACCTGCTCCCACCGAATTCACTTAGCTAATCCCACCATTAACAAACCTTATATTTTACTGGCGGCAACACTGGCGGTAAGGATTTTACTACAGCACCTGATGAAGACTTCTATATAAAAAAGAAGCTGCCTTTATCAAGCCCACCACAGGGGTAATTCGAAGCACGGATTTCAGGTCTATATGGCCAATTTGAACATAGCTATATTGGCAGGAAAAGAGCGCTCTGAGCGCTTAATTACAATCGTCCAAAGAAAAAATGAATTCATTAATATTTAGAGAAATGAAAACAGAAGTACGTATTCCCAACAAGCCAATTAAAACATCGAGCATCGTTTCGACTGACTTATAGAGAATCGTGGAAATTGAAATTCCAACTCACATTCATTAGGACCTGATCGCTGTTGTTTTTAATTCTGAGCAGAGGACATTACTTGGTACAACAACCTCTACTCAAACCGACTAGACCATATATTACTACGAGTACCGTCGTCTTGCTCCCATACGGCGAAGGCGTTGCCACTGCTATCCAGTGCTAAATGAGGAGAATAGGCATAGCCAGAATTGTCAATTTCAAGTAGTTCTGTGCTACCCAAATTTCCATCCTCGGTAAAAATGCAACGGAACTCAAATGAATTCAGATGACTTCCTATTTGATTACCTCTCTCCAAATTCTCATTTTCACTAGAACCCTATTCGGAGATATTGACTAGACTCTCCAAAGTCGCGTCTCCCGGCGCACCAGCCAATTCATCCAACAAATAGCGACCGGCAGCGGATAAAATATAACGATCTTCCTTAGTGCAAAAACAAATCCCTCGATTTAACAGCTTGCCATTGACTGACTCTATGAGCGGCTGGCGCAAACCACATGCCTTGATAATTTGGCTCTGCTCTTTCAATTCACCTATCTCATTAATCTGCTTAATACTGAGTCCCGCCGATTCGTCCATCAAAATCCCTGGCGCAACACCCAGTGAATAAACACCTCGAGAAATCATAAGTAACAAAACCTGAATGTTCGCCGCAACATCATTGTATTCTTCCGATCGATCATCACGCGTCACAAAGAATGCGACGTTATTAATGTTTTGTATCTCAAAGCCATTCAACGAATACAGATACCGGTATTTATCCAGGTTATCCACCAGCTCCCTAAATTTAGGCGACGGCTGCATGTCTCCTTCAATCATTTCATGCGAATTAATGATCTTACCTGTCACAAAATCTTTATAAATTGCCCTCGATGCAAAAATATCCAGGCCCAAATCAAGCTTTTCCATTCACGCTACCTCTAATTTTTTTGCCAGATACGATAGTCTCTGCGATTGATAAATAATTTCTTTTCGCTCAAAGGTATTGATCCTTTTTTTCTTTTTGCCGACAAAAGGCAATGCATCATAGATATCCTTTAACCGATAGCCTTCAAGATTTTTCACCAAGTGCTCATGCACGGCTTTATACAAATCATCTGAAGCTGAATTCGTATCGAGCTCAAGCATTACCGCCTTGATCCGTTTAAGTCGACTAGACTTCTCGTAGCGTTCCTTGGCCGTGGAGTCTTTCTGACTCGGTTTCTTTTTCCGACTGCTGAGGGTTTCCGCTCTATCGAGCTTGGAGCGAATGTACTCATGGACGTAGGCATCACCAGTATTGTCGGGCAATGCAATCAAAGACCTAGTCAACTTAGCCGAGTTCCATTTAGCCAAGCCTCTGAATTGGCGAGAGCACTCGAAAATCACATGATCAGAAGGGATTTTTTTACCGGTGAGTTTTGCGTCCAGCCGCGATACGACTGCTTCATACAATTCATTAAACCGTGACTCAATGTTGTTGTAGAGCTCACGCTGACACCGATCCATTTCAACATATCGGTGCATTCGTCGGCGTACGTCCGCAATCACTTCCGCATAGGAGAGTAACTTCATCTCAATCGTGGAAATCGTGGCCAGCTCACTGTGGAAAGTGGTGCGTTCAAAACTCTCACGGATACGACGAATCAAATACATTGCACTGGCATCAGCAGCCATCGCTTTTTCGTTCAAGAAAACTAAGGTTGGATTAATATTGCGTTTGGATATTCGTATGACTTCATCCAACGCACTCCTCACCTGGTCACTCATGCCCATCTGATTGAAATCGTGACTTTCAAGAATTTCTGATAATCGCTTAGAGCTACCTTCCAGTGCTCTGGTGTTATGATCGATCTTGGTCAACGTCTCCTGCAAGGAATCAATCAGCGTTGCCAAATTCTCTTGAAAGGTAGGGTCATAACGCTCATAAGCTCGGCCTTTCGGAATAAAGTAATCATACAATTTCTTCATCTGTGCATAGATGATATCGAGATCAGGTTGACCCAGCTCCCTAATTCTTTTTGAGTCTAGATTTTGAATGGTCTGAAGCAGCCCACGCTGAAGAGCGAACTGGCCACGGCGATCATCAACAAATATCAGCAGGCCGCATTCATCCATGTTGTTTAGGCTAAGCGCTGTATTAATTCTGCTTCGGTCTGTTTTTTGCGAGACATGCTTTTCCAGATAGTCCGTCACCACCGCCTCATACGCGGAAACCTGAAACCCAACGACTGTCTTTGAACGATCGGAGTAGTGATCTAGCATCGTGCAGAAAATATCAACATGCTGAAAAATAATAACTAAAGTATTTTGTGCGTTAGTATCCATTGCTACGCTTCAGACTCCGATACAGCGTAGTATTCTAGGCGTTCTTCCATTCTTGGAAAGTAGATAGCTTCCGCTTTTCCTTCGACCATCACGTCAGTCGCCTTGAACACTGATAAATCATGATATACATCCAACACACTGGCGATGGTGCCATTATTTTCTGGATTAGCAACAAACAAATAGAGACCATGCCCCTCCATGACCTTCAGTATTTCTTGAAAATTATTTTCATCCAAACTACCGACTTCATCAAAAACAACCGGCATAGTCAGATTGAGATCCTCGGGCACCATCTTTTTAAGCAATAGCGCTAACATCGTGGCATTCACCATACAGTTCGTGCCATTGGACTGGGGCGTATCCTCAATCAAATCGTTTCGCTCGAACCGGTAAGATATTTTTTCAATGATCTTGGCAATATCGATTTTACCGGGGTTCTTAATATAAAATTGATCCTGAAAATCTGATATCTGTTTGTAGAATTCTTCTGATAGTAGCTCATCCGTTCGACTGCCTACTCGGTTCAACGTCTTCAACATGTCACAGTATTGGGGATGCAGTTCAGCAACCATCTCTACCGCATTCAAGTTGGAAATCCGATATTCCTTCAACTCATCATTAATCCCTTTGATAAAGTTAGTGACAATGCTCTCCACATTTTCAATCATCCGCGATGCAGTCGCGGCGGTATTGTTATGATGAGCAAGACGCTCTTTATAGGTGTCCTTTTTCACATCCAAATTGAGGAACACCGCTTGAAGGTCCGAGTAGTGCGCATCGAAACGTTCTCTGTTCATGGTAATTTGATAACGCTCTTCCGGTGTCGACTCAACGACCCCATGCTGCAACAGTGAACCCATCGCGCTTATCGAGTCCGTTTTCTTATGTTGCGCCCCTATGGATTGCCGACTCAACTCATCCAAAGCCGTTTTTGTGTTCTCAGGAGAAATGTCTTGGGCTCGCTCAGCATCAAACTCTAAGAGTGTTCTATCAAGGTCTAGCATCCGTTGTGATGCAGCTTCAATTCTAGCTAACTCAGAAAAATCACTCTCGATTTGCTTGAGTGGAAACGTTTTTTCGTCGATAGTGGTATTGACTGAATTCAAATCGGAATAGAGACATTCGCGCTTCAACCGTTCAGCATCCCACACGGTCTCAATCTGCTGAAGATTCTCACCCGCTATAGCAACGTTATGTTCCGCTTCAATATTCTGTGATTCAAGATCATCAGCTGCCAATAAGGCACTTCGCTGCCCTATTAACTCTTTAAGCTCCTCCTTACAATCAGCCAGCTTTGCAACCTGCTGCTCTTTGGTAAGCTCACTGTTCTTCTTGAGTTTTAATAGAAGCTTATCATCAGATTCTATACTATCAGTCAGACCATCTATTTCTTTAACGTGCCTTCTCTTTATCGCCTGATTGTCACGTACAATGTAATCGACTTCTAGCATTGGTAAATCACAGAAAGAAAGGTTTGAACCTTCCATTGAAAACAGTTTTGTAAAATCCTCAATGACTGATTTTTGCTCCAACGATGGCGTAAAACTCAACTTCGAAAATTGCGAATTCAGGCTGAGAAGAATTGACGCCGAGTGTGATGACAACCCATCAAGGAATGAATTTTCGGAGGCCAAACTCTCAATCACGTCGATGAGTTGCTTTCTTATAAGCTTGTTTTTTCTTATTTGTTCATCCAATGTCACCATCTGAACACGCGCTTGAGATTGCCCTTCAAGGCCTTTAATTTCCGACTCACATTCCTCTATCTGCCCATCGAGAACAACTAATACCGCTTGATCAGATTTATCATCATCAGGGCACAACGCACTGAGGAAACTGCGAACAGATCTAACACGCTCTATACGTTCACTGATGGTACTCAGTGAACGCTTTGCCGCTAGCTCCGCAATAACGGCTTCACTATAACGGCTCTTCACCTCATTATGTATGGGTAGGTTTTCTACCAGAGTCTCTTCAACATCCCGAGCCTTTCCCCGAAGTTCATTCAAGACCTCATTCAATTCCATTTTTTTTGCCTGAAGTGACCAGGCAATTTCTACAAAACGATCCTTACACCCTCGTTTCATGCGCTCATAATCAGCACGCACTTCTTGAAGGTGACCCCAGTCATCCTTCTTAGACTCGATCAATTTTAAGCGGACAGCAATACCTTTCAATTCGCGCCACTCTTCCAACTGTGAATCCAGATCCAGAAAGATCCCTTCGCTATCCCTCTTCCGAACAGCGCTCATACCCGCACCATCAAGAATCGATGCCATCGCCATGGGTAGCGAGGTTGTCGATGCATTACTTAAACTAAAGGCCATACTCAACAGAGAACGAATAGTATCTGCGATATTGGTTGAGTAGCCTTTCGCCATGGGCAGCAAACAGTAGCGTGAATCATCATCTGCATTTGACGTTCTGCTATAAATCGCAACACCAATGGATTTTTTATCCGTGAATATCTTACCGCCGTAATCTGACGTCAGCTGCTTCACGATTTTTTTTACGTGGATATCGGGTTGCAACTCCCCCGCGTTCTCATTTTTCTTAGAATCTTGATTCCACAGAAGGTGCTTAAAATCATCATACTCATGTGGGACAGCAATACGCTCGTAACCGAGATCGGATGTGCGATAAAGCACCCAGCAAAATTTACCTTTTGGGTTCGATGCGTTACAAACAATGAATGACTCATACCCGGGGAAATAATACGTGTATGAGGATAGGTCTTCATAATGCTTCCCTCCCGATTGGAACCCAAACTTATCCTTTTGTTTTTTGAAGGTAATTTCTGGCAGTAGGAACAGTTTAAGCGCGGAAAGCGAGGAGGTTTTACCACTATTATTATCAGAAATAACAGCCGCGTGTGCATCAACGGGTAAACGCACGTAATAGTTTGAACCGCTATTAGCAAAAATGATTTCATGGATCTTATACTCACTCGCAAGATCCAATTTCATAACTTTATCCATCTGCACGGTAACTCTCCTGCTCAATCGTTGTTTTGTAGTGTCGAATGGCACCAATCACTTTGTCCGTTAGCTCGGACTTTCCGTAAACCTGAGACAATGCATCCAGCTCTTTGGCTGATGCCTTGCGTTTCGAGCGCTGCAGGCGATCACGTAGATCCATTGGCACTAAGTAATAGGTAGTTTCAACTGGCAACCCCGCAGACAAGAGATTGGCGTAAATTTTCAACCCGCCCAAATCGACATCGAAGAGACACATTACATCCCCATCAAATGACTTTAGATATGGAATGATTCGCTTATTGCTAACGCTATTCCCGGAGCCGTAGATGAACTCGATATCTTCATAGCTGTGGCCAACCTCGCAGTGCTCCTTAACGAATCGATACGTCGCTTCTTTATTGAGAAAACACTCTTCGTTCTCCGTAATCAAAGCGTGCCGGCGTCCTGGCTGCGGCATCGGCAGCTCATCTTTGAATATTCGATTTACCGACTCCGGTTCATCCGCAGCCCACACAGCGAGCATTGCACCATTAACCGACACAGCATGGCTATTGCCGCTCAGACTTGCTGCGCTGCGACTACTTTTGTCCACGGGTGAGATTAGATGTTCAATCTCTAAAAAGGCTTCTTCATTCAGGATGGTTACCTTATACACCCCCGCCCCATAGACCTTTGCCTCAGCGGCCTTATCTATCAACTTGCGATCAACACCAACATTGAGGAGGCCCTGTAGGACCAAACTCCAATCAACAGGATGGCCTGCTCGAACTCGGGCAAAGGCCGTTCGTAAAGATTGGTACATATCAGGTTCCCTATCTGCTCAATTCACCTGTCACTATCAGCGACACACTATTTATGGCGCTATTTCTTTTCCTTCATTAGAAAAGAACAATGAGCACTTTTAAAAAGATGGCAGCAGCAATGACTACAGACAACTCAATCACTGGAGTAAAACAATTTATTCAGCATAAATAGACGCGGGATTATATCGAACTAGCACAAACAATTAAAACAGATAAGATGATGAAAAGGATTTTCATCGACATTGTCGCCTACAAACTTATATTACACCTTAGCCTCTATAACAAAAAAGCCGCTGATTCTACTAGCGGCTTATGCTTCTACTCACACAGTGACTACCTATTGCTTTCCGAATCAGTAAATACATCGTAGCTGACAGACTTATCCTCAGTCTATTCAACAATATGCCAATACAACATACCGACTAAATCGGGATTAGCATTCTGATTTTTAAATCCGAATAAACCTTATTTTTTTAAATCCGAATAAACATAGTTATTCAGAGAAAAGTGTTTTGCCCGCCACAAAGATTCCACGGATGTAGACGGCCTCAACATAGGAGCATCGCCATTAACGTCAAAATAATAACTGTTCGCCGTACCACAATTATGATTAAAGAAAATGGTGTTTTGCTGACGCTTTATAATATCTTGGAAATACGCATCATGCACATCCTGCCTGATTTCAACACAAGTGGCGTTGCGTTTTTTGGCCTCTTTAATGCAGCGTATCGCATGTGTTGTATTGCCCTCTACCGTTTTAAAATACGACGTTCCAAGCAATGAATAAGGCCCGAGAACATTGTAAAAGTTGGGGAAGTTTGGCACGGACACACCTTCATATGCCTGGAAACGTTCTCTCTCCCAAAAATCTCCCAGCTCATCGCCATCGCGCCCGAAGATGGTATAGGGAGGGAAATTCCCTTTTTCAAAAACACGATAACCGGTAGCGAGCACTAGAATATCAATTTCTCGCAAGTTTCCATCGGTGGTGACAACCCCTTTTTCTTCAATTTTCTCAATAGGAGTAGTGACTAGATCCACGTGTTCTTCTGCAAAAACGGAAAAATACTCATTTGAAAAAGTTGGCCGTTTACAAGAAAAGCCATACTTGGGTGTTAACGTATCCCAAAGATCCTGCCTATCAGGCAGTTGCTGCTCCATATTGCTAACACCTGCTCTTTCTGCCCAAGCAACCAACCAAGGAAACTGCTTATAATAAATCGCTGAAATCACCATCACGACTTCACTGAATACATCAGTCGCTAAACGGGTGCCTCGCTGCAACAATGGAATATTTCTAAAAGCACTTTTAAGAATGGGGGGAATGTCTCCATCCGGTTTTTTAAGCACCCAAATGGGCGTACGCTGATAGACATCTAACCGTCCAACTTCCCTAGCCAGTTCAGGTATCATCTGAACGGCGGTTGCACCGGTCCCAATAATCGCAACGCGCTTACCTTTGAGGTCTAAAGACGTATCCCAATGTCCGGTATGAATTTTTATCCCTTTAAAACTGTCTAACCCAGGAATAATAGGATCTTTGGTTTCAATTAGCGCACCGGTTGCCGATATGATTTGGCGCGCAGTCATATAACTACCGTCCCCCAACTCTACCGTCCACATGTGTGTGGCTTTATCAAAAATAGCACTCACTACACTGGTATTGAATCTGAAATAGGGATACAAACCATACTTCGCAGCGATCCGTTTGGTGTAATTATGCAGATCATCACCAGGAGAAAAAACCCGAGACCAATTGGGATTCTGCTCAAAGGAAAACGAATAGGTGAACGAACTAATATCCACGGCGATTCCAGGGTAGCGATTATCTCTCCACGTCCCACCCACACCACTTGCACGCTCAACAATCACAAACGATGTCATATCTTCTTTTATCAATTTGATACCGGCGGCCATCCCTGAAATACCGGCACCAATTATCACCGTTTCATAGTCGGGATTAGCGGCTTGCTTCACACCCTTCTCAATAGCTTCTTTATAAGCAACGTTCATAGTCTTCTCCTTCCCTTGATCTATATTTGATTTTATAAAGCTTGGAAAGACTGTTGCGAAAGACTCACAATGTCAAGCTTGGGGAGGCTACTAATTGACTGTGCCGTCAAACAAAACGACGCTGACTAAGCAGCTGTATACATCAAAAGAGAGGGAGTAACGCCACCGGAATAAAAAAAACAGTCGACAGACAGCTAGCTTAGTCTGCGCGGTAGAACGATATTATTCGATTCTACTAATTGGTAAAAAGTGATCATGGCCGCTTTACTATTTAATTAAGCAATTTGTTCCCGCAACTGATTCACCACCTCACGACTAAGTTGGCCCCAAAGTCAGATTCTCGAGCAACAGAAAAATAACCAACAAAGATAATAAGCTAATTCAGTCGAAAAAATCGGTTAGAAAAATTCCATCTATAAATTCTAACGGCTAGACACAACAATTCAGCGTATTTTTAGATCATGCAGACATATCAATTGGATACTAAATACCGTTTACTATTTTCACAAAATCATCACACTTCTTAACATGAAATAGCTGAATTCAATTTTTACTCTCTAAGTTCCTAAGATCAGCAGACCCTATAGCTATATGCATACACAGTATTTGATAACTAAATGAGGTGATAAAATAGCGTCTACTTTTTATCCATCATCATCAACCCCAACATTCACTAAAGGCTTTGAAGTGGCTATTAACAGCCATGACCCATTATGAAAATAGACTTAAATCAATACTTAACGCCAACCCAATACATCAACAGTGATCACCCCGAAATTCAGCGTTATGCGCATGAGACGATAGAAGGTGCCCAAAACGACCAAGAAAAAGCGGTGAAACTCTATTACGCGGCACGCGATGACATTCGCTACAACCCTTACGCATTAATGACAGGGAGCGACACCTTTGTCGCAAGTAATGTGCTTGCAGCAAAAGAAGGTTTTTGTATTCCCAAAGCAATCTTACTAGCGGCTCTCGGTCGAGCAGTGGGAATACCCACTCAGTTAGGGTTTGCCGACGTTCGAAATCACCTCACGTCACCTAAGCTAAAAGAGCTGATGAAAACGGATATTTTTGTATTTCATGGCAACACCGGATTCTACATCAACAACCAATGGGTTAAATGCACTCCCGCCTTTAATCTCTCCCTTTGCGAAAAAGCTAATATCAAGCCTTTAGAGTTTGATGGCGTTGAAGACTCTCTATTCCACCCCATTGATAATGCGGGCAACAAACACATGGAGTATATTCGTGAGCGCGGTGACTATGCCGATTTTCCCTTAGAAGAAATGACGACTGCTTTCACTGAAGTGTACGGGAATCTGATGGGGGTTTCCGACTCATCATCGGTCATGGAGGCTCTAGGAGAAGACTTATCAAATCGGGATTTTGAATCAGAAGTCATATCAGAATAATGTCAAAACTGAATCGGTAGAAAATAACGGCTAATTGAATTCAACTAGTACTGAATTCAATTAGTCTTGGTTTCAACTCGAAAGTACAACAAAATAAATTAACAGAAAAATAGCCGCCTATCGTAACGAGCAGTCAAGACTACTGAACCGTTTCCGCCTCAGTAAACTCACCCGCAAACAAAGCCGAAGATAAATAGCGCTCCCCCGAATCAGGCAAAATGGCAACGATAGTCTTGCCCGCATTACCTTCCGCTTGAGACAAGCGATGAGCGACAGCCATTGCCGCACCCGACGAAATCCCCGCTAAGATACCTTCTTCACGCATTAGTTTACGGGCCCACTCTATCGCCTCTTCATTGGTGCACTGTTCGACTTGATCCACTAATTCAAGGTCTAGATTTTCAGGTACAAAACCCGCGCCAATTCCTTGAATTTTATGCGGGCCATGAGTCGGCTCTTCACCACTTTTCGCTGCTGTAATCACGGTTGAGGAACTAGGTTCAATGGCGACAGAGGTAATCGCTTTTCCTTTTGTTTGTTTAATGTATCGAGATATTCCGGTAATCGTTCCGCCAGTGCCCACCCCCGAAACGAGAATATCAATTGCACCATCGGTATCATTCCAAATCTCGGGCCCCGTTGTTTCTTCATGGACCGCAGGGTTAGCCGGGTTTTCAAACTGGCAAGGCATAAAACAATTTTCAGGATCTTGAGCCACAATCTCCTTTGCTTTGGCGATGGCAGCAGGTATGCCTTTTGCGCCTTCGGTTAACACTATTTCAGCCCCAAGTGCCTTTAATAACTGGCGACGCTCTAGACTCATGGTATTAGGCATAGTGACGGTTAATGAATACCCCTTTGCGGCAGCAACATATGCCAAAGCAATACCCGTGTTACCACTGGTGGGCTCAACGATTTTCATACCGGACGTAAGTTTGCCTGATTTTTCCGCCTCCAAGATCATATTGGCTCCAATTCGGCACTTTACGGAATTAGCCGGATTACGGCTTTCAATTTTTACGTAAATGTTGCCGTCGCTAATACGGTTTATTTTGACTAGAGGGGTGCCACCAATGGTTAAACTATTGTCATCGAAGGTATTGCTCATGAGATTGCTTTCCTTGTTTTGCTGGTTGTCGCCAATAGAAATAAAGCTGCGGGAGATTATAGCCTCCAATTCTAGAAAGTAACAAAATTCAAAGACCAATAACGCTTGGTTTATCCTAACAACCGATGTAAAAGCAATTGTCGCACGCTAACTTGAATCAAATTTACAGAATTAAGTAAGCATTACCAGCATTTTAAACCCTGTCATTTATACTTATTGCTAGGTAATAGTTTAACGCACTAGACCTACTAACTTCCCTTTAATATCCAGACTTTACGATCATCAAAAGACTAAAGCCACCTGATAACCACCTTAAATTCAGTAGACTTTTTGTCCACTTTTATGTTTAATAATGCTCTTAATTACCCAACTCGACTATCTCCATTACTTCGGTCGATTTAAGCACAATCGCATCAATCTCCTACTGATAATAATAAAAATGAAAGATTCAGAATATAAACGTAAGTACTACAGTGCCGATGATGTCGTCGACAACTATGACGAATTTCGCTTTAAAAATCGTGGCGGTCGTTACGTCCACGAACAAGAGGTACAAGCTGTAGAAAAATTCCTAGGGGATGTGGACCGACAAGGTATGACCCTTGATATCCCAGTCGGTACGGGCAGGCTAATACCTACCATGCAAACAATGGGTTTTAAGTCGCTTTGCGGAGCAGATTACTCCCCCAGCATGTTGGCCTACAGTAAAAACAAGTACCAAAATATTTTATTGAGTCGCCAAGATGCGTTTAATACCGCCTATAGTACAGACACCTTTTCTGCCATCATCTCATTACGTTTCTTTTTCCATTACGCCGACATTTCAAAACTATTGAAAGAGTTTCGACGTCTCGTAAAAAAAGACGGTTGCGTTATTCTAGACACTATAGTTTGGTCACCAAGAGCATGGACCTCGCTTTTTGCAGAACGCCTCGGCGGAAAAATGTATACATACTCTGACGAGAATTTTACTGAAATTGCACGACAGCAAGGATTTAAAGTAGAGAGGGTAGAAAAAATACTGTTGGTCCCCAGCTTTTTCTATAACTTTATGCCTAGCTTTATGATTTCCTTTATCAAAACTATTGAAAAGTTTGCTCCAAAACGGTTGTTTACCAAAAGTATTTGGAAGTTGACGCCGATTTAGTACTATGACGACTATTAAATCTGCGTCACCTCAGCACACCAAATTTATCACAATAACGTTAGGTATCATTGCTACCGTTTATTTTGCCTCGATTTTTACTCGGCAAATAGTGAATGACGACTACATGGCAATTTACACTGCCTGGCTAAAAGGTCTTGGACAGATTGGAGGCAAAGACTTCAACCTAGACAGCTACTCCATCATTATGGACCTGCTCGTCCCCATTGTAATGATCTTTCCTGATGGATTAGGCTCACTCTACGCAGCACGTCTTATCTATTTCATTCTTATTGGTATTGTCGCATTTTTAATATATCGGCTAGGCACTCTATTATTCAACGCGAGGGTAGGTATATGGTCCGTGATTTTAGTGCTAATCACTACGCCGATGGTTGCTCGCGGTTTAGACCTTCGACCCGATATGATTATCTGCATTGGATGGCTAGGCCTGTTTACTTTATTTATTGATAAAGACAATTTTTTTAAACCTGCCAAATTGCTCCTGGCTTCTTTTCTTTTGATTTTAGTTACCGCCTGTAAATTCAAAGCGATCATTGTTGCAGGCCCGATAGGGCTATTATTCCTTTATCACGGGGCAACTGATCCCAATAAAAAATTACAAGATACCCTCAAGAGCGTTCTGATTATCTTGACCTCCTGCATATTATTTCTATCTCTCTATTTTGCACTGGTTTATTTTACCGATGATATCAATATTTTCTTAACGGTAAATCAGTCTTTGCTAAGCGGCATTTCCAATGGGTCGGTGTCAGACGGCTCTGCGCGGCTAAAAGTGTTAGTTGAAGCAGTTATCCTTAATCCCATTTTTATATTACTTGTTTTATTTGGCCTCATACGTTGGTTTAAAAATAGAAGCCATGTCTCACAGCAACACCGCGTGTTAGTTTTTATGCTGCTGTTGTGCGCCGTACTTTCCGTTGCGCTAAATCCTGCCTATTTCGCCTACAATCTTACTATTTTATTCCCCATGCTCGGCATATTCGCAGGTTTACAAATGGTCGCTTTGCAGGATTGGTGGAAAGAGAGTCCTCTCTCTATCGGTAAACGCAAAGCCGCTTTAATCTCGCTTGGAATATTACTGCTATTGCTAAAGGGACCTTTAGTCATACGCGCCTGTTCCTTGATGTTTGTGAGCCATCAAATGGCATTACAAGATTTTATTGAGCACCACATAAATGAGGATGAAGCTATTTTTGGTTTTGAAGGACTAGGCTTGTTCCGACCATCGACTTACCACTGGCGTACATCATCAACCTTGAATCAATATCAAGATCGATATAGCCTAAAAGAGGAGATGATGGCCGCAAAACCGGTACTGGTAGTTACCAGTTATCGAGTACCTGACTGGTTAATTCCAGAAGATCAGCAGTTCTTACTCGAACATTATCAAGAAATTGGTGCTAGATTGATGACGCCAGGATTCGCAATGAAAAAGACAAACCAAGTTGCTACCGGCTATCTGTTAGTGGATTCGCTTTATCTCATTACCAATTCCGAAAAAAAATCATGCCGTATTGATGACAAGAGCGTTCCTCACGGTACCAAATTAAATCTACCCGCACAGACCCACTACCTTCACGCGATTCAAGGTCTGTGCACAGTAAAAAAATACTATAGCGAAGCAGCACTACAGAAACTCGTTGATTCAAACCCTTTAGATCTACCTTATCTAGTGGGCCCAACCACAATCTAACACCGGCGCAGCTGTCGTCTCTCACAATTTCATAGATCGGATATAGCTTAAAAACATGGTCAGAATTTGCCTAGCATTGCCTCGATTTAGAAATGACCGGAAAGAGGCCATTAGCAAAAACGTCATTAATCTAGCTGAGCAATTTGCACAGGATGACGACATCACTGTGTCCACATTGACTCCAACTCCATTTAACACTCAGTATCCTATTAAGCAAACTCATTTTGCCATTGAGCAAGATTACGCATCCTTACGCACCGCAATCACTAATCTAATATACATTTGTCAGCTGCTTCGCAAGAGACACAACGAATTTGATGTCATTAGCCTACACATAGCGTCGCCGGCAGAAGCATTGATCGCCAATATATTATTACCCAAAGCCGTTAAACAAAAGATTGCCTTATCCGTTTGGCAATCTCATCTAACGTTGACAGAATTAAAGCGAAACTTTATCTATTTTGGAAAGAACTTAACAAAGTACTTACATATTTTTGTAGCAAATTCTTTTCTATCAGCGCCGATATACGCTCTCTGTTTAAATGGGTTTCAACAAGTAGTGGTACACTGTGAACATCAACAACAATTGCTGAAGCGGTACAGTAATCGAAAAATATTCGTTATTCAAAATGGCGTATTCCCTGATCACGCAATCGCTGAACGCAACTTTTCAACTAATAATATTCAGTTAATTTACATTGGACACACTAAGGCATCGAAAGGGGTCGATTCACTACTACGCATCGTTGCTCTACTAAGGAAAAAATGCCAAATTCGCCTTATCTTTGCTGCCAGCGGATTTGGCGGCATGGCTGAAACTAAAGTATTAATCAATGAGCTTGGAATTAGCGATATTATTGAATTTAAAGCAGAGATCAATGTATTTGATGAACTGTGTAAAGCCCATATGCTGATCGTTCCTTTGCGCACCTGTGTTGGAACCACTTTATGCCCGAACGTTCTTGTGGAGGCTACATCTGTCGGAACGCCTTTCGCAGTAACCGATTTCTCAGAGTTAAGTGAACTTTTGCAAAATCAAAAAAACGGCATCGTCATAGACCATTTCAGTCTTGAAGAAAGCGCACAACGAATTGCAAACGTTCTTCTGGATGAATCGAGAATGGAAGAGATATCTAATCATCAACTCGATTATTTTCGGAAACACCTCACATTAGATGCTTTTTCTAAAAATTATAAAAATATGTTAATGGAAGGTTATCAGAATAATGAAAAGTGCTAGCTTTATTGCCCCGTGTTACAACGAAGAATTAGTCATTGAAGAATATTATCGCCGAGTGACTGCTGTGGCCGAGAAAACCCCTCAATATGAATTTGAAATCGTCATTGTTAACGATGGCAGCACGGATCGCAGTAGAGAAATATTAGACCAATTAGCGGAGAAAGATAAACGCGTTAAAGTGATACACCTTGCCGCTAACCAAGGCCACCAAACCGCTTTATTTGCAGGCATCGAACACGCCAGCTCAGACATCAATATCGTATTGGATCTTGACCTGCAAGATCCACCTGAACTTTTCGAAGAATTCGTTTCAAAATTTGATGAAGGCTACCAAGTCATTCATGCTCAACGAACTAAACGCCCAAACGAAACTTTCTTTAAGTTAATGTCCGCAAAAATATTTTACAAATTACTGAAATTCATCTCAAACATTGAACTAATTGAAAATTGTGGTGATTTTCGTGCTTTCACAAAAGAGGTGCGCGAAACCATTTGCCTATTCAAAGAAAAGCATAAATTTTTACGCGGACTTTTTGTCCTCGTCGGCTACCGTCAAACCGTTATCCAATATGATCGCGACAAACGGTATTCGGGCGAAACTAAATATACTTTATTTAAGATGCTCAACCTTGCTGCTGACGCAGTGCTTAGCTTTTCCCAGTTCCCTATTCGTTTAATCTTAATCATGTCATTTATCATGTGGGGAGCAAGCCTTATCTACTTAACAAAAGCCCTAATCAGTCATTTCGTATTCTCTCAAACAATTCCTGGCTGGACTTCTATTATTTTCTTACAAGTTTTTTTTACCGGTCTTATTCTATTTTTTATGGCGACAATCGGCACCTACATTGGCAGGGTTTTTGAACAAGGGCAACAACGCCCAGCCTATTGGATCGATTACAAAAAGAATTTAGATGAATGATACGCTTCATTAGATTTGCCGCAGTAGGTGTCGTAAACACTGGCTTTAGCTATGTGATTTTCGCGACGCTGGTGTTTTTAGATGTGAATTATTTGGCTGCGGCTACGGTTTCCTATATATCTGGCACGATATTAAGTTACTTCCTGAATGCTCGACACACTTTCAAGACTCAGGTACAGCTTAACGATTATATTAAGTTTTTCATCATCAATATTTTTTCATACAGCCTCGGCATCGCAATGCTTTATACATTAAAGGAGCATTACGATGCGAATGTATATTTAGCACAATTAGCTGTCGTATTTTTCCGATTACCTTTTACGTTTCTTCTTTCTAAAGTGTTTGTTTTCGCAAAACAAAATTAGCGGTAACTATATTGAAAAACAGCGCAACTCAAAGACAATCAAATCAAACCGAGTCAGATACCGGCATAATGACGCTAAACACACTACCCCGATTAGGCTCACTCCTAATCTTCAAAGAGAAATCAAACTCTTCAATTAGGCCATGTACAATAGACAACCCTAAGCCAGTACCTTCACCCACAGCCTTATTCGTATAAAACGGGTCCATACATTTTAATTTCACCTCCTCGCTCATACCGACTCCATTGTCTTCCACTTCTAACACGACGCTCTGATTAATTCCCAATGGCTTGTCTACAGCTTGCTTGTTTTTTGTGGATTTAAAGTTTGCAAGCTTTACCGCTAACAGTTCACTATCAGATACCAAGTACAATCTGGCTGTGATTTTCTTCCGTGACTCAACCACATCTTGTTTAAATTGTTGATCCACCGCATATCGAGCGTTGGAAAACAAATTCACGACAATTTGCTGAAATTTTTGCGGACTCACCAACACCTTTGGTAACGAATCTTCGATCTCTAGCGTTAACTGTATTTGATGCTGATGGAATTGCTCGACAAAAAAGACCATACACTGATGAAAGGGCTCTGCCACATTAATATTTTCCGCGTCATTGCTGTCATCATTTCTACCGTAGGCACGCATATTTCTGATAATGGCGGTAGCTCTCTCGATTTGCTCCAAAATATCATTACTGAAGGGGATCAGCACCGCCTTATCTAGCGCTTCGCTTTCACATTCATTCTGTATGATTCGCGACGCCGCTTGAATAATTTGTAGCGGTTGACCAAGTTCATGGGCAATACCTGTGGCTAGTTCTCCAAGGGAAGCCAATCTTGCTGCATGGGTTAATTCAAGTTGTTTTCGCTGTAGCTCTTTCGTTCGCTGCTTGACGGTCGATTCCAGATCGCGATTCATCTCTTCAATGAGGGTTTGAGCAGATCTTGTCTCCTCCAATAATCGTGAATTTTGCAACGCAACTGCCGCTTGAGTCGTTAGCAAATCAGCCTGCATTATTTGAGCATCAGTAAATACGGCTTCGATTAGATTGTTTTCAAAATACAAAACACCCAATACTTGTTGTTGCATAATAATCGGCATACACAAGACTGAACGTAATCGGCATTCTTGCACTCTTTTATCGGTAGTAAATTCACCCTCCTCAAATGCATTCTCCAAGATTAACGTCACCTGGGAATTGAAAACATAATTTACCATTGCCATGCATAGGGTTTCAGTATTGAAATCAGCATCCGTCGATTCAATGATACTGATACTTTCATATTTAATGGCTTTCAACCGGGGGATCAATTCGTTGTTTTGGGCAATTAATAAATACGCTGTTTTCGCCCCCAACTTAGCCATGATTGACTTAAGTATGGTCTGCATTAATTTATCAAAATCCAGTTCAGAGGTAATCGTTTTCACCGAATTAAATAAATATTGAATATCCAGTTCGTTATCGTAATTATGCACCCGCATTTGGGTAGATTGAGATGACTCAACAAGAGGGAGGCTATCCCCGGTCGAGGGTAAACTGGAAGGTGAATTGGACGAAATGCTCAGAGACACATTGGGAATCGCAATCCTCGTTACAGCACCACATTTTTGATAAAGCACGTTTGCGCGATCTCGATAATACTCGCTGGAGTGATGATCGTTATCCTGTAAATACTGATAGAGGCGCTCATTTAAAAAAGCCTCTAACAAACCATAACGCTCCACATGCGCACAGTCGATAGCTTCAAGATACAGGCTTCTGGTTTTATTAAACTGACCTTCTTTAGACATCATTTCTGCTTCAATCAACATCAGATATGGCACTAATATCGGCCCAAGGGATGTCCATTCACGCAGCTGTTTCAAAACCTTTTCTCTATCACCTTTAAAACCAACTTCTAAACCTACCAAGCAGTGAAATACAGCCCAAGCTCTTTCAACAATAGTGAAGCCGATGACAGGTAAAAAGGGTTCCGCCTGGGCAAGACTCTTTTCCGCTGCAACATAATCATGATTGTAATACGAGACCATCCCTGAAAAAGTATGGTAGCAGGCGATAGCGATGACCATCCCCTCTTCATTCCATTGTTGAATGATCGCTAAAACCTCTGAATCGTCCCCCTCTATTGTTGAAGCCCCCAGCAATGGGCGTAAACTGATTCGCATCGCCTCCCCGATGGACAGCGGCATACCTAAGTTGCATTGTTGACAAAAAGCACAAAACTTCTCAAGCTGAGAATCTAGTAAAACAATATCGTCAGCTTGAAATAAACCAAACCAATGCTTCAAACACGTCGCTAATGCGCCATAGCGTAATTCTCCACATCGAAACCCTTCTGCTGCGATCTCTGCGGCATAGCTTCTTGGCTCCGATATCGGATTACATCTGTGCGTAAAAGCCCACACCATAATAACCTTCGATTTTACTGAAGCAAAAGTATCTGGGTGCTTTTCCAATAATTCTAAGGTTGCAGATTCATAGCGTAAAGCCATGACCTCATTCGAATCGAGCAACTGAATATAGGACATGCACGCAAGTGCATAGGCAACAAACTCATCAGATCCAAATTCGAAAGAACAATCAAAAGCGCGATAGGCAGTGAGCCTAACCCTATCTAATTGCATGCTCAAATAATAATAACCTAGCAACTCACCGTAAAGTTTATGCACCAAAACACCTAGCCTAGTCTTAGCGGACGGTAAGTCGAGCAATGTCTGAATGGTGTCTCGATCCTGAGCCTGAATTCGACTTTCTTGCATTTCGATTTCTTTTTGCATCTCATCATCGTCTACCGGCAATGGCCGCTTTAGTAACACCAGTGCCCGTGACACAATCTCAATTGCCTTTAAAAGATCCCCCAGTGCGGCGTAAGCAGCAGACTGTTCAATTAAAAACTCAGCCTTATCGATATCACTCTGCACTTGCTTTAATGACAACTCAACTATCTCATTCGCTCGCACTTGATCTGCATTCACTATCGCAGCGTGGGCAAGCTGCTGATGCAGTGACAGCATAAACTCATAATGAGTCTTCCACATAGACTCCTGGCAAAGATCGGCGCTTTGCTCCAAATAGTGAATCCCCGCCTCTAGTGCCAAGCTATCCATCGCTGCAACACCGGCTTGAAAATTAAGCTTCGCTTCTGCTAATTGGTCTTTTTCCGTTAATTTTTCAAGTCTCCCTACAGCCATATGCTCAACCGTGGCAAACAGTAACGATGCCGGTATCGCGACATCTGAATGGCTTTGTGATAACAACTCAATACGTTCAACGTACATGCGAGATATCAAACGATGACGCTGCTTCGCTTCTTCTTGCGTTAAAAACTCAGCTGCTGCCGCTTGAATTTGATCGTGAAAGAAAGACAACAACCCTTTATCTTGTTGTAGCAATTGGTACTCAAACACCTGCGCCAACAAGAGATATAATTGTGGAATGGATAAGTGAGCCGTTTTAGCAAGATCTTCGGCCTGAAATTGAGCCCCGAGCAATGCTCCAGTGGCCAATAAATCGCGAGCTTCATCGGGGAGCTTCCTCAGTTTTTCGACAAACAAAGCTGTACCGTTTGCGGGGATATCGACCTTCTCCATGTCTCTATCACTCCACAACCATCGACCCTCAGGTGAAAGCTGTAGTCGTTGATTGTCGTATAACCATCGTAAGCTTTCACTCAAAAACAAAGGATTGCCACCGGCAATGGAATAAATTGTTTCAGTCAATTTCTCAACCCGAGTCGGATTCGAACTTAACATATAGGCCAGCATGGTATTGGCAACCTTTTTTTCGATTGGCATTAAATGCAGTTTTAGCACCCCTTGTGATGACTGCTCTGCGATCGCCTCTAACTGCCGCACTCGATGACCTTCTTCCACTTCGTTATCACGATAAGCGCCTATGACCAACAAATAGGGATGCCTTTCGGGTTGCGAGAAGATTAGCTCTAATAAGTCGAAGGAGGCCTGATCACACCATTGCATGTCATCAACAAACAATACCAGGGGATTGGACTCTGTAGCCAAGCAACTCATAAAGCGACTAAATAAATCATTGAATCGGTTTTTTGCATCACTGGCTGCCAACTCCGGTACATCAGGCTGCTGACCAATAATATTTTCAAGCATGGGAACGATATTAGTCATCAATTGCCCGCTGGTACCCACCACCGCTAAAATACGCTTTCGCCAATAAGAAATTCGCTCTTTCTCTTCCGTCAAAATTTGGCGAACCAATCGACTCAATGCGCTCACCAAGGTGCTGTAAGGAAGATGTGTTGCAAATTGATTGAATTTCCCTGAAGCGAAATAACCATGGCGCACCACGATGGGCAATTCTAACTCCTGAATTAAACGGGTTTTACCAATACCGGATAGACCCGACAACATGACGACACCCAGCTTTCCCGTACAAGCCCGCTGATATTGATCTAGCAATTGTTGCAGCTCTTTCTCTCGACCCACCACAATGGTCGGTATGGAAACCTGATAGCTGGCCTCATGCTGCTGTAGTGGAAACTTCAATTTGTCAGCGCTGGGGGGATTTGACTTGTCGACACGCAGAGCCTCTAAGCAATTCTGCAAATCCGCACTTAAACCCACAGCACTTTGATACCGTTTCTCTCTTGGCTTACACAAGAGAACATCAATAATGTTACTAAGAATTTCAGGACAAGCCGGATTAATATCTGTCGCAGAACGAGGCTCCTCGGCAAGATGAGAGTGCACGATGGATAATGAGTCATCTGATTGAAAAGGCGGGGCACCCGTGATGCACTCGTAGAGCACAATTCCTAGTGAATATAAATCACTGGTGTAATCGGTAAAACTACGAATTCTACCTGTCATTTCCGGCGCTATATAAGGCAAAGTTTCACGCTGATAATGAGGATGATTCACCAATTGGCTGAGCTGCACACAATCCACAATTTGGACTTCATCCACCAGCTGAATACGAACGGGATCTTCTTGAATTAAAATATTATTAGGCTTTATCGCTTTATGAACCAAGGCTGCACGGTGTCGCTTCCCAAGGCAATCGGCTAGTGCAATCCCAATTTCAATCACAACACTGATGGATATCCCCTCCCGCTTTACCAGCCAACTTCGCAAAAGCTGACCCTTCGGATAGGCACTAATGAGCTGTAAATTATTATGGCCGTCTATTTTCAACTCAGGCACCAGCAAATCAGGGATATCAAGTTGTTTCAAGTGAGCCAGCTGCTGTTGCAGGTAATCTTGCACACCTTCAATAGCAAATTCGGAACGTATTTTTTTTATCAAAAAAGGAAACGCCGTATTTTTTTCCTCCGCGAGAAAAACTTCGGCTATCAAGCTCTCCCCTAGCTTTCCCATCGGACCAAACCGCATTTTTTTTTGATTGGCTGCCATAATGAAGTCACCAAATATCCTTGTGAGTGATCTCTACAATGATCACGATAAATTCCTTCTTTAACGATTTTGATCGATCGATATAATCCATTCACCATATGCGATAATAGAGAAACTCGGCATATTTGAGAACCTCTGAATTGCAGGACCAAATAGCAGGACCGAATTACATGACAGCGGCCCTAATGCCCTAAACAAGGATAGTCTCTTACATCAAAAATACGACAGCATGTTTGATTCAGAAAATCGGCCGAGAAATAGGCATGAAATTGCGCAATGTCTTTAAAAATTGACCTCCATCAACACGGCTTTCATCTCAATATACAATCATCTCAATATACACTGCTTACAACATGCTGCTGAATCCGTTACAACAAGAGCATGAACTGAATAATTCGAGATATTGATTGAATCAAATTAAATAAATAGGCAACACCGACAGCCAAAAAGGGACAAAAAATGAATGTATCTTATAAAGAAGCGATTGAACAGGGAGTGGATAGCCAAGTCGATAAACCTGATTATCAAACAGTCATTATCGGTGCAGGTATCGCTGGAATGGCTTCAGGTATCAAATTAATCAATGAGAATATGACTGACTTTATTATTCTCGAACGCGCTGGCAGTGTGGGAGGCACGTGGAGAGATAATCGTTATCCCGGGATTGCAGTGGATATCACCTCATTTACTTATTCTTTCTCTTTCGAACAGAACCCTAATTGGTCGAGAGTATTTGCCCCAGGTGTGGACTTGCACAATTACACAAAACGCATCGCGGCCAAGTACGGTCTATACCCCTATTTCAAATTTAATATCGACGTCATTCGCGCCGTATTTAACAATGAAAAGAACCTTTGGAAACTAGAACTATCCGATGGCAGCACCATGACTGCTCGATTTATTATCTCTGCCACCGGTGGTCTCATATCACCGAAAGACCCTGACATTCCAGGATTGAGGAGTTTCAAAGGTGAGATGGTGCATACGGGTAAGTGGGACGATTCGCTGGATCTTGAGGGCAAGCGAGTTGCTATCATTGGGACCGGGGCTACTGCCGTACAAGTCATACCCGCGATAGCCGATAAAGTTGCCCACCTTGATGTCTACCAGAGAACACCGATTTGGGTACTAAAAAAACCAGATAGAGAAATCCCACCGTTCATTAAAAGCCTCTTCCGCAATGTCCCTCTATTACAGCGTTCTACACGTATCGTCACGGATGTTATTAGTGAAAGCATCATGGTCGTTGCTGGTATTTATTACAAACAGGTTCCCTGGTTGGTCGAATGGGCAGAGAAGGCTGGTGTCAGTAACATGGAAGAACAACTCCCCGACAGAAAAGATCTATGGGAAGCATTGACCCCCAAGTACGGCTTCTCTTGCAAACGGCCCACATTCTCAAACGTCTATTTTTCAACGTTGGGTAGTGACCATGTAGAGCTAGTGACGAACCCCATTGAGAAAATCCAGGAAGATGGGATAGTGACAAAAGATGGCACCTTAAGGCCCATAGACATACTCATACTCGCAACCGGCTATGCGGTTTTTGAAAAAGGAAATATACCCTCCTACGAACTATTGGGGAGAAACGGGCAAGATATTGGCGATTTTTGGGAGAAAGAACGGTACCAAGCCTATGAAGGTGTATCGGCACCCAACTACCCCAACTTCTTCACCATTCTAGGACCCTATACCTTTATTGGTACGTCATACTTCAAGACAGTAGAAGGGAACACAACCCATGCAGTGCGCTGCATCAAAGAAGCACGAGATCGCAAAGCCACCTGCGTTGAAGTCAAACAGGGTGTTCACGACGCCTACTTCGCGGACATACAAAAACGTCAGCAAAATACGATTTTCCTAAACCATAATTGCGGTTTGGCAAACAGCTATTATTTTGACAAGCATGGGGATGCTCCCATGTTAAGACCTTCTACTTCATTGGAATCTCTGTGGAGGGCGAAGCACTTTTCATTGGATAACTATCGCTACACCCGCTAAGTCAAAAAAATAAAAAAGGAAACATCAAAAAAACCCGACCTGTCCTTTCATTGATCGAGAAGGCTAGGTCGGTTTTTTTAGAACGTAAAAATAAATCTATTTATTGACCTTCCTCAGTTGCTTCAAATTCAGAGCGTGCAGCTAAGATTCCCAGCTTGAGACCGTCCCAAGCGATTTCTAGCCCATCTTTGACATCATCCCAGGCATCATCAGCAGCGTGAGTTAAATGATCCAGTTTGGTTTTCGCATGTTCAAACTTAACCTTCGCATCATTCACTTTGTGTTCACAGCTTTCCTTAAAGTCGTGCTCTACGTGGTGTAACTTATCTTCTAAGTCTTTTACGTCCTTCTCCCAAGCGTCAAGTTGGTGTCCAATTTTCTCAAGGTAATCCTGGCGAGTGCTCATAGTATCTCTCCTTTCTTTGTGAATAACCGTGGGTAATGAATGCTCCCAATACTAGTTTACGACGACGTCACCGGTGCGTACTGATGCATATCAATATTGCAGTCCATTCTCATCATTTCAAAATCTTCATTTCAAACTATCACTGAATCGCCCGTCGATTAATCAAGCTGTGGTAGCATACGCCTGCTTCATTACATCCGTTATCTAACGGCGACTTTGTTCCAACGACTGTTCCAACGACAGGAGGCATAATGCCAGAAGTATCAATTCAAGAAAAAATGCGCCCCAATCATTGCTTTGGATGTGGATTGGACAATCCGCACGGATTACAAATCAGAAGTTATTGGGATGGAGACGGAGATGAGGTCATTTGCTCCTGGACTCCAAAAGATCACATGACAGGCCCACCTAATTTTTTGTACGGCGGAACCTCAGCCAGCCTTATAGACTGCCACTCTGTCAATGCCGCCGTTGCTTTCTTAAATCGACAACAAGGTTTTGAAGAGGAATTCAATCAAGAATTACGGATGGTGACCGGAACGATGACGGTCAAATACCTCAAACCCGTGCCGATGAAACCTCTTGATTTAAGAGCCGTCATAACGAAAGTCGATGGCAGAAAATATACGGTAAAATCAACTATCTCCTGCGACGGCACGCTTTGTGTCACTGGAGAAGTCATCGCTATTCGTATCAATGCAGGGCAATTAAAAACATAGCTTACTGCTCTCTAGGATAGAGAGACGGTAGCTTGTCGCCGGGCTGTTTGCGGGGACTCATGAGAGAGAACCGCAATTGCCCACGTAATATCTGCCAGAACTTCACCCCATCCCACGCTACTCGCTGACTTTGCGTTGCATAGATAGTGCGATCCAACTCCATCAGCTGTGATTTTGCCTCGACACAAGAGAGTGCAGTGGAGATCTCCAACAAAGATATAAGTTGATCGTCCGCCTTAAAAATAGCAATCCAATCCAACAAAAACGCCTTCAACGCTTGCGGCGCATTGCTGACACATGCCTGCCTTATTTTCCCCTTTATTATTCGATGCTGTCGATAACGATTCAACATTCTCATAAAGCCTACCATGGTTGATCGCTTTCCTTTACTCGGGTGGGGTTCAACTTATGCTTATAGGCAAACTTCAATCTCAACAATTCGCTAGGGCTATCGACAATCATATTCAACCACTGCGCTGAACCAATGGTGCTTTTATGTGTAGGCTCCACTACCGCCTTGGATGGTCCAAATTTTCCGCTGTTATCGTTATGTGTTTTAATTTTTCCAGCGTCATTATTCTCTTTTTCCTGCTCACTCATTTGGCCTTTGTTACTATCATCGCGTTTTCGCTTCGTTTCGTTATCCCGTTTTTTATCCTTCTCCTTCTCCCTATTGGGCTCATCGTTCGTCCCCTCTTTATTTCGACCACCCCCTTGGGTTTTACTATTCGGCGCTAGGGCCAGCTTATTTAATTTATCTCTTTCCTGTAGATGCTCTTTGATGAGTCGACGATTAAATGCGGCATCTGTAAACTTTAAATCCAACTGAAGAGTACGGCTATAGGCCGCCATCGCCTCCTCCAATTTACCTTGCTGCGCTAGCGCGTTTCCACGATTAAAATGCCCCTCTGCCGTATCCATTTTGGCGTAAATCTCTTCTGCCTTTTTGAATTGACCCTGGCGATACCAGGCTCCTCCTTTCCACATGGAATCTTCGAACTTAATGGCAGCTTCACGGGTTCTGTTTTGTTTTAAAAAACGGTAAGCCTGGTAATCTTTTCTGATCCAAAGATCCTGCCATACTGACTTTAAGGACATGGATTTCAAAGACACGAATTTTAAGGACGCGCTTTCTCTTACCAAGTCTCCCTCTGTCGCTTGCGCATTCGCCGGCACTAAGAAAGCAGAATTTGCGGCCAACACAGTAAAAAGTAAAAATGATCCCACCCACCCTCGGCGAAAAGCCAGCGATGCTAGTGGCACCAGAAAAACCAATAACCACGGCCCTCTATCTAACCATTGTTGTGTTTTCAGTGTTTCAACACTGACCTCTTCACTCACCGTCTCTCTCACATCAACCACCAATGAAGCCACACTTTGCTCATCCTCTGAAAGCGTCGCGTAAACGCCTCCAGCATCGTCGGCCACATCACTCAAAAAACTCTCATCTAAGCTTGGAGTAACAGCTGCATTTGAAATAACACCGCCATTCTCGTAATCAGGAATAACGCCTCCCGCCTCTGTACCCACCCCTAAAATTGCCAATGCATAGCCACTGTCAGTAACTCGGTTTGCCGCCTTCTCGAATGCCTCCTGCGCATAGGCTCCATCGGTAATCAATAAAATCTGACCTCTCTCTCGGCCATCGTGCTTCAAGATATTCAGTGATGTAATCAATGCACGATCTGGGCGACTTCCTTGTACCGGAATAATCCGGGTATCGGCATGCTTCACAATATCCAGCGCAGTACTGACATCGACGGAAAGAGGCGCTGCGAGAAAAGCTTCTTCAGCGAAAAGCACCAAAGCAACACTACCCTCTTTTTTTGTACGCAAGTAATACTGCAATTGCGCCTTCGCCACATCAAGCCTGCTGGGGTAAACGTCTGCCACATCCATTGAGCGAGAAACATCGAACGCGATTACCAACGCCGCTTCACTGGCAAGTGTCGGTGCCGGGTGTTTCTCCCAAGTTAATCCCGCTAAGCAAATAATGGCTGTCAGCCATGCAGCAGCCAAAAGGCCCAGAAATAAGCGCGATTGCGCTTCACTTTCCGCCAACAGCAAATGTTTCAACAAGTGTGCATCCACTTTGTTTTCCCAAAAATGGTGTCGCTGTTTAATTCGATAAAAACGCCACAAAAATACCAATGCAGGAATTAATGCCAACAACCATAACGGCCTCATGAAATAATATTCACCTAGCGTCATAGCTTACCCCTAAACGGAATCTGGGACTTAAGCAATGCAAACAAAAAAGACAGTATTAACGCCGCCCCCAAAGGCCAATGGTACAATTCCAAAATATGATGAAAATACTCAGCACCACTTACCACTTTTTCCCGTTCATCAATGGCATCATAAACAGATTGCAACTGCGCTAGATTTTTGGTTCGAAAGTACCGTCCGCCGGTCGCTTTAGCCACTGCTTTCAACGTGGTTTCATTTAAGATAACCGCTCGACTAATTTTATTGTTACCCAATACACTG
Organism: Pseudomonadales bacterium; assembly: GCA_019090455.1. Classification (GTDB taxonomy): domain Bacteria; phylum Pseudomonadota; class Gammaproteobacteria; order Pseudomonadales; family DC-out160; genus DC-out160. The sequence goes on along the minus strand of JAHRWA010000081.1, from coordinate 1,690 downwards.
GCTTTATTCTCACTACCAATACCCACGGTATAAACAGTCAGCCCTTCCAATGCTGCAAAATGTGCCGCGCGCGTTGCGGGTAATATCCCGGCTGTATTATTGCCATCACTCAGCAATATCAAGACTCGTTGATTTCCAGGTCGTGCATGAAGTCGCTTTACCGCGAGCCCAATGGCATCGCCTATGGCAGTCATTTTTCCCACCATCCGTGTATCGGCCTCTTGCAATAGTTGTGCAACGCTATTGAGATCGTAACTTAATGGCGACTGCACATAAGCTTTGCTGCCAAAAAGAATGAGGCCCACCCTGTCGCCTTTACGCTGCTTGATAAACTCCGTTACCACTGCTTTGACCGCAGTCAAGCGATCAACAGCCATTTCATTTAATACAAAATCTTGCGTTTCCATGCTGGCAGACAAATCGACCGCTATCATCATATCTCGGCCACTCTTGGGTTTATCCACCGGATCACTTAACCATTGAGGTCGACTTAAGGCTACGAGCAGTAACACCCATATCGCCAATGCAAAATAGGTTGTCCATCTTGCTCCACCACTGGTCCCGAATCGGGTAGTAAGCTGATTGATAAAGGGCACCCACAAAGCCGCAGAAGCATGATCTTTCACCGAAGGCAAAAACCACCTCACCAACAAAGGCAGGAGTAACAAGCTATAAGCCCACGGCCACGCACAATGAATCATATTCGAATTTGCCGATAGCGACGATGGGGGTTTTCCTGCATCCAGGATCGTACACTTTCAAAAAGTACTTTCGCCTCCTCGCTAGACACCGCCTTTTGATAAGGTAGACGGATAGCAGCGGCGCCTCTGTCGCCGTCAAATTGCCCTGACGATGATGTGCTTCTCAAAAAAGCCAACCACGATTGTCCCCACAAATGAGCGACTTGATTACGGGGGAACTGACATTGAGCATAACGTTTCATTAATACGCCTAGCGCCATCACCGTGTCACTGTCTTGTTGAGTTTGTTGCGACTGATAGAACTGTAGTTCATCAAGCTCAACCAACGCATAACGTAACATTTTCTTTCGGGCATACATTAGAAAATACAGCACACAAACAACCACGCATAAAACAACAACCAACAGAACCCACCAAGCCACAGGCAAAGGGAAGAAGCTCACGGGATCAGGAAGATGAATGTCACGCAAATTAACGACGACAGGCGCGCTATCAGCCATTTATTCCACCCTCCGCATTAATGAAGTTCGACCGCCCTTGATAATTTTGTAATATTTTTTGCAATTCAGGAATCAATTCGCCTTCAGTCGAAATACAAAAACCACTCATACCCGTTTGACGACACAAGGCATCCAACCGATTGAGTCGTTGCTGGTAAGCCTTTTTTTGCTTGTCTCTCGTATCGGCAGGGCTGCCATCCATTTCCAGTACCTCAATACCGTCAGATAAACGGTATTGACCACTAGGCAAAGTGCTCGCTTCGAATGGGTCAACTATCAATACCAACACCAGTTCGGCACTGCGAGCCAGATTAAACAACACACGTTCAAATTGAAGCGGCTCATCCGTAAGCGCATAGAAATCACTGAGCACGAAGACCAAGCTACCGCGAGGAGCGATGTGGTCCAATCGCCGCAAGGCATCCAATAAAAGCGTGGTCTGCGTGGCAGCGATTTTCGTTGTGGCTTTCGTTGTAGCTTTCGTTGTAG
>JAHRWA010000080.1 GCA_019090455.1 Pseudomonadales bacterium | reverse complement strand
TAACAACTTAATGAACAGAATAGTTATGAATAAGCAATCCCGCCTTTCAAAACCATCCTAAAAATTATCCCAGTATTCAAACACTTAATGACGCATTCTACAAATATTTTTAGACCGATTAATGGAGAATTAGAGACCATCTTGTTACACAGCGCTCATAACGCTCATATACACTCAACGGGCAAATAATAATTACGACATTATCAATGATTTAGCATCAACTCGACCAAACAAATAGAGCGCTACCTAATCGTATTCACGAGACCTCGACCCCCTTATTTTGCTTTCGTTTAAGTTCTAACTATCTATATATACAGTATGATAATTAAGGACTTCAAAATGAAAAAATCACCCTTTTTAGAATTAGTGAGAGTCGAATTACGTACTCGTCATTACAGTATTCAAACGGAGAAATCCTACCTCTATTGGATTAGATCTTACATTCTGTTTAACGATAAACGTCATCCTAACGAAATGAGCAACCCCGAAATTGAACGCTTTCTTAGTTACCTAGCAGTGAGCCGAGGAGTCAGCTCGTCCACACAAAATCAAGCGCTGTGCGCGATCATTTTTCTTTACCGGCACGTACTGAACACAGACATTGAGGGTTTAAAGTACAAATTCTCTAAGAAGCCCAAATTGCTACCAACCGTGCTCACTAAAAGTGAAGTCGCTCAAATCTTGGACTTGATGGATGGAAGGCACTGGTTAATCGCGGCAATACTCTACGGTTGTGGCTTGCGTGTCAGCGAGGCGCTTTCGCTTCGGGTTAAGGATGTTGATTTTGGCAATCAATCGATTTTTGTCTTTCGTGGTAAAGGTGGCAAGGATCGTTATACTTTATTGCCCCAGGCTCTGATCCCTAAATTAGAATCTCAGATCGAACACGTCGAAAAAATGCATCAGCAAGATATATATGAAGGCTTCGGATACACGTCAGTCCCACCTGCCTTGAAGCGGAAATACAAGCACACCTTAAAAGAGCTCACCTGGCAGTATATTTTTCCTTCCACCTCTCGCTGCGTTCACCCATACGATGGATACATATGTCGCCATCACCTACATCCAACTGCGTTTGGCAAGGCGTTAAAAAAGGCGGTGCGTAGTAGCGGTATCCGTAAGAAAATATCAGCTCATACTTTTCGGCACTCCTTTGCTACGCATTTACTGGAAGGAGGCAGCGATATACGCACTGTACAAGAATTGCTAGGCCATTCAGATATCAGGACTACCGAAATTTACACCCACGTTATGGGCCAACGCCGTGCCGGGACACACAGCCCTTTTGATTTATTATAATTTGGAATACGGGGTACGGGAAACGAAGCCATTATAGGACCAGGAATCATCTTTACTTTCAAACATAACTTATCGCTTCATTTCAATATTGGGAACCACTTCCCAACCAGTCTTTAAACCGATCACTCGCCCCCCATAAACCCAATCAAATCCAACACCGCCCCCCCTCGCAAAATCCCCTCATGACTACTATCAACCCGATACAACCGCAAATCCTCAACCAACCCAACCCAACCCTCCTCCGACCCAAACCCAAACACCCCCCGAGTCGCACAAAAATGCTCAACAGCACAACCAATCGATTCCACCTCATAAGCATTAACCGCGACCCTATTCATCCGCGCCACATTAAACAATCGCACCGTCTGCTCAAACCCAACCCCCTTCGGCACAACCCCAACCTGCTGCGCTTTCTCAAACACAAACCGCAAACGCGCCGGTTCATCCAAACTTCTCAAATGCGCTTTCGGCAAAGGCAATAACTCACTACCATCTGGATTCACAAAAATCGCCTGCAAGTAATCCACATCGTCATTCAATTGATAACGCGTCTTGTCGGGCAAAAATGTATCGAATAAGGATAACCGCGCCACCTCCTCCCCACTGGCCAATAACTGCTGCGCCATTTCATAAGCGATCATGCCTCCCAGTGAATGACCGGCTAAGCGATAGGGGCCGGTGGCTTGCACTGATTTAATCGCTTCAATATAGTGGCTCGCCATGACTTTGATATCAGAGAGAGGCGTTTCACCTGCTTGCAGTCCTTGCGCCTGTAAACCATAAAAAGGTTGATCATCTCCCAACGCTTTTGACAATTCGTAGTAGGCTAGGACTTCTCCCCCAACGGCATGGACGCAGAATATCGGTGTCTTGCTCCCCTGCTTTTGTATCGGGACTAGTACTCCGGTGCTGACGGGTATCGGACTTTGTTTCGCTTCCTCTATCGCTGCGGCTAGGGTCTTCAGTGTTTGTGCTTGGAATAAGATTGCTAGTGCCAGTGTGACATCAAACTGTTTTTCCACTGCTGACATCATCTGCACACCCACGATGGAATTGCCGCCTTTGGTGAAGAAGTTATCTTCTCGACCGATCTCTGTGGTGTGATCGAGTAGCTCGGACCAGATGGCAGCAAGTGCTATTTCTGTCTCGGTTTCCGGTTCTATATAATCGGCTGTGGGCGCTTCACTCATCGGGGGTAGGTTATTGCGATCGACTTTTCCGTTGGGTGTTAGTGGTACGCTTTCCAGTATCATAAATTGGGAGGGGATCATGTAGTCGGGTAGGCGTTGTTTTAAAAACGCTTGGAGTTGGGCTATGTCACCTGATTTATCTTTTGCTAGTTGTAGATAACAGACTAATCGATCGGCCTTGCCTGCCAACACCACCACGGCTAACGTCACTGCGCTATGTTTGCTAATGGTGAGTTCGATTTCGCCGAGTTCGATCCGGTAGCCGCGTAACTGGATTTGATTATCGCGTCGTCCTAGGTATTCCACTTCGCCTTGTTTGTTGTATCGTCCTAAATCACCGGTAGCGTAACGGCGTTTTTCACCTGGTGTTTTTTGTTGGTTCTCAACTGGATTAAAGGGGTCTGTTGAAAACTGTTGTTGGGTTAACTCTGCATCATTGAGATAACCCGGCCCTACGCTTTCACCACCGATGTAGATTTCGCCGGTACTGCCTGCGGGCATTAATTCTTGTTGCTGGTTTAATATATAGAGTCTTACGTTGTCGATGGGTTTGCCTATTGGGATTTCTTCTCGGCTTAGGTCTTTGTCTTTATCCAATACATAATACGTTGCGATAGCGGCGCACTCTGTCGGACCGTAGCCATTAACCAGTTGCGTCTCTGAGTGATTGAGCCAATGGCGTAGGCGGTTGACTTGTATCGCTTCACCGCCTAAGAAAACCCAGCGTAAACTGGATACACAATTTAGATTGTCTCTCACATCTTCCACGATGGGATAAAACGCGCTGGGTGCGCAGTTAATCCAGGTGACTTTCAACTGCTCGATTTCATCTACTATTTCGCGATAATCGAAATGCACTGACCGAGGTAGGACACAAGTGGCACCGCAGACCAGTGGTGCGAAGAAGTTCTTTTGGGTTAAGTCAAAGCCCACTGAGCTGACAATCATGACCCGATCATCCATGCCCATATCAAACTCGCGGGTGTACCAATTGATAAGATTGTTCTTTGCCCGATGCACGGCACCGGTTGCTTTGGGCAATCCTGTGGAGCCGGAGGTGAAGATGATATATAACAACTGTTCGGCATCGATCTTTATGCCTGGATTGTCTTGTGATCTTTCTTGCTGTTGATCGTTGATAGAGAGTTCTTTTAGATTGCGTGGTTTTGCTGCTGCATCCAATAATCCCTGGGTTGCCTCGTGGGTGACGACACACACTAACTCTGCGTTCTCTACCATATAGTGCAAGCGATCTTTCGGATAGCTGGCATCGAGTGGTACATAGGTCGCGCCGGATTTTACAATGCCTAGTAGTGCCACTATCATCTCCGCGGAACGCTCTACGCAGAGTCCAACTCTGTCTCCGACTTTAATGCCGGTGGCAATCAATCCGTGGGCGAGTTGATTGGCTTGTTGATTTAGCGCCTTGTAACTGAGATTCACTTCTCCGCAGATGACGGCGGGTTGATCCGGTGTCTTTTCGACTTGTTGTTCGATGCGACTGAGGAGGGTCTCTTCTCTGTTATAATCGCGTTTTGTATTATTCCACTGTTGTAGCTGCTGCTCTGTCTCGGTAGTGGACAGCATTTTAATCGCACTTACCTTTTGGTCTTTATTTATTGGGAATTCAGGATTAACAGTCAACTCTAATAACAAAGTTTTAAAGTGATCTACAAAACGTTGTACGCTGGACTTGTCGAACAGTTCCTCGCGATAAGCAAACTGTCCGGAGAATTGTCCATCGACTTCTTGCAGGGATAAAGTGATATCGAACTTGGCTAACTCGACTTCTGACTTTAACGCTTCAAACTGTAAGCCCGATTGAACTAATCCCTCTGACAATCCTTCCCCTTGCCCGTCCCCATGATCAAGCGGCGTATTTTGTAGCATAAACATCGCTTGGAATAAGGGTGTGTGGCTCATATCCCGTGCCACATTTAATGCATCCACGATGCTCTCGAAGGGGACGTCTTGGTGATCATAGGCGGTGAGTGTATTGCTTTTGACGACGGCCAAATAATCTTCGAAGGTTTGCGTGGGTTCGATAGGCGAACGCAGGCAAAGGGTATTCACAAACACACCGATCAACGGTTCTAGTACTTCTTGAGTCCGGTTGGCGATGGGCGAACCCACGGCAAAATCGGTTTGGCCGCTGTGGCGATACAGTAAAATATTGAAGACGGCGAGCAAGGTGATGAACGGCGTTGCGCCTTGCTGTTGTCCCAACTGATAAATGCCCTCGCTGATGTCACGGCTTAAGGTAAAACTCACGTGAGCACCCTTGGCACCTTGTACGGGTAGCCGCGCATAGTCGGTGGGTAATTCTAAATTCGGCACGCCCGCTAAATGAGTGCGCCAATAGGATAACTGCTGCTCCAGCACATCACCTTGTAACCATGCTCGCTGCCAATGAGCGAAATCGGGATATTGGATGGGCAGTGGCGATAACAGTGAACTCTCGCCGATGGCATCGTTGGACTGGGAGAAGTACAACAGCGCGATCTCTTTGACTAAAACCCCTAAGGACCAACCATCGGAAATAATATGGTGCATATTCGCCACCAGTACAAAATCCTTATCCTCTATTTGATATAAGGTGGCACGCATTAGGGGGCCGGTGCGCAAATCAAAAGCGGTCATCGCATCCATGGCCACTAAACCTTTTACCTCGGCCTCCACATCCTGATCGCGTGTTAGGTGACGCATATCAATGACATTCAACGGGAGGAATTCTCGATTGTAATCACTAGGATTGTGTATGACTTGAAATACCTGACCCGAGTTTTCATCCACTTGGAAGGTGGTACGTAGACTCTCGTGACGTTCAATAATACGTTTAAAGCTATTGGCAAAAACCTCTAAGTCCAGATCACCCCGAACCCGAACGGCGGCGAACATATTGTACGCGACACTTTTTTGGTCTAACTCCTGTAAAACAAACAAACGCTGTTGCGCAAACGATAACGGGATTCGCTCGCTGCGACCCACCACCACAATGGGCGGCAGATTTAATTGCTCTACACGCTGGCTTTGTTCAATGATTTCGGCCAAGCCTGCGACCGTAGGCGTCTCGAATAGTTTTCTTAAGGGTAGCTCCACCTTAAACAAGGTACGCACACGGGCCACCACTTGAGTCGCTAGGAGGGAGTGACCGCCAAGATCGAAGAAACTGTCGTAGATCCCCACCTGCTCCACCCGTAAAACGCTTTTTAAAATATCCGCTAGGATTTTCTCTATCGGTGTTCTGGGTGCGACATATTGCGTGTAACCACTAGCAACCTCTTTCGGAAGAGCATGGCGATCGAGTTTTCCGTTTGCGTTAAGCGGCCAACTTTGCAAAACATAGAGTCCGCTAGGCAACATCGTATCCGGTAGATAGTCTCGCAACACTTTACGCCAATCCGATTGAGGCAGTGCGTCATCGTCACTCAACACATAAGCGATCAAAGTATCTTTATTCACCTTCTCGCTATACAACAGCACTAAGCTGTCCTTCACCCCATTGAGTTGTCTTAGCGCGTATTCTATTTCACCCAACTCAATACGTTGCCCTCTGATCTTGACCTGGAAATCGCTGCGCCCCACATATTGCAGCAACCCCTCTCTATCCCAAAAAACCAAATCCCCGGTGAGATAAGCACGTTCCTCTGTAACAGGACTATTAATAAACGCCTGATCGTCGAGTTCTGGTGAATTGAGATAACCCGCACCCACCCCTTGCCCACCGATAAGCAGCTCACCCACTAAACCCTGTGGCAATAACTGCTGATGCTGATTCACTACCCATAACTGCACATTGTCATTAGGACCACCCAAGGGCACTGGTTTGTCATAATACTGTTGTGGTTCAGGCACGACATTTTCAGGAATAAGATAGTAAGAAGCGATATCCGTACACTCTGTGGGACCGTAGCTATTCACCAACTGACTTTGACAGTCATCACTCTCCAACCAACTTTTTAAATCCGCCATGCGAATCGGTTCGCCGCCGAGGATTACCGTCTTTAAAGAAGAGAGAGTCGAATAGTGTAATGGATCTTCCAGCAAGGGATAGAACGCACTGGGAGCGCAATTCACTCGGGTGATATGACGACGATTGATTGTTTCTACTATTATTCGAGGATCGTACTCTTGGGCATCGACGAAATGTAACGTGCCGCCGGTTAGTAGGGGTGCCCATAAGTTTTTCTGGCTTAGATCGAATCCAATGGCGCTGATCAATAAATGCTGATCAGTTGCATCAAAAGAAAATTGTTTGCCATACCATTGTTGCAGATTAAACACACCCCGCTGCAAAACGCCTGAAGCTTTAGGTTTCCCGGTAGAACCGGAGGTATAAATAACGTAGAACAATGCATTGGCATCGGCATAGACCGTCTTAAATTCATCTGATAAAACATCATCACCCTCAAACAAAATAGCCTTGGAGAAACCTATTTCTTGCTGAATGGCGTCTTTGGTCAACACAATACATGCCGAAGAGTCCTCTGCCATAAACAGTAAACGCTCTTTCGGATGATTGGGGTCCAGAGGTAAATAAGCGGCTCCTGTTTTTAACACCGCTAACAACGCCACCATCAAATCGCAATCTTGATCGAGACAAACAGCAACGATAGTGCCTGGCTTCGCGCCTTGTTGCTGAAGACTCGCCGCTAACACTGAAGATCGGCGATGGAGATCTGCGTAACTCAAGTTGTCATCACCACAACTAACGGCAATGGCATCGGGACTCAGCTTAATTTGCTGTTCTATTTGTTTCTCTATTTGCTGGATTAACGGCTGATAGGGTTCATGCTCAACCGTGGATGCCATGGCCTGCTCTACTAGGTTTTCTTCCTCTTTCGGCAATACTAATTTCAATTCACCTAGTATTTCTTGCCCGTCCAGCAACTGCTGACTAATCCATTCCATGCGTTGGAGAAAATCGAAGTCTTCAAACAAGTGATCGTAGTAATGCATAATGAGATAAAGCTGGTCATCGGCTAATTTTATCGACAGTAATACTTGGTTATCCACATCAGGGGGTAGACCGATATTATTATGCGCTTCGCCATCGAAAACGATTTCTTCAAAATAAGCATTGAAGTTGTACAAAAAAGTAATGGGACCAGCGGGTAATATTGTGTTTTGGGCAAGCACTGAAATATGGCGGTGATTTTTAATTTCTTTTTGATATGCCCTGGCATCTGCAAAAACAGTTTGCATGGTCATATCACTTTTCAAACTCTGCTGCCGCATCATGAAGGGCACTTGCTGGTAATAACATCCTTGGGAATTCGCATTCTCCTTACTACGTCCTAGCGCCAACTCCATTATTGGAAAATCTTTTTCCGCTGCACAATAATTATTTAATAGATATCCATAAACGCATTTGAAGAAATGAGCGGGGGTGATTCGGCTTTTGCGACAATACTTCTTTATCCCCTGCCATAGGGCATCGTCTAGAGGTAACTGCTTAGACACCTTTGAGCCGCGAGCTTCTGTCAACGCAACAGGGCTGGTACTTTTATTGTCGACTCTGGCGTTTTTACTTTTTTCTCTGTAACTGCCTAACCTAAATGAGAGAGATTCAGCATCACTCAGCATAGTACGCCAAAAATCTAGGGTTTCAGCTGTATCCATAGATTGTCGATCTTCGACGATATGGTCGTAATAGTTATCAACCGTCTGGCTCTCTAACTCACTACCCTTCTCTACCTCAACAGCCTTTGAATCTGCGCCCTTTGAATTACTTAATGATTCATAAAGGCTGACCACCTCTTTCGCGTGCTGCACCAAAGCGACACCGTCTGTCATTGCATGGTGGGCTGTGACTAATAGCAGCGAGCGTT
>JAHRWA010000002.1 GCA_019090455.1 Pseudomonadales bacterium | reverse complement strand
GCTTTCGTTGTAGCTTTCGTTGTAGATTGAACCTCTCGCTCAAGATGAGCAGGCGGCTGTTCGATAGCGAGTCTTTTTAATAACGGCAGGATTCCCTTATCACCCGAGGTAGGTTTGAGTTCCACATGAGCCTGCGCATCAAAAACGCCCCCCCCTACCTTATCACTCAGATCCACCGCAACCCCCGCTAGCAGAGCCGCTATTTTTGAAGCACGAACCGACTTATATTCATTACGTGTCGCAAAGTGCATGCTGTCGCCGTGATCCACCAAGAAAAACACTGACCGCTCACGCTCCTGATTGAACACCTTAACGTGAGGCTTATTGGTCTTAGCCGTCACACGCCAATCCATTGTCCGTACATCATCGCCCCACTGATAATGCCGAGACTCCGCGTATTCCATGCCCTGCCCTCGAAAAGCCGACAGAAAATGTCCGTTTAATTCCTGCGGTGCTTTTAAGGGAGACTGTAATAACAACTTCGCCGCTTCACTGCGCAACCGTAGAAGTTCTGCAAAAGAGCAAGTGACCCCCGCCAACTGACTTTTGTGAACCGCTTTTTTTTGAGCACGTTTTTTGACAAAATGCAGGTAAGATTTCAACGGCATAGGCATAACTAGGGTACCGGCACGAGTTTCAGCAGGCTAGAGATAATCTCTTCCACTGTAACGCCTTCTGCCACCGCCTCATAAGATAAAATTATTCGATGCCGCAACACATTTTCAGCAATAGCATGTATATCCTCTGGCGAGACGTAGTCACGACCCTTTAGCCAAGCATGAGCGCGAGCGCAATGCTCCAAGGCAATGGAACCTCGTGGACTTGCGCCGTAACGAATCCATTTTGCTAGAGACGGATCATAAGGTGCTGGATTACGGGTAGCGGCAATCAGCTCCACCACATAACGCTCCAATGCATCAGAGAAATGTAATTCAAACACCTCATCTCGCGCAGCAAATAAGACCTGCTGATTTAATTGATTTGTATTTTCAGATAGTCCTAGCTTGGAATTATCCAGTTTTAAATTACTCGGTTTTAACTTACCCCTTTTTAACTTACGCTGCCGTCGAACCAAGGCCAGCACTTTCTGCTCATCCTCTTTGGAAGGATAATCAATATTCACTTCCATAATAAACCGATCCAATTGCGCTTCGGGCAAAGAATAAGTCCCCTCCTGCTCAATCGGATTTTGCGTTGCCATCACTAGAAATAATTCTGGCATGGGATAGGTCACTTGACCCACCGTCACCTGATATTCTGCCATCGCTTCCAATAACGCTGACTGCACCTTGGCGGGTGCTCGGTTAATTTCATCAGCAAGAATAAAGTGATGAAACAGTGGCCCTTTTTGAAATTCAAAACTCCCGGTTTCTGCCCGATAAATTTCAGTCCCGGTAATATCCGAAGGCAACAGATCAGGGGTAAATTGAATACGGTGGAACTCCCCTTCCAGCCGGTTTGCCAACGCCTTAACAGCGGTGGTCTTTGCTAAACCAGGAGCGCCGACTACCAGTAAGTGCCCTTCAGCAAGCAGCGCAATCAGCATCCGCAGAATCAGCCCATGCTGACCAATCACTTCCTCGGAGAGATCTTTCAACAGCTGTTGAATCGCCATTTGAGCGGGGGTTTGAGATGCACTAGATTGATCAGAATCAGCCACGATAGAGTCACTTCATTAATTATCCGGAACGGCAAGATAACAGATTTATAAAGCCTATTCATGTTTGAAAACTGATTAAGTTTTAGTGGGTAATAGATAGAGATTTTAATAACGAAGCGTTTACCGCTAATATACTCCTTCTAAACCCACACCCCTGGAGCCCTTAATGTCACTAGTACGATTCGTTCATTCCGCCGACATTCACCTCGACAGCCCCCTCAAAGGTCTGGAGAAATACGAATCGGCTCCCGTGGACAGAATTCGCGAAGCTACTCGCATCGCATTTACCAACCTGATCAGCTTTTGTATTGATGAAGAGGTAGACCTGCTGCTGATTTCAGGTGACTTATTTGATGGAGATCTAAAGGATTTTAAGGCCGGTTTATTTCTCACAGATCAACTCAAGCGACTATCGAAAGCCCTGATCCCCACCGTGATTATTAGGGGTAATCACGATGCAGAAGCCAAGATGACAAAGAAGATCCACTGGCCCAACCTCGTTCATCAACTCAACGTCAAAAAACCGGAAACCATCACATTTAGAGACCTCGGTATCGCAATCCATGGGCAGGGGTATGCTGAGCGAGACGTTCTTGAAGACATGACACAAGCCTACCCGGACCCCATCTCTGGGATGTTTAATATCGGCATGCTACACACGGCACTACAAGGTCGAGACGGACATGCCGCTTATGCCCCCACCAGCGTCGAAAAGCTACGATCTAAGGGTTATGACTATTGGGCGCTGGGTCATGTTCACAAACGCGAGGTCGTGGAAACCCAGCCTCCTATTATTTTCCCTGGCAATATTCAAGGGCGGCATGCACGTGAGATTGGCCCCAAGGGCGTCACACTGGTCAGCATTGAGGATAACCAAGTCATCTCGATGACAGAGTATTTCCCCGATGTGGTTCGCTGGGATCATTGCCATGTGGATCTATCGGATGCGCGCAATGAAGGTGACCTCTACCACGCCCTACGCCACGTCATTAACAAAGCAGAAGAACAAGCTGATGGAAGACTACTCGCCTGTCGAATAACACTAGAGGGCGCGACTGAATTACACACCGATTTAGTATCCCGGCAAGAAGAGTGGGCCTACGGCATCCGAGCAGAAATGACCGATAGCGACGGCGATATTTGGATTGAGAAAATTCGATTTAACACCCAAGCAAAAGTGGATATGGAAGCACTACGTGATCAAGACAATCCATTGGGAGGCGTATTGCGAACCTTAGAACAACTCAAAACTAACGACGAGAACAGAGACGATATACTGAATTGTCTCACTACCATCAACACCAAGCTGCCGCCACGCTACAAACAGTGGGCTGATGCGTTAAACCTCAATGATCCCGCTCAGCTAAATGAACTCTTATCAGGTATAGAGCAATCCATCATTCCCAAATTATTACAAGAGGCGGGTGACTCCTAATGCGATTATTGGATTTACGCTTAGACAAGTTTGGTCCCTTCACTGACTACACCCTCGATTTATCCGCGCCAGGAGTTCACGTTATTTACGGTCCGAATGAAGCGGGAAAGAGCAGCACCTTAAGAGCCATTACTCACTTCTTCTACGGTTTCCCTAGTCGCACCTCTGATGATCATCTGCATAGGAAAAACACATTAAGGGTGGGCGCGACTATTTCAACATCAAACATATCTACATCAAACATGCCCACCTCGAATGAGGACTCCCTAGCTCTCTATCGCAAAAAGGGTAACAAAGGCACCCTACGTGACGAGTCTGATCAGACCGTTGACGATCTCACCTTAGCCACACTATTGAGCAACCTTCCCAGAGATCAATTTATTACTTTTTTCGGTTTAGATAGCAAAACCTTGGTGGCGGGTGGCGAAGACCTGATTAAAGGTCAGGGTAATTTGGGGGAAGCCTTATTCAGCGCCGGCATGGGGGGACAACAATTTCAGCAACTGATCAAAGAACTCGATGCGAGACAAAACGAATTATTTAAAAGTACCGGAAGCAATCCAAAACTCAATGTCGCATTTAAGGCTCTGAAAAGTGCAGACGCTTTACATAAGCAACATTGCTTAAAGTCTACCGAATGGGAAAAGGCTCACCGCCTGGTGGAGGAGGCGACAGAAGCACTAGCCTCTATCACATCAAAACACAAAGCTTTCTATTTGAAAAAAGAACGCCTAGAAAGAATCCGACGAACGCTACCTAACTTATCATCAAGGACGGATCTTGTTTCCAAGCTAAATGAAATTGAAAACGTCCCTACCCTTCCTCAAGATAGTAGCACCACTCGATTAAACGCCCTCTCTAATATCAAACGCTGCCAATCTGCGATTCAACAGCAAAACCAAGACATACTAAATTGCGAGAGTCAATTAGCGAACATATCCATTAATGAAAGGGTATTGGCACAGGACATCGCCATCGACGCATTAAAACAGGAAAGAGCACTATATCGAAATAACATTGATGAATTTCAGTTAGCCCAAGGAGAAACCACTGAAAAAGAAAATGAGCTTAAGACGTTAATCGCCGATTTATCACCAAAAAATCCGAATAAAAATCCAGAGGAACTCATTCTCACAACAGTCACTCGGGAAAAACTTGGGTTATTAATTGAAGAAGGAACGGCTATTGAGTCGTACCTATCCCGCGTCGAAACCAAACAGAAAGAGAACACACACCAACTCGCCGAAGCCGAAGAGATGCTAGAGGAGCTACCAGAAAAGTTTGCAATGGATGACCTTCCATTAGCAATCAAGTCAGCAGAGCGCGCTCTAATAACAGAGCAAGACGTCGACAAGCTAACGCAACTGCTAAGGGAGTTGCAAAAAACCACGACAGACACAATCTGCCGGTTAAGCTTAATCCCGCTGAACGACAATCAACTTCTCACACTCGTAATACCATCCAATGAAAATATAATCGCGCGTAAAACGGCTCATGAGAAACAGATAGAAGAGCATGAACGAATCACTCTTTCCCTAAAAGATATCGACTCTGAAATATCAAACTTAAAATTTCAACAAAAAGAAGCCACGGTCGGCGGTCAGCTTATTAGCGAAAACGATTTATTCCGCGCGAGGAAAGGGCGCGATAGTCTTTGGCTTGAAATTAAAAATGATTGGATAGAAAAAACAACTAACGAGCCAAACAAGACTCTAACAATTGCTAACTATGAAACCCAAACGAGTGCAGCCGATCAATATGCCGACCGATTAAGACGGGAAGCCGATCAGCTAGCAGAATATGGCTTACAAGAAATTCAACTTGAAAAGCTCACTGACAAACGACATCAGCAGCAAACAACACTGCATAACATAAACAATGGACTTGCGGTCTCAGCCGAGGAATGGCAAGCCCTATGGCCAGCTGAAGTCGCATCCCCCGGTTCTTACGCTGAGATGCTCCAATGGGAAATCAGTTTCAGACAACTACAAGTCGCCGTCACGGAGAAAATCAAACTCAACGCCAACATAGAAGATAAAGCACCTCATATCGAAAATGCGATTAACACGCTAACCAGCCTGTTGGCACAATCTGGGGAATTCACTACCACTAACGCTAATATCGACACCAACACTCACAAACCCCTTAGCTTTCTCTTGGAGCTAGCAAACGCCCTCCTCACAAAACATTCACAAATTAAGGACGAGAGGCAAAGCCATTTAACCCGACAAAAAGATGCTCAAAAATTAAAAACCAAGCTATCCCATGAAATCGCTGAATTGAATCAAGAAAAAAAACAATGGCAACAACGTTGGACTAAACAAATTATCGTATTAGAAGTCCCTAGCGATAGTAGCATCCACACAGTGACGATTCAGTTAAGCCTATTTGATCAACTTGCTAAGTTACTGAAGGAACACGATCAGATAGACACCAAGCGTAATCAGCTAAAAGTTCAGATTAACCGATTTGAAAATACTGTCGCTAAACTGATCTCGGAATGTGGTATTACGGATAAAAACCCGCAGGATACCTTAATCAATCTTCACAGTTTACTAGAGGCGTTAACAATAACGCAGACAAACAAGAGAAACGTACAGACGATAAGGACCACTATAAAGAGACATCAATCCACGTTAGCCAGCGAAATTCAGCAGCTAAAAACAGAGCAAGACCAATTGGCGGCTTTATTTCAATTAGCGGGCTGCGAAACCACCGAAGAATTACAACTCATTGAAACTGAGAATACCAATAGAGCAGACTTAAGAAAAAGTCTTGCTACCATAGAGAAAACGCTGAAAGCAGAATCCTACACCATCACCGAACTCTATACAGAAATCGAAGGCATCAATATCGATGAACTGCCACTCATGATCAATGAGGCCATTGCAGAGCTGAAGGAACTAGAGCAGAAAAAGGAACTCGCTATAAAAAACGAAACCACCGCGATCAGTGAATTTAATACCTTGGAAAACCAAGAAGGTGCCGTCACTGCTGCAGAAGATGCGGAGAGCGCCTTAGCACAAATAGACGTCCATTATCGTGAATACTGTATGCTCGCCATTACACGACAATTACTCAGCGAACAGATCGAAAGCTACCGAGAACAAAATCAAGGCCCCATACTCGCCTTAGCAGAAACGTATTTTTGTCGCATTAGCTTAGGCCGCTACCCTCGTCTAGTGACACAATACAACGACAAAGATGAACCCGAACTCTATTGCGTAAGAGGCGATAGAGAAATCCCTATTAATGGACTCAGCGAAGGCACTCGTGACCAATTGTTTTTTTGTTTACGTATCGCATCCATCCTCCATTACTTCGACCACCATGATCCCATCCCTCTTATCATTGATGACATTATGATGACCTTTGACGATGAACGTAGCTTAGTGGCATTCCAGATATTAGGTGAACTCGCGGAGAAGACACAGGTTCTGTATTTTACTCATCACTCCCATCATAAGGATCTGGCGAGGGGGGCGCTAAAGGAGGCTTGTGTTTTTCATGATTTGGAAGTGACGGCGGCAATTTGATCGGGGAATCCTCTTTCTAGAATTCGGCCCAAGAATTAAACACGCAAAAAAGTGATACCATGAGTAGCTGAGTTTTCTAAAGTTTTATTTTTTAGCTTTAGCAGGCTTATTGATATTGGTTATCTATCCGCAAAACAGGAGATCAACATGAAAATTGTACCCGCAGAATCGTTAAAAGATTACATTGGAAAAGACTTAGGAAAAGGTGAATGGTTAGAAATAAATCAAGATCGAATTAACCAATTCGCCGACGTCACGGAAGATCACCAGTTTATTCACGTTGATCCAGAAGCAGCGAAACCTCTATTTGGCGGCACCATCGCACACGGTTTTTTAACACTATCGTTAATGGTCAAACTTTCCCAAAGCGTGGAAGGTGATGTCGTACCTGAAGGTGTTAAAATGGGAATGAACTATGGCTTCGAAAAGGTTCGTTTTGTGAGTCCAGTCCGTAGCGGAAAGAGAGTCCGTACCAGCACAAAAATGAAAAGTGTGGATTACAAAGACGGTGGTCGTATTTTAATGTGCGTTGAACACACTGTCGAGATTGAAGGTGAAGACAAACCGGCTATCGTTGCCGATTGGTTGACTATGTTTTTCACATAATGTGTTTTTTACGTAATGTGTTTGGAACCTAACGTATTTCTATCTTCAAATGGTCTGCACTTATATTCTGTACGGTGCAGACTTAGATTCCAACTCTATAAATTAGTAAGAACTATTAGAAAGAAACAGGACATGTAGCCTATCTCACATTACAAGTAATTATTTACCAAAATGTAATCTTATGTAATGACTAGCAAGTTATCGTATTGGCAGCAATAACTTACAACAACTCGTTGATGCATGAACCGATCCTGTTTTGCATTTGCCCTGCCCCATGGAGTTCTTATTATTGACATGAATCATCTCATTCGCATAGGGTTCCCTGGCATCATAATGCACTAACCTCACACTCAGGGAGAACTATCTTATGCTGACTCAATTGACTACATTCCAACAGTACTTTGTATTACTTCTATTTACCTTCTTCATTGCATCTTGCGGTGGCAGTGACGGTGACGATGAAGGCAATGGAGATGGAGGCGACTCCTCTCGATTTATCGTTTCAGACGAATTCCCAGAAATCCCCGAAAACACACAATGGAGAGTCGCCTCATTCGCTTTTGAAGATACCTGCGAAGAATTCAGCAGCATTTCATTCCTTTTGGACATCAATTTTGACAGTTCAGACAACAGCGTTAGTGCAACACTTGGCGGAGAAGAGATTAGCGATACTCCGCTAACGGTTCGATCTACAAGCGCAACGTCTGTCGTAATATCAGGGTCCTTTGCTCGAGATGGCGGAACGACGACTTTTAGTAATTTCGCGATGAACTTTAATCAAATTAGCAATGAAGACTTTTTCACAGGATCAGCCGATTGGAGCTGGGAAGATTCCTCAGACTCTTCAGACTCCTGCTCAGGTAGAGCGAGTCTCTCCGGTACGCTAGAAAGCAGTTCAGGATCGATAGTCGATGTGGAATTTGAAGATGATGATTCCAGTAGCTCAGTAGGGACCGCGGCTAGTGGGGAGCTTATTTTTTCTGTGGGTGATTTTAGTGGTGCCCTCACTCAAGAATCCGAATACGTCGATGCCGGCATCTATACCGTAAATTCTACTTCCACCATTTTTGTCAATGGCGTATCGATAAACTCTCCTTTGGGCGCTATTGTTTTTCAAGTTTACGATTTCACAGGGTCAGGAACTTACAGCGGATCGACAGTCGGCTTTGCTATCAGCGTAATTAATGAACTATGCGGTATCAACCTGTCTGATGATGTTGGTTCTAACAATGTCTCAATATCGATTACCCAAACCGGATCTAGAATCTCAGGAACAGCATCAGGATCAATCAGTTGTATAGAAGAAGAGTCGGAAGCGGTCCTCCCATCAAGAAATGTCGAGGTTTCGTTTGACTTGGAACTTGAAAGCATTACCGATTTAGGCTAATAGTGATTTCACCTTTCCAATAACCCCACAATCAAGACGCCGTGAAAACCAAAAGGGTTAACAGGGTTGTCTTGATTTGTTTCGAGCCTTACTTAAGCCTCACTTAAGGTTTAGTTATTGGGGCCCCAGACAACAAACCCACCAACACAAGTGAAGCCGCAAAAGGCAGGATGGACGCCGGTAATGTGGCACAAACAGCGACCAATGTAGAAAGCACCTCTAGATATAATGGCGTACCCTCGATGAAGGACCGAGGAACAATCTTAGAAAGCACGCCACTCACGATAAACCCCGCAATGCTGACGTACATTACCTGCTTAAAGAGGGGGATGAGATTGTTAAGACTGCGAGGATGCATCAGACCAAACCACACAGGTAAAACCGCCGAATTAAATAACATCATGACGCCATAATATTCATTGAGCGCATTAAATAATTTTGCGGCAATAAACAGTTGCAAGGCTGTTAAAAAGGCGACTCCGATGAGATTTTTATTACTGTAAGTCGCTCCATATGAACTCAAAATACTTTCCCCAATACAGAATGGACTACAAACCACAACCCTGTGCCATCAAACTCACTTCCAAAACTTCCACCTTGACTTAGGCGCATGCGCCGCCTTTAGACCCTCCATTAGCCCTAATTGATTCAGGTCACCGCCCCAGTAGGGAGCCAATGCTTGAGACATTTCACCTAAAGTCATTTGGCCCACTTTTGAAAGTCCTTTTGGGTTTTGCAGAGCAAGCTTAGTTTTAGCCTTTATCTCAATCAAAGTACTTTGTTGAGCCAACCCTTGATGATGGGTAAGTGTAGTTTCAAGGGCTTTCGTAATTAAATTGTAATCACCAGCTCCGGATTTCTGCCCAACACCCGCAGACTGCCCATCAAAACTGTCGGTGTGACCATAGGCACTTTTCATCTTCAGACTGAGATTACCGGGCCCCAGAATACGTTGCATATGCTCTCGACATTCGGGGTATATATTAATCGCATAATCACCGTCTTCTGCTAGAAACAAACTCGAGATGCCTTCCCATTTTTTGCTGCTTGGCCGGTGTATGTATTCATAACCACAAATGAGAAATAAAATGGCATCGTAAGTGAGGGCATTAAGTGACGCGCAAACTAGCTTGTGACGCTGATCGCTTTTATCAATCCCCAATTCCGAACAAGTCTCTAAAAATTTATGCATAATACTCTCTCTCATGTAGTAGAACTTTTATAGTAACCAGAATGGTTAATTTAATAAACTTACTAGTAGAAACCAAGTTACTATTACCAACAGGGCGCTATAAAACTCCCAACCAACAATATTAAAATGCTAGCACTCACTGCATTAATTAATTCACTACCCCGACTTGCGAACAATAGAGACAGCATATGAAAAAGAGTTTATTTCTAATCGCCCTTTTACCCAGTTTTTGCTTTTCTCAAGAAGTGGTCATACCTAACTCTTGGTCTACACCAACGCTCATGACTAACGGCTCGAAACTAAAATCAAAGGAGATAAAGGAGTACCGGCTCTACTACTCAGTGGACGGACCTATCGTTTATACTGGCACCTATCTCGTCACCCAAAAAAATAGCGCAGATATAACTTTGAATTTACCGAAGAGAACTAAACACTACACTATTAGGACAGCGGTAATGGTT
Source organism: Pseudomonadales bacterium (assembly GCA_019090455.1). Taxonomy (GTDB): domain Bacteria; phylum Pseudomonadota; class Gammaproteobacteria; order Pseudomonadales; family DC-out160; genus DC-out160. The sequence continues at coordinate 41,800 of JAHRWA010000002.1, read as the reverse complement.
GTTGATAAAGAGGGAATGGTGAGCGCTCCCTCTAATGAAGTCACTAAAAAGGTGACCCTGTCGCCCTAGCCTCCCTACTTTAAGATTAAGGCTCAGCCCATTTTGCATTCAAGACAAAGACATCCGATTGGGAAGAGCGTTTTGTTTTCATCACCCGAAGAAAACAAATCCCAAAAGCTAACATGAGCGCCGTATGCGGTTCCGGCACATTAACACTCGAAATATCCGTAATCATTAGATCACCTAAAATACCCCAATTATTAGATTGCACCACATCACCCAGCTCCAACTCTGCTCCAAATAATTTATCCATAGTGAAAATCATTTGATCCACCCCCATATAGCGACCAAGCGTACCGGTTGCCTCTATCACTATGTGCTGCGGCTGTACGAAGGAAGGTAGATCCAACTCAAATTGGGGGCCTCCCGCTAAATCGGCATGATACGTATCCGTCAGCACATTTACGCCAGCAACCGTTTCACCGGGCTTAGGGCCAAACCAATCATTACCCTCTCGATCTCGATCCACAACAACTTGATAGCTCACCTCACTGCCCACACTGAGGCCCAGATTCAATAACCTCCAATCGAAATCCTCTTGCGACAAGGGAGTTGAGCTACCCGTCGGCACATCAACTACCGCAGAAATCATACCGCTAAAGGTGTACGTAATTGGCGTCGCAAATGAAAGGCTAGGGATAACGGTAAATACAAGCACGAGTAATGTCTTAATCATATCAATTCCAATTAATCTAAGAACAACGTCAATCAAACGTTGGTGGGATAACGATAAGATTAGTAGAGATATAAGGAACTGTATGTGACTAATGTAGCTCGAATTTTAGGAACTTTTTTTGAGATAAAAAGGGCACAATGTCGCATCAGTTACATTGCACGAATACCATAAAAGAACTAATCCGATAGAAGGGCTAAAGATGCCCTCCTAGACAAGGTCAAGAAAACTAATCTTTCAGAAAGTTATTCAACTCCGCTGCCCATCGTTTTGGATTATCCGAATGCACATTATGTGTGGCATCGGGTATTTCAACCGCTTGCACATTATCCAAAACAGCCATCATTTTCTCCATCGTTTGAACAGAGAATATTTTAGTGTTTGCCCCCCGAAATAAACACGTAGGCGTTTTGATACTCTCTAAATCCTGCCATAGCAATGCTGCTCTCGCTTCATTGGCCTCCTTCTTTTCCCCCTCGGCAATATAGGATACTGGCGATCGGTTATCTTGCTTCCAGGTATAAGATCCATCGTCCTGCTGCTTCAAGCTGTGAGTCAGACTGTACTCAAGATGAGCCACGGCCCGATGGGGCATAAACTTAACGGCCTGGCCCAAAAAGTCCTCAAAACTGGCTAACGTTTGCGTATTCGTGCGAAATTGTTCCATTTCAATCAGTCCGTCAGTCATTGCATCGGGGCCTACATCGACGATTCCAAGATGTGAAAGCTTCTCGGGGTATCGGGACGCGTATCGAATCGCATTGAGTCCACCCATGGACATTCCCACTAACGCCAATTTGTCGTAATCCAAATAATCGATAAACTGACGAACATCTTCCAACATTAAGTCCTGATTATTTTTCTCACGATCAGCCTCAGGCGTCCACTCTGTATCACCATGTCCACGCTGACTCAACGCGATACAATGGTACTTATCCCGCAGCAATAATACGGCCAAATCAAACGTATGAGCAGTAAGACTACCGCCGTGTAGCAGTACCAGATGCGGCAGATGAGCATTCCCCCAATCCAAATAATGAAATCGAATACCATTTAAAGTCACCCAGCAATCTTCAGGAACGACAATTTCACTAGGGCTTAATTTTGCCGATTGGACAGCGGCAGTTAACACATCAAGATAATCTTTAGGCATGGGTACACTCCTTACTAAACTCACGACAATTTATTTACCTGAAACGTCATCATGATAGATTCTATGACTCGCTCCCTGGAAGATGCCTGGGACTTTAAACACTCTTCTCTCAAGTTTCAATTCAGACAAACATCAATTCTGACAAACACCCATTCTTGCAAACACCCATTCTTGCAAACACCAATCCCTATTAAACCGTTCAGCTATACTGATAAACTCAACCCTCATCGTAACCAGCCCTTTAAAGAATATAAAGAAACCTCTCCTTGTAGGATATATCTGGAATAGCAGGAATATGTGTGGAATAGCAGGAATCGTCAATTTACAAGGCGCTAACGGGCCTCAAGAACTCGAACTGAAAGCCATGGCCAGCCAACTTAACCATCGCGGCCCCGACGGCAATGGCTATTATCTTCATGACTCCATAGGACTCGCCCATACTCGCTTAAGCATAATTGATTTAACAGGCGGTGCTCAGCCTATTCACAATGAGGATAAGTCGATTTGGGTTGTCTTCAATGGCGAGATTTTTAATTATAAAGAACTCAGAATTACGCTGCAGAAAGCAGGGCATACCTTTTATACCCAAACTGATACCGAAGTTATTGTTCATCTCTATGAGCAGTACGGTGATAACTTTGTCGAGCATCTAAACGGTCAATTCGCGATCGCATTATGGGATGTGCGGACAAAGAAGTTAATACTGGTACGAGATAGGGTGGGTATTGTCCCGCTTTTTTATACCTACCACGAAGGGCGACTGATCTTTGCCTCCGAAATAAAGGCAATACTGCCAATCCTCCAAACGGCTCCAAGCTTAAGTGTCAGTGCGCTAGACCAGCTCATGACGTTCTGGTCCCCTGTCAGCCCAAATACACTGTTTGAAAATATATATGAGCTTCCGCCTGGGATGCTAATGACTCAAGAGGGACAAAGGCAACGCAAGCAGCGCTACTGGGATTGGCAGTTTCCGAGCAATAAAGAAGATTATCGCACTGAATCAGAAAGCCAATTGATGGGTGAATTACAAGAGCTACTCATCGATGCCACCCAGATTCGATTGCGTGCGGATGTACCCGTTGGAGCCTACCTCTCGGGAGGGTTAGATTCTTCGGCCTTGGTATCACTAATCCATCATCATTCTGATGCACCTTTGAAGACCTTTTCAATTGGATTCGACGCAGAGTCCTTAGACGAAAGCGACTATCAGCAAATGATGATCGACCACCTACAACTAGATCACACGCAAATTCAATGCTCCAACGCTGATGTCGGGCAGCATTTTTTCGACACCATTTGGCATACGGAATCCACCGTATTACGCACCGCTCCAACCCCAATGCGGATGTTGTCGGGATTAGTCAAGTCACACAATTACAAAGTGGTCTTAACCGGCGAGGGGGCGGATGAAGTGTTAGGAGGCTACGATATTTTTAAGGAGGCCAAACTGCGTCAGTTTTGGGCTCAACAACCTAATTCGAAATGGCGACACCTATTACTGAAACGCTTGTACCCCTACTTGGATATCTCCACTAGCAAGGCCCAACAATACACTCAACACTTTTTTGGTATTGGTCTCGACAACCCCAATGCCCCTTGTTTTTCTCACCTACCACGCTGGGACACAACAGCAAAAGCAAAAACTTTTTTCTCTGAAGAGCGGTTTTCCAACTTAGAAAGTAATGCACTCCCCACGATGGAAAGCAGCCTTCCCAACGAGATAAAGGACTGGCACCCCTTTAACCGTAGCCAATACCTAGAAGCCAAATCCCTAATGCCCGGCTACCTTTTGTGTTCCCAAGGCGATCGCATGCTCATGGCAAACTCAGTAGAAGGGCGCTTTCCCTTCTTGGATCATCGGGTCATTGAATTTGCCAATCGACTACACCCTAAACTCAAAATGAAGGCATTGAACGAAAAATACTTGCTAAAAAAATCCATGACATCCTACCTCCCACCGAAGATTGTACAACGTTATAAGCAGCCCTATAGAGCGCCGGATATTCCCGCCTTTTTCGGAAATAAAAACGGCCCTGCACTGGACTATGTGGAAGAGCTGCTATCCCCAGAAAAGCTAGCGTCATATGGATATTTCAACCCTAAACGCGTTACCATGCTGGCCAAAAAAGCACGACGCGGTGGAGCGATTGGGCAGAAGGACAATCAGGCCCTAGTGGGTATTTTATCAACTCAAATTTGGCACCATCACTTCATTGAAAATTACACCAAAAACTTCAGTCTCAACTAGCTAACAATAACGAGTGCATTTCATTAATGAAAACAGGAAATCTAATAATAAAATGGCTGTGAAAAAAAAACTAAGAGAGTACATTCTAGAGAATTATCTCTTCACCGACGATCAAACTGCGCTAAACAATGCGGATTCATTTTTAGATTTAGGAATCATCGATTCCACCGGTATTATGGAGGTTATCTTTTTTATTGAAGAAGAGTATGGCATTTCCGTAGAAGACGACGAAATGATACCAGAGAATTTAGACTCCATTGATAATTTAGTCGCGTTCATTACAAAAAAAACAGCTCCTTAATCTGTTACACACTCAGCTCCATGGCAGCCATCAGTTCTGACTATTCGAGATTAAAAACATGGTTACAACGCCCCTACGCTTACTCCATGATGGCCTAAATCAACCGGCTTTATCGTCGTCAGATAAAACAGCCATAGTCGCCGAAGGGTCAGAGTACAGCTACCGTGAGTTACAAGAACAAAGCACAAGTCTCGCAGATGCGCTAGCCACTCGCGGGATACAACGGGGTGATCGGGTCGCGGTATATATGGACAACACCTGGCCCTGTGTCGTTTCCCTATTTGCCATCGCCAAGGCTGGCGGGGTTTTTCTTTTAATTAACCCCCAAACTAAGACCGATAAGTTAGCCTATATTCTCAATGACAGCGAAGCAACAGTACTGCTCACCGACGGGCATTTGTCCTCCGTTTTTATCGCGGCCTTAGACTCCTGCCTCGCTATCAAGGCGGTGATTTGTTCCGGAAAATTATCTGAACGCATAACCTTGAAATCGAAACTAACGACGTTCAGTGCCGCACTACTAGAGCGACCTCTGCCTGATAACAGCTCCACCAACCAACCCTTCATAAAACCGATCATCGCCAATGATTTATGCGCATTGATTTACACTTCAGGCAGTACCGGAAATCCAAAAGGAGTCATGCACACTCATCAGTCAATGGTTTTTACGATTGGCAGCTTAGTGCAATATCTCAGACTCTCTTCGAAAGATAAGATATTAAATGTGCTGCCTTTAGCCTTTGATTACGGGCTATATCAACTGTTGATGTCGGTATGGTTGGGTGCCACTCTCGTGCTTGAACGCTCCTTTACCTACCCTGCCCAGATTCTTAGTCGAATTTCAGAATATCAAGTCACTGTTTTTCCGGGCGTACCCACAATCTACGCATTATTACTCGCATCTCACTCGCGAAAACCATTATGCCTACCCTCGATCACTCGCGTTACCAATACGGCAGCAGCGCTATCCCCTGAATTATTACCCGCTATAAAAGCAATATTTCCTAACGCTTTAATCTACAAGATGTACGGATTAACGGAATGCAAAAGGGTCTGCTACTTGGAGCCCGAATTAATTGACACACATCCTTCGTCCGTAGGCAGAGCGATACCGGGTACTGAGGTTTATTTACGTAACGAACAAGGCACGCGTATTCCACCCGGTGGAGAAGGTATTTTGCATGTCAGAGGCCCGCACTTAATGCGAGGATATTGGAAACAGCCTGAACTCAGCGAAAAAATGTTATTGGACACGGTCATTCCCGGTGAGTTTGAGCTTTGCACTCACGATTGGTTTCGAATGGACAACGAGGGGCTACTCTATTTTCTAGGCAGAAAAGACGACATCATCAAAACACGTGGCGAAAAAGTCAGTCCGATTGAAGTGGAAAATGCGCTTTTAAGTATTGACGGAATTCATGAAGCCGCAGTCGTAGGAATCCCCGACCCACTGCTAGGGCATGCCATCAAGGCCTTTATCTCCTTTAACGATGGGTTTGATATACCGGAGCGTAAGTTAAAAAAACTCTGCCTATCCAAACTAGAAAACTTTATGCTGCCAAAAGAAATCGTAACGCTAACAACGCTACCCAAATCAGCTAATGGTAAAATCGACAAAAAACGCCTGTTAGATAATAAGGATTAATACGGTGACTGACGCATTATTTGAACGCCATTTGCAGTTCATCACACAAAGCTTTACACCCATGCCCGACAAACCGGAAGAAACACCCGAGAGTATCCTTCGAGCACTCTGGTGGTTGGCTACAGGCGAGAATCGATCGACTGTGAAAGCCATGCAAGATTCTCTACCCCTCTTGGATGACACTCAAATTTTGAAACTTGAACAGGATATCAACGACTGGAAATCATCAAAGCCCGTTGCCTATATCACAGAAAGACAACACTTTTTCGGCCTTGAATTGATTGTAAACCAACAGGCATTAATACCCCGCAAGGAAACCGAAATTCTCGCGCAAGCCGTACTCGACAAATTACAGGGTTTAAATACCGAAGCCGTCCCCCCCATCAAAATCATCGACGTCTGCACTGGCTGTGGAAATTTGGCCCTGCTTGTAGCAAAGGAAATAGTTGCAAAAACACTAGCTTCAAAGGCAATAACAGAAGCCACCGTATTCGGTGCCGATTTGTCAGAAAATGCCGTCGCACTAGCCCAAGAAAACGCGCATCAACTGGGCTTAGAACAAAAGGTGTCTTTCCTTGCCGGCGACTTATTACAGCCCTTTGATAACCCAGCATTTCGCAACAACGTGGCTATTCTTATTTGCAACCCTCCCTACATCTCATCCAAGAAAGTCCCTGAAATGGCAAATCAAATATCAGAGCATGAACCCGCCATGGCATTTGACGGTGGGCCTTTTGGAATTTCGATATTGCAAAAACTAATCAAGCAAGCGCCTAACTACCTCCAAAAAGGGGGTTGGCTGGTGTTTGAGCTGGGCTTGGGACAAGGTCCTAGCGTGATAAAACGACTCGAAAAAAATGCATATTATTGCAATGTAGAGTCGCGTCTAGATCAAAATGGTGAAGTTCGGGTCATAATGGCTCAAGTCTGACATACCACTTATATTTTAAGCCAGCCCAGTGAATTAATAGGATTTTAGATTATGACTGATATTCTAAAAAATGAGATTTTGGCATTTGACCCAGCAGAAACCGTCAAAACAATAGTAGACGGGATAAGGGGCCATCTACGTCACATTCGAAAACGTGGATTGATTATTGCTGTTTCCGGCGGCATTGATAGCTCCGTTTCCGCTGCGCTCTGTGTTGAAGCGATTGGAACAAAAAAAAACTATGCTCTGTTATTGCCGGAAACTGACTCTTCTGCAGCCAGTGTCAATTTGGGTGAAACCCTCGTCACTCACCTGGGAATGGAATACGAAATCCAAAATATAGCCAGCACCTTAGAGGCCATCGGTTGTTATCGATGGCGCGACGAAGCCATTCGAAAAATATTTCCCGATTACACAGCCCAGTGGACCAACAAAATAGCGATCGCAGGTGGACGAGATGGCATTGTCAATCACTTTAAGCTAGTGGTGCGTTCCCCAGAAGGGGAGCAGTTTGAAGAAAAAATGCGGCTAAAGGAATACCTGCAGATAGTTGCGGCTACTAATTTTAAACAGAGAGTTCGCAAAAACGTCGAGTACTTCCACGCCGACAGATTGAATTACGCTGTCATTGGCACACCCAACAGAATGGAATACGACCAAGGATTTTTCGTCAAAAATGGTGATGGGGCAGCCGACATTAAACCCATCGCACACTTATATAAATCCCAGGTGTATGCACTGGCAACCTACTTAGGATTGCCCTCGGAAATTTGTGCTGCCCAACCCTCTACCGACACTTACAGCATGGAACAAGGGCAAGATGAGTTTTATTACGCATTGCCTTACCAGCAGATGGATGTCGCATTATGGCTATACAATCAAGGTAGACCCGCAGCAGAGCTTGCCGAATATCTATCGATTAACGAAGAACGTGCCTTACTTATTTACAAGGATATAGAAAATAAACGCCGTACAACCGCCCCGCTACATTGGCAACCCTTATTGATAGAGCCGGTCATTGGACCTATGACAGCCCCCATTTGACCACCGAGACATTACTATTTCAACAGTAGAGAAATATAGCGTGTATGCTGAGACAATCGAAGCAGACAAACTCAACTCGGTGCACATGAAACTAACCGCTCAATCCGGCTTTTTTGAAAATAGAAGGAACACCAAACTCTTCTATCATTCCTCAGTTTGCGGCACTGCCACCTGCACCGATAATAAGAGCAGCACCGGCAATAAGACCAGCAACAGTAATAAGACAGCCATCATCATATGCCCGCCTTTGTTCGATGAACGCGTCATCTCACAGCCGTTGATCCATCAGATTGCGCAAAGCCTTGCCCTTGAAGGTCATCCCGTTTTGCAATTTGACTACAGAGGAACAGGTGATAGTTTTGGCCAAATGGAAAACAGTACGCTGGCTGATTTTAGCGAAGACGTCGTCGATGCCATTCATTTTTTTCAAAATAAGACTGGCGATCAACGGTTCTCGCTTTTAGGACTACGCCTAGGAGCCAATATTGCGCTCAATCTTAAATATGATGCCACTACCACACTTAAACCTGAGAAAATCGTTGGCATTGACGTGATCCCCGATCTTTCACAATATATGAACGTTTGCTTACGCTACAATCTCGCCACTCAGCTTTCGGTATACAATAAAGTCATTAGGGACCGAAAAAAACTAATCGCCGATATGAACCAGGGTATTAGTATCAATATGTTTGGATACCAAGTAGGTAAACCCCTATACGACTCAATAGTAGGAACAGAAACACTCTCTATCGACAAATCAATCCGCACTCGGACCACGCTAATTCAGATTACAAACAATCTCAAGAAAGGACTACCAAAATTGATTTTAGATATGGGAGCCACAGGAGTCAATTGCACTCAAGTCAAAGGAAGCCCCTTGTGGCATGAACCAAAATACTTTGACGCAACACAAAGTGAATTAGTTTTTGAAGTTATCAAGGCTTTAAAGTGACGACTCGATGCTCTGAAGATTCATCCATGGTGACAGAAAGACCCGTCGAGGTGACCACAAAAAGTGGTAACGTAATTAGGGCAATTGAAACTCGGTCAATAGAAACAAGTCACTCAACCAGCACGAATACTCGAGCCATATTAATACTTTTACCTGCAGGCTTAAAATACCGTGTCGGTCCACACCGGCTCTATGTCGATCTGGCTAGGTTTCTCGCCAAGTCATCCATAACGACCTACAGAATGGACCCACCGGGTTTAGGTTACAGCGACGGGGTTCTCCTTGAAGGAGCAACCCGCGAGCTTTGGACACGGGTAGAGGAAGGACTCTTCGTCGCTGACGTAATCGAATTCGCGAAAGACGTCGCCAATCAACACCCAAATACACCTATCGTTTTATCCGGCATCTGCGGTGGAGCCGTCACCGGACTCTTCGCTTGCTGCGCAGAACAATCTCTATTTGACGGTTTAATCTCTATCAATACAGCCATCAGTGTCTCGAAAGAATGGGGAAACAATACCACCGTCAGTACAGCGAAAACGAAAAAAAATGTTGCCGGCTATTCTCAGAAAGTATTCTCAAAAGCAGCATGGAGTCGAATACTGAAAGGAGAAGTCAATTTTCGCCGTATATCAACAGTGCTGATAAATTTCTTTAAGCATCAATTTATCCAAGAGCAAACCCCTGACCTGGAAGACATGCCCTATATTTGCCATCGCTTTGTCACGAGCTTTAATGAACTCAAGTCCAGACAATTCAAGCATCTACTTATGTTTTCAGAAAATGACAACCGATGGCTGGAATTCAAAGACCTGGCTTACGCTCCCTTGTTAGATAGCAACCCAAACCTAGACAATACTGAACTCTATATTATAAAAGACAGCAACCATGAAATCTTTTATCCCGAATGGCAAAGAGAATTTGAAAACAAAATAAAATTTTGGTTTTTGACTCGCTTTTCACTTTAACTTCCTATTTTCTTGAATTCCCTATTCACTTTAATTCCATTTTCTCTAAACGCCCCTCCTCTTTCTCTCCTGTTGCACTTACTGGTTACACTTACTGGTTGAATTCAAGGTTCTTCTCAAATAAAGCTGAGAGAGAAAACCCACAAGACTTAATGGATTCGATCTATCCGTATTAATGGCGCTGATTTTTTCTCCGAAGTTACAAATAAGCTGCGCCCATCAATCGAAAAAGCAGCAGCTTCTGCATCGTCTAAATTATCAATCGGAATTCCGATAGGAACTTGCTCGTCAAAAACCACAGACCAATTTTGATGATGTTGTTTCTGATAATAAAAAAGCTTACTTTTTGTCAGTACAATTGCGGCTAATCCGTTTTCGCTCATATCTAAAGCTGTGGGCTGATTATCAAAATAACTTTGACCGAAAGAACCAATAATCGCTTTGTAATTAGATTTTGGTAGGCCTGCCAAGGTCGCACTTTTTCTCGCAGTATAGATGGTAGTGCTTTGCGTCATACCCAAGAATAAAGGTAACTCATAAACCGTAGGCGGCACCTGCGACTTACCAATAAGGTATATTTTCCTATCATTCGCGTTTACCGCCAGTGCCAGACAGTCCGTCGCCCCGCCCTCAAATCGAAAACGTATTTTTGCAACAAGTGAAACCATCAAGTTATCACTAAAACGTCGACCCACTAATTTCGGTTCTTTTATAAAATAAAGAATACTCTCTTCTCTGACACCAAAATTATCTCCAATATCACCCACCACTAAATAAGACGTATTATTTAACGTAAAAGAAGCAAGATCTTCCCAATCCTGATTGTGAGTCCCCGCAATATGCACATCGCCTAAGTCTCGGCCCATCTGATCAATGGCATACAGTGCCGCGCTGTTCCCGCTGTCATTCAACACCCAAAGCACATTCTCATTAATCTGCGAGGAAGCAATACCACTCACCTCCGTCAATGCGCTATTGCTGAGCTTTCCGACTATCTGTCCTTGCTTAAACAGGTCAAGCTCTAACTTGAAATCCGAAGCTAAATCACGATCATTCATATCCCCGTACGCTAAGACGCAAAAGAAAGTCGAAACAAAAATAAAGGTACGGCCTATCGCTTGATGCAAAGCCATAATGATGAGCCCCTGAAAAAGACGCGCCAATATACCTTAATCAAAAAAAATATTGAAGCATCCCAAAGGGGCATCAGAGAAGTTCCATTTTGACATCATACGTAATTCAATTTATAACTTTTAAGAAGGGTCAGACTCTACAATATCTCTCATTTCATTCTCACTAAGAGTGCGGTATTGACCTAATGCAAGTCTCGAATCAAGATTTAGATTCCCGATACGATACCGATGTAAATTCAACACTCTATTTTGAAAGTGACCAAACAATCTTTTAATATGATGATAGCGACCTTCGATTACGGTAATCTCCGCAAGATATTCACTTAATATAGTGAGTTCGGCAGGTTGCGTGGTAATCCCCTCATAATCGAAATAAATCCCTGCCCTAAAAGTCTGGATATACTCTTTCATAACGGGTTTTTCTAAGGTAACACGGTAGTATTTTTTGACTCTATTTTCCGGAGAAGACAAATTACGTGACCAAGCGCCATCGTTAGTCAATAACAGCAAGCCGGATGAATTAAAATCAAGTCGCCCCGCAATATGTAAACTTGAGCTATCGCAGGGCGGCATCAGATCGATGACCGTTTTATGTTTTTTATCTCGCGTCGCGCTAACAACCCCAAGAGGCTTGTTCATCATGAAGTAAACAGGCTTGTTCTCCTGCAATACTGTGCCATCTAAAGTAATGACAGAAAACTGGTGAACAATCTGCTGGATATCTCGTGCTGTAACACCATCAACCTGCACGCGCCCCTTCGCCAGCATCAATCTCACTGCACCTCGATTAATGCCTGTTGTCATACTGAGAAAACGATCTAGACGTGTTCGCACGGACATCATGTTAGCTCAATCCCCGTTTGGTTTTTAATTTTAGATGCTGGCGCTATTGAGAATCTCCGACGGCAGCAAATAGGGATACGCAACAAATCGCCGTTGGTTTCTATTTTGGATACGCCGCTCTATATTTTGCAAATTTTGATTAAATTCATATACCGATTGGTTAGCCAAAGCACTTTCAAAAGCCGTCTCGTACTCGCCCAATTGATCATAATGATAAATCGACAACGCATTGGTAATACTAATTTGCAAGGTTGCCACAAACTGAGGCGGCAAGAGCCGAATCACAAAATCCAATTGCTGCGCTACCGTTCCATCTTGAGACTGAAGAAAATCATGATGGCTAGCATATCCTGCCAAAGGCATATTGGGACTGAACCCCATATACGGATACTGTGTAAAGTTAATTGCACTGTGACCGGCACTGTTGGCGAAAATTATCATGGTCACGATGTCAACCAACTCTTCGAGGCAACTTATTTTATTGGGCATATCCTTGATATGGCCGCCGTTATCTTCTGTGGAAGACAATTCTGCTGCCCAGCTTTGAAGTTCATAATCATTTTCGATATCACAGGGAGACTGATAGTAAATGGCAAGATACTCGGCGACAAAGCTCTCAATAGCGGACCAAATAAGTCGTCCGTCATCGCGAAAAGGGTAGTGCGGCAGATCAGACTCGGCGCCCACGTTTCTACGTTTCATGTCCTCATCAAAGGTATTTTTTATCGACCAATTATCAGCAGCGTTAATAGAGGTTTGCAATGAGCTACGTAATGTCCCAGCCAACAAAATATCAACGGGGCCACTGGGCTGTACCAATCTCTCCATCCCTTGCTGATTATTCCAAAGCAGAAAGCGTAAATGCGGTTTTAATAACAAATGTAACGGGTGTTGTGCCGATAATTGTCTCGCCGTTACCGCACCAAATGCCTCTAACGCAAAATGATGACTCCCTAAATGGGTATACATTTCATGTGCATTCGCATCAGTAATAGAAAATAGTATTTTGGCTATGGTCCACAATAAGCCACTTCCTTTATCATCCTCCGGCACCAGAACTTCAAATTGGGTCTCATTTTTATCCACTTGTATAGCCAACGGCACCAAACGCCCATTGTAGTCACTGTCTTTATCTTCACCCGCATCTTTATCCCAGGTAAAAAGTGCAATGGATTTTGGTAAGTACTTTTCAAGAGTGATAGGGTTATTCGGTATGGGTATCGTAATGGCCCCGTTGCTCACATGCGCTAGCGTTTGTGTATGATCAACAAAATACAAATTGGCGCCAATTAACTCATCGATAGATGCACCGAGTTTTTTCTCAAGCTGCGCCACGTCCAGCGTGCTCGGAATATTATGTTGATTTCCCACCTTAAACATTTTCTGAATGACGCCAGGATTCGCCCCTGACAAACGCTGCTCTGCAAACAAATGATCGCTCATCCAATTCTTAACGACATCAGGGCTTTCCAATTCAATATACAGACTTTCGTAATCGGCCAATTTCGAAAAAGGACTAAACGGGGCCTTGGTTATTTTCTCAACAATTTTCTGGTTCTTCACCATAGGGACCGTATTCACCCCTCGACCGATGGTGTAAACATCATCAAACGCTTCTTCTGCGGGTACCGGCGTTTTCAGTAATGGAATATTCATATCCATCTTCTGGTTCGGGTCCATGTAATCAACCGGCACTTCGTTGATCGCATTGAGAACATACCGTTCTTGAATTTTAATCAATGTAGAATGACGTCCATCCGGGTTCGCGTCATTCTGAGGTAGTTCAGCCTTAAGGGGAGGAACGGGTAAATTAACAAGAATCATATCAACCTCAGTGGGCAGTGATGCCATAAGTTAGCGTTTCTATAAGGTAATATAGAAACGCTAACAGGGCACGAAAATACTTCTCAGTTGAAGCACTATTTTATTTTTCAATTATCCATCTTCGAAATCATCGATCACCTAAAGATAATGGCATTTTGAATTTGACGATAACGATGATCACTCTCGAACGCCAATACCGGCATCGATCTGCAATGCGAAATAGCGGATCAATCTAAAATAGCGAATCTATTAGCCATTAGATCCGAACAAATAGAAAATACAACTAACTCTCCTACAAACCCCCCACGCAATCTGAGACTGATCCACTACACTTAATCAAAAGACCTTCTTCCAAATAATGTTTAAATAGCCTGGTGCTTTTCATGTCAAAAAACCAGAATCCTCCTCACTCCAATACCGTGGATCTAAACAAACGAAACACCCTAGGCACGATTGCGAAATCCACTGCCTTGGCCGCCGCAGCTATCAAGGCGCCTTATGTTTTTGCCAAAAACAAAACCACAATTCGCGTTCTCGGAACGCATGTCACACTACAAGAAGAATTGCGCCAACAGGCGATGAAGGATCTAGGTATCAACCTGGTTTACGAACCCGGCGGTAGCGCAGCAGTACTCCAAAAAGCGTCCATGTCCCCTGGCTCTTTTGATCTATACGAGCAATGGTCAAATAGCATCAATATTTTATGGAACTCTGGATCAATTCAGCCCATCGACACTCGGCGTATTAGCCATTGGGGCGAAATAAACTCCCTCACCAAAACAGGAAAACTCACTCCCGAAGCGAAGGTGGGTGCCGGCGATGCACCCTACAAACTATTGTATGTGCAAGACAACGAAGAACTGGGAAAACAGCAAAGTGATAAGGTTAGCTTTCTACCCTATGTACACAACGTTGACTCCTTTGGCTATAACAGCAACGTCATAAAAAGGGGCATACCTTATGAAACGGAGAGCTGGGGCTGGCTACTAAACGAAAAATATTCAGGCAAAGTGGGCATCGTTAATGCCCCCACAATCGGACTTTTTGATCTTGCCTTAGCAGCACAATCACTGGGGTTGGCTAAATTCGAAAACATAGGGGCCATCACCAATCAAGAACTCGATCGACTATTCGCAATACTCTCTGAAATGCGGAAGGCCGGCCATTTTAGCGGATTTTGGAACTCGGTTCCCGAATCAATACAATTTATGATATCCGAAAGAGTGGCCATCGAAAGCATGTTTTCACCAGCCGTTTCAGCACTCAACGGCAAAGGACTCCCCGTCGTCTACGCCGCTCCCAAAGAGGGTTATCGAGGCTGGCATGGCGTCATGTGCTTGTCATCAGCGACGCAAGGCCGAGAAAAAGAGGCAGCCTATGAATACATGAATTGGTGGCTTTCGGGTTGGCCAGGTGCCTTTATCGCTCGCCAAGGATACTACATTTCAAACCCAGAACGATCTCAGGCTCACCTATCAAAGCCCGAATGGGATTATTGGTACCTAGGAAAACCAGCAACTAAGTCTCTACAAGGAACTGACGGAAAAACATCAGTTCACAAAGGAGACAGTAGAAGCGGAGGCAGCTATCAACAACGACTCAGTCATGTCGCCGTTTGGAACACTGTCATGCCTAGCTATGAATACAGCTTACAAAAATGGTATGAGTTTATTAGCTCATAGGAATAAGTGATAAAACATGTTTCGATCCCTGCAAATTCAAATCCTAATTGCTTTGGCTGGACTCATCAGCATCATTTTTTATCAGTCCTATCTTTCGAGAAATAACCAGCTGCTATTTATACAAAATCAAGCATTGGCCAGCCAATCAGTATCTATCATTCAGCTAGTACACGATCTAGAACGGGATGTGCTGGATTTACAACGAAACGTACTGATCTACCGAGAAACGGCTAGCCAAGTATCTGCCCAAAACTTTTATGATTTGATGTCGGCAGTCAACCAGACTTTGATAAAATTTGAGTCTCAATATAATGTCGAAGCGTTAGAATCAAACGATTCTGAAACTATATTATTCATGCATAATCACCTAAAAGATTACAATGAAAACTTCAGTGATGTTGTCAATGGAAGAAAGCGCAGAAAGATCATTTTTGAAGAGGTGATACAAGAAGATATTTCACAAATCATAGATCTTCTCGAACGCCCCATGGACAGCGGGATCACGGCAAGCAATGCTGATTTGTTAAAACTTAAGTACCACTTTGTACTCGCGCAAAAAGATGCCTATCAATATCTCCTAGCCCCCGACTCTAAAGTCGCCACACAATTCAAAGACAACATAACGAAAGGCATCGCGATAATAAAATCAAACCCATCGTTGCACGCTCAGTTCTATAATCGAAGCATCACGATTAAACGCAGCTTCAGTCAGTTGATACAAATTACACGTGGATACGTATTTTTAGTCAACGTTGTTATGGCCGGCTCAGCCAATGAGTTTCTCTTCCTGGCTAGAACACTTAAAAAAAATGTCACGAAACAACAAGAGAGACTGAATAGCCTTTCATTAACGGCTTCCGAAAAAGCAAAAACAATCAGCAGTATTATCGCAGCAATATGCATGACATTAGCTCTACTTATTTCTCTTTTCCTTATCGCTAGAGTGATAGGCCCAATACGTAGGATAACCCAAGTCTTTCATTCATTATCCCAGGGTGAACAGATAGATCAGATACCGGGAATTGGCAGAAAAGATGAAATCGGCCAACTCGCAGAAGCGGCTGATGTTTTTCATCGTACCAATATCCAGACTTCAGCATTACTCGAATCGGCACAAAAAATGAATATGCTTCAAGAACAAATGAACAGTGCTTTGGAAAAAGAAAAAGAAAAAGCGGTACAAGCGACCTCATTAAAAAGTATGTTTCTCGCCAATATGAGCCATGAAATTAGGACACCGATGAACGGAATCATTGGCCTAGTTGACATATTACTAAAAACAGATTTAAGCGACAAACAAATACACTACCTGAACAAAGTATCCTATTCTGGCGACATCATGATGGGTGTCATTAATGACATTCTCGACTTCTCAAAAATCGAAGCAGGTAAACTCGAAATCGAAGACGTCGAATTCAACATCGAATCCATTATGGAAAACGTTATCTCTGCCGTTATGTTAAAGGCGGATGAGAAAGGGTTAAATCTGAGCCTATCGCTAAACAGTGATCTGCCTGAAACGCTATTAGGCGACCCACTGCGCATCAACCAAGTTCTACTCAACTTGTGTAACAATGCCGTTAAGTTTACTCAGTCAGGAAACATACTCTTAGAAATAGGATATGAAAAACCAACTGCCAACACTAAACAAGGCTCTTTAACGGCCATAGTCTCCGATACCGGAATTGGCATGAGCCCAGAACAAGCCACAAAGGTATTTGATTCCTTTACACAAGCAGATGGTACCACCAGCCGAAAGTTTGGCGGTACCGGGCTAGGATTATCCATAGTAAAACAACTCGTCCAATTGATGGGGGGTCATGTTACCGTCATATCTACCATCAACGAAGGCAGTCAATTTACAGTTTCATTTCGCGTTACAGAAATAGAATCTCAAGCTCTACTCGACAGCTTTAATCTCGATTTTAATAGCAGTTTTTACGTGGATTCAAAGCAAGAATACTTTCTTCAATCTCGTTATCTTACTGCCATTGGCCTCAACACAAAACAGGGCAATATTGACAACATTCACTCTGAGATTGCAGACACTGAAAAACCGAATTTCGTGTTGATCGATATTCCCAATAAATCCTATGTTGACGCCCACCGTACTGCAATACAAGCGGTGATAGATGAAGGCAATAGTGTCGGATTCATTATCAATCTACAGCCTAATAATTTAAAAAGCTATTTAGAAGATCAATTTAGTGCTCCCATTTTGTCTCACCCCTTCACTCCGGTAAACCTAAAACGCTTTTTGAAATCATTACGCCCCGACCTGTCTCCTAAAGAGCATCCAAATTTGGAAGCGGAGGATTGCGAATCTTGCACACAATTGCATGGCCATGTTCTACTGGTAGAGGACAATGAAATCAATCAGCTGGTGGCGGGAGATATGCTTGAAGACCTGGGCCTCAGTTACGATATTGCCGATGATGGCCAGCAGGCCGTCAATCAAGTTAACAGCAACCACTACGACCTGGTGTTAATGGATGTTCAAATGCCAGTAATGGGCGGCTATGAAGCGACTATCACCATACGAGAGAATGGATATTCGGATCTCATAATCTGCGGATTGTCAGCCAACGCAATGCAATCAGATATCGATAAGGCGACGGACGCAGGAATGAATGACTACATCACTAAACCCATCGACCCCGACTTCTTCGAACTGGTGTTAAGTAAGTACCTTCCACGCCAAGGCTCTAGTTCTAGTTCTAGTTCTAGTTCTAGTTCTAGCCCTAACTCCAGCTCAAGCACTAACCCGAATAAAGAGAGCAAAACCATTCCCGTCATCTGGGACGAAGAATCCGCCCTCAAACTCTGCAGAGGTGAGAAACAACGCCTAGACAACCTCATCGAAGCCTTTCTAAACCAATCGACTCTTCAGATAGCCAAAATAGAAGCCTACCAGAATCAGTCGAACTTCGACTCGCTCGCAAAAATATCACACACATTAAAAGGCACCGCTGGCAATGTCGGTGCGATTCAACTGATGAATCTTGCGAGTGAGATTGAACAATGCGCGTTGAATAAAAGCGAAACCGTTTCGGATTACATTCCACTACTCGAAACTTGCTATCAGGATACCTCTGAGGCTCTCAATAATTACCGCCAAACAAGACAACATTAAAATTGCCATCGAGCCCCAGCCATATTAATCCATTGGGAATAATTCTTGTCCTCTTCCTCTTCAATTTGGTTCGATTGATTATTCATGTATTCGGACAGTAGGAAAACCGTTGTGGTTTTACTCAGATAATAACTCTGCTTGTAGTACATTCTTAAATTAGTATCTTGCCGCTCAAAGCCATTAAAGGGATCACTAACATAATGTGTGTTTTTGATTTTAGCGTAGAGTTTACCGGTATATTTTTTATGACGAAATTGATAAGCACCACTCAGATACAAAGCGGTATGACTTTCATCTCCTTCGATCGTCTCACCGTACTCGTTGTTTGACAGCCCCAGCACTAGAGTATATCGACCAGAAAATTCTCTCGGCGAAAAATGAAAATTTAGATCCTGAACGACTCCGTCATAGGCAAGATAGTTTACATCTTCCGCAGACTTGTCTGTGACTTGATAACCGATCCCCATTTTATATCCCGCAGTCTTACGCGTAAGGTCAAAACTTACCCCCCGATACTGCAACACCTCCACCCCGCCAACCGTGTAAACCAGCATCCTCGGCATCACCCGCAACTTAAAGTTATCGACATAAAGCGTATAGGGCGAACTAATCGCAGATGTCGATATATCAATATCGTTATCTGCCAATTTTTCATTTACAAAATCAAAGAGAATTTTCCCGTCACCATGGGATAGGTCCATAAATTCATAACCCGCTGAGAAACCCATAATCGATTGCAGGTCGCCTCTCTCTTCCGCATTTTCTGACTCCGATTCACTGACCTCTCCAATGGAAATAGTCTCGTCACTTTCTAAAAAGACATTACTGTTATAGCCCCCGCCTACATCCAGTTCAACATAATAATCTTTGCCATAGGCTACCCCAGAGTACAAAAAGAATAGCCACGAGGTAGACAGTAGTATTGAATATAGCTTGGAGGAACGGAGCTTGAAAAAACAGAGTTTGGAGGAAACGACTGAATGAGGGCTACACGTTTTGCGATACATAGGGACAACTCCAATACAAGATTAACAGAGACAAAAGACCGCCAACCGGATAGCCACCTCTTGTCACTCTGATTTACATCCCGCTATTGTTTAACGAAGTACTCACTAATTATTGGCAATGCGTTCTCGCATTAATTCGCGCCGCTCATGACGGGATAGCCCTTCCATATCGGATCTGAGTTGCTCACGATCCTCCAGTGACAAATCGGCTAGTCCCTCGCGAATCATCTCTCGCTTCTCGCGCCGCTCTTGCCTAGCATCTTGAAAAGCCTGCCGCCCTTCTTCTGTACTCAAATCAAACCCCAATTCAGCCGCTCTCTCCGAGCGACGTTCTCGCCTTGTTTCGCGCCTTGATTCACGAAAGGCAGCGCGGCCTTCCTCTGTTGTAATATCAAACCCCAATTCTGCAGCACGGGCTGTAATATGCTCCTGCTTCTCAACTGGCAAAGATTCCCAGCGTTCCTCCGCCATACCAGCGAAAGCAAAATGGCTACTTAATGCGATAGCTCCGACTAATACTGTCGATTTAAATTTCATAGATTTCTCCTAATGGGATAATGTCGGGCCCTGTCCTAACTATATTTATTCAGAAATTCATTAACTCAGAGAATGAATAGCTCAGAAATTCAAGGCCCAAATGGTCAAGAGCCGCCAACAACAGCTCCTACATAATACTTAACGCGGCAATTTCGAATGGGTTGACAGACTAGAGGAAATTTTAATTAGTATTGAATATAGGAATGCCATATAGACATAGAGAACGATGATCTAGTTTGATTTTTTAAAGGTTTTTCAACGCCTTAGAACCTTAGATTTAAAATAGCTCCCATAGCAATTATGCACTTACAGTCAAACTGCTCGCATCAATAGCCAAACTGGCTACTTGTTTTCGGTGAATGATCGAAAGAGCATATTATGAATTTGAATTAGCGCGCTGCTGATGCCCAGAATGATACCCAAAAAGATTGTGATGGCTATTGGAGACGCTAAATATCGCAGGGAATAACCATTACCCCCATCACACCCTTGAATAAAACCAAGCCAACGACCACCGGAATCTAAACACGCATCCTGCGCGATAAAAACAGTAAAAAAAACGAGACCTAAGCAGGAGGCTAAAGTGGATATCGCTAGGGAAAGAAGCCATCTCTTCATTGTATTCCGCTACCTATACTATAATTTTTTGGGTAATCGAATAACTTCCTCTATCCAGTTAAGGGAGGATCAAACCCCTAATAACGGTAAATGCTTAATACTTTTATACCTAAATGCTAGCTCCACGCAGCGCTGAATAACCCTCTCGGGCAAACGCTGATTAATGCTGAGCACGATTGCTCGATTGCCTTGGAACTCGAGGGAATCCGAATATATTTCCCTAAACGTATCGACCAATTTAGTTTGGCAATGAAACAACAGACAATATTGATTTGGCGCTTTAGGCGTCCAGTCAATTCGAACAGCACTGCCGTTTTTCACTAAATAACTGGGCTGCCCCCACTTTAGTGTTTCCTCAACTTTACCCAGATCTTGATCTTCTGCCACTTTTAATATTAGATCTCGCAGTGGATGCAGAAGCAGTGCGATCTGGTCAGGGTAGCTATCAAACTTCTCTTGGATTTCTTTTTTCATACCAGGGCCTTATCTCGTATTTAACGTTTTTCAGCTTTTCTTAATGCAAAGAAAGTATGCCCATGCAATGAGTATCATCTGTAAAGGTGCTCGTATAAACAAATAGACGGCACCCCACTGATGCCCACCAAGGCCAACACTATTAAATGCAGAATAGATGTTCGCAGGAAAAAACATCACCAGAATGGCAATAGCGATCCAAGCCGCTTTCACTCTAAAATAGGGGGAGAACAAAGCCACTCCCACAAAAAACTCCAAAACGCCTGTGGCATAAATCATTTCAGTACGAAACGGTATAACAGAAGGCAACATCTCAACCATGCCTGCCGTTTTTACAAAATGACCTATGCTAAAAAAAATAAATGCAACGGCTAATCCCCAACAGGAATATTGATGAACATTTAACTCAGTGCCTTTTGCTTTCGACACCAAAAATGCAAAAAATAACGGGGACGATAAAAGAACTAATATTATTACAGGCGTTGTCATATTTTTCTCACTAGGGCATTGCGCTTACATAAAAAGAATTCTAGAAGCCTTTTTTCATTATATTTCGAATCCTAGCCTTTATCGAGGGAGCCTCATCTCTCATTGCCATTTCAAAAAACTGCTTTGCCTCACTGACATATTCTGGATGCTGCTTGGCTAATTCATAAAAGCCATTATAGGACCATGCCCTCACAAATTTATTAACGTCGATTAACGTAACCCTCAAGAAATGTTCGACATATTTTTTATCCGCATTTTCAATCGACATAAAAGGAAGGCTTTGTAGAATATGTAGTTTTGCTTCCCAATGACAAAATTTATCAAGTGAATGATATATTTCCTTTGTATGATTAGCTTCCAGGCTATTGCCATCTTCTAGCCACGTTTTTAATAACCAAGTGGCTCCTTTTTGGTATAACTCGCTTTTTGTAAGATTAACAATAGAGTCGGCGAAATCTGCCTTCTCAAAAAACGACTCATATATGGCCCGGATATCATCAGCTGATTTCCCATCCCAAACCACCAGTGCTTGTTTAATACTCATAGGGTTTCCAATATTGCCTAGCAGCCGCTGATTACCGTTCGTGTCGTCACACATCGATGTAAACAATACTCCGCTTAACGATTTGTTAGGTTCTATTCGGGCGCACCCATCTGGGAATTGTCACCATAATCATTTGAACCATGACTCTCTTGAGCTAAGAAAACAATTAATACAATGATGCCGATCACTGGAATTAATACGATTAACTGCCACCATCCTGATCGCCCCGTATCGTGCAGTCTTCTTGCAGCAATGCTCATACTCGGGACTAATAACCCCAAGCCTGCTATTAATGAAATAAAATCCAAGCCAAGTACTGCTAAAACTATATTGATAATTAAATACACCAATATGAATATCCAATACTCTTTTCTACTTGCCCGGCCCGTGAAGTCAGCATATTTTTTTAGTGCATCTAGAAAGTAATCCATCTGTGTTCTCCTTGTAGTTGAATAATTGTTGAATAATTGTTTTGAACTCTAACATCTTGCAAAGCGGAATATCGCGCTTAGCAAAGATAAATCATGAACTTTTGCCACCGGTTATTTTGTTGCCAACATTTTATTGGCTCAATTAATTTTCAATTTGTCATTGTCTTGGTATTCATTGAAGGGCTGAAAATTCTAATTGTACGTGATCTATGGACCACAATAATTGAATGTAAATAGATAATAAACCATCGGAGCTGGCCATGTTATTACTGACAACCCAATAGCAACCCGATAAAGGGTAGGATTCCCTTTGAAGACATAGACGCCGAAGAGTACAAGCGGGATCAAAAATGATAACAGGAATATTAACATTAGATTAAACGCACTGTTATCTAACCCTAATACGAAGTGGAAAAACACGCTCATCATAAGCATAAGGTAATTCCCACAAGCTAGAGAAAATCCAACTGTTAATTTGAGCTGTTCTATTGAAAAAGACATTGAATGCACTAATGAAATCATGAAGGCAAGGAAAGGTATTGTGAGAACAATAACCCCAATACCGACCAAACATTTCATTACTCTATCCAAATACATAATAGCGTCCTTGATAGTCCACCGCTCTCCACTGAGAATCTACTTTGGTGACAGTCACCGTTTCGAAAGCGGTTTTCTTATTCTCAGAACCAGTCGCAATTGAAAATACGACATATTCCCCCTCGGGAACCCCAGGTAGAGAATGATGCTCACTTGATTTATTGACCGGAATAAACGAATTAAATTTCATATCCCTAACTTTATTTAGTTTTTATTTCTGATTAATGCTGATTACATAGGTGAAAGTGGAACGACACTTTTGCACTTACTAGTTGAATCCAGCCATAGGGTAATTCTTGTAATAATTTTTACTCATAGTGCGTCCACAGTCGTAAGATTTTAACCGCATTCTCTTTTTCAAGAACTTGATAAACTATTCTGTGTTGAATATTTATTCTTCTAGAGTATGCACCATCAAGATCGCCAACAAGTTTCTCGTAGGGCCGTGGGTTTTGATATGGGCTTTTTTGAATAATAGTTAAGAGGACTTGAGCTTTATTTTTTAAATTGGCTGAAGCTAATTTACGCGCGTCTTTTTTTGCTTGTTTAGTATAATAAAGTTCAAACATTACCAACCAAGATCCTGATCACAGTCACCCAGCTTTTCATTCATGCCGTCACGAATAGATTCGCGCATTCCAGGAACAGATAAAAGAAACAATGTTTCATTTATGGAATTCCAGTCTTCTTCAGAGAGCAGTACGGCATTGCCTCTTTTCCCTGTTATAACAATAGGCTGATGTGTTTCAGCTGTTTCATCGATAAGATTATAGAGTCTCGCTCTGGCATCTGTAACATTAACTGTCGTCATATTTCACCTCGTATTAAGATAAAGCGTACGCTTTAGCGTACTTAGTGTCAAGCGAGGGTTCAACACCACTATTTTTGCCGTATAACCTCCCCATAAAAACTCACTATTATGTCGCCGAATAGACTCGTTTGGTCCGATCAATTTATTATTAGCCTCTTTTTACGATTACCCTAGAGTTCAAATCCCAACACCAAACATTAGTGTTTCCTAAATGGACTCCCCCAACCCAACGGTCTAGATTTGTAAATTCTAACCAATTTCGTTTACCAGAAAAAACTTCCAAACCAACCGGGGTAATAGTGAGTTCTTGGTCTTTAGTGATTGGGCTATTCAACTTTTTACCATTGGATAACGTTAACAATGCTGGACTCGATTCGAGAAGCTCCTGAAGAATTACCCAAAAGCTAGAATCGCCTAAAAACACGCGCTCTTCTAACTCTTGGCAACCGCTGAATATTTTCCCTGGACCATGCACACCCTCCGATACAACTCTTAACGCTTGGTCAGCCGTTCGAGACAATCCGTTAGAACAACTGGGATATTCTTCCAGCAACCTGACAATAGCACCTTTCAGAAAGGGTAGAGCTGAGGTATCGGTGTTTAAAAGCCCCCACCATTCTTCCGGGGAACTTGACCGGAAAGCTGACCAAGCTTGACTCGATAACTCAAGATGCGCTTCTGTAATGCGTTCTTCGTATTGGATTAACTTTTTGATTTCTTCAGGTGAAAGCCTACCCAAGTATTGTTCAGTACAGATTATTGATAATTCCACTTCGTCTGCACATTTTTGATGGACCCAATTTTGATGAAACCAATCCAGTATCTGGATTATTTGAAGCTGATCATAAAGATCATGCTCAAACCACAAGATCACTTTTTCGTATTTTCTAAAGGATTTGAGTACATTGTCTCTTTCTATAAAGCTGTCAATGATCTCCTGAGGCTTTCCCCAGTTTCGATCAATAATGTACTGCGCCCGTACTTTTGATAGTTCCTCTAACGACAGCTCAGCAGGAACGGGCCCTTCGTGAAGTAGATCACGCCAGGGTAAAAATGCTCCTGGGATAGCTGCCTTTTTCATTATCTCAACGGCACAATCACCGTTGGTAATATTGAGAATATTTTTCATATCTATTCCGATGGTTCTTCCCATAGTACTTCCGATAACTGTTCCAATAACCTTACGACGAAACCACCGCCTAACCTTTTCCCAAAACTTGAGTTGACTGTGCGAGTAATGATAATGCTAAGCTTCATCAAACATATTCGCTTGCAATAAATAGTCAATCAATACTCGGGTGCGCAACGGTACTTGACGGCGTGATGGATACACCAAAGAAAAAATCATACGCTCGGTTTTCAATTCAGGCATCACTTTAACCAGTTCCCCTTTTCTCGTTTCTTCACGCACAGTGGTAGGCAACATAATGCCTATACCTAACCCCGCTACTACCATTTTCTGCAACATGAGCGGAGAGTTACAGCGGGAAAATTCCTTGGGCTTCATTTGTATGCTGCTGCCTTTATGACGAAAGACAAGCATACCGTCTTGCTGGATTTGGCTTAAACAAATCCATTTGTGTTGCTCTAATTGGGCAAGCGATTTGGGAGTGCCGTATTGCTGCAAATAATCACAGCCTGCGTAAATGGACAAAGGCTCTTCATGCAATACCCTCGCAATCAGGGAATCATCTTTGGGAATGCCAATGCGAATACCCAAATCTATTTTTTCATGAATGTAATCCAGCTTATCGTCACTGATCATTAAATCTAACTGTACTTCTGGGTAGCACCGTTGAAATTCTGGCAGCACTGGCAGCACATGTTTGTGAGCAATGTCGTGATTCATGGTGATAGCCACGCGGCCTCGGGGAATATTGCTGCTGGAGATATCGCTAATATTTTGCAAAATTTCGGGCAAGTGCCGGGCTTGATCGTACACCTGCTGCCCTTCTTGGGTGATATTAAGTTGGCGCGTAGAGCGCTGATTTAAACGCATACCCAGCTGGCTTTCTAATTGCGACACCTGCTCACTGATTCGCGAGCGACTGCTGTGCAATCGCCGGGCCGCGCCAGCAAAGCTGCCCACTTCAACTACCGTGGCAAACACCCCTAGATGACGTAAGTGGCTATAACTTATTGTACTCAAAACCAGAATTCCTCGTTCGACAAACACCCACTTATGATACCAATAATTATTGCCCATACTGACCCTGTTTTCAATAAAGCAGCAACGCACATCCCCAACAGGAAAAATATTATGATCGCAGTCACCGGTGCAAACGGCCAATTAGGCAAATTAGTCATTAAAAGTTTATTAGAGAAAACGGACGCCAGCTCAATAGTGGCCTTGGTTCGAAGTCCAGATAAAGCACAAGACCTAGCAAAACTAGGAGTACAAGTAAGACATGCCGATTACAATCAGCCCAAGACACTGGCTCCAGCGCTCGAGGGAGTAGAGAAACTGCTGCTGATTTCGAGCAGTGAAGTGGGCCAACGCGCTGCTCAACACCAAGCAGTGATAGAGGCCGTTAAAAACTCTAGCGTGAACTTGCTGGCCTACACCAGTATTTTAAAAGCAGACAGTTCGGCCCTGATCTTGGCCCAAGAGCACAAGCTCACCGAGCAAGCTATTCACGCCGCCAACATCCCGGCGGTCATCTTGCGCAATGGCTGGTATAACGAAAACTTCAGCCAGAATTTAGCCGGGGTTTTACAATCTGGGGTAGTGGCCGGCGCCGCACAAGACGGCCAATTTTCCAGTGCCTCACGAGCTGATTACGCCCAAGCGGCAGCTAATGTATTAACTTCACCCCAATCACCGGCGGGAAAAGTTTACGAATTGGCGGGAGATTATTCTTTTTCACAACAAGAATATGCGGATGATGTGTCCAAGCAAAGCAAGCAAGCTATTCAGTACTTGGCCCTAAGCGAAGAAGACTTAACTCAGGCTTTCATTAGCCATGGATTGCCTGAAGATTTAGCGGTGGTTTTAGCCGACTCGGATGTTCAAGCCCAAGAGGGTTGGCTGTTTGATGACAGCGGTGACTTGCCTACCTTAATAGGTCGTAACACCACGAGCATGTCCCAGTCGATAAAAGAGGCGCTTGAATTAGCCGCCATTTAAAGAAAAAAACCAAGGGTAAAAAATTCGCCCTTGGTTTTTTTTCATTTTCATTTTCATTTTCATTTTCAGAAAACTAAGTCGGCTTTTCTTCCCGGACAAGCATGCCTATAAACTTTTCAAATCGTCTCTGACGGGTTTCGGGTTTCTTCGCACTTGTTAATCCGTACGCAATGACATAGTGGCTCGATTTAGTGAGTGTTTCAAAAAAATGTTTCGCCTTCGGATTGCTATCGAGTGCTGCTAGGAAATCCGCCGGCACTTTCCTTTCACTAGCGGTATAGGCGTTCTCCCACCGGCCGTCTACTTTAGCAGAACGAACGTGCACGAGTCCTGACTCCGTCATTCGGCCCTCAATTATCAAACGCTCAACATGATCTCTGTTCCTTTTTGACCAGTTACTCCGCGCTTTTCGTGGAGTCACTCGCTGGAGATAGGCTTGGTCATCGATTGACTTCTTGATGCCGTCGATCCAACCCCAGCACAATGCCTCAATCACGACATCGTCCCAAGTCACGCTTGGAATCCCAGTTTTTATTTTGAATATCTTCACCCACAATTCACTCTCGATGGCGTGATTCACCTTAAGCCACCGGCCAAAATCTTTCGGCGATGCAAAGGACATGATTCTCGCTGGATTGGGTTCAGGCATTAAACTAGATTCTCTTCAGCATTGCGCTGGTTACATAGTCGAAAAACGTAACACGTCACTTTTGTTTTATGACAATTATCGTTATAGCTTTAAACAAGTGTGTGTCGTTATCCTTGAATTTCAGCAAAAGCTCGGACAGGGAATGTGCCAAAACCTTTGATTTTTACGGGTACAGCGTAAAATTTAAAGTTATCGCTAGGTATCAATTCAAGGTTAGACATATGCTCAACTATCAGTATATCCGAGCCAAGCAATACTGAATGAACTGGGCGTTCATTGCCGCTTACATCATCAATATTGTATGTATCTATGCCCACTAGTAAAGCCCCATTCTCTTTTAGATATTGAGCGGCGTCCTCGGTAAGGTAGGGGTGCCCTTCATAGTATTGATCCGTATTCCAATGTCTGGACCAATTCGTTTGAATAAGAACAGCCTTACCCGACACATTAGTCTTTTTAAGATATTCTCTATCGATGATGGTGACTGCTTCAGGAACGGTAATTTTAATTGCATCTAAACTTGCCACTGACTCAAGGGGGAGTTCAGATAGATCTTTACCATTTTCATATCGATGGAAAGGTGAATCCAAATAGGTCCCCGTATTTGAGCACATTTCGATCTTACCTATTTGAAAAGTTGTCCCTTCCGCGTAAATTCCCTTCGATTGTTCACGACTCAAATAATCACAGATTATCGGTGCAGGCAAACCTTTATATGTCACCAGTCCGTCTTCAATTGTATGGCTTAAATCTATCAGTTTTCTCACAATACTCTCTCGCTTACTTACTCGACATTCTATCCAGAACATAACGTCAAATGCAGCAGACAACATAGGCGAAGTGGCGCTTTTGATTTTCCCCCGGCCTTTTCTTGCTACATGCTTTAGTGCTTTAGTGCTTTATGTAAGTATTATTGTAATTTACATTGGATGCCTGGCCGTCTTCGTATAAACCAAAATTAAGTTCATCCCCCGATATTCTATACACTAATTCAAACTCCAGAGGTTCAAGTTCCTCCGGCCAATCTTCGGCCTCTTGTGTTATTGATAATCGAGTTACCAATGTTCCATCAGTATCAGGAATTTGTTCGCCGGCCGTATAGTTCCCAAAGTAAATATCAACGTTACCATCAGAGTCAGTACAATTTTCATCGGAATATGAAATGCCTTCTAAAGTGTAGTGACTATCATCGAATTCATATGTGTCGACTATATACGCTATGAATGATCCATCTTCCGCGTCAGTTAATTCGTAGCAATGGCTAACCCATTCACCCTTTAGGCTCTCTACCTGATTACCGTTGCTTGAAGGATCACTGTCACTGCCACTGCCACAACCGGTTATGATAATGCTAGACAACAATACTACTGTTTTCTTCATACCCAATATTTCTATCATGTAATGAGACTGTCGAAAAGGCCGAAAAAAACCAATCTTCCGTACCCCTCTTTTTGAATAGATATTCAAATCCTATTTAGTTCATCTATCTTGTCTGACTCAATTCAATACCCGAGTAGAGTGCACTAGGTACGAGTATCGCTGGCGGCCTTAACTAAATCAGACGTATGCTCAATAAGATCAATCCCGCCAGGTTCGCCATGACCGGGAATGACCAATGTTGCACTGTGATATTGCTTTCCAACACGATTCATCACTTTAATCCATGATGCTTTATCACCGTGTGAAGTATTACCCGCCGAGGTAGATGCACCTGAACGCACCGCACAACCCCCAAAGAGTATTTTTTCCTCCGGCAACCAAACCATCAGGTTATCCATTGCATGAGCTGGTCCAGGGTAAAAGACAGTTAGTTTTCCGAGTTTGATGGAGGCTCCCCGCTCGGCAAGTGCATCAAGCGCGTGATTAGGGACAGGTAACCCATGCTCTATCGTAATACGCTGGGTAAGTGGGTGAGAGAATACTTTTACACCGTGGGATTCCAAAACATCCACTCCTGCTGCCCGGTCACTGTGTGCATGAGTGACGACCGCTCGTGTGATGGGCAAATCGATTTCTAGCTTAATTGCTTTGATAAGGGCTACCGTTTTAAGCTCTCCCCACGCCGTGTCTACAAGGGTTAGCTCCACACCATCTTTCACAATGAGACCGTTCGACGACAGCGTCTTCCCATCGGGATAAACATAGCTGGAAACGTGCATCCAGACACCATCAGCTAGTTCCTTTAGTTGTATCTCAGGCTCAGGTTCTGCGAAAGCCGACCCAAACGTTTGCATACACAACACCATTAAAATACATATTCTTGCCGTTTTATTCATAATTTTCCTCTGCGCTAACGCCTTACTGCTTCCTGAACTGCTAAGATAATTTTATCAATATCGGCTAACGGATTCGCTGCAACCGATCTAACCCACTTTTCACCATCAAGAACACAATGAGAAAACATACCGTCAGGTAAACGCTGAGAAAACGCTTCGGTGCTCATAGTGAGAGGGCGGAATACTGTCACGCCTGTTTCTGGCATTGCCCAAAGGGAGATGTTGTCTTCTTTGCTCAATTCTGTTGCCAGTACGCTGGCCATCGACATCGAGTGATCGATACGATCAGCAATACCCTCTTTTCCCCACGCGATCAAAGTGGCCAGTAACGGTATTGCAGACGCTCCGCGCGAACCCTGCACCCCAACATTAGGAGTAGCTAAATAGCCGCCACCAAAACTGATCGCTGAGTTTGCGACGTCTACGTCTCGCAACATGATCAGTGCCGAATCTTTGGGTTGAAAAAGCCATTTATGAGCAGAAACCGCGACAGAATCTGCTTTATCGATGCCATCAAGTAGCTGAGCATGAGTTTGGCTTAAACGCAGTGGACCCGCCCAGGCCGCATCAACGTGAGTCCATTTTGCCTGACCGGCCAGTGAAAGTAGATCAATTACGCCTGTGGCGGTTGTTCCTGCCGTCAAGACCAAACACGCGTTTGATATGTCGCCGATTTTATTGGGGTCAATTTGACCTTTGGCGTTTGTTGCGACCTGCTCATAGGGCAACCCGAGTATCTTTGCTGCTTTCTCTATACTGATATGTGCTGCATTTGAAGCTACGACCTTTTCTATGCCTTTCGTATCCCTTGCGGCCCACAACGCCGTAAGATTTGCGATTGTCGATCCGGAACACATATGACCTTCATTCATCCCATAGAAAGGAACCAACCAATCCATAACCTTCTTTTCAGCCTCAATAGCAAATGGTGCGGTAGCTGGATGTAGTAAATTTTGATTTAGTCGAGCATTCCAAAGCGTTGTGGCCCATGTAATCCAGGGGGTCGGGGGATCCATGTGCGCCAAGGCTTGGGAATCATCAAGACGGGCGGCTCGACCGAATACATGAGGAGCAAGCAGTTCCAGCGTCTCAAGTTCCCCTATACCAAAATTGGGAATTCCATCTGGCAAATTTTCTTGAACCTTCGGCGCTTCGCGAAGCAGTTCAATCGAATGTTCAAGGCCTGCACCTGGAAGAAAACTTTTATTTTTGTTAGGCATAGTTTATTTTTCTTATCGTATAACGTCACACTTTTATTGAAGCCCGAGACGAACAAAGCAATGTTTTGTTAAATTTATACAATTAGTAGAACCCTAAATTTAATCGAAATAAATCATTACTCCGACAGTGATAGTAATCATCCAACATATGGAACCCAATACATAAACAAAATCTTCGCGCCAACCTTCACTACTCTTGCTGTTGTATTTCTTCAGATTTTTTCCAAAAACCATTATTATAATAGAGTAGCCACTAGGCAACACCATATGATTACGATGAACCCCCCTCCTTTATGGCACCAATCCTTCCTATAGCCCGTTGTGAATTTTTATTGTCTAAGCTGATCTTCTGACTCGATGTGCATTACTCTCCTTGATACTCAACGTTGCAACATGGTCTTGTTATGTGATTTTATCGTCGGCCTTTTTGACACGTATTTTATTGCTGCCGATAGTTTTGTTGTTTAGATGTTTGATGGCGGCTTTCGCCTCACCTTGCTTTGGCATCTCAATAAAACCAAAACCTTTGGACGCGCCGCTGTCTCGATCCATTACCAAATTGCAAGATTGAACCGTACCGAATTCTTGAAACAATTTTTTCAGTTCTTCTTCTGTCGTTAATCGATCTAAGTTACGTATTAATAATTTCATATATTTTCCGAATGGGAGATAATCATTAAGGGTAGGTTTTGGTTTATTTGCATACCGTAAATCACGTAACGCACATCCATCAAGATGAATCATCTCACTACTTATATAGTTCAACCATCATGCCTGACTCAACATAACATTTTGCTAACCTGCTGTTTGGCCATCCAGTAGAAGCTCCATTTTCAAGCGCCGTAACGGAGGCCAAATTTGACACCCTAGTTAACAAGGAAAAGCTACTTACTATTATCACCGTCCAAATCTTTTTCGGGATATTTCCATTCTGGCAATATTATTTTTGTAATATTCTTCCCGGTCAAATACGGGAACTTTTTCTTAATTAGAAGAATCTCTTCCTCGTAATTATCCGAGAGGTCAACAAAAGTACCACTCGAAAATCCGGTAACAGCTTGATCAATCAAAGGAATAACTGAACCCGCTCTTGGCTGACCTTCTTTACGAGGTATAACTGATGCCTTAATATTACCGATATACACATAACTGAATTTTCTCAACATCTTCAATGTCCACTACCCGATTGAGTTTTATTTTATATGAAATTAAATCGTGCATATCCATTACTCTACTATTCCTACCGTAAATACAACAGGTTTCATACTGATCGAAATTAATTTCCTTTTGATGTCATTCTCCCAATTGGATTACGTTTGAATTTATATACACCTGAAGTAACTAAGACTATTGCCTTTTGAGGTGTCGTTTGATTCACCGCTGTATCAGACTCATTGAAAGAGAAAACACCAGCAAAGCGACAGCTAACTCCATTAATAGAATAGTGACTGCAAAAATAACAACAAAGATAAGAGGTGGAATTTCTAACTCTAGACTACCCACTTCTACTCCCTAAGGTATAAAGTTTTACTAAACTACAGATAAAGTAATGGTTTTATTTTGCGCGGGAACGATGCTTAAGCACACGTTATACGTCGCTTGTGTAACGACACGCTAAAGTTGTGATGCGAAATGAGTCATTATTTCTGCTTTTGTCATTTCTTTTGTCGTATTTGCAAAGCAATAATAGCTAGGCCTCTGATCACTAAAATATTGCATACTCATTTCCAACCCTTCCAAATTTGGAAACAGCCCCACTGGCATGTTGTATTCACCGGATTCCTTGAACCTAAAAAATAGATGTGTACCACACTCTGTGCAAAAACCACGAGATGCCCAAGATGATGAATCATACATTTTTACTTTTTCATTGCCCTCAATTTCTACTTTCGTACCACACTGCACTGCAAAAAATGGTGCGCCACCCCAGGCTCTGCAGGATTTACAATGGCATACTGTGAATTTTGGACTGATTTCTTCTGCGATGATTTTTACAGCACCACAAAGGCAATTTGCTTCAGACTTTGACATTTTGATACATCCTTTAATTCGAGAGCATATAACGCTTTGTTCCGGTGACGGGTAGCGACCGCTTGCGACAACATGTTAAATTATTTCTCTTAGTGATACCGACATAAAATTATTGTGATTTAAATATCATCCACCCAGTAGACTAAACGACTAGCATCATCGATCCTGCGAAACAAAAAACCTGAAAGATAAGCCTTCAATGGTAAGACGATAGCAATTGATAAGATAGGAGTGATTCGTTTTTCTTTATACAAAACGCACAGGATTTACTGTCTTCATTGGAGGTGCAAGCACCCGTTTCCTGACAGTGAGCACACGGGTACAAATTACTTTTTATGTCACTCACTTAAACCAGACTCCATATCCATTAATGCATAACGTTGAGCTCACAGTCAGCTGGAAGTGTTTGTAAGCCATCTTATCTGTATATGCGCCGAGGGTAATCAAGAATATTGATAGTAGGTTGTTCAAGCTCCTTTAGTGCGTTACTGGCAATCCATTTTGCAGACTTGCTATCAATTTTCACAATTTTATTCGCAACTATCTTTGCTGAATAATTTAAGTCAATATTCCGTTTGCCAATATTCCTAAGCGCCCAATTCACTGCTTTTTTGACATATAGCCTGTCATCAGCAGCTTCTCTCTCGATAAGAGGGAAAAACTCTTCAAAAATATCATTGTCTGCGTTTTTTTCTGCCATACAGTAAGCGGCAATGATGACGAACCCCGCTCTCTTTTCAAATTCTTTATCTCTTGAACTCCACTCAAATATTTTCTTTCGAGCGAATCTACTTTTGGCAAAGAGCCCCATGCAAAAAGAGTCACAGATTTCCCAGTTTTCAAATGACTCAACCCATACCTCCATCAACGACTCTGTAATATCTTCAGGTTTGAGAATCTTGCTGCAAAGAATACGAGCCTCATAAATACCTGTATCAAAAAGCTGTATAGCAAGTTTATAGTCGTGCCCTACTTCTTTGGCGATAATTTTCAGGTCTTTTTGATAAACTCCCATCGAATTAAGTGCATTGATGCCAAATTTTTCCCGCTTGATTATCACTTTTTCTGGGTTTGCTAATCTTTCCAATCTGTCAATAATTTCAGATAAACACATTGTCATTTTTCATTACCTTAAAGTAACCCGAACTTATCTTCCAGTTGCAGCCCTTTTAGAAACCCTATATCAATGCCAAACTGCACGATCCTTTAGTCAAAGAATTAGAAAACCGTGGTCACAAATTCGCTCGTGCACTTACCCGACTAAATGTTTTCTACGGATTTTTGCTAGAATAATGCCTTATCCATTTTAGGATCAAGCTCATAAGCTGCAAAGCTCTGCTGTAAATATGCTTTTTTACGGCAAGAAGATTTTAATTTGATTCGCTACCTTTTGTGAATCTGAAATCATTGGTAAGTGCCCCGTATCAATGACGGCATGATCTTTGAGATCAATTTTTTCCGTAATTGCTTTTTGAGAATTGATTGAAATTATCTTATCCTGCTTTGTATATATGTAAAATTTATTTATTGTTGAAAAATACTCTGCTACATAACTTACGACACCGTCTCCAGTAATAGCTGGCTCGTTAACGGCTTGAGATGAAATAAAGCTTGCAACTTCATTTGAGGTTGAATTTGTAAATACGCTGACGAATGAATCTTTATCACCAATAATCATCCAACCTGATTCTTCGTCAAAGCTAACACCTTTAAAATAGTTTTCTTCATCTGAGGAATCTAGTAGAGAAAAAGGCTTATCACCATTTGCAGGTGCGACAGCAGCGACATAAATAATATTTTTAATATTGTCTAATGGGCAAATTGATAGTGCATTATTTACAACAGCGCCACCTTGGCTATGGGCAATAAAGGTAATGGGGCCGTTTACATTCTGTATAGCTTTACACAGCGCCAGAGAAGATACATCCAATGTAATATCATTAGGGTTAGCTGATGGTTCCCGCCCAGGGAGATTAACCGAAAGAGTGTTATAACCATCCTTCTCTAGAAGAGTGGTAACAGAGGACCACGCATTACTGGTTAAATGTGCACCATGAACAAAAACCAATGTATTGACAGGAGACTTGGCGTTCTTACTGTCTTTATTGGAAGCGCAGCCTGAAATCATAAATAAGGCAGACAAGGTTACTAAAACGATTTTTTTCATATCTTACTTCCAAAGTTGTTGTTTTCTACGAGGTTTGATTTTCTTTTTATATGCCGATATCACTTACCTATAAAGAGATTTCCATTTTAAAATAAGGAACACCTGACTTAAAAAAACGTTCACTAGATTTATGCATATCAAAACGCATATAAAAACCTAAAGCTGCTTCTCTAGCATCACACCAAAAAGACTCAGCGTTCAATCCTTTCAGAAATTCAATAATATGCAGCAACACTTTTGAACCAATGCCTTGATTTTGATAACTCTCATCAGTAGCGAATTTTCGCAAACGAGCTTTATTCTGGTTTAAAAATACTGATGCGACGCAAACCAGTACATCATCTATAAAGGCTCCAAAGTGTATACCTTCGGGGTCACCTTCTACTTGGCAAAATTCTGGAGGCTTGTTCGGCCATAATACGCGCTGGCGTAGTGGGATCGTTTGCTCCCATGAAATAGTTCGAATTTCCATATAATGTGCAGAACCTCTAATAGCGCTTAACGCCGTATTGAAACACGCGTTTTTCGTGTCGTGTTCCAACACCTAGTTATAAGTTGTCTCAACATGAGATGAGAAAAAAATGATTATCAGGATTACTACGCTGAACTTCATATTGCAAACCTTCTCGGAGACAGACACTTCGCTGTTTTGACGCCAAAGGCGGACAATACCCGCATCTTGTAAGCCATGTATTAAAATCGATATTCCGGGGTAAGCGCGGCCTATAGTAATTTCCACTTAAAATAAAACTCGCCTTTCTTCATTTATGATTTTCAAAATTATTAGCAGTCGATTTAGAACGCATTGACTTATTTTTAATATAAAGTCGTCTTTACTCTGATTTCGATGAGTTCTTCTACTTTCTTAACCTCTTCTTTAGATTTTGATGGGTCTATTTGATCCATCAAAATTTTACCTAAACTAGGCATCACCTTGCGGTTTACTTGGAATTCCGTATCCCATAGCTTTGACCTAGTAATAGCTTTAGCACAATGAAAATATATTTCATTTATTGAAATGACAATAACTGACTTTGGTAGCTTTTCTTTATATTTAAACTTTTCAATCAAATCAATATCAGTTGATATTTTTGCAGTACCATTAATTCTCAAACATTCACTAAAACCAGAAACTAGAGATAAAACACCAACATTTGGGTTTTCAATTATATTGCTCAAACTATCTAATCGATTATTACCAGGCCTATCAGGTATTGCGATTGTTTTAGCATCTAAGGCTTGTATGAAACCTTGATGATCACCTCTAGGCGAACAATCCAGTTTGCCATCTTTACTTGATGTAGATAGTACAGAAAACACAGATAGGCTCAAAAACTTAATGCTGTACTTATCAAGTTCGCTTTTCTGTTTTTTTAACACCATATCCATTGGTGAGCCATATAATTCACGAAGCTCTTCCATTGACTCAATCATTTTATATTTCATAAATACCTTTCAGGTTACTAGGCCATAACGAGATAGCTCACTTGCCGACAAAAGCAGTGCTTGTTATGGGGTTTCTTCACGCCACTTGCCCTATAGCTTTTATAAAGTAATTTTTCCAACGACTTTTTCTAGAAGACTCTGGATTTTCAAACATTGCGTAACCTTCTTTAATATGGCCTTTTTCAAAGTATTGTAATGGTTTAGCCTTGCTACTTGAAAGCAACCTAACCACCTCTGTTTTCGAGAGTTTAAATGCAAGACCTCCTGGCGACCATGATGCACATATTGCTTTGTTAGCATAGAGGGCCGCACCACTGAAAAAGTGTTTCACCTCCAAATCAGCCGATACCTCATCATCAATATCGAGATGAGATATTAAAGTTGATAATTTTTCATAATATACCTTAGCCATTTTAACTCATTGCCCCAGCGGATTGTGATTGGAATGCACTAACATGATATTAATGGACACCTGCGCAATCATTTTGGACGCTTGCGTATTCCGGTAAAGTTGATTAAGAATGTCACGCTTTCCGCCCCCCCGTGGCTTTAAAATAAGAGCAATTACTTTGATGTAGAAAAAAGGCTAATCAATTGATTCTACCATCTGTTTTATTTTTACAGCTTTTTCAAAATGATCCAATTCGTGTGTAATGATCCACCATTCGGCAGCTTCCATTAGTAGCTCAGGGTTGTCATTTTTATTTGCAAAAAATGCATAAAAAGATAAACCAACATTAGTCCCTTTCTTTTCAATTTTGCTATCACAAACTTCGATGATTTTTTGTTTTAATCGACTTCTCATATTCCTATTACACTTAAGTTAAAGTCTGCGTCATCGTATTAATGCTGATTACCCAGGTAACTAGGTGACCACTATCCCCATTATAACAACCCGAAGACGACAAGTTATCGACAAGATGTGGAACCCACTCGTCATATATTAACGCGTTAGCAAGATCCGGTTGACACACTTGCTAGCCTTATTTTGGACTGACCTTGCATTTATTGAAAGTATGGAGAACCCATGCCACGACTCGCACTCTCTACGAGACTAGCGTCAAAGATACGCGTATAAAAAGCGGCATTCATTTTAGTTGCTGTTTTGGGAAAAATTTCAATAGCAAATTGTTTAGCATTTTCTAGAGTATCGAAAGCATAGATACCACCAACAGTATTATTGACTCCGCTCAGCCATGTCTTCGAAAGAAGTCCAGGTATTTTTTTGATTATTGGGTTTCTTCGTTGCCAAGGAACATTTTTGAACGGTAAGTTAACTTGTATTTCTGTATAGACAAACGCACTAGGTTTAATTGCAATTTTACCACCAAAGTGAACAGAGCCTATATCACGATTAGCTTCTTCCACAACAACAGCATTAAAAATTCGACTTGCATGCGCAACTCCTTGCTTCTTTACTGCGTTAGGGAAAAATTCAGTTACATATTTTTGAGCATTTTCAATACTATCAAAGGAATAAATACCACCTACTGAATTATTGCCATACCCAGAAAGCCATGTTTTGCTTATGAAGCCCGGCTGCGATGAAATGATAGGATTTCGAGTTTTCCAAGGAATTTTGTCAAATGGTACAGAGTTTTGAACCTCTGTATAGACAAAAGCTTTTGGAGTTGCTTTTTCTGCATAAGCTGTGGAAAAGAAAGTGAGTAGTACAATTAAACAAAGTATAAATTTCGGGGCTATCTGTTTGATGCTCATTTTTAACCTTTCGAGTTAAATGTGTTGTTTCGTAGCTAAGACTAAAATGTGGACCTGTTGCAGAAAAATTAGTTCATATTTCCTAACGCCCATGCCTTTACTTGTTAGCAGCGGGGTACAAGAAGTTCTTAAATTCATAGCCCCGCCAGATAGAGAGAAAGAATAATACTCAACCCAGCCATCTACTACTTCTGGTGAGTGAAACTCAACTGAAACTTCGCTATCGTTACTGATCTTCATATTTAGGAACGAGGGTGTAGGAAAACCTCCCACTCCAATAAGACAAATTTACCATGCACTCCTACGTGAATAAAACTGGTGCGATGCAGATTAACCTTAACCGTTGCCATATTTACACAGAAACGTTTTTTCTGGCTCAATTTCCACACCAAACCTCGCTCCACCAATCTCAAAATACTATTTGGGGTTTTTCTACAGTCTCAACGCTGACCGCTAGAGACTCAGCTGCGCAGCAGGTGTGGACTCTAGACGGCTCTTGTTGAAGCGTGGCACTCGCACATTTATCCAATGTCCTACCGGCACCAAACTCTCTCTTTTTTTTAGCGACTCTCTTCCCGATTGTTTGCACTCAACCCTGACGAAAGTAACAACCGCCCCAATTTGATTCTCAACTCAACGAAGCCAACTCTTGAATAAACCGACTACCGTGAAACCTTCACTATCAAACAGAAACGTAATCCAAACCGTCTACGCCACCGCCGACAGGGAAAACTCTGATTCTTTTAAAACTCTGCTAACTGCAAACTCTCTAGAAATAAATCGCCTCAACGTTTTGCTAAGCGGCAGCCAAAGTGATGGGGTTTTGCGCAGGAACGATGCTTGAGCAACTTGTCAGGCCAACCTTTTTCTCACCAAATAGTGAGGCCCAACACCCTTTATTTCAAATTCCTGTGACTCAATTGTATAACCTGCCTTTTTATAGAAACCAATTGCTACAGTTCTCGAATTTGCCCAAATATAATTGGAATTATTTTGTTCGGCATAGTTTTCGGCCGCCTCCAACAATTTTAAACCTATGCCTCTCCCTCGAACGTTTGAAGCTGTTGCCATAGCTCTTAATTGGAAACCATGATCACTACAAATAATTGGATTTGAACGGTTATAAACTGAAATAATGCCAACTATCGTATCATTTTGAACAGCCCCAAAGTGCGCTGTAGTATTGTCATCATCGCCTTCGTAAAGGCATTCAGAAACCTCACTTCTAGGTCGAAGAATCTCTTGGCGAAGAGACAAAGTGTCGATTGATTTAATTTTCCTAATGAGCATAGTCCTTTCCTGGAGGGCCTAACACCTGAATAACTAGCCCACCTCGTAGTGAGCTAGATATATGTAACATACTAATTTTAGGTCAATTTACAAACTAAGCCCCCTGTTGGTGGGTCTAGTTCATTCATTTGTTAGGGTAAACCACTTGACCGTATCACGACATGCAACCATAATACAACCATAATGCAACCAACACTACACAGGAGATTAACTGCATGCCCGCTCTTACAATAAAGAATATACCTGATGACCTATACAAAGAACTAAAACATGTTGCTGAACAACATCACAGAAGCATCAATAGCGAAGTAATTGTATGTCTTAAACGATCCCTTTTTCCAACTAAGATCTCTCCAAAAGACAGACTTAAAGATATTCAATCCCTGCGCTCACAGATTAGCGCTAACTCAATTACTGCGGATCAAATAAACGAAGCAATAAATGAAGGTCGGCCATGATTATTGCGGATACAAATATAATTTCGTACCTGCTGCTACCCACACCATATTCAGAGTCTGCTGACACCTTATATAGCTACGATTCTCAGTGG
The DNA here is from genome assembly GCA_019090455.1 of Pseudomonadales bacterium. Lineage (GTDB taxonomy): Bacteria > Pseudomonadota > Gammaproteobacteria > Pseudomonadales > DC-out160 > DC-out160. Next base: position 1,227 of record JAHRWA010000002.1, on the reverse strand, counting down.
GCTGCACCACTACTTTGGAAAAGTGAATTTCGGAATGTATTGGCTATCTACCTTAGGAAGGGAATCATTACACTTGAAAAAGCGCTCCAGCTTCTCGAGGCTGCGGAGTCTATGATGGTAGGCAATGAATATGATATCTCTTCCTCTCAGGTGCTAGCGCTAGTTGCAAAAAGTTCCTGCTCTTCTTACGATTGTGAGTTTGTTGCCCTCGCTCACCACCTTGATTTACGGCTAGTAACACAGGATAAAAAACTTTTGCGGGAATTTCCAAAAACTGCTGTTACAATATCCCGTTTTATGTCTAGCTGACCCTAACGCCGCGCTCTGCGGCAAATTTGGAACGCACCGGAAAATTTGTCCAACAGCAGCGCCTTGTATGATTTATCTTCGTTTGCGCTCAGTTCGTTTCGCAATCTCAGGGACAGTTTCTGATGGGCTAGTGATTGTTGATATAGATACTTCTTCGTCATCTCCCAATACCTCTCTAAAACAATGAGCAAGTGTTTTTCCTGTTTCTCTTGCCATCTTCATAGCTTTATCTATTTTTTCACCAGGTATCCCGCCATCGGGACCCTTGACGATGGACGGTTTTGTCGCAATTCTAAAAGCCGTGAGTAAAAATTTACAAACGGTTTCGACTTACGCAGCTAGGGCGTAAAATTGTTCTGCGGGCGACGAAGAGCCGGAAATACTTTTCTTCATCTGGCCTTTTTTAATCATCGCTACCAACTCTATTCCTTTCAATGTTGCATGTGCTGCCCTGAAACTTTTGAAACCGAGCATTGATTTAGTAACGCGTTTTATATTTCGATGATCCTGCTCAATCGTATTGTTCAAGTACTTACAACATCGAATTCTAATTCGTCGTTTGTTCGCTGAGTTAAAACAATTGATACCAGCTTTATTGGCACCGCTTTTATCGATATTTATTAAGCCTGGTTTACCGTTTCTACCGATGGCTTTTGTGAAGAAACGTAGAGCCGCCTTCTTATCTCGCTTAGCTGTGAGTAGAAAGTCAATTGTGTTACCTTGCTTATCGACAGCACGGTAGAAGTATCTCCACTGACCTTTGATCTTTACGTAGGTCTCATCCATTCGCCATCGATCACCCGGCCTTTTCTTCTTTTTATGGAAGTCCTTTTCAAGCAGCGGAGAGTAGTGAACCACCCATCGATTCAGTGTACTATGATCAAGAATGATACCTCGCTCCGCCATCATTTCTTCAAT
>JAHRWA010000079.1 GCA_019090455.1 Pseudomonadales bacterium | reverse complement strand
AATTAATGCTAACTCTGATGATGAGGATAAAGCTGCTGATGCAGGAAATGATTATCTAGAAGTGTCTAGTCTTTATGACAAGATTAAAGGGGCGGCAGTGTCTACATTTGGGCATCAAATTACTAATTTCAGTAATGAGTAAATCGAATCAAATGGAAGTGATGAGTTCATTCATGAATGAAGTGTGGAATTCTGGTGACTTCACGAATTTATCTGATTATGTTTCTGATACCTATGAAGTGATTGATGACCCTGGCGATGCTTGGAATGGGATGAGTCTTAATCATGACGAGTTCATTGCAAGAGTAATGCATTCAAGAAATGCCTTTCCTGATTTACGTTTTGATATACAAGAAATGATTGATGGTGATGAAAAAATTGCTATTCGTTGGTATATGTCTGGAACACAGTCTGGCGATTTGCCAATGATACCAGCAACAAATAAATGCTTTTCAATTTCTGGTATGACATTTTACTATTTTAAAAATGGGAAAATATCAGGCCATCGTCAAGCTTTCGATCAGCTTGGTTTTATACAACAAATAGATGCATTCGGTAAAATAGCCAATGCATAACAAGTGCCGGCAACCGATCCACTACGTGTCATCGCTTCAGTGTGGAGCGTTACGGTCTAAAGCCCTTCCTTTAGAAAGCTGGTCAGTGGTAATTCTAGCGAGATGATAGATTTAATGCTAAATTGTACAGAATAACGTACAAAAGGAGCGCGAAATGGATCGTATAGATTACGGGCAAGATATTAAACCTCTCTCAGACTTCCGAGCAAATGTCAGTAGTTATGTTCAGCAAGTTACTGAAAACAAAAGACCTATGGTTATAACGCAGCATGGTAAAGGCGTTGCAATATTGTGTGATGTGAGTGAATTTGAAGCGATGCAACTTAGACTTGAGTTGCTAGACGAAATTTACAAAGCCGAAGCTCAAATTGATGAAGGTCGCGGTATATCACATGACGACGCGAGAAAAATGGTACTTAAAGGGATTCTGCCCTGAAGTTAATATGGTCTCCGCTCGCAGTTGATAGAGTTAGAGACATTGCTGAATATATTGCATTAGATAAATCGAGTGCGGCAGAAAAATGGGTTATTGATATTTTCGATTCTGTTGGGAGGTTAGTGGAGTTCCCTCAAAGCGGTCGTATTGTTCCTGAGATTAAAAGGTCGGAAATTCGCGAAATATCGAAAGGGAATTACCGAATCATTTATAAAGTAAAAACAGAAACGATACTCATTCTAACGGTCAAGAGTTATCGTCAGTTGCTAAAACCAGAGGAAATTCACCCGTAAGAAATTGCTTCAAACGTCTTCCAGCTTTTTGAGTAAAGCGTTAATGTGAAAGGTGCAGTTGCTAGTGTACGTAAGTGGCTAGAGATGCATGGAGTTAAACCATGAATATTATGATGCTAGATAAATACAGTGCAAAGATTGAGTACGACCCCGAACTTGATATATTTGGACATTTGTTTTTTTGGGATCATTGCTATGGCCAGCACTTATTGCTGGCGTCATGTCCTACGATACATGTTTGCAATGGTTAGCTAATTCAGAGTTAGAGTTTTTTCAAATTAATCATGTACAAAAAACATCTTTACTAACATTTCCAGCATTGGCCATTTATATGCTCGCATTAAATAAGCACAAACAAATCGACCTGAGCTTCCCCCGATAAAATATGAAAAACACAAAGCGTAGATCCAGCGGTTTCTATTTTATCGGGGGGAATCACTCTTAAAATTTCTTATAAAAAGTACCGATATCGCTAATGGCTTTTCGTCCATCTTCAACCATGGGAGCGAAATGATGCCACACGTGTATCATGTCTTCCCACTCTTGCAGGTCCACTGTGACGCCAGCAGCTTTGGCATTGGCAGCTAGCATGCGTGAGTCATCCAGCAATGTTTCAGCAGATCCTACTTGAATTAGTAGAGGAGGCAGACCGCTCAAATCACCGTGAATCGGTGATGCTAAAGGAGTATCAGCTGGGGTGCTTTTTAAGTACATTTCTACCCAAACGGCTAAGTCTTCTTTATGAACCATAGGGTCTACATCTGCCTTGCTTTGATGTGTGTCGCCGGTCATTTGTAAATCTACCCAAGGAGAGATACATAAGGCGGCAGCGGGTAGAGGAAGATTTAATTCTTTTAGTTTAAGCAGTGTTGCCATAACCATCCCGCCGCCAGCAGAATCACCACCAAAGACGATGTCAGACGCTGAGATATTCTTGGTTTCTAAAAGCCCTTTATAGGCGCTGACGGCATCTTCAATGGGTGCGGGAAACACGTTTTCAGGTGCTAGACGATAGTCTATAAGGTATCCATTGCGGCCGGAGGCTCTGGCTAAATCAGAAACTAGCGATCGGTGAGTGACGAAACTGCCTAGGGCATAACCTCCACCATGAAAGTACAATATAACTTTGCTAGGGTCAGCGTCATTGGGGCAAATCTCTTCGGTGGGAACTCCGCCTAACTCAATCGTATTAATGGTGATGTCATCACCGACGGGAAAGGCGCCGCCCATTGCTTCATAAAACACTCGCATCTCTTCCACTGAAGGCATTGGTGCATCGGAATCTAGAGAAGATAACATCATGTTGACGATGTTTTCGATTTCTTTGTTAGCCATGAAAATGTGTCCTTTCTTCTGGGTTGTTAGTGAGACGATGTCAGCGCCACAAATCGTTTCTCAACTGAATCTGTGGCATTCACATGCAGGGGAGGAGTAGGAATACTAAACCAGTCATTCTCATGAAACCAAGACAATTTTGTAGAGAGCGTCTATCCCCAGTTTTCTAGCAGCTTAGGAACGGCTTTTTTCGGTGTTGTTGATAGGGTTTGTATCAATTCAAAAGTAATGTCGGCAATGTGATAGCGCCGAGTTATTTCTGCAAGCATTTTGAGCCAAAGTTGCGCTGTCATCTCAGCGTCGTATAGCGCTCTGTGAAATGTTCCTGCTGAAGGAATCTGTGTGTACTCAATTAAGGTGCCTAATTTATGATTGGGTGCAGCCTGTAAAATCCGACGTGCTAATAGTAGAGAGCAAGCGAAATCGCCGGAATAGTCTCGGTTGATTATTTCGAATTCTGAATTCAAAAATCGCTTATCAAATGAGGCATTGTGAGCGACAAGGTTATTGTTACCGATAAAATCTGCAAAACGATTCATGACTTGCTCGCAGGGGGCAGCGTCTTTGAGCATGCTATTAGTGATGCCGGTGTAGTCTTCAATAAACGGGTCGATCAGCATGCCAGGCTGCATTAATTCTTGAAAAGTGTCAGTGATCTCCCCGTTTTGTAACCGTACAGCACCAATCTCGATGGCGCGATCTCCGTTGTTCGGCGATAAGCCTGTGGTCTCAAAATCGAGGACGACTAGCGTGTTTGCATTAGGCATAAGGATGGGAATCTTTCGCTGTATTGGTATCTTGGGTTAGTATGCTGTCATGGTTGTGCAAGAGAAAATTGAGTGATCTCTTAACAGTTTGAATTATATCTAACTATATATGGATTGAAAATATGTCTGAACCGATACCCGCCGCTACGGTAGTGACTCTAAGAGAAACTGATACCGGAATTGAAGTCTTAATGTTACGTAAAAACTCCAAGTTGAATTATGGAGGTATGTGGGTATTCCCTGGTGGCAGAATCGATGCAGAGGATTATGGTGTCAGTAAAGAAGATATTTTATTCGCCGCGAGAAATGCCGCTGCACGCGAAGCGGAAGAAGAAGCCAGCATCAATCTATCGCCGGAGTCGTTACATTTTTTTGCACATTGGACGACACCCAATGTACGCCCTAAGCGTTTTAGTACTTGGTTCTTTATGGGACAAGTGGAGGGTGATCATGATGTGGTGATTGACGGAGGTGAGATACACGATTTTGTCTGGCAGTCTCCCAAAAAGATGTTAGAGGCGCATACGGCCGGTGAAGTCGAAATGGCAGGTCCTACTTTTATCACTCTCGATTTGTTACAGGATATGAGTAGTTATGCTGCTGCAGTCGAAGTAGCGTCGAGGGAGGAGCCTTGTTATTACGAGCCGCGGGTGGTGATAGTGGATGATGGTCGAATTAATTTATATCAGGGGGATGCGGGTTTTGAGACTAAGGACGTGGATGTTCCTGGTAAGCGTCATCGATTGTGGGCCAACAAAACGGGTGGCTGGCGATATGAAAAGAATTTGTAGGTTTCTTCCTGCGAACTACAATTTATGATTGAAAGATGATGAAAGTCAGCTGTATTAATGCAGCTGAGAACAGTATAAAAAAACAAGGACGATAGGTGAAGTGATGGAAATAAAAGCATCGTATTTTTATGATATTCCCGCTCAAGATCTGATTAATATTTATCATGAAAAAGAGTTTGTTAAAGTGCGATGCCAAATGCCAGGTCTGCATGGTTTTGAATTGAATGAGTTTGGCGAGAAAGACGGTAAATTTGTCATTGCCTTTCGTGCAGAGGTTATTCTACCTATTCCTGATAAATTACCCCGTTTTCTGCTAAAACGAATTAAGGATAAGCAGACTTATGTTTCGTTTATGGCTTGGGATATAGAGGGTGGGGACACGCGCAGAGCGACGATCAAAGGTCATATGGAAGGGTTGCCCGGAGAAGTGTTTGGTGAGTGTCATGTAAAACCCACGGGCACGGGCTGCACTAATTACTATTCGCTCACTGCGAGTAATAATATTCCCTTAGTCGGTAAGAAAGTATCCGCACTGATGGGTAATGACATCAAAAATGGTTTGGAGGATGAATATAAAGCAACCTTACAATATATTGATGAATATTATGATCGAGACAGTGCGCAATCTGTTTTGTAATCCGTTTCGTAATCACTGACTCAATGATTGGCATTGCAATTCTATTTCACGTTAACGCATTACTTTCCTCGCGCATTTCTATAGCCTGAAAATCGAATAGATTTTTACTCATACTATAAAACATGATAAAACCAGTACACGGCTTGGTATGAGGTTTTCAAATTAAGCCGTGTCAGCCCTGCCATCTAAGTGGTTTTATCCAGGCAGTGTTATCGAATCAGAGGATGATTCATAGCTATCATTAGGAAAAAGGAGTGTCCCTATGCGTACTGCAATTTGTAAGAGGTTAGGTATTGAGTTTCCCATATTTGCTTTTACCCATTGTCGCGATGTGGTTGCGGCAGTGACGAATGCGGGAGGGTTCGGAGTCTTAGGCGCGACGGGGTTTAGTCCCGAGCAATTAGAGATTGAATTAAATTGGATAGATGAAAAAGTCGGTGACAAGCCTTACGGTGTGGATGTCATTATTCCCAATAAGTATGAAGGGCAAGAGGTTCGAGATCCGGAGAAATTGAAGGCTATCGTACAAGCCGCAATCCCTCAGAGACATCGAGATTTTGCCAGACAATTGCTAGAGGAGCATGGAGTACCTGAGTTGCCGGATGGTGCGAGTACTCAAGATCGTGTTTCGATGACGGAGTTGTCGGCAGCACCTTTGGTGGATACTGCGTTAAAACACAAGAACGTAAAATTAATCGCGAATGCCTTAGGAACTCCCCCAGCAGATATCATAAAGCAGATCCAAGATTCGGGAAGATTGGTGGGTGCTTTATGTGGTAAGCCTCAGCATGCCCAGCATCACGTTGATGCGGGACTCGACTTTATCATTGCACAAGGCGGCGAAGGCGGTGGTCATACCGGTGAGATTGGTAGCGTCGTTTTGTGGCCTGAGGTGGTTAAGGTAGCAGGCGATATTCCAGTATTGGCGGCAGGCGGTGTGGGCTCGGGCGAACAAATGGCAGCGGCATTAGCCTTGGGAGCACAAGGAGTTTGGAGTGGTTCAATTTGGTTGACTGTAACGGAAGCGGAAACTTCTGAAGTGGTGAAGCAATTAATGTTTGATGCCAGCAGTAGTGATACGGTTCGATCACGTTCCGTTACCGGCAAACCGGTTCGGATGCTGAGAAACGCTTGGACCAGTGGCTGGGACTCCGAAGGGAATCCTGAATCCTTGGGAGCGCCGATGCAAATGTTAGTGTCAGGCGAAGCGTTAGCTCGAATAAATCGATATCCGGAAAAGGGAAAAAATATTGCCTGCGCACCCGTTGGGCAGATTGTTGGTAAAATGCAGTCAACTATCAGCGCAAAAGATCAAGTGATGGAAATGGTAATGGGATATTTAGATGCCACGGAGCATCTAACTGCCTTGTTGAATGAAGAGTAGATCTTAAAAATAAGACCTCTTAATGCTAGTTAACATTAAGAGGTCAGAACCGATTACTTATAAGCAACACCAATGCTACCTATCGTTTCACGAGCAACGATAGTCTTCATTATTTGAGCGGTACCATCGCCAATTTGTAAGCCCAGTACATCACGCATTCTCTGCTGATGGGGTAGGTCCATGGTGTAGCCGTAGTGTCCATGCATTACCAAGCAGTTTTGAATAATATCAGTGGACCATTTGGGTCCCATCCATTTCACCATGGCGGCTTCCTTAGTGTGCGGAAGGCCTTTGTCACGTTTGGCTAAAGTTTCATAACAAAGTGAACGTACGGCGGCTAGCATGCTTTCATGTTCTGCTAGTGGGAAAGTGGTGCCTTGAAATTTCGCTAAAGGTCGACCAAAAGCTTCACGTTCTTGAATATATTCCCATGTTTCATCTACTGAAGCTTGAGCTGAGCCGACGCACTGTAATGCAATCAGTATTCGGCTAAGGTCAAATCCTTCCATAACTTTGGTGAAACCCTGGCCTTCTTTCCCGAGTAAGCAGGATGCTGGAATTTTGACGTCGTCAAAAAAGACTTGGCCTCGGCCTACTGCTTTCGTGCCAAAATCTTCAAAACAAGTTTTGCTAACACCGGGTAGATCAAGGGGGGCTAGGAATGCAGAAACACCACGAGCTCCTGGTGTGTTTTGATCTGTGCGAGCAAACAACAGCATCATTTCAGCTTGATCGCTGTAAGTGATGGAGGTTTTTTCCCCATTTAGTATGTAGTGATCACCTTTGTTTTCAGCTTTGATTGCTAAGTTCGCCGCGTCAGATCCACCGCGAGGTTCGGTGAGTCCTAATTGAATTAAAATCTCGCCTGCTGCTATTTTCGGTAGTACTTCGGACTTCATTTCCTCGCTGCCGTGGGCTTCAATAACACCGCCGATCAGTGGCGATGTCATGCAGGTATAGCTGATGCTCATGTCAGCGTAGGCGATGGCTTCGGCAATTAATCCCATGACGACACTTGATGCACCGATTCCACCGTATTCTTCACTTAGGGTCGGAGCGATTAGGCCAAGAGAGCCCATTTCTCGTAGTAAATCGCGATCGAGTACTGTGCCTTTTTCGCGATCCATGTAGCCGTCTTTTAAACGTTCCTTAGCGAAACGCTGTGCGGTTGTTTGAATAAATAGATCTTCTTCTGATAACCATGGATTCGTCATTTTGTTTCCTCATGTGTTTGTGTTGTTTGTCGTGATTTTTATTGTTGTCTGTATTGATGAGTGTTGGTAATCGTTGCCTGTAATTGATAAAGGGCTGTTAGGGAGCATTAAAAACAACCCAGTCCATGGTTGCTTTTAATGATTGAGAACCCTCTTAAAATTCTTTTTTGATTAAGTTCGTCGAAGAGTGCTGAATAAGCGTATGTGAGTTTATTTTAAGGGTGGTTTTTCTGCGACCACCATGCCGTAGCGCCAAACATCTTCTAGTAGCAAAGGGTACTGATATTCTGCTGCGCGAAAATTACCACTTTGGGCTATGTTTCGGAACCGAATTAATTCTAAAAATCGAGCGAATATTTTGAACATGCTGGCGACTTTGTGCATTCGTCTGGCAGAGGGCATGACATTGCGAGAGGCATCAGTAAAATCGATATTGGTAAAGCCAACGTCTTCGAGTGATTTGATAAATTGTTTTTGCCCCCATAAATTGGGGACTGCCCAGCCATCTAACCAAGACTGGGTCATTTCTTCATACTCAGGTTTGGGTTCATGGTCATTGATAAATCCATCAGCCACGGCTATCCGGCCGCCAGGCTTGAGGATACGAAAGGCCTCGGTCAAAAACTCCTCTTTGTTTTCGGCGTAGCAAACACTTTCCATACCCCATACGACATCAAAGGTATTGTTTTCGAAAGTGGTGTCCAGAAAGCTCATTTTTTCAAACCGAATTTTATCTTCAAGACCCTGTTTTCGAGCGAGTCTTTGAGCTTTCGTCAATTGATAAGCGGTGATGTTTATACCTGTCATTTGAGCGTCAATGTTGTTGGCCAGCCATAAGCAACTGCCGCCAATTCCGCAGCCGGCGTCAAGCACCTTGTCTCCGGGTTTTATTCCCGCCATGTTGGCTAAAATTCGATTGGTATTTAATACTGCGTCATTGTGCCCGGTATTCTTTGAGTCGTAATAACCGTAATGAAGTGAAAAGCTTTTATCGGTCCACCATACCAGTCGGTAGTCGATATCACAGGTTTCATAGTAATGAATAATTTCTTGCTCAGTAGCCATTACGGAGGGCCTAAATCAGAATTGTTGAGTTGAGGGCTGTTCTAATAACAGTCAATGCGCGGCAATGATAGCATGATTTATAGAGGGTGGATTTAGGGATTAAGAGCAGAATGGAGTTTGTTGTCCAGACTACTTGGGTTACAGCATTATGTGAAAATAGGGCGGAAAAAGTGAAGATGGGCTCAAAGCGAGAGGCGCGTTACTTTGGGAGCAACACGCCGAGTATCATGAGCTACTTCATATGAAGACCTACAGATGATCAATAATAAATGAGCAATGCATCAAGCCGTTTTAGTTTTGCCCTTGTTCTTTTTTCCTAGAGGCAAAATCTTAGCGGAGCTAATATTGCTTTGCTCGTTTCTCATGTTGTCACGTTCTGAACGTATGAGTTTGAATATCATCTTATTGACGAAATGAGTGGCTTCAGGAGAAATTCGCTTGAGATACCATAATGGCTTCGCTTCACGGGCGATGAGAATAAACCCTTTCTTCCTGCGGATACCTTTTACGATTTGAATGCCGGCTTCTTTCTCATCTAGTCCAACCCAAGATGGGTAGCGATCCATCTGTTTGCTCATGCCGTCTTTGACGCCAGGAGTCTTAATGGTTTCAACCAGGCTAGTGCGGACAACACCAGGACAAACCACTGAAACAGAAATACCATACTGTGCGACTTCGGCTCGTAGTGCTTCGCTATAACCTACCATTCCAAATTTAGTGACTGAATAAGCGCCTAGCATGGGGGCTCCCATCAGGCCAGCTACGGATGCCGTTGTGACAATGTGGCCAGTTCCTCGTTCTATCATGTGGGGAAGTAATGCCTGAGTCAGACGGATCGGAGCCCACATGTTGATATCAACTAACCATTCCCAGTCTTTTTCCGTCGTGTCTTTGATTTCTTCGAGTAAGGCGACGCCGGCATTGTTGTAGAGAATATCAATATGATCTTCTTGGGCTAACGCCGTTTTTGCGACTCGTTCAATTTCTTCTTTAAGCGCGAGATTGGCTACGATGATATGCGCTCTGCTTTCCATGCGTTCAATATCGGCGGCGACTTCTATTAGCCCCTCTTCGTTAATATCCACAAGAATTAGATGAGCTCCTTTTCTTGCCATCTCCAGTGCGGTGGCTCTTCCCATGCCGGAAGCCGCTCCCGTTACCAATGCAATTTTATTGTGAATGTTTTTCATATGTCGCCTCGTTATGCTTGTTTAGTTGCCCATCAGCTATATCTAAACCGTTTTCCTTAAGCCGCGCTTAGTTTAGGTAGTTCTTGTTTTAAGGTGTTCGATTTTAGGTGCACTTTTAAAATGTACATTTTTAGTAGCTATGGGCCATCGTCCGTGATGCTGGCTTTATCGGTTCCGCTTTTGAGTTAGAAACGATACGGTTTTTGAGCGTGCGTTAACTGGTCGTTTCTGTTGATAAGCTAGGACCGTTGAAGCAGTTAAATGTACCCAGTTCTATTGGAATAGTAAACTCTCCATTACATCCTGATACGCCTATATTATCTGAGCCATGTTGCAATAATAAGGTGGGAATATTCGGAGATGGGTCATTGTTAGCGCTGAAAAATGCAGTGTTAATTGCGAGGGGCTTAGTGTTGAAGGCATTTTTAGATATGTCGATTTTATAGGATATAGAAGGTGCTGTAGTTGTATATGAAGGCTGTATAAGAAGGTTGTAGATGGGGCTGGCAAGGGAAAAGTCTGGCGTGAATTTGAGGCCTGGTTTAGTCTTGTGGTCTGACGATGCCGCATCAGCTAGGTTCGTTATTCAAATTGATTCAGGTAAAGGTGTTTGGTTGTGTTTAAATTAGAGGGAAAGGTTGCGCTCATTACGGGCTCCACTCGTGGTATCGGGAAAGCCATCGCTATAGCCATGACTGATGCCGGCGCTGATGTGGTGATATCCAGCCGTAATCTCGATGACTGTAAAGAGGTGGCTGCGGAAATAAATAATCGAGATACTTTAAATCAGGGTAGAGCCGTTGCGATAGCGTGTAATATTACTCATCGCGATCAGCTTGAACGCTTGGTAGAAGATACCCGTAAACAACTGGGTCAGATTGATACACTCGTGCTCAACGCCGCAGTGAACCCTCATTTGGGATCGTTGTCATCCATTCCTGATAAGGCGTTGGATAAAATATTGAGTACGAATATCAAGTCCAACCACTGGCTGAGTCAGCTCGTCTTGCCGGAAATGGCGGAACGTAAAGAGGGTTCTATCATTATCATTTCATCTATCGCCGCTTTTTTTGGCCAGCGGAATTTAGGAGCTTACGGCTTATCGAAAGCAGCGGATCTCGCTTTGATTCGAAATCTTGCCGTAGAATACGGGGGTGATAATATTCGTGCCAATGCCATAGCACCGGGGCTGATTAAAACTGAATTTGCACGGATGCTTTGGGAAGATAAAAGGCTGCTAGAAGATACGATTTATCGAACGCCTTTAAAGCGAATTGGTAACCCCGAAGATGTCGCTGGAACTGCCGTTTTTCTTGCCTCAAAGGCGGCGCAATTTATTACCGGACAGACTATTACAATAGATGGAGGTTCCTGCATTTATTGATCAAAGATCACAACGCTATTAACCTAATCATCCCTCAAGGAGAATACAATGAGTCCTGTTGAAGCAAAACCGGCATCCACGTTGCTTGCCTTACGCGATACGAGTACAGAGCAAGGCAGTGAAATGCAGGTCTTTATGATTGTACGTCACAAAAAAATTGACTTCGCGTCGGGTGCACTTGTTTTCCCTGGTGGAAAGGTTGACGAAAGTGATTTTGGTGAGATTCGAAAGTATTGTATTGGTCAGGAAAAGTATAATGACACGGAACTTTCATTGAGAGTCTCTGCCATTAGAGAAACGTTTGAAGAAAGCGGTCTTATCTTTGCACGATATGAAAATGAAGATAATTATATTCAGGATAATGGAACGGCCGAATTACAAGAATACCGAAAAGCGATTAACGCTAGAGAAATCACCTTTTCCGAATTCGTGCAAAAAGAGAAGTTGCAGTTGGCGGTAGATGAGTTAGTGCGGTTCTCTCATTGGGTCACGCCAGAGATGGTGCCGAAACGATTCGATACGCATTTTTATATTACCCCTGCCATAGCAGGGCAAGAAGCGACACCTGATGGGCATGAGTCGGTGGATGCGATTTGGATCGAGGCCAACGAGGCTATTAGAAAAGGGGAGGCGGGAGAGCTGACCATCATTTTGCCTACCAAAATGAATTTACAAAAACTCGGTGAAAACTCATCTGTTGCGGGCGCTATAGAACGCTTGAAGAGCGAAACAATTAAGACCATCTTGCCGTGGATGGAGGTGATCGATAATCAAAAAATGATCTGCTTACCTCCCGATGCCGGATTCGCCGTTCATCAATTTCCTATGGAAGCATTGAAAAAAGCATAAGAAGATGTGAGCAGATCTCTAAAGTCTGGGTGCGCAATTTGAATCAGAGCTTCCGCGCGCTCAGCTAGAGATGCCGATTTTAAGTGAGCCACACCAAATTCTGTCACCACTATATCCACGTCTGTGCGTAATGCCGTTACCATTTCCACTTTGTTGACGATACGCGAAATAGATCCTTTCCGTGCAGTAGAAGACAGCGCCACAATTGAGCGGCCACCTTTAGACGATTTAGCAGCCCGCATAAAATCCACCGATCCACCCGTTCCTGATATTTGCCGGCCATTGACAACCTCTGCATTCACTTGTCCGAAAAGATCGATTTCCACTGCGGAATTGATTGATACAAAGTTATCTATTTGTTGAATGATGCTGATCTCATGTGTGTAATTAGCACATCGAAATTGGACGGATTCTTCTTCTGCTAACCAGGCCTGTAATTCAGTACCGCCTCTCGACATGCCGGTAATGTGTATCCCTGAGTCTACTGCTTTACATCGGCTATTCATGTTGCCAGCCTTGATCAGATCCATCGCCCCACTGTCAATGAGTCCGGTGTGTAATCCGAGATCTGATTTGTTCCGTAAGCCTCTGAGTATGGCCGATGGAACAGCCCCAACACCGGTTTGAATGCAATCGCCATCAGCCACAAGCGCTGCAACGTAGTCCCCGATTTTTTGTGAAGTCTCATCGACGGCGACGAGGGGGTAGGCACTAGCGGGAGTTTGACTCGCAAAAAGGTAATCAGCGTGGTCACCCACCAATTGAGAACCGATGGGCGCAACAAAGGCATCGGAAACTTCAACGATTGTGATTTTGCTGCTGTTGATAGCAGTGGTTGCATAGGCGTTGTTTTGCCCGAAACGTAACTCACCATTTTTATCTCTCGCTGCCAGTAGCAGGGCGATATCAATGGATTGGCTCGCAATGTGATCATAGACGGCACGCATCTGCATGGGGATGAATTTGACGCGTTTCGCTTTTACGCCATCCCGTAGATAAGGCGTCATAAAGTAGGTTTCTTGTGTGCAACGATCACCGAGAGTGGAGAGGTCTCGTTTATTCACTGAACCGATGGCTTGTTGGATAAAGTGTAACTCACTCATATTCTCCAATTGATTTAACAGTCCAACCGGTTCGTTGGTACTACCGTCTACATAAACGGTATCGCCGAGTTTAAATAGACTTCTTAATTCAGTAGGGTTTATCCATTCAGTCATGGGAGAGTTCCTTTTATCGAGACGAACTGTCATTATGAATCATCTATCAAGAGGTTAGCCAATGTTAAATTTATTGTTCCAGATTCTTGCTTATGGGGTTGCGGCTGTCGTTGCTTATGTTTTTTATATCTTAAGCGTTATTGCATGGACGGAAGTTTCATCCCGTGGAGATGGATATTTTTCAAAGCCTTTAGCGGATCGCCAGAAGTTTGTAAAAATACTTCAGCGCCATGCTTTATTCATTCGACCTTTATTTGAATTGATTTCTCGTCGGTTCCGAATTTCGAAAATGCCACTGATGCGCCATCGGAATGTGGCGGGTCCAATCATGATGTGTAGTAAAAAATCCTATGAATCGACTTTAAATTATAAGCCAGGGGCGGAAGATATTTTTATTGCGACGCAAATGAAATGTGGCACGACCTGGATGCAACAAATTGTATTTGAGATTCTGCACAAAGGTGACGGTGATCTGAGTGATCAAGGCTATCGCCATATGTATGCACTCAGCCCATGGATTGAAACCAGTCCCACTTCCAGTGTCCCTATTGAAAGAGCGCCGTTGGTGGGGGAGGCAAAAAAACGAATTATTAAAACGCACATGCCCGCACAACTCATACCTAATCATGAAGCGGCGAGATATATTTATGTCACTCGTCATCCAGTGAGTTGTTTTGCCAGTTGTGTTGATTTTATCAGTTTGCTGGGAGGCCCATTGATGCCCGTTAGAAAAAGCATATTAGATTGGTATTGTAGTGACAATATGTGGTGGATGTCATGGCCGGATAATGTGGAAGGTTGGTGGCAACGAGCCCAAAAAAATAGCAATGTTTTGTTTGTGCATTATGAAGAACTTAAACAAGACCTGCCTGGTATGGTGACTAAGATCGCGAAATTTCTTGATACTGAGTTAACCACAGAGGAGCGTGATAAAATCGTGGTGAAAGCGGGTTTTGAGTACATGAAAGAGCATGAATATTTTTTTGAAATGTTCTCTCCAAATATATTCAGTGTCTCTAATAGTATTGGGTTTATGCAGTCGGGGTCACTCAACCGTCATGAAGATACAGATAATACGGAGTGTGATCGAATTAATGTTTTTTGCCGCGAGAAGATGAAAAATTCGGATTATCCCTTAGCTCTTTTTTATCCCGATGTGGCACATGGTGATTTAGTGAAGCGGAATTTAAATCTATGACACTGAAAAATCAAAAAAAAGGGTTCACAGATTAGCAAGATCGAAATGTCATACCTCCCGCTGTTACATAGGAACATTCTCCTTCGCCACCCAAAACAACGCTCCCATTTTGCGAATTGCTTATTGTAGGTTGACTCGAATTTCTTGTAGGTTGAGTCTTGGGTGGTGAAGGTTGGCGCTGTTGAGTTTGTGCTATTTGTTCGATTACCCCTTGAACGGTTTCGTTATCTTCATACCCCCACTCACCGCTTTGTCTATTTAGCCAGTAAAAACCATTACTGACTTTCCCTTGAAGCAATTGATCCATCTGGGTTATTGCGTTTGCGTCCAGATGTTCTCCATTCACATGAATATGTCGTTCATGATCTGCCATCAATGGCGTGGATAAAGCTAGTAACAAAGGTAATAGAAATAAAAACTGACTGTGGTTCATCTTATGTCCTCCTGAGTTTTGGATGCTGAATTTTCGGGAAGTTTGCCGACTATCACTTCTTCGAAATGGGATAGGTTTATTACCAACACTTAAACGAAAATAGGTATGTCTTGTATTAAGATTATAGGCAGGAGGGTGGCTAAGGAAATACCAAGTCTTTGGTATAGTCGTATAAACTTCCCGCTATTTTTGATAAATGCAACGGGAGGTTTATACATATTCAATACTTCGAGAACCTCGAGAACTTAGAGAATAAGCGTAATGCCAGTAACACTCTGCAGGAGAGGTTATCTAATGGCAGATCTTTTCAATACGCCTTTATCGTAACCAATTTTTTGATCATCGGTGAGGATAGTCCGCATTTCAATTAAGTGTTTATACCGAAGGTGCATGATGGCTTTTTTTGCCGCCATGAGTTCATCAATTTTGGCATCCACATCTTTCATTTTAACATTTTCGAGGATGGTCATTTCGTTCAGTTGCTTGAGTGCGAGCGCTTCCTTTGCTTTAAATTGCGTTTGATCATCATGCAGTTTGTGATGCATGTGACCAATGGCCGCCTTTTGGGAGGAGGCAGTATCCGATTTTCCATCCGCGTAGAGCGGTGTACTCAAGAATAAAATTAGAAGAGTTAAAAGAGGAGTTAGTTGAATCAGTGAGTGTTTCATTTTTTCATCCTTGATGTGTGTAGTCCCTGAGTGCGTATGGTTCTTAAAAGTTAACAATTCTGTTACGACGGGCCTGTTACGAAGATCTTAGTTGATTCCTGAAATCTGGGTGAGCGACTGCGATCAACGCTTCTGCGCGTTCTGCAAGAGAGGCGGATTTCAGATGGGCAACTCCAAATTCTGTCACCACTATATCCACGTCGGTTCGCAAAGCCGTGACCATTTCGACTTTGTTAACGATACGAGAGATAGCGCCTTTGCGAGCTGTGGCGGATAAGGCCACAATCGAACGACCGCCTTTTGACGATTTAGTGGCGCGCATAAAATCCACTGATCCACCCGTACCGGAAATTTGTCTGCCATTCACGACCTCGGCATTGACCTGACCAAAGAGATCAATTTCAACAGCGGAATTGATCGAGACAAAGTTATCCAGTTTTTGAATAATGCTCATCTCGTGAGTGTAATCAGCTGATCTGAATTGCACTGCTTTTTCCTCTTTGAGCCAATTCAATAGCTCAGTGCCGCCCATGCTCATACCGGTAATATGAAGGCCCTTATCAATGTTTTTGCGAGAACTATTCATGTTGCCGCCTTTGATGAGCTTCATCGCTCCCTCATCAATCAGCCCGGAATGTAAACCAAGATCATTTCTGTCGGTGAGGCCAGACAGTATGGCGGCAGGCACAGCGCCAACACCGGTTTGAATGCAATCACCGTCACGAATAAGATCGGCGACCAAACCACCAATGGTGCGAGAGGTATCATCAATTTCTGTCATGGGGTAATTGCAAGCAGGTGTATTGCTGGCATAGAAGTAGTCCCCATGGTCGCCGACTAAAATGGAACCGATAGGCGCGACAAAGGCATCGGAGACTTCGACAATGGTGATTCGGCTACTGCTCAACGCGGCAGTCACATAATCATTGTTGAGTCCAAACCGAAGATCACCATTTATATCTTTTGCAGCCAATAGCAAGGTTACGTCAATCGATCTTTCGGCAAGATGAGTGTAAATAGCACGCATGTGCATGGGGATGAAATTGACGCGTTTGGCAGCAAGCCCTTCTTTTAGAAACCCCGTCATGAAAAAAGTGTCTTGGCGACAGTTATCGCCTATCGCGGATAAATCACGTTGGTTTACGACACCGATGGGCTGTTGAATAAAATGGAGACCAGGCAGATCGCTTAACTGATCGAGTAGCCCATGGGGTTCATTAGTGCTGCCACCGACATAGACTGTATCGCCAGGTTTGAATAGTGCTCGTAACTGTTCTCTATCAATCCAATTGCTCATCGTGAGTGTTCCTTACTGATAAATAGTGTTTGCGGTGACTTTGGTGACGACTTAGTTTTGGTTTTGTCGCAGCAGGCCAATCAAATTTTAGTTCGCTAGAATAGCAAAATTAAATCTGTCACAACAGCGTAATTCGCGGTCTCTTGAGGAAGGGCGTTATCGAAATGTTGATTCATCAATGTGAACCAGCTGATTTCAGATCCGAGTGTTTGCACATCTGGCAAGCCATTAGAAATACCAATATGGGTGTCGATGGCATTAAATAGTTAGCTCCTTCCCACAAAGAAAAATCATAGTTTGACGCCATAAATTCACCGATAGCAATCACGGTTAACGGTAGAGAGATGCAGACAAAAACTGAAAAAAGCCAACTTTCTATTGAATTTTGTAGCGACCTATAGACGATGAAAAACGCGCTTATTGTTGCGATCAATCCAAACATTGATAAATATGATCCTACTTGTGTGCTACCTCGTGAAAATAAATGTAACGGTTGGTAGTGGTCGCTAGTGGTATAAAAATAACCGTGAAACAAGGCCGTTACCGATAAGCTGATGACTGAGAATTGGATGGCTTGTCTTCTGTTAAATTTCCAAAGAAAGGCAGATAATAAAATCGGAAAACAAAAGAAGAGGATTCTACTGGTGGCAAATATACCCACGGTGATGGCTAGCATACATAAGAAAAGGTGATGGTCAGAGCTGCTGTTGCTTAGTCTATATGTTAACGCAATATAAAAAACAAATGAGAAGCCTATCGCTATTAAATCGTGTCCCGTGACAAGAAGCTCCCAAAATAGCAGTGAAGAGGACAATAAAATTAAGACTAAATTTGTTTCCCGATATTTCTTAAAAAGAAAATGAAATAGAGCGACGGTAAGCGTTATATAGAAAGCAGATAGTAGCCAATATAAATCCAGTATCGCGAAAGGGGCATTTTGTAATATCCAACCCGGCCCTGGGCTAATGGGCGCGCCATCGTAAAGGGTTGGGCTATACAGACCTTGATTAGTGAAAAGAGTTAGTGCGGGTTCTATCATGGCGTCATCGGCTGTTGATCCCTTACCTATTTTCTTTCGAGCATCTGCTATTGGGTAAATGATGAAAGTACAAACGCTGTAAATACATATCAGACAGTAAGATAAGGGCTTCCACTCTACTATTCTCCTAGTTGTCGAAAATGACAAACTAAAGCGCAACACAATAAAATATGAAAAAGAAAAAACGATGATTAGCCCTAAGGATGTCATCAAAGGGTAGGGGGCATATCTGGAGATGGCTCGAAGAGAGGGCACGACTAAAAATAATAAAAGCAAAAGTGTAAATTTTACGTCTAATGAAGTTTTTAACATTGCCATCTTATGATTGGATTAAATAGGAAGCTTAAATCGGTAAGAAGGGTATTAGTGTAGCAGGGTTATCAATGCCTGCTTTACGTCTTACTAGTGCAGGGAGGTAGCATCAATTACTCTAACTCGTTAGTTGTTGATAGAGTTAAAGCAATTGATGTGGGTTTTTCTGATATTGCTGTTGGCAATGTTGGCGAACTTATTTTTTACCAAAGACTCCTTTCTTAATCATTGCCTGTATTTCTTCTTCCGTAAACCCAACACGCAAAGCCATCTCGCTGTTGTGTTCGCCAAGACCCGGAGCCTTGAAATTGATTGTTCCAGGTTCGTTTTTGAATTTGATCGGGATACCAATATGCTCTTGTCCTGATTCATCTTCAACTATCATTTCTCGGGCTCTGATTTGCGGATCGTCGGCGCCTTGTCTTAGGTCGTTAACGGGTGCGAATGCCACGTTGACGTCTTCAAACCACTCGACCCATTGGGCCTGTGTTTTGGTGAGAAATGTCTCAGTGAAAAAAGCCTTTACGGGATCTTGTGTTGGGCCTGGGGGTGGCTCGCAAAAAGGAATTAGATCAGGCCGCTCAAATTTGTTAAGTAGCTCTTCAGCAAAGTGCATTTCCGAGGCGCCGAGAACGATGTATTTATTGTCTTGGGTTTCGTAAATGTTATACATCGCATAGCCACCCCAAGTCCGTTCGTCTTTAACGATAGGGGGTTTTTTTTCTGCAAATACAGAGCCTAAATTATTCGGTACGCAGGCGAACAATGAGTCCATCATTGCCAGGTCGATATAGTCGCCTTCGTTGGTATCTTTACGCCGTAATAGCGCCATTAAAATAGCAGAAAGACCGATCATGGAGCTTTGCATGTCCGCACTGGGAATTGCTGGCATGGCAGGTTTGCCGTCAAAACCGAGGTTGGTGCTGAGTACGCCGGCGTAAGCTTCAGTGGCGAGATCGTGTGCCGGTTTTTTTACGTAGGGACCGGTTTGACCGAATGCGGATAGTGAGGCGTACACCACGCTGGGGTTACGCGCTTTGATGGAGTCATAGTCCATGCCTAGGCGAGCGGCAACGCCGGGTCGGAAGGCTTCTACTACGACATCGGCTTCAGCGGCGAGACGCAATGCTAGCTCTTTACCTTCTTCTGTTTTGAGATTGATCTGGACGCTTTTTTTACCACGATGGGTGTTGGCAAAATAAACGGTGGTGTCTCCACGCTTGGGACCGATGACGCGGTTGGGTTCGCCACCATTGATGGGCTCTAGCTTGATAACTTCAGCACCGTGATCTCCCATCATTTGCGTCAGCAAGGGGCCGGGTAAAAAGAGAGATAGGTCCAATACTTTTATGCCAGTGAGTTTCATTAAACAGGGTTCCTTTCCATAAGTTGTCTTGCAATGATAATGCGCTGCATTTCATTGGTGCCTTCACCGATACACATGAGTGGAGCGTCGCGATAATACCGTTCTACATGCTGCTCCTTTGAATAACCGTAGGCACCGTGTATGCGCATGCATTCTGCGGCATTTTCCATGGCAGATTCTGAGGCGAATAATTTTGCCATGCCCGCTTCCATATCGCATCGTTCGCCGCGATCATAGGCTCGTGCAGCGTCTTCTACTAATAATTTCGAAGCGTGGCAACGGGTGGCCATATCGCCGAGTTTGGTTTGAATGGCTTGATGTTGCCCGATGGGCTTACCCATGGTTTCGCGTATTTGCGCATAAGAGGTTGCCGCTTTCATTGCCGCGTTGGCGACGCCAACACCCCTGGCAGCGATATTGATTCTACCTAACTCCAAGCCGCCCACGGTATGATGAAAGCCGTGACCTTCTTCGCCACCAATAAGGTTGTCTGCTGAAATTCGATAACCATCAAAAAAGAGTTCGGCGGAGTCTATGCCTTTATAACCTAATTTTTGTAGCTTGCGCCCGACACTAAATCCCGGCCCTTTTTCAGCGAGAAATAAGCTCATGCCTTTGTGTCTGGGCTGAATTTCGGTATCGGTTTTGACAAGGAGCGCAACACAGTCACCTTCGATGCCATTGGATATCCAAGTTTTTGCGCCATCGATAACATAGTCATCACCATCCCGAACAGCGCGAGTTCGAACGGCTTGCAGGTCGGTACCACAGTTGGGTTCGGTGAGGGCAAGTCCGCCGCGTAATTCACCTGTGGCGAAGCGGGGTAGGTAGCGTTGCTTTTGTTCTTCAGTACCGAAGCGCTCCATTGCCGCAGCCATGATTAAATGAGAATTGAATATGCCTGTTAATGACATCCATACTTCGGATACGGTGGTGACAATTTTGGCATAGGTGGAGCTGGGTAATCCCAGACCGCCGTAGGCTCGGCTAATGGTGGCGCCAAATAATCCTAACGCTTTCATTTGCTCGACCATCTCGTGGGGGTATTCGTCGGCGTGTTCGAGTTCGAGTACGTTATCTTTGACGTCGCGGTCTAGCCATTTTTCGATGGCGTCTAAAATTTGGGATTCATCATCTGAATCAAACTTTTCGCCTGATCGGGTGGGTATGTCATATGCCATATTCAATTCTGCCTTAAAATTATTGCAGTTAGAAATCGCAGCTAACACACCTCCCGATCAATTTTGGTGGATCATGAGGGGTTAGCCTGCGGTTCGATGTTAGTTTTTATTTTGCGCGGATGTTGCGGGTTGGGCATCATCACCACTGCCAAAGCGGCAAACAGTGCGACTCCCATATAGATGCTAAAGGCCAAAGAGTAATTCCCTTTTACATCGGCTAAATAACCTGCACCGACAGGGCCGATTCCTCCCACTAACGTTACCACAATTCCACGTATCGCCATGAGTCTTGCGTTGTGCATCGCGCCAAAAAAATTCACGACTAAAGTGGTCGATGACACTGCTGAGATTCCGTAACCGAGGCCGAAGGTTATCACGAATAAATAGACGTATAGCGGGTCGGTGGTATTTTTAAGAAAATAACAGCCTACACATTGCCCGAGGAGTCCAATCGTTAAGAGCCTGCGCGGATCAAACTTGTCGCCCATGATTCCGCCCATTAAGCGTCCGCCTGCACCCACGGTACCTTGTAATCCTAAAGCGGTACCCGCTAAAACGGGGGTGATCCCCACACTGGTTAGATGAAGGACCATCTGGCTCGTTATCATAGTGGTTCCCATGACGGCGGCGCTGCCACCCAGAACGATTAACCAAAAACTAGAGGTCTTAATGGCATCGATCGCTCTCCAGCTTTCGAATGAGCGATGAACTGAGGTTTTTGTTTTAACCTCGTTAGTGGTCTCCTGCGGTGCTTCACTTAGGCCATCAACGAATTGTCCTGTTTCACTGGGTTTTTCTTTCACGACTAAAAAGGCAATGATCGAAGCGATAATGCTGCACGCAGCCATGAGGCCCCAGATGTGCCGCCAGTTGCCAGTGGCGTCAATATAGATAGAGACTGGGATAGTGCACATAGAGCCCAAGCCCCCAACACTGAGAAATATGCCTAATGCGAGTGAGCGTTTTCGATAGAACCAGTTGGCGATTAATTGATTGCCCGGTATGACCGTTTGCATTGCCATGCCCAAGCCCATCAATAAACCTGCTCCGATATAAAACTGCCAGAGTGAGGAGGTATGATAGGTAGTGATGGCGCCTACGGCATTAATAAAACCACCGATGAACATGGTCTTTCGAACGCCGATGCGATCGATAACGTAGGCGACGATAGGCCCGGAAAATCCAAACATGAGTGCGATCAACGCATACCCTGTGCCCATCTGTGTTCGGGACCAACCGAATTCATCCACCATGTAGGGCAATAGCACGCCGACCCCGGAAAAGGTCAAACCAATTGCCAAAAAGAAGATAAGGCTAATGCCTGCTAATAATTTCCAACCGTAAAACATGGTATTTCACTTTAATGCGAGGATGAGACTGGGGGTATTTTCAGAGAGAAAATGACACTTGCAAACCAGCCTGAAAAGTTGAGGCACGACCTTATAGAAATGGCACTGAAATTGCAAGAAATCGTTTATATTTTGTGCTAATAAATCGGGTCTGTTTTTACGAATGCATAAATTATGATTTGTGAATCAGCGAGATAGTAGCTTCACCGCAGGAATGCTCTAGTTGTACTCCACATTCGAACAAAAATAAAAAAGTATCAACGATGATTTCTAATCAAGACTTTTTGAGCCTCATTATTGGACCTAATTTCCAGCGCATTTCGTTTTATTGCGATCACTTTATAACGACCATTTTATAAGGACGCTTTATTGCGAACAGCACTGCTCAGCTTTTCTTTGATAAGTTTCTAAATTTACGCCATAGCGGAGGGCAACGGATGTGCAGCGGTAAATGCCATGACAGCGTAGGTAAAAATGAATTAGTATTTCAGGCCAATTTATCTAATAAAAAACAACAACAACCAACAATCGATAATCGACAAACAATCATTTATAAGCAGTAATGTATAAACAACAGGAAGAGAATATTATGGGACCACTTAGCTCAGTTAAAGTTTTAGAAATCGCAGGCATTGGACCGGGACCCATGTGCGCCATGCTACTGGCGGATTTAGGCGCGGAAGTCATTCGAATCGATCGGCTTCAAGCCTCCAATCTAGGCATCATCAAAGACCCAAAGAAAGACGTATTGATGCGGGGTCGTCGCTCCATTGCTGTTGATCTCAAAAGCCCTGAAGGAATAGAAACGGTATTGAAGTTAGTGGAACAGTCCGATGTGATCACCGAAGGGTTTCGTCCTGGTGTGATGGAGCGTTTAGGATTAGGGCCGGATGTCTGTTTAGCGCGGAATCCTAAACTCATTTATGGTCGAATGACGGGGTGGGGGCAGTACGGTCCTTTAGCGCAGTCTGCAGGTCACGATATAAATTATATCTCCATCACCGGCGCACTCAATTCATTCGGTCGTGAAGGTGAAGCGCCGGTACCGCCTTTGAACTTGGTAGGTGATTTTGGTGGTGGTGCTCTGTATTTGGCCATGGGAATTTTAGCTGGCGTTATCGAGGCTAAAAGCTCCGGTAAAGGACAGGTAGTGGATTGTGCGATGACCGATGGCTCCGCTTCTCTTATGGGTATGTTTTATGGCATGAAGGGAATGGGCAAATGGTCAGAAGATCGTGGCACCAATCTTCTCGATGGCGGATCACACTTTTATAACGTCTACAAAACAAAAGATGATAACTTTGTCTCCATTGGTTCTATCGAATCCAAGTTCTATCGAGAGCTATTAGAAAAGACTGGGCTCATAGATGACGCCTCTTTGCCGAAGCAAATGGACGGCAATGGTTGGGGGCTAATGAAAGAAAAACTAACCGCTATCTTCTTAACGAAAACCCGTTCTGAGTGGTGTGACATCATGGAAGGCAGTGATGTGTGTTTTGCACCCATACTGAATTTAGAAGAGAGTATTAAGCATCCTCACAATGTGGCGCGTGAAACTTTTGTTGAGATCGGCGGGATTTCTCAACCAGCACCGGCTCCTCGATTTGATCGAACTCCGAGTGATGTGCCTAAGCCGGCCTCTGCACCGGGCGAAGACACAGAAGCGGTGTTGAGTGATTGGGGTTTTGATGCTGACGCGATTAAGGCATTGATAGACAGTAAGGCGGTTAAGCAAATCTAATGGTTAACAAAATCGATTCGTTTATAAACAACTAGCGAATCGACATTTACATCCTGGTTATCTAAGTTATAAACCAGGATGTAAATGTCATTTATCCTCCCATTCCATCCCAGTACGCAGAGTTTCCCTTTCTTGAGCTCGCTTTCAATTGCGCCAATATTGGCTATATTTATCTATTGCTGACCATTGTTCTATTACTGAGCACCGTTCTAATACTGATCAGGGTTCTCTTATTAATCATAGTACTCTTGTTAATTTTAGTTCTATGGCTACATCGCTTTGATTCGGATGCGATAGAGATAGGTTGCGAAATGCCTAGGGAAATATCCTAATATGTTTAAGTTGAATTGCGGGCAGATTGTTTTTTTTCTTACCTGTTTTTTACTCACGTCATGCAAGCTAACGCAAAATGATTCCGCCAGTGGAGGCACCGGTACTAGTAGCGGTGCCAATACTGCTACCTTTGTCGATGGCCCAGTGTCTGGGCTAAGTTTTTTCACCACAACAAGCTCAGGTGTTACGGATGACAATGGTGAATTCGGTTATAGCGAGGGGGTTTTGGTTAATTTTCATATTGGCAGTATCTCTTTGGGTTCCAGCGAAGGTAAATCCATCGTCTCTTCTTTTGATCTTGAATCTGGTGCCGATAGCGCTACACATCCTGGAATCATTAATCGATTGCGTTTTTTACAAACACTGGATAGTGATAGTGATCTGAGCAATGGCATTAGCCTCTCTCAGGCAATAAGGTCGGCGGGCGAAGGTGTGACTATCGATTTTGATCAGCCCATTTCCAATTTCGCTAATGATACCGGTGTCCTTAATTTTATTGCTGCAAATACCTCAAGCGCGGGCTTGGTCGGTATAACGGAGGCTAGCGAACACTTTGCGAGTGTTATCGCGACTCATAGTTTAGAGCCTCTTGCGCTGTCACAACGTAACTACAAAATTATTACGCTGCTTGATCCCAGGGATGAAATTCCTTTCAATGTGAGTGGTCTGGATTTTTCTCCTCTTGATGCCTTAACCTACAACAGCACATCGAGTATTACTGTATTAGACAGTTTTGGTTTTTCACATGACTTCGCGCTCTTTTTTGTCAAGGAACCACTTAATACCGACGACCCTGATACCGAAGGCTTACCCAATACTTGGTCTGTGTATGTGTTGACGAGTGAAGGTGTAAACGTGGGTGGAAGCGATACTAGTAGCCCGACATTAGCACGTTTAATGTTACGTTTTGATTCTTTTGGTTTGATATCAGGGACTAGCAATTATGTTATTTCTAACTGGACGCCTACCTACGCGATTGGTGATTCATCGGCAGCGTTGGGTCCTGATCCCAGTAACGCTGTTGTCAATGATCCGCCTAGCAGTTCCAATTTTTCTTTAGATTTTTCAGTGCTGCAATTTGGTGAGATAGAGGTAGAGATAGAGCAAGAGGCGCCAACAGATACAGGCACTGAGGAAGATGCAGGTGAAGGTACAGAGGAAGATGCAGGTGAAGAATAATTCCGATATTAACGCGTATGAAAATTCTGTATGAAGAAAGATGATATGACCTGCAAAGTTAAAACCAAAACCAAAACCAAACTTTTCGGATTGGTCTTTATTGGTTACGGGGTGCTATTGTCTCTGCCGGTGCAGGCCGAGTTATCCTCACACTTCTATGCGATCAGCAAATATTTATTTAGAGGCATACCTCAAAGTGGGGGCAATCCCGCAATTCAGGCTGTTGTTGATTATCAGTGGGACAATGGGAGTTACGTGGGTTCGTGGGCCTCAATAGTGGAAGGGGGACAAAAACGAGATGTGGAGATAGATGTCTATGCTGGGCATATACTGAAATTAAAGTATGCCGTAGTGGATCTCGGATTTCAGTACTATGGATATCATCATGTGCTGTCGAATAAGAGCAAGCAGGAGGTCTATTCTGGTTTTTACTTAGGACCTTGGGCAGTTAAATTTCACTTGGATATTGAGGATGACGAAGTACTCTATACTCGACTACAAAGAGATTTTACTGCTCCTTGGGATACGCAATTGCGAATTGCGCTGGGTCATCAGCTCAACAAAGAGCGCACGCTTGAAGACTATTCGGATTTTTTGGTACGAATTCAAAAAGAGGTGATGGATGGTCTTGTGGCGGGAATTGACTACACCGACACGCTAGGCCGAGACAATACTGTGGACTATTTGTCAGTCTTTATTAAGATTGATTTTATTTGAATAGGGGAAGTTCTTCTATCCCATAATCTTTAAGGCGGTTTCAAATTGCTGTGAAAGTAATGGAGAGGTTAAAAGGAGTTGTTGAATTAGCCCCCTTTCACTGGGTATCATTGTGCGAATTTTCAGACTGTAGGAATCGTACGAGTTAATGAAGCAATATTTAACGATCAAAAAAAGTCAAATACACGGGCAAGGATTGTTTTCAACTAGGAATATTAAGAAAGGAGCAACGCTGGGTCAGTGTGAAGTCAAGCCGTCAGAAGAACGTGGTGAGCATACCTTGTGGGTTAATGAAGACCTTTCTTATGATGTGACTTGCAAACTCCGCTATATCAATCATTCAAAGAATGCGAATGTCGCCTATTACGATAATCTAAATGTTGTTGCCGTGAGAGATATTCGTAAAGGCGATGAGTTGTTCCATGATTATGGTGAAGAGTGGGCTTGATGCCCTTTTAGGTGTTCAACTTTAGTAGACGTCCAAAGTGTTCTCAAAAACAAAACCACTTTTCGCAATAGTGAGTCTATGTCGATCTCCCTCGGCGTCTCTTTCCAAATTTTCGTAAGCAGCATCGCCTGTCCATAAGAGAGTAGGCACTTTCTCAGCGCTCATTATAACTCGAGTATTATAGATTCTCGGAGGTGTAGAATTGAAATGTTTTAATATTGCTTCGGATGTGTCAAAACGATTTAACAAAGTTAAGGTCATCCAAGTGGGCGGGGCTATTTTGATTTTCTTGGTATCAAACAGCGTGATGGCTTCGGCGGGATTAATCCAGCGATGTTTTAGAATCTCTTGTCCATCGACTTGAATTTCTGCATCGGGATGTGCTTCAGCGGCAAAGAACCAGGTTGAAAATCGCGTGGGAGCTGAGGGTGGTGGGGTCCAGTGGGAGAACCAAACAAAACCTTCGCTATCTAGCTTCAGGCCTGCTTCTTCTTCTGTTTCCCGCACAGCAGCATTGATGGCGGCTGTGTCTTTGTCCCCATCGGTTCCGTAGTCTTCTTTATCTATTGCGCCGCCAGGAAAAACCCACATACCTCCAAAATCAATATTCGTGTTTTTTTGCAACATTAGAATTTCGACTTTCTGATTTTTCTCTCGTAAAAGTACGACGGTTGCAGCGGGGATTGCGGGGCTTTTCTCGTCTGGCATGAGACTTCCTTTTTTGATTGTGTTCTATGATGGGCTAGTGGCTTAATACCTTTATGCTACTAGCCCACCATAGAATTCAACTACCGTTTTTTAGTCTACAGCTATTCAGAAAATTTAAAGACCGGTAGAACGAATTCATCGTTAAGCGGTTTGAAGAAGACTTCCACTGCTTTTTCTAACGCCATTTCTTCCGGTTTAACGCCCGGCATAACACTGACCATGCGAATACCTTCGGGAAACTCTACGATAATGGATACCGAAGGTATGTCGAAGGAGGGGTGAAAAACCTGATGTGTGGCGGTCCAAGAGAAGATCGTGCCTTTGCCGCTAACCGGAGCCCATTCGTAATCGAAGGAGCCGCATTTGTAGCACATGTAACGGGGAAGATGCCGGTAGGTTTCGCAACTCGTGCAACGCTGGAATCGTAAAACCTTATCTTGGCAAGAGGTCCAGAATTCGGCGTTAATGGGATCAACTGGCTTAGGTGGTGGTAACTCTTTCATAGTCTAATTCCTCAATATTGCTATGCTGCCGTCACCCAGGTCGCCCCAGCCGGTAACCGCACAAATTTCAGCGTCTTTTACCTGACGCTCCCCACATTCTCCCCGAAGTTGCCGGGTGGCTTCAATGACGTGGTTAAGTCCCCACACGTGCGCTTCTGCGAGGAGTCCTCCATGTGTGTTCATTGGGTATTTCCCGCCGAGCTGAATATTGCCGTCTTTTACGAAATCGTAAATTTCGCCACGCTTTGCAAACCCCATGGCTTCTAACTGCAGTAAAACGACATAAGTGAAGCAGTCATACACTTCGAGGAAGTCGACGTCTGTGGGTTGGATGCCGGCCATTTTAAAGGCGCGATCAGCAGCATAGGATAATCCAATTTTGAACGGATCTTCTCGCGAGGCGATATCGTCTGCTGGATAAGGATGGCCTTCAGCGGCACCCATGATATAAACGGGTTTGTGTTTTAAGTCTTTCGCTCTCTCTGCAGTAGTGATGACCACAGCGCAAGCACCGTCGGTTTCGAGGCAGCAATCGTTTAAGCGGAAGGGTTCTGAAATCCAACGGCTATCCAAATAGGTTTGCATATCTAATGGACGGTCTTTGAAAAAAGCTTTTTCATTCATGCTAGCGTGATGTCGGCAAGCGAGTGCCACTTCACCCATGGCTTCGTCAGGCACGTTGTAAAGCTGCTTATGTCGGGTAGCAAGCCAGGCATACATTTGAACCGGTAGCATGACACCATAGGGGATATAAAAATCCTTCATGGTATTGGCTAAGGTTGTCATACCCATTTTTCGAGATGGCGGACGACCGGGCTT
>JAHRWA010000078.1 GCA_019090455.1 Pseudomonadales bacterium | reverse complement strand
GCTACAAACTTCAACCTGACTAAATATTCAATATAATCAGTGATTTACGATCGAAGTGGCTAAATCCAACACTTTTGCCGGCCGGACCTCAAAAAGACGCTGACACACATTATCGACCACAGCTTTCACACACTACCCCCCGTAGTCACTCCCCAACAAAGTAATAAATTTTTATATATAAAATAAGTTAACTCGGAGGATCAGAAGTCGAATTCACCGGCCCGCAAGAATCGGCAGGCCCACCGCCTGGTAACAAATCCAACTGCCCTTTTTTTAAACCAACACAGCTACCCCTGCGGGGGGCTGATATCTGATGTACAGCATAATTAACATCACTTGATTGCCCGGAAACCGGCTCAAAAAGAATGACATTGGAAGGCGCAGGGGTATTAGCTTCGTCCAGGATGTATTGGTATTGGGCGATAGTTTGACGGGTAAGGCCTGTAGCGCTCGCTACAGCCACCTTAGTGAGTTTGGTGCCCTTCTCTTGCAACGAGTGGCAAGCGGCTCTTATTTTTGATTCCGTGGCTTTCTGGCGCGTCTGATGGGTTCGTTCAGCGGCCAGCCGCTGACGCTCTTTGAGCGGTAAGTTTTTATCAAGGTTCATCACCCCTCGATGGCATTGGCTGTTGCCGGTATACCGATCCCATGTCCAGCGGGCCACGGATTTGACCGTAGCTTTCACCTGGGCCACCGTCAGGTTCATAGAAAAGCCACGCTGCCTGTAATCGTTCTTGTTGTAGGCGTAGGCTTCCAGCAATCGCATAAAGGACTGGAACGTCCCCCGCTCTTTCTCACGGTTTACGACGGAATAGGCGTAAAAGCGAAGCTCTTCAAAAAGCAGGCAGTGGCGTGAGTGTGAAACGGCATCGAGGTCGGGGCCGGTACTCCAAGGCGGCGTGATCGCCAGGTCAACATAATCGGCCAGCTCCCCTAGCTCATATTCAGTGCCATGAATCTCCCAGGTTAACCACCAGGGATGACCGGGTGTTTTAGCGACAGGCCCACTATAGGCCGGATCAGCGTTTAACCGCGCAGCCATCGCCTCATAAACTGCTTTCATGTATGCAATCGGCTTAGAGCGAGCATTCTCGGACGTACAGACCGGCACAATGGCATAGAACAGGTGGGAATGGCCGTTTTTACGGTTACTCACTACGAAATTAGGAGCGGGGAAGTTTTCGTCTTCCCAAATGAGGGAATTGGAATGGTCGAGATCAAAGACAAGCCAGCTCACCATGTCCTGGCGATTGATCTGCATGTAAGGGTATCGAATAGCGTACTCTCGCGGCCTAACCAGTGCAGCGGTCTTATTATCGCTACAGCGAGGCAGATACGGCGCTTCCGATAATAACCGGCTCAGTGCAGTACCTGGCTGGTAGTACCGTTCATTGACCGAAATTGCCTGCGACTTGGCTGCGGTATCCAGTGAAATCCCCTAGTTAACAAAGGGGAGGCTTTGCGGCAAAAACAGGTTGCGTTAATCAGTAAATATTGAAAAGATAACCAATCTAGAGTATCTTTTTAAAAGCGTTACATGTTACGCCTGTTGGGTGCCCGCTAGCTTCCCAGGTGTAATAATTTTTGGTGCGTCAACACCAAGTACGTTTTTGTAAAAAACCCGCTGCGACCAACAGCGGGTTTTTTATTGTGCTCTTAACTCGAAATCATCGGGATTTATCCCCTCATGTTCTTTTTCTGTCAATTTAACGACGACTTGCGGAAAACCAACATCTTGAGCCGCAGACGCTGCCGCATCTAGAGACCGGAAAATTTTTGCGGTCTCTGGATCTCTAACAGTCCCTATCACAGCGACACCGCCGCTACGACGCTGGAAGTGTAACAACCAGCCTTTTTGCTCAAACGGCGCTTTAACCACAACAGCAGTTGTTAAGCCTCCATCGTTGAACAAAATTTTTAGGGATCTCAGATCCATAAAGCACCTTTGGTAATCATTTTTCAAACTTACCACACATAGATCATTTATATCAAACATATTTTAGTTTTGCAAAACATAATTGAATTTTGAGTATTTAAGTAACCACTTATTTACTCATTTACTTAATTACTCACTGCCCTTTACTTTTAATTCAAATCTCCCTTTTTCGAAATCTTCCCAAGACTTAACCAGGTATGGCTGCCTGACGACAATTTCATACTTTTCAGCTTTGGACTCTTTGTAAAAGCTCTTAATAGAATCAAGTTCATCGAGCTCAGGGTTCCTGTCGTCCTCCCAAAGAAGCTGGTCTGGATACCATATTTCGCGATGCAACTTAATTTCTTCCACCGCCATAGCATCGCCATAAAATAATTGACTCATCGTTTCTGGCTCTAATAATATCCCGTCATAATCGATTCTGGACTTCTCGCAAAACATCATGATCGATTTCAAACAGTGTCGACATCTCCAATAATTCCAGCGTTCAGATTCCCAAACCTCGTAACTTTTAAACTCGACGCCATTAACCAAATTATCCTTCTCTATCACCACACCAATATCCACAGCATCCACTTCATCCCCTTTTTCTTTGGCTTCCTTCAGGTCATCAAGTGTTAACTCTTTTGCAGCAACAAGTAGAACTCTAATTCGCCGATACTTATGGTTTAAAAGGGCAAGATTATGTGCAAAACCGGAAACATTCTTATACGGGGTGTGAAGCCCAATGGAACGAAAACGTACGTTAAGGAGGGTTTTGGGTGTTACATTTGACTGCGTATACGTTCTCTTTCTTGGATACGTTGGCGAATTTCTGTGTATAGTCTGGCTGTTTCATTGTCTCGGTCTGTGACGGTAACTACTAGGGCATAGAGTTCTTTCTCATTGCACATTTCTTTGCCCCACTCAAGGTCTTGCCGAGTAACAACAATAAACCATTTGTATTGAGGTGATAGCTGCTTTAGGTTCCAAGTAGATGACTGAACAGTTCCTTTTGAGCGGATCTCACTAGAAACAACCCTATTTTGGGTGCAAGCATCACTCATTTTCTTCGTTTCATTTTGAGTTGATTTATTAAAACATTTTTGAACGCTGTCTAAAGATGTGTCTTTTACTAGATTAAAACTAAGTTTGCTTGCTCTATAGTCCTGTCGGGTTGTTCGAACTGGAGGGGAGTATGTCAACGTAACTCGTAATTCACGAAGTCCTCGCTTGGATCGTAAAAATTCTTCAGGTAGAGGAAGCTCAAAAAATTCGTGACTATTATTTTCAATTAACTCTTCAGCAATTAATACAACTGCATCCTCACTAGATCGATACAAAATATCTTCATTAATTTTTCCGTATCCAACCACCTCCCGAGGAAGCTCTCTATTCGCATTGCTTTTTTTATACGCTCTAATAGTTTCTTTGGTGAAAATATCTTCGCATTCATCTAGCATGTTAGCGTGATTCACAAGCATTGCACGAAGAAGATTTGCAGAGGCTTCAGGATATTCATTTAAAAGTCGCCCTGCTAAGTGGGTTATGTAGGGCGCAGCAAAACTGGTACCGCTAATTTCTTTAAATATGGTATTGCCAATAAAATTATTATTACAGACCAGAACACCGAGACCACGATTATCTATCTTCCATTGCGCATCTTCTTGACGCATTGGGTTGGCTAGATTACCCCCTACCGCGACTAAATCTGGTTTTAACGCCCCTTTTACTGAGGGGCCGTGACGCGTAAAAGGTGATGGTTGGTTTTCAGATGCAGGAGATAACTGAGATATTTCCGAATACTTCTGGGCATCTAGCGAAGCATTATTTTTCGCTAGACTACCCACGGTAATCACATTCAGTGCTGGCGCGGGATCTATAATAACGCTCTCATCACTTAGTAGATATTCAGGGTATTCATCCCGCCAACTTTTTCTAGGTACGGGTGGTTTTTCGCTACCATTGAAATTACCAGCTGAAACGATAAATAATATATTATGCTCGCGGGTCAAATTATCGAGTACGTAGGAAATTCCACGAATGTGCTTTCCATCATAAGGTGCGTTTGCGTTACCGATTGATAAATTAAATATACGGCAACCAAGATCGACAAAATATTCCACTGCATTAGTGATTACATGCTCTATTGTTAACAAATCAAAAGAAGCATGACTATCTAGAATTTTTCCGTTGTACAACCAAATTTTTGGTTCCCAATAGTTACTAGCTTCGCACGCTTCCAAATCTCCGTACAAAGCTACGCTAGCAACTGCTGTACCATGCCCCGCTTGATCAAATTCATCTTCTCCTTCGAGAAAAGAAACGCTTTCTGCAATCGCGGGCTTTAATAATGGGTGGTTTGTATTTATACCGCTGTCGAGTATGCATATTTTAGAAGCGGCATCATTAGGTCGGGTTATAGGGTGTGGTATTTTATCAATATCTAAATTCAGTTGCTGATATTTAATGCCAGTATTAGGAATCAAATCAACCAAGCGCACATCGCTATGGGTAAGTAATAGTTTAGCTTGTGCAAGCTGTACTCGAACTCGGTACATAACTAAGCTGTCTAGGTTGATTTGATCAGAAATGATAATTTTTTGCGTTTGAAGCCAATTCTCGAATCCGTTACGGCGTTGTTTTCGCTCAGGGTGATGCACAGTCTTCACAGGCCATAGCTCTATATCAAGAGCAAAGACATCGGAATTTGGAAATCCTTTATTTTGTACAGCCCAACTCATTCGATCCTCTGGAGTCCAGCTATCAATCCCTTCTAAAGCCTCAAGAATTTGCTTGTAGGTTATATCAGCATCATCTAAGCCAAGCCGCTCGATATGATCAGAAAATACTGCCAGCCCTTCCTCGTTAGCAAAGACGACGCATAATTGTTTGTCTTCTTGACTAAGAAAATTCACACCATGAGCTTTGAGATTCGCAAGATTAAATGGACCATCATAACGAAGTTTTAAAACATAACTGCCATCAGACGACTCAATTTGTTTTCTTGCTGCTTGCATCGCTCTACCAAAGTAGGCATTTAATTTTTCCCCATGAATTCTAATATCCCCCCGGTTTGGTCGCGGTATGTTCATTTTCCGCGTACGTCTTTCATTTTTTATTATTTCTTTTTTTAAAACAAGATGTTTGTAGTTATCTGGCATTTACAATCCTTGTCGGGACTTCAGCTGCTTTTCCCTTGCGAGCGCATAGTTTATATCTTTCATTGTGAGAAATTCCTGGCTTCTTAGAATCATACGCTTCGTCGCTCGACGAACAATTCGCTCGATATCGGCACCACTTTTGTTTTCCAACTTAGAAATAAGATCGTTGTCATCAAATTCGAATTGCCGGCGAACCCCTCGTAGTTTTAGTTGAAGCAATTGGATGATTTGGTCAGTGCTTGGAAGTGGAATTTCGATGATTTCATCAAACCGACGCCAGATAGCAGAATCCAAAATATCCTCATGATTAGTGGCAGCTAAGATTAAGCTCTGACCTTGATAATTATCCATCATCTGTAATACAGCATTTACGACGCGACGAAGTTCTCCATGCTCGCCGCTATCACCACGTTCTTTACCAATGGCATCAAATTCGTCAAACAAAGCTACCATCTGATGGTCTGCTATAAAGTCAAATATCTTCCGCAAATTTGCAGCCGTTTCTCCAAGGAAAGATGAAATAAGGGAATCTAGTCGAATAACAGCTAAGGGTCGATCGAGTTCAAATGCGATGACTTCAGCTGCCAGAGTCTTACCACACCCCGGAGGGCCATAAAACATCACTTTATTTGAAGCTTTCATTCCATAACTGCGCAAAACATCATTGCGACGATGCTCTTCAAGTAATTCTTCAATAATTAAAGTATTTTGTACTGGGAGAATAATTTCTTCCAGTGAACGTTGAGGCTGTTTTATATCAAATAGAGGTAGTCCTCTCTCTTTGTCAAGAGGAGCATTGGAAACCATCTTACGAGAGTCACTAGGATTTTTCTCTACATGTTCACCGTATAATATATTTTCGAGATCATTGGCAAGCAAATGATGTTGTTTTTGGCGCTCATCCTCGATTATGTTTTCTGACACCCTGCGAAAGGCTTCAGAGTCTCCTGCCGCTCCCGCTTTAATCAACTGTCTTAGTATTTTTCCGTTCGCCATCTCAATTGCTCCAAGAATGGATCGATTTTATAACCATCGTTCTTTAACAGATTGATCACAATGTTTTTATCACGTAGATAAATTAAATGTTTTATGACGATCTATAATAGAAGCTATTTAAGTAATTTGTACACGGTGGACCTACCAATTCCCATTTGTTTTGCAATTTCTGTAGCACCAATTCCTCGTTCATGTAAATCCAGCAACTTACCCCTATCGATAGTGGGTTTGCGACCGAACTTTACTCCCTTGGCTTTTGCTTCAATGCGTCCTTCATTAGTTCTTTCCAATATTCGTTCTCGCTCAGCCTGTGCAACAGCTGAAAGAATTGTGACAACCATTTTACCCATGCTACCTTCAGTACTAATTCCATCATCTAGAAATCGAATGGCTACACCGATATTGTCGAACTCTTTAATCAATTGGATCATGTCAGCAGTATCACGGCCAAGCCGATCTAGCTTTTTAACGAGGACTACATCACCTTCTTCGACTTTGACGCGCAGCAGACCTAATCCACCCCGGTTAGCATGACTACCCGTTATTTTGTCTGTAAAAATGCGATTGGCCCTCACGCCTTCCACTTTCAGCGCTTTGACCTGCGCATCGAGCGATTGCTGGCTAGTTGACACTCGAGCGTAGCCGAAAAGTCTCATTGCGTAAAACCTGTCTATTAAATCGATTAATGGATAGATTGTCTACTAATGTTGCGAAAACGATTTAATAGACAGTCTAGATTACTCGTTTTATGATGTCCACGAACTTATAACATTGTAGACATCAAGTTCTTTTGATTAGCCATCCTCCGACGTTGGGGCAGTCTATGCCAGTAGATTTTTTGACCGAAGAACAGAAAGCGAATTATGGTAAGTTTTCTGACGAACCGAATGAAATACAATTGTCACGTTATTTTCATCTTGATGAATCTGATCTTACTTTTATCAACGGCAGACGTGGTGATCACAATCGACTTGGGTTCGCGATACAATTAACTTGTGTTAGGTTTCTTGGTACATTTTTATCAGAGCCTGAACTGGCTCCCTCCAATGTAAAAGTTTTTATTGCGAGACAACTTTCGATCGCCGATATAGCTATTCTAAAAACATATGCGAAGAGAGAGACCACCAAGCGGGAACACTCCGCGTTAATTCGTAAGCAATATGACTACCACGATTTTGGTGCTCGACCTTGGTCATTTCGATTAAGTCGCTTACTTTACTCACGCGCATGGGTCAGCAATGAAAGGCCAAGTTTAAGTTTCGACTTTGCAACCTCATGGTTGATTCAAAATAAGATCCTTCTACCCGGAGCCAGCACACTGACACGACTAATATCCGAAATACGTGACAGGGCATCAAATCGACTATGGCAACGTTTATCCTCGTTGCCGACCTCTATGCAAAAATCTACTCTTGAATCAATTCTTGAAGTTCCCGATGGCCAGCGATCCACTCGTTTTGATCGTTTCCGGAGAGGTCCGGTTTCCGTTAGTGGACCCGCATTCAACGAAGCCATTGACCGATATCTGGAATTACAGGTATTTGGCATGAGTGAACTCGATTTCTCTCATATCCCACCAGTACGAATGAAAAGTATAGCGCGACACGCTGGCATTATTTCAGCGTACAATATTGCTAGGATGCCAGAGGATAAACGCGTTGCTATATTAGTCGCGTTCGCCAAGTCATATGAAACTATTGCTCTTGATGAAGCCCTGGATGTTTTAGATCTATTAATCACAAGTATTTCAGGTGAAGCCAAAAAGATAGGCCGGAAAAATCGATTACGAACCCTCAAAGATTTGGATAAATCGGCTTTATCACTAGCCCGGGTTTGTTCAATATTGCTAAATGACGACATTCGAGATGAACAACTGAGGGAAAGCATCTTCTTTCTTATTTCAAGGGATAAAATATCTAATTCTATCGATACAGTTAATGAACTCGCGCGTCCGCCCGGAGATAATTATCATAATGAAATGGTTGAGCAGTATGGCCGGGTACGACGTTTTTTATCAAGGTTGCTTCAACATATCTCCTTTGAATCAGCGCCCGCAGGCACGACAGTGCTAGAAGCCTTCAAATATCTACAATCAGAGGGGATCACTCGAAAACAGTTCCTGGAAGCTCCTCCAATAGATTTTATCACCAAGCCATGGGAAAGATTAATTTTCGACAAGGAAGGACGAATTACAAAAAGAGGTTACACAATATGTTTTTTGGATAGGCTTCAAGATGCTTTACGAAGACGTGATATTTTCGTTGAGAGTAGTGATCGATGGGGTGACCCAAGAGCTAAGTTACTACAAGGCGCAGACTGGGAGGCAAATAGAGTTCAAGTATGCCGTTCTTTAGGCCACCCAATAAAACCGAGAGAAGCCATTTTATCCTTAGTGACGAAACTCGACTCATCTTACAAGCAGGTCGCCAATAATTTTGAAGATAACCAATGGGTGGAACTCGACCTATCAGGAAAAAGACCCTCTCTGACCATTACTAATCTTGATAAAATTGACGACCCACCGAGTTTCATTAAACTTAAAAAGAAGGTGAAGTCACTATTACCAGTTGTGGATCTCACCGAACTATTGTTGGAAATTCATGCCCACACTGGGTTCGCCGACGAGTTTTCCCATGTGAGTGAATCTAATGCCCGGGCAAAGGATCTGCCAGTAAGTATCTGTGCCGTACTAATGGCTGAAGCATGCAATATTGGACTTGAGCCTTTGGTCAAGCATCAAATTCCAGCTCTAACTCGCCATCGTCTTAACTGGGTAAAACAAAATTATGTTCGATCAGAAACTTTAGTGAGATCAAATGCAAGACTTGTTGATCATCAAAGTACATTATCGTTAGCCCATAAATGGGGTGGCGGTGAAGTTGCCTCGGCTGATGGAATGCGTTTCGTGACGCCGGTTCGAACTATTAATGCACGTCCAAACAAAAAATACTTTGGCGCTAATAGGGGAATAACATGGTACAACTTTGTGTCAGACCAGTATTCTGGCTTCCACGGAATTGTCGTCCCGGGAACACTAAGGGATTCAATATTCGTTTTAGAAGGCTTGCTGGAACAGCAGACAGGACTAATCCCTAAAGAAATAATGACAGATACTACTGGCACAAGCGACATGGTGTTTGGTTTGTTTTGGTTGTTGGGTTATCAATTTTCTCCGAGATTGGCCGACGCAGGAGAATCAGTATTTTGGAGAGTAGATAAAAAAGCCGACTATGGTGTTCTCAATGAAATAGCCCGAGGTGAATTGCAACCTATTCGGGTAGAGCAGCATTGGGATGACATGATGAGAATTGCGGGTTCTCTTAAACTAGGAACTGTACAAGCCTCTGAATTGATTCGATCACTACTTAAGAGCGACAGACCGTCAGGATTGGCTCAAGCGATTATTGAAGCAGGGCGAATCAACAAAACTTTATACCTATTAAATTACATTGATGACGAAGACTACCGTCGACGTATTCTCACTCAATTAAATCGAGGAGAGGGCAGGCATGAGGTAGCTCGCGCTATCTGCCATGGTCAAAAAGGGGAAATAAGAAAGCGGTATACTGATGGGCAAGAAGACCAGCTAGGGTGTTTAGGGTTAGCTCTAAATGCCGTGGTATTGTGGAATACCATTTATATACAAGAGTCTTTAGATCATCTGCGAGTGGAATCCTTTGATATTCGAGAAGAAGATGAGTCCAGGTTATCGCCTTTAGTCCATGCACATATAAATATGCTAGGACACTATTCATTTACACTGGCTGATCATCTGGTGAAGGGACAGCTTAGGCCCCTTAATCAGCCAACTGAAATTCTAGACTTTGCTTAGCGTACGTTTTCGTTCCATTGGGCTTCATACCCCTTTTCCTCGAAGTTGTCTCTATAGAAATGGCAAAAAGCAGGGTATCAATCAGCATGAATGACTACGAATTAGATAAAGACCTAGAACAAT
>JAHRWA010000077.1 GCA_019090455.1 Pseudomonadales bacterium | reverse complement strand
GGCAGACTTAGATGTCGAGGCAGACGTAGATGTAGAGGTAGCTGTGGAGGTAAACGTTGCTGTGGAGGTAGACGCAGAAGCCGAGACTGACGGTCGCCTTGAAGATAGTGTTTCTGATTTAGTATTGATGCTCGTACTTGACTGGGATCGAGTATTTGACTGGGGCCTAGCGCCAGAATTAGCATCCAAAAATGCGCGCTCTCTTGAAAGGTTATCACTGCTCCTTTCAAGATTTTCACGACGGTCCTTTTTCTTTGCCACCGCTAAAATTCTATCGGCAAGCACTCGGCCAATATCCACCTTCTCCGTGGACATTGATTCAAAACTCTTGGGAAGGAAGTCTAATGCCCCAGCCTCCAAGGCATCTAACGTCACCCTAGCGCCTTCGAAAGTTAAAGAAGAAAACATCAAAATCGCAGTGGGCTTATCGATCATGATATGTTTGATTGCAGTAATGCCATCCATTAACGGCATTTCATAATCCATGGTTATCACATCAGGGGCTAATTTTTTATTCTTATCTATCGCCTCCTGGCCATTCGAAGCCGTCCCAACAACTTTAATCTCATCTACATCCCGCAGTATTTCTACCACACGACGTCGAAAAAAGCTGGAGTCGTCGACTACCAACACAGTTACAGGCATTCTCGCGTGACCTCTCCGAATTCGGGTTTGACGATAAGACTCATAATGTGTGCGTTAACCAACAGCACCAACATATTTATTTAACATACTAGGAACATCCAAAATCAGCGCAATTCTACCGTCCCCTGTAATCGTCGCACCGGCCATACCCGCCGTACCATGTAACATACGCCCCAGTGGTTTAATCACCACTTCCTCCTGGCCTATCAGTTGGTCCACAACAAAGCCTACCTTTTGCGTACCCACGGTGACGATGACTACATGAGCCGTAGCAATAGACTTGTTATCGGCGGGTTTGCAAACCAACCATTTTTTTAAGTGGAAAAGCGGCAGTGCTTTCTCCCTTACAATCACAACCTCTTGGCCATCCACTACGCTGGTTTTATTCAAATCCATATGGAATATTTCATTCACACTCACTAGCGGTAGCGCAAAGGTTTGCTGCCCCAACATCACCATTAGCGTTGGCATAATCGCTAAAGTGAGAGGAACTTTGATGGAGATGACGGTACCCTTACCTCGAGCGGATTGCACATTAACACTGCCGTTAAGCTGCGTAATTTTCGTCTTTACAACATCCATCCCCACACCACGTCCCGAGACATCCGATATTTCATCTTTTGTGGAAAATCCAGGGTGGAAAATGAGATTAAAAGATTCTTGATCACTTAGTCGCTCAGCAGTTTCTTCATCCATGATCCCCT
The DNA here is from genome assembly GCA_019090455.1 of Pseudomonadales bacterium. GTDB lineage: Bacteria > Pseudomonadota > Gammaproteobacteria > Pseudomonadales > DC-out160 > DC-out160. The sequence continues at coordinate 118,538 of JAHRWA010000077.1, read as the reverse complement.
TTGCAACGGCTCGCTGACGCAACATTTCTGCTTCCATACCCGCGCCATCATCGGTAATGGACAGAACAATATGATCTCCCTCTTGCTGAGCTGCCAGTACAATTCGACCCGCCCGACTTTTGCCCGCAGCCTCTCGAATATCCGGCGTTTCAACGCCATGATCAACCGAATTACGTACCAAATGCACTAATGGATCAGCCAGTGCTTCTACCAAATTTTTATCAAGGTCCGTCTCCTCACCCTGTAATTCCAAATTGATTTCTTTTTTCAAATTTCGAGCAAGATCTCTCACCACACGTGGAAAGCGACCAAACACTTTCTTAATGGGTTGCATCCTCGTTTTCATCACTGAGGTTTGCAAATCCGCTGTCACCACATCCAAATTGGCTACCGCCTTACCCATTGCCTCGTCGGCACTCTTTAGTCCCAAACGAACCAATCGATTACGCACCAACACCAGTTCGCCCACCATATTCATGATGTCGTCTAATCTCTTGGTATCCACACGCACTGTGGTTTCAGCAGCAACAGCACCCAATTCTTTCGTAGCCGCTGCTTTGCCTTTATCAGCGACAGCCGGTTTCGGTTTTGCTGATTTAGCCGAGGCAGGTGCAGGTATTGGCGTAGCAGGTTTCGCCGCAGGAGGTACAGGGGCAGCAGCGACAGGAGCAGGGGTAGCAGTGACAGGGGCAGCAGCAGGCGCGCCGTCTTCTATCGCCGTAGGTCCCTGACCTTTACCATGCAGTTCATCTAATAGGTTTTCGAATTCATCATCTGAAATGGCACCATCCGTAGCACCCGCTGTAGATTCTGCTTTAGCCGGTGATTGAGAGGTCACGTTATTCGTAGTTCCGCCCTCAGGTGCACCGCTATGCTTACCTTTACCGTGCAAATCATCTAATAGGCTTTCAAATTCGTCATCACTAAATTCGTCACTTTCGTTACTCGTCGCTTTCGGACTTGAAGATGTAGCCGCACTAGCCGCTTCTGGTGATTTACCCGATCCGTGTAACTGATCCAGTATCGCGTCAAACTCATCCTCCGTAATTTCTTCAGTGGAAGCTGAATTTAAAATATCATCAGCTGTGGGCTTTGTCGGCGCCTCTTCACTATCTGCGCCAAATAAATCCACATCATCCGAACTCTCAGCTGCCGCGGTCGGACCATTCGTCTTTGGCTCTTCAAGAGCATCGAGAAATTGTTCAAACTCCTCATCCGTAATATCGCCGCTAGGCTGAGCGTCAGATTTAACCTCATTCGCGCGAGTATCATTGGCGCTAGTATCATTGGAGCTGGCATCTGGTGAAACTGGACTCGATACCGGCGCTTCTACTACAGGCGCAGACTCTACAGGCGCAGACTCTACCGGCGGAGGGGGTATGGCTTTATTGCCCCCATTTTCAATTAGACTGGTGAGCGCATCAAGAAGGCTTTTTTCTGCGGGAACCAATTCAGCTCGCTGATGAACAGCAGCAAACATTTCATTTACCGTGTCCAGAGCTTGTAAAACAATATCCATTAATTCAGCGCTAACGGATATTTTACCATTTCTCAAATGATCGAAAACGTTTTCCGCAATGTGGCAAAGGGCAACTAATGCATCCAGCTGGAGAAACCCAGCCCCCCCTTTAACCGTATGAAAGCCCCGGAAGATTGCGTTCAATAAGTCCACATCATCTGGACTATTTTCTAGTTCGACCAACTGTTCCGACAGTTGCTCTAAGATCTCCCCAGCCTCAACTAAAAAGTCCTGTAGGATTTCCTCATCTGCGTCGAAACTCATCCTTAGCTCCCATTACTCATTACTGCACTATCAATAACTGTCGCTTCATTAACGACTGTTATTATTAACGACGATATTATTAACGACAGTATTATCAACTGCCTCACCAATTTAGAAGCCTAAGCTCGACAACAAATCATCCACTTCATCTTGATTTTTAACTACGTCTTCACGCTCGTCCGCGTTGACGGCTGGACCTTCTGCCACAATATCCGCAACAGCCGGTTTCGACTCATCGATACCATGATCGATACCCACAATTCTCTCGACTTTAGATGCTGCCTCTACCATATCAAGAAGGTTACTTTGCACATTCGTCACGAGAGCAATCACACGTTTTATCACTTGCCCAGTTAAATCCTGATAATCTTGAGCCAACAGAATCGCCGAAAGATTACTGTCTATGTTACTCGTTTTATCCGCGGTAAATTCCAGGAAACCATTCATTTCTTTATACAGATTCCGAAACTCTTCCCCCGACAACTCTCTTCGAATGAGGCGTTGCCAATCAGCTTTCAACTTCGTTGCCGTATCGCCTAACTCTTTCGATATAGGAATCGTATCTTCAACCATATCCATCGTCTTGTTGGCCGCATTTTCAGTCAACTTGATAACATAGTTCAAGCGATCAGATGCATCCGCCATCCGAGAGCCAGACTCATCCTCTGTAGTAGGGATGGTGATATCTACCTCAAAATCTCGAATAGCTTCATGGATGTTACGCGTTAACTTACCAATTTCTTGGTATAAGCCAAAATCCCTCTTCTGATAGAGTTCATTAATCGTATCCAAGGCGCCAGTAGAATTGCCTTCTTCAAGCTGCGTGACTAGCGCTTTAGCCTGCTGCACCAAATTTCCTTGGGTATTATCACCGTCACTTGTACTCAACATACGCTACATCTCAACTAAATATACTGCTTTCAATTTGCGCACACGTCTAAGCATCTACGCGATCAAAAATCTTCTCAATTTTCTCTTTCAACGCTGCCGCCGTAAAAGGCTTCACTACATAGCCGTTTACACCCGCTTGCGCCGCTTCAATAATTTGCTCACGCTTTGCTTCCGCCGTTACCATCAACACCGGTAAATTCACCAACTTACCGTCGGCTCTCACCGCTTTCAGCAAATCAATACCCGTCATTCCCGGCATGTTCCAATCCGTGATAAGAAAATCAAATGATGTCGATTGCAGCATCGGTAAAGCGGTGTTGCCATCATCTGCTTCATCGGTATTCACATAGCCCAAATCACGTAATAGGTTTTTGATGATTCGACGCATAGTGGAGAAATCATCCACTATGAGAATCTTCATGTTCTTATCCAAGGTCGCCTCCAACTTCTTTCAAATAAGGGTTTAACTATCCCTTCCCCACTTATTTTTAAGTCTAGTTGCTGATTGAATGCAATCCAGTTTTTCTAACGTAATCGTCTTCCCTTTTTTAAAGATTAGGATAGAAGATTATAAACGAGAGGAAATCAGCTATTGTGGCTTAGAATTTAAGGATTTGAGACGATGGATGAGGCTTTATAGGTTCGAGGCGGTGGATCAGAGGTGACTCTTATAATGATGACTCATTATTGTTATCGTGCCAACTTTCGAGACGTGATCGCAATCGTAAAGCGGCTTGACTGTGGATTTGGCTAACACGAGATTCGCTGACACCGATAATCTCTCCTATTTCCCGAAGGTTAAGCTCCTCATCATAATATAGCGATAGCACTAACTTCTCACGTTCAGGTAATTGGCTGATTGCCTCAACTAAGTGAACCTGAAACGAAGTGCGTTGAGTATCATGAAATGGTCCCGCTGAAGCTGGACTCGCAGCCCCCGGTATAAAATCATCAGAATTAGTCAATTCGTTTAAACTAAACAGCTTGGTCCCTAAAGTGTCTTGCAGCATCGAATGATAGCCCGCCATGCTGACGCCCATTTCACCCGCAATGTCCACGTCTTTGGCGTCCGAACCGGTTCTATTTTCTATTTGTTTAATCGCTGCTGATACTTTACGCGCATTGCGATGCACTGACCGAGGTGCCCAATCACCACGACGAATTTCATCGAGCATGGCTCCGCGAATTCGAATTCCCGCATAGGTTTCAAAGCTGGCACCTTTACTCGCGTCGTATTTGCCTGCCGCTTCCAACAATCCGATCATGCCCGATTGAATCATATCATCGACACAAATACTGGAAGGCATACGTCCCATCAGATGATGAGCAATTCGTTTTACTAAAACGGCATACTGCTGAACCAGCAATTCAAAATTACGGTTTTTTTCCGAACCATAGGCAGTTTGGTGACAGCTCTCATTCATTTTCATAGTTAGGGGCACTGACTCATATGCATCCTCCAGCCAATGACATAGGTCTAGACAAGATAGATCTAGACAAGATAGGGCTAGATAAAATAATTAAAATATTTTTAACGATACTCTCTTCACCTCTTTTCTGTTTTCTATTAACTTTTAACTTTTAACTACATATTTAAGATACTGCGCTATGCACCAGGCGATCCACAAAAAATTCCAAATGCCCTCTTGGGGTCGATGGCAAAGGCCAAGCATCGACCTTATTCGCTAAAGCCTTAAAGGAGATTGCCGCTTTGCTTCGCGGATAGGCACTCACCACCGGTTTTTGGCGTTGTACTGCCTTACGCAAATAGTCATCGTAGGGCACCGCCCCACAAAATTGTAATGCAACATCGAGAAATCGATCCGTCACTTTGGTCAGCTTCGTATACAGCTCACGCCCCTCTTGTTGGGAACGAATCATATTAGCTAAAATGTGAAACCGATGCATACCATGCTCTTGATTGAGTAATTTAATCATGGCGTAGGCATCTGTAATCGAAGTCGGTTCATTACAGACAACTAACATAGTTTCCTGCGCGGCATGGACAAAACTAATCACTGATTCACTAATACCCGCAGCCGTATCAATAATCAAAACATCGATATCATCACTAATGGTACTAAACGCATTGATTAAACCTGCTTGCTCTAAGGTATTCAGATGTACCATTTTCTGGGTACCGGATGAAGCCGGTACAATCCGGATTCCGCTGGGTCCCTTGACCAATATATCATTTAGGCTGCAGTCTCCCTTCAACACATCCGATAAATTTCTATTAGCCGATATTCCAAGAAGAATATCGATATTCGCCAGTCCCAGGTCGGCATCAAGCAGCACGACTCGACGCCCCATATCAGCGAGCGCCACCGCCAAATTGGCTGACACATTGGATTTACCCACACCCCCTTTGCCACCCGTTACAGCAATAACTTGGACTGAATGCATCCCCATATTTATTTCACCTTTTCTTTCTGCAAATCGCAGACTTTTATCCTTATATTGAGCATAGATGAGCCTGTCGCCAATGAAACCATTATGACTTTATACTCCTAAGAATCCCTTTTTATTCTTTCTGCAACTATGCGTTTAGCTAGTTTTACTTTTGTCTAGCTGATTTGTTCGTGCGTCTTCACCATTAACCATTGCGTGCATAAGCTAATGCTAATGGCGGTTGAATATTTTCAAGCTCTATTGACCCTACCAGTGCCGACATCTCCAATTCATCGACTTCCTTCTCGTTCATCATTGAGACCGCTTTACTCATTAGCTTAGGAGCAGTAGCGAGATGGATATCATCCGGAATTTTTTGTCCATCACTGAGATATGCCACTGGTAGCTTACTTTCGAACAACACACTAATAGATTCTCCCAAGCTACTGGTTTCATCTAACTTCGTCAGAATACAGCCACAAAGAGGAAGCCCCTTGAATTCAGAAACCGCCGAACGTTGAACTTGTAACTGATGTGTCGTCGCCAACACTAAATAATTTCGAATACGCGCTTGGCAATCCTTCAACTGCTGGATTTGATCATGCCTGCCAGTATCACCACGCGCTAACCCTGCCGTATCCACCAACACCAAATGCTTGTGGCCCAACTCCTGTAGTATCTCGTTTAAACTCTTGTCCTCACTGACGATGTGAATCGGCACACTTAAGATTCTACCCAAAGTTTTCAATTGTTCATGCGCTGCTATTCGGTAAGTATCCGTCGTCACTATTGCTAGATCTTCAGCTCCATGCTGGAGAACATAGGATGCAGCCAGTTTCGCAATAGTGGTAGTTTTGCCCGCGCCAGTCGGTCCCACTAGAGCGATCACCCCCCCCGCCTCAATAATATCCTGACTCGCGATGGGAATTTGCTTCGTCATTTTCACCAACGCACGACGCCAAGCCACATCAATATCATCACCATCGGGTAGCGACTTGACTACTTGTTTACACAATTTATTAGTCAATCCCAGTGCGTGCAAACGTTTAAGAACTTGAGCATGAATCGGTTTCTTGTAGCTCATGTTGCCCCACATCGCTTCGCCCATTTGTAGCGTTAACAAATCCCGTAATTGTTTTAGCTCAACTTCCATCGCTCTATTTCGCTGCGGATCTAATAGATCAGTTTCCTCCATAAAGTTCGATTCATCTTCTGCCACCTCACCTAAAGAGCCTTGATATACCGTCTCAACATTCTCAACATTCTCAACCTTATTCTCCCTCTCCCACTCATTGCCATTGGCATTGGCATTGGCATTGACAAATGGAGACTCTGCCACCGCCCGATTATCCGCTAACTGTTTTTTCGCATCTTCCAGCTCCAACATCAATCGCGCTATTTCACTATTCTCTCCAAAATTGCGAGTTGAACCTGCGGACGTCGATTTCCCATCATTCTGACCCTGACCCCGAATCTGATCTTGATCTTGAGCTTGACCCTGGGCTTGCCGAACTTTAGGCTTATCCAGTGTCACGGGGCGCTTCGCGCGATTGGCGTTGAGTAGTGTTTTATTGAGCTGATCATTCGTTAAATGCTTCTTCCCAGTAGAGGGGTTAGACCGAGCCTCGACGTTGGCACGAGTCGAATTAGCCACCCTCGTCGTTACGGGAGTTTTTCTGGCTTCGGAGCTAATGGCTAGCGCACCCGCCTCGAGAGAGGCCAACACCTCGATTCCATCAGCAACCGATTTGTTTGACAAAATGAAGGCATCATCACCTAACTCATCCCTTACTAAATTTAGTGCACGCCTCATATCGGGTGCTACAAATCGCCTTACCTTCATTCCATTACTCCATCACCTGTTTTACATTTCAAAACCTAGGCTCCCACAGTCGCCACAATTGTTATTTGTTTACTGTCGGGGATTTCGTTGTAAGCCAGCACACTCAATGTAGGCATCGAGGTGCGAACAAACCGTGCCATCATTGTCCTCACCGCTGAAGACACCAACAAGATCGCAGGCTTCCCAGCAAGCTCTTGCTTTTGTCCTGCTTCCAACACCGATTTTAATAATTTATCTGCCATGGACGGCTCCAATACCGCATCACTCGCCGATCCACCAGTTTGACGCGCTTGTTGCACTGACTGTAGCAATAACTGTTCCAAATCCGGTTGCAAGGTGATAACTGCTAGGTCTTCTTCAACCCCAACAAGGGTTTGCGATATAAGTCGCGATAAGGCAACACGAACAACCGAGGTTAAAACGTCAGGGTCTTGACTTCTTGACGACGCATCCGCCAATGCTTCGGCGATTGTGCGTATATCTCGAATAGGAACACCTTCTTTCAATAGATTCTGTAAAACTCTCAGCAGTATGCTCACGTTGAGTGGCGCAGGAATGATACTTTCGACTAATTTCGGCGAGGACTTTTCTAGCTGCTCTATTAGCTTTTGGACTTCTTCGTGTCCTAGCAATTCATGAGAGTGTTTTTGCATAACTTGATTAAGATGAGTCGCCACCACCGTACTCGCATCAACCACCGTATACCCCATGGTTTGAGCCTGATCTTTTTGACTAGACTCGATCCACACCGCATCCAAACCAAAGGCCGGGTCCTTTCCCGCTATACCCGTAATGGTTCCAAAAACTTGCCCAGGATTAATCGCCAGCTCTCGATCGGGATGTATCTCTGCCTCATCGATGGGAACACCCATTAATGTGATGCGATAGGCATTGGGCACCAAATCCAAATTATCTCGAATATGTACCGACGGCATAAGAAATCCTAACTCTTGCGACAGCTTCTTACGAATGCCTTTAATTCGATTCAGTAAATGCCCACCTTGAGATTTATCAACAAGAGGTATAATCCGGTAACCCACTTCTAGACCGAGCATGTCCACCGCTTGCACATCATCCCAACTTAATTCTTTGACTTCAGAATCACCCACAGATGAAACCAGCTCACCCTCCGTCGCTTCCGGAACAGGGGCGAGACCACCCCCCCCAGGAGGAGGCGATCCACCGACAGCTGCAGGTCCAGCAGAAGGTTTCTTCGATACGGGCTTAATCTCTTTTTCACGACTCGCAATAACGTAAGCAGCGATACCACACAATCCGGAAAACGAGAGAAAAGCAAAGTGCGGCATTCCCGGCACTATCCCCATCACAAACAGCACAAAAGAGGTAATGATTAAGGCTTGAGGGTTGGTGAACATCTGATTAATCACCTGCTCCCCCATACTCTCCTCACTATTCACTCGGGTGACCATAATGGCAGACGCCGTGGAAAGCAGTAACGAGGGTATTTGCGCCACCAAGCCATCACCTATGGTTAATAACGCATATCGCTCCATAGCAGACGCAAAATCCAAACCATGCTGCGCCATGCCAATAATAAGACCGCCAATAATATTGATAATTAAAATCAAGATACCGGCTAAGGCATCTCCTCTCACAAACTTACTGGCACCATCCATGGAACCGTAAAAATCCGCCTCCGCCGCGATTTCAACTCGCCTTGCTTTCGCATCATCTTGGTCGATGAGTCCCGCATTCAGATCCGCGTCAATGGCCATCTGCTTGCCTGGCATTGCATCCAAGGTGAAGCGAGCACTCACCTCCGAAATTCGTCCTGCGCCCTTAGTCACCACAACGAAATTAATAATCACAAGAATGGCAAAAACCACTATACCTACCGCGTAATTACCCCCTATCACCACCTCACCGAAGGCTTCAATCACACTACCCGCCGCATCCCCGCCCGAATGCCCGTGCAGCAACACCACTCGCGTTGACGCCACATTCAGTGCCAATCGCAACAGCGTCGCGATTAGGATAATAGTGGGGAAAACCGCAAAATCTAGGGGTTTCATGGCATAGACTGTTACCAATAAGACCACCAAAGCCAATGCGATATTGAAGGAGAAAAACACATCCAGCAAAATAGGCGGAATAGGTAAAGTCATCATTGCCAAAGTGATTAGCAATATTATCGGCGCGCCAAAATTACCTTTGGTCGCCATGTTATTCAAAGCCGGACTGGAAGTACTCATCGTTGTAAGATACCGAATTACCTAATTTGATTTGAACCCTGATTTATTTTAAATCTTGTATTGGTCGCCCAATTCAGACTTATCTTGTATAAGAGCGTCAACGATTCTGTTATTCCTTCAATTTATTGACGATATAGTGGGTGTAAAGACAACATTCACATCGGTACGGCTCTTATACTATCCCCTTGCAAAAACTCTTCCGTTTTTGGACTCATCGCGTGACAATTTTTTATTTCACAGGACAAAAAGAAATGGGCCAGAACAAGCCGAACAGAATTAGCGGTCAATACAAAGGAATTTCAATCAAATACAATTAGGCACTGACAAAATAAATTACGGAACGAAAGATCTGGGGAGGTCGAGTGGAAGTGGGAGTGGTAGAGTTAGCGAGAGAGTGAAATTATGCTAACGCTATCCATCCTCCAATAATTTTGAAAACCGCTGGCTAATCTGAAAAAAACCTTCATCGATTTCTTCTGACTTATGACTGATTGAATCAAACTCAGCGATGATTTTGTCCACCTGTCCCAATATAGATTCCTCCTGTATCTCTGACAAATCCAATCCAAACAAAGTGTCCTCAATATCACTGCGCATGGTATTCAATAGTTTACGAGCATGATCACCATTATCGGACGATGCGGTGGTCATTTTTTCTAGTGCTTGCTGAGATTCAGCCACAGCATCTCTCAAGCCTGATTGTCTTTGTTCTTTGACTCTCATTTCCAAGCCAATGGATTTCACTCGATTGTCTGTCACATTCAACAACATCGACAAATGATCCTTTAGACGGCCATAGTTGGCGGGATCTTCATGGGGCATGTTCTTGACTAAAATAGAAATCGCCGGTGCATTAATGATGAGCCGTTTACCCGACTCAACAAATTTTCCTCGTTTAGAGCCATGGGTTAATATACTGGCCTCCATAGATCCTTCTTCACAACCATTACCCACGTTGTAAATGAGGTCTCCGTCACGCAACTGTAAACTGCAAATCAGACCAAACTCCTTGGTGGTTTCCAACAATTCTACTGCCAGATCGTTATGAGATGCACTGAGAATACAACGATCCATATAACGAACAATCACACCTAACTCACTTTGATTCGTCATCGCTTCGAAAGCCGTCGTCATGGCAACCTTGGCATTATCCTCTAAATCTTTGTACTCTTTGACCACCAGTAATCTATCGGCTATTTTGGCCAATAACGCCTCTTCATCTACTGGCTTGGTGAGATACGCATCACCACCCGCCTGAAATCCTTTGAGCTGTTCGTCTACGCCGGTTTCTGCAGAAACGAAGATTACCGGAATTTTTTCAGAAATCTCGGCTGACTTTAATTTTTCACAGACTTCATAACCATCCATTTCAGGCATTCGTACATCTAACACAATCACATCCGGGACATATTCCGGAATAATAGCCAAACATTCGGAGCCCGACTCCACTGACTTAACGACATAGTTATCCTCCAACAAAAACTCTAAAAGAGTTCTGTTATCAATCATATCGTCAACTATGAGTACTTTCGGTGCATTGTCTGGCATGTCTAGCTCCTTCCTATTCCACTTCCCACGTAATCTCAATCTAACCGTCTATCTATCTAACGATAGCAATAGGGTCGCAATACTGCGTAGTGAGTCACCCTGTAATTAGCAAATTTTTAACTAACACAATACCCCATTCAGTCATGCTGTAAATCATCAGGAACGTCTATATCAGGCATTATTCCCGGTCTAGCTCCTTTTCCATCATGATGTTGCTTCACTTGATACACGTATGCGAGTACCTGTGCCACTGCTACGTATAAGCCCTCCGGGATCTCACGATCCAAATCCGTTGTGTAGTAGATGGATCGAGCCAACGGTGGCGCTGTCACAATTACCACATTGTGCGCTCTGGCAATTTCTCGTATTTTAAGTGCGACGATATCCGTCGCCTTTGCTACCAGTATCGGTGCATTGCCTCGCTCTGCATCGTATTTCAACGCAACCGAAAAGTGCGTGGGGTTGGTGATAACCACATCGGCTTCCGGCACATTTTCCATCATTCGACGCTGAGCCATTTCCATTTGTAATTGCCGAATTCGACTCTTCACTTCTGGCTTGCCTTCTGTATTTTTCATTTCATCTTTGACTTCTTGTTTTGTCATTTTAAGATCATTAGCGTGTTTCCATATTTGAAAAGGCACGTCAATTAAGACAATAACAATCAAGGAAGAAGACAAAATGAGAAATGCTAAGATGAGAAGACGTATGGCTTCCTTCATCGCTTCATTCAGCGGTAACTGACCTAATCTCATTAAGTCATCGGCGAAATTAACCAGAATACCCACAGCAAAACTAGAGACTAACAAAAACTTACCCAGCGCTTTGACTAACTCCATCAAACTATTGGTAGAGAACATTTTATTCTTGAGACCCTTAATCGGGTTCATTCGACTCATCTTAGGCGTTAAGGGATCAACTGATAAATTCCAACCGCCTATGGCGATTTGACTAACAAAGGCTGCAACAAATATGGCAACTAGAAAGGGAATCAGCGCTGAGCCCGCTTCATTCACTGATTGATAAAGGCGATCAACGACTAAAGTCTTATCGTAGATAGTCTCTCGACTAATCTTGAAACCATTGGTCATCACTAAAACGAATGCGTTTAAAATCAAAGTCGAAAAATAAAAGAAGCATCCCCCAGCAACAATCAATACCGCAAAGGCACTCAGCTCTTTGGAGCGCGGTATCTGCCCCTTCTTCTTCGCATCGGCTGATTTTTTTCCCGTCGGTTCTTCGCTTTTCTCTTGACCGCTTTCACTCTCTGCCATGATGAGTCTCCTAACGCTTCTGCTTAAGGTGTTTTAAGCAGTCCTTTTAGAGAAAATAAGCAAAATTCCGTGAAGCCTTCAAATTGCGGCAAAAAATCACCCATTGCAGCCCAAATAATAAAGAGCCCAAAAACCATGTTGAATGGAAAACCAATGGAAATGATATTGAATTGAGAAGCCACTTTTGATACCACACCAAATGACATATTCACAATCAATAAGGCGACCACGGTGGGTAATGCGATTAATAACGAACTGGCAAACATCCAACTGGCATAACCCACGATGTCTCGATAGCTATTCACCGGCAATCCTTTTTCCGACACCGGCAGCATCGAAAAACTATCCGCTAACACCTGAAACAAAACGAGATGACCGTTAAGCGCCAAGAAAATGAGATTTGAAGTCATTAGAAATAGCTGTCCAATCGTGGCCACGTTGACGCCGTTCAGCGGGTCCATAATTTTCGACATTCCCAAGCCATTTTGCATGGCAATTAACTGTCCGCCTAATGCTGGAATTTGAAAGAGTAATTGAACCATAAACCCCATCACAGCACCGATGAGTATTTGTTGAATTATGATAATAACGCCCATGATGGATAAGGCATCCGCTGAGGATACGCTAGGTACCACCGGCAATAAGGCAATAGTGACGGCGACAGCAAAAGCCATACGAATTCGAGGAGAGACTAATCGTGCTCCAATGATTGGAACAACCATGAAGAATCCTGCCACTCGGAAAAACGGCCAAATAAATTTCCCGACCCAGGTACTAATTTCAACTGCCGATATTTCTGCAACCATAACTAGCCGATCATCATCGGAATTTCTCCGATCAGGCGGACGGAAAAATCATGAAGAGTCCCTGCTAACCAGGGTCCGGCTACCATGAGCGTAGTGAGCGTTATCAGTAGTCGGGGTAAAAAACTCAAGGTCGACTCATTAATCGATGTCGCTGCCTGAAAGACAGAGACGACTAAACCCACTAACAAACTCGGCACGATAATCACCACCACCATCGTCATCGCCAAGTAGAGGGAACTTCTAAATAAATCAGTCACCACTTCAGCAGTCATAATCAATCCTCTCTTACACTTTTACCGACACCATTAACTACACGTTCAACTACGCCTTTAACTACGCCTTTAACTACGCCAGAATTAAATCATTCCAAAACTCGCCGCTAGGGTGCCCATAATCATTGCCCAACCATCGATAAAAACAAACAGCATTATTTTAAAGGGCAACGAGACTATTAGCGGTGACAACATCATCATACCCATGGCCATCAAAACACTAGCCACTACCAAATCAATAATTAAGAACGGAATAAAAAGGAAGAAGCCTATCTGAAAAGCCGTTTTCAATTCACTCGTCACAAAAGAGGGAATCAATACCATCATAGGAACCTCTTCGGCGGTCGCCACAGAAGTTTTACTCAGTCGCACAAATAGCGCCAAATCATCCTCTCGCGTCTGCGCCAACATAAATGTCCGAAAGGGATCAGCGGCGGCCTTCACCGCATCCAGACTCCCCATTTCTTCATTCAAATACGGTTGCAGGGCAACTCGATCCACCTCATCGATCACCGGCTTCATGACAAAAATGGAAAGAAACAAAGCCAGACCTACCAAAATCTGATTGGAGGGCGATTGTTGTAACCCCATCGCTTGTCGCAAAATGGAAAAAACGATAATAATACGAGTAAAAGACGTCATCATCATTAAGCCCGCAGGCAATAAACTAAACGCCGTCATTATTGCTAGTATTTGAATAGTGACGGTATAGCTTTGACTGCCATCCGCCTCCGTCAATACCTTAACAGCGGGAACTCCAAAACTATTGCCTCCCACATTCGCATAGGAAGGCATGGGTATAATGGCAAAAGAGATGACAACGCAAGACAAGATCAAGAACAGAAACCCTTTCCTATGACTGAACTGGCCATAATTGAATAGGACATGACTAAACGGGGTATGAAACATGCTATCGTTCTTCAACCGATTCAACCTCTTTCTAGCATTTCTTTTAACTTATCACTGAAGCCTACCGATTGACTCGTGACCTGATCTTTAGAGATAACACGATCTATACCGGCACCTTTCTCCTTCTCCTCAAAAGCATACAACGTTTGTATATTCTGCGCGGTAACACCGAGAAGAATCTCCATCCCATTCACTTCAATCAAGATGACTTTTTCTTTCGCACTCAGGGGAAAGGTCGACAACAAATTTAGCCTTTGGGCTTGGCCATATTTAACAAGGTTGGTTCTCTTTACAAACCAGGCACTTAACAAGACCATTCCGATCACAAATGCCAGACCTAATAATGCGTTACCTAACTGACCATCAACGAAGGCAGTATAAGAATTGTCTTTGGGCTTTCTCGCGAATAATCCCGCCCCGGTATGATTAATTCCACTGGTTTTTTTATTGTTTCCACCAGTGATAGAAAAGGCATTATTTTTTTGATCCGCGTGTTCGATGGATTTTGTTTCTCCTATAGAATCTACCCGTTCTTCCGATTCGGCACAGACTATAGAAGTGAAACCCAAACTGAACACCAAAACGAATCGACTAAACAATCTGAATTCTGAAATGTTTTTCAAAAAAAAGGTTTTCACAAAATATAGGGCCATGCTTATCATGAGGCGATACATCCCGACACTTAACGTAATTTTTTCACCCGCTCACTGGGGCTGACAATATCCGTTAAGCGGATACCAAATTTCTCGTTAACCACAACCACTTCTCCATGCGCAATGAGAGTCCCATTCACCAGCACATCCAGCGCTTCACCCGCTAACCGATCAAGTTCTATCACTGACCCTTGATTGAGCTGTAGAAGATTACGAATACTGATTTCTGTATTTCCCACTTCCATCGATATGATGACAGGGATATCCAGAATAACATTGAGATTGGGATTATCATCGGTTATTTGCGGCACTGACTCGTCCACCAGGGGATCCAGTTGAGCCGCCTGAATGTCATTCAGTAAATCATCCGCATCAGTACCGGGCTCACCATCATCTTGCTGCTCTAGGGCAGCGGCCCATTCATCGGCCAGGGCATCGTCATCACCAGTTTCACCACTATCGCCATTTTCGTCATCAGACATGAAATACGTTCCCTCAAAAACTCACCGTAATTTATCGATATTCTATTCAATATTAGTAAATGAATATTTCACTAAAAGTTTGTTGGTAATTCAATTTTCTTTTGTATTTTTACCGCTAAATTTCCTTTCGATGTGCCCAATTGGCTTTCAAATATGGGAACGCCATTAGCCAATAGCGTGACAGACTCGGGCATATCCACCGGGATGATGCTCCCCTCTTCAAGGTGTGATAACTCATCTAATGTCATTTTGTGTTCCAGTATCTTTGCGCGAATTGGGATATCGGCATCCATAATATCTTCGCGTAACGACTTCATCCAACGTTCGTCAGTGTCATCCACATCACTCTGCACTCCCGCATCAAGCACTTCCCGTATGGGTTCAATCATCGAATAGGGTAACGTCAAATGCATATCGCCGCCGCCGCCATCAAGCTCGATGTGAAAGGAGCTGACCACCACGACTTCACTGGGACTCACTATATTCGCTAATGACGGATTGACCTCTGAATTAATATAATCAAATTCAATCTTAGCGACTGCGCTCCAAGCCTCTTGCATATCCACGAAGGCTTTTTCCAAAATCATATGCACCACTCTATTTTCAGTAGGTGTGAATTCGCGACCTTCTATTTTCACATGCCGCCCATCGCCACCAAAAAAATTATCCACCAACTTAAACACCAATTTGGCATCGAGGATAAACAGGGCCGTACCCCTTAAGGGTTTCACTTTGACTAAGTTGAGACTAGTGGGTACATATAGCGTGTGGACGTACTCACCAAACTTCAGGATCTGCACTCCACCCACTGACACATCGGCAGTACGTCGCAAAAAATTGAATAGACTAATTCGGGTATAACGAGCAAATCGTTCATTAATCATTTCTAAGGTAGGCATACGACCGCGAACAATACGGTCCTGAGAACTCAGGTCATAGGAGCTAATTCCATCTTCGCCCTCGTCCGACTCCGTTTCGACATCGCCATCATCGACACCATGTAAAAGCGCATCAATTTCGTCTTGTGATAAAAGATCTTGAACGGCCACTAATCAATTCTCTCTTATTGAATAACGAGCTTTAAAAAAACGATAAAAGCCCTTTCTATTTGAAAATCCGTTTTGTAAATGCAGTTTCCGAATTACAGTTTTAAAGTACCGCTATTGAATGACAAAATTAGTAAACAGAACCTGCTCTAACCCTGGCTCACCAATCTCTTCTGTTAAGATTGCCTGTATCTCTTCCAGCGCCGTTTCTCTCATCATCTCTTTTCCCTCAGTGGTCTGCACCTCCTCGAATTCTATCGCACTGAAGGCGGCAACTAGATTGTTACGAATAAGAGGCATATGACGCTGTAGGGCTTCAATAATGAAATCATCCCTGGCCATTAACGAGACATTGATTTGAGCGTAACGTTGGCGGCTTCCAACGGTATAATTAATCACAAATGGGGGCTTCATCGGCATATAGATCGCCTGTTTTCTTACCTCTTCCGCACTTTCCTCTCCTTCTTCACCTTCCTCACCACCGGCAGTCAAAAAGAAAAATGCGCCCGCACCGCCTCCCAATAGCACGACGACGACAATGATAATCAGCATCAATTTGGATTTGGGTTTATCTTCTTCGACGACGTCTAAATCTAGATCCTTATCATCATCCGCCATATGACATTTCCTTATCTGGCTTTAAAAATAATTAAAATCGGCACGAACAAAAAACACTGCCGGTACGGCGCTTACGCTGCAAACCTCATGCCATAGAAAAACTAGCTTATAATCAATGCGGTAGGAGACATTAGTCAAAAATATGTCGGATATGATGTTTTTCTGCTTAATAGCCACTACGCTTCTGTCAAAAAAAAACCTAAACGTAATGATCTACGATATTGGAACTGGAAACCTCGACACTGACCTGTTCGCCATCATCGCTAGTGTCTTCTGCCTCTTTGCTGTCAGTATTCTCATCACCTTTTAGACTTGCCGTTTCAGCATCTTCATCTTTCGTCTCACTAGATTGGTCCTTAACATCAACATCCACCAAATCCAAACCTTCCTGCTCGAACATTTCTCGAAGCTTAGGCATCGCCTGATCCAATGCTTCCTTGGTTACCGGACTTTGCGTCACAAATTGCACCTGGACTTGATCGCTATTAACCTGAAGCTTAACTTTAATCGGCCCCAGATCAGGTGGATAAATTTGAATATCAGCTGCCTTAGTATTGCTGTTAACCATCCACATTATGCGTTGATTGAAAGCGGCTCCCCAATTGGGTTTACCCATAGGCGTATTCAACTGTGTAGACAATGGAGGTGAACTTAATCCCTTTCTATCACCTTCCGCTCTCACCTCGGCACTTGTCAGCGAATTATTCATGCCAACATTTTCGCCCAATTTAATGCCTACACTTGTTTTTCTATGCCCACTCTCTTCGTTTAAACTCGCCTTGAGTTCACTGTTCGACTGAACAATTAATTTGTCAAACAACTTAATTTTATTTAATTGCAAATCATCAGTCGTTTCCATCCCCTCCAATTTCAACGACACCTCTTCGCCCTGGAGCAAATTACCTTGAGTCATAGAACTTTGAGACATAGAACTTTGAGACATAGATCCTGGAGACATAGAACCTTGAGACATAGAACCTTGAAACAGGGAAGTTTGAGACTCAGCATTTTGAGACATGGAACCTTGAGACACCGTACCTTGAGACACTGCACTTTGAGACACAGAGACACCCGCCGCTTTGGGTGGTGTAATTTGAAATTTAGCGTCATTAATATTTACGATTGTTTCTCCCATTAGATTGCCACTAACTAAACCGCCCTTCACGCCAATCCCATCTGAGATAACACCTGGCTCCACTGATCCAACATTGACCGAACCATTCAAGCTTATCTCATCTAGTTCAGCTGTGGACTTACCACCTAAGTGAACATTATCTAATGCTGCATCAATGTCGCTGACTTCTTCTATACTCGCACCAGCTGCTGCTTCATTCTCCGCCACCGTTCCGGTATTGTCTTGTGTCCTAACATTCCCAGAGTCATCACTTTGCACTCGCCTGTTTTCACTGGCTGCGTTAGATTGAGTGGAGTGTTGATTAGCAGGGCTTTCATTTGACTCTACGGACTGCCGGCGACCGGCTGGATCTTGCCGGATGTTCTCAGACCTTTGTGAAGACCGGTTTGATCGAGCCATCGATTCAGCCTCCCGCGACGAATCCGCATGCCTTCTCCTCGCAACGCGATCAACCTGTCTATCCAACTCATTGCGAAACCCATTATCGGATTCACGTCCTAACCCCTTGTCTAAATTGACGTTTTCAGCCCCCGACTGGGTCTTTAATAAGTTTAATTCCGGTAAAACGACCTTCGTAATTAAAAAATGATCCATAACTGCAATTCCCATCCAATCTCATTCAAATACTGACAAACCTAGATTCTTGCCCTCGATGATAGAAGAGCAAAGACCCTGCCAATTCGAAAACAATTTGAATCGAAATCAAAATAATCAAGAAGGGATTAACTAATAAAACAAATAGAACAAATAGAACAAACGAGGGAGGAGGGAGGAGCAGAATACAGGGAGTATCAGCTAATCAAAATTTATAACATTTTCTCCATAATAGACTTCACTTCATCATACTCTGCGACAATCATATCAATGATGGGCCCTGCTTCATCGACACCTCCTGCCTTACCGATACTCTCAACTTGGTGACATAAATCAGCTAAAGTGGGCGCACCAATATTACCGCAACTGCCTTTAAAACTATGCGCCGCTTTTCTCAGCTCATCCGCATCACGTGCAACCAATGCCGCTCGAAGTGCGTCGACTCGCATGGTGGAATCCTCAAGATAAGTCTCAATCAAGATACCGAACTCATCCTCCATGACCTCCTTCAATTCTTGTAGCGTTTCCATATCAACATGCTCAGTCATTAGCCCATCTCCACAATTAAACTATTCCCTATCCATCAAACGACGACTATACCCAATCAGAGGATACAATATAACATCCCCTACCCTTTACCTTAAAGCACAAAAATTGAAGCATAAAAATGGAAGCGTCAATCAACAAACACTCCAAGCAAACACGGCTTCGACTATATTCCCGTTACCATAATAATTAAACGATTGGCACATGCTACGAATAAGAGGGATTCCTCGCCCACAGTATCCTTCTGTTTTATGCTGGTTTTTTTCAAAATCATCAAAATTGAATCCATCACCACTGTCTTCAATTTTGATACTCAGCACACCGCCACTGGGTTCAGGGTTATGGATCAGATAAATACAGACCTTGCCTGTTGTCAGCTTTTCCAAGGCATCAGTACGCTCGCGATAATAATCAGCGAATCCAAGAGGAGATGATTTTAAATTAGAATCTAATCCTAATAGTCCATGCTCAAGCGCATTAGAATAAAGTTCAGCCATAATAGTATAGAGTTTTCCGCTATGCGGCCGTAAACCAGGAACTTCCATTAGTATATGGGTGAGTAACGGAAGCGGATTAAAACTCCTTAAGGAGTCCGGCAACAATTCATAAGTTAGCTTCCAATCCTGAGGACCACCTAAATAGGCACTCGAACTCCTTGCCTCTTCTAACTCCTGAACCCCTTCCATCTCTTCCGCTGACATCATGGTCACCTCGACTAAAGTATGATCATCCTCTTGCTCCGTACCTCCAGTAAACTGGAGGACCCCGCCCAAAATATCATCAAACAACTGATCAGGGTTTTTATTGTCTTCAAATACCTGTGACAAAGCGGAAGTCCCAAACATGACATCTTCGCTATTCACTTCTTCATGAATCCCGTCGGACCACAGATAAACTCGATCACCTAGTGACAATTCGTAGACGGCAGCGTCAGTGTTAAACTTGGCATCACCTAAAACTCCCAGTGGTAGGTTGCTGGATTTAATCTCTGCAATAGTGGCGCTTTCGGCTCGATATAAAAAAATGTCAGGCAACCCCCCAACCCATATCTCCATCAACCCTTTACGAAAACTCATATCAACCATACAGGCACAACAAAAAACACCCACAGGCAAAATAGATTTTAACTTTTTATTAATTTCTCTTAAGATTTCCTGCATCAAGAAACCTTTTTGTATCATGCCGTAAAAGATATCCGATAGCGGCATAGCACCGATGGCAGCAGGCAATCCATGCCCGGTAAAATCACCTAACAACACCACCATCCCACCCGAAGGGCGTCTCGCGGCTAGAGCCAGATCACCATTGAATACAGCCATAGGCGAGAGTAGATATTTTATATTCTTAGCATCAATACAGCCAGGATGGGCAATATTATCGAAAACAGCCTTCGCAACCTCTTGTTCATGTATCAAGTGATCATGATGGCGGCTGATTTCATCGCGCTGAGCACGCACTGTGGCGTGTAGCTTACGCATCCGATTGAAGGCTTGAATTTTGGCTTGGAGAATTACGCGATTATAAGGCTTATTCAGGAAATCCGAACCACCCGCATCAAGGCAGTCAGCGAGAGACGCGGCATCTTTTAAAGAAGTCAGAAAGATAATGGGAACGAGATCTTCGCCCGCGAGTTTTTTTATCATTCTCGCCGCTTCAAACCCGTCCATCACAGGCATTAGCGCATCCAACAATACAATATCGGGTCGTTCTTCCTCGAACAGACGGACAGCTTGCTCGCCGTCGGCCGCCGCAAAAACGGTATGGCCCTGCTTCTTGACGATAGTTTGAAGAATTAATCGATCCGAATCATTGTCATCAGCGATTAGAATCCTGAGTACTTCGTCCGATTCCACGTCAATCTGTGATAATGTCGGTGATAGGTCAGAGGGCTGTGTACCAACCGGTGCAATGCTGTTTTGCTTCACACTACATTCCTGCCTTAGCCGTCAGCCCTACGAGAATCAACCTACTTTCGATTCGAAGACAACAGACGAATCAAAGACAACAGGATTAAGCACCTAAGACTGCAACTGTTTTAGTCGCGTATTAATCAATAGTTACGATTCAACGATATCGATTAAACAAATTCGATCAAACAAGTACTATCAAACAGCAACTACGTAACAGATGTTTTTAATAAAACCTGTTTTAGTAGCGCCCTATTATAGAGTCTCTATTTGATAGTAAAAAGTTGCTCAAAATTGGAGATCGTCAGAATTTTCTTAACATCGGGGTTACAATTAATAATCTGAATATCAGAATTATCGCCACCCGCGTGATCTCGAAGCAGTAATAACATACCCAACGCAGAACTATCCAAATACGTTGTCTCGCGCATGTCCACTATATAATGACTAGGGTCATCATTCGCCTTTTCATAGGCATCTCGAAACTCCTGGTGAGCGCTAAAATCAAACCGCCCTTGGATCTTAATGGTAAGCTCTTTACCGTCCGCAGATCCAGTTGCCCAAATAGCCATATCAATACCTTTACCCTATTTCCAGTTCATGGCAAAAATCGCAATTCACTAACTGACAACGAACAATCCTTTTTAGTCTTGTCATATTGTAGTTGAATCGAATTAAAATAATGCCCAATTCCAATCGTAACCTTTCTGCCCTTGTATTTCTAACTTGGGTCAGGAATGTCTTTCTAGTAATTAGAATAGACTAATTTCACCTGTTTCAACGCCAGAAATGGTAATTATGTGGTGAATTTTAGCGAGTCTTAAGGACTCAATACTGAGTAGCATCTGACTTAGGTCTAATTTATCACTATCACTTAGAATATCTTTAGAGGACAGCGCCTGTAATTTTACCTGCAACAAAGCCAAGGTCTCCTTGATCTCACTTATCACTAACTTGGATCGCTCAACCAATCGTTTAGTCGCATCTGAATGGTCAATTGACTCCTCATCGGGACAGGAACCTAACTCAAAGGATGCTAGCTCAGATGACAACAGTTCGCAAAGCTCAACTAACTTACCTTGCAACTTGTCTGTCTTAGCTTTGGTATTCACCGCCATCGCCAAATCGTTTTCCGCTATATTACTGACCAAGTCTCTCGCTTGGCTCACCGTTTCCTTTGCCGCATCCACTTCCGTACGAATATCGTGACTAAATTCCTCCGACTGTTTTGACAGTTTAATCACCTCATGTGCGACGAAAGAAAATCCGCGCCCCGCATCACCGGATTTTACTGCATCGATTGCTGCATTCAGTGCTAACAAACTCGTCTGGTCTGCAATCGCTCTCACATCAGCCACCATATCGAAAATACCATCCATCTGGACGATCATTGCATCGATCTTTTTAATCGTGTCGGTACTTTGCTGCGAAACAGAAATAATCAAATTGATATAGTAGGTCAATACATGATTAACATCGCCCATAAACTTATCAACGGCAATATTAGCGGGCGCAATCGGTTTTCGCCTATCGTTGATAGGATCGAGTTTTTCTGTGGAATTCCCCAACTGCGCAATCAAAGATTCTTGGCGATGGGTTTCGTTATGAATAGATTCGAAATTGCCTTCCAGATCCGTCAACGAATGCTCAATCAGCTCTTTCATCTTTTCTAGATTTTGCTTTGGCCCTAAATTGTCAGCATCAGAGCCTTCAGTATCAGAGTTTTCAGTATCAGAACGACTAACATCAGAACTCTCAACATCAGAATCATCAATCTTGGAAATAGGCCTATCGCCCTTATTAGACGCGTCCTCCGCATTAGACAGTTTTTTTGCTTTTTGGGAAATGGCATCTCTTAATTTGATAATATTCTTCGTTTCCAGCGAGCTTGAATGGCCCAATGTCTCATTGCTTTTCGCCTTTTTTTCAATACCGAATTCTGGCAATCCGTTTGCTTGAATTTCAAAAAGAGAGGTGACGTTGCTTCCCTCTTTGGCGGTCATTGTATTCACAGAATTTGTTTGGGCAGAAGTCATGCCGATTGAAACGGTATCAGCGGACTCCGTATCGGACATCGTTCGCTTTATCATTAAAGTGGATTGATTCGAATAGTATTTCAACCAGAAACGAAAGACGACTAACCCTACAAGAAGGCCTGAGATAAGACCAAAGATTAGCAATGCGTATTGAGCAAAAGACGTCGGCATAATTCCCCTAACTAGGACTATTTGACCTTAGAGCATTTAATGATAGATCACTTAATTTTAGAGTATCTATTAAAGAATGGCACTCGTTGAGATTTCGTATTTAATGTTGATTCTTACTCTTGTTTTTATTCGTCGCGTGCAGCAATGCAGCAGATATTTTTTCCAGTGGCTGTATTGAACAGTGGGCATCGATTCCTGCAGCCGCTCCAGGCATACCCCACACGACACTGGATTTTTCATCCTGAATAATCGTGTGACAGCCTTGTTTTTTTAAGGATAACAGCCCTTCCGCTCCATCCCTCCCCATCCCTGTCAGTAACACAGCCGTTACCCCTTTTCCCGCGGCCTTTGCCACAGACTCAAACAAAACATCCACTGATGGTCGATGCCGATTTACGGGTACACCTTTATCCAGCACGCAAAAGTAGGACACGCCCTTTTTGATCACCGTTAGATGGTCATCGCCGGGGGCTATATACGCATTACCTGGTTTGATTTTTTGTCCGTGCGTCGCCTCATGTACTGTCATTGCACAAACCGAGTCCATGCGTTTCGCATAGGAGCCACTAAATGCAGCAGGAATATGTTGTGTAATCACTATCGCCGGAAAGTTAGCGGGTAGATGAATCAAGACATCCTTGATCGCCTCCGTTCCACCGGTTGAAGCACCAATGGCAACAATATGACTGAGATTGGGCTTGTATGTCGAGCCAATTACGCTAACAGGCTTCTTTGGTTGGCCGCTAAGCTGTTGACTGTGATCTTGTTGACTGCGTAGCACACTCTGTTCAATCGCACCTACATTCGCTTTCGCCGCCGTACGGATTTTCTCTAATATTTCTTCCTGATACTGCACCAACCCCTTACCCATGTCATTACTTGGCTTAGCGACATAATCTATTGCACCAAGAGATAGCGCATCCATGGTTACTTGCGCGCCTTTCTCAGTCAACGTTGAAATCATGACAACAGGCATCGGTCTTAGGCGCATCAGATTTTTTAAGAAGGAGATACCATCCATTCGAGGCATTTCAACATCAAGAGTGATGACATCGGGATTACAAGATTTAATCTTATCTCTTGCGTATATCGGATCATTAGCGGTTGCAACAACTTCCATATCGGGAGCACCGTTAATCATCTTCGTCAGTATTTCACGAATGAATGCAGAATCATCGACAACTAATACTTTCGTCTTTCTCATAAATACCTATATATATACATGTTTAGTGATCAGTGTCGACCTTTCAACATATCAATATTTCAATATGAAAAACTAAAACAGCTCAACTTCGCCTTGAGTCGGTTTTCCTTTAATTTGTTTCGCGTATTGAGTCTCTCGTTCCAGCAATTTGTTATTCGCTATGCTCTTTAACTTTCTCACTTTGACAGAACCGGTATCGGGAAAATACAATACCTTCCGCGGGAAGGTTCCACCTAAGTCCTCTGACTGAATTTTTAAGCCTTCTTGTCGTATATAATCTCTGACGAAGTCAACGTTACCCGAGCCCACATCCAAATTTTTCATCCCTTGTATAACTCGGCTTCCACCAAACAACTTTATCTCTAGGTTACCCCGGCGTCCGCCCAACTTTAATATCTCGTTGATCAAGAATTCCATCGCCCAATTTCCATAGCGAGTTGATTCATCGCTTTCCCTGCGCGACGCCACCATATTCTCACGCTGCTCCGGTAACATAAAATGATTCATTCCCCCTACACCAACAATAGGATCCCGAATACAGGCAGACACACAAGAACCCAGTACAGTGACAATCATTTCACCTTGCTTGCTCACGTAGAATTCGCCCGGTAGTATCTTAGCCGCAAAGACGCACTGACGCTTATCCCAATAACGATTAATCTGTTCGAATCCCGGCAAGACATTTGGCAGATCCATCTCAGGAGACGACAGCTTGCCGGGCGGCGGAGTTGAGTCATCCTTTCTTCTTGAAGCTCTTTCATTTAGCATGAATATTATAATTTCCGTTCAATATACAATTCAAATCAAACTCTATCGAAACCCACTACCCACTAAACCAAAACAAAATCACTAATGCGTTTTCCGATAAATCGTTCCACCCAATGTTTCAAATCGGTCGGTGACCCCATGTAGACTTTCCGAATGCCCAATAAACAAATACCCATTTGGACTTAGCATTTCAGCATATCTTTCGAATAAAACACGCTGTGTCTCCTTACTAAAATAGATCACTACATTTCGACAAAAAATAACATCGAACTTACCTCGCATGGGCCATGATTCAAGTAAGTTCAACTGCTTAAAGGCAATCATCTCTTTCAAGGAGGGTTTAACCGCTAATTTTTCGTCGGACTGACTGTCACCATTATTAGAAGATGCAAACCATTTCTTCTGAACCTCAGGATCCATTCCATCAAATCGACCGATGTCATAGAGACCTCGTCTGCCGTGCGCAATAACATTGGTATCCAAATCCGTTGCCAATATCTTCACATCCCAGCCAGAAGTCCAGCGCGCATTGGTTAGCGTAATCGCTAGGGAATAAGGTTCCTCTCCCGTAGAACAACCTGCGGACCAGATGCGCACTTTTTTTGTTTTCGCATTTTTGTTTCGTATTTCGGGAATCACTGTCTTCTTCAAAAATTCGAAATGATGCTCTTCCCTAAAAAAGTAAGTGAGATTGGTGGTAATGGCATTGGTAAACTCACCCAATTCCAGCCCCATATTCTGAGAAAGATAACGACAATATTCAGAAAAGTTACGCAATTTAAGCGCCCGAATTCGGCGAACAATGCGACTGTAAATCATCTCTTGTTTATGATGACTTAAGGTAATTCCCGTTTGTTTAAGAGCCATGTCTTGAATGAATTTAAAATCCTTATCCAACATGGGAAATTCACGGTGACTAAAATCAACGGGGCCAGACGTATCACGGTTTTTAAGGCCTGGTCCTTTGGTTTTATTTTTCACTACATTGGTTTTCTTTTTAGCTACACTCGACATTAGGCTGCTTCTGTCGGAGACATTTCAGGAATCTCATCGTTGGATAAGAGCTCATTGATATCCAATAGGATGACCATTTTCTTATCTATTGTGGCCAGGCCTTTGAGAAAACGCGTACTGACTTTTTCGCCAAGATCCGGTGCATCCTTCATCATACCCGCACTCAAACTGTAAACATCGGATACCGCATCAACAACAATACCCATCACTCGTTCTTTGTGATCTTTTTCTACCTTCAATACAATAACAACCGTTAGCGGTCCATAATCAGTAGAAGCGATACCAAATCTTTGCCGCAAATCCACGATAGGAACGATAGTCCCGCGTAAATTGATAACCCCTTTAACATGAGTCGGTGCGTTGGGAATCGGCGTCGCCGTTTCCCAACCACGGATTTCTTGTACGCTGAGTATATCAACGCCATACTCTTCATCCGCCATTATGAAAGTGAGATACTGTTCAGTATCCACCGCGCCATCATCATTCATCATCATTGAATGATCGGCAGATTCAGTTACTGCTTCTTCTTTACTTTCCATCACCTACTCTCCGACAAATGAGATTTTTGATTGATTCTTTAATGGGCCACCTAAACAAGCATGACGCCGACATGTCATCATCAGGCCGCTTTATGCTTGCTAGGGAAATCTAGCACTTTGCCTCGTTCGCTAGCCTGCGTACCTGCCATTTTTACTATTCCCACAATATCTAATATCAGCGATACTCTACCGTCACCTAAGATGGTAGCACCAGAGACACCGCCGACTCTTTCGTAATTAGTTTCCATACTCTTGATCACCACTTGCTGTTGGGCCATCAACTCATCAACTACCAAACCCACTTTGTGATTTTCACTCTCAAGTACGATGAGTATGCTATCTTCGATACTTTTGCTATCCGGTTCGACTTTAAAGGTGTCCCAGAGATTTACGATAGGAATGTATTCATCTCGTAAACTCAACACCTCACACCCTCCAGCAACATGACTGACGAGCTCGGGTTCTACTTGTAGTGATTCAATAATGGATACCAATGGTAGAATGTAGGTGCAGTCACCCACCCGAATCAACTGACCATCCAATATCGCGAGGGTTAGCGGTAGGCGAATCGTAAAGACACATCCCTTACCCTCCTCGGAAACTACCTCAACCGTACCATTGAGCTCCTGAATATTTCGCCGAACCACATCCATACCCACTCCGCGACCGGATACATCCGTTATTTCACTGGCCGTCGAGAATCCGGGACGAAAAACCAGATCATTGATTTGTTCAGCGCTAAGCGTTTCTTTTTCTCCTACCAAACCATTCTCAACCGCTTTCTGGAGTATTCTTTCTTTATTCAGACCCGCACCATCATCTTTGACTTGGATAACAATATTACCGCCTTGGTGATAAGCAGAAAGCGTTAACAATCCGGTTTCATCTTTTCCGGCTGCCAATCGGACTTCCGGAGATTCCAAACCGTGATCCATGGAATTTCTCACCAAATGAACAATAGGGTCACCAATTTTTTCCATTACCGTTTTATCGAGTTCCGTTTCCTCACCAATAATTTTCAACTCTACCTTCTTATCCAATTGGCGACTAAGATCACGAATCAAGCGTGGGAATCGACTGAAGGTAAAGTTAATGGGCAGCATACGTATACGTAGCACGCTCTCCTGTAAATCACGGGTATTATGTTCCAGCTGCCCCAACCCTTCTTTTAATCGAGACAAATCCTCTACCGTGAAATCTTCGCCTATCTGACTTAGCATGGATTGGGTGATGACAAGCTCGCCCACTAAGTTAACCAGTGAATCAATTTTTTCTGTGCCGACGCGTATCGAGCTGTTTTCTTTCGCTTTTCCCGATTCCTTTTTAGCTTTGATAGCTTCTTGTTTGGTATCAGGATCATCGCTCTCGGCTGCATCTGTCACATTAGTTTCTGCAGACCTCGCTTCAGTCGCGCCAATTTCTGCCACTTTACTTTCGTTGGACTCGACCTTTCGTTCATCGATCTTTAGTTCATCGATCTTTAGTTCATCAACCTTTGATTCATCGACTGCAACAATTCCAGCCTCTTCACTCTGTATTTCCTCGATCAGTAATTCGCAATCATCTGCTACCCATTCAAATACCTCTTCAATCTGTTCCCGACTGACATCGCCAGATAAAGAGATATTCCACGCTAAGAAACTGCTTTCCGGCTCCAAGGCACTAAATTTCGATAGCTGACTTGTATCCACTTTACAGTGATAATGTCCGAGTGAATCCAGTTCGCGAAACATACGCGCGGGCTCATTGCCCGTACGCAACATATCGACGTTAGGTCTGAACTTTATCTCCCAGCGTCTTCCGCCAGGCGCTACAACTACTCCCGCTCCATTTGTGTCACCTGCTTCGGTTCTGGCTTCTGCTTCAGATCCCACAGTGGAACTCGCATCACCTACTCTCGTCCCTGAACTATCAGAGACGTTGTTCTCAGAGTTTTCTGAGTTAAGATATTTTTCAAATGCCTGTGCTAATTCTTTGGGGGTGTCTTTTTCAACTTCAGTACCGTCTTGAATTTGCTGCATCATTTCTCGAAGACAGTCTACCGACTGAAGAAATAGATCCACCATGTCTACGGTTAGGTTACGGCTACCTTCCCGAATTTCATCAAGTAAAGTTTCCAGAATATGCGTGAATTCGGCTATTTCAGTAAATCCAAAAGTACCGCTACCGCCTTTGATAGAATGTGCGGCTCGAAAAATGGTGTTAATCACTTCTGAATCTACGGTCTCGCATTCAAGTTCCAAAAGATTCGATTCCATCGCATCAAGCCCTTCAAAGCTCTCTTCGAAAAATACCTGATGAAACTGACTAAGATCGATACTCATTCTATTTCCCTACGTCCATTTAAAAATAATCCTACTCGAGAAATGAAAAAAAAGCCCTTCCCAAGCATTTGAAAACCGTCTTACCCGAGTACTTTCTTTATCGTAGATAACAGCTGATCGGGATTAAAGGGTTTCACTATCCAACCCGTTGCACCCGCCGCTTTGCCCTCCATCTTTTTATCACCAGCAGATTCTGTGGTCAGCATTAGCATTGGCGTAAACTTATAGCTATCGAGTCCACGTAAACTCTTGATCAACGTAATTCCATCCATCACCGGCATATTTACATCAGACAAAACAAGATCCACTTGATCACCCTTGGCTTTATCAAAGGCCTCTTGGCCATCCGCCGCCTCGATCACATCATAGCCCGCCCCCTTTAACGTGAACGTGACCATTTGTCTCATGGAGGTAGAGTCATCTACCGCTAATATCTTTGTCATCTAACTTACTCCAGCGCCTTTTCGCAGCAACACACGTGCTAACTTCCCATGCTTCGTTGCCTGCTATTAATTTCCATTTATAAAAATTGATTCAATACGCGTTATTGCAACCCAAAAATTTCATCCACACCCAGTAGTCGGGCCGTATTCTTCATCGCTTCCGATGGAGGCTGCCAAATCATTTCAGAATGGTGCTCCTCCACTGACTGTTTTGCCGCTAATATCACTTGAATGATCGACGTGTCGATGCGATCAAGTCCTTTACTCTTAATCGTGATATTCCCACCGTTGCCAATCGACTTTTCGAATTCCCCGTAAAGCGATTCAGCACGGCTAATATCCACTACACCTTCCAAAACAATGGTATTTGCATCACTCATTTTTCAGCCCTAACGATATCCTACATTCAGCATTCAACTACTAACTTTCAACATTCAACTACCAGCATTCCACATTCAATAATCAAATGATCTATGAACTGTTCATCTAAGAGTAGCTCCATTAAAAAAGCTTGCCGCGACTTACTGTGATCAGATTAGCTAACAATTTGACAATATTACGATGTACCGAGCAGCTCAAAATAGCTCGGCAACTCACCGAGCCAATCTCGGTAAGCTAAGAGTCTGAAAAATAATATTTTTGTCAAGTGACTTTATGATGGGCTTTTGTAAACGAAGAGGAACTTATAAGGTACAGCTATAAAAGTGGCAACACTACGAACATATTATTATTAAGAATGTTATCTAGAGCTTGAATTGTTGCCCTCCCGCTTTATCTCTCTTGGGTAAATCATCTATTATTTTCTGCTCATTTCGGTTTTCACAAACGTCTTCTTCGGCTTCATATCGAGTAATGAGTTTACTCATCACCTTTAGCTTGCCGTGCGCTTTTTCCCACTGATTGATTGTATCCTCTAGCTGTCCTCGAACTTCGAGCAATTTACTTTCTTGCTGATCAATCGCTATATTGAGGCTGATCAAAAAGCTATGGAAATCTTGAAGCTGTTGACCCGTTGGAGAAGAACCTACCGTAATACTGGCTTGATACTCTTCTCTATATTGAATTAATCCCTGCAACTGTTCCTCCTGCTTGATAACTTCCTGCCTCGCAAAACCGACCATTTTAGCGGCATCGTCTTCTCTCATTTTATTCAGTTTCTGGACCGGTAGAAGACGTTTTGATTTTTTCACTTTCGCAATTCCCTTATGACTTATGACTTATAGCTAATGTGACTGCCAATCGTGAACGAATTAATATGATTTAAATTAGCGTACACAAAAAGCGTAGTATAATTTGGCTATAAAGACCGCCTATATTGCCTTATTCAGTCTATTTTCATTTTTCAATCACGTAACACCCTAGCCAATCAGGTCACACTGGGTAGATGCTTCTCTTCCACTTTCAGGACTTCCTGCAATTTCGCGTTAGCAGGTTCAAGATTAACTTTAGATTCCAAATCTTGTTTCAAAAATTCTCGAAACGCGAACCTCTTGTCTATCGCAAAATCAATCTCGGGATCACTCCCCATGGCATAAGCGCCAACACTAATAAGATCTTTTGCCTGCTCATAAGCGGAATAAACCTGTTTGAATTTTTGAGCCTGAGCCAATGACTCTGCACTAACGATATTGGGCATAACACGACTAATGGACGCTTCAATGTCAATGGCCGGATAGATTCCCTCTTCCGCTAACCGTCGATTTAAAACGATATGGCCATCGAGAATTGCTCTGGCTGCATCGGCAACGGGATCTTGAACATCATCTCCTTCCGTTAATACCGTATAGAATGCCGTAATTGAACCCTGCCCCTTCTTGCCATTCCCTGCCCTTTCCACCAATTGCGGTAACTTTGCAAACACGGAAGGCGGATAGCCCTTCGTTGCTGGTGGTTCACCAACGGCTAATGCGATTTCACGTTGTGCCTGGGCAAAGCGCGTCAAAGAATCCATCAAGAGTAAAACGTTTTTACCCTTATCTCTAAAGTGTTCAGCAATCGCGGTGGCCATCATCGCGCCATGAATTCTCAATAAAGGGGGATCATCTGCGGGTGACGCCACCACCACAGATCGCTTCATCCCTTCTTCGCCCAAAATCGTTTCAATAAACTCCTTCACTTCTCGGCCACGTTCCCCTATCAAGCCCACGACGATGACATCCGCTGTGGTGTACTTAGTCATCATGCCCAGCAGAACACTTTTGCCCACGCCACTACCGGCAAATAAGCCCATGCGCTGCCCTATTCCAATCGTCAGAAGCGCATTGATCGTTCGGATGCCCACATCCAGTGGTTGATCTATGGGATGACGATGCAGCGGATTGATGCTGACCCCCACTAGCGAACCACTCTCTTCCGATTTTAATTCTGGCTTTCCGTCAATCACCTCACCTTTGCCATTAATAACACGACCTAGCAATTCGTCTCCAACCGGTACCCGACACACTCCACTGGCAGGATAAACGCTCGCTCCGGGTTTAAGTCCATCTACAGGCCCTACTGGCATTAGGTAAATCTTTTCCCCTGAGAACCCCACCACTTCGGCTTCCACCCGTTCAGTTCCTTCAGATTGAATATGACAGCGACCACCAATAGAGACATTGCAACCTACTGCCTCCAATGTCATACCTACCATTCTAGTGAGTTTGCCTTCACGTATTAAGGGGGGCATAGATTGATAGTAGGCTTCGTAGCGCGAAAGACGAGGAGCCAAGGCTGATCGGTTTTTTAGATAAGGATTATTATTAGGAGGCAAAGCTTTTCTCAGGGCTGTTCGTCAAAAGGAGTATCCTCGTCGTTTAGGAATTCGGATTTTTGTTGGCTAGATTTAGGATCTGTGTCGCTGTTGACGTCCTCTGGAATCGTTTCGGAGTAGATTTGGTTGATGAGTTGCTCCACTCTACGGTCTACTGTCGCATCGACAAATCCCTCGTTACTTTCGATGATACAACCACCAGGAGACAGGCCAGGTCGCGCAATGATTTTCCAAGACTCTTGGTAATCAGGCAATTTTTTTATCTCTGGTAGAATATTCGCGAGATCAGAAGGATGTAATAATATTTTTATTTTCTGGCTACCACAATTTAACGTGGTCAGCGCTTCGCGCACGATTGTCATCACTTTTGAGCTGTCGATATAGAGCTCTCGTTTGAGAATCAACTTACTGATTTGTACGACCATCGATAAAAGGGCGTTTTCTAACGCTTGATCCTGCTGATCGATGGGTTCCATCAATGCTCGGGCAACTTGGGCAATAAGTGCTGTTTCCGATTTCTTTTCTTCTTCTCCTTTCTTTATCCCCAAATCATGACCCGCGGCGTAACCTTTGTCTTTACCTTCCTTAAAACCCTCTTCATAGGCTTTTTTACGAACTGCTTCCAGGTCCTGCACAGTGGGTGGTTTGATACTACCAATTTTGTAACCGGTACCAGCCACGATTTCATTGCCTAGTTCAGCTTGTTCCGCCACTGCAGGTGCCTCCCAGCGGTCATACGCAGAAAGGTCTCCTTCTACCCCTCTGCCTTCTACCCCGCTGCCTTCAGCCCCTTCGCCTGGTCCGAGAACATTGGGTTGATCGAGTTCCTCCGCTGTTTTTTTTCTAAAACCTGTCACCCACTAGACTCCCCATAAAACACTTTTTAAAAAATAATTCTTATAAAAGACACCTTTTAAACCCTAAATCATTTCCTCCCCGCCTTTACCTCCCAACACAATTTCGCCCGCATCGGACATTCGCCTAGCAATTGACAATATTTCTTTTTGCGCTGATTCGACTTCGCTGACTTTGACAGGACCCTTCGCCTCTAGGTCATCCTTAAGCAGTTCCGCAGCCCTCTTAGACATATTACCAAAGATTTTCTCTTGCACCTCTTCATCCGCCCCTTTCAAAGCGAGTATTAATACTTCTGAGGAAACTTCCCGTAGCAGCGCTTGAATCCCTCTGTCATCCACTTCTTTCAGATTATCAAACACAAACATGAGGTCTGTTATTTCCTGAGCTAAATCTTCATCGATCTCTTTAATAGATTCTATCAATTGTGATTCTGCGGAGGTATCCAAGAAATTCATAATATCAGCGGTGCATTTTATCCCGCCTAATTTTGCGGATGATGAAGTCGTTGCGGATGCAAATTGTTTTTCGAGAATATCATTAAGCTCTTGTAATGCTTGGGGCTGGATACTATCGATGGATGCGATTCTCATAATGATATCCAGAATCACCCGTTCATCCATAAAGGCCAACACCTCAGCCGCTTGGTCAGGATCGAGGTAGGCCACGACGATGGCTTGAATTTGCGGATGCTCAAAGCGAATGATGTCTGAAACGGCGCGCGAGTCCATCCACTTTAGCGTATCTAGCCCGGAGGTATTACCCCCCATCAATATGCGATCGACAAGTCCTCCCGCTTTATCTTCACCGAGAGCTTGCACCAGCATATTTTTAATGTAGCTTTCGGAACCAACACCCAAACTCGTTTGATCCCGAACCACTTCGATAAAATTACCGAGAACCTCTTCCACTTGCTCTCGAGTCACGTTTTGAAGGCGGGCCATCGCGTGCCCTAAACGCTGCACTTCTTTCGGCCCCATATGCTTAAGAACTTCTGCCGCTTCCTCCTCACCAAGAGACATGAGCAATATGGCCGATTGCTGCAACGGGTCAAAATCTGCGTTAGCCATATCTTGAGCCATTTATTCAGCTCCTTGCGCTAACCAAGTTTTAACCACTTGCGCTACACGTCGAGGATCATCTGCAATCATACCTTTCACCGCATTCAGTTGTGCTTCATAACTTTGCTCTGGGCCTGGCAACAAAGTTTCGGGCCCTCCCGAAATAGTCACTTCCTCCTCCAACTCAGGTTCTGGGGCCAGCTCCATCTGTTCAGGCAGATCCGGTAGACCGGCGCTTTCCCCTGCGGAGGCCAAACTTTTTAGGATGGGGCGTAGAACGGCCATCACCAGTATTAATAAAAATATGGCACCAAGACTTTGTTTACCCAATTCCCAGATCCAAGCCTGTTCAAATATCGATTCTTCAGGCAATGCACTGGCATCATCAATTTGGCGCGCAACGAAAGCTTGATTCAAAACATTAACTCGATCACCTCGTGCACCAGAAAATCCGATGGTATCCTTGATCAATATCGATATACGCTCCATCTCATCGGCAGAAAAAGGCGTGCGCACCAACTCTGATTCTTTGCCTTCCCCCACTGTTGTACTTTTGTCATCAAGCACTACGGCGACTGTTATTCTTTTAATGGTTCCAGCCTGATAACGAGTATGGCTAATGGTTCTATCGAGTTCAAAATTTCGCGTGGCTTGTGAACGAGAGTTACCATTGGCAGCTGATACAGTATTGTTATTCTCGTTTTCGTCAGCTCCCGCAGTTTCCGGTACTGTCGCTTCAGTCGGGGGTTGGTTACTTAAAGCCCCAGGGATTCCCAATGCGGCACCATTGGCTCCCGTGTTTTCATCCAGGGTCTGTTCACTACGCACCGCTGGTAAGTCTGGATTAAAGGTTTCGGCCGTTTGTTCTACTAGGGTAAAGTCTACCTCTGCCGACACTTGCACCCGATATTTGTCTGCTCCCACCAAAGGCTCGATTATTTCTGCAATTCTTTCCTGGTACTGTTGTTCAATTTTGGCTGAGTATTCCAGCTGTTTCGCGGCCACTATCATCTCTGCGCTACCTTCAGTATCCGACAACATATTGCCATACTGATCCACCACCGTGACATACTCCGCCGTCAACTCAGGAATACTGGATGCTACTAAGTGAGTCACCGCAATGATTTGCGGCTTAGCCAACTTCCTTCCTGGATGCAAATCAATAAGTACCGATGCACTGGGATGACGTTTGTCATTGAGAAAGACTGTCTTCTTGGGAATGGCAAGATGCACTCTGGCAGCTCTCACATTTTTGATACTGGTAATGGTTTTCGACAGTTCGCCTTCAATACTGCGCCTGTATTTCGCCTTCTCCATAAATTGACTGGTACCAAAACCACTTTCTTTATCCAGTAATTCATAACCTGCATTACTGGTACCGGTATAGCCGGCAGAGGCGAGTTTTAAGCGTGCTTGATGTATTTTATCGGACTGCACCATTAATACGCCGGTATTGGTATCGATCTGAAAGAGAATGTCCTCTTGCTCAAGAACGCCAACAATTTGACTCGCATCAAGATTGGATAAATCGGTGTACAAGGGCCGATAGGATGGCTCTTTCGACCAAAGTACAACACCGGCACCAATAGCAACACTGGCCGCCAACCCTATCATCAGACCTAGCTGCCTAATGATAGAGAGATTGTTTAATCCTTCTAGAACAGGGTTAGTACGCGTTAAATCAGTAGCCATAAACTCTCAACTTTATAGGGTCAAACCGGCATATTCATGACGTCTTTATAGGCATCGACTAACTTATTTCTCACTTGTGTCATTGCCTGAAATGCCACCGTTGCTTTTTGAGACGCTATCATGACTTGTGCCAAATCCACCGTAGGGTCGCCTTGAAGAAATGAGGTTTTTAATTCTCCAGATTCTTTCTGCACCTCATTGACTTTGTTAATGGCATCTTTCAACATATTGGAAAATTCAGCGCCTTCCGGTTTATTCGCTCCATCGATATTATTCACACCATTAATGGTGTTGGATTGCGACATAT
The DNA here is from genome assembly GCA_019090455.1 of Pseudomonadales bacterium. Taxonomy (GTDB): domain Bacteria; phylum Pseudomonadota; class Gammaproteobacteria; order Pseudomonadales; family DC-out160; genus DC-out160. The sequence goes on along the minus strand of JAHRWA010000077.1, from coordinate 82,461 downwards.
CGGGACCCATGACTTTCGCTCGCATGGTCTGCATATCTGCCAACAATCGGGTCATTTCCATATCAACGCTCATAAAAACCTCCTAGCATTTTATTCGGTAATTTATTCGACAATCATCAATTCAACAGTTTATTAAACAGAAATTCTGATTGTCTATATTCGTATTGCGGAAGCTAGATCTATTCCGTGCTCTCTCATCTTGGCGAGTTTATAGCGCAAAGTGCGAGTACTGATCCCCAGCTTCTCCGCTGCATTCTTTCGGCTTCCACTGACTTCTTTGAGCGTACTGATAATGACTTCAAACTCTCTTTTTCGTAGATCACCGCCTAAACCCCCTTCATCCGTAGCGGGTTCTGCAATCCCAATGGATTCGGCGTTTGACGTATCGGCGTTCGCACTGTCGTGAATCAAAACAGGATGACGATTGCTATCGAAAGCGCTATCGATAGCGGTATCTTGCTCCACGTGGCTCGACTCAATAGCGACATTCACTTTGGTGGCCTCAATCATTAAATCCGCCTCTGTTATGCTACTGCCATTTTTGAGAATAAGGGCTCGTTGAATGGTATTATCAAGCTCTCTCACATTTCCCGGCCAGCTGTATTGCAATAACGCCTTCTTAGCGCTCACATCTAACTGAACTGTTAATGGCTCAGCACTGGAATACTTTTTAACGATGGCTTCAGCAAGAGGCACAACATCCCGCTCTCGCTCTCGCAATGGTTTCCATTGCAAGGGGAAAACATTCAGCCGATAGAATAGATCTTCGCGAAACCGCCCTTCTTGTACTTCCCGCTTTAGATCCTTGTTTGAGGTTGCCAATACTCTGATATCAAGCTTAATCGTCTTTTTCCCACCAATGCGTTCCACTTCGCGCTCTTGTAATACGCGCAACAGCTTCGCCTGCAAACTCAAATCCATTTCGGATATTTCATCTAATAAAATAGTACCGCCATTCGCTAATTCAAATTTACCAGGAGAACTTTGATGCGCTCCGGTAAAGGCTCCTTTCTCATGTCCAAACAATGTCGCTTCTAACATGTTCTCAGGAATCGCCGCGCAATTGATGGCGATAAAAGAGCCCTGATTTCTCTGCGAATAATCGTGTATGTATTTCGCCAACACTTCTTTTCCGGTACCGCTTTCGCCAGTTATGAGTACCGTGGAATTGGATAGCGCTACCTTACGGGCCAAAGTCAATAACTGCTGACTGCTGGGTTCATAGGCAATAGGGCCATCTTGATCCTCGACTTCTGGCGGATACTGCTTTAAGTACGACTGTATTTTTTCAACCAAACACTGGGGTTCAAAAGGCTTCGCTATATAATCCGCTGCACCATGCTGCATAGCTGAAACGGCTTTCGCTACATTGCCATAGGCAGTCATCAAGATAACAGGGAGATTGGGGTAGTCGAGTTTGGTTTTTTCCAATAATGCGACACCATCCATTCCCGGCATATTGACGTCCGAGATGACCAAGCCTATGGAATTTTTAGACAATATTTTCAAAGCTTCAGAACCGGACTCTGCCGCGACATAGTCATAGTTTTCAAGATCCAACGTTTCACACAACGCTTCCCTCAGATCATAATCATCTTCAACGACCAGTACGGTTGAACTACTCATATTATTTCTCCATTCTTTTTAAATTCGATGCAGGGAATGCAAATTTTAATTTCAGTCCCCAACCTTAATCCTGAGTGAACCTCAATGTTCCCACTATGAGCTTTGACAACTGCTTGCACTACTGCCATCCCTAATCCCGTACCATTTCCTTTTGTTGTATAAAAGGGTTCGAATATTTTATTTATTTTCTCCTGCTCTATTCCGCACCCATTATCAATAATACTCAGGGATAAGATGCCACTATCACTTTTCGCAATCACTTTAATATCCGCATTTGGACTAGCAGCATCAATGCCATTACAGACCACATTAATCAACGCACCCAATAACGCGTCCTTATTACATTCCAGCAAGACATTACTCGTCTGCTGCACTATCGTAAATTTTGATTTGGTTTGTAATATCTTGGCGCAAAGGCTAGCTTCCAATGAATTTAATAACTCCTCTTGCGAGATCAATTCGCTAATAACGACTTCACCCCGAGAGAAAAGCAAAAGCTCCTTTATCTGTTGTTCTATATGGGCTAGCTGAACCATTAGTTTGCTAGCAAATTTCTCACGTTTATCCTCTGCCAATTCTGGCTTTACCAAAAACGAACCGTAAAGTGTCGCCGTTGAAAGAGGCGTTCGTATCTGATGGGCTAAGGAAGCAGTCATACGCCCCATGTCGGACAATCGGCGATGACGAGACAAACGCGATTGCAACTGTCGGGTTTCAGTCAGATCATTGAGTACAATAATTTGTCCGCTACCATCCTTAAGACAACGCGTAGTCACTCCCACCTTTCTACCGTCTTTCAGGGAAATCTCATGCCCATCATCCTCTTTGGGAGCAAATGAATTGGTAATCACCTCACGCCACAAGCGGCCTAACAGGGGTCTTCCCAGTAGAGGTGTCCCTAATAATTCTTCTGACGCGGGATTGGTTTGCTTAACCTGCCCCTTGTTATCCAGAACAACGACGCCTGCGGGAAGCGCACTTAACGTTTCTTCCAGCTGGTTCGCTAAACATTCCTTCTCTGACAGTTCTTGTAATCGAAGACGATCGACTTCAGTCAATTCCGTTTTCAACTCCCGGATTTCAGCTTCGAGTAATTCATGAGAGCTACTCAGTTGTTTCGACAAATCGCTAAAAACCAAAAACGCTTCTTCTAGGCTTTTTCGCTTGTCAAAATCTAACGATTCAATCTCAGAATGATATCTCTCTGATTCAGACTTTTGTAATGCTGACACTAGCAACCTCTTTCGCTCTATCGAAAATCTAACAGCATTGGAATCGAATAAAACAATTTCTTTTTATCTCGAATCCATTTTCTGTCACATATTAGAATGTTTGCAAAGGGTATGCCGCTTTAGGAATTTTCTTGCCGTTTTCAAAAGGTAGGTTTTACAGTCACTTGCATTACCCCAATATAAAGGCGCAATGCCAGCGACAAATCTATGACGAGGCTTCTTTTTTTAGCATGTCATATTTACGCATTTTCTCGACTAAAGTGGTTCTTCTTATTTTTAATTTTTCAGCGGCGCGAGCAACAACGCCATTACAATCATCCAATGCTTGTTTGATTAAGTTGCTTTCTAGATTTCCCAAATACTCTTTTAGGTCAATGCCACTAACGGGTAATAGTGCTGGAGTATCAAGACTCACCAATGCAGGCTTAAACGATCCCGAATCATCTGCTTTCGCATGCTCCTCATCAAGCGCATCCACATGCCTAAAGCGTTTAGGTAAATCACTCACCCCAATCACGCCATAGGGATGGGTAATAACGAGTCGCTCAATTAGGTTAGCCAGTTCACGCACATTCCCAGGCCAATCATGCCGACATAACGCCATAATGGCAGCGGAATTAAATCGGATAGAACCTCTTTTTTCATTCTCTACTCTGACAATAAGCTCGTTAAGCAAAATAGGAATATCTTCATTACGTTCCCGTAGTGGTGGCATTTCAATGGGGAAAACATTCAGTCGATAGAAAAGATCCTCTCTAAAGGTTCCCTCTACTATCGCTTTTTCTAGGTTTCGATGTGTAGCAGCGATGATACGAACATCCGCCTCTTGGGTTTTAGTACCTCCCACTCTTTCAAAGGTACGCTCTTGCAAAACCCGTAGGATTTTGACCTGCATGTGCAACGGCATATCACCAATTTCATCAAGAAAGAGTGTTCCACCCTGAGCCATTTCGAAACGTCCGGCACGACTGCAAACCGCTCCGGTAAATGCACCCTTCTCGTGACCAAACAATTCGCTTTCTAATAGTTCACCAGGGATGGCGCCGCAATTTATCGGAACAAAGGGTTTATGGCGACGGTGAGAATTATAATGTAGGTTTCGAGCAACCACTTCCTTACCGGTACCAGACTCTCCCATGATAAGCACATTGACATCTTTATCCGCTACCTGTGCCATCATTTCGCGCACGTCAATAATACGACGACTGGTGCCGACTAAACTTCGAAATAGCTGCGCCTCTCGCCGGTGACTACGTTCTTTATCTTCGCCAAACTGATCGCGATACACTTGGGCACGATGAAGGCTATCCAATAATTTGGTATATCGGGGTGGATTTTCTATACGCGCAATAATTGCCTGCCGCGTGGACTCATCTAGCCCACTATCTAGTTCCTGGTTGGCTATGATCAAGAAGGGGACATGGGCATCCCAAGCTAAAACTTGCTTCACCATTGCACCCAGTGGCTCGATAGTATCGCCCAAAATAACACAGACAATTTCTTCGTTACTCTCCGTATTTTCACTGACGACTGCTTGCCAGTGCTTACTGGTAGTGGCAATGGACTCCTCACCCACAAAATCCAAAACTACCTTAAAGTCATGTCTACGGGAATCATCATCATCAATCAATAAAACTTTAATCGCGCGCCACATATTCTAATCCATATCTCTAGAACAAATCACAAATTGGGTTATTACCTAAGTAAAGTTCACGATGGGTGGATTGGTCAAATTAATGACGGAATCTTATCTCCATAGAGCCAAACGCCGTGTATTGTCAACAATCGAAATGGACGAGTTGGCTTACTGCCATACTCATTCTTCACTTACAAATCAAGTTTCTTACAACAATAGAACTGATACATACCGGTAAAGAGGTGCGGGTTATCCTTTTCGAATAATTCCCAGTTCTCTAGATTTATTAAATGCCTATCGTCACAAAAACGTTGTCGATAGGCTTTCTTAACTGATGGGGGCAAATGAACAAAGCCTAAAAAATGCAGCTCGGAATCTTGCAACATTTTTCGTATAAGCAACGGCGTATAATTGACTTCATGAAAATGGAACAACAAATCTTTACAACCACTCGTGGAGAAAAAATCAGGTGACAATGCCACTTTAGCGACATCTTCCCCCCAGCGACCCTCGGTGATATTAGATCTCACTTGTCGGATATTGGGTAAAATGGCCTCGCTAAAACCTTCCTGTGCTATACAAGACCGCGCTGACAATACATGCTCCCTTGCACGTTTGCTGTATAAACCCAACTTCATAATTCCATTGGGTCGTAACACTTTCACTAGTGACTGTAGTCCCGCAGCGGGATCTTCTAAATGATGTAGTACTCCCGAACATTCAATCGCATCATAACGGGCATCATCAGGAACTACCAACGTGAGTAGGTCTTGATATCGAAACTGCAAGTTGATAAGGCCAAATTCTTCCGCCTTATGCATACCGTAGGCAAGACTACGCCGACTGACATCAATCGCTTCTACTACCAAATAGGGATAAGCTAACGCCAATTGCACTGAGTGACGTCCCGTACCGCAACCCGCAACCAACATCTTCTTTGGCTTTCTGTTCAGGGACACTTCATTGGTATTACCTACATCATCTACATTACCTACATTACCTACATTGAGAATACGAGCAAGTTCAGGCAACTCTGTACTAATAGCGCGAATGTAATCATTAGCGGGGAACTTTGAAATAGTCGCCCACCTCGGATACGGGTTTTCCTCATATTGAACTTGCATCATTTTTGAATGCGTTCCCACTGCCCCCTCTTCAAGCTCTCCTCGTTCAAACTCGCCTTGTTCAAACAATTTCTTGACGTACTTTTGTTCGTTCCTCGCTTCTGCAATACACTTTAATCTTAACCTGTCGCCTGTTGCATGCCAGCCCTCAAAATTCTCCAGCTCTAGCTCCATAATATCGCATAGCTCAACCACCGGAATATACATTGATAGCAGTGCTAACCCGCCAATAATCTTCCCCTCAGGCTCACCCACTTTGACGATCATGGCTACCGTCGCCAACAGATACTGAACCATTTTGTCTTCGCTATCCTTTACCGCAAAAACATACTCATTGGTATGGCAATACACGCCAATAGAATAGATGAGATCTAAGAGTGATTCAGGAATTCGATCTAGATCAACACACTCCTTTAATAGCGTTGCTCTCACTAACCAAATAAATCTTTCTATGGTAGCGTCTCGTATCGTCATATTTTGTAAACATTTTTTTAACAATGCGTCATCCACGAGATTCATTAGCTCTAGAACATTATCTTTTAGATTAAGCCCGTATTTTTGAATCAAAAGCGATGAGACTACATTCGACAATTGATCAAATTCAACATCATCAAAATCAAGAACACGAATCAGGTCTAACTCCATTTGGACGGAGTAATTATGAACCTCTGCCCGTTTCAAACACTCTACCAAGGCTGCGTGATACCCTGTGTCAATTTTAACACTATCATGATTAAAACTATCTCCACTAAAACCATTCCCACTAAAACAAAGACGACGATATATGATATAGGCGTCGATCCTATTGTCGTTTTTCAAATGAGCGTAGGCAATGACTCCCATTATTTGATCGGTATTCGGCGCATGTTTGAGCGCTAGCGTTAAATGTCGAATGGCTTTTGTATATTGCTCATTACCGATATATATTTGGGCCAAAGTAAAGTTATTACTGGGCGAATCTGGGCTGATCCTTAGCGCTCTACTGAGAATACTCTTGGCTTCCTCACACTCTCCACGCTCCAGCGAGATTCGGGATAATAAATTCAACCCCTCAATTTGATCGGGAATTAAAGATAAGCTCTTTTGCACTTTCACTTCTATCGTCGCGAGCTGATCCTCAGTTTGTAAATTTTTCCCTACACCCGATAAGTAGTTTTCGAATTCACTGTGCGCATTTGAAAAAAGACTATTAGCCTTAGCTTCCTTTAACAGGCTTTTTCTATTTCGAATGACACCCTTTGACCTACTTCCCAACATAGCACTTTTGGTTGAAGACATTTTTGCTCCCTCTCTTTGGGATAAACCGCCGGTATCCGCGATTTCATCGTTTCCAAAGAAGTTGCAAAGATTGTTCCAGAAACAGAACTGTTTCCGGACAGGGCTAGAAATAACTTTCAATCTTAGAGATAGCTGAGATGCTTAGAGATAAAGTAACGGAAGGATTTTGGAAAAAAAACATCCATCAATAGAGTAAAAAGAGGGTCTAAGTCTTTAGAGGTGTAGGGTGTAACCGGCCACGGGGGGGGCATATTCCGTTTAAGGAGCTAGCAAAATTATATGGAGTCGGCATCGGGATCGATGCCCGATTTTCGTAACAATTCACGTAAACGAGCTTGCTCTTCAAGTGCTTCTTCTTTCGCGTGAGACTCTTCTTTTTGTTTTTTTACTGCCTCAGCATGCAACTCCATCGCTTCATCTTTAGCCTCAATCGCTTCAGACTGCTTTTTCAAGGCGTCTTCTAAAGCCCCTTGCCGTGAGTTCTCTTCGTGAATAGCAGTCTGCCTCGCTTGATATAGGTCATACTCCTTTTCTTGTTCTGAAAATCGTCGTAGCGTGGCCATTGCTTGTCTCAGTTCGGGTGTATTTAGTTTTGTTGGAAGTTCAGTCCAGTTTTTGGCTTCTTTGAAGAAATAAATCCATTGATCTTCTACACTCAATTCCACTTTCTTCTGCCATTTATCTAATTCTAATACATGAATATGACAATGGTCATTCAATATTTTTTTCTGTTCAAGATCAGCGAGTTGGAAATAATGATGGCAGGGTGTCGATGATTTAAATTGAATTAACGAAACTGCTAATTCAATTCTAGAGTTTGAACATTCCTTAATTTGGAAATTTTCATTGTTATCTCCGCATAGTATTTATCGATACTATTTTCTTCTCCCCCCATAATGCGATGAAATATTCGAGATGGAAATGCCAAACCTAACTCTTCATATTTAACTTCAAATGCAGGCGCTTCTGGGTCGCGACTATCGATCACCCAATTTCCACCATGATGTTTCCGAAAAACCTCACCAACATAGGCCCCAAACCAATTTGATAGTGTCACCACAATTTTAGGATCGATGGGCTCTTCGTTTTCTAAAACAAGAACTCGGTGAATGTGAGCCATGAACTCTTCAATTTTTTCAATGCTATCTTCGGAAAAGTCCAACGCGAAGTGATATTCCTTATGTACATACTGAACTGCATCTGCCGCTCCGCCGCCCATAATATCGTTATAATCTAGCGCCTCACCAGCATCCGATGGTGTCGATGTATTTTGATCTACAGACAAATTAGGATTGTTTGACATTCGTATTATACCTCTTAAATTTGATCTTCATTTATTTCTATCTACTGTAAACAGTCCTCTTCCAAAGCATTCATATGCGCACCTATTATTAGGTACAGCTACGCAATAGCTTTAAGTAAAAACTCTTTCGAATAATCTCGATTAGCTCTTTCAAAATCTTCAGGGTGACCTATATCCATCCAATACTCTCGAAATGGAAAGGCACAAGTCTGTTTTCTTTCGCTCATCAACGTCTCAAATAATGTGGGCATATCGTAATATTGATCTTTCGGAATATAATCGATAACTTCTGGTTCGAAAATGTAAATCCCGCCATTTACAAAGTGCTGCTGCACTGGCTTCTCAACAATGCTTTGAATCTCATGGTTATGAAGCTTCAATACACCATACGGAATTTCATAGCTGTACTCTCGCACCCCCATTGTTGCCATTGAGCGATTAAGATGATGGAAATCCATCATCTGACCGAAATTAACACGCGTCAGCAAATCACTATTCATAACAAAGAAAGGTTTATCGGGCGTTTCTGGTAGTAGGCTGAGTGCTCCAACTGTCCCTAGTCGTTGCGTCTCTTCTAAATATTGAATGTTGGCTCCGAAGCTACTGCCATCACCAAAATACGATTTAATAACTTCTGATCGATAATTTACAGATAGGTAAAACTCCCGATACCCCGAATCCATAAAATTATTGATGATCGTCTCTAGTATCGGGCGGCCGCCAATATTTAACATGGGCTTAGGACATTCATCCGTTAAGGGTCGAAGACGAGTCCCCAACCCTCCCGCCATCAATATCACAGCATTATCTTTCGGTTCCGGGTTCTGAAGCGTATCTAACAACTCGAGCCCTATCACCTCGCCGGTTTTCGACAAAACTGGCAGTTGTCGCACCTGATGTTTTCGGAAAGAACGAATCAACATTTTCCTCTTCGTACCTTCTCTTGACGAGATGGGTTTTTGATTCATTATTTGGCCGATGGATTCATCCAATCCTACGCCAGCTAAAATGGCTCGTCTCACATCGCCATCCGTCACCGTGCCTAGCAACTTACCTTGGCCATCAATAACAACACCAATCTGTAATTTACGATTATCAATGACCTTAAGGGCATCAACGATTGAGGTACTCTCTGATAAAAGAGCTTCTTTCCAATTATTCATGTTACTACTCAACACTACAAATCAAATGGCTATAGACTTCAAAATTCTGACTAATTCATCTCTTTACATAAACCTTCAATAAACGTGCCATGTTCTTAACTTTCATAATCCTCTTCACGAAAGCAGGCGACCGGTTTAGAAAATTTACGTGACGTTTCTTTTTAGACAGAATTCAAAGACACTGTATAAGTGTTATCGCCCACTTGCTTAGAAGTATTAATTATTTAAAATAATTCAATTCGAGCTTAGCTAACATTAGCCCATTAAACGGATGTCCCAGCGGCAACATCGTTCCTCCCCATTAGTTCCAGGCTGTAATAGCAATCGTTTATCCGCCATATTTGACAGTCTAAAATTGAGGAACTATTTTTAGCTAAAAGCTAACCCTCTAATGGAACTCTCGGCAAGTTGCCGACTCAAGGAATATGGATAAAGTTGACATCAGTCAGATCGCGTTATCACAAGGCCAGGAAAACGGATTACATGGCGGGTTATTTATCACGGGATTACCCAGGTCAGGTACCACGTTACTCGGTAAAATAATTTCCACTTTAAAAGGCGTTGAGTATGCCTTCGAACCTCCGACTCTAAAACTCATACTCAACCTGCTAGATGTTGGATCTATTGACAAAGCAACTGCCATAAAAATAATGCGGGTTTACCTGTTCGAAGACTGCTTCATCGAGTCAGTTCATGGGCGCCAACTCAATTTAAGACCGGATGATGATAGCCTGTCACTCAACGCAAAATCATGGAGTGACATTGTTAATCGTTGGACATCCATATCAAACAATCACGATGCCATCCAATACGCTAAGAACAATTCATTGCGTTTAGCCATCAAATTGCCAAACATGATGGAGGCTATCCCTGTAATTTGTGAAACGGTTCCCCAGTGCAAAGTGATCACTATCATTCGCGACCCTAGAGATGTTATCAATTCCATTATCAAGAAGCAGTGGTTAACTAATGCTGCATTAGGGAGAACTGCATGGCCATATAAAGTGGGAGCTAACAAGTCATTTGCTCCACATTGGGTGGAAGACGCTAGATTTGATCAATGGCAAGAGTGGAATTTGGAAACTAGATCCTGCTATATGTGGAACCTGTATGCAGCGCAATTGATACCTTTGGTCAAACACAAGGAACACCGGCTAAATTCAGATTCTCAGCCCGACATTCATATAATCCGTTATGAATCGTTACTACAATCCCCTTTCGAAACGGTCACTAGTTTAGCTAAACATTGTGAACGAGAATTTTCGCCCCTCACTCACATTCGCTTGGGTGAGATAAAAAGCAGCAACACGAAAAAGTACGATCAGTTTGAATCCTATAAAAAGGCCATCGATTCCCAGTTGCTGCAACAGATGGCAAAACTCAGCCAAAAATTGGGATACAATTATGAAGTCTAGTCACCCAAAGTAACCCCTAATTCCTATTTCCGACACATCACACCCTTCCAAAAACTGATACTTAAACAGTTGAACCACTTTTGCAATTGTCGCATCGGTAACATGTCGGTCATCCTCTTGCCACGGATCTTTGATACATTGAGTCACCATCTCGTAACTTGGAAAATAGTATGCGTCTTTGTTGTTCGCTACTATTTCTTCAGCAACAACACGTAATACGGATTTGGAATGTGTATTAGCGGCAATAACATGCTGATCCGTAGCCCTACCCGTCGCAATTAGCGGTATTGGTGAAACGGTCACGATGAGTTTAAAATTTGGATTGTGTGCCTTAATGATGTCATAGAATACCTGTATATTTTCAATATTTTCAGCGACACTCAGCGTTCTGTGATTAGCAAATTCTAAAAAATTGAATCTTGGGTTACGCGATAGAAATGTACCATCATTGAATTGCCAGCATTCATTCAGTCCTAGCGTTATAATGAAAACTTCAGACTGTAAAAAAGCTTGCCTTACCGCCTCCCTATGCCTGTCGTAGTCGGCTAAATAAGCCTCTGGAGAGCGGAAGCAAATATCTTCTCTATAGGGATCAGCATAGAGTTTAGAATCTTTAATTTCGAAAAGTAACTTTTCAAATTGTTTCACGCCAAATGCTTTTTCAGCCAACTGACGAAAGCTCGGCGTATTGAATAGAAGCCCATAATTCGCTGAAAAAAAACTACTTTCATCACTCTCTTCCTGGCCGCCCATTCTAACGCCTTCAATGTCATTCACATGCTCGGTAGTGACGTAGTTAAACCCTTCTTTTTGTAGAACCTTTGCTACCTCTATAGCAAAACAACTGCCCGCCGATCCAATCGGTGTCTGCTTGCTGAGGATGGGATTGACTTTGGCTAGCGGCCACATATCAAACCGGCTAACTGGCTTGCGTGTTGGCATCGGCCAAAAAACGGCATCGGGATTATTCTTGCTTCTTGCATCGAACAAATCAAGGCTCAATTTAGATTGATCAATGAATTGAGTCAGTTCATCGCGCGCACGCGGTGCATTTTGAATCTCTAGCTGTTCAGGAGCATCCAACATCGATTGCAACACGGAGCACAATACCGAAAGTGAATTCACTTGAGAAAAGTCAGGGTCCGCTCGCTGCACTTGCATTTTCGCCAACCGAATAAACTCCGCATCAGAAAATATAGCTCTAAGACAATAGTCCAAACCCCGTTGATCCCGTATTGGCTTTTGGTGTCTAAATAGGGTGACTTCAGTCATAGTCAAACTCGCTTTGTAATTGTGCCATGATAAGCTAAGTGATGATTAACACATTATTATCAACACCGTACTATCCACCCACCTTTATTGAGAATAGGATTGTTGTGATAAGAGTATTGAAAAAAGTCCCAAGAAAAGATTACCAATAATATAGTTCAAAAATTCATAATACATAAATAAAGCAAAAACAACCTCAGGAATACATCGACACACCCTAACAAGACTCAAGCGATAATGTTTTCACGCACCCCTCCTCAGACGACTCTCTGATGGCTTCAATAAATGTTTGTGTACACAAGCCATCTAACAGAGATGTTATGGGTTCAGCATTGCTCTCAATCGACAGAAAGAAAGCCGCTATTTCGTCAAGGTAAACGGTATTACCGTCGAAATCACTCCCATCGAATAACACCTGCGTCTGACCGCACAAATCTAAAATAACGGTATTGGAAATAAAATCCATGGTCAAGGTCCCCTCACTCCCAACAACAACACACAACCGCTTAGGGCTTCTCTGTAAAAAATCTAAATGAATCGTCGCCATCGTCTGGCAACCAAATCGATTCTTCCCTTTCAATAGTATATTAACCACATCATCCACATTCACATCCAGATCACTCACTTTGTCTTTGAAGGCCACGACTTCCACTTTTTCAAAACCCAGCAATGCTTGAACATAATTAATTTCATGGCATAGCTCTAACAAAGCCCCACCTCCCAACTCAGCCTTAGCTGAAGTCGACTGCGCATAATCAACATCGGGCCTCCAATCAGGTAGGTACTGCCCTACTTCACAACTGAGGGAATAGAGCTTACCAAGCCTGCCGGATTCCAGTGCTTGATTAGCCGTTAAGAAAACGGGATGAAAACGCATGTCAAAACCAATTTGTACTGTCACTGGCCGTTTCTCTACCGCTTGTACCAGCGAATCACAATTGTGTATTGTATTCGACAGTGGCTTCTCAATAAAAACAGCTATGCCTTTTTCTACCAGTATCCGTGCATAATCCACATGGCTAGTAGAAGGACTACAAACTACTGCGGCAATGGGCTGCCATCCAAGCGCAGAGTCTAAATCATGAAATTGAATGCAATTGGAGGGCAGATCTAGTAATCGACTATTTCCGATAGCAGAACCGGATCGAAGTATCGCTATTTCAACATCGGGATAAGAAGATACGATATTACGAGTATGTTTCTTTCCTATACTCCCATACCCAATCACCAGTACTTTCATTTAGCCCAACCCATCTTTACGTAGTACACTGCTTCTCCCCCATTTTTTTCCAAAACGCATCACAAAATCACTATCTATAAAAAATAGCTCTTTTATGACCTTTACCCTCCGTCATCCATTGATGTTGTAGGTCAGCATAGATTTTTTCATCAAATACCCACTTGCCCGTGTAATATTCTGATCGATTCTTTGAGAATCCCGATTTAAAGAATAACAGTGGATTTTCTTTGCTGTTATCTGTTCCTCCACCGAGATGAAAATATTTAATTCTCTTAGCTGCTGCCGCTTCAGCAGCGGTGTGTATCAGATGTTGAGTGGCACAAACCCGCATACCCTCACTAGTCGACGCTGACAAATGATATTCCATGAAGTCATCTGTCATTAAAAAAAGAGCACCAGCAATCACTTCTCCATCAACAGATGCCAATAGTAAATGCGCACTATGCATATTCATCAAGCGAATAAAGTAATCATGAGAAAAACAAAACTCCTCAGACGCATTCAGCTCAGACATTCGCCTACTGTACAATTTTGAGAATAAGGACCAGGATTCCCTGTCCGTTGCCCAGGATGAAATGACCCCATTCTTTTCCGCCTTTCTTATGGCCGTTCGCGCCCGCGTTTCGTAAGAAGCCAATAGATTATCTCGACACAAATCTATCCAGACAGTTTCCCGCTCAAAAGAGGCTACGATGGGTGTATTAATTCTGTTTTCTATCAGCGGGATATAGCGAATAAACTCAACTAATCCATTCATATCCTTCATCGCACCGAGATAACGAGCATAAGCCGACTCAGAAAAACTCCCATTTTTGGCGATAACAATAGGGCCTCCATAACCTCGTTGAGATTCAAAATCGACAACGTCGGCTAAAATAGGGCTATTGATCACCGACTTTATTTGATGAGTGGCATGATAAAAACTGCCTTGATTGTTCTGATCAAAATAGTAAATGGGCTGTGCATTTCCTTTTTCTTTACAATCGGCCTCGACATAATCAGGATCTAAAGTGGGATATTGATATGCCGACGGCAGATCACTGAATATTTCTCTTGCTCGCTCAATGTTGATCAACATAATTTACAATCCACCTTGCCAACCCCATCAATTCATTGGGCTCATATAAACTATCTACTGGTATGCACAGTAGCGTTGAATACAGCCTATTACTTAAATGATATTCATTTGGCCAAAAACCCGGTAAGAACACACCCTCTTGACGTAAGGCTAACCGAATGGATATCGCATCATCGGTCAGTATAGGGTAATGAGTGGCTAATCCCGCATATTCCAAACTCTTGTGAACAGAACACCCCCCTAACACCGCATCAAGCTCGGCCCAATTTTTCAATCGTGCCCCTTTTTCATCTTCAATGTTTTCCATCCACCGCAGATAGCAAAAGAGACCTCTATCCGAAAGCCGATAGCAATCAGCTTGTTTATCGATGAGCCTTTCACCCTCCTCAAATAAAGCTAGGTATTCCGCATTCACACCGGACTTTCCGTCTATCACGTGTTGCTTGTTTCTCGTTGCTTGATATTTTGCCTCAACATAGGGTGCTTCCCCACTGATCAACCCAGACTCTAATGAGAGAGGCTGACTACAAATAAGCTCACTTCCTTCAACCATTGCTCCAAACTTCCTAAAACTATTCCAAACTGACACTCGCTTACCCTGAGAGATCACTTTATCCCTTAGCGGCAGACACACCGAGTTTATACTGAATACATTGTCAATCCAGATATCACTAAACTGCGAGATAATCTCTTCTGATACCTGAGGACACACACCGAAGTAAGCAATAAGGTAAAGCGCATCAATCTCCTCCTTCTCTGCACGGGCACGTTCAATAATTTGTAGCACGATCTCATCAGGAAAACTCAGATCGGGAGGCACGGAGTAATACTCGATTTGCACTTTATACTCAGAAAAAACAGACACAATTGTGCCGCACAAAAAATCCGGCAGCAACACCCGTTTCATTCTAGTATTGTTTAATAGAAGCCGAAGTGACGAACGACCTGAATCGGTGTAAACCACAGGAAAAAAATCAGCTAGGGGTAATTCACCGCCAATAGGGGAAAGGTGATTCACGACAAATCCGATTCATCAATAGGCTCATCTTCATGGTATTCCCTACCGGCCTGAGATTCCATCAGTTGAGTCCACATCATAGGATTCACACCCAGTTTTCCGATGCGCTTCGTCGTGACATTCTCTTCAGTGAAAATCTCACCAATTTTAATTCCGCGAGCCGCCACAACAAATTTACGTGCGACGCAAAGGTTTTCCTTTTCGCTCGGAGTCACCTCTTTTTTATTGCTACCCAAAATTTGTTCCGCTACTCGAATTGACTCTATCATCGTTTTCAATTCACCCGGCTCCAAAGACGCCCCGTGATCAGGCCCTTCCATACTGCGATCCAAAGTGAAGTGCTTTTCAATAATGCTGGCGCCTTTCGCGACGGCAGCGATAGGGACAACAATACCCAATGTATGATCTGAATACCCCACGTCACAATCACAAAATTGATTTTTCATTGAATCTAGCACATTCAAATTCACATCGATAAAGGGTGTCGGGTACTGTGTATTACAATGTAAAAGTGAAATGCTTTTGATCCTATTTACAGAATTCAATACTGTTAAGGCTTGCGATATTTCATCAAATGTCGACATCCCCGTAGACATGATGACATCTACAGGCAGTTCGGAAATGGCTTTCAATAATGGATAATTAGTGATTTCACCCGACGGGATTTTTATAATTTTCACACCAAGCTTATAGACCTGTCGCAAACTTTCCAAATCAAACGCCGTTGATAGATATTGAATCCCACACTCGACACAATAATTAAAAAGAGCAATATGTTCTGATTCACTCAGCTCTAACTTCTGCACCATTTCAAGCTGACTCTCATCGGCTCCGGTTGAAGCTTTCTGATACTCAGCCTTCGGAGCATAAGTACTAATCACAGCTGATGATTTAAACGTTTGAAACTTAACAATATCAGCACCCGCCTTAACCGCTACATCCACTAGCTGTTTTGCGACTGCCACCGAGCCATTGTGATTAACACCCGCCTCAGCAATAACCAACACATTGGATCTCATTATATATTCACCTTAGTTTTAATAGGGTACGCTAGGTTTGTCGCGCCAGTAACATCGTCTACTCACAAAGTTTCCAAATCATAAAATGACTTTGGAATGAGTGTGGCAGGATCCACCGTTCTTAATGCAGTAATTACTTTTTCTGTGGTATGACCATCACCATAAGGGTTTTCTACATCTACAATGGCAGCTTTAAACTCCTCGCTCAAAGCCCGACTGATTGCATTGACGATTGGCTTTGCGTCCGCCTTCACATCTATTACCGAAATCGCTTTTAAACGTCCTTTCTGTCTATCACCCACATTTACCGTTGGCGTTTCAAAAGAAGGTGCTTCCACCAAGCCACTAGAAGAATTACCGATGACAACATCAGCCAAAGACAGTGCGCTTAAGTAATTGATATGCCCTAGCGACTTCGTCACATAGACTCTGCCTTTTCTCACTGCCGCAAAAGAGTCAATGGCGGTAATGATGAGATTTCCACTGGCATCTGCATTGGGGTAAGAAATGATAATGGATGCATTTTCAAAACTAGACAGTGCCTGAAATAGGGCATCACAAGCCGCTTCTACCGAATCCCCATTTAATGTTTCCGGATGGTAGGTGACTAAAAACAGCGATCCTCGAATTGGAAAGTCCAAGACAACCTCTAATTCTGACTTCGACAACAAAGTTGATCGTCGTAGGTGCTCCAAGCCAGGCTCACCAACGGTATACACTCTCTCAGGGTGCTCACCCATTTGGATAACACGTTGCCGGTATCTTTCATTCGTTACAAAGTGCAGATGCGACATTTTAGTGATGGCATGACGGATACAGTCATCAATTACACCTTCAGTCAGTTCTCCACCACTCAAATGTATCACGGGAATCACTGCCATCAATGCCGCTTGCACAATAGCAAGTAACTCATACCGATCCCCAAGCACTAAGACAAAATCATATGAACTAGCGCAAAGAAGATCTGCAAAACCAATTAGACCCAAACCAATGGACTTTGACATTCCGGTAGGCGTATCGGAAGAAAGCAACATTTCTATCTTATGGTGAATGTTAAATCCATCAGCCTCAATGTCACGATACGTATATCCATACTGGGCAGACAGGTGCATCCCAGTGACAACCAAGTCCACCTCAAAGTCCTCCGCACCTTGGAAGTCCTTAAGAAGCCAATAGAGTAAGCCGTATTCAGCTCTCGTGGCAGTAACAATACAAATTCTAGTTTTTTTCATTATTAACTTGTTACATCACAAAAAAATGAGTTCATATTAATCGCATATGTGTTGTACATTTGGAGTAAAAGAACCTATTACTAAGTAGGTTAAAATAGCTGTCTCGTCAAACATCCTAGGTAAGCCACCGTCAATTATGCAGCCCACTTAGTTCATTTCGATCACCTACCGAGAAAGGCACTACTAGGAATATTAATTAGCTCATTTTGCAGTTTTTCAGCCAGACTGAGAGCCATCCTCGGACTGTTCTGATACATAGGCAAATGATGCATTGGAGTCCACACTGGCCGACATTGAAACCCTTCAGCCGCCAAAGACTCCAACAATTCATCTCTTTCAATTTCTGTTATGTTAGGCAAACGAATTGAATTCAGCCAATAATTACTCACACAGCCTTCCGGTTCTTTAAGAAATTCACAGCCCTCGACTCGGCTCAACGCTTTTTCATATCGACTGGCTAAATTTCGTTTTAGCCCGACAAAATTGTCAAGCTGCTCTAGTTGAGCAAGAGCCAAAGCGGCATTGATATTCGGCATACGATAATTGTAACCCACAGCATCATGGTAAAGCGCCTTGCCCTTAGTCGATTTCGCGGTAGTGGTAAGGTGCTTTGCATGCGATGCCAAATTAGGATCTGTGGTAACGATAGCGCCTCCTCCACCAGCAGTGACAATCTTATTGCCGTTGAAACTGAATGCCGCTAAATGCCCATACGAACCCGCTGCAAATTTGTTATCAGCATGATGACGATAATAGGAAGAACCTAACGACTCAGCGGCATCCTCAATCACGATCAAATTATATTTTTTTGCCAGCTCCGAGACTAACTCCCACTGTTGAATATGACCAAAGGTATGCATCACGATTAACGCTCTTATAGCCCTTTGCGTTCGACTATTAATGCAGACCCCATTTTTGATTTTGCAGCTGTCACGCAAGTACTCATCCAAGCGAGGAATATCGATACCGATTCCGCCACGTTGGCTGTCACAAAAATGGGGCTCGGCGCCGGCATATCGCACCGCATTGGCGGTGGCAACAAAGGTGAGTGTTGGCATCAACACTTCATCTCCTGGTTTCACGCCTGCTAACAAAAGGCAAATATGTAAAGCCGCCGTTCCATTAACCGTTGCAACCGCATCGCCTGTACCACAAACTTCACCCAGCGCCGATTCAAAATCATCGACGTAGCGTCCCACAGAAGACACCCAACCGCTACTAATGCAATCGGCCACATACCGTTGTTCATTTCCTTTAAAAAACGGTTCATGAAGAGAGAGCTCTGATTTTTTTCCCTTCAACATTTTAGGCCCTAACACCTGGTGTAAGCCTGCGACAATAGACTGACCCAACCCTTGCCGATTAATACCACTCATGTATTTTAGCTAATCCCATTTTATCAAGAGGGTAAACCTCATTTTATATATTGTAGATATCACTTTTGTAAACACTGCAATTCTCTTCTTTGCTAAACCAATCCACTGTTTTTTGTAGCCCACAGGTCAAGCCTTTTCGACTTGCGTATAAAGGACTCCAATCCAGCATATTCAACGCTTTACTGTTATCTGCCCAAAGCCGCTCCACTTCACTTTTTACCGGACGCACTCGTTCATCATCTGTTATTATTCTTGCTTCACTACCGGTAATTTTTTTCAATAAATCCACAACTTCACCCATACTAATCTCGAAATTTGAACCAATATTGACGACCTCCCCTAATACCGCGTCGCTTTCTGCCATGGCAATAAATCCATTTACTGTATCTTCCACATAATTCAAGTCTCGAGTTGGCGTCAACAACCCTAACTTAATTTCCTTTCGGCCCGCGAGTAGTTGCGTAATAATGGTAGGGATAATCGCTCTCGCGGACTGTCTAGGACCGTAGGTATTAAATGGGCGAACCACTGCAATCGGAGTTTCAAACGAGCGATAAAATGACAAGGCCATTTGATCCGCGCCGATTTTCGATGCGGAATAAGGAGACTGTCCTTGCAACGGATGCGCTTCGGTAATGGGCACAAATTTCGCCGTGCCATACACCTCACTCGTGGAGGTATGTAATACCTTATCAATCTGCCGTTCACGAGCGGCTTGCACTACATTCAGCGTACCCTTCACGTTGGTATCCACATAAGTATCAGGCGAATGATAAGAGTAGGGAATAGCGATCAGTGCCGCTAAATGAAAAACCACATCCACATCTTCCATGGATTTATTCACACCATAGGGATCACGAATATCGCCGGCAAAGACCTTAATTTCCTTCTTTAACGACTCACTACATTGATCCAACCAACCCCAAGTATTAAAAGAATTATATTGCACAAAGGCTTTGACCGAGCCGCAGACCCCCATTAGCCTTTCAACCAAATGCGATCCAATAAATCCATCAGCACCAGTCACTAATACGCGTTTATTACTCAAATCCACCTGTTAGTCTCCAAACTTCAGTTCAATCAACTTTCTTTTTGCGCTTCTTACCATTTCTTTGATCAACGTCGACTTCTCATTTTCGCTATCCTCGGGTTACCGCTACCAAGCACTCCAACCTCCATCAATGGCAAGCTGCTGCCCTGTCACATAGGCCGACAAACTGGAAACGAGATAAACGATAGCCCCTTTAATATCTTCTTCTGTACCCATTCGTTGTAATGGTGTTTTCGCTTCGTAGCGATTCACAAAAGTCTGATCCTGGCCTCTTGCAATACCGCCCAGCACAAGGCTATTGACTCTAATTTTCGGAGCCAGTGTTGTAGACATCCATCGAGTAACTTGGCATAAACCTCCTTTACTCGCGGCATAAGCACCGGGATTACCCATATCTGTACCACTGTAAAGACTATAATCTGGCCCCAAAATTCCATAAATGGAACTAATGTTAATGATGCTAGATTGACTCGATTGTTGTAACAACGGCAGTAGAGACTGCACGATAAAAAAAGGAGCCGTCAGATTCACCTCCAAGCAGGAGCGCCAAGTATCAATAGACTGGTCTTCAAAAGCGGTACACCAACCCTCTAAATTGCGGGTACCCACAAACGCTGCATTATTAATGATAAAATCCAAAACCGTGTGCTTTTTAAGAATCGTGTCATAGCAATACTTTGTGCTATCGCGGTCATCAAAATCACATTCATAGATTGAAACCGTAATCGGGTAGCGAGACTCCAAATCGGACTGACGTTGAATAAGCCCAGCATGATCCAAATCTATCAGTATTAAATTCGCTCCTTGCTCCGCCAAAGCCTCAGACATCGCCAGCGCAATATGACCTGCACCACCGGTAATAAGCCCAATTTTCCCACTCAAGTTCATCAATGCTGAAATGGATTTCATACGATTCTCTACTTAAATGTGATGACGATTAAACTAACCCCCTGATAGACAACCGAGGGGATCAACGTCCTCGACCAGTGCCTCTGCAATTTTAAAATCGTATAGGGTATCAATATCAATCGATCGCTCATTCGGTACCTTGACACCACCAACGATGCCTTCCAATACACTATGACAATTAAAGATATAACTAGGCGTCGTAACATATGCAACTGTCGTGACATCAAACACCTTCGGCGTTTCTTGCCTTCGAGATAACACCTTGTCGGGGGTTATCACTAAATCCAAATTTCCATCATCGTTATATTTCATCATATTAAAATACGGACTACGTTCGGCATCACGAATGGTGATGACAATATCCACCTCTGCTCGTCTAAACTCATCGATACAGGCTCGCACATCCTCTTCTTTTCTCAGTGGAGCGGTCGCCGGCAAGCTCAAAAACAAGTCGTCCTGGGTCATACAACCTTGCCCCATCAGGTACGTTACCGCATGCTGCCACGCATCCCACTCGCTGGCGGTATCACTCGCCAATTCTCGCGGCCTCTTGATCACCTTCGCTCCATTTTCAACAGCCACTTTTTCAATATCACTGCAATCGGTCGAGACGTAAACCGAGTCAATTAAATTCAGGTTCTTCGCTATTCGAATGGAGTAGGCAAGTAATGGAATACCCTTTAATAGTTTAATATTTTTTCCGGGCAGACCTTTAGAGCCCCCTCTTGCAAAAACAAATGCAATCACTTTTCCCACTTTGGATACCACCTATCTTCTATACCCTTTCCATCTAATATTCGTAAGCCATCACTCTGGTTTTTTCGCTGTTATCATCCATTCCTTAACCAACTTTCCAGGATTAGAGGTTCTCACCATTTGATCGACTTCCACTATTTCAAAACCCGCAAAAAGCGGCTCAATGTCTTCTCTCGAAGTAAAGCGGACCAGCCCTACATCCACTAAAGTACCTTCTAACGGCCTATAGGCGTTATAACTCACAGTTTCACCGGTTTCATCGCCGGAAGTTCCCTTTGCGAAAGTACGACTATAGAAGTACCCTCCCGGTTTTAATACTCTAAGAGCCTCTTGGTAAATGATCTTAGATGCGTCAAAAGAATTACAATAAACAGCCTCTATGTCGATCACTGCGTCAAATAAACAATCATCATAATCAAGTTTAACAATGTCCCCTTGCACCACCTCACCTTGCCAATTCGGAACATTCGAATCCAAGTAAGCCAATGATTGTTGAACTGCCGTACTGGAACCTTCCACCCCATATACCGTGAAACCCTCTCGCGCCATAAACCAGAGATTGGCCCCTGGGCCAGACCCTATTTCTAAGATTTTAATCTGGCTTCTATCCGCTGCTTTGTAAAAATGTTTGGCAACAAATCGAATCAAATCTTCGCCTGGGTACTTACCCCAGGATCGTGAACTAAATATTTTTTCCCATACTGCATCCCAAGACATAATGACCTCTGAATGGTTTAACCAAAGTTGTATTACTCATGCATTCATCCAATTCGATCTCACCTGTGCACTAAATAACGTTCCCATTAACTTGCATTAGATTTATCCGTCTTCAAAATTAAATAACTTAATTAAACAACTCACTGTTAAGTAGTTCACTATCCCTTCTACGTCAATTCTCGGAGGCCACCAACGCTAAAAGATCTTGCTCGACCTCACTCACAACACTCTCCCAATCATTGAGTACTATCTGTCGATAGAGTCTCATCGATGGATACCAGGCTGTGTGACTTCCACTTTTCATCCATCGCCAATCCGGCACATAGGATATTAAAGTCCAAACAGGTCGATTTAACGCACCCGCTAGATGGACAATAGAAGTATCCACAGAAATAAGGAGATCCATATTCTGAAGTATCGCGGCTGTATCCATGAAGTCTTCGATTTCTGGCGCTAGATAAGTATTCTCGCTACCCGCCACAAGGCCCCAGCTTTCAATAAAGTCACCATCAAACTGTAAAGAGAAAAATGAAACTCCTTGAATACACAATAGAGGCTTAAGCAAATCAAAAGAAATCGACCGCTTATGATCCGTTTGGTTTTTCGGATCTCCCTGCCAAACTAACCCCACTTTTTTTGTCTTAGGCATAGCCCTATCGTCTAGCCGATGACCCCATGAAGCGACAAGCGCTTCCGGCACACTGAAATAGGGTATAGGGTGCGGAATCGTATCTGACGCCGTACCCAATACTCGGGACAAACTCATAATAGGACAATAAAAATCAGAGGTCTTCGGTATATCGCTCTGGGGTACTGTTGAAAACTCACCATTCGTTTCAAACAAACGCAATAACGCAGAAGGAGTTTGCACTAAAACACGGACATTATTTCCATACCTTCCCGCAACAATTAGCCCCACATAGCGTACAAATTGAATCTGATCCCCTAAGCCTTGCTCCCAAGTAATCAGCAGCGTTTTGTTATCTAAGTTCTCTCCCTGCCAATAAGCGATGTCATTGGGCAATACCGGCTGTAATTCCAAAGGGTGCTGAAATCGAAGCTCCAACTTATCAAAACCAGCGTTATAATTACCACCCACCAACTCAATTAATGCCTGCCCTAAGAGCGCCCCTACATGCTGCTTATCCCGATCTAATACCTCGCCAAAAGTGTGGTACGCATCCTCATAACGGCCCTCCTCCTTGAGCGAGTTACCCAGATTAAAGCGAGCATCCGTATCGTTGGGGTTTGCTTCTATCGCTTTCAAATGAAACTGTGTCGCCATAGAAGGCTTAGACATCAGTTTATACACGCCTCCCAGGTGAGTAAGTGCCTGGAAAAACTGAGGTACAATTTCAATTGCTCGCTTAAAACAGCGCTCTGCTTCTTCTAGATTTTGTTGATCCTTATACACTAACCCTAAATTATTCCAGGCTTGGGCATTCTTGTCGTCAATTCGTAATGCCTGTTGTAAGGATTCCAGAGAGGACGCTAAGTCGCCCTTTTTTTTGAATATCAATGCCAGCGTATTGTGGTAGGAAGATACATTGGGGCTCAAGGCGAGTGCTTTACACGTATTTTTTTCTGCCAGATTGAGTTCACCGACGCCATAATTCATTATTCCAAGCTTATTGAAAATGGATGCATTATTCGGTAACAGATCACTTAACACCTGTAAATGTCGAATTGAGCCGTGAAGATTCCCCTTTTTTTCTTCTACACGAGACGCCTCTAGGAGTCGTTGAATCTCGCCATTATCACTCATCCAAAAAGCCCTTTTTTACCGAACCGATACCCATGCCTCACTTAAAAAAGCACGCCGAAAAAAATCAGATCCTACAAAACAAGATCCCTGAAATTTTAGCTAGTATCCAAAAAAAAACACTATTAGTTTGATCTGCTACTATAAAATAATATTTTTCTTATCAAACCGCTTTTAACATTCACTTTAATCATCAACCTTTAATCATCACCTCTAATCTTCACCTTTAAATAGTGAAGTGGATCTACCCTAATTGAAGACGACTCACCACTATCGATACCACAGCACAGAAAACACCGCTGATTGAGACTCACACACTCCAGTAAAAGGTAGGAAAAATGAATGTAACCATTCTCGGATTAGGCTATTTCAACGGTATAACGGGCTACAACATTCATACACAATATTTTTTCCAAGCATTACGCCATCATTTCCCCGTCCTCGAAATCGATCTACAAGATACGCAACGAACCATAAAAAAGGGCATTGATCTTTGGGTATCATCCTCAAAAGAAAACCCACAGACAACGCATATTATTGTTCATATAAACCAGCCTGATCGAATCAATGAGTACCTCGGACTACCAGGAATACACATTGCTTTTTCCATTTGGGAGTCAACGCTATACCCAGGAAATTGGTTAGAAAACCTTAAGAAAGTCGATTTTATCTGGACGCCTAGCCACTGGGGAGAAAAAATTCTACGAGAGAATGGGGTACCGAAAAATAAACTTGGTGTTATCCCTGAAGGCGTCGATACACATCAATTTAATATCGAAACACCCCTACTGCCCGCATTAACACAATACGAAGGCTTTAAATTCGTTCATATTGGAAAATGGGAAGAGAGAAAAGGCACTGATTTAGTGGTCTCCGCATTTGAAAACCTTTTCTTTGATACTAAAGACGTTTATTTAGTCTTACTATGCCACAACCCTTTCAGACCAAAATTCAACATTGAAAAACACCTAAACCAAATTGCACCCAAAACCAAAGAGCGCATACTTTCCATCAACCCCGTTAAGGATCACCAAACCATCGCCTCTATTCTTCGTAGCTGTCAGTGTGCAGTATTTCCAACGGCTGCCGAAGGTTGGGGGCTACCCATTATCGAAGCCATGGCCTGCGGGCTCGCCACAGTAGTAACAAACTATAGTGCACCTACGGACTATATTTCACCGTCTAGCAATTTACTATTGGACTATACTTTGGTCGACATCAAGTCACCTTTATTTCAATCCCGCAATCAACAATGGGGCCAATGGGCAGAACCCAACTTCGATCAATTGAAGGAAATAATGTTCGATTGTTATAAAGATCAACAGAAAACCAAAGAACTGGGCATTAGCGCGGCTAGCCTCATCAAGGCAAACTGGAACTGGAACAATGCAGCGAGCAAAGCGGCTCAGTTCATACAAAAGCGTTGCACGGCTGCGTCGATAAACTGAATAAATATCAACTTCGCCGGAATACGTAGAGGTTTATAGGCTCAAAGATAGCAAAGGTAATAATAGCCACTGCTGGCTTTAAAGGCAGAAGCATTAAATGGTGAAAGGTATATCACGCTTGTTCGAGTGGCCTGATATTTGCTTTGATTACTAATCTTAATGACAAGTGATAGTTTACTGACGCTGTAAATAAAGTCGTGTAATAGATAGCATTTTAGTTATAGGCGGAAAGGTTTATGAAGGTATTCTTAGTTGATTTATTTCACGACAATCCAGACATGCAAAATGTGGACTGTACTCCTCGAACGGTGCCATTAGGTATTGGGTATTTGGGTGCTGCGCTAGTTGATCAGTGGGCTAATATCGATGTGCAACTGTTTAGATCAGTGGATGTTTTTCTCGAAGAACTTAAACAGACAACACCAAACTTGCTCGGTTTTTCCATGAACTCATGGAATATGGATTTAACGGACCGGGCTATGACATTGGCTAAGAAATACGATCCGAGTATCCCTATCGTTGTTGGTGGACCTTGTGTTGATAATACAGAAGAAGAAATAATATACTTTTTTGAGAGATATTCTCAAGTGGATTTTGTTGTTCCATCCGAAGGTGAAAAAGGCATTGTTGAGCTGGTGAAAGTGATTGAAAGTGGAAATCAAATTTCAGAGCCTATTGATGGTGTTGCCTATTTATTTTCTGATTCGAATGATCCCAAAAGAAGCAATAAACGTATACCTTTTGATGTGCCTCCTAGGCTTATATGGGGTACATATGAAAAGCCAGACATTAAAAATATTTCATCCCCTTATTTGACTGGATTACTTGACCCGTTTCTGGAGCAGGGCGCCGTACCTATATTGCAGTCTATGCGTGGATGTCCATATCAGTGTGCATTTTGTGTAAGCGGTTCAATGGACTGGAACAAAGTAAGACCCTACCCTTTAGAACGTGTATACGAAGAAATTGAATACATTATGTATCACAGCCCCACTAAGGATCTTATATTCACAGATGAAAATTGGGGAGTGCTGCGTGATAGAGATTTAGAATTAGCCGAATTTGTAATGAAGCTTCATCGTGAAAAAGGCTACCCCCAACGTTTATACTATTACACTGCAAAAGTAATCACAGAGACAGTACATAAGGTTGCAAAACTTGTCGCACCTATCGCTTGGATAGGTGAATTTGGAATGAGTTACCAGACATTGAATCCAGAAGCTAGAAAGACTATTAAGCGCACGAATACGCGATTGGATAAGTTGGAAATTCATACTGCTTGGGCAAAAGAAAATGCTATTGAAACAGTCTCGGAATTGATTTACGGTTTTCCTCATGAGACACCTGAATCTATAATGGATGGCGTTGAAGTATTGATGGGCAAAGGTATCGATCGAATAGTTTTGTATCCTTTACAATTATTCCCAGGAATTGACCTTTACCAAAAGAGGTCCCGTGAGATGTTTGGACTTAAAACTCGTTTTCGTGCGGCTGAGGGTGCTCTTGGTGTATATCAAGATGGAGATCTTATTTCTGTTGAAATGGAAGAAGTTGTTGTAGGCACAAATTGGTCTACCTTTGATGACTTTTTAAAGTTTCGGCGTTACAGCTTCTTCCTGATGATGGTATTGGGGAGAGCTTATTTTTATGAATTGATACAGCTAGGTAATTTAGCTGGTTTTCAAATGACAAAATTAGTAAGGCATCTAGGTACCCTTGATTGGCACTGTCATCCCCATATGGATGATATTCTTTCAAAGTTTTCACGGGATGCCGAGAGCGAACTTCATGAGTCAAAAGAGGCTGTTTATGAGGATGTTAAATCCAAATTACAAAATGGATCAAAGCTAGGTGGCCTTAAGTTAAATCTCGTTTATTTGGGTAGAGTGATGGCCGATGAAGATGCTGTGATTGAGATATTACAAGAGATAAAGTCTTTTATTAGTTTTGAGTCAAAAGCCAATAACATTGAAGCTAACGCTGTTTTAACCTATATACGAGATGTATTACCGCATCGAATCCTACCTATAGCACAAGCGATTGAACCTAGAATTACATTCAGTTCACAGTTTAATTATAATCAATGGTTAGATAAATCATTTGATAATGTACAGCAATTGGTTTTAGAAAAAGCAATTATGTTAGAAGGGAATGTGGATTTTTCCACTCTCGAAGTCATTCGACAGGTGAATGTAAATGATGACGCTACTCTACAATCCTATTACGATAAACTACCTAATGAAAAAATAGTTAGATTAATAAATTAGGCGCCAGTTAATTTAGTTGCGGACTCATAATCCTCGACGCTGTTAGCCATTGGAAGTTCTTTAAAAATATGACAGAGATATTAACTGATTGTCATCAGTCCCAACAAAGCGGCAATATCATTCCACCTACAAATTTTTCCAGTGTTAGCGTTAGTACCCTCTAGATAACCTTTCTATCGCTCCACATAACAAGACCATCGACGTCTTCCCATTTAGTTTTAATTTTTATCACACCAGCGTCTATAAACTGAATAAATATCGACTTCGCCTCTGTCCAAAACTGCATTCTGACTACGTCATCGCCTAATAATCCTAGCCCTCTGGCAATAATCATTTGCGTATGCATGACAGACCCGGAAAATAAGATATACATGGCATGATCAGGAGATAGCCCTACTCTAAGCTGATCTAACATCTCCTTCTGCCTTTCAAAAATAGGATAGATTTCTGAAACTGAAGAGATCTCTTCAAGTAATGCTGACTTTAAATGTTCTCCAACAGCATTGATATCATTCAAATACTCGTTAAAGTCCGCTCTTAATTCCTCTTCCACATCACACCAATTGATGTCATTTCGCGTCACCGTAGGAAAAGCCACGTTCATCACTTCGTCGCACAGCACACTCTTATTCTTTAACAATTGTGTGACAGAAACGTCTTCCGGTCGAAGCGGCTTCGTTCCACCGATCAGCACACCGTCGCTACAATTAAAGCAGGATAGTGCCGTGCCACAAGAAAGGCGCCTCTCGAGATTAACTCGACTGATATCAAACGAATGATTGGTTTGAACTTTTCCGCCAAAATTAGCAATTCTCTCGACCAGCTCATCATCAGAGCGATCGAATTTATCATATTCGTGATTTCCCGATTCGCTATAATAAGCGCTTTTCTTTGAATGATGATGTGTCTTGTCTCTAAACCCCAAATCCATACCAAACATAAACGCCGTTTTAAATCCAAATTCCACCAAAAATGAAATGGCCGCATTCACGCCATTGGGGCAACATAGTGGTAACTCAGAATTGGCTGCCTCAACTAAATGCCGCTTCAGGATTTCACCTCCACAATCATTGGGTTTAATCGCGATACCGCATTGATTGAAATACTGTATGACATCAGGATGTGTGTTATTAATCGTTAATATTCGAATACCCGATAAATACGCTTTATCCCCCACCTCTTCTATCCACTCAACGACACCACGACCACGTTCTATCACCGTCAAAAAATCCGGTTGAATCCCATATCGATAAAGCGATTTCAGTGTAGAACATCCACAACAGATGATCATGCAATTTGGCGCTAACGCTAACAGCGTTTCGATATCGTTATCCAGCGAAGGTCCATTTCCCACAACTAAGAATGGAACCTCTCGAATTGCATCGGAAAAACCGTTCCCCTTAAGATTAAGCATCGCCCTGTTGTTTTTGAGATTGGCAAATGTATGTTGAATACTAATCAGCTCATCGTCAATAAACCCCCATCCCAAAAACAAGGAATGATACAGGGCGATTTTTTGCTCAACACCCGTTAAGGATTTTTTATCATTGTAGTGACAATAGAAGTAAGTATTTGAAAAATGCCAAAAACCAACATTGCTAAATTGTACCTGTAACGTTTCAATAAACTTATTTGCTCTATCGCCCACAAGAAAGAAAACACCTTTTACCTTCTCATACACCAAGGACCAATCGATACAGAACAGTGAAAAGTAGAGCATATCGCTATCTTGCTCATAAACGATCAACTGATCTACCTCATAGCGATCAACGATGTCCCAAATATGGTAACCCAACCCAACACCAAACATCACAAATGAACTTAAGTCAGATGGGAAAGGCTGATTAAACCCCGGCGTGGCTTCTTTTGCCTCAATACACTCAGTGATCTGGCATAAATGTTCAAAATGAAGAAAGTGATCCCGAATCGTTTTATCTTGATTCGAAGGAAAGTAATAGCTACACCTGACGGGACTCTTTACAAAACTATCCACTTGTTTTCGAGCACTTAACTCTGGATTTTCGGCATACAAAAAATCACCATTCTGAACTACATTGGCATGCCCAGAGCTATCCACTTCAAGACCTTTCCCCACAACCCGATAATCTCGAAACACCTCATAGACAAACGCATCATTGGCTTTGAAAAAATTGAGATTACGAAGAAACAATGTTTCTGCCGCGTGCCGTTTTAACGCCAACTCCGCTTGGGCAAGCCTGCTTTCCACCTCAGATTGAAATTTTTCATCAATACCGGCTTTCATGCTTCAAACCGTCTAGAGCTATCGAGAGTCCTATAATCTTGTTTCATTTTCTTGCGACACATATCCAAATACTCGACAAATACTGCTTTAATCTCCGCCCACATTTCGTCATAATTATCTTCTGATGCAATACTACTTAATAAAAAAAGTGTCTGTGTTTGTAGTGTCGACATGGTTCCCGACATCATAGTCCTAAACATACTCTGACCAGACTTTCCCGTTCGCCGAAGTATATTATGCTGAGCCAACAGTAAATCAGCCACTTCCATTAAGGACCCAGCCGGCATATCCAAACAGGATCGTATCTCTACTATCAATTCGTCAAACAAAGGCCACAGCACATCAAATTTAGCACTTAACGTATCATGACTAAATAAGGTTTTATGCGGAAAACCATTTTGAAAAACATATTCGACGGTACTTTTTTTATTTTCAATCTCTTGCTCAAAATTGACAGCATAAGGATCAAGAGCTTCGGCTCCCTTGATAGCAACACCGTCACTGCAGTTGTAACACCGCAACTGCTTATTCCCCATCAACGAAAACTCCATTGACATCCGGCTGGCCTCCATCACTGATTCAGTGAAAACAGTACCTCCGAAATTACCGGGTCTTTCCAAATCCCCTGGAACATGCCTCTTCAAATCGACTTTACTCTCACTGTTCCGGTTTTTCTCGAAATAAGCGCTATTCTTCGAATGGTGATTTTTCTTATTTCGATACCCCAAATCAAGACCAAACAAATAACAAGATTTGAACCCCAGCTCACCCACAATAGAAATGGCAGTATTGACTCCCGCATTTGCCGCATGTTGTACAATATGCTTTTCCGCATCATCATGAATTTGCGATATCAATCGAGCTCCCGAATCAAATGTTTTTAGGGCCATCCCCCACTCAGAAAATCCCTGCCCCACCTCCGGGTGAACATGATTAACGCTAATAAATTTTATCTTCGATTTATATTCATCATCCTTCACGACATCTAACCAATCTTTAATGCATCTGAGGCGTTCCATCACACAAAAAAAGTCAGGTCTAATGCCATATTCATATAGAGTTTTTAAGCTAGACTGTGAGCAACCAATAATTATCGCCTTGCCCTCCATCGATTTTACAATCTTCCATGTATCATCCAATGAAGGTCCATTCCCCACCAGTATTACCGGGATACCCAATACATCCTCATCAAGAGAGGCTGTATTGTCGTATAATTTCACATTATTCGACATATTAGTCAGGGTATGTGCAACGCTGATAAGTTCATCTTCAAAAAAGCCCCAGCCTGCATAAAACAGCCTAATGATCTCGTTCAATTTCTCTAATGCTTTATCGTATTCATTGCTATCACAGTGTTTATAAATATAGATTTTAGCCGCATTAAACATTCCAATGGACTCAAACAGTTTTGCCACATTATTCGAGTAACTCGAAATAGTGCCCCCTATTTCTAGTAGCAGAACTCTCCCCCCAACCCGGTATCTTTCAATAATGGAGACCCAATCAATGGTATACAATGTGGCGTAAAACACATCCATATCCATTTCATGAATACACAAAGATCTAACATCCACCTCCTCTAATAACGACTCTAAATGATACCCCAACCCCAACCCCAGCATCATCATGAAAGGTATTTTTTCGGGCACCTTACGCCCTCCCAAAACCACCGTCCTTTCAGCATTATATTTATGGCCAATATCCACCAATTTATTGGTTAATCCAATTCCGGCAAATCGTTTTAAAGTCTGCTCATCCGTCACCTTACCCATACACCCGTTCGATACCATAGGGTTTTGTAAATAATATTCAACTTGTACTCTTGAATCCTTTTTGGGATCACCGGTATAAACAGCAACACCCTCATCACTTAAATTGACAAACCCTAATGGATCGGAAAAGAGTCTTTTGGTTTTAGGTGTATATGACACGAATTCGGTATAGATGGTATTGTAATATTTCTTAAAGGCCATCATGTTGGCAGAGAACCGTGCGTCCAACTCGGCTCCCAATATCTTTTCTTGCACTTCGAGTATTTTCTTCCTTAATCCACGCTGCACGTCATCCATCGAAACACCTATCTCACCTTACATCACTTTAAGGAACACCGATAAAACACACCAGTTTAGGAAACGACGAGTTATTGGCGCTTTATCTATTGATAGAGAGAGTAGCAATAAAAATGCCAAATGATTTCGATAGCAACTGCTATTTGAGTAGAAAGAACTGAAATTAATTTTTCTTCACCGTTCCAGGAAGATTATCTAGTGCTTGCGTTAGGTAAGAACTCGTCGCTTGCAAACTCGATACCAAAGAATCCATGACATTAAACTGGGCAAGTAATCGCGCCTCAAATATCTCCATTCGATAATCTAAGGTAACCAAATCGTCTGCAGCCCTCGTCAAAGTTTTAGAAAACCCCAGGCTTTGCTCTGGCAATATGCCACCCTTATCTAGAATTCCGGAAAGAATATTACCTAATTCCGTCGCCTTTCCTTGAGTAAATACAACACTCCCTAAACTCCCAACTGTCGTCGCACTTATTAGCAACTTTAATCCTGTTGTATCACCAGAAGTCGAAACCAATTCACGACCAACACCAATACCCGCTACACCGTTAATCGTACCTTCCACATTTAGCCCTGCAGTACCGCCCGCTACTGAAAAGCCCAATATTGCAGCGGTATTGGTATCCACACTGCTAAAGGCGATAGTCGAACCTGTCCCGTACGTTGAAGAGGTAATATCAAAACGATCATCGGTATCATTGTAAACGACACTCACCGACAATCCGGCGTCACTAATATTACTGTCGGAATTAATTTTTGACTGAATCTCCGCAGCTAGGCTTGCGCCAGATGTATACGTAGCTTGGGTCAAAGACAGGTTTGCGCTCGCAACTCCATCTATCCTAACGAGAAAATCGTCATTGTTTGCGTCGATATCAACAGAACCAAATGTCGCTGGCAATACACCAGCCCCTGACAAAGTCCCTTGCGTTGCAGCCTGTGTAATCGCAATCGCGTAGCTTCCCTGTTTTGTTAGCGAGTTACTACTCAAAAAGGTAACGGAGGCGTCACTTGGCACACCAATAGGGGCGAACATGACTCCCACGCCATCCAAGTTATCCTTAAGTGCAGAGGCCAGCTTTGTACTATTGAGCCCCAACGTACCGTCTACGTTCGCCAAGATACCAATATCACTTAACGCCCTAACGCCAGATGAGACACCATCAACAACGGTACCAACATTGGTCCTCAATAGATTTGCGATATTACCTAATGTCGCATCCCCCAATAGCAGGCCAGACTCCCCTGAGCTATTATCGTATGCAGTAAGCTCATTGTATTCCCCAATAAACTCATTATAGCTATCGACAAACGCGTTGACCGAATCCTCAATGCCACTCGAATCACGAGAAACCGTCAACGAAACAGTACTTGATCCACTGGTGACATCGGACAATGTCATAGTCACACCGTCCATAGCACTTACCACCGTGTTTGATGAACGAGTCATATCTATACCGTTAATCGTAAAAGCCGAATCGGCTGCTGCTCGCCCCTCTTGTAAGTTAGTGGCATTCCCTTCGAACGCGAGACGTGACAAACCATTGGTATCTGTACCACTGCCATCACCCGTATCCGTAACAACGATTTCCATACTATTCTCAGCACCCGTATTTTCACTGGTAAAAACCAAAATGAAATTAGAAGAGCTACTGCCATCATCCACGATGCTCGCGGTAAACCCCAGATCATTTGCATTGATATAGTCACGCATACTTGTCACGGTATTATTGGTGCTATCTACCGTTATATTCACCGTCGAACTTCCGTTAGAAATAAAACCATCATAACTTTCTGGGTCTTCGGTATAGTCTGTCGTACCAAAGCGTATTGCCAACGAACCGGTACCAATGGTGTCATTAAGACTATCGAATCCAGCGGTATACAAAGAATGTGATTTAGCCAAAGCCGATACGCTGATCTCATAAGAATTCAAACTAGCCGTTGATGTCGCGGTTCCCGTCAAAACAGACACACCGCCAGATTCAGTCGTCGAGACTTCCCTTCTCGTAAAGGTCGAAATCGATTTCAAAGAGGACAACGCGTCTTCTACAGATGACAATTTACTCTTAATGGAACCAAATGCCGAAATCTTCGCATCCACCGTTTCATTTAAATTGTCTAAACGCAATTTTTCAGGTGCTCTCTCTGCCGCCACTAAAGTATCGACCAAGTTAGCAATATCGATTCCAGAGCCTATCCCTAATGTTGTAATGGTAGACACGTTAAACACCTCTCTCTAGAAAAAACCTGCGACACAAGCATGACCAATGGCCAGTACATTACCTATCGGCAATATCTGACCAATCTTGAGTCCATTCTAATATCCAAGCAAAATACAGGCCTAGTTATCTGCCAATTCTCATCAGGCTTTTGCACTAAAAACGAGACTTCTCAGCTGATCAATCTCTTCTGCTAACTTTAAGGCTGCGTCTCCTGGAATTTTACGAATCACTTCCTGTGTTTCTGTATCGATAACGGAGACCACTGTCTTGCCGCTGGATTGATCCACGCTAAAGGATAGATCTCGCTCTATCGATTGTGTAAAGCTCTCTAACTTCACAACGGCTTCTTCGAGACCATTTTTTGATTTGAGATCAGCATCTGATTCGGCATCACCGTTTGATTGAATACTTGATTCTGCATCAACATTCATATTTGGCTCAGGCTCATTTAGCAATACCGCGGAATTTAGCTTTGAATTTTCCGATCCTACAATTTTGTCAGCCAGTTGATTCTCTTCCGACGCCACTTTCAAATCCTTGCGGTTCAGTATCACCTCCTTGTTTAATGTGGTTCTCGAAGAGTCATTTGGTCCCACTGTAATGTTGACCATTATCCCTACCTCCTACTGTCAAACGCGAAAAATCCCTTTCCAAAAGGAAAGAGATTTTTCGCGTTTACTTTAGGAAGCCAAACCATTTTTGGCTTCCTTGTTCGCTTTAGCTTTCGACTATCCGAGTAAGGATAGTACTGATTGTGATCCAGCATTCGCTTGTGCCAAGATTGAAATACCCGCTTGTTGCAGTATTTGTGCTTTCGTCATTTGCGCAGTCTCCGCAGCGAAATCCGCATCTTTAATTCGCGAGTTTGCAGCTGCCAGGTTTTGAGATACCGTCTCCAAGTTGGAAATAGTAGTACCTAACCTATTTTGTACCGCACCTAATCCTGCCCGTACCGTTGAAATTTGATCTAACGCATCGTCAATGCGCTCGATGGAGTTACTGGCGTTGGCTAGACTCGTCACACTAAGACCAATGCCCGTGGCATCTTCTGATCCACCTTGAGACGTGAATCCAAGCTGAGTCACATCAGCCGCCGTACCATCAATGATAATGTCAGTGCCGTCACTCGAAGTCAGATCTAGACTTCCTCTCGTCGTATTCGCAGACATTAACGAAGCTGACCCACGCAATGACGCTGCATTATCTTGAAAAACTGACCTATCCCCAGCACTCAAATCGGTAAAGACATTATGCGCTGCTGTTAAGGAATCAAAGCCAATTTGAACAGTAATGGCTGCAGTCCCTCCACCCGCTTCACGGATAATAAGTTGACCCGCAGACATAAATGCTGATATCTGTGTTCCACCACCGATAACAGACTGCCCATCCAAAAACTCTGCTATATCAGCCGCAGTCATCGTGGTCGATGCAGTTGATACAGCCAACCCAGTCTGGGAGTAAAATCCAGCTAACATTACCTGCGTACCACCCAGCTCTATTGTCAAACGCTGAGCGGCCGCCGTGCTCTGCAATGAAAACATTACAACTTGAGAAGTTGGTGGAGCAAAAAATGCAGCAGCTGTGGAGGCGATAGTAGTTAAATTCAATCTCGCTTCACTGATACCACCCGTAGACCCCATATCTGTCGTACCAAAAAAGCTCCTTGCTCCAGCAGACATAGAAACCTGTATATTCAACCCACCCTCAGATTCTAACACCAGCTCACCAGAGCCATTGGTACTCGCTACAACACCTTGCAAACCAGCGGTATTATTGATTGCAGTAACCACCGCATCCGTATTCGACATATCACGCAAATCAACATCCACACCATTAATTTGAATATCATCATCATTAAATACGGTATTGCTAAAGTCTAGATCTGAGAAAGTAGCAACCGAATAGGCATCAGCTTCAACACCTGACTCACCCGAAACTGCATTAATCGCTGCAGCTTTATCCGCTGCACTTTCAGAGTCCGATGAACCAACCGACACTCCATTTATCGTAATATCGGATCCCGAGCTCAAAGCCGTGGATGCCACAACACCCCCACTCACATTGTCTGATCCTGTACTCACATTGAAGCCTAGAACATTTATGTCAGCTGCAGCCCCGGCACTGCCTAGACCCAAGTCAATAGCCTCCCCATCAGTTGAGGTTAGCCCCACATATCCACCATAATTATCAACCGTTAATCCCGTATTCGTGACAGTACCGCCAACATCTATGTTATTCCCCGTATCATTACTTAACGTAATGGAGCCATCGGCATTCAATATTGCTGAAACACCTGCGGCATCACGGTTAATGTTCTCCACTAACTCAGACATACTACCGCTAGCGGCAACAGTATCTGCATTGATCGTTAGTGCCCCTGTCGTAACACCACTCACTCCACCTAAACCCGTCACGGTGTTATAAGAATCCGCTGTCACACCAGTTTGACCTGACTGTGCATTTATATAGGTTTCAATGGCCCCAGCACTAGTAAGAGCACCAGTGGTCGCCATCGCGATACCATTGATTTCCATATCCCCTAACGTCATTGCAAGGCCTAAGGTGGATACTCGACCACCATTCAACTCACCTAATCCAGATGACGCATTTAGGTTAAGGTCACGCGTGGTAACTGCGTCGATGGAGAATGATAATGTCTGACCGGAGTTCGCTCCAATTTGGAACGTTAGATCTTCAGCACCTCCGTTTAATACGGATGTACCGTTAAATGAGGTTTCCTCGGCGATTCTGTCCAGTTCTGAATAAAGCTGATCTATCTCAGATTGTATGGACGCCCTATCCGCGTCGGAGTTGGTGGAGTTCGCAGCCTGCACTGCCAGCTCTCGCATACGCTGTAGCGTATTTGTCATTTCCGCCATGGATGCTTCAGCGGTTTGCGCTAAAGAGATACCGTCATTCGCGTTTCGAACCGCTTGGTTCAAACCTCGAATTTGAGTATCGAAACGAGTTGATATTGCCAAACCCGCCGCGTCGTCTTTCGCACTGTTGATTCGAAGACCAGATGCTAGTCGCTCCATGGCCGTTGACATCATGCTCTGTGACTTATTTAAGTTACGCTGAGCGTTGATGGATGAAATATTGGTATTGATGACCTGGGCCATTGTGACTCTCCTACCTTTCTGAACAACTCATTTTGCGTTTTGTAAAACGCTTCCTTAAGTAGCATTCTGATCTGTCTACAAAAACTATAACGGCACTCAATTGACTATCTTTAACATTTTTTGTACTTTTTTGAACAGTTTTGAAAATGTTATAACATTCACCTAAATCAGGTTTTCTCGTCATATAAAGACTGGGAGCCAGATATACAAACCTAATGTTGAATGAAAACCTAAAACCGTATGAAAACCCAAGTATTAACTCGGCTGTGAAAGCAATGGAGGATAAAAAATTGAGTGCGGTGCAAAGGAATATTAGCTAATGCCGACATTCCCCTTTTTTCACAAGAATCTAGATATTGCTATAGGCATCCGATGCATGACGATTATTTCGGATTTCTTTCAGTCCGACCGCCGCATCATTTCGATGGGATTCGACAATAGCGACTAACTCGCTATTGTCATTGAGTAAGGTTTCAATAGAATTCGAGAACTTTTCTACTGATACAAGATTGCGATAATTTTCATAGCGCAATAGCCGTAACATGGACTGCCTTTCGTGATCCAAACCTTTGAAAGAATCCCAATGATTAGACAAAGCGGCTTTTTTCATTTTTGCATTGAGCGCACTAACACTACCAACAACCGAATCAAAAGCATTCATGACTGTACCTTACTTATGTTACTCAACTTAATTTTTTACCAAAGGGGTATAACCGCTTTATCTGTATCACTAACTTTTTATACTAATACCCGCTACATCCTGACTAGGCAATGATGTCTCTAACGGCTTATTCGGGTTAATCTGGATCCAGCCCGATCTAATTTCTTCTAAAAGAGAAAACACCTCTTCAAGCATGCTCTCATCATTTTCTATATTGCCTTCAAACAATCGCAGTTCCATATAGTCATACAAATCCTTCAAATTTTTCGATATTTCACCGCCCTTTTCCATATCGAGATAAGCTCTTAGTGCATCAACAATGAGAATGGCTTTACTGATTAGGGTTCCTTTATTAGCGATATCTTTATTCGCCATTGCGCCTTTCGCCGCCGCAATTCTCTCCATGGCACCTTCTAACAACATGGTAATAAGCTGATGAGAATCCGCATACTCCACCGCACTCTGGGCATTCATTTTTCGGTACTGCTGGGCTGCGTTTCTTGTATAAGACATAAGACCTAACCTTCCCTAATTCGTGTCATTGACTTAGCTTCAAAATCGACTTAGCTTCAAAATTCTAACGACTTCATTTCAGCTTGATTTTATCTAAGATCAATGTCATCTAAGTTCTACTTTCTTTCAGTTAAACTTTATCTAAGCTCTATTGAATCCAAGTTCCACTTAATCCAATTTCTACTTAATCTAAGCTCTACTTAATCTAAGTTTAACATTCTCCCTATCTATATCGCCTCGCGTCTCACTTTCTTTAGCGTAATTTTGTGGAGATTGAGTTTATTATTGAGAACTATAAAAAAACGTTTAATAATTAAAATAGCTATATAAAATCAAACAATGACAAGCTAGAAATTTTTACAAAACTATTCTGTGATGCTTCCAAAATTAGGGTTTGCATATTCATCGTTGTAATGGCTTCGGCATAGTCTAAATCCTCAAGATCTGATAAGTAGGTCTGCAACTCTATGTTAATACCCTCATTCAAATCCAAAGTCGAATCCAAAGTATTCAATCTTGCCCCGACGCCCGATCGAGTAATTAAGATACTCTCCATCGCTTGATCTATATTAGCTAACACTCGGGATATTGACTCTTGAAATCGATCATTCACAACTTCATCATCAGCGGCCGCCTCGGTAAACAGCCCACCAAATCCGGACACAACATTGGAGGAAATTTCAAATCCCACCTGGGCACTGATATTCAACCGACCCGCTACCGTGCTTGAGTCACCACTACCCTCGAGTAATGTGACAGGATCACCGATGAAACCTGTGAATCTCGCCGTCGAATTGGTATCAGTTGCTAACACCGTGACATCCGTCCCATTCACTAAACTAGTGGCTGCCACTGAGGTTGCAGTATTAATCACAGAGGAGCCAGTAACCGAAGTTAAAGCAATCTGGCCATCGCCACCCGTATCCGTAAAAGTGGTGATCTGAAAATTAGACGAGCCATCCGTGTCGCCGGTATAACGCAACTCCACGGGGCCCCCTGCGACAGCCTGCGACACCGTAAAAGCCGGACCATCCGGATCAGCGGCTAGGTCCGTCGTAATCTCCGCAAGTAACTGATCATTGGTATCCCCCGCACCTGCCGCATAAACGATATCGACACTCTCACCATCGGTACCCGTTATAGTAAAACTCACCGTGTCACCATTTATAATTCCCGATGAGACATCCATGGAAATACCGGGTACGTCTACCACTTGAAAATTTTGTATTTCAATATTGTTACCCAGTGATTCAGTGAACTCAAAAACACCGCTGGTATTAATCGAGGTCAAATTTGCTACAGCACCGGTGACAGCAGTTTGCACATTTGCCCAAGTAGCCGCATTGGTGGCTCCCGTTACCGCACTTATCTGAGTACCATTCAATTCGAACTCGATTAAATCACCCACATTCAACGGAGTTAGTGTTAAATCCAGCGTTGCGACAGTGGGAAGAGCCGAGGCACTAATACCATTTAACGCATCAAGCGCTAACGCAATAGCGGGAGCCGTGGCATTCGCGGCAATATCCACATTTTGAACTGTACTCGCATCTTCTACCGTAATCCGCTGAGCCGCCACATAATTGCCAGCCAAAGTAGTAGTCGGTCGGCCAGGAGTCGCACGACCGATGACCTCTACCTCTGTCGCTAGAATTAAGCTATTACTATCTTCCAACTTTAATACCGTTGCCAAACGATCAACGGTATCTAATACACTTTCAGTACCACTGGATTCAATAAAAAAAGTATCGCCTGCAACCGGGGAACCCGCGACAAAAAACTCGATGCCATTGAACTCCATAATCTGTCCCTCTTGATAAGGCACATTAATCAAATAGCCACCCGGTCGAGTACCCATTACAGGAGAACCATCACTGCGTTGCGTCACTGTCAGCGTTCTCTGATTTTGATTGAGCAAAGGGTCGTTGAATTCCACTACAAAATCTTCTGGATAGACCGCATCAAACGCCTCCTGATCCACAATAATGCCGGTTGATATATTGGCAGAGGAATCCGCTGAATTATTAGAAGACTTTGAGGTTAAGATTGTATTATTGGCACTGCTCACGTCGACAAATATCGCCTTACCGGAATCACTCACTTCAATGGTATCGCCTGCGGCGATTTCCACTGACCGATATCCATCGTCACCCACATACTCATAGCCACCACCGGCCTGGGTGACAAAGGGTTTGGTCGAGCCTTGAAAACCCGCAAAGATATATTCTCCAGTACCATCCGTCGTATTGAGTAGGCTGACCATCTGATCCATGATCGCCTCTACCTCCACGCCTATCCCTCTGATGTCATCGTCACTGAGCGCCCCACTATTCGCACGCACTGTGAGATCCCGAATGCGCTGTATGGAATCGACGGTACTACCCAGTATGCTATCCTCCATTCGATTTTTACTAACCGCAAAAGAGATATTATTTTGAAATTGCTCATTCATGGATAACTCTTCATCCACTTTGAGAATTTGCGTAGAGCGTATCGGATCATCCGAAGGCGTTAATATGCTCTTACCCGTTGCAATTTGTTGCTGTGTTAGTCCTAAGCTGTTTCGGGCATTCTGGATATTAGATACCCCATCCCTGAAATACTGTAATGTGGAAATTCTCATATTACATCACCTCCCTAGGATACAGCATTGATTAGCGTATCCAATAAACCCCTTGCCACAGTGATCAATTGCGCTGCCGCATTGTATTGCAATTCATACTTAATCAGATTTGCCGCTTCTTCGTCGAGACTCACACCAGAGGTAGATTCTCTCTCACTCTTTGCGCGATCAAATAACGTTAACGCAGCCTCTCGGCTTATTTCATATTTCATCGTGTTGGTACCCACGTCATCAACGATATTGGCGTAGGTATCTCTAAGGGTCGATTCACCGTTATTTAATATTTTTAATGTTTGCAGTTGCGATAACATCAATACGTTTCTGTTATCTGAAAAACCGTCAGTATTATAATTCACTGAGAACGTATCACCCGATGAGGGACGCCCCGTGATAGTCGCTTGAAATCCCATAAAACGCTGTGTCAATGTGGGCAAATTAGAAAATACCGACGAGGTGCCATTGAGACTCACACCCTCGTTAAGAATAAGATCAATCGTGCCTCCCACCGTGGCAGAAGGCACGGCGTCAACACCGGTTAGCGTTAAGCTTGCACCATTATCACCGGTCACCACCACGCTATCGGTAGCCAAGCCCGCCGCTACCGCAAACACAAAATCAATGCCTGTTGTCGCGCTAACGGTAATTTCAATACCGTTGCTCGAAGCAGTGATGCCGTTACCGGTCAACGTCGCGTTGCTATTGATACTATCGGTGATGGTATCCGCGTTTGTCCCTGTGAGAGTCTGACCATTGAGGGACACACTCAGGGGTGACGCACTGTTAAAACCTGACAATACGGCGCTATTTCGAGAAGTGGCTTCAATGCCGGTTAACAAATTCAATGCCGTGGCCGTCGCGTCCGCACTGGCATTCGCTACGGTAGTATGAGTTTGAGAGGTGATGATTTGTGTATCGGGATCAATCGTGATGAATTCGATATCCTCCGATGCGTAATTATTATCAGAGATATGACGTTGCGCGATACCGATTGCCGACCCATCGCTAGACACCGCCGTTCTATTATCATCAATAGGGAACATCGTATTTTCAATACCCGGCACAAAATTGAGATTCGTCAGTGGCGGAGCCAGCATTTGCGGGCTCGTTTCATCGGAGTTGTCTAGCACCTCATACGTCGTTGCATCAATAAAACGTATCAGTAGCGGCGGTGCAAGCGCCCCCGCTGTATCAAAATAACTCGTGGTCGTGTCGAGCACCTCACCTTGTGAAATGGTACCCGTACCTACGTTAGTGGAATTTGACTCCATTCTCGCAGGTTGTGCTAATGCAAGATTGCGTATATTGGCCAGCTCTAACTCTAATTCTCTCGCCCCTGCTCTAAAAGGCTGTAATGCAAAACTATCCCCCCCTTGGAAGGAACCGCTCTGCAATGTCACCGTCAATCCATCAAATTCAGTGGTCGACGGAAACAATCCACTAAAGGTGGTTGTCGCTACTATTTGCCCATCACTTTCTCGCGTGATGGAGTACTGACCCGAAACGGTAGTGGAAAACTCCAATTCATAATCGTCAGCCACCAACTCTCCCACTTCCGTAATTTCCACGGTCAACACTCTGTCTTCAGGCAACGCATTATTGCTATCAGGAATGGAACGCAGTAAGGACCAAGTGGAATCATTCACATCACGAAAAA
The DNA here is from genome assembly GCA_019090455.1 of Pseudomonadales bacterium. Classification (GTDB taxonomy): domain Bacteria; phylum Pseudomonadota; class Gammaproteobacteria; order Pseudomonadales; family DC-out160; genus DC-out160. The sequence goes on along the minus strand of JAHRWA010000077.1, from coordinate 39,412 downwards.
AATCCTGCCCTAAGTTATTATCCAGATCCATCCCCAAATGATGCTGATCGTTAACCACATCCGCGATGGAAATCGCAAGCAAGCCCAACTGATTGTAAATAGGATCTAAAATGTTATTTCTAAATTCGAGAATGCCGCCTATGGTTCCCCCGCTAATATCGTCAGTAACAACCTGTCTACGACCCGCAGAGAGAAAAATAACATCATCACGTGAGGCATCCAACGTACCCGTGGCCGTCTCCACAACCGCAGAATCTGCGCCCACTACTAACCCATGACCATTACCGAGAAACAGATTGGTCGTTCGATCACTGGTCTCGACTATGGTAACGCCGGCAATCTCAGATATTTTTTGTATCAATACCTCTCGCTCATCAAACAAGTCATTGGGTAATTCAGCAAAACCCACATTTGCAAAAACGGCAATGCGTTCATTCAGCTGGGCAACCCCTTCCGCCAAAGTCGTCAATTCGGTTGTCACCGTCTTCAACTCAACGTTTAACGCGGCATTACGCTGCTCTAGTTGATCATAGGTTCCATTGACTCGACTCACTAACAAATCAGATTGACTCATCACCGTTTGTCGAGTAGCCAAGGAGGCCGGATCTTCAGACGCTGCTTGCATCGCCGCAAAGTAATTCTGCAATGTGGGTAATAAGCTCGTGGTCTCGTCACCCAACAAATTATCCATTCGCACCGCATTGGTATAAATCGCATCGACTCTAGAATAATTATCACCGGTCACCCGCATCTCGGCAGTAATAAATTCATCAACAATACGACGAATACCCTCTACCTCTACGCCGTTACCCAAATACCCCGCCCCCACTTGCTGGGGTACTACGGTAGAGAGTATGGACTGCTGCCGACTGTAACCCGGCGTATTCACATTCGCGATATTGTGACCGGTGGTGGACAGCTGGGTTTGACTGGCTCTGAGTGCGGAAACACCGAGCTGTATTAATTCAGCCATACTCTTATCCTCTTACTGATAGGGTATTGTCGAGTTCACGAGTCGATGCACTTTGTATCTCATCGCTTGAGAATATCCGCATTACCTTGTCGGCATAATTAGGGTCCGTCGCGTATCCGGCTTTTTGCAATTCATTAATATACCGAGCGGGATTGCTCGCGTGCTCATTGGCATTGTGATATCGCGCATTGTTATTGATGAACTGTAGGTAATCTTCAAAGCTTTCCTCATAGGAGGAATAGGAACGAAAGTTGGCATTTTGTTGCGTTTTCTTACCGTCAATAAATTCCGTTGTCTGGACTTCCACTTGATCACCAGTCCAACCATTGTTAGCTTTGATTCCAAATAAATTAAAACTGGGCTCACCCTTTTTATGCTCGATTTGATGCTGCCCCCAGCCACTTTCTAGGGCGGCTTGCGCCACTAATAAGCGCGGATCGACATTGAATTTTTCGCTGACTTTTGTTGCGATGGGTAGCATCCTATCAATAAATTCTTGGGGTGAAGAAAACTGAGTGTTATCTGATGCAGTATCGGGTATTTCTACAATGTGTTCGGATACCTTGACCCCGTAGGCTAAACCTAATTTCTCTTCGCTAATAACCGGTTTTTCATTTCTCTTGGGCTGTTCAATTATCTTAGATTTTTCATTTATCTTAGGCTTTTCATTTATTTTAGATTCTGCAATACGGTTAGAAACAGTCGGACTAGAAACGGACGGTATCGGGTCAGAACTAGCACTTAATTGTCTCACGAGTATTTTCGCTAGCCCCATGCCTTCCCCTTCACTCAATGAAAGACTTAACTGGTTATCCAGCATGTTTTGATAAAATTTAACATCATCACTACTTAACATGCTGTCTTTGCTAAACGCTTCATTCGCAGCACGCATACTCTTAAGCATCATATTCAAAAAAATGCCTTCGAATTTTTTCGCCACTTGCGTCAGCGCTTGTTTATCATCTTTCATTACCTTAATTTTTTCGAGACTCTGTAAGTCTGTATAGGTAGAGGCCCGCTCTAGCATTTTGTTCTCTATCATTTATATCACCACTATTTCCGCTCGTAGCGCACCGGCTTGTTTCAGCGCTTCTAGAATCGCCATCAAATCACCAGGGGCAGCACCCACTTGATTCACCGCCCGAACAATTTCATCCAAACTGACACCGGGCTCAAATAAAAACATTTTATTGTCATCCTGCTCCACGGTAACGTTTGAATCCGTGGTAACCACGGTCTCCCCTTCCGAAAAGGGTTCTGGTTGACTCACATCGAGATTCTCTGAGATGGTCACGGTTAAACTGCCATGACTCACAGCAGCAGGAGAAACCTGTACATGCTGGCCGATCACAATGGTGCCGGTTCTGGAGTTGATGATGATCTTGGCAGCGCCTTCACCCGGTTGGATATGTAGGTTTTCTAAAACGGAAAGAAAGGTCACACGCTGGGACATATCTCGCGGTGCTGACACTCGAATAGACGTTGCATCCATCGCATGCGCTACAGCAGAACCCAGTAAACGATTAATTTCATCCGTCACCCGTTTGGCGGTAGTGAAATCGGACTGATGTAAATTGAAGACCAGGTTATCCCCTTTCGAGAAGGGGCTAGGTACACTACGTTCAATATAAGCGCCATTGGGTATACGGCCCACACTGGGAACATTCACCTGTATTTTTGAACCGTCGCCACCTTCAGCGCCAAAACCACCGACCACTAAATTACCTTGTGCAATAGCGTATATCTTGCCATCAGCGCCCTTGAGAGGCGTCATCAATAAACTACCACCGCGCAAACTTTTGGCGTTACCTATGGAGGAGACGGTGATATCAATGGTTTGACCGGGTTTTCCAAAAGCGGGTATCTCAGCATGTATCGAGACAGCGGCAACATTTTTCAGCTGCGGAGTTACCGAGTCCGGGACTGTGATGCCGAACTGGGCCATCATATTTTTGAAGGTCTGGATGGTGAAAGGCGTCTGACTCGTTTGATCACCCGTGCCGCTTAATCCTACCACCAAACCATAACCCACTATTTGGTTGTTACGAACACCCGCGATGGATGCCATGTCTTTTAATCGTTCCGCTTTGGCAGGTGTTGACAGTAATAACGTAATCGCTATCGATATGATTAGCGAAATGATTAACGCCATCGCAAATGAGGTTCGACCCAAAGTATCAATAATGCGGATGCCCTTATTCCTTTCGTTTTCTCTGTCGATTTCTCTTTCGATTTTTTTGTTGACTATGATGTCCGTATTGATAATTGAGTTGATGTAAGGTTTTTTCATTTTGTACCTCGTAACCCTCATTGACTACAAACCTACTGACTACAAACCTATTGGGTACCGTTTATTGAGTAAAAACCATTAATACAGCCAAAATGGACTGACAAAGAAGCGCGCTAACCAACCCATACGATTGGTATCAGCTAGCTCTCCTTTGCCGCTATAGGTGATACGCGCATCGGCTAGTTTCGTCGAAGTCACGGTATTATTTTCTTCAATGTCTTCGGGTCTTACCAATCCAGAGACTCGAATATATTCTTCACCTTGAGTTAGCGTTAGCCACTTCTCTCCTCTGACGAAGAGCACTCCATTAGGATAAACCGAGGTAATGGTGACTGTGATACTACCGCTCAAACTATTGCTCTGATCCGCGCCTGCCGCACCGGAGAATTCTCGCGTTGCACTTAAGCTCGTATCCAGTTCCGCTGAACCGTCCGACGCGCCTAGATGGGGGATTCGGCCTAACAGATTAGGGGCTGTGACAGAAGTGGAATTATCTTTGGTTAAGGTGGTGGCTGAGGATTTTGTTGAAGAGGTACTTTCCGACAGGACTACCGTCAGTATGTCGCCAACACGACGCGCTCTTTTATCTTCCCACAACTGCACACCAAAACCATCTTGATAAATCGAACCGGTATTCAATGATTGCGGGACGCTCAAACTCGGTAATACCGGAGCAAACTTAGGATCGTTAGGTGAAGGGTGCGGCGCAGTGATACACCCTGTCAATAGGACACATCCTGCCAAAAAAATCGCAGCCTTTAGCGCTTTCGATTTTTTGTGAAGTCCACTCACCCGCACGCTTTTAGCCCTTCTTAAAATCTCGACAATACCTAACATGCCAACCCTCCCTAACGATTCAACCCTTAAATATTCTGCGTAATAAAGCTCAGCATCTGATCCACGGTTGAAATCACTTTCGAATTCATCTCATAGGCTCGCTGGGTCGAAATCATATTCACTAACTCTTCCACCACATTCACATTGGAGTTTTCTAAGGTTCCTTGCAACACACTACCAATACCATTAATCCCTGGATTAGACGTACTCGGTGCACCACTGGCACTGGTCTCGCCAAATAGGTTGTCACCTTGTGCCTGTAGCCCAGCCGGGTTGGCGAAATCCGCAAGTTGTATTTGACCCGCCTGAGAGGAGGTGCCATCCACTACCGTAGTCACAATTCCGTCCGCACCGATAGTCACGGTTGATGCCGTGGTAGGAATCGTAATGGCAGGCTGAACAACATAACCCGATGACGTCACTAGCTGACCCGTTGAGTCGACTTGGAATTGGCCATCGCGGGTGTAAGCCAAATTTCCGCTAGGGGTTAACACCTGGAAGAAACCACGACCGTTAACCGCCATATCCAAGGGCTGCTCGGTCACTTGTAAATTACCTAACGTAAAAACTTTTTGTGTCGCTACGGTTCTCACGCCAGTTCCTTGCTGTAGGCCGGAAGGTAAGGTGGTGTCTTGAGAAGATTGCGCACCCGGTTGACGTTTTATCTGATACAACAAATCTTGAAAAACAGCCCGATCTCGTTTGTAGCCCGTGGTACCTACGTTAGCTAAGTTGTTCGAAATACTATTGAGCCGTGCGTCCTGGGCGGTGAGCCCTGTCTGACTTATCCATAATGATGCGTGCATTACTCTTTCCTCACTGCGATTATCGGCAAAAAACTTCCGCTATTAATCATTTTATTTTTAACTTAATTATTGTCTAACTTGATGACCTACTAGCTTAGAGCTCTACTAACTTAAACTTCTACTAACTTAAACCTCTACTAACTGCCTTGCAGAAGTCGTGCCGAGTTCTCGTCTAACTCTTCGGCTTTGGTCATCATTTTCATTTGTAGTTCGAATTGACGAGACAGACTCATAATTTCCATTAACGCTTCCACTGGATTTACATTGCTGCCTTCTAAGACGCCACTCTGTACTCGCACTACACTATCGGGAGGCTCGATGTTGCCGTCTTTTCGACGAAACATGCCATCGGCTCCCTTGGTCAATTCTCTCACCTCGGGATTCACCAATTTCATTCGATCCACTTCGGTTAGTGTTTCGGGACCTTGTCCCAGCGATTGAACGGTAATCGTTCCATCGCCTCCAATTTCCAATTTCTCATAGGGTGGTAAAACTAAAGGACCAGCATTGCCCATCAAAATAAGATTGTCGCGGGTTTTCACTAGGCCATTGGCGTCCACCACCAATTCCCCCGAACGGGTAAAGGCTTCATTGCCTTCACTGTCCAGCACGGTAAGCCAGCCTTCGCCTTGAACGGAAATATCGAGATCACGATTGGTGGCAATCATATTACCCGGTTCGAAATTTACACCGGGATTTTCTGTCATGCTATAAACTCGAGTCGGAAAATCACCACCGAAAACGGGCATCGATCGCGCCTGCGCGTAATCGGCCTTAAATCCCGTTGTGGCTACGTTCGCTAAATTATGGGAATGCACATTTTGCGCTAGCATTGTTTGCTTAGCACCGCTCATCGCAACGTACAACATCTTATCCATAGCAACCTCTACGCTAATGGCTAACGACAATCATTGCCGTTTTTCTACCATATAATTAACGTTGCAGGTTTAATGCCAAGGAGGTTACTAGCGCGGAATTTATCAAAAATATTAAAAAGGGGCACGAGTCGACGGAAAGTGGCCGACTCGTGCCTATTTAGAAATGAAAAAGGAGAAATGATTAAGTTCTCTCTATCTTAAATTACCTATTACCTTAAGTTCTCTTTACCTTAGGTTCTTCTACCTTAGGTTCTCTTTACCTTAAGTCCTTCTACCTTAGGTTCTCTTTACCTTAAATTAATGATCGCCTGCGTCACCGCATCAGCGGTTTCAATGGTTTTTGCATTGGCTTGGAAATTTCGTTGTGCAATGATCAATCCTACCAACTCTTGCGATAGATCTACATTGGACTCCTCCAACGCGCCTGACTGCAACACCCCTAAAGCGGCAGAGCCTGGCGTCCCTAACAGGGCTTCACCGGAAAGAAATGTCTCTGACCAAGCGGAATCACCTAAAGGTTGTAGTCCTTGTACATTATTAAAGTTAGCTAATGCCACTTGGCCTAACACTTGAGATTGTCCGTTAGTGAACCGAGTAAAAATTTGTCCGTCGGAGGTGATATCCACATCAGCTAATCGACCTACCGTAAAACCATCTTGCGACATATCATTGACGCCAAAGGAGGCGCCGAATTGAGTGGCTTCATCCAAATCTACGGTGAAGTTGGAATAGTCTAACTCTACAATGTCAGTCCCTAACAAGACCGCTGCCGCTCTTTCCGCTGCCGTTAACGGACCCCGTGATCCATTATCTTCTCCGTCTGAATTTAGGGGGTTCCAATAGGTTATCTCCACTTCATCCGATGACGTTGTGTTTAATGAGCCATCGTCATTGTAAATCAACTCAAAGGAGGCTGGTTGGGCTAACGTATTGAGTGGTGGAGTCAATGCCGTATTAGGATCACCCACATCCTGACCGTCGATTTGTACGTGCATAGTCCAAGTTCGTAAATCCGACTCCTTTACAAAATACATTGTCATCACATGGGAGTTACCTTGGCTATCAAAGACATTCACTGAAGTGGCATGGTTGTAAGTATCCTGATCAGTGGCATCAAACTGATTATTGACAAAAGGCACTGGAATAATAGTCGTTTCGAATAATCCAGAGCCATCATCTGCTCCCACAACTGGAGTGGTATCCATAGTAATATCTTCATCGAAGGTGAACGCGATAGTCCCTCCTATCGTCGCGGTTAAACCCGCGTTGTTCGTGGCAGCTTCTCCACCGACATCAATAACACCGTTACCATTGGTATCTTGATCACCCAAACCATCCCCCTGTAACTCGATAATTCGGGAGGTGAATCCCGATACAGTCACACCATCAGCAGGGTCACCAGAATTCCCGACTACCACGGTTAAATCATCCCCCGTATTGGCCGTAATCGCTACCTCAGTACCGGCTCCATTCACAACCGCAGTAATTCCCGGTAACGTACTGTTCGTCAGATTGTTAATCGCAACCGCAATATCCTGCGCCGTAATAGGTACACCGCCAAAATTAGTCGCGTCGGCTAGCGTCACACCATTTAGCGACACCACCAAACCCCCATTATCCGCGACGGCTGAAATAGTTGCCGTGGTGGAAGGATTAGTGGCGATACCACTCTCCGCTGCAAATAGGCTCGCAGTTGCGTTAGCAGACGCGTCAGCCACCGTGGTCACCGTCCGGGTTGTGGTATCGGGTAATGTAATGGTGGCAATTTCGGCTCGATAGCCGTTAGTCCCACCCGCCTGAACATCACCAATAATGGCGCCTCCGGTATCATAAAGCGTACCCCGCACCGCAGGAGCCGTCTCTCCGGCATCCAAGTTAAACTGTGTTTCTACAGCCGTAGTTTGTTGAGGAGGTAAATTCTCCGTACTGATTTGCAACGTCGTGGGGGTATCTGAAATCACACCATCGGTGGCTTGAAAACCCAGTAGCGAACTGTTGTTCGACGAGACAATAAAACCATCGGCATCCAAACCAAAGACACCCGCTCGCGTATACTCCGTGGCACCATTATTTTCTAACCTAAAAAAACCATTGCCGTTAATCGCTAAATCTAAGCCATTATTGGTGAACGAGATATTTCCCTGGGAAAATTGTTGCGACACATCGGCCATCAACACGCCACTACCCACCTGATTGCCACCACTCCCTAATGAGGATGCGGCATAGACATCGGCAAAATTAGCACGGGATTGTTTGAATCCGGTGGTACTCGCATTCGCGATATTATTACCTATGACACTGAGGTCATCACCCGCTGCTCTCAGTCCCGATACCGCTGTATTAAACGCCATGAGTTATCTCCTGCCTAATTCTTACTAGTTGGTTTTTATCTAAAGTTTCTCTAAGGTCGATCTATTCTTTATCTCAGTGCCATTAATTAATTTGTTTAACCGCATCAAGGGACACCGCACCCACTCCTGCGATATTCAATCTCACACCACCACCTTGCCCTACGGTTACGCTATCCACATTGGCATTCATAAAAGTACTAAGCTGCACTGTTTCGCCGTTATTCATCGCCCGCGCCTCCACTCGATAATTACCTACCGGCAGCGCTTGGCTATTATTGTTAAACCCGTCCCAACTAAAGGAGACATCACCCGAAGATTGGAAACCCATGGGGAGCGATCGAACCAACTCTCCACTTTCAGAAAAAATATCAAGCTCAACATTAGTACTAGTGAAAGGTAATTCGATACTGCCTTTCATGCCTTCATTCATCGTTAACTCACCATACTCAGTGGGAATCTGCACCGATCGCCCCACCAAAGCAGTCGCTTGTAATGCTTGGCTGGATCGAAAACTCTCAGCCATGGACGACATGGAAACGTTGAGATCATTAACGCCTTCTACCGTATTGAATTGCGCTAACTGTGAAAGAAAATCGCCATTTTCTTGCGGCTCGAGCGGATTTTGATTTTCTAATTGAGCAATCATCAGCGTTAAGAAATCAGTCTTATTTTTTTGATTCTCATTCACCTCATCTTGCTTATTCACCGAGAGTCTATCGAGTACGGCATTACTCGCTTGTACGCCGGTTATATCAGACATCTATTTTCTCCACTCATCATTGATATCAATCTGTTGCTCTACCTTTTCGCCTAAATCTACTGACCTAATGTCAGTAACTGCTGCATCATCTTCTTAGCATTATCCATCACTTCCACATTGGTTTGAAAAGAGCGGGAAGCAGATATCATGTTCGCCATTTCTTCTACCACATTGACATTAGGGTAAGTGACAAACCCCTCTTCGTCGGCCATGGGATGACTGGGTTGATAGCGGCGAGGCAGTTCTGCATCGCTTTCTACTATCCCTTTGACCTCCACTCCCTGCCCACTCGATAAACCGCGACCAAAATTATCCATACCAAAGCCATTATTTTGGTACTGATCTTTCAAAACAGAAAACACAGGATGTCTTGAACGATAGGTTTCATCAACACTGCTACTGACACTTTCCGCATTGGCAAGATTACTACTCACTGTATTGAGACGAACACTTTGAGCGCTCATTGCGGAACCTGCGATATCGAAAACGTTAAGTAATGACATATCTTTCCTGACCCGTCTTTTGTCTAATTATTAGTTTGTTCACTTATTATTAATAAGTGATTAATCGAACCCACATGATTATTCACCCTTTATCGCACCGAGCATGCCTTTTATTTTTCCGTTCAAAAATTGAAAACTGGCATTGTAGAGCAGCGTATTTTTAGCGTGTTCTGAATTTTCTCTATCGGCATCAACAGTATTGCCATCAACGGAGGCCTGTGAGGAGGAGCGATACTTTAAGCCTTCCATGCCGGTGGATTCGATCAAACCTGACCGATGATGGGATTGGCTAGTCGTCATTCGAACTGAAGAGTTTGGATTACTATAACCTCGCATTACCTCTGAAAAATCGAGATCTCTCGCCTTGTATCCAGGGGTATCTGCATTAGCGATATTATTCGCTAACAACTCGGATCGTTTAATGGAGGTGTTAAGAGCGGCTTCATAGATTCCGAAATTAAGACTAAGCGCTGGCATGGAATGTTCCTCTTACAGTAATCAACATTGACTCAATGAAGATATTGCAACGACCGTGCCATAGTGAAAATAGAATGCGTTTTAATAACTTAGAGGAATTATCAATAACTTAGAGGTATTCTGCATAACCTAGGGGGTTTTTGAAGAACTCAGAAGAATGAAAAATAAAAGCAAGACGGCAAAGTGGCAACTGATTTCCGGTCTCGAAATCTAGGATAAAATTCATCTTATTTTGCCCGGTAAACGATACCCGGTTTGGTCGGAACCATTTCAAACTTATCGGTTAATCCCGGTAGTGCTTCTGAAGCCCCAAGAAAGAGATAACCATTGGGCTTTAAGCAGGCATGCATACGCGTCAGAATATCGGATTTAAATTCGGCTGAGAAATAAATAAGAACATTGCGGCAGAAAATAATATCCAACTTGCCCATCGAGTTGTATCTATCCTGTAGATTGAGGATACGGAAATCAACTTTGCCCTTTATTCTTGAATTCAGTTCCCATTCTCCGTCACCTAAATCCTTAAAATTGAATTTCAATCTCTCGGGCGAAAGCCCACGCCCCAAGGCCAGCGATTCGTAATGCCCCCGCTTCGCTTTATCCAGCGCACTTTTAGAAATATCGGTGGCTACAATTTTCACATCAGAGCCAATAGGCAATTGGCCACTTTTACGTGCCTCATCGGCACACATACTCAAAGAATAAGGTTCCTGCCCATAGGAGCAAGCGGCAGACCAAATACGGATATCCTTGCCGCTCACTTTTGCCCGCTCTTTGAAGAGTGTTGATACTAGATATTCGAAGGGATGACGATCCCGAAACCACAATGTCTCATTTGTGGTCATGGCATCAATCGTCGCTTGCTTCAGAGGAGAAAATGGCTTGTTTTCGATTTCCCTAATTAATGCTTGGAGATTGCTAATTTCTTTATCTTTGAAGAGTTTTTTTAATCTGCTCTGAACCAGATAGTGCTTATCATCGCCCAATATTATTCCGCAGCTTTTTTCGAGAAATAGACGAAAAGCTTCATAGTCCTTTTGTTCTTCCTGTTTACTACGGGAACCGTCTCCAAACATGCCGCTCTATTATCTCGATGGGTCGACCTTTTATTTGATGAGTGAAAAGATACGTTAAAAATATAAACTCTATCCGTATCGTTCACTCATCAAGTGGAATATTATTTTCTTCGCTGTACTTTTTCACTCGTACGGAAACGCGATCAGCGAGTTCTTCGGGCTTAAATTTAGCTAAGAAGTCATTTGCCCCCACCTTTTCAACCATTGCCTGATTAAATATACCGCTTAAAGAGGTGTGTAATACAATGTGTAGACCGCATAAATCCGGACTGGCTCTGACTGCCGCCGTCAGGGTGTAACCATCCATTTCAGGCATTTCGATATCAGAAATCATCATTACATATTCTTTTTGAACATCGACACCTTTGCTAACCAGCTCCTGCAAATGAACCAATGCCTGCTTTCCATCATTGACCAATACGGATGTGATACCCATTTTGTCCACACAACGTTTAATTTGTTTTCTCGCCACACTGGAATCATCGGCAACAAGTACTTTAAATTCATGCTTCTCTATTTCTTGTACTTCCGCCGGACTGATTATCTCTTCTGATATTGAATACGTCTCTACCGGGGCCACTTCAGATAGTATTTTTTCAACATCAATGATTTCAATAATTTTGTCATCTATATCTGTTACTGCCGTCAGATAATTATCTTTACCCGACCCTTTCGGTGGCGGATGTACCGCTCCCCAATTGATATTAACAATGCGCTCAACCGAACGAACTAAAAAACCTTGAACGGCTCTATTGTACTCAGCAATAATCACTAGAGAGTTCTCTAAGTCATCCAAGGGCTCGTGGCCAGTCGCCAGATTTAAATCCAACACAGAAATGGTACCACCACGAATATGCGCCACTCCCCTCACGACAGGATTGCGTTTGGGTAGCAATGTTAACTTAGGGCATTTCAATACTTCTTTGACCTTAAAGACATTAATACCATAGAATTGATCGTCACTAAGTCTGAACAACAACAGCTCCAATCGGTTTTGACCAACCAACTGCGTCCGCTGATCAACTGTCTCTAGAATACCTGCCATATAGCGCTCCTGCTAACTCTCTATTACGTACTGTCTCTGTCCGTATCCCTCTACTGCTCGATTTCTACTGCTCGTTTTACTGCACACCCTAAAACGACCCGTTTGCCAATGCATTTTAAATGGGCATGAGGATTGCTTAGTTAGCATAGTCACCCTTATTCGCTATTAGCGAGACAACAATTTGACACCTTAAGCATTTTAAAGAATCCAGTACTGACATTTTCTTTTAGGGATTCTGGAAAAAGCCTAGGGATTTCGCCTTTACAACCAAGCTAAACCTAGGGGCCTATATACTAGAATAGGTGAAAAAATGTTATTGCATAATACTACCCTTACCTTTTTTGTAACCTGTTGGATAAGCAGCTTTACTTCCGCCATTTTAGCCAGTGAATCATCCGAACAGATTCAATTTGCAGTAAATGAGTTTGCTCAGGAATATAAGAACACAGTATTACTTGAGGCAACTTCAGGCGATCGTTCAGACAAGCGCCCAGACAAGCGTGTTGAAATTAAAATCGGCTATGTTGATCCCAGGTTAAGCTTAAAACCCTGCACAACTCCTTTAGAAGTCAATTTACGGCGTAGCAATAAGACGATTGGGCGACTCACCACAAAAGTCTCTTGCACCAGCGGTTCTATGTGGTCACTGTACGTACCCATGACTATCGACCTATTCCAAACCGTCGCCGTCGCCAGCGCTCCCATTCCACGAGGAGCCAAGCTACAAAGCCATCACCTTCAGCTGGAGGAAAAAAATATTTCCATGCTCTACAATGGCTACTACATCGACCAAAAAACGTTGCTAGGATTAGTGACCACTCGATCCATTAAAATGGGCGACGTCATTTCTCCCCGCAACCTTACCGCACCGAAAGTGGTCTATCGCAACGAGGAAGTCACTATCATAGCGAAAGCAGGCAGTTTAAAAGTACGCGCCAGAGGAGTCGCACTCAGCGATGGCTTGCTCGGAGAAAAAATCAGTGTGCGAAATAAAAAAACAAAGAAGATTATTCAAGCGCGAGTCAAAGGCCCAGGTAAAGTAGAGATTCAAATATAACGAACCGAATAGTGGTGAGTCTTCGTTAAAGACTGTGACCTAAAAGAAGTAAATAGAAAAACAGTGACATAAAAAAACAGGTAAATAAAAACTAAAGGTGACGTTCCAGTGGCCGATAGCTATAAGTGAGCAGAGTACATTTTAGAGGATATTTCTATCATGCCTATAGATTTCAACGGAGTATCGTCGAATTCATCGACGAACAACCGGACCAAAGCGACCGAATCGGGTCATGCTTCGGCAGCGGTGCCTGTTGTCAAGGAAGGCGGCAGCGAAAAACAGACAGGATTAGAGGACAAGGTCTCCCTTAGCGGTACGGCCAAAGCACTACATCAGCTAGAAGAGCAGATGAAGTCATTACCGGTCACGGATCAAGAAAAGGTGAACCATTTCCGGAGTGCCATTGCCAACGGCACGTATCAACCTCAACCTGAAGACATCGCCAGAAAAATGCTGGACGCTGACAACATGTTTTAAGTCTCTTGTTTTTAAAGATTGGTTTTTAAGAACTGATTTTTTAAAACAAACGCGATTGAATACACTCTCTAAAAGCAGAGTGGGTATTCTTTTTCCCGTTGTATGCGCATATCTCACCACACTGCATCATTTCCGATACCTGAAAAACGCCTAACCCTAAGAGTTTCCTAGCTCTAAGAATAAGCCGTAATAAAATAGGCATATAACTTGCTACTAATCCTATAACAAAGACAACATTATAGGATTGATGCAATCATGGCGACGACACCTAACAATAGAAAGCAAGCTAAACCTATTCAAGCGATGCCCGATAGCACCGCCAGATTGTTCTACCAAATTATCCATGAGAATTATGGCTTGGCCCAAGCACTGTCTGCTCACCTTAAGAAGGAAAGAGCCTGTATATCCAAAAGAGATTTTGAAGGGCACAAGAAGATATTGGATGAAAAAGTAAACTGCGTGAATAGACTAGGACAAGCCGAACAACATCTTATTTTACTTTTCAAAAAAATGGGTATTAAAGATTTTGGTTCAACTAATAAAGACCCTAATTCAATCAAAAAAAATCTAGATTCAGCTAAAATAGACGCCCTCATTGCCACCATATCATCCTCCCACCAATCGATGATTCGCAAGGATTGGATTGCCTTAAAATCAGAACTCAGTTTATGCAAACAATTGAATTCTATTAACGGCCGAATAATTCACCACTCAAAAGGACATATTGATCGTTTATTGTCTATTATTAAGGGACAAGATAGGAGCGCAACGCTTTATCAAGCCGATGGCCACTCTCAACATCAGGCTGCAACCCGATCATTAGCTAGAGCATAAAATGTGGTTTACCAGCTTACGTCAAAAATTTACAACACAAAGCAATAATAAGAAAATTACGGAAAGCAAACAAATCAGATCTTTGGTTTCCAAAATCCAAAAATCTCGCGCTCACTTAACCATTAGGGTGAAAGACAGGCGTGGTACAGAGCATGAGTTTGCTAGCTTTCTGTTGAAAATCGACAGGCAATTGGCGCAACCGCGACTCGTTTTCGATGAGCTATTTCCCCTAGTAGGAAACCGCTTACTGAAAGTAGGCGACAATTTTAATGTACATCTAGATTCCAATGGAATAGTCATTGAATTTGCGGCGCGTATACTTCGAGTCGAACATGAACAAGAATCAGCACTCTACTATTGCACCTTACCGGAACACGTATCCCACCAACAACAACGCAAAGCCTATCGCGTTAAAATACAAAATAAACTCGATTTCCCTGTGATGCTAATGAGCGACAATCGCAGCGCAATAAAAGGCAATTTAGGCGATCTATCCCATACGGGGATGCGAGTGGATCTATATCAATCGGTGAATCCACCGCTACAACAAGGCGAAATAATTCAAAACTGCTATGTTGCCATCGCCAAAGGAAAGTCTCTTAGGTTCTCTGCACAAATAAAGCACGTGGGCAATCATCGTTCTGAAGAACGAAAATACATAGGGCTGCACTTTACGAAATTTGAAAAAAATGGCGGTCAAGCAATTAGCAAACTGGTATTGGCATTGCAATCTAAGGGGAAAAAGTGATTTCTAATTCAGAAGATAATAAGCTTTAATTCAGAAGGCAGTAAACCGGAATCCACTGCCCTCTCCACATCTTCCCAACGATCCACATCCCACCGACTATCAAGTAGCTTTACATTCAAATTCATTGCACTTGCTTGGCATAAGGTTTGCGATAACACTTTTTCTCCTCCCCACTCTATATCAACAAACAAAGTATCCAATAACGGTAATGGTTTTTCAGTCGACAGCCCCATCGTCACATAACCACCGTCTTCCGCGGGACCTAGGACCATGTCCACTTTAGCTACATCCACATCTACCACATCCGCATCGCCCGCAGTCAATAAATTGATAGATTGTTGTATATAGTCAGAGGAAACCGATAGGCAATCACCGCCAATCAAAATAATTCGAGAATATTGGCAATACGCCTGCCCCACCGCAAACTTCATCCTCTCACCCAAGTCACGACCCTTCTGTGGAAACACTTCGACTTTCTTATTATTCTTCAACTGCACTATAAAATCATGTTGCGTATCATTCGCCACCCATAATTGCACTGTTGCATCCGTTACTTTCAACACGGTTTGCAGTACTTTTTCCAATAATAATTGATGAATTTTAGCGGCACCATCGGCTCCGACTTTCGGAATCAATCTGGTTTTGACCTCACCCGGAATAGGCGCTTTTGAAAACAGTAAAATAACCGTTCCTGATTTATTAGGATTTACCATATTGAATACCCTGACTGCATAACGAATTTCTTTTTATCATTTCGCTTTTTTATATTTTCTCTTTTCCATATGTTTTTCCTTTCCCATATTGTTGAGCCAAAAGATCCGGATCGGCCCCACGATAATAGGCATAGCGCAATCGCCACATTAAAAAAATCGTTCTCATTATCCCGTTGCTTTCCCAACGACGACTAGATGTGATCACCTTTAACGAAGAACAATAAGGTAAACTAATCTCACGCAATCGCTTACAAATCTCCACATCTTCCATCAACGGAATATTAACAAACCCACCAAGGTCTTTAAAAATATCGCGCCGAATAAATAAGGCTTGATCACCCGTCGCCACTGAAGTTAAGCGTGAACGGTAATTCATAAACCACTCAACAATTCGCAGCATCGGATGCCAACCTGACAGAGCCACATCAAAACGCCCCCAGCCATAAACCTCTAATCGTAAAACCTTTGCCAACTCAGCAATAAAATCAGCAGGCACAATCGTATCCGCATGCAGAAAAACCAACAGATCCCCCGACGCATTCTCCGCCCCCAAATTCATTTGCACGGTACGTCCAGAAACCGAATTTAATATTTGAAAGCGAAAATCACTATCCTGGATTGCTTCCAAAAGCTCACGCGCCAACTCCACGCTATTATCCTCGCTGCCACCATCAACCAGAATCAACTCCACAGAAACCCTATCTGAGATGTTTTTCTGAATAGAATTCACAGCGCTAGTTAAAGTACGAACAATAGCGTCAGCTTCATTAAGCATGGGAATGATAATGGACAACGAGGAAGGTGCGGCGGCGAAATCCGCTTGTTTACGATTCATTTATTAAGCGGTCATCTCAAAGAAACAGGAAGAGGGAAAGGGCTAAAGATCAATATTCAAACTAGAATAAACTCTTCTGGAATCAATGACAACGAGTGTATATAATCAGCGCCATTCTTCGCCCCGGTGGCACATCTGGATAGCGCGGCCCCCTCCTAAGGGGCAGGTAGCAGGTTCGAATCCTGCCCGGGGCACCACATAGTTGTTTCAAGACATTCCACAACGATTCATTCCTCCTAATATATCACTAGAAACATAGCCTTAGCCTTACTTACGCCTCCTTAGCGATTCAAGAGATAGCTTGCGAGTTATTTTAATAGGGGGTACTTTAAGGGGTATCTTAGTTAAGAACTGGAAACATACCCCCAAATGGCAAGACGAAGCACAACGGGCAAATTAACGGCTGTCGCTGTAAAGACAGCTAAGCCAAAGGAGAAGCCCTACAAGCTAAGCGATGGGGGTGGAATGTATATTCTCGTCAACCCTAACGGTTCTCGTTACTGGCGTTTAAAGTATCGATTCAATTCTAAAGAAAAAGTGTTAGCACTGGGGGTATACCCTGACGTATCGCTGGCCGATGCTCGCAAAGAAACCGCCAAGGCAAAAGAGCTACTAGAAAACGGCTCTGATCCTAGCGCCCACAAGAAAACCGCTAAGATTGAAATCTCCGCTACCACCTTTGAATTTGTTGCCTTAGATTGGTTTGAAAAAAACAAAGGCCGATGGTCCACAGGTCACGCCAAAAGAGTAAAGCAAAGCTTGGTCGTGGATGTGTTCCCAACGATTGGCCTAATTCCCATCGACACCATACAGGCCAAAGATTGCCTGTTGGTTATTCGTAAGATTGAAGGGCGCGGTGCTTTAGATGTTGCCGGTAGAGCAAAGCAACGAATGTCCTCTATTTTTCGATACGCAATCTATACGGGTTATACAGAAAAAAATCCGGCTGATGCTTTGGCTGATGTTATTCAATCCCGCAAAGTAACCCACCAAGCCGCCCTACCCTCAAATCAATTACCCGCCTTTTTAAATGCTGTTAACACCAGCGACCATATAACAGGACTTACCCGCCAAGCTTTACGTTTGATTGTCTTAACCTTTGTTCGCCCTGGTGAGCTTAGAGCGGCCATGTGGTCAGAAATCGATTTTGAAAAGCAGGAATGGAGAATCCCCGCTGAACGCATGAAAATGAATGAGGAACACGTTGTACCGCTATCACGCCAAAGTATTGAGGTTTTAAAAAAGACTTATGAAATATCGGGTAGCTATGAATACGTTTTTCCTGGTCACCACAATTTCAAGAGACCTATGAGCGAAAACACACTTACCTTCGCAATCAGAAAGCGCCTTAACTTTGATGCTACCGCCCATGGATTTAGAACCGTGGCCTCAACCATCTTAAACGAAACCGGCTTTCGCCCTGATGTAATCGAACGTCAATTAGCACACGGCGAAAGAAACAAAGTAAGAGCCGCCTATAACCAAGCCCAATACCTAGAAGACAGAACAGACATGATGCAATGGTGGGCTGATTATTTGGATACTCAATTGGAAGGAAGAAAGGTTATTCCTTTTCGAGCAAAAAAATAGAGAACAGTTAAACCGAATAAACCAAACCTAGGGTAGCTCCTGAAACGCTGGACACCTTCGCCAGCTTGGTTTGGTTTTTATTTTTTGAAGGGTTGTGAGAAGGAGCCGTACCATACATGAACTTTGCAAGCTGGGTGCCGGAAGATATTCGTAATAGATGCTGTAGATTAGAGGAAAGAATAAAAAACAAAGAGGTTGTAGATAGCGATTTATCGATAACAGTTAGGGAAGAACTCACAACCAATGAATCATTATCTAAGCCATGGAAAAAATTAAGAGGTTTTTTTGAATCCGATTTAAAGGCTTTTTCTTGGTTAAGCGTGACCTTAGAAATGGCTTTATCCCCACCCTACCGAGAGAAGCTAAGCAAAACCGAATATAAAGAAAAAACTGAAGCTATTAATGCTGCGATAAAAAAGCTAACACCCCTGCTTCATGATCTGGGCTATGACCGAAATATTACAGAGTGGCTACCAGATTACTCATTGCTCTGTTTCGTATCGTTAACAACTCCACATAAGATTAAATTAACTCCCGCACCTACACTGAACGACCTTTTAAATGATGTTTCAGATCGAGTTGTTCGGTCTGGCGAGCTTGATCGGTTGGTTTTACACCCCGGCAGCGCCACGGCAAACAAAGTTTATTTTGTTAGATTTCTGTATAAGTCTTTTATTACCAAATTCGATCAACCTATGTATTTGGTAATAGAAAAAATAACTAACGCCATATTTCCAAATCCTGCTGATGAAATTGATCAAGAATATGTAAAAAACTGTATAAAAAGATGGCACCCGAAATTATAGAAAAATAGGAAGGGTGCGCTTTATTGTCATTTCACGAAAAAACGCACCCCTGCGATTTCCAGGTAATACCCATTAATTCGCACCGGTGCTATATTTCATAATTCACTATATTTTAGCCCCTTTTTTTGCATTCTGGCTCGCTCTAACCTTCTTTACTCCTATTGAACACAAGGAGTAAAGAGAATGCCCCACAACAGTGAAAGAATAATTCGATTGCCAGACGTAATATCAATGACAGGCTTATGCAAATCAACAATTCGCCGCCTTGAATTATCTAACACGTTTCCAAAGAGGATAAATATAGGCCCTAGAGCGGTGGGGTGGAAGTTTTCGGCTATCCAAACCTGGATGAATGACCCTGAAGGCTACGGCCAAGAAGGGACCGCGTAATGAAAAAAAGAGCCGCTCGAAAGCAGCCCCCAAAATCACAAAGCAATATTACCAAAGAACCCACAAAACAAGAAACCATTCTTACCCTGTTACTTAAAAGGGGAAAGTACACACGGTTCGACGTTGAGCCGTATGGTGATCACTGCCTAAATTCCACTATTAGCGACCTTACAAACAAACGCGGCCTCAAAATATCCAGGGAGAGGACAACAGTACCCAGCAAGCACACAAGTAAACCTGTCCCGTGTTCAAGGTATTGGATAGATGAACAGGATCGAGAGCCAGCCATTAAATCACTTCACAAAATGAGGCGTAAAAGAGGCCTAAAAATTGTGGAGGCTGCCAACGATGAATTATGACGTTAATGATGTTCGATGTTTAGCGTTCGGTAACTGGGGGGTGATTATCCCTGATCTATGCCCACCGCTAATACCCGCCTTTGAGAAAATAGGAAAGCATGTACCTTGCTCTGTTCATGGTGGTAAAGATGGTTTTAGGGTACCCAAGGAATTCTTAGAGGTTGGGGGTGGAATCTGTAATACGTGCGGGCCATTCCATGATGGTTTCGCTTTGTTGATGTGGGCCAACGGGTGGACCTTTCTCGAGGCGCTGAAATCGGTGGGTGATTACCTACAATGTGGTGCTTCATCGGTGGAGCCGGTACGACGAACACCACCCCCAAAGAAAAAGGAGGAACTAAATAAAAACGCGTTTAAGGCTTTAGGCGAGGCGTTCAAAGAATCACACCCTATCGTCAATCTGAAGTTAGACGCCTTACCAGTGGCCAGATATTTTGCTAATAGGGGGCTTTGTGGCGCAATCAAAACCCCACCGTCTAATTTACGCTTTCACCCAAGTCTTAAATATTTTCATGAGGGTAAATCACTTGGTTCTTATCCTTGTTTGCTTGCTCCAATATTTAATCCGGAAGGGGTAGTGGTCGGGCTTCACCGAACGTACCTAACCGAACACGGAAACAAAGCAAACGTACCAAGTCCTAAAAAGCTGATGACATCAATTATGAGTGGGATTACTCGTGGGGGTGCTATCCGACTGTATGAAGCTACTGATTGTTTGGCGGTGACTGAAGGTATAGAGACTGCTATAGCAGTGTATCTTTCTACCGGCTGGCCTGTATGGGCTTGTGTTAGTGCTGGGATGTTAGAAAGGGTTGTGATACCTGAACAGGTTGAAACGCTCTACATCATGGCAGACAAAGACAGGAACGATACCGGGTTAAATTCTGCTAACGCACTAGCAAACCGTTACCCACATTTAAATATAAAAACACTCTTACCCACCCAACCTATACCGGATGATCAAAAGTCTATTGATTGGTGTGATGTGCTAACAAACTTTAAGGAGGTGGTGTAATGGATGGTTCAATCACTGACATGATGGCAAAAGCAGAAGTTATGCAAGAATCACCTATCCCATTGGTGGAAGAACATGAAGCGCCAGAATACCCGCTAGACGCTCTAGGGGAAATATTAGGGGGTGCTGCCAAAGCTATCGCTGAATGCGTTCAAGTCCCTGGTGCGATCGCTGGACAAAGCGTATTAGCGGCGGCTTCACTTGCGGTTCAATCTATTGCTGATGTGGCGATTGATGGCCGCGAATCTCCTACCAGCCTTTTTTGTTTAACCATTGCGGAATCGGGTGATAGGAAATCGGCGGCGGATTCTCTCGCGCTAAAAATTCACAAAGAGTACCAACGAGAGCTTTATCAAGAACATGAAATACAGACAGATGATTTTAACGATGAGCTAGATTCATATAAAACAGAAAAGGAATTCATCAAAAAAGAAAAAGGTTTAAGCCAGTCAGAACGGACAGCCAAACTAAAGGAGGTCACAAAGCCAAGTGAGCCCGCCACGCCTTGCCTAATCTGCCAAGAGCCTACCCTTGAAGGCCTGCAAAAAACGTTTGCATCAGGGCGTGATTCTATGGGGCTGTTCAATGATGAGGGTGGTCAGTTCTTTGGTGGCCATGCTATGAATTCTGACAACATGCTTAAATCGATTAGCGGCCTTTCCCTTTTTTGGGATGGCGCCGATATTGTCCGTACAAGAGGGGGCAAAGGTGAAAACGTTATGTTGACCGGAAAGAGGTTAACTATTCATTTAATGGTTCAGCCTGTAGTGGTCAATAAAATACTCAGTGATCCAGTTTTACAGGGGCAAGGATTCGTTCCACGGTTTTTGATTGCTACACCCAAGACGATCGCGGGTACTCGGCTATACAATTACAGAGACCCAACCAAAGAGCCGGCGTTGCAACGATACTGGGACACCATGAATAGATTATTGCGAATACCTTCGCCTAACCTGGATGAAGATAAACGCCCTACCCTCACTCTTGAAAAAGATGCCAAAGATTATTGGGTGGAAGTTTACAACACAATCGAAAGTAATTTGGGTGAAGATAGGAGCCTTTCAGAAATCAGACCAGCCGCGGGTAAAGCGCCCGACTACTTACTTAGGATTGCAGGAGTGCTTGCCCTAGTGGAAAACCCAGACTCAAAACAAATCCGTCTCCACCACGTACAGAGCGCCGCCAAACTAGAAACCTATTTCATCAATGAGGCTTTAAGAGCATCAAAAGTAAGTGCCATTAGTGCTGAACTTAACAAAGCAAACGAATTGCTAGAGTGGATGAAAAAAGCAGGCTCAAAAAACTTCTCCGTCAGAAAAATAAGCCGAAACGGGCCTAGCTCAACCGGTGTTAGGGGCAGCGTTGCACAGGCAAGAAAGGTTATTTCTACCCTCATTGAGTATGGTTGGGTTGCACCGATACCAGGCGGCCTGGTCATTGAAGGCGAGTTTAATAAAGAAGTGTGGAGGCTGCGGAATGTTTGATTTAATGGCTGAAGTTGAGGCGTTTAGACGCCAGAAAAAAGATTCTACCCCTGTGCAACCTGTGCAATCTGTGCAATCTGTGCAAACCCACGGGGGACTAAGGGAGAGCCTCTGTGCAAGGCCTGTGCAAGCCTGTGCAAAAAAGGAGAATGCTCAACTTAACATCGATAATTCGAAAAGTTGCACAGGCTTGCACAGCGTGCGCACAGTCCCTAAACCTATAGATGACGGGGCTTTGCACGAATTGCACAGGTTGCACAGGGGTAAACCTTTAGATTTTGGTTTTCTGAAGGACACACCGATAACAGAACCTATGATCTGGGAGGGGTTTAAACGGTGGAAGCAGCCCTTTTGCTCTGATGGTTTGGCCGACATTTACATAGGCGCTTCTAAGCCTGATGACGTGATACGGTATCTCTATTGGTGGATGAGTCACCGAAAGGATTTATACCAAGAGCTTAGGACGTGGGCAAAGGTTACAGAAAAGAAACCCCTACCCATTAACCCGGTTGATGACCTTCAAATTCTGATTGATCGAGGGCTTGAGCTCCTTCCGGAAGACAGGATATATATTAAAAACCACTTGGCTAGGATGATACCCAGCGAGAAAAAGACTGCTTTGATCAAGTACGCTGAAGTGTGGTGTGACGCTATGGCCAAGGATGAGAGAGAGATCAGTAAGCAAAGCACCGGACGTAGGGCGGCTAATGTATCTCTTGATGGATTCCAATAGAGCTAAATTTACATATGTCGCAGAAAGTCCGCTTTGTTGATTTTACGGGCGAGAAAAACCCGATTTATATAAAATCCAATATTCCAGCATCAGTACTAAATACAGATGTATCCGCGACATCAATAAAGCCATAATCTAAGAACTTCTGCTTGATTTGTTTATTAACACCTGACGCGAGCATATATATTGCTATTCTTTTTAGGTTTAGATCAAACTGTTGGCGTAATATATCGATATATACCTCTCCCTCCCATACTCCAGATATTTCTTCATTTTTGGGGAAAGATAATTCAACATGAAGAATTTGAGAATAAAACATAGCCATTATATTTGATAAAGACATACAGACGCTATTGGACGTAAACTCATTTTTTAGCCTACTAACTAGCTCTTCTTCTAATATTAAATCTCTGCGTTTCCCGCTAGTAAGCTTTATACGCTGCTGAAACTGGGCGTAGAACCTATTCCTTAAAATATTCTCATAAACATAGCCAGGAGCCGCCCCCCAAGAAATCTGTGAGCGAGGTATTTCTAAGCCCTTCATGCTCTCAATACGCGATGAATTCATGCTAAAAAAAAGATTATTAAAAGTTTGCGCTTCGAAAATACGGCCTTGCTTCTTTATTTCTTCTTTTTGATCATCCAATACCTCTCTTGTTAACATCAGCTCTTGACGTTGCAATGCTAACTCCTCCCTTTGAAGAGTGACGGTGATGATCAAGATTGAGAAAGCTAAACCTGAAAATAGAGATGTCAACAAACCAAAACTATCACCAAAAGCTCCAGATTTAGTGATTGAAAACTCGCTAATTGGCCAAGACAAGCAAATAATAATAGCCGCGTATAATGCTACAGATCCACATATTGAAGCGATCGCTGCGAACAATAGCCTTCGAGTTTTAATTTTGTCCTTTTTAGATATATCCATCATTTCTCAACTAATTTTATAAGAGTTATAGGGCTTAGCGGCTTCCCCGACCGAACCCATACATCAAACTAATTGATCACCGAAGCCCTTCACTCTCCCATTGTTGGCCAGATTTTAAAATTCCGCATTCCGTACACATATAATCCCCTGTACCACCACCGGATCCCTTTTCTTGAGTGAGTCGACCATGTTCTCCATCGTTACATTCACTATCGGCGATTTCCTGCTCTTCTTCTGAAAGGTCATGCCAATCTATTGAAGGTGTTTTTTTCATAATACTTTTTTCCTCATTTGTAGAGCCAGTTGCTATACCGTAAAGAAAGTGAACTCTAACATCTCAAAATCTCGCCTTCCAGCGATACCAAACATGGCATAATAGGGACGGCGGAGGGGCGCTTCATCGGCAGGCCAAAAATAATGCTAACGCAGTCAAACCCCAAATAGCGACGACAACGGGAACCAAAACCTCAATGACTAACTTGAGAAAGATTATTTTATACAAATACCTCAAACGGTGTTCGACTTTCACCAGTGAAGCCTGTTTGATTTCTGAAGCAATTTTAGAGGGGTCTAGTTCATTTCCTCCCTCGTAAAAGTCACCTGAACTATCGTCGTCAAATAAGCCGGTCTCATTGGCTTTTTTCGTCATAACTAAATCGATGAAGCGTGGTTTTATCCAGTTCACAAATTCAATGCCTCCGCTAGCGAGAAAATGAAGGAAATGATACAGAGCTACAGAAAGAATAAACCAGCCAATAACGTACTGTTGCCTTACGTCAAAACTAAGACCAAGCAATCCAAATTTACTTGGTAAGTTTTCAGTCAAGCCAATAAACAAACACAACCCACAAGCAAGCAGTGAGTTTCTTCTGATGTTCCTTGTTTCCTCAGAAAAAGGGCTTTCATATATATCGAACTTGGTTTTCATATCTTCGAACCTTTTCATTTATTAGCGTCGATCTGATAAAAATATTGTTATGAATTTACATGACGGAGCCTGAATTATACAGCTTCCTAGACCACCCTAGGCTTCATTGGTGGTGAGTGCGCGAGGTAAACGGCAAAGTAATATCATTGACATGAAAAAGAGTAGCGTTATATTCTTTGGCCGTTGTAGCAAAATCTGCAACTCGGATTGGCATCCGGAAATCTACAGGCGCAACAAGCGCCTCGTCTGGCGTTTTTTTGTGTCCGCGTTATGGCGGGCTGTGTGGGGGCGCTTTCGAGCGCGCCGTTTCCTGTAGACGGTAATGCCAACTCTACACAGCTCGCCACCTATCTGATTGGCATCAGTGGTGGTGATAGAAATCACTTACTACAGGATTCACTTCAGTATGCAAAATCACACTCAAGCACCATCCAAAACAAACAATATTATTAATGAATCACTCGACCTCGCAAGTTTTAGCGCTACATCCATCGATGATCTAGACGCATTGTTCACGGCTATTCGTGATGCCAGTGACAAAAACTCTATACCTTTTCAGTTGGCTGGTATTGGTATATCCCTATCCAATGATTGGTGTGAGCATGCCTACACCAGCAAAGAGAACCTACAGCGAAAGGTTAGCGAACTTTCTCGTAAAGAGGGGGAGTTGAAATGAGCCTGTCCACTAAGGCAGTACCAAAAAAAACCAATGAAGCCGTTAACGACTTAATAGACCTCACCTGCTTTAGTTCTAATGCTATTGATGATCTAGGCGCATTACTAATTGCTATCCGTGATGCCAGTAACAAAGGCACCTTATCTTTTCGATTAGCTGGTGTTGGTATGGCTTTAGCCAACAAATGGCGCGAGTACATCGACACCACCAACGAGACCCTACAAACAAAGCTTATAGAAATCTCTGACAAAGAGGGGGAATTGATATGAGTCAGCCCACTAAGACGGTACCAACAAACAAACTAGCAGAGCTATGTCGTACCTCGATTGATGTTGCTGCTCTGGGTAGCGACTGTGTCCAAGACTTAGGTACTTTGTTTAATGCCATCAGTAAAAGCAAAGACGATCCTTCACAGGTTGCCGGCCTTGCTAGGATTGGTAGGTGCTTAGTTGATGACTGGGCAAGCATGTTCGACTGTAACCGCTCAGACTTAATAAAGCTGAAGGATGAGATAGAGTAAGTAGTATCACCCTGTCACAAGTACGATAAGGGGTAGGGGGGGGGTTAAATCTCTATGATGTCATAATGGAAGACCGCCCCTGTAATTAGATTTTTACGTGGTCAAAATAAGAAACTGAGAGAGGTTAAAATTTATACATGACACAGAGAAGATCGGGCGGTGGAAGAAAGCCAAAACCTAACCAGCAAAAGAAGCTATCAGGTAGCAAGCACTATAATTCGGATGCCATTGAATTTGATTTAGTCACAGATGTTGAAGCCCCTCAATGGCTCAGACCTTTGGCCATTGATATATGGAATACAGTTTGCCCTCACCTTTGTAAGAAAAAGGTATTGGCGGTTACTGACTTACACAACTTGGAAGCGTTCTGTAGTTCTTATGCCACATGGCGTGAAGCGGAAGCCGAGATATCAAGAGTTGGCCTAACAATTGCAACAGCCGCCGGCGGCGCAATTAAGAATCCAGCCTGTACCGTGGCTAATGAATCCTTAAGGCAGATGTCCACCTTTGGCGGCATGCTTGGGCTTGATCCTGCTTCAAGGGGTAGGTTAATCGGTGGCGGTAGAGATGTCGGTAAAAACCCGTTTGATAAATTCATTATCTAACTCGAGCGTAAACGAGGCACACAAAGCTCATCAGTACACTTTTACAGCAAATTAAATAGGGGGTATCTATGGGGGTATCTACGAAATTCATCCTATTTTATTATCTTTAAATACAGTTAGTTAGGTCTTCAGTTCGACACCTGCCCGGGGCACCAATAAAATCAATGCGTTATGTGATTAACTACATCATTAGCCCCTACAAAAACCTGCTCCTCCCCTACGCAAACCAAGCAAACAATACCGTACCAGACAGCCGTAAAACCGAACGCCGCAATTTTGTCGCGAAACGCTCCCGTTTGCCACAATTAACCACTGCCTTAGACTCTGTTATCGCGCCCTTTTACACCGCCATGCTCTGCAAGCGATCCAATGCAATATGAATACTGCGGTCATCAAACAGTTTTAATTTCCGCTTTTTCAAGCGCGGATAAGTAACGTTGTCCTTCGGTGTTGAGGTAGGTATTCAGAAACTCCTTCTTCGCATCATTAAACCAAATGACGTCCAGCGGGTTGCTATCAGGCACCCGCTTATCGGCTTTCAAATAACTACCGTCCAACGCATTCAGAAGGTGGTCTAAGTTATTGTCATAGGGGCCGTAATCGTTGGCTATGAAATTGAGTTTAAGGACGTCCTCTAAACCTTGCGCCTTAATGACACGATCTAAAAACCAAGCTAGCTTTTGAATCTCCAACAGGCTGCACTCCATTTTAGATTTGGCACGCCAATGCTGTTTGGTGGGGAAGTTGATTATCCAACGGGGGCTTCTAACACCTATATCTCAAACGCTACGAGTATATTGAATCACTAAATATTATATTTTTTTATACAGAGTTGTTTTTAAATAATCATCGGTGAGTTCAAACTCTGGCTCAGATTGGTTGAAAGTTTTCATTAACGGTATAATTTTCGTTCTTACACCCATACCCCTGGCATCTACATAACCATAATCCCGCAACAGCTCAACGATTAAAGGGTTTCTTGGTGAACGTTGACCAGCTAACATTTTTTCTATGGTCATTGAGTTATGTAATGTACCCGGACTAACGACTTCCATTCGATTAGAATACACACATATTTCGATATCAATTGATTGTGTCCAGTCTCGATGAACCAATGCATTGATGATAAGTTCTCGCACCGCATCTCGTGGGTAATGCCACTGTTTTTCACGTCGAAAACCCTCATCCACTTCGTCAGATTCGTCACTAATAAATGGAGTTACTTTATCTATAAAGCGTTCAATGATTCCAACATCGCTGTCAGCCAATTGACGTTGCCCTTCTTCATCAGTACGCCACAAACCAACCATAGGGCTATCTAGTATTTCATCCAATAAGGCCTCGTATTGTTTATCGACACTATCAAAGACCATAAGTCTGATACCCGCTTGATGAAGAGACTTTCTCGGTGAGTGGCCGAATAAAACTAGGCCCGCTATCGTACAGACGGGTTTATCAGCAACCCCCTCTGCCATATAGCTCAAGCCTATTAGACGTTGTATCCATTCAGTTTCATTTGCCGGTACATCTGGATCATTAATAATATGACTGAGATAGTCACTTAATCTCTCTTGACTCAATGACACAAAAGATGTCCCTGCAACGGGCAGTACTTCTGAGTGTAAAATACCACCGCTCTCAAACAGTCGAGCCTGCTGCTCTCTACTGGCCAATCGTGATGTAGTGCCAACGCGAACATAGACATCTTCCCTACCTTTATCTCTTACGACATAGGGTTTACTTGTGCCTTGCGTAAAAGAAATCACCGCAACACGACAATCAGCTTCAATTTTCACTTCTTCATAAAATGGCAACATCATTGGATGAACTTTGGCTCCAAACACGCCGTCCATTACCCATTCTTCAAGTTTATCTTTCTTTACGCCACTAATAGTCCCGTCATCTTCTACACCTAAAAGAAGCATACCTCCCTTTAAGTTGGCCATCGCCACCACTTCTTTGGCCAATTGCTCAGGACGAACATCATCTCGTTTGAATTCAACGCCTGAGGTTTCACCATTGGCGATAATCTCTAACAATTCTGACTTCAGCATAGGTTACCCTTATTCAAATCCGTATTTTTCTCGGCGTTGGTTGAATGCACTCTTGCCACCTTCTAATATATCGGCTGCTAGTTTTTGTATTTCCGGCTGGTCTATAGCCCCTTGCTGATTATCAGGAAGCTCCCCCTTACCATCAACAACATTAAAAACCCCTATCCATTCAGCATCCCCAAAAACGGGGATATTAGCATTATGAGTGGCAAATAAAAATTGGCGAGCCACTTTTGCCGTACGCAGTTCTGCGACAATACGATCAGCGATAAACGCGTTATCGAGATTATCCTCTGGCTGATCTAAGATCAGCGGATCTTGATTATCCAATAATAATAGATGAAGGATAGCCGTACATTGTTGCCCTGTGGAAAGACGCTCAAGTTCACGATAATTTTCTACTTCATCATCGTGAGCAACATTTAGCTCCATTTTAATGGTGTCAGGCAACTCAATTTCTTCCAGCGTCAGTAGTCGCTCAAACGGAAGTTTTATCAAAGAATTTATTACTGTTCGCGCAATACCAGCATCCCAAAATTGACTACTTAAAGCATCAACCCCTTGTCGTATTGTTAAGCTTAAATTCGCAGGTGAGAAGTCTTCATCACGCACCCAAGCAAGCCGTTTCTCTCCAACACCGTCGAGCCTGCTATCTAATAAAAATTGAACTAATGGTTCTCTATTACCTTCCACATCTATAGTTAACCTTAATTTACCTGCCAATTTTTTATTCAGATGTTTTACCGCTTGCTGTAATTGAGCTGAACGATTTGCTTTAGCTTCACTCAAATTAGTCAAAAGTAACTTACGTTTTACCTCAAGCTCAACGATCAAATCTTGACGCTGTTTTAAGGTGATTTGCTTAGGTTTAATTCTCTCTATTTTCTGAAGTAGCTTTTGGTACTCCATACCTATTTCACGACCAGACCTACCCTGGCTTGCCGGTATATTTTTAAATGCCTTTTCCAACGTCAGCTCTTCGGTTTTGATACCTTCTAGCAGAGGATCACAAACCATTTGATTAGCCTGCTCCGCGAGAACGATTGCTTTTTCAAACTGCTTTAGGAAAACATCTCCATCAGCCTTCAACTTCTCAAGCAGTGATCGTTGTTTGCGTAACAATTCTACATGAGGTAAGTCACCGATGGCGGCCTCACTCAAAAAGGCCGTGTCAGGCAA
Organism: Pseudomonadales bacterium; assembly: GCA_019090455.1. Taxonomy (GTDB): domain Bacteria; phylum Pseudomonadota; class Gammaproteobacteria; order Pseudomonadales; family DC-out160; genus DC-out160. The sequence continues at coordinate 9,485 of JAHRWA010000077.1, read as the reverse complement.
GCTATCGGCTACGGTTTCCAAGGCAATTTTCAACTGGGATACTTCGTCTGCCACACGCGTTACGAGATGCTTCTCTTTCTCTAACTTCGGTACCACCTTCAGTTTTTCTTCAATACCTAGCGATTGGAATTGATTGACTTGATCCTGTAGTTTGGGCAACGCCTCGACCTCTGACTCGATATCGTTTTTATGGCCGTAAGCTCGAAGAATATCAGTTCGATTGCCATTAAGTTTTCCGAGAATTTCCTGGATAACAGTTTCATATTCGTTATGATCACCCTCAAGAAATCGACTTAAAAGATAGCGCTTCCCCTCGACGTTTTGTGTCATTTCATAGATTTCATTTTGGCCAAACATCTCCAGTTTTGGCAATAAATCTTGTGCTGTATGCGGTGACAGCTCACCCTGATCGTTTTTCACAACGGTCTGCTCACCATAACGCCTTAAAACGGTAAAGCGCCGCCCGTTCATGGTGCTAGAGCGAACAATCAGTTCAACCAAGCCTTTCTCTTTACCCACATTCTCTTTAATAATTTCATCGTGTTGTTTTTGTGCTTGTTTGCCTTGCGGTCTGATGCCCATGGCGAAACGAATACATTCCAACAAGGTAGACTTACCGGTACCCCGGCCGCCGATTATTGCGTTTAAGTGATCCGATAAATTAATGCTGACACCATCTAAATAACCGCTAACAAAACGTATCGACTCAATCGAGGACGCATAGTTTTCTGGCACATCACTATTGAGTCTAACTCTTGATTCGGGATCTAAAAAGGCTTGTTTAAAGGCTGAAAAACTCGGCTTCGTCATTTTTATCAAACAAGAAGCCGACTTTTTCTTAATCGTCTCTGGTGCTTCTACATCCTTTGCATTAATCGCAGCCATTGGCCGTTCTCTTTTATAAGCATTATCCTTATTCAGGAATACTTTGCGATAAAAGTCATTTTCAACACTTTTCAAGTCCTCTATTGCACCGGGTATTTGAGAGACTTTAAGTTGAGGGTGCTGCCATACATGATTCATTTTTGCTTTGAGCAAACCACTATCGTTAGTGCTGTGAGCCGCGTATATAAAGCCCCCTAACTGCTCCACTTTTTCTATCAATTGTATAGCGCTCAAGCGAGAAGGACGCACTCCATTTTCAGGGTCAAGCAGGTCAAGGTTCCCTAAGTAGCGCTCTAGCAGCTGAGTACTTGTTTCTTCAGAGAACAAACAGACAAAATGAATTTTTTCACTAGAAGAAATTTCAAATCCTGGAAAGACCACAATGCCACTACTTGAGAACAACTGACGAATAGCCTCCACTGCATCCACGTTGCCATGATCCGCTAATCCGATCACCGAAATGTTCGATTCGATACAAGCAGTCAAAAGGGCTTGGTTGTACTGTGTTTCCGATAATGGCTGAGATTGACCTTGATAATTTATATAGGCTGCCGGATTTACCTGTAACGCACACTTCCAAAAACGGGCTTGGGTGAATTGATTGTTTGGCAACTTCAAATCCGTATTCATTATCGGGCTCCATTGGAATTCAATAAACGAGTTTTACCGGTGAGTAATTCCTGCATCATACCTTGTTTGATTTGTTGGGTTTTGTTGAAGCGTTGTTGTAGGGCTTTGATTTCGACGTCCATGCCGCCGCGTATCTCGTCGCAGCTTGTCCAGAGGGAGGAGTAGAGTTCGGTTTTTTTTATGGCCATTCGGCTGGGGTTCCTGCTCTTTACGTGTATTGAAGCCTATTAATATTAGCTAACTCTTTAGTGATGTTATTGTGTATGATTTTTTGCCTACGTCAATCTCGCTTGAACAATCTAGACCGTTATTTATCGATTCTTTCCCAACTCTCGCATCATCTAGAGATATGCCAGACAGTGTCTGGCATATCTTTTATTTAGAATCGATCATGTTTTTACCTATATCCTCTTTCTATCGGCACCACCGAATCTATTGCGACGGATTGACTCAGGACAAATTGTCGCGCGTCAATCAGTCACTATTCGCCCTAATAATTTCCTTTTATGATGCCCCCATCAAATGACCACGGTGCCAAACCTATAACTCAAAACCAACAGAGGAAGAATAGTTTGTTATTAACGAACGTTAAAAAAATTAGTAGCTGCAAACGGATTACACCAAGACAACGGCCCCTAGCCGCCGCTATATCACTCGCTTTATTCGCATCCGCAAATATTAATATCGCTAACGCTGTAGAGACTGAAACGACTTTAGATGCCGTTATGGTTTGGGGTGAGCAGAAGAAGAGTGAACAAGCGGGCTATACCAGCCCGGTTAGTACGCTGACTCAAGAGGACTTGGCTAGCATTAATATGGCCACGACGGAAGACTCGGTAAAGTATGAACCCAGCATCGTTATTCGGCGGCGTTTTATCGGGGACTCCAATGGGACTTTAGGGATGCGCGGTTCAAACATGTTCCAGACCTCTCGTTCAATGGTTTTTGCCGATGGGGTACCACTGCATTATTTATTAGAATCTCGTTGGGCAGGAGCGCCACGCTGGACCATGGTGTCCTCCAGCGAGATTGCTCAGGTCGACGTTGTATACGGCCCTTTTTCAGCAGAATACAGTGGTAATTCCATGGGCGGTGTCGTGCTAATAGAAACGAATATTCCACAGCAACGCGAATTTCATTTTGATGGCATGATGTTCTCCCAAGCGTTTGACGATTATGGTTTCGATGATGATGTGAATGGCTACAAAGGCTTTATGTCATATGGCGATAAAATGGGTGACTTAAGTATTTACCTCTCCTACAACCACTTGGACAACGAAGCGCAGCCGCAGTCATTCCGCTTTAATGCTATCAATAGTACACCCTCGGGAGTAGCCGCTACAGGCGGCATCATAGGCAATGATTCTAGAGGCGTTGAGAAAATGTTTTACGGTGATAGCGGTGTCGTAGATACCAATACCGACAATTATAAAGTGAAGCTAGGTTATGACTTTGGCAATTGGTTTGGGTTGCTCAATATTGCCTATGAAGATCGTCACTCAGAGAACGTCGGTAACTCCTACATACGTGATGCCAGTGGCAACAGTCTTTGGAGCGGTGATGTCACCCAAAACGGGCAATCCTATTCCCTAAAAGCCAGCAGTACCAATGGCAGAGAAATGTACCGAGATAGCTTAAATGTAGGCTTACGATTAAAGGGAGATTTAAGCGAGACGACTCAAATGGAAATCAACCTCAGCTCTTTCGATGTGCTGAAAGACGAATCCCGCTCCTCCGCTTTTAATCCTAATGATCCCGCGTTTACCGGAGCGGGTTCAGTGGAGGACTACGGCAATACGGGTTGGAAAACGGCGGAAGTGAAATGGATCGTGGATGAACTCGGAGTCGAGAATTTAAGCCTCGTGACAGGTGCACGACATGAAGCCTATGAACTTAACATTGATGTCTTTGATTCTACGAATTATGCAACGGGTAGCAAAGACACGCTCTCTGACAGTAGCGGAGGTGAGTCTAGCTTAACAGCGGCCTTTGCTCAGTTTATCTGGGAAATCGATGAACGCTGGGATAGCTCGGTGGGCTTACGATACGAATCATGGAAAAGCAAAAATGGCTATTATGTTGATGATGATGCCGGTACACCGGAGCTGGATTTAGTTAACACCCCTTCTCGATCTGAGAATCACTTCTCGCCTAAATTCTCACTCGGGCTTAAACCTGCTGACGAATGGATCGTGCGTTACTCCTTGGCGAAAGCTTATCGTTTCCCCATTGTGGAGGAGCTTTACAGCCAGTTTGAAGCCTTCGCTTCCAAGAATCTAGCCAATCCCGATCTCGACCCTGAAGAAGGATTGCACCACAACGTCATGATCGAGCGAGGCCTGGATCAGGGTTATGTTCGGGTGAACTTATATCGTGAGAACATCGATAACGTCATCGAATCTCAAACTACGTTACTGGATGGTGGTGTCTCACTGCGTACCTTTATCCCGGTAGATGAAGTACAAACCACTGGCATCGAATTTATTGTGAATGCGGAAAATGTATTTATTGATGCGCTCGATATTCGCTACAACGTGACGTACACCGATTCTGAAATTATCAAGAATGATGCAGACACCAGCCTTGAAGGGAACCACTTTCCACGCATGCCTGAGTGGCGCAGCAATTTGTTAGCGACTTATCATATATCCAACACCTGGGATGTGGGCGGCAGCATTCAATACGCGAGTGATAGCTTTGGGAGGCTGGATAATAAAGACGAAGAGGACAACGTAATTGGTTCGCAGGACAATTATACCCGATTCGGTCTAAAGACCTCCTACAAGCTGGATAAAAATTCTAGCATTGGACTTGGCGTGGACAACCTGACCAATGAGGTTGCCTATGTCCACCATCCTTGGCCTGGGCGAACCTTTTATCTGACAGCCTCTTACGATCTGTGACAAGCCGAACACTAGAAATGGCAAACCCCGCGCCTATACAGGAACAGACCTTGCTAATAGATTCTGCTGCCCTTAGCAATTCGCGTAGGGCTGTCATTCCTTCTCTATCGACTTTCATTCCTTCTTGCTTCAATCCCGTATTCAACGCAGTCCTGTTGGTGCTTGGTTTACACATCGCTGTGTTACTGATCCTCTTTTATCGTTCATCATCGGACAACGAAATAATCACCGCACTGCCCACTATTTCCGGTACGCTGATTAAAGCCGATCCGACACCCATTTCACCTGTCCCGAAAGCGAAGCCTAAACTAAAACAAAAATCAAAACCCATCCCGAAACTGAAACCAATACCTAAACCAATACTAAAACCAATACCTAAACCAATACCAAAGCCGAAACCAAGCTCGAAACTAAAGTTAAAGCCCAAAGCCGTGTTGCCTCCACCAGTGCCTATACGCCAAACTTCAGAAAAGGCAATCACCCAGCCGGAACCCATCACTGATGAGCTATCGCAATCCTCCACCGATCAGCCGATTGGTGGACCAAAATATCCTGTATCCGCACCGAGACTGGATGCGAGTCGTTCAAAAAACCCAGCTCCAGTCTATCCAAGAACATCACAACGCCTACGTCAGGAAGGCACTGTTATCCTGACACTGTTAATTCGTCCCGACGGCACGGTTGCCGAAGTCGACGTCAAAGTATCGAGCGGCCATTCGCGTCTCGACAAAGCTGCCGTGAAAGCGGTGAAACGCTGGCGTTATCTACCCGCCAAGCAAGGAAATCGCACCATTGAATTTTGGTATGAACAACCCATCGTATTTGCGTTACGCAAATAAGGAGCCCAAAGATGCAAGTAAACCCCTATGGAATCGAAGCCTTGTGGCAACAAAGCGATCCAATGATTGTGGCCATCACCCTGGCCCTCTTGATAATGTCTATTGCCTCATGGAGCGTCATTGTGATTCATTCCTGGCGAATCTGGCGTTTACATCAGCGTAGACACAAACTCGAAAACTTTTGGACTGCGAGAAATTTTTCTGCCGGCGTAGAAGAGCTGGGTGCCAACGATCCGAACAACCCGTATTATTATCTTGCAAAAGAATGCCATTCAGCGATGGTGCATTACCAAACTCGCCAAACCCTAGAACACAACTTGCAAAGCACACTGCCCGTAGCCGACTGGTTGAACACTAGTCTTCGGGGGGGCATGGACGAATGTGCCGAGCGGATGCAACGAAGTTTGTCAGTGTTAGCATCAGTGGGATCAACGGCGCCTTTTGTTGGCTTACTCGGGACAGTCTGGGGTATCTATCATGCACTGGTGAACATCGGAGTATCAGGTCAGGCTAGTATCGATAAAGTCGCGGGGCCTGTGGGAGAAGCATTAATCATGACTGCGTTCGGTTTGGCCGTCGCCATTCCTGCCGTATTGGGTTACAACGCTTTGGTGCGTAAAAATAAAAGCATACTGGGTAAACTGAATCGTTTTGCCTACGAGCTACATGCCTATTTCCTTACCGGTGCCCCCCTGATTAAAAGACAGGACACGAGCAAAACAACGGTGAGTCAATTGCGACCCGAACTGGAGGTTTCCTAACATGGCATTCGGCAATGGTTTAGACAATAGTGTAAACGACGAGGAAATGAGCGAAATTAACATGACACCGATGGTGGATGTGATGTTAGTGCTACTGATTATCTTTATTATCGCTATGCCGTTGTTAACGCACACGATACAAATTGACCTACCGACCGCAGACAGCAGTCCTCATCAAGCAAAACCTGAAAGCGTGACGCTATCGGTAACCGCCAATGGGGTAAGCCATTGGAACGGGAAACCCCTCTTGGAAGATGCCCTCAATCAAGCGTTGCAAACGGCGGCCCAGCAGCAACCACAACCAGAAATTCACCTCCGGGGGGACCGTAGGGTTGAATACGAACACGTGGTTAAAGTAATGGCCGCAGCGCAGCGGGCGGGAATTACCAAACTCGGGTTTGTGACCGAACCTGATTCTTAATCTGGGTTTTAATAAAAAATAAATGGCTTATACAAAATCGAATTCTATTTTCGATCACCCAAGCTATTCAACAATTCTTCATTTGACGGGTATTCCTCAAGTAACTCCACGAGTTTCTTTACCGCGTCAGCGGGATTGAGATTGGAAAGCGCCCTACGTAACACTCTTACCTTTTCGATATCCTGAGAACGTAGCAGAAGCTCTTCATGCCGAGTACTACTTTTCGCAATATCCAGCGCGGGAAAAATTCGTTGATTCGCAATCTCCCTTGATAAGACTAATTCCATATTACCTGTGCCCTTAAACTCCTCAAAAATCACCTGATCCATTCGACTTCCGGTATCAATTAATATGGTCGCGAGAATCGTAAGGGAACCTCCATTCTCAATATTTCTCGCTGCGCCGAACAATTTTCGCGGTATCTCCATCGCTCTGGCGTCGACGCCACCGGAAAGGGTACGACCGCTACTTTTTCGCTCTGCATTATGGACACGGGAGAGTCTAGTAAGAGAATCAATCACGATCATCACATTGCGGCCCTCGCCCGCTTCCCGGCAAGCGGTGTCCAATAGGTTATTCGCCACGCGAATGTGTTGCTCATAACTTTCGTCCGAGGAGGAGGAATGCACTTCTGCGGGCACGCTACGTTTAAAATCCGTCACCTCTTCTGGCCGCTCATCGATGAGCAAAGCATACAGCTTGATCTCAGGATATGCCTTCCCCACCGCTTGGCAGATATGTTTTAGAAAAGTCGTTTTTCCTGAGCCCGGTGGTGCCACAATTAAACCTCGTTGCCCCATACCAATGGGGGACACCAAATCTATTGCGCGCGTGGTCAGCTGTTGAGAACCCATTTCTAGTCGAATACAGGGAGAAGGATTGATGGCGATACCATTGAAGAAACGCTTTTTCGGATCGCCGCTAGACTCGTCATCGTCCTGTTTCAGGGTAGCCGCGTTTTCTAATGGCTTAGCCTGCTTCCTTTTTACTTTTAAACTTAAGGTCTTTTTAGTCATAGGGTCTGCATAGCCATAAGGTCGCTCTCGTCATAAGGTCGGTTTGTCAGTCCAGATAATTATGGATTGTTTTGGGCGTCAGTATAAGGAAAAGTTAGGAGCATCTGTCATATAAAAGCCTGGTAAATCAGCCTAATAATATTGTATTTCTTATGGGTGCCTTTGAAATTAAGCTAACCGAGGGATTTGAGGGGAAGCCAACGAAATCGGATATTTTCGGGTATAATCGGGTATTTACAGATATAATTAGGTATCTATTCCGGATGACAAGACTTTATAGGCGAAGCCGCTAGAGACTGAAATGAAAGAACCTAAAATAGCTATTACTCAGGAACTACTACAGCTAATAGCAGAGCTGGATGAGTTCAAAGGCAAGTGGGAATTTCTTAAGACAATGTCCCCCGAGCGACTTCATCAGCTACGCAAAGTCGCGACGATAAAAAGCATTGGCTCATCCACGCGAATTGAAGGCGCAAAGCTAACAGATGTTCAAATAGAAACGCTGCTATCCAAGCTGACATCCACTGCTTTTAAAACCCGCGATGAGCAAGAAGTGGCTGGGTATGCTGAAGCCATGGATTTAGTATTCCAAGCCTATGAAGATTTACACATCACTGAAAACCATATCCGACAATTACATCAAGTTTTATTACGACACAGCACTAAAGACGATCGCCATCGAGGGGCTTACAAAACACTTTCCAATCAGGTTGTCGCCATGGATGAACAGGGCGTAGAAATCGGCATTGTTTTCGAAACCGCCACACCCTTTGATACGCCAAAGGAAATGGAAGAACTCATTCGTTGGACAAGCAAAGCCATTGCTGAAGCATCAATGCACCCTTTGCTAATTATCGCCGTGTTTAATGTCATCTTTCTCGCTATTCACCCCTTTCAGGATGGTAACGGAAGGCTGTCTCGTATTTTGATAACACTCATGCTACTACGTGCTGGTTATGACTATGTGCCTTATGCGTCACTTGAGAGCATAATTGAAGAAAACAAAGACCTGTATTACAAAGCCTTAAGACGCACGCAAACAACCCTAAAAACCGAAGTGACGGACTGGCAACCCTGGCTTGTTTTTTTCCTGCACTGTTTGAAAAAACAAAAAACCAATCTTTCTATTCAACTAGATAAAGAGAAGCTAGATAAAGAGCAGCCACCCACAAATAGCGATTCTGATCTGCCCACCCTATCTGTTCAGATACTGAAATTATTTAACAAACATGACCGACTAACTATTGCGGACATCGTTGAACTGAGTGGAGCAAATCAGAATACGATTAAAGTTAGATTGCGAGAATTGGTGAATGCTGGGCGGCTTCAACGGCATGGGAAAGGGCGTGCAACTTGGTATCGCCTCTAATCTGTTTTTTTCCCCAATGAGTTATACGTACAGGAGTAGCTCTATAACGACATAAAAAAGCCTCATCTTTTAAGAAACCTTTTCACTGCTGCCCCGTTAAGAGATGAAAAAAGAAGGCCTGAGTTTCGCTCGAGAAAAGGCGCTATTAAACTTCATGTTGGATTGAATCATGCCGGTTACTTACCAGAGTTTGTAACGGTGACTGATGGTAAAACCCATAGCATTACCGCCGGTAGGGAAATGAACTTTCCAAAAGGAAGTATCGTTGTTGTAGAGAAGGCCTATAACAACTTTGAATGGTATAATACGCTACCAGACAAGGGTTTTTTCTTCGTAACACGTCTAAAGAGTAATGCTAAATATCGGATCATTGAACATCGAGATATTATGAAGTCCAAGGGAATTACATCAGATCAACTCATCGAATTCACTGGCTTACAAACAGCAAAAAAATGTCCGATTCAGCTTCGTCGTATGGGATACCACGACGAAAAAACAGGAAAACATTAGTTATTTCTCACCAACCAATTAATGCTTTGCGCAAAGACGATTACCGACATTTATAAAGCGAGATGGCAGGTGGAATTATTTTTTAAATGGATCAAGCAGAACCTGAAAATCAAATCATTTGTAGGCACCAGTAAGAATGCAGTTCTGACTC